>NZ_JBFRHE010000010.1:0-260809 GCF_052115715.1 Allobosea sp. 2KB_26
CGCGCTGGATCACGCCGGTGATCGCGCAACCGGCCCTGACGGTGAATGGCGAGCGCGAGTTCGGCCTCGGCGACATCAACCCGAGCTTCTTCTTCTCGCCGAAGCAGCCGACACACGGCATCATCTGGGGCATCGGCCCGACCTTCGTGTTCCCCACCGGCACCGACAAGACCCTGACCGCCGGCAAGTACTCGGCGGGCCCGGCCTTCGTCGCCCTGGCGATCGAAGGGCCCTGGGTCGTTGGCGTCCTCGTCAACAATGTCTGGTCCTTCGCGGGCAAGAGCAATCGCAGCGCGGTCAACGCGATGACGCTGCAGCCCTTCGTGAATTACAATTTCCACGGCGGCTGGTACCTGACCTCGTCCCCATCATCACCGCCAACTGGGAAACCGGCCATGGCGACCGCTGGACGGTGCCGATCGGAGGCGGTTTCGGGCGCGTGTTCAAGATGGGCCATCAGCCCGTCAACGCGCAGCTCGCAGCCTATTACAACGTCGCAAAGCCCAGCGGCGCCGCCGACTGGCAGCTCCGAGCCCAGCTCCAGTTCCTGTTCCCGAAATAGCGCGAGAAAACGCACCCCGTCGGACTTCGGCGCACGCAGCACAGCCGGCACAAGCCCTCTGCATGCACCGGAATGACCGAGGTTTCCGGCCGCATTTTGCGCGTGGAGCGTCCTTCTCTCGCAGCGAGGCGAGCACGATCTGGTTCGGTCCCGCGACGAAGGGGGTGATCACCACCGCGTCGAGTGAGGTGGCGGCGTCACGGGACCGATACGCGGAAGCAGAGCTTTGGGGCCGAGGCCAGGAGCAGATCCCCCCGCAGAGCCCCCTATCCGCGACGGACGTCAAAAACTGAACTCAGGCGCCAACCCAACGGCTGGCTCCGCAGCTACGGCCGGTGTCCGCCCCGATCCTTACGGCATGCCCTTGTTGTCGCCCCCCAAAGCCGGATCAGACGCGGAAGTCGTTGCTCGCCAGCCGGCAATCAGCTTCAGCCAAGGCGCGGTGTGGAAGGCGCTCATCAGCACGTACATCGGCATCATTGCGTTCAACGGGGACGCGCCCTCAGCGGACGCGCAGAGGATGTCCGACTGACCGCCGCCATTCACGCTGGTGAGCAGCGCCATGACCGCGAAGGTCGGCGCTGCCGCGAGGGACAGCCAGTCGGCTGCGCCGAGAGCCGCCTCACCGCCGCTGTCCTGACGGTTCGCCATGACCTCGCTCACCCCTGTCCGTATTCGTCGTGGCGGCGCCACCAGGGGCCACCGGCCTCGTTGCGCCCCTTGGGCGCGCGGTCGAGCCAGGGATACATGCCCCAGATGCCATCCACCCCGCGCGCATAGGTGGAATAGGTGTGGTAGACGACACCATTGTCGCGCACGAAGGCGCTCATGCCCGGCCTGTCGCGCGTATATGTCGGCACATCGGTTCCGGACATGGCCGCGAAGTCGGCGACGGGCCCCGTGACCGGCAGTGCGTCCATTACGAAACCGCTGCGCCGATAGTTGTAGTCTATCGCCCCCGCGCGCTGCACGTCCTCGGTGAACGAGACGTTGAAGTCATAATTAAAGTCGCCGCCAGCCGAGGATGCCCAGGGAAACGTCCAGCCCATCCGGTGCTTGTAGTCCTGCAACTTGGCGAGCGGCGCCCGCGACACCGCTGTGAGCCTGACGTCATGGTTTGCCAGGTGCAGGTGGATGCCGTTGAACCCATCCGCGATCGCGGAGCAGGACGGACAGCCCGCCTTGTAGTCGGGCCCGAACATGAAGTGATAGACGAGGAGCTGCGAACGTCCTCCGAACAGGTCGGCCAGCGCGACGCCGCCCTCATCGGTCTCGAAGCGGTACTCCTCGTCGACCTGCACCCAGGGCAGTTCCTGGCGCCGCCGCGCCAGATCGTCACTGCGCCGTGTCAGCTCCTTTTCGTCCTCGAGCAGCCTCAGCCGCGCGGCCAGCCACTCTTCACGCGTTCCCGTGATGTGTATCGTCATTGTCGTCGCTCCTGTCGCCGGGTGACCTTCGCCACTCGCCCGTTTGCGAAGCGGCGGGTGGTCGGCGGTGATGAGATTGATAGGGACAGGGTATCGAGGGGTGGGAGTGACAAGTGTGGCGGGATTCCGATGGACTCTCTGATCACCGCGGCGGCGCGCGCACTGGCCGCGGGAGATCCCCTCGGCGCCTTGAACCGGGTCGCCCTGCGCGACGATGCACCCGCGCTCGCACTGCGAGGCATCGCGATGGCACAGCTCGGCGATCTCGTTCGGGCGAAGGGTCTCCTGCGGCGTGCGGCACGTTCCTTCGGCCCGAAGGAGGCCGTGGCGCGGGCACGGTGCATTGTCGCCGAGGCCGAGATCGCGCTTGCCTCGCGCGACCTCGGCTGGCCTGCGAAAACGCTCGACGCGGCGCGCGCCACGCTCGAGGAGCACGGTGACCGGCTGAACGGCGCCCATGCGCGGCATCTCGAGATCCGCCGGCTCCTGCTGATCGGGCGGCTCGACGACGCCGAGCGCAAGCTTGCCGAACTCGACCCAACGCCCCTTCCCGCCGCATCGCGGACCGTCCACGAACTGGTGGCCGCGGGAATCGCGATGCGGCGCCTCCGGACGAAGGCGGCGCGCGCTGCACTTGCGCAAGCCGAGCAAGCTGCGCGCCGTGCCGGCATCCCGGCACTGACAGCAGAGGTCGAAAGTGCAGCCCTCCTGCTCCGCACGACTGCGGCGCGATTGATCGCGCGTGGGGAGGAGCGGCCGCTCCTGCTCGAGGACGTCGAGGCGCTGCAAGCGTCAGATGCCCTCGTGGTGGATGCCTGCCGGCATGTGGTGCACGACCCGCATAGGGTCGTCTCGCTCGCCACGCGCCCGATCTTGTTCGCACTGGCACGGACGCTGGCCGAGGCGTGGCCGAGGGATGTGTCGCGCGACATGCTCGTCGCGCGGGCCTTCGGAGCGAAGCAGGCCGACGAATCGCACCGCGCCCGGTTGCGGGTCGAAATCGGGCGACTGCGCAGATTGCTGCAAGGTCTGGCCGGGCTGACCGCGACAAAACAAGGCTTTTCGCTAGCGCCGCACCACGCTGGCGACGTCGCCGTGCTGGCCCGGCCCGTCGAGGAGCGGCACGCAGGCGTGCTGGCCTTCGTTGCCGACGGCGAGGCGTGGTCGAGTTCGGCGCTCGCGCTTGCGCTTGGTGCGAGCCAGCGAACCGTGCAGCGGGCACTGGATGCGCTTGCGGCAACCGGAAAGGTGCAATCCTTCGGTCACGGACGGGCGCGTCGCTGGATCACCCCGCCGATGCCAGGTTTCACGACAACCTTGTTACTCCCCGCTCCGCTGCCAAGCGACTAGGATGAGGCATGGAAAAATCAGAAGCCGAAATTCTCCGTGAATATGGTCCCTTTCCGGGTGTCGACCAGGTGCACGGGGTAACCTTCGATGGCCAGCACGTCTGGTTCGCGTCCGGCGACAAGCTGAACGCGCTCGACCCTGCCAGCGGGCAGACAATTCGCTCGATCGGGGTCGCAGCACATGCTGGAACGGCCTTCGACGGCCAACACCTGTTTCAGCTCGCCGAGAACCGCATCCAGAAGATCGATCCGAAGACCGGCCATGTCCTTGCGACGATCCCTGCTCCCGGCGGAGGCGGCGACTCGGGGCTCGCCTGGGCCGAAGGAACGCTCTGGGTGGGACAGTATCGGGAACGCAAAATCCATCAGATCGATCCCGAGACAGGGACGATTCTTCGCACCATCGACTCCAACCGCTTCGTCACCGGAGTCACCTGGAGCGACCAGGAACTCTGGCACGGCACCTGGGAGGGTGACGAGAGCGACTTGAGACGGGTCGACCCTCGGACGGGAGAAGTCCTGGAGACGCTCGATCTGCCGCCCGGCATGGGCGTATCGGGGCTCGAGGCCGATGGCGGCGATCAGTTTTTCTGCGGAGGCGGAAACAGTGGTACGGTGAGAGCCGTCCGCCGGCCGAGGCGCGTGGCATAAGCACTGGACTCCTGCCCGACGCGCCCCTGCAGCGTAGCTCAGTTCGTCAGGACGGTGAACTCAGTCTCGATCGACGAGGCGTGGCGTTGATGATCGAAGCCATAGATATGGATCGAGATCGCGTCCGTGCTTCCGAGGTTCTGCATGCGATGGATATTGGGACCTGAGGGCAGCATGCAGCCCACGAAGCCGGGCATGCGCGCGTGCTCGTGGGTGGGGACGGCACGGCTTTCGTCAACCGCGCGATACCAGGTTTCGGTGACCGTTCCGCTGACCACCCCGAAGCAGCAGGAGCAATGGTGATCGTGGATCGATGTGCTTGCGCCGGGGCTCCAGACCATCGCCCAGACGCTGACCCCATCGTCGCCCACGAGAAGGTTCCGAGCGTAACTTCCGGGCTTGCGCTCCAAGGGCAAGCGCAGAATGGCCTCTGGATTTGCGACGATCTCTTCGAGCACCGCGCGGGCCGCCTTGAGGTAATCCCGGGAGAGCGTGCCGCTGTCCGTCCGCAAGACCTGCAGCACGTCCGCGCGCCTGCCCTCGCTCAGAAACCCCTGCATGACGCGAACTCCCCTCTGCATCGCTTCCAGCAAAGATAGCTCAGGCGACGGGAAACGCGTTTGCGTTCTCCGGCGAAAATGCCTCATTTCTAGAATGTAATACCAATCTGGCATCGGTTCTTGAAAATTGCTACCCATTCTATGATTAAACGCGCAACCGGATCGCGCCATCGTAGGAGAGACCATGGCCAAGTTGGATGAGTTCGATCTCAGAATTCTCTCCTGCCTGCAGAGGGACGCCAGCATGCCGCTGGCCGAGCTTGCCGCAGAGGTTGGCCTCTCGGCCACTCCATGCTGGCGCCGTGTGCAGAAACTGGAAGGCAGCGGGCTCATTCGAAAGCGGGTCGCGCTGCTCGACCGCACAAGGCTGGGAGCCGGCGTTACCGTCTTCATCGCGGTCAAGACGAGCCGCCACTCGATGGAATGGCTCGAGCGCTTCCATGCCGCCGTCGCCGATCTGCCCGAGATCGTCGATTTCTACCGGATGAGCGGCGAAATCGATTATCTGCTCAAGGCCTTCGTGCCCGATATCGCGGCCTATGACGCCCTCTACAAGAAGCTGATTTCACGCGTCGACCTCAACGACGTGACCTCCATGTTTGCAATGGAGGAGCTGAAGTCGACCACCGCGATCCCGCTGGGCTTCGCCAAAGACGGCTCCTGAGTCCGGGGCAGGTGCCGGGGGCTGCCCCGCTTGGAGCTGTCTACCGATCGCGCAATGCTCGCCTCGCTGCTCGCGGACTTCCGGCAATTTCGGAGAGTTCGTACCCGAATCAGGCTCGGCGATCTCAATGCCCGTGGCCGCACTGACCGTGATCGGCCAGGGCCTCGATGATCGCGCAGTCGCAAGCCTTGACGCCACCCGAGCAGGTCACGGCGATGCGGGCGAGTTCGGTCTCCAGCGAGCGCAGCTTCGCAATCTTGTCGCGAACCTCGTCGAGATGGCTGACCGCGATGGCATGGGCTTCATCGCAGGCCATCGCCGGATTGTCGGAGAGGCGGAGCAAGGTCCGGATGCCCTCGACCGGGAACCCGAGATCGCGGGCGTGCTTGATGAAGGCGAGCCGCTCGACATGGCGGCGTCCATAGCGGCGCTGATTGCCTTCCGAGCGTTCAGGTGGCGGCAGCAACCCGACCTGCTCATAATAGCGAATGGTCTCGACCTTGACCCCGGTGCGATCGGAAAGACCGCCGATCGGAACCACCCGTTCGAGTTTTTTTGCCTCCAGCATGATTTCCCTCTTGAACCTCTAGTCACTCCAGATTGTACATGGGGTGTCTCACAAGCCCGTCAAGCGGAGACACGTCATGTCCAGCACTGCCCAAACCAAGCCACAGCTCCTGAGCTGGAAGGTCGGCGGGATGGACTGCGCAAGCTGCGCGGCGACCATTCGCGGCGCGGTGGAGCGCCTGCCCGGCGTCAGCGACGTCAAGCTTTCCGTCATGGCCGAGACGCTGTCGCTGGCCCTCGACGAGAGCCGCACCAAGCCGGCGGCAATTGAAAAGCGCGTGGCCAGTCTTGGCTACACCACGACCTCGATCCGGGCAAAAACAGAGCCTGTGCCTGAGGCCACAGCACCCGGAGGATGCGGCCACGACCATGGCTCCGATGCCCATGACCATCACAGCCATGCTGCTGCATCCAAGCCAGTGCACGTTCACGGCCCCGGGTGCTCCCATGATGATCATGAGCACCACAGCCATGCCGCCCCCAAGCCGGCGCATGTTCACGGCCCTGGCTGCTCCCATGACGATCATGACCACCATGATCATGGTCACGGCCACGCGCATGCCCGCTCTGATGCTGGCGAGGCGAAAGCTGCGGCCCGAACGGCCGACCAGGGACACGGGCTGCCCGGCCATGTCCACGAAGCGACGCCGAAGGGGGTCTCCTGGTATCAGACCAACAAGGGTAGGCTCGTTCTCGGCACCGGCGCCTTGCTCGGCGGCGCCTGGACCGCAGGCCTGATCTGGCCGGCTGCGGCCCATTGGGCCTTCATCCTGGCCTGCGTGATCGGCGTTACCCCGGTGGCACGGCGCGCTTTCGCCGCCGCCCGCGCCGGCATGCCCTTCACCATCGAAATGCTGATGACGATCGCTGCCGCCGGCGCGCTTTTCATCGGCGCCGCGGAGGAAGCGGCCCTCGTCGTCTTCCTCTTCGCCGTCGGCGAGGTACTCGAAGGCGTCGCGGCCGATCGGGCGCGTGCCTCGATCCGCGCGCTTGGGGACCTCGTGCCCAAGACCGCCCTCGTCGAGGAGAACGGCGCAACCCGCCAGGTCGACGCGGCCAAGCTTGCGATCGGACAGACCGTTCTCGTCCGTCCGGGTGATCGCATCCCTGCCGATGGCGACATCACCGACGGAATCTCCGGGATCGACGAGAGCCCGGTCACCGGCGAATCCGTGCCGAAGACGAAGGGCGTTGGCGAGCCGGTCTTTGCGGGCTCGGTCAACCGCGAAGCCGCACTGCGTGTGCGGGTGACCAAGGCAGCGCAGGACAACACCATCGCCCGCATCATCCGGCTGGTCGAAGAGGCGCAGGAAGCGCGCGCACCGACCGAGCGCTTCATCGACCGGTTCTCGCGGATCTACATGCCGGCGATCGTCGGTCTTGCGCTCGCCGTCGCGCTCGTCCCGCCGCTGTTCTTCGGGGGCGAATGGGCGGTCTGGATCTATCGGGCCCTGGCGCTGCTGCTGATCGGCTGCCCCTGCGCACTCGTCATCTCGGTCCCAGCCGCGATCGCCGCCGCGCTCTCCTCCGGTGCCCGACAGGGCCTGCTGATGAAGGGCGGTGTCGTCATCGAGACCGCCGCGAAGACCGGGATCGTCGCCTTCGACAAGACCGGCACGCTGACCGAGGGACGCCCGCGCGTCACCGAGGTCATCAGCCTCGGCAAGCCCGAAGTCGATGTGATCTCGCTAGCCGCCGCGGTCGAGACCGGTTCGAGTCATCCGCTGGCGGAGGCGGTCCTGGCACGTGCGAAGCAGGATGGCATCGCCGTCCGCCCGGCCTCCGAGGCAGCCGCCATCCCCGGCCAGGGTGTCACCGGCACGCTCGATGGCATCTCGATCTTCGTCGGCGCCCCGCGTCATGCGACCAGGCGCGCCGAATTCGACGCCAAGGCGAGCGCTGCGGTCGAGCAGCTCGAATCGGCCGGCAAGACAGTGGCGGCCGTGATCGCAAACGGCGCCCTCGCCGGCCTGATCGCGCTGCGCGACGAGCCGAGAGCCGATGCCGCGACAGCGGTCGCAGAGCTGAAGGATCTAGGCGTCCGCTCCATCATGCTGACCGGCGACAATGCCCGCACCGGCGCAGCCATCGCCCGCGCACTCGGGCTGGATCACAAGGCCGAGCTGATGCCCGACGACAAGGTCACGGCGATCAAGGCGCTCGGCGCCGACGCGCCTGTGATGATGGTTGGCGACGGCATCAACGATGCGCCGGCGCTTGCGGCGGCATCGGTCGGCGTCGCCATGGGGTCCGGCACCGATGTCGCGCTGGAGACCGCCGATGGCGCGGTGCTGAAGAGCCGTGTGCGCGACATCGCTGCGATGATCCGGCTGGCGCGGGCCACGATGGGCAATATCCGCACCAATATCACGATTGCTCTCGGGCTGAAGGCGGTCTTCCTCGTCACCAGCGTGCTCGGCTATACCGGGCTCTGGGTCGCGATCCTGGCCGATACCGGTGCCACCGTGATCGTCACCGCCAATGCGCTGCGCCTTCTGCGTTTCGACGCGGGCAAGGCCGGCTGATCAAGGGAACGGAAGCCTGCCCATGAGCCCGATGGAGATCGCGAGCTATCTGATGGTCGTGGTCTACGTCATCAGCTTCCTCGCGATGTCGGCCATCCTGGCGAAGGAGGCCGGGCGGCCGATCTGGCTGTTCAGCAAGGGCTCGGAGCCGCAGGGCCTGCCGGCCCTGCTCTTCCGGGTCGCCTTCATCGGCGGCGTGCTCTGGCCCCTCGGCCTGGCGATCTTCGGCAATCCGATCAGGATCGATCCCCTGGCAACCTCGCTCGACGGTCCCTGGTTCGACGTGTTGGGCCACCTCCTCGTTGTCGTCGGCGCCTGCATCGCCATCATCTCGCAGCGCTTCATGGGCGCCTCCTGGCGCATCGGCGCGGCGGAAGGCGAGCTTGGACCCATCGTCGATGGCGGCCCTTTCGCGATCTCGCGCAATCCGGTCTTCGTCGGTCAGGCCGTCCTGTTCACCGGGCTCTTCATCGTGCTGCCCAATCTGATCCAGATCGCTCTGACGCTGGCGCTCTTCGCGGCGATCGCCCTCCAGGTCAGGATCGAGGAGCGCGTGCTCGCAGCCTCGCTCGGCGAACCCTATCGCGATTATCAGCGCCGCGTCAGGCGCTGGATCGGCACCAGGCGCCCGCGCACCGCCCCGGCGCGATAAGCTTTCGTTCACCATCCCAGCGCTTCCGCCGCTGCACGCATGGCGGGCAACGTTGCCGTAATCTTCACCCGCAATTTGCGCGGTGTTCGACTGATCCGATCCACGGATTCGGGAGCAAGGAGACGCGGCGAGGCCCCCGGCTGCCGCGAGGAGTTATCGATGCATCGTTCAATCCCGATCATGAGCCTCTGCCTGCTGGCAGTGCTTGCGGTCCCAGCGGCTGCGGCCGATCGCCCGGTGCCGCGCGCCCAGCAGTGGCCGACCCATACCCAGCCGCTTCGCTACAACTGGAACGGCGTCTATGCCGGTATTCACGCCGGTGGCGCATTCGACCGGTTCACAGGAGTGACCAGGAAGAGCCGCAACGAGACGCTGCTTGGCGGCCAGATCGGCTACAACGTCCAGACCGGCGGCATGGTCTATGGCCTCGAGGGCGACGTTTCGATGAACGGCTTCGGCAAGGGTTCGTCGCGCAACGCGGTCGGCACCAGCGCCGACACGCGCTATGTCGGAACCGTCAAGGCCCGGGCGGGCGTCGCCTTCGACCGCGTCCTCGTCTATGGCACCGGCGGTCTTGCCTATGGCAACATCAAGGCGACGAATAACGGCCTCTCGAAGACGAAGAGCAAGGTCGGCTATGTCCTCGGCGGCGGCGTCGAGTACGGCATCACCGAGAACCTGTCGGCGAAGGTCGAGTACAACTACGTCTCGCTCGGCAAGCAGAACTTCCAGTTCGGTTCGGCCCGCACCAAGGTCGGTGTCAACGAGCATCTGGTCAAGGCCGGTGTGAACTACCGGTTCTGACCCGCTAGAATATCCGGGGCCCGGTCGCTCCGGGCCCGAATAACCTACGGCCCAGAGGGCCGTTCATGAGCATGGATGGGACGTGATGCGTTTGAAGAGCTGCCCCGAGCTTTTCTGCGGCGCGTTCCAGCCATGGCCTACGGCAGGAACGACATGCGCGCTCTGATTGTCGAAGACGAACCGGAGCTGATGTCGTTCCTGTCGTCCCTCCTGCTCGGTGCAGGTTTTATTGTCGACCGCACCAGCAGTGTCGAAGCGGCGCTGGCCGCCCTCAAAACGGCGCCGTTCGACATCGCCGTCGTCGACCGGCGTCTGCCGGACGGCGACGGCTTGTCCATCGTCAAGGCGATGAAGGCGACAGAACCCCGCCCGGCCTTCCTGATCCTGACCGCGCGAGATGCGAAATCCGATGTGATCGACGGGCTCAACGGCGGCGCGGATGATTATCTGGTCAAGCCCTTCGAACCGGGAGAGCTGATCGCCCGCATCAGGGTCATTGCGCGGCGCCGCTATCCCGGCCGCTCGCTGGTGATCACGGCAGGCAATCTCTCGATCGACATCGAGGGTCGCAATGCCTCGGTCTCGGCCGTTCCCCTCGACCTGCGGCGGCGCGAGGCGCTGATCCTGGAAGCGCTGGTCCAGCGCGCCGGGCGTGTCGTCACCCGCAACGTCCTGATCGAAGCGGTCTATGGCTTCGATGACCTGATCGAGTCCAACACGCTCGAAGCCCAGATCTCGCGGCTGCGCCGCAAGCTCAAGGAAGCTGCCGCGAATGTCGAGATCTCGTCGCTGCGCGGCATCGGATACATCCTGAGGAAGTCCGAACAGCCCGTGTGAGGCCAGGTTCGCTCCCAGCCATCAATCGACCCAGATCATCAGACCGGATATCGCGTCCGGCCTGATGATCGGGCCTTCTGCGTTTGCATCGGCTTTCCCGAAAACGGCAATCCAAGTTTCGGACCGGTGCTTGGCCGGTCATTCACCTTCAGAGAACAGCAGGCGGACTGTCGTGCCGCCGCCGCGCGTCGCGAGAACGGTCAAAGTCCCGCGATGCGCGGTCATGATGTCGCGCACGATGGTGAGGCCGAGCCCTGCTCCGGTCGAGCGCGGCGACATGCGATTGAACGCCTCCGTCACTTCCGAGCGCTGGGTTGCCGCGATGCCGATCCCGTCATCCGCCACCTCCAGCACGACGCCATCGATGACCCGCACAATGATGCTGGATTTCGCCTGGGCATGACGAAGCGCGTTGTCGATCAGATTGGCCACAGCAGCGCGAACCGTGGCTTCGTTGGCCATGATGGTTCGCGCGTCGTCGCCCTCCTCCTCGAGCGCCACGTCGATCGCGTTCTGCAGGATCAGCGGCGCGAGATCCACGAGCACGTCACGGGCCACGCTGTTGAGCTGAACCGGCTCGAACGGCAGATCGGTGCTGTGCAGCCGGGCGAGTTGCAGCATCGACGAGACGATTGTGGTCAGCCGGTTCACATCGGTCGCCAGCGCAGTGCGCACGACGTCATCGGAAACAGTGTCGATCTTGGTCCGCATGACGGCGAGCGGCGTGCGCAATTCGTGGGCGACATTGTTCATGAAGCGCCGTTGCACATCCATGTTGCTGGCGATCTGGTCGAGCGCGGAGTTCAACGCCGTCGTCAGCGGCATCAGCTCGACCGGCGTTTCCTGTGTCGGCAGCAGGCCGCGCGGCGCCCTGGGATCGATGCTGGCCGCGGCTTCGGCCGCACGCCGCAGCCGCGCGGTGATATAGGAGACCGACATGGCGATCGCCGAGGCGATGATGACCCCGAAGATGAAAGAGATGACCAGCGCCGGAATGGCGATGGCCCGCAGGAAATAGGCCAGAATCAGGTCCCATCCCGGTCGCCCACCGCCCGTCGCGACGATGACGCGGCTGCCGTCCATCTCGATGATGTCGAAGGCGAGGCCGTTGTCGCCGTCGCCGCCGACCCGCATCTGTGCAGCAATCGTCGGTCCATCGAGCCTGACATCGATCGGAAGGCTCGGCCGCAATTCTGGGGCATACTCGACAACGGACCGTCCGTCGGAAACCAGATACCAGAGCCTGGGGCTGGCGCTCTCGATCTTGACCAAGGTCGGCGTCTTCTCCACCCGCAACCCGTCAGCCGCGGTCTGACGCACGCCTTGCCGAATGATCTCGGAGGTCACATCGTTGCGTAGCGCCCCAGGATCCTCGGTAATGAAAGTGAAGGCCAGCACGGCAGCGATGACCGCTGCAAAGAGGGCGAGGCCGAGAAGCGTCAGCCGGATCGTCAAGGCACGCGAGAGCGAGGTCACCGGCAGCCCCCGGAGCGAAGATTTGCCGCGCATGCATTGGGCCGCTCCCAATTGCGCTGGGGCGTCAGGCGCTTCACTGTTGTGGTGCTCGTCGAGCTATGAATCGTCACGGAGCCTCTGTGCGGTTATGGCTTGCGAATCCGGGGACCGCGCCCGCAGTCCATGTCCATGGACCGCATTCCCATCTTCGTTCAACCCTCCCTCGAGTCTGCTTGTCTTATGAGTGCGCACAGAGCCAGATCGGGAGAGCTGCGCTTGCGCTTCGCCTTGGCCGCCATGCTCGCGCTGCTGGTCTGCCTGATGCAGGTCGCCCGGGCTGAGGAGACCATCAGGCCGGGTCAACTGCCGACAGCTCCGGGGCGCGACATTCTGGGCCTCGTCGAACGGGCCTTCGATACCGCGTCCAAGACGGTCAGCATCCCCGTGGAGCGCTCCCTTTCGCTCTTCGGAGAGCCGAACGCCTATATTGTCGGCGGAGAGGTCAGTGGCTCCTTCGTCCTTGGCGGCCGACACGGTGTCGGTGAGCTTCGCTTCGCCGACGGCATGCCCTCCCCGGTGACATGGTCGGCCCTCTCCGTCGGGATCGGGCTCGGCGCCGATTACGGGCGGGTCATCATGCTGGTCTATGGCCTTGACCGACATGAAGACGTATTCGGGGTCTATGCCAGCCTCGGCGGCGGCGCGCATTTCGTGGCCGGCGCCAATGCGATGGTCCTCGCCTCCGACCGGGCCCGGATCGTGCTGATCTCGTCTGGCCTCGGCCTGCGATTGTCGGGGGAACTCAGCCGCATCCGCATCGAGCCTGCGAATGATCGCGGCGTCCTGCGCCCTCCTGCGAACATCTGCGCCAACCCGGCCGATTGCCCACCACCGGGCCGACGCTAGAGCATGCTGCGAAAAAGTGGCAACGGTTTTTCGCATGAAGCATGCTCTAAACTATTACAATCGATCACGTTTTCTGCGTTTGGACGATTTCGTCCAAACGCAGCGTGATCTAAGAGGAAGACGAGCACGGCCGGACCGAACGCCTCGCGCGCGTCAGGCGCGGTGTCCGAGATGTTGATGCGCCATGGCATGCAACTCGTCGAGCCGGGCGGTGATCTCCAAGGCTGTCAGGTTGATCTCGCGCTCATCGGCGCATTCCCGGACATAGAGCGGCTCGGACCAGACCACGCACCCGCGTCCGAACGGCAAGGCGATGCTGGCCTTGTCCCAATTGTCGAGATCGACGCGTGCCGTCGTCACTGCGGCGAAGAGATAGATCGGCCGGCCCGACGCCCGCGCCAGCTGAACGGCCCCCTTGCCGGCAACCCGCGAAACCTTTGGCACATCAGCCGTCAGCAGCACGCTGGTGTTCCCGCGCAGCGCGTCGCGCATCTCGATGAAGGCCGGAACGCCGCGCTTGGCCTGGATCTTCCGCCGGCTCTGCGTGCCCGAGCCTCGAATGACGCGGTAGCCGGCGCGCTCCATCGCCGAGGCGACCACAGAGCCGTCGAAATGAAGCGAGGCCAGCACGGCTGTTTTCGGCGCTCCGTCCAGGGCGACGAGGCTCAACATCTGCTGGCCATGCCAGGTCATCGCGATGAACGGTTCGCGGCTCCGCTCCCAGGGCCGCGCGCCAGGGATCACCGGCTTGAAGCGCGTGGTTTGCGCCACGAGGTTCAGATACGCATGCAACGCGCGCCCCGCGAGGCCCGCTGATCGGTCTTCCCTGAGATGCATCGCCCCAATCTCCACGGTGAATCACCTGGAGTGGTCGGCGCGCTGGCTTGCTGGAACATTGCACGGGCAGGTTGCGGCCCACGAATGGCGAAAGGGGCGGCATGCCCCGTTGCCGGCGGGGTTCGCCCCGCCTATCGTGCAGGGGGTCAGTTTCCTCCAAGTCGGGTTTCATGCCAGCCAAGGATATCGCGATCGCGGGATGCGGCCCGGCAGGGCTGGCGGCCGCACTGATGTTGCATCGCGACGGACATCGGGTCAGGCTGTTCGAGCGCTTCGAAACGCCTCGTCCGGTCGGATCCGGTCTGATGATCCAGCCGACCGGGCTCGCCGTCCTTCAGGAATTGAAGCTCGCCGAAGCCACCCTTGCGGCGGGGGCCAGGATCGACCGGCTCTTCGGGCGCGCCGAACCGTCGCAGCGCATCGTGCTCGACGTGCGCTATGCGGCGCTCGGACAGGATGCCGGCCACGGCATCGGCATTCATCGCGCTGCGCTGTTCGACATCCTGCACGACGCTGCACGAGAGGCCGGCATTGCGGTCGAGGCCGGCCGCAGCGTGGCCTCAAGCGAAATCGTCGGGGCTAACAGGCGCACGCTCATCTTTGCCGACGGCACACGGACGGAACCCTTCGACCTTATCGTGGATGCCCTTGGCACCATGAGCCCGCTCGCGTGCCATCAGGGCCGGCCGCTGGCCTATGGCGCGCTCTGGGCCAGTCTCGATTGGCCACACTGTGCGGGCTTCGACATGGCAACGCTGGAACAGCGCTATATCCGCGCGAGCACGATGGTCGGGGTCCTGCCTATCGGCCGGCTGGCCCAGGGACCGACCGCAAAGGCAGCCTTCTTCTGGTCGCTGCGCTGCGACCGCCTCCCGGACTGGCAGCGCTCCGGACTTGCGGTGTGGAAGGCGGATGTCCTCAAGCTATGGCCGGCAACCGCGCCCCTCCTCGCGCAGATCGAAACGCCGGATCAACTGACTTTCGCGCGCTATGCCCATAGGACCACTCCCATCCCGACGGAGCCTGGCCTGATCCATATCGGCGATTCCTGGCATTCGACGAGCCCGCAGCTCGGTCAGGGAGCCAATATGGCCCTGCTGGACGCCTTCGCGCTCGCAAAGGCCCTGCGCGACGGGAACCAGGCGACGACCGCGCCAGGCCTCGCCATCGCCGCGCGCCGCCGACATGTCTGGCTCTATCAAACCATGAGCGCGCTGTTCACCCCGGTCTATCAATCCGACAGCCGGGTCCTGCCTCTGCTGCGCGATCGGATCGTCGGGCCGCTGGCCCGGATCTGGCCGGCGCCTGCCATCCTGGCGGCGATGGTCAGCGGTTTGATCGGCGCTCCCCTGAAACGGCTCGGGCTCACCGCCCCAGCGGCCGGACGGCTTGGGGAAGAGATCGAAGCGCAGACCAGGGGCCGGCGCCTGATCGTCTTTGACGGTGAATGCGTGATGTGCTCGCAGCAGGCGCAATTCGTCATGCGCCGTGACCGTGAACGCCGCTTCACGCTCACCACCGCGCAAGGCCCCCTTGGCCAGACACTCTATCATCGCCTCGGGCTCCCCCGGCAGGACTTCGAGACGATGCTGCTGGTCGAGGACAGTCGAATCCTGGGCCAGTCGGATGCCGTCATCGCCATCGCGGCAGGACTGGGCTGGCCCTGGCGCGTCGCGCTGGCGGCACGCCTCATTCCACGCCCACTGCGCGACCGGCTCTATCGCTGGGTTGCCCGCAATCGCTACCGCTGGTTCGGCCGACGCGAAACCTGCTGGCGCCCCACTCCGGACATGGCGGACCGTATCCTGTGAAGGTTCTGCTGCTCGGCGGCTATGGCGGCTTCGGTGCCCGCATCGCCCGGCGACTGGCCGATGCGGGGCATGAGGTCCTGGTCGCCGGACGCAGCCGGGAGAAGGCGGAGCATTTCTGCGCTTGCCGGCCGCGCCTCACACCGCTTCGCCTGGACCGGGACCGCGATATCGCGCAGGCGCTCGCCGTGCATCGCCCTGCTGTCCTGATCGACGCCGCAGGCCCCTTCCAGGGTCTGGGCTACGCGGTCGCTCGCGCCTGTATCGCCGCCAGGTGCCACTATCTCGACATCGCCGATGCGCGCGACTTCGTCACCGGCATCGGGACACTCACCGAGGAGGCACGGACTGCGGGAGTGATCGTCATCTCGGGCGCCTCCAGCGTACCCGCCTTGTCCGGGGCCGTGGTACGCGCACTCGCCGACGGCATGGACGATGTCAGCGCGGTCGAGATTGCGATCAGCGCCTCGAATCGCGCGACCGCCGGCACTTCGGTTACGAAGGCGATCTTCTCCTATATCGGCAAGCCGATCTCGCTCTGGCGCGGAGGGCGCCGGACGAGCGGCTTCGGCTGGCAGGACGTCAGGAGCCAGGACTTCATGATCACCGGCGAGGCACCTCTCGCAGGCCGCCTCATGGGCCTCGCAGATGTGCCGGATCTTGCTCTCCTGCCCGATCGCCTTCCGGGGAAGCCCTCCGTCAGTTTTCGAGCCGGCACCGAGCTCCGATGGCAGAACCGGGCGCTTTGGCTGGCAAGCTGGCCCGTTCGCTGGGGTTGGATCCCGAACCTGGCCCGTTTCGCGCCGCTGGTGCTTCACGCGCAACGGCTGACCTCGTCATGGGGCAGTGACCGATCCGGCATGATGGTCCGAGCGTTCGGGCACATTGGCAGACAGGCCGTCGAGCGGCGATGGACATTGATTGCGAGCGAAGGCGACGGCCCAGAGATTCCCGGTCTGGCGGCCGCCATCATCGTCGATCGCCTCGCCAGGGGTGATGCCCCGGTCGGCGCCTGCGATGCCGGCGAGATGCTGTCGCTGTCGGAATTCGAGCCGGCCTTCACGCAACTGGCGATCCGGCACGAGATGGCAGCGCTGCCGCAGCCGCCCCCGCTCTATGCGCGGGTGCTTGGGCCCGCCTTTGCCTCCCTGCCTGCGCCCGTGCGCGCGATCCACACTGTCCTGCGCGATGGCGGCGCGCAGGGACGGGCCATGGTGACGCGCGGGCGCAACCCGGTTGCGCGCGCTATCGCAGCCCTTTTCGGCTTTCCACCTGAAGGGGAGCATGAGCTCCACGTCGCCTTTGCAGAGAGCGGCGGCGTCGAAACCTGGATTCGCGACTTCTCCGGCCGCCGTTTCAGCAGCCAGTTGTCGCAACAGGCCCAACGGCTCGTGGAACGATTTGGCCCGCTGCGTTTCGGCTTCGATCTCGTCGCTGACGACAAGGGGCTCGCGATGCACCTGAAGCGTTGGTGGCTGGGCCCCGTCCCCCTGCCACTTGCCCTGGCGCCTCGCTCGCTGGCGCGCGAATGGGAGGAGGATGGCCGCTTCCATTTCGATGTCCCGATCGCATTGCCGCTGATCGGACTGGTCGTGCACTATTGCGGCTGGCTCCAGCCTGCGGCTGAAAGTGCCGGAACCTCACAACAGAACGCGCCGGACAGCGTCCCGCGCGTTCTGGCTGGTTGAACCCGTCAGGGCTGCCCCCGAGGGCAGCCTGGGCTCGGTCAGGCGGCTTCGGCCAACTCCACTTTCGCCTCGACATGCTTCAGCGGCTTGTTCCCGGTCAGGGCCCGCATCAGCACATAGAAGACCGGGGTCAGGAAGATGCCGAAGGCGGTGACGCCGATCATGCCGGCGAAGACCGCGATGCCCATCGCCTGACGCATCTCGGCGCCGGCACCGGTCGAAATCACCAGCGGCACCACGCCCATGATGAAGGCGAGCGAGGTCATCAGGATCGGACGCAGGCGCAGACGGCTGGCTTCAATCGCGGCCTCGACCGGCGTCTTGCCCTCGAATTCCAGTTCGCGGGCGAACTCGACGATCAGGATCGCGTTCTTCGCAGATAGCCCGACCAGCACGACGAGACCGATCTGGGTGAAGACGTTGTTGTCGCCACCGCTCCACCAGACGCCGGCCATAGCGGCAAGCAGACCCATCGGGATGATCAGGATGATCGCGATCGGCAGTGTCAGGCTCTCGTACTGGGCGGCAAGCACCAGGAAGACGAGCAGGATCGCGATCGGGAAGACGATCAGCGAAGAGTTGCCCGCCAGGATCTCCTGATAGGTCAGGTCCGTCCACTCGAACGCAAAGCCCTTCGGCAGCGTCTCGTTGGCAATGCGCTCCGCCGCCGCCTGGGCCTGCCCCGACGAGAAGCCTGGCGCCGGACCGGCATTGATGTCGGCGGCCAGGAAGCCGTTGTAGCGCATCGCCCGTTCCGGCCCGGCATCGGCACGCACGTTCAGCACGGCGCTGAGCGGAACCATTTCGCCCGAGGTCGAGCGCACCCGGAGCTTGCCGATATCCTCCTGATAGGCCCGGAAGGGCGCATCAGCCTGGACGCGAACGGTGTAGGTGCGCCCGAACTTGTTGAAATCGTTGACATAGGACGAGCCGAGATAGATCTGCAGCGTCTCGAAGACATCGGTCACCGGCACGCCGAGCTGGCGGGCCTTGGTGCGATCGATATCGGCGTAGAGCTGCGGAACATTCACCTGGAAGCTCGAGAACATGCCAGCGAGCTCGGGCGCCGTCGCGGCCTTGGCCATGAAGGCCTTGGTTGCTTCATCGAGCGCCCTATAGCCAAGGCCGGCACGGTCCTCGATCTGCAGCTTGAAGCCTCCGATCGTACCGAGCCCCTGCACAGGCGGCGGCGGGAACATCGCGATGAACGCCTCCTTGATGCCGGCGAACTCCTTGTTGAGCTGCATGGCGATCGCGGCGCCATTGAGCGAGGGATCCTTGCGCTGCTCGAAGGGCTTCAGCGTCACGAAGACGATGCCGGCATTCGACGAGTTGGTGAAGCCGTTGATCGAGAGGCCGGGAAAGGACACCGCACTCTGGACACCGGGATGCTTCAGGGCGATCTCGCCCATCTTGCGGATGACGTCCTCGGTGCGATCGAGCGTGGCGGCATCGGGCAGCTGCGCGAAGCCGACGAGATACTGCTTGTCCTGGCCGGGCACGAAGCCTCCCGGGACGGTGCGGAACAGCACGACCGTCAGGCCGACGAGCACGAGGTAGACCGCCATCATCGCCGTCTTGCGCGTCAGGATGCGACGCACGCCGCCGCCATAGGCCTGCGAGCTGCGATTGAAGAAGCGATTGAATCCGCGGAAGAACCAGCCGAACAGCTTGTCCATGACGCGGGTCAGCGCGTCCTTCGGTGCGTGGTGCGAACGCAGCAGCAGGGCTGCCAGCGCCGGCGACAACGTCAGTGAGTTGATCGCCGAGATCACCGTCGAGATCGCGATGGTCAGCGCAAACTGGCGATAGAACTGGCCGGTCAAGCCACTGATGAAGGCAAGCGGCACGAAGACCGCGACCAGCACCAATGCAATCGCGATGATCGGGCCGGAGACCTCGCGCATCGCCTTGTAAGTCGCCTGGCGCGGCTCCAGTCCCTGCTCGATATTGCGCTCGACATTCTCGACCACGACGATGGCGTCGTCGACGACGATGCCGATGGCGAGCACGAGGCCGAACAGGCTGAGCGCGTTGATGGAGAAGCCGAAGAGATACATCACGGCGAAGGTGCCGATGACCGAGACCGGCACGGCGACCAGCGGGATGATCGAGGCCCGCCAGGTCTGCAGGAAGACGATGACGACGAGCACGACCAGCGCGATGGCCTCGAGCAGGGTGGTGATGACGGCCTTGATCGAGGCGCGCACGAACTGGGTCGTGTCGTAGACGATCGCGTAGTCCACGCCTTCCGGCATGTTCTGCTTGATCTCGCGCATCACCGCCTGGACGTTGTCGGCGATGGCGATGGCATTCGAGCCCGGCGCCTGGAAGATCGGCACCGCGACCGCCGACTTGTTGTCGAGCAGCGAGCGCAGGGCATAGTCGGCCGCGCCGAGTTCGATGCGCGCGACATCCTTCAGCCGCGTCACAGCCCCGGTCGAGTTGGTGCGGATGATGATCTCGCCGAACTCCTCCTCATTCTGAAGGCGGCCCTGGGCATTGACCGAGAGCTGGAGATCGAGCCCCGGGGCGTTCGGCGAGGCGCCGATGACGCCTGCTGCTGCCTGGACATTCTGCGCGCGGATCTCGCGCACGACGTCGCTGGGCGAGAGCCCGTGCTCGGAGACCTTCTGCGGATCGAGCCAGACGCGCAGCGAATAGTCGCCCGAGCCGAAAAGCTGGACCTGGCCGACGCCATCGATCCGCGCCAGCCTGTCCTTGACGTTCAGGACTGCATAGTTGCGCAGATAGGTCATATCGTAGCGATCGTTCGGCGAGGTGATGTGCACCACCATCGTCAGGTCCGGCGAGCTCTTGATCGTGGTGACGCCGAGGCGCCGCACCTCTTCCGGCAAGCGGGGTTCCGCCTGCGAGACGCGGTTCTGCACGAGCTGCTGTGCCTTGTCGGGGTCGGTGCCGAGCTTGAAGGTGACGTTCAGCGTCATCACGCCATCGGTCGTCGCCTGGCTGGACATATAGAGCATGCCCTCGACACCGTTGATCTGCTCCTCGATCGGCGTGGCCACGGTTTCGGCGATGACACGAGGATTGGCGCCCGGATACTGCGCGCGCACCACCACGGTGGGCGGCACGACTTCGGGATATTCCGAGATCGGCAGCACACGCAGCGAGAGCAGGCCAGCGACCAGGATGAGAACCGACAGCACGCCCGCGAAGATCGGGCGATCGATGAAGAACTTGGAGAGATTCATGAGATGCCCCCTTCGGGCGCCTCGGGCCTGACGACGGGCGCCATCACGCAACGTCGTCAGCACCCGAGTTCTGATAGGCGTCCCAGCTCAGCGCTGGGCGATTTCCGTGGGTCCTGCACCGGCCACCCGGCGCAGCTCTGACTTCTCGGCCATCGGCACCTGCTCGGGAGCCACAACTGCGCCCGGACGAATGCGCTGCAGGCCGTTGACGACGATCCTTTCGCCCGGCTTGAGCCCGGCTGTGACGATGCGCAGCCCTTCATTGGCTGAGCCGAGCGTCACCTCGCGCCAGCTCGCCTTGAGATCGTCGCCGACGACGAAGACGAACTTCTTGTTCTGGTCGGTGCCGATCGCGCGCTCATTGATCACCAGCGCAGGCTCGGTCCGGGCCTGACCCATGCGCAGGCGCACGAACTGGCCCGGCATCAGCGTGCCATCGGGATTGTCGAAGATCGCCCGCACCCGAACGGTGCCGCTGCCGACATCGACGCTGTTGTCGACGAATTGCAGCCGACCGGTGATCGGAGTGCCGTCCTGAGTCGCCGTGCCCATCTGGACCGGGATGCGCTCCAGCGCACGCGGGCCATCCGAGGCCGGCAGCGAGCCAAGCGCCCTCAGCACCGTGTTCTCGTCCGCATTGAAGCTGGCATAGATCGGATCGACCGAGACCAGCGTCGTCATCAGCGAAGCCCCTGCCCCGGCCGCGACGAGGTTGCCGACGGTCACCTCGAGCCGCCCGATCCGGCCGCTGATCGGCGCCCTGATCTGGGTGTAGTCGAGGTTCAGCCGCGCGGTCTGCAGGGCTGCCTGGGCGGCGCGGTGATTGGCCTGCGCTTCACGGAGTGCATTCAGACGCGCATCGAGATCGCGCTGCGAGACGTTCTGCGTCGTCATCAGCTTCTGGCCGCGCTCATGCTCGTTGGCGGCAAGCGCCACCCGGGCTTCGGCAGCCAGGACCTGGGCCTGGGCGCGCTCGAACTCGGCGAGATAGGGCGCCTGGTCGATGCTGATCAGCAGGTCGCCCTGCCTGACGAGGTTGCCCTGCTTGAAGTGCACGGCCTCGACCACACCGGCGACGCGCGAACGCACATCGACGCGCTCGATCGCCTCCAGACGACCGGAGAACTCGGCCCAGTTGGTCAGCTCACGTTGCTCGACGAGCGCGACCGAAACCGGGGTCGCCTGCGCGGCCGCCGGAGCGGCGTCGCTCTGGGCCTTGTCGGAGCCGTTCATCACGAGCAGGACGGCGGCAAGTGAGATGGTGGCGGCCAGGCTTCCGCCCAGCAGGCCATGACGGATCGTTCCCTGAATCATGGGTTCATTCCTTGCGAGAGAAGAGAGGATCAGTGGGTGGCGCTGGCCTGGATCAGGACGGCGCGGTGGATTTGAAGAACTCGGTTACATGGTCACATGCCAGACAGAGGCAGGACCCCTCCTTGGGAGCCTCGGCATAGGCTCCAGGCCAATGGCTTGGCGCAGTCTGCACGTAGCGGCTGACCGCGACACCCGCTTCCTGCAGCCGGCAGGCATAACTTGCGCATTCATCACGCAGCGGATCATCCTCCGCCGTGATCAGCAGGGCAGGAGCCAATCCGGCGAGCCGCGACGCGTTGAGTGGCGCCGCATAGGGATGAGCCGCCTTGTCCGGCGAACCCAGATAATCGTGCCAGCCATCGGCCCAGCGACATCCCACGGGGCCGGCATCGGCCTCACGCAGCGAATAGGTCCCAAGGCAGGAATCCAGCATTGGCGAGAGCAGGATCTGCCCGGCGAGCGGCGGCCCCTGCCGGTCCCGCACCATCATGGCGAGAGCCGCGGCCAGATTGCCGCCGGCCTCTTCGCCAGCGACATAGAATGGGGCGCTCTTCGAGACCCAGCGGCTGCGCGCCTTGTAGAGCGCCAGCAAGCCACCAAATACGGCCTCCAGCACATCGGGGAAACGATGCATTGGCGCGAGCGGGTAATCGACCGAAACGACAGCGGCACCGGCGCGAGCCAGGATTGTCGCGACCGCCTCTCCGCTTGCCAGCGAGCCCTCGTTGAAGGTGCCGCCATGCAGGTGCATGACGAACGCAGTGTTGCGGTTGAGCTCTGCCGGGATGAACACACGCGCCGCCAGCGGGACTGGCTTGGCAGCAATCACCTCATCCCGCCATGTCACGGCGATGGGGCGGTCGAGGGTGGCGGTCTGAGCGGACATGGCGTGTCCCAGCGGCTTCTGTTGCAATGCAAGCTGATTTAGATCATCGTGTTTTGGCAATAAATATCCATTGAGTTCATTCATTATTTCCATATGGAAACAATCGAAGAAGGACCTGCTAGAGAAAGCCATGGATCAGCTCAGCGCCATGCGCGCCTTTGTCCGCGTCGTCGAAGCCGGCACCTTCACCCGTGCCGCCGATCTGCTCGACATGCCCAAGCCGACGGTGACCAAGCAGATCCAGCAGCTTGAGTCGCATCTCCACGCCAAGCTCCTCAACCGCACGACCCGGCGCGTGACGGTGACGATGGACGGGGCAGCCTATTACGAGCGCGCGCTCAGGGTCCTGAACGAAATCGACGAGCTCGACGGCAGCATGGCCTCGTCACAGGCCAGGCCGAGCGGGCGTTTGCGCGTCGACGTCAGCGCGCCGCTGGCCATGCGGGTCATCATCCCGAACCTGCCTGAATTCCATGCGCGCTATCCCGACATTCAGCTCGACCTCGGCCTCAGCGACCGACCTGCCGATCTGCTGGCGGAAAATCTCGATTGCGCCGTCCGGGCCGGCGAGCTCACGGACCAGAGCCTGATCGCCCGGCGCATCGGCGAGATGTATCTCGTGACCTGCGCCTCCCCCTCCTATATCCAGCGCCATGGCGAACCCCGGCATCCCACCGACCTCGAGGGCGATCATTTCATCGTCGGCTATCGCTATGCCGGGACCAGCCGCACAGCTCCCTTCACCTATGCCGACGGCAAGGAAAGCCACGAGATCAGGGGACGCTTCGTGGTGTCGCTGAACGAAGGCGCGGGTTACGTCGCCGCCGCGCTGGCGGGGCTCGGCATCGTTCAGGCGCCAACCTTCATGGTGCAGGAGGATATCGCCGCCGGCCGGCTCGTGCCGCTGCTGACGAACTGGTGCTCGACACCCAAGCCGCTGCACATCGTCTACCCGCCGAACCGTCATCTCAGCAACAAGGTGCGCGTCTTCGTCGACTGGCTGGCCGAGCTCTTCGCCAAGGACGACCTGATCCAGCGGCGCTCCAGGCTGCCGCATTGCGCTTGAGGACGCGAGGGCGCGGGGACACGATATGCGTCGATCCCCGCGCCCTGGGCCAGGCCATCCCCTTCGCCCGAATAGTTCAGGCCAGTGAGTTCACGCGGCCTGCGAACTCGCCGTCGGCTTCACATTCTGGTTCATGCGAAACAGGTTCGACGGGTCATAGCGCCGCTTCAACTCGGCAAGGCGGTGGTAACTGCCTCCGTACGCTGCCTGGACGCGGTCCATCTCGTCTGCCGGCATGAAGTTGATATAGGCCGTTCCGGCTGAATACGGCCTGGCTGCTTCAAACAGCGCGCGCGCCCAGCCGATGCAAGCCTGGTCCATGCCCTGTTCACGCCAGCGCGCATGAACATTCATGACGAAATGGGAGCTGCGCTGCGGAAAGGCGGTGGCGTCCGCGGCAACCCGACCGGCCTCTCCACCGACATGACCGATGAAGATCTCACATTCCGGGCCAGGCAGGCGACGCACCGCGCCAATCAGAATCCTGATCGTTGCATCCGAGAGCTCGGTGAAGTCGTGGCTCTTCCAGTAATTGCGGGCACCGGGAGTGAGCAGCGGATCGAAGGCCTGTTGCCACGCCGTGAACGGTGCAGGCCCAACCACGTCGGCGATCGGCTTTCCGATGGAACGGAGCCTGGCAGTCGCCTTTTCGCCTTCGGCGATGTCGCCACAATAGCACATCGCGAGCACCAGCACCTCCTTGCCATGCCACTCGACCGGGAGGAACGGTAGGGGCGGCGCCTGCCGCATCACGACCCAGCAGGTCAGCTCGTCGGGCGCCATTTCGAGCGCCTGACGATATTCCCTCAGAATCGTCTCGGCATCATCGAACGGATGCACGACGAGGCCTGCCAAGACCTGGGGTCCAAGCTTGTGAAGCCGGAATTCGAAGGAGGTAACCACCCCGAAATTTCCGCCGCCGCCGCGTAGCGCCCAGAACAGGTCCGGATTTTCCGATTGGCTTGCGCGCCTGAGCTCGCCATCCGCCGTCACCACCTCGACTGACAAGAGGTTGTCCAGGGTAAGCCCGAACTTCCGCGTGATCCAGCCGAAGCCGCCGCCCAGCGTCAGGCCGGCAACGCCCGTGGTCGAATTGATGCCCGTCGGCACCGCCAACCCGAATTCCTGTGTTTCCCTGTCGAGATCGGCCAGGGTTGCGCCCGGCTCGACCCAAGCGCGCTGCGATGTCGCGTCGACACGGACCGATTTCATCGGTGACAGGTCGATCATCAGGCCGCCGTCACAGACGGCGTTTCCGGCAATGCCGTGCCCGCCGCCACGCACGGAAACCAGCAGCCCGTTGTCACGCGCAAATCGCACGGCGCTGACAACATCTGCTGCGACCGCGCAACGTATGATCAGGCCGGGCCGGCGATCGACCATCCCATTCCAGATCGCGCGCGCACCATCATAGGCTGCATCCGTCTCGTCGACGAGACTGCCATGGAGCTGCGCGGCGAGCGTCTCGATGGCCGAGGCGCTGATGGACTTCGTTCCGGATGTCAGTGTCGTGAGGCTCTGGGCTTGCATGATCGTTCCTCCCGAATGGGTCATGAACTCTCAGCCCCCCGCCACAAGAATTCTGCGCCTGCGCCGGGCCGCACTCAATGACGCAGATCACAGAAGCTCGGATTTCAACGTTTCAGGGGATGGAGCTTTGGCGTAGCCGTTCGATGCGACGACGGCGCCGGCCTGGGAGAATGGCACGCGGCTCCAGTCGGGATGGGAGGTGCGCCGGCTGATCGGGACCACGCCACCTCATGCGGAACGAGCTTCCTTCCGCGCATCGAGCTCGGCCGCAACGGCAGCGATGCCGCCAAAGGCGAAACGCTGGAAATGGGCGACCATCTCGTCAACGGCGCCGCGATCCGATGCCAGGTCGGGAAAGACCTGCGCGAGGACCTGGCGGTTGCCGACCAGCATCACGACGAAGGGGGCAATGACAGTGAGACAGCAGCGGGCAACGACGGGATGATCATGCGGCACGCCCAGGATTTCGCCGACGATCCCGGTGACGATGCGCTTCTTCGGGAGAATCTCGCGATCCCGCAGTACGGCGAAGGCGGGTGACGGTGCCAGCACCTCACGGCTCAGGACCCGCAAGGACCAGCTCGAGGAGGCAGGCCCCATGATCGTGCGGACCACGAGACCAATGAGGGTGCGAAGCTTGTCCTCCGGAGCCCCCGGCGCCTGCGCCAGCTTGAGCAGCCGATCATAGGTGAGCAGGCGGCGATGCGCCTCGACCAGCACCTCGGCATAGAGCCCGTCGATGCCGCCATAGTAGTAATTCACGGCAGCAGAGCTGCTGCCCGCCCGCTCGGCGATCTCCTTGCCCGTGGCGCGATCAAAGCCCTTTTCCGCGAAGACCTCTCCGGCCGCATCGAGAATCTGAGCCTTGGTGGCCGCTCCATCCTCGCGGCGGCCGGGCAATTTTCGAGGAATCGCTCGTTTCATGATCGGAAGCTTAACGCTCATCAAGATTATTTGAAAGATAGAATTTAAATTCAGATTTGACATATAGCGTGACGCGCCTATTCTTGAAGGCATGAGCAAGGCACCGCGCATATTGGCTGTCATCGCCCTCGTGGGGGCGGCTGGCGCCTGGTGGTATGGCCACCGTCCCGCCGAGACGACCGAGCTGGTCCTCTATGGCAATGTCGATCTCAGGCAGGCCTCGCTGGCCTTCAATGGAAGCGAACGCATCGCCGCGATCCTTGTCGAGGAGGGCAATGTCGTTCGCAGCGGGCAGGTCCTTGCGAAACTGGATACGAACCGGCTGCAGCCGCAGATCGACCAGATGGAAGCGATAGTCGGGGCCCAGAAGGCCGCACTCGATCGGTTGCGCAACGGTAGCCGCCCCGAGGAAATTGCCCAGGCCCGCGCCAACCTCGAATCGGCCAGGGCGGATTCGGTCAACGCCGCCGCGCAATATGAGCGGCGGCGCGCCTTGTCCGCGAATGCCGTCAGCCAGCAGGACCTCGATGCCGCCAAGGCTCTTGCCGAGACCAGCAAGGCGAAGCTCGATGTCGCGCAAAGCGCCCTCGCCCTTTCTCTCGCCGGCCCGCGCTCGGAGGACATCGCGCAGGCAGACGCCCAACTGCGTGGCAGCCAGGCGCAGCTTGCGCTTGCCCGGCGCCAATTGGTCGATGCTGAGCTGCTTGCTCCCTTCGATGGCGTGGTTCGCTCGCGGCTGATGGAACCCGGCGAGATGGCCTCGCCGAGCCGCCCCGTGCTTTCGCTGGCGATGACCGGCACGAAATGGGTACGGACCTATGTCGCTGAGCCGAAGCTCGGACAGGTCCGCTCCGGCATGCGGATGCAGGTCACCACGGACAGCTTTCCGAACCAGCCGCTCGAAGGCTGGATCGGCTTCATCTCACCCGTCGCCGAATTCACGCCGAAGACCGTGCAGACCGAGGATCTGCGCACGAGCCTCGTCTACGAGACACGTGTCTTCGTCGAGGACCCGCAGGACAGGCTGCGTCTCGGCATGCCAGCCACCGTCAAGATGTTGCCGGGAGCCGAGGCTGCGGTCGCAAACAGCGCTGCCGTACCCGAGACCGGAAAGACCAAGCCATGACCCCCGCCGCGCCCGTCTCACCCGTAACGGCGCGGACCCTCCACAAGACGTTCCGCCGCGCCACCGGCGAAACCGTCAAGGCACTCGATGATGTCTCCTTCGAAGCCAGGGAAGGCACGCTGACCGCCCTCGTCGGCCCCGACGGTGCCGGCAAGACCACATTGCTGCGCCTGATCGCCGGGTTGATGAAACCCGATGAAGGTATGATCGACGTCCTCGGCATTACCGTCGCGGACGATCCCCAGGCCGTCCAGGACCGCATAGGCTACATGCCGCAGAAGTTCGGGCTCTATGAGGATCTGAGCGTCCAGGAGAACCTCGATCTCTATGCCGATCTGCACGGCGTCGGCGCCGACCAGCGCAAGCAGATCTATCCCCGCCTCTTCGAGATGACTCAGCTCGGACGCTTTCGCGAGCGGCTGGCCGGAAAGCTGTCCGGCGGCATGAAGCAGAAACTGGGGCTCGCCTGTACCCTCGTCCGTGCTCCCGAACTGTTGCTGCTGGACGAGCCGACCGTCGGCGTCGACCCACTGTCGCGGCGTGAACTCTGGGCGATCGTGCTCAAGCTGGTGCACGAGGACGGCCTCACCGTGATCGTCAGCACCTCCTATCTCGACGAGGCCGAGCTCTGCGACCATGCAGTCGTCATGCATGCGGGCAAGGTGCTGGCGCAGGGCACGCCGAGCGAGATCACGGCAAAGGCTGAAGGCCGCACCTTCATCATCGAGACGCCCAAGGGAATGCCGGCGCGTTCGCTGCAGGCACGGTTGTTTCAGCAGGACGGCGTCATCGACGCCGTGCCCGAAGCCGGGCAGGTACGCGTCGTGCTTGCCGCTGCGAGCGAGGCCGACGCCCTGCCGCTGGGCGACGGCACGCTTCAGCATCACCGCGCGCCGGCGCGTTTCGAGGACGGATTCATGGTGCTGTTCGCCGCCGTCGCCGAGCGCACACGGACCAGCAGCATGACGCTCGACCAGCCCAGCTCCCAGGGCTCCGGCGCCATGGCGGTCGAGGTCCAAGACCTCGTCCGCACCTTCGGCGACTTCACCGCTGTCGATCATGTCAGCTTCCAGGTCCGGAGCGGCGAAATCTACGGGCTGCTCGGCCCGAACGGAGCCGGCAAGAGCACCACGTTCCGGATGCTCTGCGGGCTGCTGCCGGCCTCGCACGGCACGCTGCGTGTTGCCGGCGCGGATTTGCGGACATCGCGCGCCGAGGCGCGGCGCAGGCTTGGCTATGTCGCCCAGAAATTCTCACTCTACGGCCAGTTGAGCGTCGACGAGAATCTCGATTTCTTCGCCAGCGCCTATGGGCTGCGTGGCCGACGCAAGGCGGACCGGATCGCCTGGGCGAAGCAGCAGTTCGAGCTCGACGCCTTCTCCCGGCTGCCCAGCGGGCAATTGCCGGGCGGATTCAAGCAGCGCCTCGCGATGGGCACCGCCCTGCTGCACGAGCCGGACATCCTCTTCCTCGATGAGGCGACGAGTGGTGCCGACCCGATCGCGCGACGCGAATTCTGGGGCCGGATCACAGCGCTCTCCGAGCAAGGCGTCACCGTGATCGTGACCACGCATTTCATGGAGGAAGCAGAATATTGCGACCGGATCATCATCCTCGATGCCGGACGCAGCCTGGCCGAGGGCACTCCGGCCGAGATCAGGGCTCATGCCACGGCCCAGGACGGACGCCAGCCAACGATGGAAGACGCCTTCATCGCCATCGTCGAGACGTCGCGTGACGGCCGGGCGCAGCAGAGGCCAGCAGCATGACCGTCGCGACGTCACAGACCGGGGGAATGGCAAGGCTACGCCGCATCGCGGCGCTGATCCGGAAGGAGGGCTGGCAGGTCGTGCGCGACCCGAGCAGCATCGCGATCGGCGTGGTCATGCCGATGCTGCTGCTCGTGCTCTTCGGCTACGGGCTCTCCTTCGACGTCAAGAACGTTCCGGTCGCGATCGTGATGGAGGACGTCTCGGCCGAGGCGCGCGGCGCGGCGTCGAGCTTCGAACTCTCCGACTATTTCAACGCTGTGCAGGTCAAGACCATGGCCGAGGCCGAGCGGATGATGCTCGACAAGCGCGTCAACGCCATTGTGCGCATCCCGCCCGATTTCGCCCGCCGGATGGAGCAGGGCACGGCCGAGATCCAGGTGCTGGTCCATGGCACCGACGCGAACACCGCCCGCATCTCGCTCGGCTACGCTCAGGGTGCCGTTGCGACATGGATGGCCCGAGAAGCCGCGATGGGCCAGATCATCGCCAGTCCCCCCGTCTCGATCGAAAGCCGGCTTTGGTTCAACGACGCCAATAACAGCAGCTACTTCCTGGTTCCCGGCCTGATCGTGCTCGTCATGACACTGATCGGCGCGCTGCTGACCGCGCTTGTCGTCGCGCGGGAATGGGAGCGCGGAACCTTCGAGGCGCTGTTCGTCACGCCTGTCCGCCCCGTCGAGATCCTGCTTGGCAAGACCGTGCCCTATTTCATCCTCGGCATGATCGGGCTCGCCCTGTCTATCCTTGGCGCCAAACTGCTCTTCGGCGTGCCGATCAGGGGCTCGCTCGGACTGCTTGTCGCCGTATCGATGCTCTATCTGATCGTCGCGCTCGGCATCGGCCTGCTGATCTCGTCGCTGACCAAGAGCCAGTTCGTCGCGAGCCAGATCACGATCATAGCCACCTTTCTCCCGGCCATGATGCTGTCCGGCTTCATGTTCGACATCCGCAGCATGCCGGTAGCGATCCAGGTGATCACGCATGTCTTCCCGGCGCGCTACTTCGTCAGCGTGCTGCAGACCCTGTTCCTCGCCGGGGACATCTGGCCGGTGATCCTGCCGAATGCAGCGGTGCTGGCGGTGATGGCCTCGGTGTTGATCGCGCTTGCGATCCGCGCGACGCGCAAGACCATCGGGTGAGGTAGGCCATGCTCGACACGCTGCTACGCATCCTCGCCCTGATCCGCAAGGAACTCCTCGCGATCCTGAAGGATCCGAAGAGCCGCATCTCCCTGATCGCCCCGCCCGTGCTGCAGTGCCTGATCTTCGGCTATGCCGCGACCTACGATCTCAACGACGTGCCCTATGCGCTGCTCGACCACGACCGCAGCGCAGTCTCGCGGGCACTGATCGCGCGCCTGGACGGTTCCGGCACCTTCACGCGGGTTGCCACGCTCGATGTCGAGCGCCAGATCGCCGACATCATCAACGACCAGCGCGCCTTGCTGGTGATCACCATCCCGTACGATTTCGAGCGCGGTCTGCAGGCCGGGACGGCGCCCACCGTGCAAGTCATCGCCGACGGGCGCAATTCCAACACCGCGGGCACCGCGCAGGCCTATGTCAGCCAGATCGTGACCGGCTACGCAGCCGACTGGCAGAGTTCGCACGGCCAGCCCGGTGCTCCCGTGCGAATGACCACACGGGCCTGGTACAACCCCACCCTCGAAACCCGCTGGTACATGGTTCCGGCCCTGATCGGCACGATCACCATGATGATGACGATGATGCTGACCGCGATGTCGGTGGCGCGAGAGCGTGAGGAAGGCACGTTCGATCAACTGCTGGTGACGCCGTTCCGGCCCTCGGAGATCATGGTCGGCAAGGCGGTTCCCGCCATGATGATCGGGCTCACCCAGTCGACCCTGATCCTGCTGGTGGCACAGCTCTGGTTCCAGATCCCGTTCTCCGGCAGTTTTGCGATGCTCTATCTCGGCCTCTTCCTGTTCCTCGCAGCATCGGTCGGGATCGGCCTCTTCATCTCGTCCATCGCGGGCAACATGCAGCAGGCCATGATCGGCTCCTTCGTGCTGCTGATGCCCTTCATGCTGCTCTCGGGCCTGACCGCACCGATCGGCAACATGCCCGAGATCCTGCAGTACTTCACCCTGATCAACCCACTGCGCTACGCCATCAGCATCACACATCAGATCTATCTGGAGGGCGCTGGAATCAGGCAGCTCTTGCCGGAGATGCTGGCACTCGTCGCCATTGCCGCCGTGACCCTGCCCTTCGCCGCCTGGATGTTCAGGAACAGGCTCACCTGAGCCGATGGCGCCAAAGCATCGGCCCCAAAGGTGGATTGCGGTCTTCGGGAAAGCCGCTGCGATCACAGAAGGCCAAGTCCTGGACAGGATACGATATCCGCTCCGAGGATCTAGCCGCCGGTTCGCAGCACGGAGAATTCCGCCCGCCGCCCCGGCGCGATCCGGCCATGGCTGGAGGAAAGACCGAGATAGGCGGCCGGGGTTGCGGTCGCCATCGCCAGGGCCTGCTCGAGCGTGGTGCCGCCGTGCCGATATGCATTGAGAATCGCGGCGTTCATGTCGAGATGAGCGCCTGCAAGACGGCCCTCGGCATTGACGAGTCGGCCACCGCTGACATGGATCGTCTCGCCGAAAAGTTCGAAAGCGTCCCTGTCGGCGCCGATCGTGGCCATCGCGTCGGTGACCAGCATCATACTCTCCGGCCCGATCGCGCGGAACGCCGCCTGGAAAGACGGCCAGGCGACGTGGTGTCCGTCCGCGATGATGCCGGCGGTGAGCCCCATGCCCGACATCGCCGAACCGACCACGCCCGGCTCGCGCGAGCCGAGCTGCGACATGGCGTTGAACAAATGGGTGACACCGCTCAGGCCCTCGGCATGGGCAGCCGCCATCTCAGCCGCGCTCGCGTTGGAATGGCCTGCGCAGACCTTGACGCCGCGCGCGACCAGCGCGCGGATGAAGCCGGATGGCACGCATTCGGGCGCGAGCGTCACCAGAGTGACGCCAACGGAGCCGAGCGACGCCAGCAGGTCGACATCCTCCGGCTGCGGCCGCAGGAGATTGGCGACCAGATGCGCGCCATGACGCTCGGGGTTGATGAAGGGGCCCTCGATGTGAAGGCCGAGAACGCCCGGCACAGCTCGCACGATCGCTTCGCGTGCGGCTGCGATGGCCTTCGCGATATCTGCCCTGCTCGCGCTGATCAGGGTTGGCAGCAGGAACCGCGTGCCGAAGCGGGCATGGGCGGCGCTGATCGCAGCCACGCCGTCGGAACTCAGCGTATTGTTCAGCATGACGCCGCCACCGCCATTGACCTGAACATCGATGAAGCCCGGCGCGAGCACGGCGTCGTCCGGCAGGTCCTCGATCAGGCAGTGCGGTTGCGCGCTCGACGGCAGCATTTCGGTGACGATCCCGCCCTCGGCGATGACGAGGCGATCCGGCCAGATCCGCTCGCCATCGAACAGGCGCCGCGCGCGCCAGCCCTGCCGCAGCGCTGCCATCACAGCGTCTCCGTGACCTTGACCAGCCCCGGCGGGCGGTCGACATCGCGGCCGAGGCGCACCGCCTCGGCTTCCAGCGCGCGATAGACAGGCGCCAGCAGCGCGATCGCGTCGAGCACCGGGTCGCCCGCTGCCAATCCCGGGAGTGTCGGCCGCGGCCCGCTTCCCGAGAAGATCGACGCTCCCTCGCGACGGAGCGTCGCCAGCGCCTCCTCGATGCTGTCCGAAACCTCACCGCCGGCGTTGAGGCCGAGGATCGGATGCTCACTCCGGATCGCCGCCTTGGGACCATGCAGGACTTCTGCGGAGCTGAACGCCAGCACGGGCACGCCGAGGACTTCGGCGGCCTTGAGTGCGGCCTCGCGCGCCGGGCCCAGCGTCAAACCGCGCCCGATGACGAAACCGGCCGGCGCATCGGAGAGCCGGCGCGCCCAGGCAGACCAGTCGAGTGTGAGCGCCTCGGCCAGACGTCCGGGAGCCGTCTGCGCTGACGTCGCGAGCGCTGCGTCCCCGCTCAGCCGCGCGACCAGCAGCATGCCGGCCAGCATCGTGTTCACAACGGTCTTGGTTGCGGCCACTGCGAGCTCGGGACCGGCAGCGATCGGAATGACATGACGGCAGGCATGGGCGGCAGGGGAATTGGGATCATTGACGATCGCGACCGTTTGGGCCCCGGCAGCTGTCGCCTGCTCGGCCGCCGCCACCAGATCGGGGCTGCGGCCGGACTGCGAGATCAGGATATAGAGCGCCTCCTTGAGACGCGGGCTCGCGCCATAGCGCGTCACCACCGAGGGAGCGGCGGCGGCCGAGCTCAAGCCCAGGCGCGTCTCGATGAGATAGCGCAGATGCGTGCCTGCATGGCCGGAACTGCCGCGGCCGCTGACGACGACGTGGCTGACGCGCGGCATCTGCAGCGCCTCGACGACGCGCATGATCTCGCCTTGCCCCTCTTGCAGAAGCCGCGCCGCGGCCTGGGGAATCTCGGCGATCTCGCCCGACATGCGGGAGGCGTTTCGATCCTGCGGTGTCACGATTGCGGCCCCATCGCTTCGCCCTTCAAGGTCGCGACAAAATCATAGCGATCGCCGCGATAGGCGGAGAGCGTGAACTCGACCGGCTTGCCATTGCCGAGGAAGGCACGGCGCTCGATCCTGAGCAGAGCACTGCCTGCCGGAATACCGAGATGCTTCGCCTCATCCGCCGTCGCGAGACCCGCATGGATGCGCTGCACGCCATGGGCCGGTGCTGCCCCCCTCTGGGCGAGCGCGGCGTAGAGCGAGGTCTCGATCAGATCCGGCGACGGCAGGATGGTGGCCGGCACGACGGCGCATTCGATCGCCAGCGGCTCGCCATCCGCCGTTCTGACCCGGATCAACCGGACGACAGCGTCGCTCGGCCCGAGACCCAGAGCCATCGATTCCTGCGGCTTCGGCCGCGCCAACTCCTTCGACAGCCATATCGAACCCGGCCGGCCGCCGCGATTCTCGATATCGGCCGAGAAACTTGCCAGGACCGAGAGCGGCTGCTCCATGCGCGAGGCGACGAAGGTGCCCGAGCCATGCCGTCGCGACAACGCGCCGCTGCGAATGAGCTCGTCGATGGCATTGCGCACGGTGACCCGGGCGTAGCCGGTCAGCTGAGCGAGATCGCGCTCGGAGGGAACGGCATCGCCCGGAAGAAAGACCTCGGTCTCGATCAGCCGGGACAGCGCACCGGCGAGCCTGAGATAACGCGGCGTCGGGTCGTCGCCGGCGAGCGCCTGAAGGATCGCCTGCTGCTTGGCCGGCATCCCCTCGGGCGCAACGTCGGACGCGCCCTCGCGCGGGCGCCGCGGACCGCGCCCGGGTGAGATTTCGCTCACGGGGCGGCCCTGGGAGGCGCCTTGACCGGGTCGCTTGTTCCCGCACCGAGATCGACCAGCGCCAGGCGCAGGTTGCCGTGATGGCGAGCGAGCAAGATCTCGCCCAGGGCGGCCTCGGCTCCGCTTGCAAGGAGCACGGCGCGCTTCACATCGCCGCCGGCGCGGTCGAGATGCCGGGCAGCGGCCTCCATGCCACATCCCGTGATCATGTCGACCATCTGCGCCGCTCGCAGCCGGAGCTTGGCATTGGTTGCGCGCATATGAACCATCAAGCCGCGGTAGACCCGGCCGAGACGTATCATCAGCAAGGTCGAGAACAGGTTGAGCACGATCTTCTGGGCCGTGCCGGCCTTCATCCGGGTCGAGCCGGCAACGACCTCTTCCCCGGTTTCGGTCAGGATGCCGAGATCTGCCGTGCGCAGCAGCGCCGAGCCACGGTTATTGGCGACGCCGATGGTCAGCGCGCCACGCGCCTTGGCCTCTCCGATGGCGGCGAGGGTGTAAGGCGTACGGCCGCTGGCAGCGAGACCGATCACGACGTCGTTCGGCCCGACATCGGCGCGGCGCATCGCGCCCGCGCCGTCATCCACCGAATCCTCAGCATTCTCGACGGCATGGAGGATCGCCTCGTCGCCCCCAGCGATGGCGAAGGCCAACCGCTCTTCCGGCCAGTCGAAGGTCGGGGTCAGTTCGGCACCGTCCTGCACGCCGATGCGACCCGAGGTGCCGGCACCCGCATAGACCAGGCGGCCGCCGGCCTCGAGGCGCGGCACCGCTGCGGCAACCGCTTCCGCGATCGCCGGCAACGACGAGGCGATGGTGGCGACCGCTGCAAGCTGGCCTTCGTAAAGCGCCTTGAGGATGTCGAGGTCGCCCCAGGCATCAAGTTCTCGAAAGCGCGCGCTGACGTCTTCAGTCGCCATGGATAGTCCCTCGTGACCAGACCAAAATAAGTCCACTTTAGCCCAGTAGCAAGCGAGGAACCGACAGGGAAGAGATGTTTCGATTCGACGCCACGCGTCCTTCGCGGGTAGCCCTCGTTTCGCCAGGCTGGCGAACCGACCACGCCGGCCTGTCTCTCACTTCACGAAGGCAAGGCAGATCAGCCGATCGACGCAGATCGATCGTGCCTCTCCGAGGGTGGACAGAACGGACCCCGCTGCTTCGGGGAAGGCGTGCTGGGCGTCTGAGCGCTGGCTCGCCACCGTAGCGCCGCGCTTGAAGACTAGCTCGGCAGGTTGAGCCGCCCACCAGTCAGAGGCTCCGGCACGCCTGTCGTGCCGGGCAGGCTGAGGGCCAGGCCCTTGATCGAGCGGATCGCGAGGTAACCGAAAGTCTGCGCCTCGATGACATCGCCAGCCCAGCCGGCAGCCTCGACGGGCTCGACCGGCACGCCGAGGCGCTCGTGCAGCCTCGCCATGAAGTGGCTGTTCAGGCGGCCGCCGCCCGTGACCAGCCAGCGCTTCGGCGCCTTCGGCACATGACGCAGCGCGGCGACCACGCTTTCCACCGTGAAGGCGGCGAGGGTCGCGGCGCCATCAGCGTCGGAGAGAGCCTCCACGACCTTGGCACGACGATGAAAATCATTGCGATCCAGAGATTTCGGCGCCGGGCGTTCGAAGAACGGATTCGCCATGAAGTCGGCCACGAGATCCTCGCGCACCTGCCCGCTCGCCGCGAGCGCGCCGCCGGCATCGTATTCACGACCCAACCGCCGCAAGACGAAATCGTCAAGGATCGCGCTGGCCGGACCGGTGTCGAACGCGATCACCTCGTCGGCGTCGATATAGGTGACATTGCCGACGCCACCGAGGTTCAGCACCATCACGGGCTGCTCCAGCCCCTGCGCCAGCGCGCGGTGATAGAGCGGCGCGAAGGGAGCCCCCTCGCCGCCCGCCGCAACATCTGCATACCGGAAGCGGTCGACGGTCGGGATGCCAAGCGCTCTAGCGACCGCCGGGCCGTCGATGAGCTGGCGGGTGAAGCGGATTTCCGGCCGGTGATAGACGGTCTGGCCATGCAGCCCCACGAGATCGATGCTCTGCGGATCGAGCGCCTGTTCGGCCATGAAGCGCCTGACCGCATCGAGATGGGCCTCTGTCACAGCCGCCTCCAGCTCGACCAGCGGTTCCTTGACCGCTCGTTCGGCTTCGGCAATCAGGGCCTGAAGTTCACGCCGCGTCTGCGCCGGATAGGGGTAGGACGCACCGGCTCCGAAGCGGAGCGTCTCGTGGCCATCACTCTCGACGATGGAGACGTCGATCGCGTCCATCGACGTGCCGCTGATCACGCCGATCGCGGTCAGTGTCTGCTTGGCCAGATCGCGCATCTTCCGTTCCCTAATGCCCATGGCAAGCTTCAAGGCTTGCACTGGCTCTAGGCGATCGGCTAAGCGTTGTCCAGATTGGTCCCTAAGTGGTCCATATGCGAAACTGATCGCACGAGCGCCCGAGAAAGCGCCGTCTGCCAGGAGGGGTGGGCCATGTATCGCGCCATGAAGCAGGGTTCGGGGCTACGCCGCGCACTGCGCAGCAGCATCGCTGCCGCAACCTTCGCATTGATCGCCGGAACAGCGTCCGCCCAGGTGCTCGAGGTCGCCGTCGAGGCCTCACCCGCAGGGCTCGATCCCCATATCGTCACAGCATTCGCCTCGTCGCAGCTTGTGCTCGGCCCGATCTATGAAGGACTGACCGCGCTCGACAAGGACCTCAACATCATTCCCGGCCTGGCCCAGTCCTGGACCGCGTCCGCCGACGGCAGGACCGTGACATTCAAGCTCCGCCCTGGCGTGACCTTCCATGACGGCAAACCGATGGAAGCGGAAGACGCCGCCTCATCGCTGCGGCGCGTGCTCTCCAAGGATGTGGGCTCGCCGCTCGCCAGCCGTCTCGGTGCGCTGGAAAGCGCAACGGCCGTCGACGCGACTACGCTCGAACTCAAGCTCAAGGAGCCGTCGGCCCCGCTGCTCGCCTCATTGACCGGCATCGCTATCGTCCCGCGCGGGCTCGAGGGCAACAAGGACGCGTTGCAGCGCGCACCGATGGGCACCGGCCCGTTCAAGTTCGAGGAATGGCAGCCGAACGGCTTCATCCGCCTCGCCAGGCATGCCGGCTACTGGAATGCGGCGGAGGTCAAACTTGCAGGCGTCAAGTTCAACTTCGTCCCTGAAGCAGCGACGCGCCAGGTCGGAATCGGCAACGGCCAGTTCGCGCTGCTGCCGCATATCGATGCTGCAACAGCCCTCCAGCTCAAGGGCAAGCCGAATGTGGCGATCCGCGAGACGATGGAGCTTGCCTACACGTTGATCGGCATGAATGTCTCCAAGCCGCCCTTCGACAATGCCAAGGTGCGCGAGGCGCTGAACTACGCACTGAACCGCAAGGAGATCATCGACGCAGCGCTGTTTGGCAGCGGCACTCCCGCCGCCCCGCTGCCGCCCGTCCTGAAGGACTGGGCGGTCGATGTGAAGGACCTGCCCTGCTACACGCATGACCCGGCCAAAGCGCAGGCCCTGCTCAAGGACGCCGGCGTCGCCACGCCGATCTCGGTCAGCATGACGGTCCTGCCGCGGCAGGATATCCGCGACATCGCGCAGGTGGTGCAGCAGCAGCTCGGCAAGGTCGGTTTCAAGGTGGAGCTGAAGAACCCCGAGCTCGGCCAGTTCGTGCAGGACTGGCGCAACTCGAATTTCGACCTCTTCGCCTCGACCAATGCCGGCAGCATCGAGCCCGACGATTATTTCTACCGGGCGTTCCGGACGGGGGGCTCGACCAACGTCTTCAGGTACAGCAACCCGGGGCTCGATGCGCTGCTCGACAAGGGCCGCGCGACGCTCGACAAGCCAGCGCGGCAGGCGGCGTATCGCGACGTGCAGAAGATCCTCGGCTGCACGGGCCCGGCGGCTCATATCGCCTATCCCACCCTGTTCAGCGCCGTGCGCGGCAACCTGCAGGGCTATGACATCTACGCCAACCGCTCGCTGGTCTCGCTCGGCCGCGCCAGCCTGCGCTGATCCGGCACGGTCGAGGCATGCTCCGCCATCTGTTCCAGCGCTGCCTCGACCTCGCGATCGTGCTCTTCGGGATCTCCGTGATCGTCTTCATGATGATCCGGCTGATCCCGGGCGATGCGGTCGCGATCATGCTCGGCGCCAATACCGAGGTGACGCCGGAACGCGTTGCGGCGATGCGCAGCGAGCTCGGCCTCGACCGGCCGCTGCTCGAGCAATATCTGAGCTGGCTCGGGCGAGCACTCCATGGGGATTTCGGCACCTCGATCTGGACCGGCCGACCGGTGCTCCAGGAGGTCACGGCCCAGATCTGGCCGACCCTGCAGCTCACCGTGCTGGCGCTCGTCATCGGCGCCGGCCTAGCTGTGCCTCTCGGCTGCCTGATGGCGCATTGGCGTGGCGGACGGGCTGATCTCGTCCTGCGCATCGGCGCGATCGCCGGGCTCACCATTCCGTCCTTCTGGCTCGGCATCGTCATGCTGATCACGGTGGCAAGCCTGGCCCCAAGCTTCGCCTCGCTCGGCTATGTCCCGTTCAGCGAGGACCCGCTCGGCAATCTGCAGCGCCTGCTGCTGCCGGCGATCGCGCTGGCGCTGCCGATCCTTGCCAATCTGTCGCGCCTTGTCCGCACCGCCATGCTCGACGCGCTCAGCCAGGACTATATCCGCACGGCCCGCGCCAAGGGGCTTTCGGAAACCGCGGTGCTCTACCGACATGCGCTCCGCAACGCGCTCATTCCATTCGTCACCAGCGTCGGCATCATGACGGGCTACCTGCTTGGCGGCGCCATCGTGGTCGAGCAGGTCTTCTCGATTCCGGGCCTCGGGCGGCTGATCCTCGGCGCCATCGCCGAGCGCAACTACCCCTTGGTCCAGGCCACCATCCTCATCGTCACCGTCGGCTTCGTGCTGGTGAACGCGCTGGTCGATCTCGCCTATGCGCTGATCGACCCAAGGCTGAGGACGGCGTGATGAGCCAGAGCCGCCGTATCGCCATTGCTGCAGCCATCATTGTCACGCTGCAGATCGTGCTGGCACTCGCCGCACCGCTGATCGCGCCCTATGATCCGCTGGCTCAGGACATCGTCGCCCGCCTGAAGGGGCCGAGCCTCGCGCATTGGCTTGGCACGGATCATCTCGGCCGCGATATCCTGGCCCGCATCCTCTACGGCTATCGCACCGCCCTGATCGCCTGCGGCATCGCTGTCGGCATCGCGCTGATCGTCGGGGGCGGCCTCGGCCTCCTCGCCGCCTTCTATCGGGGCTGGTGCGAGCGCATCGTGATGCGGATGATGGACATCCTCTTCGCCTTTCCCGTGATGCTGCTCGCCATCGGCATCATCGCCATGCTCGGGCCGCGAACGGAAAGCGCCGCCATCGCGATTGCGGTCGTTTATGTGCCGATCTTCGCGCGGCTGATCCGCGGCCCAGCCCTCGTTCTGGTCGAGAGCGACTTCGTCGCCGGCATCCGTTCGATCGGCGCTTCGGATCTGCGCATCATGCTGCGCCATATCCTGCCCAATCTGGCCTCCGTGATCCTGGTGCAGACCTCGTTGCTGCTGTCAGCCGCGATCCTGGTCGAGGCCTCCCTTTCCTTCCTCGGCCTCGGCACTCAGCCGCCCACCCCCTCGCTCGGGCTGATGCTGGCGGAGGGGCGCAATTTCGTGCTGCTCTCGCCGTGGAACGCGATTTTCGCCGGGCTCGGCATCCTCTTCCTCTCGCTCGGCTTCAACCTGCTCGGGGACGCCCTCCGCGACGAACTCGATCCCCGTCTGCGGGGCCGGTCGTGATCATCCGCAAGGCAGAGCCTGCCGATATCGCTCCGGCGGCAGCCATCCTTGCGCAAGCCTATCGGACCAGTTTCCGTCCCATCATCGGCGATGCGGCATCGGCCTATGATGTCGGGCATTTCGAGGCCCGGTTCGAGCAGGACCTGGAGCATCTCACAGTCCTGGACGATGGCGGCGTCAGAGGCGTTCTGCTGCTGCTCGACGGTCATGTCACCATGCTCTTCGTGGCCGAGACCGGCCGCCGCCATGGTGCAGCCCTGCTCTCCCATGCCGAGGCGAACGGCGCTTGCTCGCTCGAGGTCTTCGCGGCCAATACGGGGGCGCGACGCTTCTATGAGCGGGCCGGCTGGCATCGAGCCAGCGAGTACAGCCGCGATTTCGCCGGCGCGGAGCACCGCTTCCTGCGCTATGAGAAGTCCCCCGAACGCGCGCAAGAGGCCCCCTGATGGACAAGCTCCTGATCCGTGGTGGCCAGCGGCTGTCCGGAACCGTCGATATCCGCGGCGCCAAGAATGCCGCCTTGCCTGCCTTTGCAGCCGCGCTCCTCTCCGACAAGCCACTGACCCTGCGCAACCTGCCCGATGTCGTCGATATCGCGACAATGCAGGCCCTGCTGGAAGGGTATGGAGTCACGTTCTCCGGCCGCGCAGCCGATGCGCTGACGCTCAACGCCAGCGAAGCCGCGCCGCGGGATGCGAGCTATGACATCGTCCGCAAGATGCGCGCGACCATTCTCGTGCTGGGGCCGCTGATCGCCCGCTTCGGCCATGCCCGCGTCTCCCTGCCCGGCGGTTGTGCGATCGGCGCACGCCCGGTCGACCTTCACCTGAAGGCGCTCGAGGCCCTGGGCGCCGAGATCAGCGTCGCTGGCGGCTATATCGAGGCGAATGCTCCCGCCGGCCTCCGCGGCGCCCGCATCGTCTTTCCCTTCTCCTCGGTCGGAGCCACCGAAACCGCCCTGCTGGCGGCGAGCCTTGCCAGCGGCGAAACCGAGATCGTCAACGCGGCGAAGGAACCAGAGGTCCTCGACCTCGCCCGCTGCCTCGTCGCAATGGGTGTAAGGATCGAGGGCATCGGCAGCCATCGCCTGCAGGTCCAGGGCACCCAGAGCTTCAGGCCAGCGACATATGAGATCGTTGCCGACCGCATCGAGGCGGGCACCTATGCGGTTGCCGCCGCGATCACCGGCGGTGAACTGGAACTGGTCGGCGCTCGGCTCGAACATCTCGCGGCCGTCGGCGAAGCGCTCGAAGCCGCCGGCGTCAGACTCTGGCCGACCGATCGCGGGCTGATGGTGTCGCGGCCAGGCCGGCTCACCGGCATCGACATCATGACCCAGGCCTATCCCGGGTTCTCGACCGATCTGCAGGCGCAGTTCATGGCGCTGATGAGCGTGGCGGACGGCACCTCGCTGATCCGTGAAACGGTGTTCGAGAACCGCTTCATGCATGTCCCGGAGCTGGTCCGGCTCGGCGCCGACATCACGCTGAAGGGGACCAGCGCCATGGTGCGCGGCGTCGAGACACTCAAGGCTGCGCCGGTGATGGCGACCGATTTGCGCGCCTCGGTCAGCCTCGTGCTCGCCGCGCTCACGGCCGAGGGCGAGACCGTGGTCAGCCGCATCTACCATCTCGACCGCGGCTACGAGGCTCTCGACCGCAAGCTCAGGCGTTGCGGCGCCGATATCGAGCGGGTCGGCGCATGAGTGCGGCGGCCGATCTGTATCTCGGTGTCGATGGTGGCGGCACCGGCTGCCGCTGCCGGCTGGAGACCGCCCAGGGCGAGGTGCTCGGCTCGGGCATCGCGGGGCCGGCCTCGCTCCGTCTCGGTCTGGACGCCTCGCTTGCCGCGGTGATGCAGGCAGCGCGGGGCGCGATGAGCGAGGCTGGCCTCAGCGAAGCTCAGTTCAGTCGGATCCGGGCCGGAATCTGCCTCGCCGGCATCGGCCGCAAGGGCATGCAGGAGGAACTGGCAGGCTGGACCAGTCCCTTCGCCGTCACGGTCTTCGAGAGCGACGGGCTCGGCGCCTGCCTGGGCGCCCATGCCGGCGAGGACGGCGGCATCGTCATCATCGGCACCGGCTCGATCGGCCTCGCCCGCGTCGACGGACGCGAGATTCGGATTGGCGGCTACGGCTTCCCGGTTGGCGACGAGGGCAGCGGCGCCGATCTCGGCCTTGCCGCCATTCGGGTCTCGCTACGCGCCCATGACGGCCGGGAGCCGCAAACGCGCTTCACGAAAGACGTCCTTGCCAGATTCCAGGGCGATCCGTTCGAGGTCATCGCCTGGATGGACAAGGCCCACGCCACGGACTACGCGACGCTCGCGCCTCTCGTATTACGCTATGCCGATCTCGGCGACTCGCATGCGCGCGCCATCATGCAGAATGGCGCGGCCCTGATCGACGCCATGGTGCGCACCCTGTTCGAGCGCGAGGTGCCGCGCGTCGCGCTCATCGGCGGCCTGTCCTCCGCGATGGAGGCGTGGCTTGCGCCCGATGTCAGGCGCAGGCTCTCCGCCGTCAGAGGCGATGCGATCGCAGGGGCGCTATCGCTGGTGCGGAGGCGTCACGCTCCGGGCTGAGGCCCGTCATAGCCGCCGATGATGACGAGATCGGACTGCCCGGCCTGCGCCAGATGCTTGAGCGCCTCCTGGTATTCAGGCGACTCGTAGCAGGCGCGCGCCGTTGCCTCGTCCTTGAACTCGATGACGACGTTGTGCTGGCGCCCCTCGCCGCGCGCGAGCTTGTACTCGCCGCCACGCACCAGGAACGTCGCGCCGAATTTGGCGAAGGCGATGGCATTCAGGGTGCGATACCTGCCGTATGCCTCCTGATCCTCGACATCGACGCGGGCGACCCAATATCCCTTCGCCATGGCTCAGAGCCCTTCCACGACAACGAGATCGATCTCGCCGGCGCCTTCGCGCTCCTTGCGGGCCGCGGCATATTCCGGCGAGTTCGCATAGGCCTTGGCCGTCTCGAAATCCTTGAACTCGATGACGACGTTGCGCGCCCGTCCCTCGCCTTCGGCCACCGTCATCTGGCCGCCGCGCACGATCGGCGTGCCGCCATACTGCTTGATCACCTCGGAGGCCTTGGCGGCATAGACCGCCCAGAGCGTCGCGTTGGAGACCATGGCGCGACCGATGACATATCCCTTGGGCATTTCCAGCGTCCGTTCTTGGGTTGAAACCTGTTCCGGCCAGATTACGAAGCCGCGGCGATCTCGTCCATGATCGCGGCAGCCGCCCCACGCGGGTCAGCCGCGCGGATAATGGGGCGCCCGATCACGAGATGGTCGGCGCCAACGCGGACCGCCTCGCCGGGCGTCAAGGTCCGCTTCTGGTCCCCGGCAGCACTTCCCGCCGGGCGAATGCCGGGCGTCACGATGACCATGTCGGGGCCAATGATGTCGCGCACGATTTCGGTCTCGGCGGCGGAGCAGACGATACCGTCGATGCCCGCGCTGCGGGCCTGCTGGGCACGCAGGCGCACGAGATCGCGCACGGCGAGGCCGTAGCCGGCATCGCGCAGATCGCCATCATCGTAGGAGGTGAGTGCGGTGACCGCGAGCAGCTTCAGATCGGAGTCGGCCCGGCCCTCGACCGCGCCGCGCATGGTCTGCGGATAGGCATGGACGGTGAGGAAAGTGACGCCGAGCTTGGTCAGGGAATCGACGCCCTCGGTGACCGTGTTGCCGATGTCGTGCAGCTTGAGGTCGAGAAAGACCTTCTTGCCCTCCGAAATCAGCTGACGGGACAGGTCGAGGCCGCCGGCAAAAGCGAGGCGGTAGCCGATCTTGTAGAAGGTCGCCCCATCGCCCAGCTCGGACACGATGCGGTAGGCGTCCCAGATCGTCGGCACGTCGAGCGCCACGATCATGCGGTCACGAAGATCGTTGATCTTGGCGGTCATGACGCTGCGAACTCCTCAATCGATTGCCAGCCGTGCTGCACGATTCGCGTCGTTACGTCGAATGCGAAGAGATTGCCACCGCCTGCGGGCTGATCGCGCAGGCGCCTGATCGGCCAGCCTGACGCAGCGCAGAGCAGCAGGGTGCCGACCCCGCCATGGCCGACGAGCAGAATGTCGCCATCCCCCGCCGCGGCCAACACGGCCTCTGTTTCCCGAACGATCCGCGACCGCGCATCGAGCGCACGCTCCCAGCCGCGAATGCTCAGCTCTGGATTGGCGAAAAACTCGTCGGCCACCTTCTCGAACTCTGGCGCCGGCAGGAAACCCGTGGCCGACCGGTCGTTCTCGTGCATGGCCTCGCGGATCTCGACGGAGAGGCCGAGCTGCTCCGCGACGCATTCCGCCGTCTCGATCGCCTTGCGCTCGGCCGACGAGACAATGAGCCGGGTTCCGACGAGCTTCGGCGCAACCGCAAAGGCCTGGGCCCGTGCCCGGCCGATATCCGACAGCCCCCAATCGGGTACAGGCACGGCTGGATCAATCTTGACCTGGGGATGGCTGAGATAGCGGACGACACCCATCACATCGGACCTTCGCACATGAACATCACTTCAACGCCAGCACGAACATGATGGCGATCAGCGCAATCAGCAGATTCATCATCCAGCGATTGAGCACGGTCATCTGGCGCAGCTTGCGGAACTCGATGCCGTCCTCAGGGTCTTCATCCGGCGTCTGAGGGGCATTCGCTGCGGGCACGGGATGTGGCTCTTCCTGCCTGCGCCCGCGCTGAGTCCAGCTCAGGCTCTGCACCAACCCCTTGGCACTGCTGCTCGTGCGACCGTCAGCCTCGATACCGAGATACCAGGTCAGGGCGCCACCGGCCGGCGGATCGCGATCGGCATCGCTGATCCAGAGATTGGTCGCCGCCGAGATCGAGATGGCATCGACCAGCCCGGCCTGCAGATCGCGCTTCAATTCGGAATAGACCGGTGCGGAGACGAAAAGATCGGCCGAAAAGGCACCGGCGTAGGGAACATCCGCTTCGCCGTCGAAACCGAGCCTGAGCAGCATCTTGCCCTCGCCGGTTTCGGGAAGGGCGCGGATGCTCAGCGCGACGTGCTGCGCACGGTCCGCAAAACCCGCGCGCGCCAGCCAATCGCGCCCCAGGGAGCCAAAGCCGCGAAGGCTGGCAGCGGAACCGAGCGAACCGTTCTGGCTGGCATAGCCTGAGACCACATCGAGCGGCCCAGTTTCAAGAAGGAGATGCCGGGCCGGGCTCTGCACGAACGCATTGCGCTCGCCCTCGATCGTCAATCGGCCGTCCGCAGTCGTAACGGCCCGTGTCGTCGCGTCCGATCTCATCTCGACTCTGCCCCCCGCCGGCCCCTTCTAGACCAGCGCGGAGGCAAACGAAAACCGGAGATATTCTCGCTCACGCCGTCTCGCGCGCGAGCTGGGCGAAAACCTTGGTCCAGACATCCGGCGTCTGCGCGCCCGAAACCGCGAGCTTGCCGTCGACGATAAAGAAGGGCACGCCGGTAACCCCGACCTTCTGGGCGTGGGCCTCGAGGCCGATGATCGTCTCACGCAATTCATCATTGGTGAGTTCGTCGCGGGCCGCGTTTTCCTCGAACCCGAGTTCGGTCGCGATCGCCACCAGCGTCTCCAGATCGCCGATATCACGCCCGTCCTGGAAATAGGCCTTGAACAGGGCTGCCTTCATCTCGCTGCCGCGCTGCACGGTGGACGCGGCAGCGATCAGCATATGGGCCATGCGGGTATTGGGCGTACGTGTGACCTTCGGCCAGTTGAACGTCACGCCACTTTCGAGCGCCGCTTCCGAGAGCCTGATCTCGATCTCCTTGCGCTTGCCGGGCCCGAACTTGGCATCGAGATAGCTCGCTCGGTCCGCACCTTCCGCAGGCATCTCGGGATTGAGCTCATAGGGCAGCCAGGTGATGGCGACGCGGTCGGTCAGGCCGTGATTGGACAGCGCCGTCTCGAGCCGCGCCTTGCCGATGAAACACCACGGGCAGACCACATCCGACACGATGGCGATGGGCATTTTCTCTTGCATGATCGCTCCTTGGCGATGCGCCGCGCTGGTACTCAAGCTGGCGGGTAGGAATGCTGCGTACCGAAACGGTCTTCAGCCTGCGCCTCGGCGCCCGGCATCTCGCAGCCCGAAAGGAAGGATGGACCGATCGGTATCTTGCCGGCCCCTCCGGGGATATCGAGGATATAGGTCGGCTGGCACAGGCCCGAAAGATGGCCTCGCAGGCTTTTGACGAGCGCCTGTCCCTCCGCCAGAGACAGCCGGAAATGTGAGGTGCCCGGCGCAAGATCCGGATGGTGCAGGTAATAGGGCTTCACCCGGTTCTCGACGAAGGCACGCATGAGCGCAGCCAGGGTCTCGATATCGGCGTTGACGCCCCTGAGCAGCACGCTCTGGCTGAGCAGGACATGGCCGGCATCGGCGAGGCGCGCGATCGCGGCACGCGCCGCCGGCGTGAACTCGCGGGGATGATTGGCATGAATGGCAATGTAGCTCGCCTTGCCCGGCACGCGCAGGGCCCGGGCGTAATCGGCTGTGACCCGCTCGGGATCGACCACCGGGACGCGCGTGTGCCAGCGCGTCACCTTGATATGCGGGATCGCCGCCAGCCGCTTCGCGACATCGCGCACGCGGCGCGCGGACAGGATGAACGGATCGCCACCCGTCATGATGACTTCCCAGATCTCCGGGCGCGAGGCGAGATAGGCCAGCGCCGCGTCGAGCTTCTCGCCGGCAAGAGAGGCTCCACCGGGGCCTACCATCTCGCGCCGGAAGCAGAAGCGGCAATAGACCGGGCAGGCATGGACGAGCTTCAGCAGCGCGCGGTCAGGATAGCGATGAACCACCCCCTCGACAGGCGAATGCGCCTCGTCCCCGATCGGGTCCGCCATTTCCTGCGGCAAGGTCAGCAGTTCCGCCGTATCGGGGATGAACTGGCGGGCGATCGGATCGGCCGCATCGGACGGGTCGATCAATGCCGCGATCGCAGGCGTGACAGAGACGGCATAGCGCTCGGCAACCGCCTCCAGCGCTTCACGCCGCCCCGGCACGACAAGCCCCTGCGCCACGAGTGCGTCGATGCCGCGAAGAGGGGTATGGGCTGTCATCGGCGTGTCCTGCCCGGTTCGGCCACCGGCGTCCAGAGCACGTCCTCGATCCGGCGCGCACCGGTGCAGAGCATCACCAGCCGATCGAAGCCGAGCGCGATGCCGGAGGCCGGAGGCATCGCATCCAGCGCGGCGAGGAAATCCTCGTCGAGAGGGTAGCGTTCGCCATAGATGCGCTGCTTCTCGTCCATATCCGCCTCGAACCGCCGCCGCTGCTCGGCCGGGTCCGTCAGTTCGCCAAAGGCATTCGCGAGCTCGACGCCACAGGCATAGAGCTCGAAACGCTCGGCCACACGCGGATCGCCCGGCTTCGGCCGTGCCAGGGCCGCCTCCGAGATCGGGTATTCGCAAAGGATGGTGGCGCAACCGCGACCAAGATGCGGCTCGATCTTCTCCGAGAGAACCCGGCTGAAAATGTCAGACCAGCTGTCGTCCCCAGCAAGCCGGATATTGGCGGCCAGCGCAGCCGCGGCAAGAGCCTCTCGATCGGTCGCCCCATTGTCCGCGATGGTCGCGAGCAGGTCGATGCCGGCATGCCGCACAAAGGCCTCATGCAGAGTCAGGCGCTCGGGTTCCGCGAAAGGATCGGCGGCCAGCCCCCGCCAGTGCAGCTGACTTGCGCCGGTGGTGCGGGCCGCCTCGGCCAGCAGGGCCGCGGCATCGGCCATCAGAGCATCGTAATCCTCGCCGGCACGGTACCATTCCAGCATGGTGAATTCGGGATGGTGCAGCGCCGTGCGCTCACGATTGCGGAACACCCGGGCGAAATCGAAGATGCGGCTTTCGCCGGCCGCCAGCAGTTTCTTGGCCGCGAATTCCGGGGAGGTGTGCAGGTAATAGGGATGCACGCCCTCGGCATCGTCGATCAGCGCGGTCGCGAAGCCGTGCAGATGCGTCTCGTTACCCGGCGAAACCTGCAGGATCGCCGCCTCGACCTCGATGAAGTCGCGCGCCTCGAACCAGCGCCTCAGCGCTGCCTTGATGCGTCCGCGCGCCAGCAATGCGGGCCGGCGGTCGGCATGAATGTCCCGCCGCCACCAGGGCGGATGTCCCTCGACCATCGAACCTCGGTTAAGAATCTCTGCAAGCTTCCGTTTCGCCCGCGAATGCGGTAGTTCCGCGGCGACGAAATCCGCATAGCGCGCGCGCTCGATGCGCACCAGCAAGGAAACTCACGTGGTCAAGGTCATCGCCAGCTCCGTTCGCAAGGGCAACGTTCTCGAACTCGACGGGCATCTCTGCTCCGTCATCTCGGCTGAGAGCTTCTTTCCCGGCAAGGGCACCCCGACGACGCAGATCGACATGCGCCGCATCTCCGACGGCGTGAAGATGACGCAGCGCTACAAGACCACCGAGCAGGTCGAGCGCGCTTATGTCGAAGACCGGGACTTCACCTATCTCTACCAGGATGGCGAACAGTACGTCTTCATGAACCCCGAGACCTTCGACCAGATCCATGTCGACAACGCCGTCGTCGGCGACACGGCGCCTTATCTGCAGGAAGGCATGAAGGTCTCGCTCTCGGTCTTCGAGGACAAGGCTGTCGCAATCGAGCTGCCGCAGCGCGTCACCGTCGAGGTTGCGGAGACCGAGCCAGTGACCAAGGGTCAGACCGCCTCGTCCTCCTACAAGCCCGCGATCCTGACCAACGGCGTGCGCACCGCCGTGCCGCCGCATATCGGACCCGGCACCCGCATCGTCGTGATGACGGCCGACGGCTCCTATGTCGAGCGCGCCAAGGACTGATGCAGCCTGGCCCCTGTCATCGGCAGGCCAGCGGTATTATCGATAGTGGAACGGGCCCTTCCGGGCCCGTTTCGTTTTTGAGGGATCCTGCATCATGCCGATTTCCGTTCATGCCGCCGCCTTTGCGGGCATTATCCAGACCCTGAAGGCGCTGGACGCCATTCTCGACAAGGCTGTGGCGCAGGCGGAAGCCCGCAAGATCCAGCCCGAGGTCCTGCTCAACAGCCGCCTGGCGCCGGACATGCTGCCTTTCACCCGACAGGTCCAGCTCACCTGCGATTTCGCCAAGAATGCCGCGGCGCGCGTGAGCGCCGGCGAGAACCCGAAATTCCCGGACGAGGAGAAGACATTCCCGGAGTTGAAGGAGCGGATCGCCAAGACGCTCGCCTTCGTGCAGAGCATCGACGATGCCGCGCTCGAACGCGGCATCGGCAAGGATGTTACCTTCCCGCGTGGCCCGCAGCAGACGGTGACGATGACGGCCGAGGCCTATCTGACCCGCTTTGCCGTGCCCAATTTCTACTTCCACGCCACCACCGCCTACGCGATCCTGCGCGAGAACGGCTTTGACATCGGCAAGCGCGACTTCCTCGCCGACGTCTTCGAGGCGTGACGCCTGCATGGCCGCGGCTGTCTCGATGACATCGGGCGACCAGGTCACGATCGAGCGCGCGATGGCGGCGGACGCCGCCGCCATCGCCGATCTCTACGTCGCGGCCCGCGCCGATGCACTGCCCTGGCTGCGCCGGGTCCATAGCGATGAGGCGGTACGCGACTGGATCATCCATGATCGTTTGGCGCGCGGCGAGAACTGGGTTGCCCGGTTGGGCAACGAGGTCCTCGGCTTCATGGCGTTCGACGGCGACGATCTCGATCAACTCTATCTGAAGCCCGGGCATTATCGGCAGGGCTTAGGCTCGCAACTCCTCGCCAAGGCCAAGGAGCGCAGCCCACAGCGGCTTCATCTCTTCTGCTTCCAGCGCAATACGCGCGCCCGCGCCTTCTACGAGAAGCACGGTTTCAGGATCGTCGACATGAACGATGGCAGCAGAAATGTCGAAGGCGAGCCGGACATTCTCTACGAATGGCGGCCGAGCGCTTCGTAAGCCCTTGAAATCGGCTGGGCCCCTCCCCATTTGAGGATCACGGCGATGTCGAGGGCGTTCCACTGTCCTCCATCTCCGTTGAAGACGGCCATGAGCCGAACGTGTGACGCCGGATGTACGCGCGCCCGTTCTGGACATGGCCGTTAGCGTTTCCGGGGCCCAACATGGCCCCGGGACGCAGGTTTCAGCGATCCGCCACGGCAAGTTTTGCACCGAGCGCAACGAAGGCGCCGGCAAAGATGCGCCGCATCCAGGTCATCACCTGCGGGCGCGAGATGACGTGGCTGCGGACAGACGCTGCGAACAACCCATAGACCACGAAAACCACGAAGGTGAGCAGCATGAACACGCCGCTCAGCCCGAGCATTTGCGGCATGGGATTGGTCGCATCCGCGCTGACGAATTGCGGGAGGAATGCGAAGAAGAAGATCGAAAGCTTGGGATTGAGCAGATTGACCAGAACAGCATCGATCGACACGCGCAGTGCAGATCGGGTGTCGACCTTCTGCTCGACCTGCAGCGCCCCGCGCTCCTGGAGCGTGCTCCAGGCCATGTAGAGAAGGTAGGCCACGCCGAGATATTTGAAGATCTGGAAGGCGAGTGCGCTCGTGTGCAGAAGCGCCGCCAGTCCCATGATCGCCGCGAGCATGTGGGGCACGATGCCGAGCGTACACCCGAAGGCCGCGACGACGCTTGCGCGCGCACCTCGCGAGAGGCCCGCTGCCACGGTGTAGATCATGCCCGTGCCCGGCGAGGCAACGATGATGAGAGAGGTGATCAGGAATTCGAGGCTCATGGCGGCGCTCCGTGCTGTGCCGCCAAACTAGAGAGCTACGCCCTTACGTCAATCGCCGCCGGGCGCGCCTTCCACAACCTGTACGAGCACCGGACGCGGAGCGCCCGTGCCTTCAACTGCCTTCAATCCTGCAGGAATGGGTTGTTCTGCCGCTCCTCACCGAGCGTGCTCGCCGGCCCGTGCCCCGGCAGGAACTGGACGTCGTCGCCCAACGGCAGGAGCTTGGCCTTGATGCCGGCAATCAGCGTCTCATGGCTGCCATAGGGAAAATCGGTGCGCCCCACCGAGCCTGCGAACACCGTATCGCCCGCAAGCAGGAAATGCGCGTCCTTCTGGAAGAAGGTGACATGGCCGGGCGTATGGCCGGGCACATGCTGCACCGAAAAGGCGACATCGCCGATCGACACCGTTTCGCCCTCGACAAGCCAGCGTGTCGGCGTGACCGGGCGGATGCCGCGCATCTCGAAGCGCAGCCCCGAAGCCGGCAGGTCGTCGAGCAGGAACTTGTCGGCCTCGTGCGGACCAATCACCGGTATAGCGAGCGCATCGGCAAGGTCGGCCGCCCCGCCGGCATGGTCGATATGGCCGTGGGTCAGCCAGATCGCGACCGGCTTGACGCCGAGTTCCTTCACCGCGTCCTGAATGCGGTCGACATCGCCACCGGGATCAACCACAGCGGCTTCCTTAGTGCGGGTGCACCAGATGATCGAGCAATTCTGCTGGAACGGCGTCACCGGCACGACGGCGATATTCAGGGGAGCGGGAGCCTGCTCGGTCATGCGATCTTTGCCTTTCCGTAAGGGGGGGGACGGCGCCTGCTCAGCGAGCCTTGCAGCGATTGGCGAGAAGCACCCGGTATTCGGAGATGGAGGTGTCCATCTGCGCGACATTCTCCTCGCGCTGCCGTCCAGCCTGGCAGGTCGCGAAGACGGAGCGTGCGCCCTGCAGGTATGTGACATGCTCGCGCCAGACGCGGCATTGCGTGGCCTGGTCTGCGGTACCGGCGGATTGGAGGCGGGTGAGCTCACGGCGCATGCCGGCCTCGTTCTGGAAGAGATCCCGCTGGCAGTCCGCCGGAGCGCCGGCCCTCCCCTGCGCCAGGGCGGGAGGCGCCGCGAGAACAAGGATCAGGGCAAGGCCAGTCGAAAGCCGGATCATCCGAGATTCAGCTCCTTGAAGAAGTCGTTGCCCTTGTCGTCGATGACGATGAAGGCGGGGAAATCCTCGACCTCGATGCGCCAGACCGCCTCCATGCCGAGCTCCGGATACTCCAGGATCTCGACCTTGCGGATGCAGTCCTGCGCGAGACGCGCCGCCGGGCCGCCGATCGAGCCGAGATAGAAGCCGCCATGCCGGGCGCAGGCCTCGCGCACCGCCGAGGAGCGGTTGCCCTTGGCGAGCATGACCATGGAGCCGCCGAAGGACTGGAACTGATCGACGAAGGAGTCCATGCGCCCAGCCGTCGTCGGGCCGAAGGAACCGGAGGCGAAACCTTCGGGCGTCTTGGCCGGACCGGCGTAATAGACCGGGTGGTTCTTGAAATAATCGGGCATGCCCTGACCGTTCTCGAGTCGCTCGCGAATCTTGGCATGGGCCGAATCGCGGGCGACGACGATGGTGCCGGTCAGCGAAAGCCGGGTCTTGACCGGGTATTTGCTGAGGGTCGCGAGGACCTCGCTCATCGGCCGGTTGAGATCGACCTTGACGACATCGCCACCGAGCGACGCGTCTTCGACCTCCGGCAGATACTTGGCGGGGTTGGTCTCGAGAGCCTCGAGGAAAATGCCGTCCCGGGTGATCTTGCCCTTGGCCTGGCGATCGGCCGAGCAGGACACGCCAAGGCCGATCGGCAGCGAGGCGCCATGACGGGGCAGGCGGATGACGCGCACGTCATGGCAGAAATACTTGCCGCCGAACTGCGCGCCGACACCGAGCGACTGCGTCAGCTTGTGGATCTCCTCTTCCATTTCGAGATCGCGAAAAGCGTGACCGGAGGGTGAGCCCATGGTCGGCAGTTCGTCGAGATATTTGGTCGAGGCGAGTTTGACCGTCTTGAGATTCTGCTCGGCCGAGGTGCCGCCAATGACGATGGCGAGATGGTAAGGCGGGCAGGCAGCAGTGCCCAGCGTCAGGATCTTCTCCTTCAGGAACGCGAGCATGCGGTCCTTGGTCAGGAGCGAGGGCGTCGCCTGGAACAGGAAGGTCTTGTTGGCCGAGCCGCCGCCCTTGGCCACGAAGAGGAATTTGTAGGCATCCTCTCCCTCGGCATAGATATCGATCTGCGCCGGCAGGTTGGTCGCCGTGTTCTTCTCTTCGAACATGGAGAGGGCTGCGACCTGGGAGTAGCGCAGATTGCGCTTGAAATAGGCATCGGCCACGCCCTCGCCCAGCGCCGACTCATCATCGCCATCAGTCCAGACCTTGCGGCCGCGTTTGCCCATGATGATCGCGGTGCCGGTGTCCTGGCACATCGGCAGCACGCCGCCAGCGGCGATATTGGCGTTCTTCAAGAGGTCGTAGGCAACGAACTTGTCATTCGAGGTCGCCTCGGGATCGTCGAGGATCTTGGCGAGCTGGGCCAGATGACCCGGACGCAGCAGATGGTTGATGTCGATGAAGGCCTGTTCGCTGAGTTGGCGGATCGCCTCGCGCGAAACGCTCAGGACCTCGCGGTCACCAATCTTCTCGACTGTGACGCCCGCATCGCCGAGCTTGCGATAGGGGGTCTTGTCCTCGCCAAGAGGGAAGAGATCGACATGCGTGTAGGCCATGAGAACTGGCTCCGAAACAGGGTGCGCCGCGGCTACAGCATGCGACGCCGGTCATGCCGGCGTCATAGCGGCTTGCGCCCTCCAGTCCAAGCCCAGGCTTGAACCGTTCCAGTTCAGGCTGCCTTCGCGGCGGTCTCCGCCAGGATGGCATAGATGGCGGCAGGGTCATGGGCACGCCGCACCTGCTCCAGCACAGCCTGATTGCGCAGGACGCGCGCAACGCGGGCAAGCGCCTTCAGATGATCAGCTCCCGCCCCTTCCGGCGCGATCAGCACGAAAATGATATCGACGGGCTGGCCGTCCAGCGCCTCGAAATCGATCGGCTTCTCGGCGCGGGCGAACAGCCCGACGAGCCGGTCGATTCCCGGCATGCGCCCGTGGGGGATCGCGATGCCGTCGCCAATCCCGGTCGAGCCAAGGCGTTCTCGCTGCAGCAGGGCTTCGAAAAGCTCGCGCTCAGGCAACCCTGTGAGCACGGAGGCGTGCTGAGACAGTTCCAGCAGTGCCTGCTTCTTGCCATTGGCCCGCAGCGGGGAGACCACAGCTGCGGGCGACAGGAGATCAGTGAGGGTCATGCGCCAGTCCATGCATGTCCCGTGCCGGGTTCTCACCCAGCGCCACGGGTCAGGAGTGATAACCGGGGCTACCGCCTGCCGGGGCTCAAGACAGCGAGGCCGGCGGGTCAATCCAGCCGATGTTGCCATCGCGGCGGCGGTATACGACGTTCATCCGCCCATTGCCAGCATGGCGGAAGATCACGACGGGCGCACCAGTGAGGTCAAGCTCGGCGACTGCATCACTAACGGTCAATTCGTGGAAGGATTTGGTCGATTCCGCCACGATAACAGGGTTGTCACCGCCAGAAACGGCCTCAGCCTCCTCGATTTCATCGTCAGGGGCCGCAATCACATAGCTGGGGATTTCCACCCCGGAGGCACGACCATTCATTGCGGATGAGCGATCCTTCAACCGCCGCTTGTACCGACGCAACCGCTTCTCAATGCGCTCCGCCATCTTGTCGAGACTCGCATACGGATCATGCGCCGTAGCGGAAGCTTCGAGTGTGATGCCGGAGGAGAGATGCAAGACCCCGTCCGTCCGGAAGGCGGTACCGTCCTTGTCGACGGTGACATGGCCCTGATATCCGCCCTCGTAATACTTGCTGAGGGCGGCGGCCACGCGCTCCTCGGCCTGGCCCCGCAGGGCCTCGCCGACATCGAGATTCTTGCCGGAGATTCGCAAGCTCATGGAGTGCTTCCCCTTCTTGTCGCCATGATCAGTGATCGATCATCTCACTGAGGTAAGGACGGGGAGTCGCCATTGTCAATGAGCGCTGCGGAATAGTCGCCGCCAGCCGACGGCAGCGAAAGGCATCCGATCGGGCTCACTCGGGCGGAGAAAAAGCCGAGCGGGTTCAGCGCCCTCCCAGCGCCATCGCCACCTTCTCGCGCCGACGCTCCATAGAGGACGGAATGCGCAGGGACTCGCGGTATTTCGCCACGGTGCGCCGGGCAATATCGATGCCGCCCTCCTTCAGCCGGGCGACGATCGCATCGTCGGACAGCACCTCGGCGGGGACTTCGTCGTCGATCATCTGCTTGATGCGGAAGCGAACGGCTTCCGCGGAATGCGCCTCGCCGTAACCGGTCGCGGCGATCGCTGCCGAGAAGAAATATTTCATCTCGAACACACCGCGCGAACAGATCAGATATTTGTTCGAGGTGACGCGCGAGACTGTCGATTCGTGCATGCCGATGGCATCCGCGACCGTCTTCAGGTTCAGCGGCCGCAGATGCTCGACGCCATGCGCGAAGAAGCCATCCTGCTGGCGCACGATCTCGCTTGCGACCTTGAGGATGGTGCGGGCGCGCTGCTCGAGGCTACGCGTCAACCAGTTCGCCGTCTGCAGGCATTCGGCGATGAAGGCCTTGTCCAGGTCGTTCCGCGCCGCCCGGGAGACGCGGGCGTGATAGGTCTGGTTGATCAGCACGCGCGGCAGGGTGTCCGGATTGAGATCGACCAGCCAGGAACCATCCGGCGCCGGCCGGATGAAGACATCCGGAACGACCGTCTCAGCCGCTGAACCGCCGAACCCCCGCCCCGGCTTGGGGTCAAGCCTGCGGATCTCTGCGACCATGTCGGCGATATCCTCATCGTCAACGCCGCAGATGCGCTTGAGCGCCGAGAAATCACGTTTGGCGACAAGATGGAGATTGGCGACCAGAGCCTGCATGGCTGGATCGAAGCGGTCGCGCTCCCGCAGCTGGATCGACAGGCATTCGCGGACATCGCGCGCCCCAACACCGGAGGGGTCGAAGCCCTGGATGATGCCAAGCACATGCTCGACCTTGTCCGCCGTCACAGCGAGCCGCTCTGCGATCTCCGGCACCGACTCGCCGAGATAGCCGGAATCATCGACCGCATCGATGAGATGGCTGCCGATCAGCCGCTCCGCGGGGTCAGTCATCGCAAGATCGAGTTGCGCGCTGAGGTGATCGCGCAGGGACAACTCCGCCGTCAGGCTGGACTCGAAACCTTCCGACCCGTCTTCGAACGAACCACCGGAGCCGCCATAGGCGCCACCGGTGATCGGCAGACTGTCGGCCCCCTTCGTGTCGAGGCGGGCGATTGTCGGCTGTTCACCCTGGAAAACATTGTCGAGCCCCGTGCCGAGCCGGCCTTCCATGCCGTCCTGGGTGTTCAGGCTTTCGGCACGCGCAAAACTCTCGGGATCAGCCGCCAGGGCACTGTCGCCGCCATTGAGCTGTATGGGAGGCTCAGCCGCATCGTCGCGCTCCAGCAGCGGATTGCGCTCCAGCTCCCCCTCGACAAAGTTCTGAAGCTCGAGATGCGAGAGTTGCAGGAGCTTGATCGCCTGCAGCAGCTGCGGCGTCATCACCAGGGATTGCCCCTGGCGCAGCTCCATGCGCGGCATCATCGCCATTGCGCTCTTGACCCCTCATCCGCTCCGGCATGTTTCTTGCCTTCGGAATGAAGCCTAGCCGCGCAACGCGGGCGCGTCAAAGCCTCTGCACGCGCTTTGTGCGGAGAAATTTATGCAGTGCAGCATTCTGCCGAGATTATGGCGGCGGCGCAGCCGGCGGGATCAGAGCTTGAAATCCTCGCCGAGATAGACACGGCGGACGTCCGGATTGGCGATGATCTCGGCCGGCGAGCCCTCGGTGAGCACGCGGCCGGAATGGATGATATAGGCGCGATCGACGAGACCAAGCGTCTCGCGAACATTGTGGTCGGTGATCAGCACGCCAATGCCGCGATCGGTCAGCTGGCGCACCAGCGCCTGAATGTCACCGACGGCAATCGGATCGATGCCGGCGAATGGCTCGTCGAGCAGGATGAAGGACGGGCGCCCGGCCAAGGCGCGGGCGATCTCGCAACGCCGGCGCTCGCCGCCCGACAACGCAATGGAGGGAGCCTTGCGCAGGCGAGAGATCGTGAACTCTTCCAGAAGCGTATCGAGCTGACGCTCGCGGCTCTTGCGGTTCGGCTCCACGACTTCGAGCACCGCACGGATGTTGTCTTCGACGCTGAGGCCGCGAAAGATCGAGGCCTCCTGCGGCAGGTAGCCAATTCCGAGACGGGCGCGCTGATACATCGGCAAGCCGGTGATATCATTGCCTTCCAACGAGATAACCCCGAGATCGGCCGGTACCAGACCGGTGACCATGTAGAAGATCGTGGTCTTGCCCGCGCCGTTTGGACCGAGCAGGCCAACCGCCTCGCCCTGCCGGACGTAAAGGCTCGCCTCGCTCACCACCGTGCGGCCGCCATAGCTCTTGCGCAGGCCGCTGACAGCGAGAATGCCCGGTCCGCCGATCGATGCAGCAGACGATGTTTCGGGCTCGGCCTCGCTGTCCCGGGCCCTTGCGCCAAACAATCCGCGCAAGCGCCCGAACATGCCGGGGCTTTGCTCGCTCCGGGGTGCCGCAGCCTGAGCGGGCAAGGTCGAACTGTCGGATTGCGGCATGGAATGGACTGTCACTGAGAGCGGGGCTCGCTGATGTGAAAGGCGGTCGGCCCGGCATGTGCCAGACCGGAGCGGCTAGTTGGTCGGCGGGCTCGCCGGGCGAGCGGGGGCCGCGGCACCGGGCTTGGGCGGAGTGTTCTTGCCCGCGTCCTTGCCCGCCTCACCGGAATTCGGAACGAAGAAGCCCTGCACGCGCCCCTTGTTGTTCTCGATATTGGCGACGCCGGTCTCCGTGTCATAGACCAGCTTCTCGCCGCGGGTGATGTTCGGGCCGTCATTCAGGGCGACATTCCCGGTCATGATGACCTTGTTGTTGGCACGATCGAACACCGCCTTGTCCGAGGTCGCAGCCTGCGTCTTCGAGACTACGGTCACCGGACCATCGCATTCGATGCGCTTGATGCTGCTGTCATTCGATTGCGGCGCGCCACCTGCTGCGGCTGGAGCCGGCGCCGCAGGGCGCGACGCTCCTGGCACCGTCCCAGCGCCCCGCCCCTCGTAGAACACTGTCATGACCGAGCAACGCACCGTGGTCTCACCCTGAACCGCCACGACATTGCCGGTGAAGACCGCGCGATTTTCCTTGTCGAGCACATCGAGCTTGTCGGCATCGATCTTGATCGGCTCCTTGCTGTCGCCACCAAGGCCACCAAGAGGCGAGTTCGCGCCGCCGCCGCGGGCCGGCTTGGCCTTCCCAGCCGCAGGCGGTGTCGCCTGCGCAACCTTGGAAGCATCGGAGCGTGACTGCGGGGTCTGAGCGACCGCCTCGGCGACACATGAAAGGCTCAGCGCCGCCGCAAGCAGCCATACGGGCTGCCAGCCCTTAGACATCGCAGGATTCACTGACGCAGGTTCGAATGCGGACCGCATATCACTGTCTCGTCCCAGTTGCAGGGGCATTGCCCGGAGAACTACCTTCGACCGCTGCCGGTTCCCGGTTCGGTGCGGCAGGCGCCTTGACCGGCCCTAGCAGTTCCGGAGCCGGCGTGCTGCCTTCTCGTTCCGGGCCGGCCAGGGCGCGAGCCGGTGCATTCTCTATCACGACTCGGACACGGCCGTCGAAAACGATCAGCGCGCCATTGTCCTTCACGTCCAGCGTATCGCCTTCGACGGTGGTCGAACCAAGCAGAACCTTGACCGGCTCCCGCGATACGACGGTCCCCGCCTTGAAATCGATATCGGCGCTGCGCATCCGCATATCATAGCCGGACTCGGTACGGACCTTCACATCATCGACCAGCTTCAGCTTCTCCTTCTGGGAGTTGAACAGGCCGGTGCGGGCGTTGACCGTGACCCAGCCCTCCTGCTGCATCTGAATCCTGGCCGTCATTGTCGACAGCTCGATCTCGGACGGATTGCGAATATCCTGCAACGCCTCGAGGGCCGTCACCTCATAGGGCCGGTTGTCCTTGCGATAGCCCGAGAGGCGTGGTGACTCCATCTTGACCTTACCGTCGGAAATGCCGACGGAACCGATCGACACACCTCCGACACCAGACAGCGGGTGCAGGAACGGCGTCACGATCAAGCCGAGCACAGCCACGACCGCGCCGATGGGAATCGCGCGGCGGAGGACGCGGACAAGTATGGTGTGCCGCTGCGCCGCCTTGAAGGCAGCGCGACGTCGACTCGCACGTTTCGATTCGGGGGCGGTCCAGTCGCCCGTTGTCATCGCCACAGTCATGCCCCGCGCAATGGCAGTCGCTAACGGCTTTTTCGTGTCAGCCGGCGAACGACCTGCGGGCCCCTACGCGCTTCGTTCGCGTGGAGACTGACGCAAGAAGACTTAGAATTTGTCAAGCGTGAGCGAAGATGTCGTTCTCGGCCCAGCCGGCGAGATCGAGCTCCGCGCGGAACGGAAGGAAGTTGAAACAGGCCTCGGCGAGATGCGAGCGGCCCTCGCGCGCAAGCATGGCCTCGAGCTTGTCGCGCAGGGCATGGAGATGCAGCACGTCTGAGGCCGCATAGGCCAACTGTGCCTCCGACAGCGTATCGGCTCCCCAATCCGAGGATTGCTGCTGCTTCGACAAGTCGACGCCGAGCAGCTCCCTGACCAGGTCCTTCAGGCCGTGCCGGTCGGTATAAGTCCGCACCAGCTTCGAGGCGATCTTCGTGCAGTAGACCGGGCCGGTGTTGACGCCGAAGGCGTTCTTCAGAACGGCAACATCGAACCGCGCGAAATGAAACAGCTTCAGCACGGAAGGGTCCGACAGCAGCCTGATCAGGTTCGCAGGCGCGGGACCGTCCCGAAGGATCTGGACCACGTCGGCAGAGCCATCGCCACGTGAGAGCTGGACCACGCAGAGCCGGTCGCGATGCGGGTTGAGGCCAAGCGTCTCGGTGTCGATCGCAACGACGGGCCCCGGCAGGAAATCATCCGGCAGATCACCGCGATGCAGACGGATGGTCATGACAAGAACCTCACTGGGCCAAAACACGCGGGACAAGGCCCCTGCCGCAGCTAGCGGGCGGCGAGCCCGCGTTCAAGCCTTTTCTGCGCGCCGGGATTGCTGTCGGACCGTGGCGTTAACTCATTCTTCACCCTGTGCTTCAGGGTTGAGAGCCGGCGTGAGACAGTCTCCGAAACGGAACCGCCCCTTGCCGCTTCTCACGCTCCTGACCGGCTTCGAGGGCCGCATCGGACGCGCCGCCTTCTGGTCGGGGACGACCCTGGTTGCTGTCGCGCTCGTCCTGGCCGACATCGGCAGCGTTCGCCTCGGCGGGGTGCATGGGCCCGAGATCACGGCCTTTGCAGGGACCTTCGCCCTGTTTCCCTGGTCGGCGCTTGCGGCCAAGCGCGGCCGGGACCGCGGACGGTCGTGGTATTACGGGCCGACACTGGTCATCGCGATCGTCCTGTCCGGACTTGGCCCCGACCATTTCGAAGCAGCAGCGGCCAAAACACTCGGCGCATTCTCCCTGCTGCTCTGGCTCGTTGCGCTGATCGATCTCGGTTTGCTGCCGGGCTGCAATGCGCCCGTGCCCGTTGCAGAGACGCAGGCTGATGCTAAACCGGCAGAATGAAGCCGCTCCCTCCCCCGCTCCCCTTCGACCCGCTCGATCCCGTCGCGCTGACGCAGGCGCTGGTGCGTTGCCCATCCGTGACACCGGTTGAAGGGGGAGCACTCGCTCTGCTCGACACCGTTCTCAGCGCGGCCGGGTGCTCGGTCGATCGGCCCGTATTCAGCGAGCCCGACACACCGGATGTCGAAAATCTCTATGCCCGGATCGGCACTGAGGGTCCCGTTCTGGTCATAGCCGGCCATACCGATGTCGTTCCCCCCGGCGATCTCGCGCAGTGGTCGCGCGACCCGTTCTCCGGCGTGGTCGAAGATGGTGTCCTGCATGGACGCGGCGCTTGCGACATGAAGGGCGGTCTCGCCTCGATGATCTCGGCTGCGTTGCGCTTTCGCCGCGATTATCCGGATGCGCCGGGCTCGATCGCCTTTCTCGTCACGGGAGACGAGGAATCGGTTGCGGTCAACGGCACCGTCAAGCTGCTGGATTGGGCGAAGGCGCGTGGCGAACGCTTCGACCATTGCCTGCTCGGCGAGCCTACCAACCCTGCGACCATGAGCGACATGATCAAGATCGGCCGGCGCGGCTCGCTGACCGGCCAGTTGATCGTCCACGGCAAGCAGGGCCATGTCGGCTATCCCCATCTCGCCGACAATCCGATCCGCGGCATGGTGCGCCTGCTGGCCGCTCTCGATGCGACGCCACTCGACACCGGTACGGCCTATTTCGATCCGAGCAATCTCGAGGTGACGACACTGGATGTCGGCAATCCCGCGACGAATGTCGTTCCGGCGCAGGCAAAGGCTGTCTTCAACATCCGCTTCAACGATCTCTGGACGCCCGAGAGCCTCGCTGGCGAACTCGAGCGGCGGCTACGGGAGGCTGCGGGCAATCAGGTGCGCTACGAGCTTGAGGTCCAGCCTACAAATGCGGTGGCCTTCCTGACCGAGCCGGGGCCGTTCGTCGCCCTGGTCGCCGATGCGGTGGAAGCCGAGACTGGCAAGCGCCCGGCTCTCTCGACGACGGGCGGCACATCCGATGCCCGTTTCATCAAGGGCTATTGCCCGGTCGTCGAGTTCGGCGTGGTTGGCCAGACGATGCATCAGGTCGACGAACGCGTCGCGGTCTCCGATTTGCTCTGCCTGGAACGGATCACCCATCGCCTTCTCGAAAGCTATTTTGCTGCAACGCAACAAGGCGCTTGACCCGAGGCGGGATACACCGTTTACTGCATTAGACGAAAGTCTAATGCCACGTATCCGGAGTACCCGGCCATGGCTCTTGCTGCCGATGACGTGCTGCGCTCGCTGCGTGGCTCATGGCGCCTGATGACAGACGGCGCCGAGGCGCTGAAGGAACTTGATCTCAGCCGCGACGGGTTCTGGCGTTCCTTTGCCGCGCTCGTACTCACCGTGCCTGCGCTGGTCGCGATCCTGGCTGCCGAACGGCAGATTGCCGGGCTGGCCAATACCGGGAACATGTTCGATTCACCGGCTCTGATTGCCCGCGTGCTCGGCGCCGAATGCCTGGCGCTCATCGCGGTACCTGCGCTGCTGGTCGGCCTCGCCCCGAACCTGGCCCATTCGCCGCGGCTGACCAGTTTCGTCATCGCCTGGAACTGGTCCGGCATCGTCTCGGCCAGCCTGATGGCAGTCCCCGCCACAGTCTTTGCGATCGGCTGGTCACCCCCCGCCATCGCGACGCTGCAGGCGATCGCCTTCGCAGTGATCGTGCTGCGACTCCGTTACTGCGTGGCGCGCGCCGCCTTCGGCGCGCAAGACCATGTCGCGCCGTCAATCCTGCTGGCGAGCGTGATTGCCGACTATTCGATCATCCGCATCTTCGGCCTGGCCGGTTTCTGAGCCCGGCTCAGTAATCGACGCCGGCGAGATAGAGGCCGCAGGACGGAGCAAGGGCCGCGCATTGCGAGCGGTCGCGCGCCGCGAGTACCTTGCCGACCTTGTTCTCGGGCCACCGCCCTGCCCCCACCATCTTCAGGCAACCGACCATCGAGCGGACCTGATGATGCAGGAAGGAGCGGGCGTGAGCGTAGATCACGATCTCCGAGCCCTCGCGCGTGACATCGAGCCGGTCGAGCGTCCGGACAGGCCCGTTCGCCTGGCATTCTGCGGCCCGAAAGGTCGTGAAATCGTGGTGGCCGACGAGCGCCTTGGCAGCGCGGTCCATCGCTTCATGATCGAGCCTGAAGGGGACATGCCAGAGACGGTCCCGATCGAGCGCCGGCGGTGCGCGCCGGTCGAGCATGCGATAGATGTAATAGCGGCGCCTGGCCGAGATGCGGGCATCGAACTCGTCGGACACGGCCTCGGCGCTCAGGACCGCGACCGGCAGATGCTTCAGGCGGGCATTGCTTGCGTCGCGCACGACATCGGTGCGCCATGCCTTGTCCAGGTCGACATGGGCGACCTGATGCGTCGCATGGACGCCGGCATCGGTGCGCCCGGCGCAGTGCAGGCGGACGGCATGGCCGCAAAAGGCCTCGACCGCTTCCTCGACGCTCTGCTGAACGGACGGGCCGTTGAGCTGACGCTGCCAGCCCGAGAACGGCGTTCCATCATACTCGATGACGAGCTTGTAGCGGGCCATCAGAGCATGATGCCGAAAACTGGGAATCGGACTTTGGGCGACATCACGCGAGCGCCCTAGAGCCGATGGCCTGGATGGAGGCGCGCCCCGCGCAGGAATTCGCTGCCGCTCATCGGCGCACGACCGGCGCGCTGCACCTGAAGCAGCCTGATTGCGCCCTCGGCGCAGGCGATCGTTCCCTCATCGTCAAGCAGCGTGCCCGGCTCGGCAGCGCCGCCAGCCAGCGCCGTGCGCAGGATCTTGAGCCTCTCCGGCCCCTTTCCGAGATCAACCTCGGCAAAGGCGCCTGGAAAGGGCGAGAGCCCGCGCACGAGGTCATGGACCTGCTGTGCTGGCCGCGCCCAGTCCAGCTTCGCCTCGGCATTGGCGATCTTGGCAGCGTAGGTCACCCCCTCGACGGGTTGCGGGGTGAATTGCAGCCCGCCACGCCCGAGTGCAGCCAGAGCGCGCACCATCAGGTCGGCGCCCAGCGAAGCCAGCCGATCGTGCAATTCGCCGGCCGTCATATCCGGACCGATCGCAAGCTTCTCGACCATGCCGACCGGGCCGGTATCCAGCCCCGCCTCCATCCTCATGACGCAGATGCCACTCTCGGCATCGCCCGCCATGATTGCACGCTGGATCGGGGCCGCGCCGCGCCAGCGCGGCAGAAGCGACGCGTGCAGGTTGAGGCAGCCGAGTTCCGGAAGATCAAGGATCGCCTGCGGCAGGATCATGCCATAGGCGACGACGACCGCGACATCCGCCTGGTGCGAAGCGATCACCTCGGCAGCGTCCTCGGTTTTCAGCGTCTTCGGCGTGAACACCGGAATGCCGAAGCGCTCGGCGGCGCGATGCACCGGGGACGGCTTCAGATCGAGACCACGACCGGCCTGCGCCGGGGCGCGGGTATAACAACTCACAACCTCGTGGCCCTGGCCGATGATCTCGGTCAGGGTCGGCACGGCGAAATCCGGCGTGCCCATGAAGATGACGCGCAAACTCATGCGAACAGCGCCGCTTTCTGATCGATACGGATCATTCAGGCCGCGCTGTCGCGACGCGCCGCCTTGGCGAAACGCTTGGTGACACGCTCGCGCTTCAGCCGCGACAGGTGATCGATGAAGAGCACGCCATTGAGATGGTCGATCTCATGCTGCAGGCAGGTGGCGAGCAGGCCGTCCGCCTCGATGTCCTGCACCTTGCCGTCGAGATCGAGATAGCGAACCTTCACCTGCGCCGGACGCTCGACCTCCTCGTAATATTCGGGAATCGACAGGCAGCCTTCCTCATGGATGTTCAGCTCCTTGGAAGACCAGGTGATATCCGGATTGATGAAGGTCATCGGCGCCTTCTCCTCCTCCGGCTTGGCGAGGTCAATCGTCAGCAGGCGCAGCGGCACGCCGATCTGGATCGCGGCGAGGCCGATGCCGGGCGCGTCATACATGGTCTCGAGCATGTCGGCGGCGAGCGCCCTGATCTCGGGTGTGACGGCCTCGACAGGTTTCGAGACCTGGCGCAGGACTGAATCGGGCAGGATGACGAGAGGGCGAATGGCCATAGGGCGCTCGAACCGGTTTTTCTTGCTGACGCCGCGGACATAAGCACTTGTTGGCGGGTGGTCAAACCGTTCCGCTTTCGTTCGGCATCAACACGCGAATCGGCTAATCTGCCGTGATGAACGGAATTGCCTTCACGCTGCTTGAGCGGCCCGTCACCTGGAGCGAAGCCGCGCTTGGCTTCGCCGGTAGCAGCCTGTTTCTGCTTGTACTCGTCGCGTTGTCGCTCTGGCGCAGTTCGCGCGGGCGAGCGATCGAGGCCGTCATCGCCGCCGAACGCGCCCGCGAGATGGACGACAAGGTCGCCGAGATGAACCGCATGCAAGCCGAGATGACGGGCCGGATGCAGACGATGGCCGAGATCCTCTCGACGCGGCAGGCCGACCTTGCTCGCCTCGTCGCCGAGCGGATGGATGGTCTGCGCCAGCAGGTCGGCACCGGACTCGAGCAGAACGTCAGGCAGACCACGGAGAGCCTCGGCAAGCTGCAGGAACGGCTTGCGGTCATCGACGCCGCCCAGAAGAACCTGACCGACCTGACCAGCGAAGTGGTGACCCTCAAGGACGTACTCTCCAACAAGCAGGCACGTGGCGCCTATGGCCAGGGTCGGATGGAGGCGATCATCCGCGACGGGCTGCCCGCCGCTTTCTTCTCCTTCCAGCCGACACTCTCGAACCGCAACCGGCCGGACTGCCTCGTCACCCTGCCAGGAGACGGGCGCGGCCTCGTCATCGACGCAAAGTTCCCGCTGGAGAGCTTCACCATGCTGCGCGAGGCGCGTGGCGAGGAGGCGAAGAAGGCGGCGGGCGTACGCGTGCGCGGCGATGTCGGCCAGCACATCAAGGATATCGCCGAGCGCTATTTTCTGCCCGGCGAAACGCAGGACATGGCCCTGCTCTTCGTGCCGTCGGAATCGATCTATGCCGACCTGCACGAGCATTTCGACGACGTGATCCAGAAGGCCCATCGCGCCCGCATCATGGTCGTGTCGCCCTCCTTGCTCGCTCTGGCGATCCAGCTCATGCAGTCGCTCATTCGCGATGCCCGAATGCGCGAGGAGGCCCAGGTCATCCAGACCGAAGTCGGCAGGCTGCTGACCGATGTCCGCCGGCTCGGCGAGCGGGCCGAGAAACTGGATCAGCATTTCCGCCAGGCGCAGGAGGATGTCGCCGGCATCCGCACCTCGGCCGGCAAGATCACCAGCCGCGGCGACAAGATCGGCGCGCTCGAATTCGACGAGCCCGCGAAGAGCGAACCGTCGCTGCCTTTCGCCAAGGGGCTGGAACTGAAGGCGGCCGAGTGATCAGCCGCGGCTGAGCGCGGCCGAGAGCTCCGGCTTGACGTTCAGCGTCTGGAAGACGACGCAATAGCGCTCGGTCAGCTTGAGCAGCGTGTCGAGCTTGTCCTGCGGGGCGTCGCTCTCGACGTCGAAGGACAGGCGGATCGCCTTGAAGCCGACAGGCGCATCCTTGACGACGCCGAGCGTGCCGCGGAAATCGAGATCGCCCTCGGCCCTGACCGTTCCCTTCTTCAATTCGATTTCAAGCGCGGTCGCGACCGCCTTCAGCGTCACGCCGGCGCAGGCAACCAGGGCCTCCAGCAGCATGTCACCGGAGCAGAGTTCAGCGCCGCTGCCACCGGTCGCCGGGTGCAGCCCGGCCAGGGCGATCGCGCGGCCGGTCTCGACCTTGCAGGCGATATGCTGGTCGTCGAGCTCTCCACGGGCCTTCAGCGTGATCACCGCGGCGTCGGGCGCCTCGCGGTATTTGTCCTTGAGCGGAGCCTGGAGGGCGCGAAGCGCGGTGACGTCCATGGTTCTCAACCTTCTTCAGACGAGCGGCGATGTGCCGCCGTGATAAGCCTGTCGCCGATGCGGGGCCAGCCCCAACCCGGCATGGGCGCCTCGCCCCTCACCACCACATGCCTGCGGTCTCGGCGGCCTTCTGCTGCTGCGGCTCTCCGTTCGCCAGCGAGCGATCCAGAGTGCGCAGGACCTCGCGCTTGCTCGCCTCGAAGGCCGGCGAGAGCCTGTCGCGCGGACGGGCGAGAGGATTGTCCAACTCATCGAAGATGCGACCGGGGTTCGGCTGCATGACGATGATGCGATCGGCCAATGTCACCGCCTCCTCGACATCATGGGTGACCATGACGACGGTCGGCCTGCTCTCCTCCCAGAGCGCCAGCAGATGGCCGTGCAGGCTTGCCCGCGTCGTGGCGTCGAGCGCCGAGAAGGGCTCGTCCATCAGAAGCAGCTTTGGCCGTGTGACCAAGGCGCGGGCGATGGCGACGCGCTGTTGCTGCCCGCCGGAGAGTTCGCGCGGCCAGCGCTTCTCGTAGCCGGCGAGCCCGACACGCACGAGCGCATTCGCGACCAGCCCTTCGCGCGCGAAGGGCGTCAGATGCGACAGGCCGAAGGAGACATTCTCGGCGACGCTGAGCCAGGGGAAGAGGCGCGGCTCCTGAAAGATCACGCCGACATCGGCGCGCGGCGCCAGGATCGCCTCGCCGCCGAGGCTGATCCGGCCGGCGCTCGGCTGGTCCAGCCCGGCGACGAGTCGCAGCAAGGTGGTCTTGCCGCAGCCGGAGCCGCCGACAAGCGCGAGGATCTCGCCGGCGGCCACGCTGGTGGTGACGGCAGACAGCGCCTGCGTGCCGTCGGCATAGGTTTTGGAGAGGCTGTCGAAGCTCAGCATCGAGGATGCCCTTCAGAGCTTGTCGCGGCCCAGATCCTGCCAGGCGAGGAAGGGCCGCGTGATGGCGAGAAGCAGGCCATCCGCCAGTTTGCCGAGCACGGCGAAGGCGATGATGGCCGCGATGATGGTGTCGGGACGGCCAAGCTGCTGGCCGTCCACGAGCAGATATCCAAGGCCCTCGCTCGCTCCCATGATCTCGGCCGCAACCACGAACATGAAACCAAGGCCGAGGCCCGAGCGCAGCGCGGTGAACCAGGCGGGCAGGATCGCCGGCAGCAGCACGCGCCGCACCATGGCGACACGGCCGAGCCGGAAGACGCGCCCAACCTCGATGATCTTGCGGTCGATCGAGAGGATCGCCGCCGCCACGCCAAGATAGACGGGAAAGAACACGCCAACCGCGATCAACGCGATCTTCGACGCCTCGAAAATGCCGAACCAGAGGATGAAGAGCGGCACCCAGGCAATCGAGGGGATCGCTCGCAGAGCCTGCAAGGTCGGATCGAGCAGGTTGCGCGCCAGAGGCAGCGCCCCCGTCAGTGCGCCGAGCAGCGTGCCGACCGCCGCTCCCAGCCCGAAGCCGGCGGCAACACGCCAGAGCGTGGCCGACGCATGGGTCAGGAGCTCGCCCGAGACGGCGAGTTGCCAAAGTGTCTTGCCGACCACGCTCGGTGGCGGCATCAGACGACCATTGGCCAGGCCGGCACCGACCAGGAACTCCCAGAGAGCAGCCAGAAGAAGCGGCAGCAACAGGCCAGCCAAACCGAGGCCGCGGGGTTTCCGGAGGTCATCCGGACGCCGCCTACCCTCGGCAATCGTAGCGAGTCCCAGCGTGCTCATCGTTCCGGCTTGCGTCTGCTCGTCCGGGCTCAGTTGCTGGCGGCGGCGAAGCGACGATCGAGCAGGTTGTCGACCACCGCCTTGACGTCGGTCGTCGCCGGCAGGACGCCCGCTTCCTTGAGTGCCAAGCCAGCGGCCAGGATGGTGTCGGCCTGGGCCTGCCCGATCGCGGAATGGGTCAACTCGGTGCGGGTGAGCTGGCGCTCGATGACCGCATCGGAGAGCTTGGTATAGTCGACGAGCACTTTCTTCAGCTCGGCCGGATTGGCGAGCGCATAGGCACGGGCCTCCTCGTAGGCGGCCAGCACCTTGCGGACCAGCGCCGGGTGCTCATTGGCGAAGTCCTCGCGTACATTCAGGATGCCCCAGGTGTTGTCCTCGGCCTTGCGGTGGAACAGTTTGGCGCCACTCTCGACCTCGGCCGCAGCCATCAGAGGGTCGAGCCCGGCCCAGGCATCGACATCGCCACGCTCGAGCGCGAGGCGGCCATCGGCATGCTGCAGCAGCACGAGCTTGACGTCCTTCTCGGTCAGCTTGGATTCGGCCAGGGCCCGCACCAGGAAGATATGCGGATCGGTGCCGCGCGTGACGGCGACACGCTTGCCCTTGAGATCGGCGACTTTCGTGATCTCGCTCTTGGCACCGGTGACCAGCGCCGTCCATTCAGGCCGCGAATAGACATAGATCGACTTGATCGGGTTGCCGTTGATCTTGCCGATCAAGGCGGCAGCGCCAGCCGTCGAGCCGAAATCGATCGAGCCGGCATTGAGGAATTCGAGCGCCTTGTTCGATCCGGCGGATTGCACCCAGCGCACCGTGATGCCCTCGGGGGCGAGAGCCTTCTCCAGCGTGCCACGCTCCTTCAGCACCAGGCTGACGGGATTGTAGGTGGCGTAGTCGATGCGGATTTCCTTCGGCGCCTGGGCATTGGCGCTGACAGCACCCAAGCCTGCGCCGGCCAAGGCAAGTCCGGCGAGCACAAGACGGCGGCTGACTGTTCTGATGACGCTCATTGTCGATCCCCGTGTCGGTGACGCGAAGGGATCGAGAGAGAGCTGAGCCTCTCCTCTACCCCACGCTTTAGCTGCACTTGTTTCGCGCCCGCAAGCTGGTGGCTCAAATCGGCGCGTGTCCTCTTTCTAGGTCCAATCGTTCTGTTTGTCAAACAAACTCAGATGGACTGTTAAATGATATATTACACAGAATATTACGTGTAATTTGTGGTTTCTGGGAATCCCGTCACCATGTTACCAGCGGCTCGGTTCGAAGCCGTCCTGCGCGATATCCGAAGGTCATGCCGTCCGTGTCGATCAGCGCCGATGCCCCATACTTTGCCCTCGCGGACGTGCTGGCGAATCCTGCCGCCGCCGTTGCCTGGCTGGCCAGAAAGCTGCGGAAGGCTTCGGCCGCCGATCTGCGGCAGGAATTGGTCGCCTGCCTGCGCCATACACTCGAGGAAGGTCACGCCTCCGCCAAGGAAATCCTGAGCGAGGAGCGTAATGGCCTTGCCTGCGCCCAGCGCCTGTCAGCGATGATGGACGGCATCGTCGGCTGCCTGCATGTGGCGGCGAGCGAGCACTTCTACCCCGCCGTAAACCCGTCCTCCTCCGAGCGGATCGCGGTCGTCGCCGTTGGCGGCTATGGCCGCGGTACGCTGGCGCCAGGATCGGATGTCGACCTGCTCTTCCTGTTCCCGCACAAGCAGACGGCCTGGGGCGAGAGCGTGGTCGAGGCGATGCTCTATCCTCTCTGGGACCTGAAGCTGAAGGTCGGCCATTCCGTGCGCTCGGTCGACGACTGTATCCGGGAAGCGCGCGCCGACATGACGATCCGCACCGCCTTGCTGGAAGCCCGCTTTCTCACCGGCGACCGGGCGCTCTTCGACGAGATGGCACAGCGCTTCGAAGCCGAGGTGGTCGAGGGCTCGGCGCCCGCCTTCACCGAGGCCAAGCTTGCCGAACGCGAAGCACGCGTGCGCCGCGCGGGATCATCGCGCTATCTCGTCGAGCCCAACGTCAAGGACGGCAAAGGCGGCCTGCGCGACCTCAACACATTGTTCTGGATCGCCAAATACGCCTACCGGGTCCATGACGCCGATGAACTGGTCACCGCCGGGCTGTTCGACCGCAAGGAACTGCTGATGTTCCAGCGCTCGGAGGAATTTCTCTGGCGGGTGCGTTGCTGGATGCATTTCATTACAGGCCGGGCAGAGGAGCGCCTTTCCTTCGACCTGCAGCGGCAGGTGGCAACGGCGATCGGCTATGCCGGCCGCAGCGGCCAGGCCCCGGTCGAGCGCTTCATGAAGGCCTATTTCCTGGTGGCGAAGGATGTCGGCGACCTGACCGCGATCGTCTGCGCCGCCCTCGAGGCGCGCCAGCAGAAGCCGCGGGCGAGCCTGACGAGCCTGCTCGGTACCTTCACCAAGCGGCGGCAGGTGCGCGCGCTCGGCCACCCCGACTTCACGCTGAAGAGCCAGAGGCTCAACGTCGTCGACGGCGACGCCTTCAGGCGCGACCCGATCAATCTGCTCAGGCTCTATGAAATCGCCAGCCGGAACGACATTGCCATTCATCCCGATGCAAGCCGGCTGGTGACGCAGTCGCTCAAGCTGGTCACGCCGCACCTGCGTAACGACCGCGAGGCGAACCGGATCTTTCTGGATATCCTGACGTCACGGCGCGCGCCGGAGGCCGTGCTGCGCCGCATGAACGAATCCGGACTGCTTGGCCGCTTCGTGCCCGAATTCGGGCGCGTCGTCGCGATGATGCAGTTCAACATGTATCACCACTACACCGTCGACGAGCATCTGATCCGGTCGATCGGCGTTCTCTCCGAAATCGAGGCCGGCGCGCTCGAGGCCGAGCATCCGCTTTCGAACTCGATCTTCCCGACCATCACCAACCGCCGCGCGCTGTATGTCGCGTTGTTCCTGCACGATATCGCCAAGGGCAAGCCGGAAGACCATTCGGAAGCCGGCAGCCGGATCGCACGCAAGCTTTGCCCGCGCTTCGGGCTCAGCGAGGCGCAGACCGAGACCGTCGCCTGGCTGGTCCAGCACCATCTCGACATGTCGACCGTCGCCCAGAGCCGCGATCTCGGCGACCCCAAAACGATCGAGAGCTTTGCTGCCACTGTGCAGACCCTGGAAAGGCTGAAGCTCCTCCTCATCCTGACCGTTGCCGACATCAAGGCAGTCGGCCCCGGCGTCTGGAATGGCTGGAAGGGGCAACTCCTGCGCACGCTCTACTACGAGACCGAAATCGTGCTGGCCGGCGGTCATTCCGGTATCGAGCGCCGGGCGCGCGTCGAACAGAAACAGGACGCGCTCAAGGAGGCGCTGGCCGACTGGGGCGAGGTGGAACGCGAGGCCTATCTCGCACGTCATTACCCGGCCTACTGGATCAAGGTCGACCTGCCGCGCCAGGAAAAGCAGGCGCGCTTCCTGCGCGGGGCCGAAGCGGAAGGGCGCACCACCGCAACGCTGGTCGAGACCGACCAGTTCCGCGGCATCACGGAGCTGACCATTCTGGCGCCCGACCATCCGCGCCTGCTCGCCATCGTCACCGGTGCCTGCGCCGCGGCCGGCGGCAATATCGTCGATGCCCAGATCTTCACGACCACCGATGGCCTCGTGCTCGACACGATCTTCATCTCGCGCGCCTTCGAGCGCGACGATGACGAGTTGCGCCGGGCCGGCCGCATTGCCGCCGCGATCGAACGGGCGCTCAAGGGTGAGATCAAGATTGCCGATCTGGTGGCGCAGCGCCGCGCGCCGCCGCCACGCGGCGCCACGTTCCAGGTCGCGCCGGAGGTGATCATCGACAACGTGCTCTCGACCCGCCACACTGTTCTGGAGGTTTCCGGCCTCGACCGCCCGGGCCTGCTCTACGATCTCACCACCGCGATCGGGAAGCTCAACCTCAATATTGCCTCGGCCCATATCGCCACCTTCGGGGAGAAGGCCGTCGACGTTTTCTACGTGACCGACCTGACCAACGCCAAGATCACCGGCACGACGCGGCAGTTCAGCATCCGCAAGGCGCTGCTGGAGGTTTTCGCTTTTGATCACGAGAAGGCACAGGGCGGAAAGACGCGCGTGCCCGCCCGCGCTTGATTTCACGGACCACAAGGCCGATATCGGCCTCGAACGCTGTCGTACTCCCGAGTGACGACCAGCCCCATGATTTGAATTGGATGAGGCGATGACGCGGAACCCTGCGACCGACGAACCGAACCCGGACATGGCCGCCCAGATGGCCGCCCAAGAGGCGAACGAGCCGGCCCCACTCGAGTCCGGGCTCGAGGCCCAGCTTGGGCAGGTCGAAGCCGAGCGCAACGACCTCAAGGACAAGCTGCTGCGCACGCTGGCCGACATGGAGAACCTGCGCCGGCGCACCGAGCGTGAGATTGCCGACGCCAAGGCCTATGCGGTGACGAGCTTCGCGCGAGACCTGCTCGGTTCGGCCGACAATCTGCGCCGCGCGCTCGAGAGCCTGCCGGAGACCGCTCGCACCGAAGGCGAAGCGGCGCTGAAGGCGCTGGTCGAAGGCGTCGAGCTTACCGAACGCGAACTGCTGAAGACCCTGGAACGCCATGGCGTGCGCCGCATCGACCCCCATGGCGAGAAGTTCGACCCGCATCTGCACCAGGCAATGTTCGAGGCGCCCGACGCCGGCATCGCCAAGGGGCTTGTCTCGAAGGTCGTGCAGACCGGCTACAAGATCGGCGAGCGCGTGCTGCGGCCGGCCTTGGTCGGCGTCTCCGCCGGCGCGCCGAAGGCGCCTTCGGCCGAGGCCGGCGACACCAATACAGGCCACTGAACCGTGCTGGAGGCCGCTGGCGTTGCGGTCTTCGCTTTGACGGGAGCGCTGGTCGCGGTCCGCAAGGGGATGGATCCGTTCGGGTTCATCCTGCTTGCGACGGTCACCGGCGTCGGTGGCGGAACCTTGCGCGATCTCGTGCTCGACCGCGGCGTCGGCTGGGTGCAGGCGCCGTCGGAAGTGATCGTCTGTACCATCGTCGCGCTGGTTGCCTGGGCAACGGCCTATTTTCGACCCGGCACGCTCGATGGCTGGATGGGCAAGCGCATGCTGATCTGGGCCGATGCCGCCGGGCTTGCGCTGTTCGCGGTCGTCGGCACGCAGAAGGCGCTGATGGTCGGCGTCCCGGTTCTATCGGCCGTGGCGCTTGGAGCTGTCACCGCCTCGTTCGGCGGTATCCTGCGCGACATCCTTGCCGGCGACAGGCCGATGGTGCTGTGGAGCCGGGATTTCTATGTGACCGCCGCGGCCACCGGTGCAGCCATGACGGCGTTCCTCTCCGGCCTCGGTCTCAGCCCGCTCCTCGTAATGCTCGGGGGCCTGGCGGCCGGATTTGGCTTGCGCGCCGGCTCGATCCTGCTCGGCTGGTCATTTCCGAGCCTGCCCGGCTCGGGCTCTGCCTGATCAAGGCATCGGCCCGAAAGGTGGATTGCGGTTTTCGGGAAAGCCGGTGCGAACACAGAAGGTTAGGTCATCGGATACGACATCCGGTCCGATGATCTAACCGCCGGGTTTCGTCACACGCCGCAAGGTCAGATTGATCCGCCCCCCCTGCGGCAGCAGGGCTGACGAGCCCGCCAGGATCCTGTCGATGCCGTGATAGGCGAGGCGTGCCTCGCCGCCGAAGAGCAATGCATCGCCCGAGGCAAGTTTCAGCGAGAGGGTCTTGCCGCCTCGTTCCGTGCCGCCGATCCTGAACACCGCCGTATCCCCGAGCGACAGCGACAGCACCGGCGCGTCGAACTCCAGTTCGTCACGGTCCTGATGCAGACCCATCTTCGCGCTCGCCTCGTAGAAATTGACGAGGCAGGCCTCGGGAGCGTGCGGGTAGCCGGCAAGCGCACGCCAGGCATCCAGCAGCACGGCCGGCATTGGCGGCCAGGGTGCGCCGGTCTCGGGATGCTGGGCCTGGTAGCGATAGCCGGCCAGATCCGACACCCAGCCGAGCGAGCCGCAATTGGTCATTCGCACGGAGAACGGCTTGCCGGTCTTCGGCATCCGCGGTGAGAAGAACGGTGCCTGCCGGGCAACCTCCCGCAGTTCAGCCAGCAGCGCCGCCTGCGCTTGGGGTGAAAGATAGCCCGGCCAATGAAACACGCCGGGAGCGACGGCAAGCCTGGTCACGGGCGCGCCGTCACAGCGTATCGAGGCCGAGGACATCGACCATCGAGTAGAGGCCGGGCTTGCGCCCCCTGCCCCAGAGCGCCGCCTTGACCGCGCCTTGCGCGAACAGGCCACGGTCCTCGGCGACATGCGCCAGCTCCAGTCGCTCGCCTGCGCCGGCGAAGATGACCTTGTGGTCGCCAACCACGGTGCCGCCGCGCAACGCCGCAAACCCGATCGCACCCGGCGGGCGCACGCCAGTATGGCCATCGCGCGAGGCGACGCGCGCCTCAGTGAGCGAGACATCCCGTCCCTGTGCCGCGGCCTCGCCGAGCAGCACCGCCGTGCCCGATGGTGCATCGACCTTCATCCGGTGATGCATTTCGACGATCTCGATATCCCAGTCCGTGCCCAGCGTGGCAGAAACCTTGCGGACCAGGGCCGCCAGCAGGTTCACGCCGAGGCTCATATTGCCGGAGCGGATGATCGCAGCATGGCGCGCAGCCGCTTCGAGCTTCGCGAGATGGACCGGCTCCATGCCCGTGGTGCCGACGACATGGACGATACGGGCCTGCGCGGCGAGGGCTGCGAAGGCGACGGAGGCGTCAGGCGCTGTGAAATCCAGCACTCCCTCGGCCTCGACGAAGGCCGGCAGTGCGTCATCGGTCACTGGCACGCCCAGCGCAGGCAATCCGGCCAGAATACCGGCATCCTGGCCCAGTGCGGTGGAACCGGGACGCTCGATCGCGGCGGAAACGGTGCAACCCTCGGCCTCGGTGATCGCTTTGATCAGCATTCGCCCCATGCGCCCGGCGGCGCCGACAACGACGAGACGCATGTCGCTCATGAGGGGAAGCTCCTGACCAGTCGGGGACGATGACGCAGCGGCTATAGAGCATCGCCGCATCGCGCGAAACCACTCTGCCTTCGACGGGCGCCCGAGGCCCCCCGCCCGGGACAATGGTCGAACAAGCCGACAAGGTCGGCCCCGCTAGACGGCAAAACGAAAAACGGCCGGGGAAGTTCCCCGGCCGCTGATACTTGCTTTGATCGCTGTCGCGTCAGGCAGCCTGCTGGATGCCCGAGAGCTTCCAGTCACCGCCGCGCGAGCGCACGAAGGTCCAGTGTTCCGTGACCTCCTGCGGGACGGTCGCGTTGCCTTCGACAATGCGCCCGGTAGCGCGCTCGGTCAGCGCGTTGATCAGGCTGAAGCGCATCGCAACGGTTGCGTACTCGAAATCGTCTTCGCGCCAGGCTTCCGAGAGATCGCCCTGCAGCAGCTTGACGTCGGAGACCCGGTCAACCAGCCCCTTGGCGGCGTTCTCGGCGATATCGTCAGCGAAATAGCCGGCCATTTCGGGCGTCAGCTTCTCGCGGAGGACCTGCTGGTTCTCATTCGAATAGGCCGTGTTCACTTCGCCGAGCAGCCGCTCGAAGCTGCTGAAATCCTCGCCCGCGAGCGTGATCTCGACCGGCTTGGACGGCGCGCGCGGTGCGCCGCCACCGAGGCCGCCCATCGCAGACATGCGCGGATTCGGCTGAGGCTGGGCAGCCTCACGCGACATCGGTCCGCCAGCGGTGGCGAGCTGCGGCTCGGACCTGCGACGGAAGAAGCGCATCGCGAGGAAGATCAGGCCGCCGATCAGCGCGATCTGCAGCAGGAAGCCGAAGATGCCGGCCAGTGAAGCCAGGCCGCTGAAGAAGCCCGAGCCCGAAAGCATCCCGAACAGGCCAGCACCGAGCAGGCCGGCGCCGACGCCCATCATCAGGTTACGTGCCATGGACGGACGCGCCGCCTGTGCGGCAGCACCCGCCGCGCCAGCGGCCGGACCAGCCATCGACGGAGACGGCGTCGGAGCAGCGCTACGCTGGAAAGGCTGTGCGCCCGTCGGCGCGGTATTCGTCGGGGCCGGAGCCGAATAGGTACGCGTGCCGCGGCTGCCGAAACCCTTGCCGCCACCAGGACGAGCCTCGGCCAGCACGGGAACGAGCAAAAGCGCACCAGCGACCACGGCGACGACCCGGCCACGCCGAGCAAGTGAAATCAGTGACATGGTTCCTCCCGGAGCCCCCTTTGGGCTCGCTGCCGCGAAATATGGCGCGCGCCCTGCCCTTGCGCAAGGTCGGGCGGCCAAGCGCGTGAGCCAAAATAATAATCAATATTTCATGCGGGCCCCGGAGCCGTGCTAAACTGGCTTATTCGCCCCCATCGCCCGTGCGCGGGCCGGCGAAGGAGTGTGCCATGATCCGGATGTCACGGAGGCCGCGCCAGAATGCATCGCACGCGCTGCGCTGCCTCACCCTTGCCACGCTACTGACGCTTGTCCCATTCGCAACATCGAGAGCGGGAGAACCGGCTGTAGCCCTCGATCCACCGCGCCTCGCCCAGGCGCCCGAGCCGCTCTGCTTCTGCTGGAGCGATGGCCGAAAGATTGCTGAAGGGGCGACTGCCTGCATCAAGACGAACCAAGGCCGGCGGCTCGCTGAATGCGGCCGGGTCATCAACATGATGTCCTGGCGGGTCACGGAAAATCCCTGCCCCGAGAGTTGATCGGCCCATTCCGGCACAAGAAAAACGCCGCCGAACCCTTGTTCGACGGCGTCTCTTCAAACGCTCTTGTGGTCCATTCGACTTAAGACTGACGGCAGTCAGAACGCCCCCAACACGATGGCGATCATGAACACAAAGGCCGCGCCCATCGCCAACCGGTCGAGACTCAGCGTGAGGCTCATCGCATCCTCCTTTGTCATTGACCTGTCACGGAAGCTAGCAGAACTGACGATGGCCGCAAGGGGGCTGTGCCATGACGGCGGCGTGGCAGAGCCTATTGTATCCCTAACACATCATTAAATCATTGATTTGATTTGTGGATAAAGAAGATCATCTCCTTGAGACGACAAGTCTTTCCAAGGCCTTCGCCACCGCGATAACGCGATCATCCCCCCCGAAACGACCAATAATCTGAACCCCAACCGGCAATCCGCGAGGCCCCGTCGTCACTGGAATCGTCAGGCATGGCGTGCCGAGCAAAGTCCACAATCGGTTGAAGCGGGAATCGCCGGTCGAGCCCAGCGTATCCGGCGCTTCGCCCGGCGCGGCATAGCTCACAACGACGTCGACTCCGGCGAAGAGGTCACGGCAGGCGTCGCGCCCGCGCCGCGATAACGCACGCGCTTGGTCATACTGCACCGGCGAAACGGCTCCCGCCGCATCGAGATAGGCCGAGAGCTTGGGCGGGATCACGCCGCGATGGTTGCGATGCTCCCAGGAGAGCGCCTGCGCGGCCTCGAAATCCTGCAGCGGGCCATGGGCGTGGAAGGCTTCAACCAGGGCCTGCGGCGCCGCGAGCTCGACCACGATCGCTCCCGCCTTCGCGACAAGAGCGAGAGCCGCAGTCAGCGCGGCTTCCGAACCCGCCTCCGGCTCCCCGGCAAAGGGCTGGCGCGTCACGCCGATCCGCAAGCCCTCCAACCTCGCCACGTCAGCGTCCAATTCAGGCCGCCCCGTCAGGGCCGCCAGTGCAAAACCCAGATCGTCGGCGCTCGCTGCCATCAGCCCGGCGGTATCGAGCGACCAGGAGAAGGGTTTGATGCCGACTGTCGGCAACAACGCATAGGAGGGCTTGATGCCTGCGACACCGCAATAGGACGAGGGGCGAATGACCGAGCCACCGGTCTGCGTGCCGATCGCCAAGGGGATCATGCCGGCTGCGACCGCCGCCGCCGAACCCGCCGACGACCCTCCCGGACTCGCCGTGAGGTCATGCGGATTGCGCGTCGGCGCCGGGTCGAGGAAGGCAAAGGCGGTGGTGTGGGTCTTGCCCGCGATTGTCGCCCCGGCGGCCTTGAGCGCCATCACGATCGGCGCGTCGGCGCGCGGTTGCCAGCCATCATAGATAGAGGAGCCCATGCCGGTCGGCAGATCGGCAGTGTCGATGATGTCCTTGACGCCGCATGCGACGCCCGCGAGCGGGCCGGAGCCGGGCTCCAGCCGTTCGGACCGACTGGCGAAGGCACGAATGTCCGGCTCCCTCGCGGCAATGCGCATGGCGCAATCGGCCAGCGCATCAGCCGCGCTCACAGCGCCACTGGAAACCTGATGGGCAATGGCGCGAGCGGACAGCATGCAAGATCCTCGAAGGGCTGACTTTGGTTGGATCATCGGACCGACGATCCAATCTGTGTTTGCATCGGCCATCCCGAAAACCGCAATCCACTTTTCGGGCCGATGATCTAAGTTCGCATCGGCCATCCCGAAAACCGCAATCCACTTTTCGGGCCGATGCTCGGGACGGATGCTGGCATGATTTCAGCGCACTGCGATACCGCCGGACATCCCCCTTGGCGCATGGCGTCGATGCGCCGGATCGCCTTAGGTCAGGCAGGACTGGCCCGCTAACCACTCGTTAACCGCCGCTCCAAAGTTAATCCGCCTGTGGCGTACAGGGCTCACTGGGTTGAGAAACCGTTCACCAAACGGGTCGCATTTGATCGGTCATGCGACGCGTTCATCTCGCCCTCTTCGCGCTCGGCGCCATCGGCGCCACCGGTCTTGCCGGCTGCGGCAAGTTCCAGAAAGCACAGCGTGCCGCCTGGCGCGACCAGGCGGAAGCCGCCTGTATGGCCTCCCGTCAGGTCCCGCTCTCGTCCTATGTCAGCCTGCGCGAGAAGCCGATCGACGGGCCGGGCACCTGCGGCATGACCAGGCCGCTCCGTGTCTCGGCCTTCTCGGGTGGCTCGGTTCACCTCACCAGCAATGCCACGCTCGGTTGCCCCATCGTCGCCACCACCGACAAGTGGCTGGCCGAAGTGGTGCAACCAGCGGCGCAGAACGTACTCGGCGCCCAGGTGATCGAGCTCAGAGCTGGCTCCTATTCCTGCCGGGCGATGAACAACGGCACCGGCACCAGCCGGACGTCCGAGCATGCCTTCGGCAACGCCGTGGATGTGTTCTCCTTCCGGCTGAATGACGGGCGCAACATCACCGTCAAGGACGGCTGGCACGGCTCGCCGGAAGAGCAGGCCTTCCTGCGCGAGGTTTTCGTCGGCGCCTGCCAGCAGTTTTCGACTGTGCTCGGGCCGGGTGCGGACATGTTCCACTACGATCACTTCCACATTGATCTGGCGCGGCACGCCAAGGGCCGGCAGATCTGCAAGCCGGTGATCAAATACACCCCGAACTACAACCTGCCGCCGCCGGACCCGGCACGCACCTACACGACCGCGCAGAAGTCGATGCGCGACAATCTCCCAACCGTGGTGGCAGGCGCCTCGGGCAGCATGTTGCGACAACCCAGCGACGGCTTGCGTCCTCCCGGCGCAGTCTACAGTGGCTATCCCGTCGCAAACCATCGGGGCGGCCAGAGCCTCGATGCCCAGCGGCGTTATCTCGACGAGCAGCCGCTCAACCCGCCGCGCTACCGCCCGGAGACACCACCGAGCGCCGCGCAAGGCCCGTTGATGCTGCCGGGCTCCGTCCCTCCGACCGAAGAGTTGATCGTCGGCGATGACGAGGGCAATGGCGTCATGGACATGCAGGGCGAGGAACAGGCACAGCCGCAGATTTCGCCGGGCAACGACCCCTTTGCCTATGGCCGGGCCCAGACCGGCGGCGGCCGGCGCTACTGAGAGCAGGGTCAGCGTGAGACCAGCACCTGCCGGCATTCAGCCGGCAGTGCATCCACGGACATCGGCGGCTTCGGTTTGGGCTTCGGCCCCGGGCGCGGCTTGGGCGGATTGAAGATCGCCTTGTATTGCCGCTCGACCCAGCCGGACAGTTCTGCGCCGCAGCCGTCGCCGAAATTCGGCGGTTCCTGGCCGGAGCAGCCCTCCATTCCCGCCGGACAGCTCAGCCGGATATGGAAATGGTAGTTATGGCCCCACATCGGCCTGACCTTCTCAAGCCATGAGCGATCCGCACCGGCCTCGCGGCACAATGCAACCTTGAGCGCGGGATTGACGAAGATGCGCTCGACGCGCGGTTCGGCGGCCACGGACTTGATCAGCTTGGTATGGGCCGGCGTCCAGTTCTTCGGGTCGACATCGCGCCAATCGGCGCGCGCCATGTTCACCGCCGACATGTTCTCGCGTGCGTCGCCGCCGAGGCGCTGCTTCGGCATCGGCGTGAGCCAGACATCGGCATCGAGGCCGATCTGGTGCGAAGCATGGCCGGTCAGCATCGGACCGCCGCGCGGCTGGGAGATGTCGCCAACCAGCAGGCCGGGCCAACCGTTGATCCTGGGCACGTTGCGGGCAAGCGTCTCCAGATAGGAAATCAGCGCGGGGTGGCCCCAATTGCGGTTCCGGGCCAGCCGCATCACCTGCCAGCTCTCTCCGTCGACCGGCATCGCCGTCCCACCGGCGAGACACCCCCTCGCATAGGAGCCGATGGCACGAGCCGCCATGCTGGCAGGCGTCGTCGTCTGCCCAAACAAGGCGCGCGCCGCGTCCGGAAAGGCTGCGATATTGGCCGCCCGACGCTTCGCTTCCTCCTCCGCAGTCGATTGCGCATGCACGACCGGCGCCGTCAGCGCGGCCAGGAGCAAGGCGGACAGGGCCAGGAGCGGGCGATTCGTGCTCTGCATCGCCCGAGAACGCCGGGTTTTGAAGATCAGGTCAAGCACGAGAAACGTCACACGTACCAGGCATGGACAACGCCTACGCAGGGTTGCAGCCTTGGCTGCGCAGCGATCGGGCGCCTTCGCCCAGAAGAAGATCGCGCCCACGGGAGGAGATAACGCTGATGACGGACGCCAGAATCGACCGCCGCGCGCTGCTTGGAGGGCTTGGCGCAAGCCTGGCCTTGCCCGGCAAGGTGAGCTTCGCACAGGGCTCCTGGCCGCAGGGGAGGACGCTGAAACTCGTCGTACCCTTCCCGCCCGCGGGGGCGACGGACGTACTCGGGCGCCTCGTCGCCGAGAGGCTCGGCCAGACCTGGGGCACCAATATCGTCATCGAGAACAAGCCGGGCGCCGGCGGCAATATAGGAACCGATGCGGTGGCGAAGGCCGAACCGAACGGCGACACCTTCCTCATCGTCTCGGTCGGCATGGCGACGAACCAGTACCTCTACGCCAGGCTGAACTATGATCCGGCCAAGGATCTCGCGCCGATCACCATGGTCGCGCTGGTGCCGAACCTGCTGGTCGTGAACAAGGATCTCCCGGTCAAGGATACGGCCGAACTCGTCGCCTACGCGAAAGCCAATCCTGGCAAGCTGACCTATGCCTCGTCCGGCGTCGGCACCTCCGTCCATCTCTCCGGCGAATTGTTCCAGAAGCTGACCGGCACCAAGATGGTCCACGTGCCTTATCGCGGAACCGCGCAGGCTACACAGGACCTGATCGGCGGGCGGGTCGACCTGATCTTCGACAACATCACCCAGGCGTTGCCGCATGTCCGTTCAGGCTCGATCCGTGGTCTCGGTATCACCACGGCCAAACGCTCGCCGACCGCACCGGAATTCGCGCCGATCGCCGATGTCGTACCTGGCTTCGACGTGTCTTCATGGTTCGCGCTGTTCGCACCGGCGAAGACGCCGCAGGCGATCATCGACAGGATTCATGCCGACACCAAGACCGGACTTGCGGACCCGGCGCTCCGCGGCAAGATGGACCTGCTGGCGGCGGAGCCCGTCGGCAACACGCCGGCCGAACTCGCAGCCTTTCTGCAGGCGGAAATGAAGAAATGGGGCGAGTTGATCCGCGAGGTCGGCGTCAAGGTCGAGTGAGCGGCACAGCTAGGGGAACTCTCGGTACACCCGGGACGTTTCCCTGTCGCATCCTGTCGCATCGCGGCAGCGCGATGCGACAGGGAGAGGGGCACGTCATGTCGACACTCGTTATCGTTCTGCTTGTGATCCTGCTGCTCGGCGGCGGCGGATATTATGGTCATCGCAGCTATGGCACAGCCGGCCTCGGCGGTGTCGTCGGCCTCGTTTTGATGGTCGTGCTGGTGCTTTGGCTGCTTGGTGCGATCGGAGGCGTGCCCGTCCGTGTCTGACGGCGTCAGCTGGGGTTGGCGAGGTGCCAGACCAGCATGGCCGCGGCCAGATCCTCGATCGCGGTGCCGACTGACTTGAACAGGGTGATCTCACCATCCTCGTTGGCCCCGGCGACTTCGCCGCGGCACAGCTGAGCCAGCGTGCCGGCGATTTTGTCCGCCTCGTAGGCACCGGCCTTGATCGCCACCGCCACATCGCCGCCCTCCTTCAGGGCGGCTTCGGTGTCGACGAAGACACGGGCACGGTGCAAAGCCTCGTCATCGGCCTCGCGCATCGCCAGATTGAACGCGCCGACGAGGTCGAGATGGGCGTCGCGCTTCAACCAGCGGCCCATGACAATGGGCTCGCGTGAAAGCGTCGCACAGGAAATCAGGTCCGCCTGCCGCGCGTCGCCCTCGAGGTCGTCGCTGACGCGCACGGTGATACCCTCTGCCGCCAGGGCTTCCGCCACCGCCTCGCTCCCCTCACGGCGGCGCCCCCATATGGCAATATCCTCGAAATCGCGCACGGCGCTGTGCGCCTTGATCAGGAAGGGCGCCAGGGCGCCCGACCCGACCATCAGCATGCGCTTGCCATGGGGATGCCCGAGCTTGCGCGCGGCAAGCGCGGAGGCAGCGGCCGTCCGCCAGGCCGTGAGGCGCGCGCCATCGAGCGCAGCGAGCGGCGCACCCGTCGAGCCGTTCATCAGCAGGTATGTACCCATCACGCTCGGCAGGCTCAGCGAGCCGTTCGACGGATAAACCGTGACGACTTTGGTGCCGAGGAAAGCCTCCGGCGCAGCCGGCCCGGTCCAAGCCGGCATCAGCAGAAGCGTGGCGTGATCGGCCGGCCGTTCGATCTCGTGGTGATGGCGGACAGGCGTGACGATGTCGCCGCGAAAGGCTCCGTCCAGCGCATCGATCAAGGCGGGGAAAGTGAGAAGGCGGTCGATTTCCGCCGCGGAGATAACGCGCATCTGTCTTTCGTCAATCAGCTGTTGCGGCTGGTCAAAGCCGGCAGGGCGGAATCGGGCACAGCGGCCCGCAATGACTGCGCCTCGCTGCGCAGAGCCTCGGCCTCGCGACGATTGCGTCGCGCCGCCTTGCGATGCTTGCCCTGCGCGATCCATGAGGCGAGGCCGCCGATCAGGACGCCCGCGGCAATCGCGGCCAGAACCACGGCGAAGAGCGGCAGATCGAAGGCGAGTGTCGGTGCGTCACGGCTGAACGGATCGAGCGAGACGCGCACGGGGCCCCGGTTCGCGATCGAGAAGAGGACGATCGCCAAGGCGACCGGCACGAGGATCAGCGCCTTGAAGAAAGCTTTCATGGGTTTTTCCTGGCGTGCCGCACGAGCGAGCCTGACATCCGACCGGACGTCAGTGCTTGCCGTTCAGCCTCTGGCGAAGCTCCTTGCCCGTCTTGAAGACGGGCACGAACTTCTCTTCGACCTCGACCGCATCACCGGTGCGAGGATTGCGGCCGACCCTTGCGGCGCGGGCCTTGCGTGAGAATGCACCAAAGCCGCGCAGTTCGACACGGTCCCCACGCCCCAGCGCCTTGACGACCTCGTCAAGGATAGCCGTGACGATGTTCTCGATATCGCGCTGGTAGAGGTGAGTGTTGCGCTCGGCGATGCGTTGAACGAGTTCAGATTTTATCATGTGTCCAATATAACCGATTGTATCAACATCACTTTTCGGCGACAGGCTGCCAGAGCGCCAAGGGCGCGTCAAGCCGCAGGCCAACCGGCTGATCGGCAGCCCGCGCGATGATCACGGCCAGCGATTCAAGACCGGCTGCGCGGGCCATCGCCTCGCCGGCGCTCCACAGGCCGAACGAGGACGACTCGTTGCGGCGGCGCCAGTCGCGCACCGGCAAATCCTTCGCGACATTCCTCTCGCGCTCGAGCCAGGCGATCGCCTCCGGCTCGCCGCCAATCTCGTCGACCAGCTTGAGGCCGGCCGCCTGCCGGCCGGAATAGACGCGGCCATCCGATACGACGGCAATCTCCGTCTCGCCGAGCTTGCGGCGATCGCCGACAAGGCGCTTGAACCAATCGTAATTGTCCTCGACAACGCGCTGCAGCGCGGCGCGCGCCTCAGGCGAGGTCGGCTCAAAGCCGTTCGGCGCCGCCTTCAGCGGGCTCGATTTGATTTCCTCGACCTTGACCCCGACGGTGTCGAGCAGCTGGCCGACATTGGGGATCTGGAAGAGCACGCCGATCGAGCCGACGAGCGAGGTCTGGCGCGCCACGATGCGGTCCGCCCCCATGGCCGCGATATAGCCGCCCGAGGCGGCGAGCCCGTCAACAACCGCCACCATCGGCTTCTTGGCCGCCAGACTGCGCAGCGCGATGTGCAAGGCCTCGGAACCGCTGGTGGTGCCGCCGGGGCTGTCGATCCGGAGCACAACGGCGGACGCCCGGCTGTCCTCGAGCGACTTGATCAGATCGAGCGTGCGCCTGTCGCCGGAGATGAAACCAGAAATGGTGACCCGGGCAATATGCGCGCGGGAGGTCGAACCGGGCGCGTTGCCGCTCCAGGCCAGCCCCGCGACGATAGCCGCCGCGATGACGCCAAGAACGGCGAGCAGGCGCCAGAGCGTCAGTTTGCGCCGCAGGTTGCGGCGGTCGGCGAGCAGGTCTGCATCGGACGACATGGGTAAACGCTCCTGTGGTCACGGACGCCGGCTGGGCCCGTGATGTAGCCTCGCCGCAGCGGCGGGGCAAGGCGACGCTCGGCCTCAGGCGTCGAGCACCGCTCTTTGCCGATCGAGCGCCAACAGCGCAAGGCCGCTTGCGACAGACCGGAAGGCGTCACCGATGTGAACACGTTGCGAGCCGAAACGGCGGTCGAACAGGGCGCGCACGGCCGGCACATGCGATGTTCCGCCGGTCATGAAGACGGCCTCGATCGCACCGGCTTCGACCTTGGCTTCGACGAGGGCGCGATCGAGCGCCGCCTCGATCGACGCGACGTCTTCGGCGATCCAGCTTTCGAAATCCGAACGGCGGATCGTCCCCTCGATGCTGACATCCATCTGGCGGAAGTTCAGCACGGTCTCGTCCTGCGACGACAGCGCGACCTTGGCCGCCGAGACGGCGCGATAGAGTTCGTAGCCAAGATCGTATTCGATCACGGTCAGCAGATCCTCGAGCTTGCCGGGCTCGACCGCGTCACGGATCAGTGCCTTGAGCTCGGCCATGGTCTCGCGGCTCTTCATCAGCGAGAGCCGGTGCCATTGCGCGAAGGCTGCGTGGTAATGGGCGGGGATCGGCAGCAGCTTCTCGAACGAGCGATACTGCGAGCCCTTGCCGAGCCGTGGCGAGACGGCATGTTCGATGATGCGATAGTCGAAGGTGTCACCGGCGACGCCGACACCGGCATGCGAGAGCGGGATCGCTTCCAGCCGCCCTGCCCCGCCAGGCTCGAAGCGCATCACGGAGAAGTCGCTCGTGCCGCCGCCGAAATCGGCGACCAGCATGGTCTGGGGCGTCTTCAGGTCGCGTGCATACCAGTAGGCCGCGCCGAGCGGCTCATAGGCGAAATCGACCTTGGGCATGCCAGCCTTCGCATAGGAGGCCGACAGGCGTTTCACGGCCAGTTCCTCGTCCGGACGCTCGCCGGCGAAGACCACGGGGCGCCCCGAGATCAGGGGCGTCTCCGAAAGGTCATCGAGCCCCGCACTGAGATCGGCGAGGAAGACGCCGATCAGGTCCTCGAGCCGATACAGCTTTCCGAACAGGCGCGTCTCCTGGAAGGCACGACTGGACAGATGTGTCTTCAGCGATTGCAGAAAGCGATGCTCGGTCGTCATGCCCAGCGCCATGTCGAGGGCGTCAGGTCCGCTGACATGAACGACGCGGGCCTGCGGCGGCCGCCCCTCGCGCCAGAACATCAGCGCCGAGCGATAGGCGTCGACGGCGCCCTGCTTCGTCGCAAAGCTGCGGGTCGAGACCGAACCATCCGGCCGCGCCAGGGCGACCACGCTGTTGGTGGTGCCGAAATCGATGCCGATCGCGATGTCGTTCATGCCGCTTCCCTTTGCCGAAACAAAAGCCCGCGCGGATTTCTCCGCGCGGGCTGATGGATGTGTCAGGCCGCGAGACGCGGCCCGAAGATCACTTCTTCTCGGTGCTGGCCTTCTTGAGGGCCGCGCCGAGGATGTCGCCAAGCGAGGCGCCGGAGTCGGACGAACCGAACTGAGCGATCGCTTCCTTCTCTTCGGCCATTTCCAGCGCCTTGATCGACACCTGGATCTTGCGAGCCTTCTTGTCGAACAGGATGACGCGGGCATCGACCTTCTCGCCAGCCGCGAAACGCTCGGGGCGCTGCTCGGAGCGCTCGCGGGCGATTTCGGCGCGCTTGATGAAGGTGGTCATGTCGGTGCCGGTGATCTTGACGTCGAGACCGGCTTCCTTGACCTCGATCACCTCACAGGTGACGACCTGGCCCTTCTTGAACTCGCCGGCATCCACGAAGGGATCGCCGCCAAGCTGCTTCAGGCCGAGCGAGATACGCTCCTTCTCGACGTCCACATCGAGAACGACAGCCTGAAGCATGTCGCCCTTCTTGTATTCCTCGATGACCTGCTCGCCCGGACGGTTCCAGTCGAGATCGGAGAGATGGATCATGCCGTCGATGTCGCCTTCGAGACCCAGGAAGAGACCGAACTCGGTCTTGTTCTTGACCTCGCCCTCGACCACCGAACCCGACGGGTGGGTCTCGGCGAAGACCTCCCACGGATTGCGCAGGGTCTGCTTGAGACCGAGCGAGATGCGGCGCTTGACCTGATCGACCTCGAGGATCGCAACGTCGACTTCCTGCGAGGTCGAGACGATCTTGCCGGGGTGGACGTTCTTCTTGGTCCAGGACATCTCGGAGACGTGGATGAGGCCTTCGATGCCCGGCTCCACTTCGACGAACGCGCCGTAGTCCGTGATGTTGGTGACGCGGCCCTTGAGGCGCGCACCGACCGGATAACGGGCGGCGATGCCATCCCACGGATCGGCCAGCAGCTGCTTGATGCCAAGCGAGATGCGGTGCGTCTCCTGGTTGATCTTGATGATCTTGACCTTGACCGTCTGACCGATGGTTACGACCTCGGACGGATGGTTGACGCGGCGCCAGGCCATGTCGGTCACGTGCAGCAGGCCGTCGATGCCGCCGAGGTCAACGAACGCACCATATTCGGTGATGTTCTTGACGACGCCGTCGATGACCTGACCCTCTTCGAGGCTGGCGACCAGCTCGGAGCGGGCCTCGGCGCGGGTCTCTTCGAGAACCGTGCGGCGCGAAACGACGATGTTGCCGCGACGACGATCCATCTTGAGGATCTCGAACGGCTGCGGCTGGCCCATCAGCGGGCCGACGTCGCGGATCGGACGGATGTCGACCTGCGAACGCGGCAGGAAGGCGACGGCGCCGTCGAGGTCAACGGTGTAGCCACCCTTGACCGTGTTGAAGATCATGCCGGTGACCTTCTCGCGAGCCTCATAGGCCTTCTCGAGCTTGACCCAGCTTTCTTCGCGGCGAGCCTTGTCGCGCGAGATCACGGCTTCGCCGAGGGCGTTCTCCACCCGGTCGAGATAGACCTCGACCTCGTCGCCGACCTTGATGTCCTGGTCGCGGCCGGGGCCGGTGAATTCCTTGAGGGCGACGCGGCCTTCAGTCTTCAGGCCGACATCGATGATCGCCATATCCTTCTCGATGGCGACGACGATGCCCTTGATAACGGAACCTTCAAGCGCGTCGTTACGGGCGAAGGATTCCTCGAGCAGGGCGGCGAAATCCTCGCGACCCGCGTGATAGCTTTCTACGGCTGACATGCATTCTCCTGACGCCGGTCGCGTATCCCGCGATAGCCGGCAAGCGCCGTTTGGGTTGGTGCTGCGGTCCGGACCGTCTCCGACGGCGCCTCATGGAGGCTGCCTCGCAGGGAGGCTGGCGGCGCTGAGCCGTCGAACATGATCCGTATCCGACGAGCTCGCTTCCAACACCAAACGGGAGCCAGCCTCAAAGGCCGCCCCCGGCTGTGATCGATCACGGCCCTTCGGACGAGGCGGATGTAGTCGATCAAGCGACGCACGGCAAGAGTTTTGCCCGTCAGCTGCTCGCAATCAGGTCGAAGCGCATGGCGCAGCGGCGCTCGAGGGGAAGCCCGTGTATCCCTTCACGCTCCAGGACAGCGCGGAGCCTTCCCTCGATCGCGCCGTCCTCGAGCGTCACGAAGCCGAGCTGGGCATAGAAGCGTTCATTCCAGGCAAGAGCGCGGAAGGTGGTGAGTGTGAGGGCCCGCAGCCCGCTTGCCCTGGCATGGCCGGCGGCTGCGCCAACCAGGCGAGTGCCGATGCCCCGGCCCTGGCGCTCCGCACGGACCGCGAGCTCCCAGACATGCAATTCGGTGTCGATCCGCTCGGCACTGAGGAAGCCGACGACCTCGCCCGTCACGTCAAAGGCAACCCAACTCGTGCCAGCGACGATGCTGGCAAGATGGGCCTCGGCCGACATCACGGCATCGTCCGCGATCCAGGCCAGGCCAGGCACCGTTCGGAAGATGTGACCGGCGGAACGCTCGATCGCCGGAAGGCGGCAGGCATCCTGCGGCACGGCGAGGCGGATGGTGATTTCGGGCATGTCACATCCGGTCATTCATCGCTCCACAGCACTCGGCAATCGCGTTGGACATACTCCAATGGGGGTTCCAGTCCACCCGGCGACGGGATAGGGCGAACCGGCGGTAGGGACACCGCCGGAATTGGGGCAGTGAATCCGGAATTGGGGCAGTGAATCATGACGACCGGGCGAACGGCCAGGCCGACGCACTATACCGGCGGATGCCTTTGCGGCTCGATCCGCTTCGAGGCCAAGGGCCGGGCCGAGAAGCCGCATACCTGCTCCTGCACCCTATGCCAGCGCCATACGGGAGCACTGACAGTCGCCTGGGTCGAGTTCGCCAGGGGCGCAATCGCCTGGACCGGCCCCGGCGGGGCGCCGTCGCTCTTCCGTTCGTCGGACTATTCGAGCCGGGCCTTCTGCCCGGCCTGTGGCAGCAGCATCGGCGCAGTCGATGACGATCCCGTCATTGCGCTGCTCCTTGGCAGTTTCGACAAGCCCCTCTCGGCGGAGCTGATGCCGACCTCTCACAGCTATCGCGACGGGCGGCCCGGATGGTGGCACGTGCAGGAAACGAAACGGGACGTCGACACTCCCTAGGTCCCTACGAATCGGCGCCCGGCCCCGCTTCCCCAGAGTTGCTCTTCATGCCACCTTGCGCGCCGCGCTGTCCGGCGCTGAGGAGAAATTCATGGGCTGGATCGTTCTCGGGCTCGTTGCGGCCGCCGCCATCTATCTTGTCATGACCTATAACGGGCTCGTTGCGATGCGGCAGCGGGTCAACCAGGCCTTCGCTGATATCGACGTCCAGCTGAAGCAGCGCCATGACCTGATCCCGAACCTTGTCGAGACCGTGAAGGGTTACGCCTCGCATGAGCGCGAGACCTTCGACGCGGTCGTCAAGGCACGCAACGAAGCCCTCTCGGCCCAGGGCCCGCAAGCGCAGGCAGCCGCGGAACAGCAGCTCTCCGGCGCGCTGGGCCGCCTGCTCGCTTTGTCCGAGGCCTATCCCGACCTCAAGGCAAGCGCCAATTTCCAGCAGCTCCAGAGCGAACTCAGCAATGTCGAGGACAAGCTCGCGGCGGCGCGGCGCTTCTTCAACAATGCCGTCGGCGAGTTCAACGCTGCGATCCAGGCTTTTCCTGCCGTGTTCTTCGCGCCGCAGATGGGTTTCACCCCGCGGGAATTCTTCGATGTCGGCGAGCAGGCACGCGCGCAGCTCGATGTCGCCCCCAATGTGAAATTCTGACCGGCTCAAGAGCGGCAACGGAGCGGCGCCATGCCGGGTCAGGCCTTCGGGCTCTATACCCATATGCGCAACAACCGGATCAGGTCGGGTTTCCTGATCGCCGGGCTGTTCCTGCTGGTCTATCTGACAAGCTACGGCCTGATCCTGATCGCATATGGCTACGGTGGGGTCGCGCGCGGACAAAGCGTCTATTCAGAGACGATCCACCTGTTCTGGTCCTGCTTCCCGTTCATCACGCTAGCAGCCGCGGCCTGGGTCTTTATCGGCTTCAAGGTCAATGTCGGACTGATCGGCGCGGTCACCGGCGCCAAAGGCGTGACGCGGGAACAGAATCCCAAGCTCTACCGGATGCTGGAGAACCTCTGCATCTCGCGCGGGCTCACCGTGCCCAAGCTCTCGATCGTCGAAAGCGAAGCCCTCAATGCCTTCGCCAGCGGAGTCAACGACAAGCAGTTCACCGTCACGGTCACGACCGGCCTGATACAGACGCTCACAGATGATGAGATCGAGGCCGTTCTTGCGCATGAGCTGACCCATATCCGCAATGGCGACGTCCGGATGATGATCATCGCTGTGGTGATCGCAGGCGTGATCTCGCTCATCGGCGAGGTCATTTTCCGCAGCGTGGGGCGCGTGCGGGTCTCGTCCAACGATGACAAGAAGGGCAGCGGCGTCGCCATCCTGCTCGGCGTCGCAATCATCGCAATCTCCTGGCTGCTCGCCGTGGTGATCCGCCTCTCCCTGTCGCGTTCGCGCGAGTATCTGGCCGATGCCGGGGCGGTCGAGCTGACCAAGAATCCGGATGCGATGATCTCCGCGCTGCTCAAGATTGCCGGGCGCGCCGATATCGACGGGGTGCCGTCGGGCGTCATGGACATGTGCTTCGAGAACGACCCCGACGATTTCGCCGACCTGATCTCGACGCATCCCTCGATCACCAAACGCGTGCAGGCACTCGTCGAGACGGCAGGCGGCCGGATGCCGGCGATGCCGCCGCATCCGCCCAGAATGGCACAGCGTCAGGATCTGCCGACCATGGTCGGGACGGCGCGCGGTCCATGGGGCGCCAGGCCGCAGGACTGACCCACGGCCCCTCGTGCTCAAGGCATCAGCCCGAAAAGTGGATTGCGGTTCTCGGGGAATGCAAGCGCAGAAGGTTAGATCATCTCACCGGCTACAAGATCCGGTCCCATGATCTAACGCCCGTCCCGGGCCCAGCGGAGGGCCTCTCCCAGCCGATCATCTCCCCAGAACAATTCGCCATCGCCAGTGACGAAGGCCGGAGCGCCGAAGATCCCGAGCGATTTCGCGAGTTCGGTCTCGGCCTTCAACCTGCCTTTGACCTCCTCGCTGCGCGAAGCCAGGAACGCGGACCCGGGATCCGCGCCAGCCTCCTTCAGGGCGGCGACCAGTACGGCCTCCTCGGCAATGTTTCGTCCCTCGCAGAACGCGGCCCTGAACAGCGCCTTCGAGAAGGCGGGCATCCAGCCTGCCTCGCGCCCTGCGAGTGCGACGCGCGCCGCGACGAGGGAATTCTGCGGAAACGGGTTGGGCCGGACTAGCTTGATGCCGGCACGGGCCGTCTGGCGCTCGAGATCGCGCCACATATAGCGGCCCTTGTTCGGGAACAGGTTGAAGGGTGACGTGGTCCAGCCCTGGCCGGCAAAGATCGGCCCAAGCAGGAAGGGCCGCCAACGCAGGGCGACCCCCGCTTCGTCTGCCACGGCTTCAGCCCGCAAGGCACTCAGAAAGGAATAGGGTGACGCGAACTCGTACCAGAAGTCGAGGACGGGACGATTCGGCATTCAGCCTCCAGGTCGGTCATCGGTTTGAGTCGCGCTCGGGAAGCTTCGACCTGTCGCGGCGCGACTGCAAGCACGCAGGACGCGTGTTGCACAATCGGCATCGTTGATACCGACCCATCACGGGATGACGTTTGATCGATCAGAAGGTTCCGATTGCGTCGTCCCGAGGGCTGCGATAGTGCGCCATTGAGCCGAAAACAGGGCCATCCACAGTCGAAGCGTCCCCCGGCATGGAAACATGCCGTCAGAGCAGGAAGATCATCGATGTCCGACAAGCGCGTGAAGAAGGTCGTGCTAGCCTATTCCGGCGGCCTTGACACCTCGATCATCCTGAAATGGCTGCAAACCACCTATGAATGCGAGGTGGTGACCTTCACCGCCGATCTCGGCCAGGGCGAGGAGCTGGAGCCCGCCCGCCAGAAGGCGTTGCTGCTCGGCATCAAGCCCGAGAACATCCATATCGAGGACCTGCGCGAGGAATTCGTCCGCGACTACGTCTTCCCGATGTTCCGGGCCAATGCCGCCTATGAAGGCGTCTACCTGCTCGGTACATCGATCGCTCGCCCGCTGATCGGCAAGAAGCTGATCGAGATCGCCGAGAGGGTCGGCGCCGACGCCATCTCCCATGGCGCGACCGGCAAGGGCAACGACCAGGTCCGTTTCGAACTTACCGCCTATGCGCTGAAGCCCGATGTCGTGGTGATCGCGCCCTGGCGCGAATGGGATCTGCGTTCGCGCGAGCAGCTCATCGCCTTCGCCGAACAGCACCAGATCCCGATCGCCAAGGACAAGCGCGGCGAAGCGCCCTTCTCGGTCGACGCCAACCTGCTGCACGCCTCCTCGGAAGGAAAGGTGCTGGAGGACCCGGCGCAGGAAGTGCCGGACTACGTCTACTCGCGCACGATCTCGCCCGAGGATGCGCCGGACAAGCCGACCTATATCACCATCGACTTCGCCAAGGGTGATGCGGTCGCCATCGACGGCGTCTCGCTTTCCCCCGCCACGCTCCTGGCGAAATTGAACGACCTCGGCCGGGACAACGGCATCGGCCGCCTCGACCTCGTCGAGAACCGCTTCGTCGGCATGAAGTCGCGCGGCATGTACGAGACGCCCGGCGGCACGATCCTGCATGCGGCGCACCGCGCCATCGAGTCGATCACGCTCGACCGCGGCGCGGCCCATCTCAAGGACGAGATCATGCCGAAATATGCCGAGCTGATCTATAACGGCTTCTGGTTCTCGCCCGAGCGCGAGATGCTGCAGGCGCTGATCGACAAGAGCCAGGAATTCGTCGCCGGCCAGGTTCGCCTGAAGCTGTACAAGGGCGGCGTCCACGTCGTCGGCCGCTCCAGCCCCTATTCGCTCTACGACCAGGATCTGGTGACCTTCGAGGAAGGCGCAGTCGCCTATGACCACCGCGACGCGGCGGGCTTCATCCGCCTGAACGCGCTGCGCCTGCGGACACTCGGCCAGCGCAAGAAGAAGCTCGGTCTCTGATCGGGCCTGTTCCTCACGCGCTGCGGCACTCACCGCTGCAGCGCGGACGGGACCGCGGGATGAAGAAGAACGGCTCGGTCGCGCGCGAAACGGTCAGGCTGCCTGAACCCGATCAGAGCAAGATGCCGATAGTCGGGATCAGTCAGCGGCCGGGCCGAGCTTCCCGGCCCTGATCAACCAGCCTTGCAGCGTCAGGTGCGCCAGCGCAAACGCTCAGGTGCCAGCGTGTTCTGGAATGCCACGCCCGTGCGCCGGGCCGCGGCATAATCACGCTTCAGCCGGAAATACCATTGCGCCAGCCGGTCGGCCTGGCCCATCAGCAGCATCGTCGGCTTGCGCTCGAGACCCTGCTGGGCGAGTTCCAGGATATCCTGATCCTGACGCAGAAAGGCCCGGGCCGCCCAGCGGATCGGCAGGGCCAGCGGCGCCAGTTGCGGCAGGTCGGAGAGCAGAACATTCGTCAGCAGCGTGCGCTTCGCATCGATCGGTGTCGCGAAGGTCGCGTTGACGATGGTGCGGTTGCCCACGGTGATCCGCTCGATCCGTTGTCCCGGCAGCAGGAAATCCACTTCCGTCTGCGGCCGGCCGAGCAACCGATAGCCCCTGGAATTCGCCGCAGCCGTATGAGCTGTCATCCGGAAGCCGAATGGCAGGGGGGCGAAGTCCTTGGTCTTCTCCCGCGCCGTGGCGGTTGGCCGCCACCACCAGGAATTATGGACATAGCCGACATGGCCAGGATCGATCAGGCTGAGCACGCACAGATCGTAGGAGGCCTCGACCAGCACGGAAACGGCAACGCGGCAACGCGGTGCCCGCTGCGGCATCAGTTCGGGAACCGGCGGGGCCTCGGCCGGCTGCGAGCCCAGATAGACCCAGATGATGCCGTCCGCCTCTCGCACCGGAAAGCCCTGGACCCTGACCTGCCCGGGATCCGTCGCATCATCATGAACCAGGGTCGGCATGGCCAGGCACTGGCCGTCCGCGCCGAAGCGCCAGCCATGGAAGGGACATGTGAGAGCGACCCCGTCGAACTGTCCTTGCGATAGCGGCGCGCCCCGATGCGGGCAGCGATCACGCAAGGCGAAGACTTCCCCGCTGCGCTTGCGACCAATCACGATCTGTTCGCCAAGGATCGTCACGCTCTCGCGGGCGCCGGGAGCGAGCCGTCCCTCGCTCTTGGCGCAGTACCAGGCTTCGCGTGGCGGCTCGCGAAACTCGCTGGCCGCCGGCACCGCCTGCGCCACAGCATCGATCGGCGGGATCACTGAAACAGTCATTCGGGACCTTGGGTATCCTATGCCGCGCCGAAGGCTGGCGGCTCAGGCTCAAGGTCGACCTGCGGATTGCCGGTGCATTGCAGGCCGGAGTCAAAACGCAAATGTCACGCTCGGGACGTCTTGATCCAGCTGCTCCCAAAGGCAATCGCGCCGGCGCAGCTACGCCGCGCAGATGGGGTGACTGAGCTTCGTCACGGCTTGTCGACGATCCAGGTATGAGGCCGGTCGCTGCCCTGCGCGAGTTCCTCGTGCCAATCACCCCGCGCATCCTGGTAGACGATCCCGTCGGTGACGCCGGGTCGCTTCTGGCGGGCAGCGGCCTTGTTGGCCGCCTTGAGCGCGGCGTCATGCGACCGGAAGGTCTCGGATAGCGCACCGCCGACCTTGTAGGCCCAGCCGCCATCGTGCTCGACGATCTCGTACTTCACCATGACCATGGCCGTCCTCCGAGGATCACAAGCGGAACCGCCGGACGCCCCTCGGGTTCCACCGCCTCGAAGATAGTCCGAGCCGGCCCGATGATGAAGACCCAAATCGGCTTCGGCTACTCGCCGTTACCGCTATCAGCCGCGCGCAAACCTTCGAGCACCGGCATCGAGGTGACGTGATAGCCGGCATCGACGTGATGAACGTCGCCGGTCACGCCGCCCGACAGATCCGAGAGGTAGTACAACGCAGAGCCACCGATCTCCTCGAGCGTCACCGACTTGCGCAAGGGCGAATTGGCCCGCTGCCATGAATACATGGCGCGCGCATCCGAAATGCCGGCGCCGGCGAGCGTGCGCACCGGTCCGGGCGAGAGCGCGTTGACGCGGATGCCGCGCGGACCGAAATCGGCGGCGAGATAGCGCATGCTCGCCTCGAGAGCCGCCTTGGCCACACCCATCACATTGTAGTTCGGCATCACCCGCGTTGATCCGCCATAGGTCAGCGTGATCATGCTGCCGCCTCTGGGCATGCGCTCGGCGGCGCGCTTGGCGGCTTCCGTGAAGGAGAAGCAGGAGATCACCATGGTGCGCGAGAAATTCTCGCGGCTGGTGTCGGCATAGAGGCCCTTGAGCTCGTTCTTGTCGGAGAAGCCGATGGCGTGAACGATGAAATCGAGCGTGTTGTGCTCTGGATCCCCGCCCCAGGCCTCGTCGATCGCAGCGAAGGCGCCATCGACGCTTGCGATATCCTCGACATCGCAAGGCAGGACCAGCTTCGATCCGATGCTCTCCGCCAGCGGCTTCACGCGCTTGCCGAGCGCTTCGCCCTGATAGGTGAAGGCCATCTCGGCGCCATGGGCATGGAGGGTCCGCGCAATGCCCCAGGCGATGGAGTTCTGGTTGGCGACGCCCATGACGAGGCCGCGCTTGTTATGCATCAAGGGGAGCATGGGATGACTCTATTCGGGTCTTGGAAGGGTGCTTAAGCAGGAATAAGACTGGATCAGGCGGGTACGCTTGGCTCTTGCTACAGATGTTTGGCGATGGCTGCGGCCGTCGCCTTGGATGATGCCAGCGGCACGATCTCGAAGCGGGCGAGATCGCTCCATTCCAGCACCCATTCCTGCAGCACTCCGACATCGTCGCATTCCATCACCTGGAAGCAACGCGCCAAATCCGCCTGGATCCAGCTGTCCACATAGTGCAGGCCATCGGGCATCATGCGGCCACGCTCGTGGAAGCGACGATAGATGTCCTTCACCCGCGCCTGGTCGAAATGCTCGATGACCATGAACAGCATGGAGGCTCAGACCTCCAGCCGCTTCATCACGATGGTCGCATTCGTTCCGCCGAAGCCGAAGGAATTCGAGAGCACGCAACCAAGGCCGGCATTGTCGATGCGCTTGCGCACGATCGGCATGTCGGCAAAGGCGGGATCGAGTTCCTCGATATGGGCGCTCTCGCAAATGAAATCGTTATTGAGCATCAGGAGCGAGTAGATCGCCTCCTGAACGCCGGTCGCACCCAGCGAGTGGCCGGTCAGCGACTTTGTCGCCGAGATCGGCGGGCTCTTCTCGCCGGCGCCGAAAACCTCGCGGATCGCCTCGATCTCCTTGGCATCGCCGACCGGGGTCGAGGTGCCATGAGGGTTGATGTAGTCGACCTTGGCCTTCACGCCCTGCAGAGCCATCCTCATGCAGCGCACCGCGCCCTCACCGGAGGGAGCTACCATGTCGTAACCGTCCGAAGTCGCGCCATAGCCGACGATCTCGCCATAGATGCGCGCGCCGCGCGCCTTGGCATGTTCCAGTTCCTCGAGCACGACGACGCCGGCGCCGCCGGCGATGACGAAACCGTCCCGCCTGACGTCATAAGCGCGCGACGCCCGTGACGGCGTCTCGTTGAAATCAGTCGACATGGCGCCCATGGCGTCAAACAGGACGGAGAGCGTCCAGTCCAGCTCCTCGCAGCCGCCAGCGAAGATCACATCCTGCTTGCCCCACTGGATCAGCTCATAGGCGTTGCCGATGCAGTGGTTCGACGTCGCGCAGGCCGAGGAGATCGAGTAGTTCACCCCCTTGATCTTGAACCAGGTCGCAAGCGTAGCAGACGCGGTCGAGGACATGCCCTTGGGCACCGCAAACGGGCCGACCTTCTTGGACGATCCGCTTTCGCGGGCCTTGTCATAGGCGTCGATCAGGGCGCGGGTCGAGGGACCGCCCGAGCCCATGATGATTCCGGTGCGCTCATGGCTGATCTCGCCGGCCTCGAGGCCGGCATCCGCAATCGCCTGCTCCATCGCAACGTGGTTCCAGGCGGAACCGCCGCCATGGAAGCGCATGGCACGACGGTCGACCACGCTGGCGGCGTCGAGTGTCGGAGCGCCGCCGACGCGGCTGCGGAAACCATGCTCTGCAAATTCGGGCATGAAGGTGATGCCGGATTTGGCCTCGTGCAGCGAGGACAGCACTTCCTGCGTATTGTTGCCGATGGACGAGACAATGCCCATCCCTGTGACCACAACGCGTCTCATGCTCGTTTCTCCGGCTTTCTCGTCACGGACCGGACCTCGCGGAGGTCCGGTCAATCTTCTCAATCACGCGCAGATGGACCGCTCAGACGGCGAGCGCAAGGCCGGTGCGCGGTTTTACTCAGGCGCCTTCAGGCTTGAACAAGCCAACGCGCATATCTGAGACTGTATAGATTCGCTTGCCATCGGCCTCCAGCCAGCCGTCGGCAATGCCGAGCACAAGCTTGGACTTGAAGACACGCTTGAACTCGACGCCGTAGACGACCTGCTTGACGCTGGGCAGGACCTGGTCCGCGAATTTCACCTCGCCGACTCCAAGCGCCCTGCCCCGGCCCGGCAGCCCAAGCCAGCCGAGGAAGAAGCCGGTGAGCTGCCAGAGCGCATCGAGCCCGAGGCAGCCCGGCATCACCGGGTCGCCCTTGAAATGGCAATCGAAGAACCAAAGGTCCGGCCGGACATCGAATTCGGCGCGCACGAAGCCCTTGCCATGAGGACCACCATTCTCGGCGATCTCGGTGATGCGGTCGAACATCAGCATCGGCGGCAGCGGCAACTGCGCATTACCAGGTCCGAAAAGTTCCCCGCGACCGCAGCTGAGGATCTCCTCGTAGCTGAATGACGACTGACGCTCCATACTGCCCCGCTCCGTATCGACCGTTTGGCCAAGCCTTATCCGGCATTGGCGATGGTCATGTGCTCTCGGAGCCGTGCGTAACACGGGCCTGCGCCGAAACGGAAGGGCGCAACCCGGGTCTTCCGTCCGAAAGATCGGCAGTCACAAGCCGCGCAAGCCTTGCCAGGCCGTCATGGCGGCCACCAGAACGAGCAGCACACCGACCGCACGACCAACCAGCATGGTCGCCTGGCGATTGCCCGCAAGCACCGTGCGGCTGCCTGCCGCAGCCAGTGCGAGCGAGCCGTAGACCGCAAACTGCGTCCCGGCGATGATCAGGCTCAGGATCGCAGCCTGCAGCCAGATCGCGCCCGCCTCCGGCCTCAGAAACTGCGGAAAGACGGCCAGCATGAGGAGATAGGCTTTCGGATTCAGCAGATTGGTCAACGCCCCTTGCCGGAACGCCGTCCAGCCATTGCGACGCCGCGTCTCCAGGACCGGCGCGAAGGTTCCGCCTCCGCGCAGCAATGCAAGGCCAATCCAGGCGATATAGGCCGAGCCCAGCAGCAGCATGACGTCGAAGGCCATCGGCACGAGTCGAAGCAGGGCACTCAAGCCCAGGACACCCACCACGACATGGCAGATGCCGGCCGCGATCACTCCCGCAGTTGCATAAAGGCCAGAGCGGCGCCCGCCGGCGAATGCGTTTGCCAGCACGAATGCCATATCCATTCCCGGCACGACGACGATACCGAAAACCAGACTGAAGAAGAGCCAGAGATGCGCGGTCTCGGACATGGCAGCCTCCGAACCATCAGCCGCAATCATGCGTGGAGAGGCACCCGAATCCTGTCAGGAGGCTGGCGGAAGCTTGCGAGCGCGAAAGCAAAGCCTTACATCTCATCTAAACTAGGCGCCGCATCATCGCGGCACGGCGATCATTGCAAACCAGAAGGACCGAGCCTGCGCATGAGCGATCTGATCTCCCAGAACCAGGGCTACGGATCGAGCGATCGGCAGGGCTGTCCGTTCCATGACGTTCGCCAGCGGCTGCGCCGCGTCGGGCTTCGTCCGACACGGCAGCGCGTTTCGCTCGGTTGGCTGCTGTTCGCCAAGGGCGACCGGCACGTCAATGCCGAGATGCTCTATGAAGAAGCGATGAAGGCGCGCGTGCCGGTGTCGCTTGCGACCGTCTACAATACGCTGCACCAGTTTACCCAGGCCGGCCTGCTGCGCGAGCTCGCGATCGACGGCGCCAAGACCTTTTTCGATACGGACAATAGCGACCACCATCATTTCGTGGTCGATGGCGAGAATACGGTGATCGATATTCCTGCCTCGGCGGTCGACGTCGCTGCGCTGCCGGAGCCTCCGACAGGTTACGAAATCGCCCGCGTCGATGTCGTCGTGCGTCTGCGCAAGATCGCAGGCTGACGCAACGCGTCCAGCCTTCACTCACAGCACACCGATGCTGCGCGCCCTCTGCGCGGGCATTGTCGCGTCGAGAGGAGACAATGCGTGACCAATGAGCCGAGCAAGCCCCTGATCTCCCGCCGCAGCCTGACCGGCCTCATGGCCCTGGCGCTGGTCACTCCCGCCGGAAGCGCGATCGCTGCGCCTATGAGTTTGCGCGGAACGGTGGTCTTCCGCGAGCGCATCGCGCTGCCACGGACCGCAATCGTCGAGGTCCGCCTCCTCGATGTCTCGCTGGCCGACGCGCCCGCCAAGACGATTGCCGAGACACGCCTTCGGGCCCGCCGCAATCCGATCCGTTACACGCTGCGTTTCGACCGCGCGCAGATCAAGCCGCGCCGGACCTATGCCTTGCAGGCGCGCATTACCGATGGCGAGCGCCTGCTGTTCATCAACACGACCCGCCACACCATCTTCGCCGGCGGACGCAACGACACGACGATCCGTGTCGAACATGTCGCCAGCGAGCAGGCAGAGGCGCCGCGACCGGCCACCCCGGTCGGGCGCTGGCTTGCCGAGGATATTCGCGGCGGCGGCGTAATGGACAGGCTGCAATCGGTGCTTGAGCTCGCGGCGGACGGCAAGGTCAGTGGCACGGGCGGCTGCAACCGCATGAGCGGCAGCGCGACGATCAGCGGGTCCCAGATCGCCTTCGGCCCGCTCGCCTCCACGCGCATGGCCTGCACGCCGGCTGCGATGAATCAGGAAAGCAAGTTCTTCGCAGCGCTGGAAGCCGCTCGCGGCTGGCGCATCGACCAGCGGCAGGACAAGCTCGTCCTGCTGGATGCGGGCGGCTCGCCGATCATGCGCCTCGCCAGGATGTAGCGCGAAACGGGGTCAGTCGACCTTCTCGTTCGGGTAGACCCCCCAGAGACGCTCCTGCTTGATATAGCCGTTCATCTTGGCGACGCCGACGCGGCACCAGGAATTCGCGCAGTTCACCACATTGACGATCACGCCCGGCTGCAGACGGGCGGTCACGGCCGATCCGGCGTCGGCGTTCGCATGGAGCGTGAAGACCTCGTCCTTGACCTTCGACCAAGGGGCGACAAGGGCCGTGCGCCGCCCCGAGAGCAGGCTGTGCAGCACCCAGCCCTCCGAGCCGTCGGCATCGCGCACGCGGCGCCAGGTCTCGAATTCGGCGGTGATCTCGACGGGCAGACCGGCACGCTGGAACACCCAGCTCGTGCGATGCTCCTTGGAGGGGCCTTCGCGCAGATTGACCCGGTCCGACTTCAGACTGACATAGCGCGGGATCGGCAGCCCGGTCACCGAACCGGCCGTCATATCCTGGGCGAGAACGGCCGAGCCTGAGCCGAGATTTGCGAGCATTGCCGCCGCCAAAACCAGGCTCCGCATCATCAGACCGCTCATCCGCACCATCTCCGCATCAATTTCGTGCTCCGCCATGGTCCGGGTACCCGGCGAAGGGTCATGTTGTCATCCGACGCGCCGCCTTCTAGACACGAACCAGCGCGTGAACACGTCGTCCTCATTCCTGATACGCCTTAGTTAATGGCGGGTTGAGGCGGAACGGCGGCGTTGTCGCAGGGCTGCGGGGAGAGGAGCCGTCAATGACGAAGAAGAAGCCGCTGGTCGTGGTCACCCGCAAGCTGCCGGCCGTCGTCGAAACGCGCATGCGCGAGCTGTTCGACGCCCGTCTCAATATCGACGACGCCCCGATGAGCCAGGCTGCGCTGGTCGAGGCGGTCAAGACCGCCGATGTACTGGTTCCGACCGTGACCGACCGGATCGACGCCGGGATCATCGCCCAGGCTGGCGATCAGTTGCGCCTGATCGCCAATTTCGGCAATGGCGTCGACAATATCGATGTCGCCAGCGCCGTGCAGCGCGGCATCACCGTGACCAACACTCCAGGCGTGCTGACGGACGACACGGCCGACATGACGATCGCCCTCATCCTGGCCGTGGCGCGGCGGATTTCGGAGGGCGCCCGCATCATCTCGGACGATGAATGGGGCGGCTGGTCGCCGACCTGGATGCTCGGCCGCCGCATCACCGGCAAGCGTCTCGGCATTGTCGGCATGGGCCGGATCGGCCAGGCGGTGGCGAAGCGGGCCGCGGCCTTCGGCCTCTCGATCCATTATCACAACCGCCGGCGCGTCGATGCGCGCATCGAGGAGGCGCTCGACGCGACCTACTGGGACTCGCTCGACCAGATGCTGGCGCGGATGGATATCGTCTCGATCAACTGCCCGCATACACCGGCGACCTATCACCTGCTCTCGGCCCGCCGCCTGAAGCTGATGAAGCCCGATGCCATCCTCGTGAACACCGCGCGCGGCGAGATCGTCGACGAGACGGCCCTCGCGCGTATGCTGGAAGCGGGCGAACTTTCCGGCGCCGGCCTCGACGTGTTCGAGCACGAGCCTGCGGTGAACCCGCGCCTGCTCAAACTGGCCCGCAGCCACAAGATCGTCGTGCTACCCCATATGGGTTCGGCAACGCATGAAGGCCGCGCCGATATGGGTGAGAAGGTCATCGTCAACATCAAGACCTTCATGGACGGGCACAAGCCGCCGGACCGTGTCCTGCCGAGCATGCTGTAAGCGACGGCCCTCTCGGTCCAGAACAGCCCGCCAGCACCGCCTGGGTCCACCGCAATGGCCACGGACTTGGGCCACGGACTTGGGCCACGGACTTGGGAAGGCGACGTCAGGCTGCAGCAACTCGTTCGGCTGGAGGAAGTCGGCATTCCGAGAGGCTGGCGAGATCGTCGAGATCGGCCGCGTGCTTGCGCCCCCAGACACACAGGGACCGGATGATCGGCTCGAGGCTGAGCCCGAGCGCGGTCACGGAATAATCAACGCGCGGCGGCACCTGCTGAAAGATCTCGCGACGGACGAGCCCATGCTCCTCCATCTCGCGCAGTTGCTGGATCAGGACCTTCTGGCTGATCCGCGGCATCTGCCCCTTCAACTCCGTGAGACGCCTCGGCTGATCGAAGAGCTGGTAGAGGATGATCGCCTTCCAGCGTCCCGCAATCACCTTCAGCGCGCGCTCGACCGGCTGTACCGGCAGGCGCTTCATCGGATCAGCCATGGTTACCTTCCGGTCTGTAAGAGACAAATCGGTGTGTAGTCGCTGGACCGCATCATAGCCCAGAACGCCCGGCAGGATCATTCACTGTCGCGAGGCGCCCATGAAGGCCATCCAGATCAACCGCTTTGGCGGCCCCGATAGGCTCATACCCACCGACGTCGCGAAGCCGCTCCCCCGCCCCGGCGAGGTGCTGATCCGCGTCCGTGCAGCCGGGGTCAATTTCTTCGAGACGTTGCAGAGGCAGGATCGCTATGGCGCAACGCCCGTTCTGCCGATGATCCCCGGCGTCGAGATCGCCGGCACGATCGAAGCGCTAGGCGAAGGCGCCCCGGGCTTTCAACTCGGTGAGCGGGTCGCCGTCCCGCTCTTCGCAGCCGGCATCTTCTCAGGGGGTTACGCTGAATATGTCGCGGTTGATGCGGCTCACGTCGTCGTGCTCCCACCGGGCCTTCCGCTTGAGACGGCCGCGGCCCTGATGGTGCAGGGCCTGACAGCGCTCCATCTCGTTCGCCAGACACAGCCTGCGGGCAAGACCGTCCTGATCAATGCCGCGGCAGGCGGCGTCGGCAGCCTGCTCGTGCAGATGGCCAAGCGCGCAGGAGCAAAACGTGTCATCGCCGCCGCAAGCTCCCAGCCCAAGCTCGCCCTCGCCCGGGACCTCGGGGCCGACGCGGGCGTCGATTACATGCAACCCCATTGGGGCGCTCAGGTCCGGGCCGAAACCGGCGGCGCAGGGCCCGACGTCATCTACGAATCAGCGGGCGGGGACGTGACGCTGACCAGCCTGGAGCTGCTCGCTCCCTCGGGGCGCATTGTCCTCTTCGGAGCGCTGAACACCCGGGATCCTGGACTGGACATGTCGCAACTGCAGAACCTCATCTTCAGCAATCAATCGCTTGTCGGCTTCAGCCTGCTGCCGCTGCTGGCCGCTGCGGAGATCAAAGCCGACCTCGCCACGCTATTCGACCTGGCTGAGCGCGGCGAGCTTACCGTGCTTTCGGGCGGCAGCTTCCCCCTGGAGCAAGCGGCCGCCGCACATGAAGCATTGGAAAGCCGGCGTTCGGCTGGCAAGATCGTGCTGGTGCCGTGAGCGAAGCTCGCTTCAGCCGACGCGGGCTGCGTCGAACTGGCCCGTCTTGCGGAAACGCCAGAGATAGGACGGCACCACGGCCTCAACCGAGGTCGGGGTGATTCCGATTCCCTCGAAGCAACGCCCCTCCGCCTTCGCCTGCTTCGAGACGACATTATCGATCTCAAGCAGCGTGACCTGGTCACGCGTCAGCATCAGCTCGTCCGGCAGCAGGCCGAGTGTCAGGGCGTTGACGATCTCCAGAATGCGCGCCTGAAGCCGCGCCAGCGGGAACGGTAGCGGTGCCAACACACGCTTGCGGCCGGTCACCTCGCACACATAGGTCAGCAGCTCCTTGAAGCTCCTGACCTCAGGCCCGCCAAGTTCGTAGATTCGGCCGCCAGCGATCGTCCCGTCGATGGCACGCGCCGCAGCCTCGGCGACATCGCCAACGAAGACAGGCTGGAACTTGGTCTCGCCGCCGCCGATCAACGGCAGGATAGGCAGCATCCGGGCGAGCGAAGCGAAGCGGTTGAAGAAGGAATCCTCCGGCCCGAATACGATCGAGGGGCGCAGGACGATGGCCGAGGGAACCAGCGACAGAACGGCAGCCTCGCCTTCCGCCTTGCTGCGGTCGTAGGCGGACCGTGATTCACGCGCGGCGCCAATTGCGGAAACCTGGACCAGACGGGCGATGCCGTGGGCAGCGCAGGCCTGTGCGACGGCGCGAGCGCCATTGGCCTGAACCGCCGAGAAGCTCTGCCGGCCGCCCTCCTGCAGGATGCCGACGAGGTTGATCACCGCATCGGCGCCACGAACCGCAGCCGCAACCGAATCGGGATAGCGCAGATTCGCCTGCACGGACATGATCTGCCCGACAGTGCCGAGCGGCTGCAGGAACCCGGCCAGATCGGGCCGACGCACCGCGACGCGCACGCGGTAACCGCGCTTGACCAATGCGCGCACGACATGGCGGCCGATGAAGCCGGAGCCGCCGAAAACCGTGATCAGCTGCGAGGACGGGGTCTGGTTGGCCATATTTCTCAAGCTCCGCCGAGGACTTGCCGCTGTCCTAGTGGATCGAACCTGCGCTGTGAAGGCGAACATTCCACAGATAGGCGCATGCCGGCTCGATATCCCCGTTGACAGCCTCCATCCGCCCCCGTAAACGAACCGCCGTTGCCCAGGTGGCGGAATTGGTAGACGCACCAGCTTCAGGTGCTGGCGCTCGCAAGGGCGTGGAGGTTCGAGTCCTCTCCTGGGCACCACTCTTTATCGCTTCGGCGTCGAAGAGTTCGGTTTTGTAAAGACTTATGGCCGACTGCCTTCAGCAGCACGGCTCTGCAAAAGTCGATTGCAAGACCACTCCCCTCGCTACCAAGGGGGGATATGACGACATGATGATCCGGGCGCCCGCCGACCTTTGCAAGGTCGCGCGCGGCCGCGCCGTGACGCAGCCGCCAGCCCCCATTTCACCACCATCACAACTACGGACAAGGGGCGCAGCGACGTCGGGCGGCAAGACTGTCATCGTCAGCGCGAGCTTCACGCACGCCCATGCGGTGCCCTCATCTCCGCACAGCGCCTTAAGCAGAGCAAAACCGGAACTGGGGTGATGCCCCGCATATCCATCGTGACGGGAAACACCCTAACGTCGCGTCATTGATTCGGCTGGCGAGCGGCGTTGCCGCATGGTGAGGGGCGACGGGGCTATGCTTCGAGGGGGAGCCAAGCGCACAGCGCTTGGGTTGAGGACGGCGCGCGCGCTTGTCGCGGCCGGTGCGGCAGCCTGCTGGGGCCTCGCGCCCCATGCGGCGCAGGCAGCAGAGAACGGCACGGGTTTCTATCTCCTCGGCGGTCGTGGGCCGATGGCGGGATATCTGCCTCCGCCCGGGTTCTATTTCGAAAGCGACACCTATTCCTACGACGCGAAGCTCGATGCCCGGAAATCGCTTCCGACGGGCGGCAGGGTCGTCGCGAATGTGCGCAGTCAGGCGCGTGCCGACTTCCTGAATGGAACCTGGGTGACGCCGTGGCAGGCTTTTGGCGGCAATCTCGCGGTGGGCGCCGTCCTGCCCGTCGGGCGTGTCGCGGTCTCGGCAGGCGTCGAGCTCGATTCGCCGCGCACGAACACGATCATCGGACGCTCGCTCCGCGACAAGGCGACCATCGTCGGCGACCCCGTCCTGTCCGCTACATTGGGATGGCATTCCGGCAAGTTCCACTGGAGCACAACGGCGCTGGTCAATGTCCCTGTCCGCGACTACCGCAATGGGCAACTCGCTAACCTCGCCTTTCATCGCTGGGCGAGCGATCTCTCCGGCGCCCTGACCTGGTTCGATCCGGAAACGGGCATCGACCTCTCCACGGCGGTCGGCGTGACCTTCAACGGCACCAATCACGCGACGGACTATAGGACGGGAACCGAGTTTCACGTCGAGTGGGCCGCATCGAAGGCCATCACCAGCGCGATTTCGGCCGGCATCATCGGCTACCACTATCAGCAGGTCACGGGTGACAGCGGCGCCGGCGCCCAGCTCGGCGCCTACAAGGGACGGACCACGGCACTCGGCGGAACGATCGCGTATAATTTCGAGATCGGCAAAACGCCGATCTCGGCGCGCATCAGGGTGCTGCGCGAGTTCAGCGTGGAAAACAGGGCGCGCGGGACGGTGGGTCTGCTCACGGTGTCACTCCCCCTCACCGCGTCTCGATAGCCAATGGACGAATGGCCGCGCCGGTCTTGCCGGCGCGGCCATTCAGAGTTCAGCTTGCAGGAGGCCCCTGTTCGGGCGCCAGCTTATGCAGCCGGCCCGAAGGGCCGATGTCGCCTGCCTGCGATTTGCGTGCCTGCTACTTGCCTACCTGCTACTTGCCGGCCTGCTACTTGGCGAATTCGAGCGCCGGCGGGGTCAGGTTGATCTTGAAGGGCGCAACCCGCAGTGCTTTCGCATCCAGATCGAAGCTGTTCAGATCGACCGCACGCAGAACCTGATCCTTGTAGCCCTTGATGTAGTATTTCTTGGCTCGCAAGTCGGCGACCGAGGTCCACTGGGTGTATTCGAGCTCACCGCCCTTCGCAGCCGAGTCGATGAAGCCGATCGGGATGTCGAAATTGTTCATGATGTGCTCGACAAGGCGCACGGTCTGCGGACCATCTGGAAGCTGCTTGGCCGACGCGGCATAGCCGAGCGCGCGAATGAAGCGCGAGGGCGGCGTCGGGTCGCCCGGGATGCCGAGCAAGCCGGAGCCCTGACCGAACGGTGCAAACGTCTTCCCGCCGATCTTCAATGGGTCGGCAGCCACCGGCGACATCTTCACATAGTTTCGGATGTTGTTGAGGTGCCAGTCGAAGGGCGGCGAATTGGTCAGGACACCCATTGGGTTGTCATAGACCTTCAGCTTCCCGTCGATCGGCTCGATGACGATCGAGGCGCCGGTCGCATCATGGATCGGAAAATGGAAGGGCAAGGTGAAGTTCACGATCGGCGCAGGCAGATCGATGATCGCAGTCTTGTCGAGCGCCGCCTTCACCTCGGCAACGGTCGAGAAATTCGACAGAACCCAGCTCAGGAACTCCCACGGCGCCAGCGCCGTGCGTCCGTCCGCCTTCTCAGGCGGCGTATAGCTGGCGAAATCGGGGAAATAGAGCGCGCCCCCGGCGAGCCCCTTCTCGTTCATGCCGTCGGAGACGAAAGGCTGGCCGAAGCTCATGACGCCGACGAAAGCGTAGCGCGACGTCCATTTGATGCCGGGCGCGTTGCTCGGGCGCGTTCCAACGAACTCGAAGTTGCGCGGCACGACGACGACATCGGACTGGGTCTCGATCGCGTATTCCAGCGTGCGGCCATAGACCGGCGTTCCATCCGCCGCCATCAGAAGAATATTCGTGCAGGCCTGAACCGGCATCACCCCGGCCATCAAGCCGGCCATCACGGCCGCGATGCCCCGTTTAACAAATCCCCAACCGCCCAGACGCATGCCACGTTTCTCCAAGGTAATGCGGCTGTCTTGTTAGGGAGAGAGGAGCCCAACAATGATGAAGAGATCGGAGCAGCGCTCAACTTTTGAGTGAAAAGAAGAAAATCAGTAAACCTGCGCTTAATACCGATGCCCCCCGAATGGCGCTAAGGACCGCCGGATCGCACAGGCTCAGAACAGGAATTCATCGACGTCGGCGTCCGCAGGCACCGCAACCGGCGCGCGCGCCCCGGTCGCCAATCCGCACGCCTCGAGCACGGCGGCATGGATCTGGCGTTCCGCCGCCATGGTGTAGTTCGGCCAGATTTCCTGCTCGATGAAGTCCCCGACCCGCGCAAGCTGATGCGTCTCCGGCAGGCGTGCTCCAACCGTGCGCAGCAGTTCATGAGCCGCCCCCGTGATGAGGTCACGCATGGCTCCGGTGCTCGAGAAGGACAACCCGGCCTGCTCGATCGCGGCGCCGAACCGTTCCCCCTCCCGCAGCAGCGCGTCCAGGCTCGCACCGAGCCGATCGCCGCTATGGCGCATGGTTGCGAGCGAACTGCGCATCGTCAGGTCGCGCGAGGCGAAATAGGCCGCATCGAGCCGCCCTTCGCATGTGAGCACCGATGAGGCCGCCTGCATCTGCGTGAAGGCTGGAGTCAGCTTGCGCGAATCGGTAGCAACCTGATCGGCTGCAATTTTAAGCTCCTGCGCGATCACCACGAGACTGCGCCCGCCCGTGCCGAGACGAGCCGCGCGCAGCCCTGCATTCATGCCGATCAGGACGATATTCGCGGCAGTCGCAGCAAGCGCCTCGACCGTGCCCTGGCAGGTATCGAGGACGCTCGCCACAGCCTCGGTGACGCGATCGACGCCCGCGCGGGCGATGTCGCATCGGCCGAGTAGCACTGAGGCCTCGGCCAGATCGGCCTCCAGTTCCACCAGGAAGGATGCAGCCCCGCCATTGCCGCCGCGATAGAGCGACCTGACGAGATCGATCAGTTCCGTGGTCTCGCGGTCGAGCAGGATCAACGCGCTGTTGATCTCTTCGACATCGGGACCGAGAGCGCCTGACGCTGCTTCAAGCTGCGCCGACTGCAGCCGGAGCAGCACGTTGACACAGGCGGCACGTGTCTCGCCGTCCAGGTCGCCGGTCGCTCCAGGCCCCTCACCCAGGCGCAGCCCGGAAATGGCATGCTCGAGCCTCTGGCGCATGCTGTCGCCGGACTGGAGAGCGATGATGGCGCCTCCGGTCGCCACTGTGATGCGGCCCGAGATCGCAGCAGCCTCTTCCGTCAGCGCGACACTGCGGCGCTGGCGCTCGATGACCTCCGCCAGCGTCTGGCCGAGCTTGCCCGCCAGGGCTGCCAGGGATCTGCCATAGCGTCCTTCGAACTCGCGCTGCGCCGTCAGCGCGGAATTAAGGAGGCTGCAGAGCTGCGCCTGATCGCGCGCGCAACGCTCGATCGTGCGTTGGGCCTGCGTGGTCAGCGTGCCGATCTCGCCGGCGAAGTCGCCGAAATCGCTCCCGACCACCGGAATGGAGATCGCCTCGATCCGCGCACTGCGTGCGAGGATGGTGATGAGCCGCATATGCTCGAGCAGCCGCTCCAGAGCCTGGGACGCGTTGTGGCTATGGATCGACAGGTCCTGAAGCGCGCCGGTTTCAGCGGACAAGTCGTCATTCAGCGTACGCAGCTCGCCGGCGAGGCGATGCAGTGCCGCACGGGCCTGTTCGATCTCGTTGCCCGCGAGTTCGCCCGACAAGGCGCCGAGTTGCTCGTTCAACGCCTGGAACAGCGTCAGGCCCTCGCCAAGCTGCTGCCCGGCCGTGGCGAAGGTCACATCGATCGCGCGCGCATTCGCGTCGAGCGACTGGATCAACCTCGATAGTCCGTCGTTATCCCGGAACATTCTGCCCCCAATGCATTGCGATTTCAGCCTCAGGCGGTTTGGGCGACGTCGCCTGCCGCGCCGCGCCCGAGATGCGGCCAAGCCATGATTTCCTGTGGCACCCGCGCAAGGCCGATCACGCGCTGGGCTGCGCCAAGCTCGATGGCTTCCTTCGGCATGCCGAAGACGACGCAGCTCTCCTCGTCCTGCGCGAGCGTGTGCGCACCGGCCTTGCGCATCTCGAGCAACCCGCGCGCACCGTCATCCCCCATGCCGGTCATGATCAGGCCAAGTGCGTTGGCACCGGCATACTGCGCCGCCGAGCGGAACAGCACATCGACCGACGGGCGGTGACGCGAGACATGCGGGCCGTCCTTGATGGCGACGCGATACTGCGTACCGGAGCGCTGCAGGAGCATGTGACGATTTCCCGGCGCGATCAGGACGCGGCCGGCGCGAAGCTCGTCGCCATCCTCGGCCTCCTTGACCTCGACCGCGCAAATGCCGTTCAGCCGCCGGGCAAAGGCCGCTGTGAACTTCTCGGGCATGTGCTGTACCACCGCAATGCCGGGGCACGTGACCGACAGAGCGGTGAGAACCTCCCGCAGGGTCTCTGTACCGCCGGTCGAAATCCCGATGCAGACGATGCGATCCGTCTCGCTGCGGGCACGTCCCGGGACCGGCGGCGGCATGATGACATCCGCGGTCAGCTTCTTCTCGACAGGAAGGCGCGCCTGCCTGGGACGCAGCCGCGCCTGCGCGGCTGCCCTGACGGAATGCCTGAGCCGGTCTGCCGTCTCGATCAGGGCGTTGCGCGTGTCGATCCGCGGCTTCGGCAGCACGTCGACCGCGCCGGCCTCGAGCGCATCGAATAGCGCCCGCGATCCCGTCTCGGTCAAGGTCGAGCAGATGATCACTGGAATTGGCCGCTGCGCCATGATCTTGCGCAGGAAGGTGAGCCCGTCCATGCCCGGCATCTCGATGTCGAGGATCATGACATCGGGCAATTCGTTCTGCAGGCGACGCACGGCGGCAAAGGCATCGGCCGCCGTTCCCATCACCTCGATGCCCGGGTCGTCGTTCAGGATCGAGCTGAGGACCTGGCGCACCGAGGCGGAATCGTCGACGATGAGCACGCGGATCGGTTGGCGGGTCATGCTGCTGACCTCCTGAGCGCGGCGGGATCGGCTTGGTAGACGGTCGGGACGACCTGCTGAAGTCCGGCGATGCCACTGCCCGCCATCGATTCGGAATGACCGAGCATCAGGTATCCGCCGGGGCGCAGATGCGACACCAGGCGTTCGATGACAGCCCTCTGAGTCGGCCCGTCGAAATAGATCAGCACGTTGCGGCAGAAGATGACGTCGACATCCCGGTCGAACGGATAGCTCTCGTCCATCAGGTTCAGCCGCTCGAAATGGACCTTTCGGCGCAGCTCCGGCGTGACCCTGACGACGTCCTGCCGCGGATCCTTCGATCTCATGAGATAGCGCTGCTGCATGGCCAACGGCACCGGAGCGACGAAGGCACGTGGATAGATGGCCGCTCTCGCCTCGCGCAGGACCTCTGTCGAGATGTCGGTGCCCAGGATCGAGAAGCGGATCGGTTTGGCGGCATTCACCAGGTCCTGCAGCACCATTGCAACCGTGTAGGCTTCCGCTCCTGTCGAGCAGGCGGCACTCCAGACCTTCAGGCCGGCCGGAAGCGAGCCATGCCGCCGCAGCAATTGTGGAACGGCGACATTGCGCAGAAACTCGAAATGGCTCGGCTCGCGAAAGAAATCAGTCTTGTTGGTGGTCACGCAATCGATCAGGTGAACAAGCTCGTCGTCGAGCCCGCCGCGCTCGAACAGATGGGCGCCGTAGCCGGACACCCCCGCCAAACCAAGCGCGCGGGCGCGCTTGCGCAGCCTCCCCTCGACCATGGTGCGCTTCGTCGGCGGCAACTTGATGCCGACGCGGCTCTCGATGATCGCGGCAATGGCGGAGAAATGCTTGTCAGCCAGATAGTCCGAAGAGTGCGACATCGTTGGCCCCATCGGTCTCAGGCTGCCTTGTCGGCGGCGAGATCAGCCAGGGGGAGGCCGTCGGCTTCCATCAGGCGCTCGAGATCGAAGACGACGATGAAGGCTTCACCCTTGCGCCCGATCCCGGCGATGTAGTTCGACTGCCAGCGACCGCCGACATCGGGAGCGGCTTCGGTCTGGTCGGCGTCGAGCCCCGTGACCTCGAAGACCCGATCGGCGACGAAGCCGACGCCCAGCGTGCGGCCCTTGACCGGCACGTCCAGAATGATGATGCGCGTCGCGTCGGTCGGCTCAGCGCGCGGCAGCCCGAGCTTGGTCCGCAGATCGACGATCGGATAGCCGGCGCCGCGAACGTCGATCATGCCGAGTAGGAAGGCCGGCGCATGTGGCAACTTCGATATCGGACGCATGTCGAGAATCTCGCGGACATTGCGGATATCGATACCGAAGAGCTCCTGATCGATGCCAAGGGTCAGGTATTGGGCGGTGTCGGCCATGGAAGACTCGCGATGCGGCAGGGAAGCGCGGCGGATTGAAGGGCAGCAGGACCGGCCCCGCCTCATCGGCGGGGCCGGTATCCGCTCAGGTGCGGTGGAACGCGGCGTCGTGCTGATCCTCGCCGCCATCCATGTCAAAGGCGAAACCGCCATTGACGACCTTCTTGGCTGGGCGCAACCCGGAGACGGGCGCCTTCTTCAGCTGGATCGCGCTTGCCATGGCCGTGGCCTTGCCGCGCAACTGGGTAACCGCCCTGTCGACCCCAACCGGGCGCTGAGTGGTCTTGCGCGGGCTGCCTTCATCGAGCCGGAAGAAGGCAATCGTGGCCTGCAGCGTCTCGGCCTGAGCCGAGAGCTCCTCGGAGGTCGCGGAGACCTGTTCGGAGGCAGCTGCGTTCTGCTGCGTCACCTTGTCGAGCTGCTGGATCGCCTGATTGATCTGGGCAGCGCCGACATCCTGCTCGCGGCTGGCGGAGGTGATCTCCTCGACAAGCTCGGCGGTCTTCTTGATGTCGGGCACCAGCCTGGCCAACATCGAGCCGGCTTCCTGGGCGACCTTGACCGTATCGGCCGACAGGGTCCCGATTTCCGCCGCAGCGGCCTGGCTGCGCTCGGCGAGCTTGCGCACTTCCGAGGCGACCACCGCGAAGCCCTTGCCATGCTCGCCGGCACGGGCGGCTTCGACCGCTGCGTTCAGCGCCAGCAGATCGGTCTGACGGGCGATCTCCTGGACGATGTTGATCTTGGCCGCAATGGTCTGCATCGCGTCGACCGCCTTGCCGACGGCAACGCCGCTGGCTTCGGCATCCTTCGCCGACTGCGAGGCCATCTTCTCCGTCTGGCTGGCGTTCTCGGCGTTCTGCTTCACATTGGCCGCCATCTCCTCCATCGACGAGGAGGCTTCCTCGGTCGAAGAGGCCTGCTCGGTCGAGCCCTGCGAGAGCTGCTCGGCGCTGGCCGACAGTTCCTGGCTGCCTGAAGACATGTTCTCGGCGGCGCTCGTCACCTGGCCGACGACATCACGCAGCTTCTCGACCATGTTCTCGAGAGCGATGCCGAGCGTGTCCTTCTCCGACATCCTCTTGGCCTCGACCGTCAGGTCGCCATTGGAGATCGCGTTGGCGACAGCGGCCGTGTCGTTGAGATTCGCCGTCATCGTATTCAGCGCGGTGACGAGGTCACCGATCTCGTCCTTGCTCTTCACGGAGATCGACTGTCCGAGGTCGCCGATGGCAACCGCGTTGGCGAGACCGACTGCGCTCGACAGGCCGCGGCTGATCGCAAGGGCAATCCAGGTGGCGGCGATGATGGCGATCAGCAGTGAACCCAGAATGATGCCGATGAGCAGCGTCTTGGCGAAGGCCGCCTGTTCGCTGGCTTCCTTGGCCGCGCCAGCGGCGGACTGCTTGATGAAGTCGGTATACTCATCCAGCCCCGCCATCATGTCGGTGACGGCCTCGCTGCCTTCGCCCATCGAGAGCGTGCTTGCCTTGATGTTTCCCGCCTCGCCGGCGACGGCTGCGATCCGGAGCGCTGAATCGATGCCCTTGTCGAAGGCGGCAAGCATATTTGCCGGCGACACGCCCTGCTCCGCAATGGGGGCCGCAGCCTTGGCGAGCGCGGCGCGGACGTCGCGAGCCTGTTCCTCAGCCGATTTATGCAGCTTCTCGACATCGGCAACAGTCGTCGCGCCGAACAACTGTCCGATCGACCGCGTCAAGCGCAGCCATTCCAGACGCACCGACTGGAAATCGAGAGCCAGCCGCAGCGCCTCGGGCGAAGCGGAAGGCTTGGTGAGCTCGTTCAGGACCGCCGTCGAGGCGACCGTCACGCCCTGGATGAGCGGCGTCATCTCGCTGACCCAGAGTTCCGCGGCGCGGTTGTTCGAATTCAGCTTGGCGTTGCGGATGACCTCGTCCTGCGCCGCGAAGAAGCGATTGATCTTCGGCGTCAGGGCCTCCCAACGGCGCTTGCCGGCGTCGCTGGCCTGGGTCTGGATCTGTTCCTTGAGCTTCACGGCGTCGAGGCGGTTCTGGACCGCACTCGCTGCGTGGGCGAGTGTTTCCTTCTCGGTTGCCGCCATGACGGCATTCTTTTCCGAGCGAACCGACCGGTTCATCATGCTGCGAACGTCGCTGATCTGATCCAGCCGGTTGGTCCAGTTGATCAAGACGCCCTGCGTCTCGGACATGTCGGACAGCTTCTGATAGGAAAGTCCGCCCGCCACCATGGACAGGGCAATGACCATGCCGAAGGCACCGGCCAGTTTAGTCTTGATCGTCAATCTCATAGTCAGTCCCCGATAAGCAACGTGAAGGGTGTCATGCGCTGGATGGACAGCGCTTCAGCTCAGAATTTTCTCGAGATCGGGAACGATGACGAATTCGTCGTTCCATTTGGTGATGAAACGGATGAATTCCGGCCGCCAGTGCATTCCCAGACGCGGTGTTTGCTGGATCTGGGCGGTTGAAATCTCGGTGACCTCGTAGACCTTGTCGGCCATGATCCCGAGCGCGACGGGATCGCCGTCGATCTCGATCTCCACGACAACGATGCGGGTGTCGGCAGTGTCGGTTCGTCGCGCCATGCCGAAGCGCAGACGCAAATCCGCCAAGGGGATGACATTGCCGCGCACATTGATCAGAGCCGGCAGAAAGGCGCGAGCGCCCGCAACCCGGGTGACGGGAACCGGGTCGATGATCTCGCGTACCATGTCGGCCTCGATCGCGAAGATCTCGCTGCCGAGCCCGATCATCAGAACCTGAAGCCGCGTCTCCGCTGCCGCGTGAGGGCCGTGGCCAGCGCCGCCTTGCGCCTGAATCTGCATCACGCCGCCTCCGGTGTCTTTTCGGTCTCGGCGCGGCTCTGGCCGAGCGAAACGAGTTGGGCGACGTCGAGAATGAGGGCAGCGGAACCATCGCCAAGGATGGTGGCGCCCGAGAACATCGTGACATCGGAGTGAAGCTTGGACAGCGACTTGATCACCGTCTGGTGGCTGCCGATGATCTGGTCGACGACCAGGCCGACGCGCGTATCCCCCATCGTGGTGATGATGACCTTCTGATGCGGGTCGGCCTCGCCGTCGGCCTCGAAGAGATCGCGCAGCCTCAGGAATGGCACGAGGTCGCCGCGCACATTCAGGAAGTTGCGCCCGCGCGCCCGAGCATCCTCGGCCGCGGTCAGTTCGACGCATTCCTCCACCGCCGAGAGCGGAATGATGTAGCGCCCCTCGCCGACACGGATCAGCAGACCCTCGATGATGGCGAGCGTCAGCGGCAGCCGCAGCGTCACCGTGCTGCCATAGCCGGGCACGGTGGCGAGATCGATCGTGCCCCTCATGGCCTCGATCGTGCGCTTGACCACGTCCATGCCGACGCCGCGGCCCGACAGCGCGGAGATCGTCCGGGCGGTGGAGAAGCCGGGATGGAACAGGAACTGGTGGATCTCGTGTTCGCTCAGGGGCGTCCCGGCCGCGATCAATCCCTGTTCTTCGGCCTTGGCGCGGATGCGGGCCGCGTCGAGCCCGGCGCCGTCATCCTGCACGGTGACGAGCACCTGCGCCCCGACATAGCGCGCCGCGAGTTCGATCCGCCCCGTCGGCGACTTGGTGGTGCCGGCGCGAGCCGCAGGCGCTTCGATGCCGTGGTCGATCGCGTTGCGGATGAGGTGGACCAAGGGATCGGCAAGACGCTCGATCATGGTCTTGTCGAGCTCGGTATCCTCGCCGACAGTCACGAAATCGACGGGCTTGCCGAGATCGCGCGAGAGGTCGTGCACGAGGCGACGGAAGCGGCCGAAGAGCGAGCCCATCGGCACCATGCGCACTCCCATGGTGGAATCGCGCAGGCCGGACGCCAGGCGCTCGATTTCCTCGGCGATCGACTTGATCGCGAGGTCTGTTCCGGAATGCGCGAGCTGGCTGAGCCGCGCCTGCGCAATGACGAGTTCGCCCACGCGGTCCATCAACTCATCCAGGCGCTCGGCCTGAACGCGGACGGTCGAGGTCTTGTCCTCACCGCGACGGGCGCCCTCGCTCCGTTCGCCAGCGGCACGCTCCGTCAGGGCCGGCTGCAACTCCTTCGCAACGGCAGGGGCGACGGTTGCCGCCGCAGCGACTGCGTCGATATCCACGGTCGCGGGACGCTTCGCATCCGCCGATCCCGCCAGGCTGAGCGGCGTGATCTCAAGCTTCATCTCATCGCGGACGAACATGAAGACGTCCTCGATGTCCTCGCGCGTACAGCCCCCCTCGAGCTCGACTGTCCATGCGATCATGCATGTCTCCGGATCGAGCGCTCCGAGTTCCGGCACGCCGTCGAGATGCGCACGAATACTGCATGAGCCAAGAGCACGAAGATCGTCGAGCAGGACCAGCGGATTGGTCCCGTTGCGCAGGATATCCGGCTCGAAGGCGATTTCGATCAGCCAGCCTGCGCCGTCTGCTGCGGCCACGGCGGGAGGCTCGCCGAGGGCAGCACCGACGGGCGACGCCGTGCCTCCCGTCGCGCCCGTGGCGATCAGGGCCTGGAGTTCTTCGACGATCGCCTCGCCAATGATCGGATCGGTCGAGTCGGGATCGTCGATCAGCGCGCGAATATAGTCCTTGGCGGCCAGGGAGACGGTGATGATGTCACGATCCGCCGAGATCTTGCCCTTGCGGATCAGGTCGAAGGCGGTTTCGAAATCATGGGTGAAGGCGGCGACCCTGTCGAAGCCGAACATCGCCCCCGAGCCCTTGATGGTGTGCAGCGCCCGGAAAGCCGCGTCGATCAGATCGCTATCCTGGGGCGTCTGACCGAGATCGAGCAGCGCCGCCTCCAGACTGTCCAGCAGATCGCTGGCCTCCTGCCTGAATGTTTCGGCCGGATCGAGCTCCATCATGCCCGCACCAGCTTGGTGACGACCGCAAGCAGTTGCTCCGGCTTGAAGGGCTTGGTGATCCAGCCGGTCGCGCCCGCAGCCTTCGCCTGCTGCTTGACCCCGTCATCGGACTCGGTCGTGAGGAAGACGATCGGCACCCCCGTGAAGGACGGAAGCGCACGCAGGCCCCGGATCATCTCCAGGCCGTTCATCACCGGCATGTTCAGGTCGGTGATGACGAGATCGAAACGCTCTGCCTTCGCCTTGGCCAAGCCTTCGGAACCATCACCCGCCTCCACGACCTTATGGCCGGAAGGAGCGAGCACAAGCTTGATCATCTGCCGCACGCTCGGAGAATCGTCGACAGTCAGAATTGACGCCATGCCACTCAAGCCCTGTTGATGTGAATGCAGTCACCGAACTGCGCGGGCGAGATGCCTGCCCGCGCCAGCGCAGCGTTCAAGATGTCCGAAGGAGCCTGCAGCCGGATGCGCTTGCCCCCAGCTTGTGCGGTCCGGCCAGCCGAAATCAGAAGTTGCAATCCGGCGAGATCGATCACGGCAAGGGCCGAACAATCGATTTCGACCTCAGCCTCGGCCTGAACAGCAGAGGTCATCTGATCAAACAGGTGACCTACCATTCGTAGCGAGCAATCTGCTGGAAGCATTAACGTCAGCACGAATTGAACCTTCTATATCTTGATCTTCGTTCCTTATGACCAACAAGATTCAATCTCCGATCCCGCACGACATCCTGCCGAATTACAACAGGATTACATACAAACAATCGAGATAGTTTAGGTCTGAAACGTTTGATAAGGCCAATCTTTACCTTCAATTCTGATCGATATATTAACCGCGAATCAGATATTGCGCTGGTTGTCAGGCAGTTGCGCCCGGCGAATCCAGTTTGCGCAATCTGTCTTCTCGCTTCGCCTACTGTAAAAAATCGGCGGCGGATTCAGGCAATCCGATCGGCCTAGGGGCTTTCAGATGGGTCGACACCTGCGATGTCGGAAGCTGCCATGCAGCCAAGGGCTCGCCAGTACGCTTGCTTCCGCCAGCGATCTGTGCCGCGAGCCGAGGTCGAGAACGGTGTGATGACGCGCGCCCATCACCGCTCGACAGCGCGGCGCCAGACGCTGCTTCATTTCGTCACCCATGACCCTCACGAAGCAATGGAGCACCTTGCGGCATACGGCGTGAACATCGCGATCTCGCCGCTGAATGAGTCCTCTGGACGGATTGAGATCAATGCACTGAATCAAGCGTCGGACGGGATCGTCTTTACCCGTACGAGTTTCGAGAATCCGGTCGAAATCCAGCCACGGCACAGTCCATGGGGATATCAACTGCTGGTGGCGCTCAAGGGTTCGACGAGCATCGAGCTCGGAGATCGCGTCATTCGCTGCGAAAGGCAGCAGGCCGCGATCTTCGATGTGGGCGAGACCAAGGCGCTGCATCGTTCAGCCCATTCGGAAAACTATTCCGTTCTCATCGACAGAAACCTGCTGACCAACCGTCTGTTCGAACTGACCGGGGCGCCGGTGATGCGCAAGCTCAGCTTCGAGCCCGAGCTCGATCTGGAGCAGCCTTCGGTCGACGCCCTGCGTTGCTTCCTCGTGGGGCTCGACCTTTCGATGCTGGTCCGGTTGCTGCAGGATGCTCCACATGGTGCGAGGCGCCTGAGCGCCTTGCTGGCAGACCTCATCCTGGAGGTGCTGCCCCATAATCACGCCAAGGCGCTGGAACGGGGCTCGCATCTCATCGCCCCAAAGCACGTCAAGCGGACCATCGAATTCATCCGGGAGAATGCCCGCAGGCCGATCCCCCCCGAGGAGCTTGCGGCGGTCGCCGGCGTCAGCCTGCGGGCCCTGCAATACGGCTTTCAGAAGTTCCTGGGGATGTCGATCTCCGAGTACGAGCGCTCGGTGCGGCTGGAGGGCGTCAGACGCGAGATCGAGGGCCATTCCGGCGAACGCGTCGGCGAGATTGCGCGGCGTTGGCGCTTCTCCAATTTCACGCGCTTCAATACGCAGTTCGAAGCAGCCTTTGGCCTAAGCGCGGTGGCACTGCGCACCCAGCTCAGCCAGCTGCCGCAACCGAAGGGAGCCGTGAAGCCCTAGATGCCGAAGCGACGAAGGGGGCTCGCCGGGGATCTCCGGGACAGGAATTCGAGCTTAGCGACTTCAACCGTCAAAAAGGCGGCTCAGGCGCCACGCTCCAGCTCCGCCGCCGCAAAGGCGACATGGTAGAGGACGCGCGTCGGGACGATATCCTCGCGCGAACCACCGTCAGGACCGAAGCGGTTCGCCCAGAGCAGTGCGCCGTTGCCGAAGAAGAGCTCCCGGATCTCCGTGAAGTGACGTTCCGCGCGCTTCGCCGCGTCGCCGTCGCCGAAATGCCGCGCCCGCGCGATCTCGGCTTTCACATACTCGGTCTGCGGCCACAGCAGACGATCGAGAGACAGAGGATCGCCTGCTGCGCTCATCGCCTCGATGACCCCCACCCGGCCATCCGCGAAGCCCCGAACGCCATGCTGCATTGCCGAGGCGTAGAGCCGCTCGATGGGGGCAAGCACCCGATCATCGGCAGAGAGACCATGGTATTCGAGCAGGAGCCAGACCCATTCGAAATGGTGACCCGGCTCGCGCCAGTCGCCCTTTTCCCCCGGGCAGGGCGCCAGGTCCTCGGTCATGAACTCGATCAGCGAGCCGGTACGCGCGTCGAAGAAATGCGCCAGGAAGAGATCGACGATGCCCCGCGCCCGCAGAAGCCACTCGGCTTCGCCGGTGACCCGGCATGCGGCAAGCAGCGCCTCGAGCAGGTGCATATGCGGGTTCTGGCGACGAGGGCCAGCGGAGGGCTCGAGGCGCTCGCGATAGCCGCCGGCCGGATGAGCCATCCGATCGTCGAGAAAGGCGATGGTCTCGCGCAGAACGGAACGATAGCCGGCATCGCCGGTCACGTGCTCCATCCAGGCAGAGGCGAAGGCCACGAAGGCATGATCGTAGAAGTCGCGGGTCGCCCCTTCGGGCCCGGTGCTCTGCCTGAAGCCGCCATCGGCCGAGCGCAACGCGTCGACGATCACGGCGAAGGCATCCTTCGCGGCCTTCAGCGCCCAGTCGCCCGGCGCACCGAGCTTGTGTGCCACTGCAAAGCTGTAGGCAAGGCGAGCCTGGACCAGCAGCATCCGCGGCTGCCCGATCAAGGGCTCGCCGGATGCGGACAGCCCGCTCACGAAACCGCCGGCGGGATGACGGGCACTCCGCGCCCAGCTGGGAAGCAGCTCCTCGGTCAGCCACCGTCCGGCGCGGCCTCTGGGAGAAGCGAAATCAGGCATTCCGGCTGCCGCAGAATTCATCGTCACGTTTTCAAGCCACGCCATGTGTCGCCAGCAGATGCCGCATCCGTGCGGTTGCCTTCTCGGGATCTATCAGGGCGCCGGCCTGATCGGCCAGTCTGAAGACCCGCGAGAGATGCAGAATCGAGCGCGTGCTCTCCTGTCCGCCCAGCATTGTGAAATGGTCCTGATGACCGTTGAGCCAGGCGATGAAGACCACACCCGTCTTGTAGAAGCGTGTCGGGGCCGTGAAGATTTCGCGGCTGAGCGGAACGGTCGCCGCCAGTGTCCTGCGAAAGCGCTCCTGCTCGCCGCGCGCAAGATCCCCCAGCGCCGCGTTCACAGCGGGCGCGATCGGATTGAAGATGCCAAGCAGCGCATCGGAGTGCCCGTGCTCGTCTCCCTCGATCAGCTCGGCGTAGTTGAAGTCGTCCCCGGTGAACATGCGCACCCCGGCCGGCAGGCGGCGGCGCATCAGGATCTCCTTGTCCCTGTCGAGCAGGGAGATCTTGATGCCGGCAACTTTGTCGGAATGGGCCGCGATGATGTCGAGCACAGTAACGATGGTGGTCTCGAATTCGGCCCCGCCCCAATACCCTGCCAGGGCGGGATCGAACATGTCGCCCAGCCAGTGCAGGACGACCGGCTCGCGCACCTGCGACAGGATGCGCCCATAGACGCGGGCATAATCCGCCGGTTCGCGTGCCGCGGCGGCCAGCGCGCGCGACGCCATCAGGATGATGCGCCCACCGAGCGCTTCGACTGCCTCGCACTGGGTCTCATAGGCCCGCAGCACGTCATCGACCGTGACGCCCGGACCCGGCTCCAGATGGTCGGTTCCGACGCCCGAAGCGATCAGCGCCCCCGGGAAATCCCGGCTCGCCTCGACGCTGCGGCGGATGAGCTCCAGCGCCGAGGGCCAGCCAAGTCCCATGCCGCGCTGCGCGGTATCCATCGCTTCGGCGACACCAAGACCCAGCGACCAGAGATGCCGGCGGAAGGCGATGGTGCGCTCCCAGTCGATCGCTGCGTCGAGCCAGGGATCGTGCTCGGCCAATGCATCCACCACGACATGGGGCGCAGCATAGGCCACCCGCGTGAACGGGCCCTCATGCCGCTCGAAAGCGCGCGCCGGCGACAGGGTGAAGGTCTCGCTGCGCCCAGGCGCGACGGGTAGGGCAAGGTTCGGCATTGAAGACCTCGGCGCTGTCACAAGCGGTGGAGATGGAGCCCGCCATCGACATGGAAGGCGTCGCCCGTGCTGAAGGGGAGTGCGCCGGTCGCAAGGGAGGCGACGGTACGAGCCACATCCTCGCCCTCGCCCCAGCGGGCAACCGGGGTCAGGCCGTCGGCGATCATCGCGTCATAGCGAGCGGAGACGGGCGCCGTCATGGGGGTGCGGATCACGCCAGGCCTGATCTCGTGGCACATGATGCCATATTCGGCGAGCCGCAAGGCAAAGAGCTTGACCATCATCGAGGCGCCCGCCTTGGAGATGCAATATGCACCGCGCTCGGGTGACGCCAGAACCGCGCTCGCGGAGGTAACGGTGATGATGCTGCGCGCGGGCTCCGGCGGCGCAGCCTCGCCGGCCATGCGCCGCGCGATCGCCTGCGTCAGCAGGAACGTGCCACGCAGGTTGATCCCCATCACATGATCGAACTCGTCAGCGCCCCCTTCGAGAAGATCGCCGCGCTGGCGCATCGGCACGCCGGCATTGTTGACATGGCAATGCAGCGGGCCGAGCGCGCCGGCCATGCTCTCGCCGATCCGCGCTGCGTCCGAGCCGATATCACCCGCGACAAGCGCATGGCGACGACCGCACGCGACCACCGCCGCCCCGGTCTCGGCCAATGCCTCTTCGCTGAGATCGTTCAGGACGAGATCGAAGCCGGCCTTGGCCAGCGCGATGGCGATGGCCTGACCGATGCCGCGGCCTGCTCCCGTGACGCTGGCGACGGCCATGTCTCAGAGCCCCTGCCAGTTCGGAGCCCGCTTCTCGCGGAATGACGCCAGGCCCTCGCGCGCATCCTGCGTCGCCGACGCGATCGCTCCGCCCAGCGCCTCGAGCGCGCGCGACGGCGCATCGTTCTCATGCACGGAGAGCGCAAGCTTCGCAGCCGCGACCGCCACCGGCGCGCGTCCCGCGATCAGCTCCGCCAGCCGCGAAGCCTCGGCCCGTGCCCCTTCGCCGTCGAAGACACCGTTGACGAGACCCCAGCTTTCCGCTCGTACCGCATCGATTCGCTCTCCGGAGAAGATCATCTGCTTGGCGCGAGGCAGCCCGACCGCGCGCGGCAGGCGCCCGGTTCCGCCCCAGCCGGGCAGCGTCCCGATCGAAACCTCTGGCATTGCGAACATCGCCTGTTCCGACGCAATCCTGATATCGCAGCAGAGCGCGAGTTCGAGCCCGCCACCAAAGCAGGCGCCCTCGACGACCGCGAGCGTCGGCACGCGCAACGCAGCGAGACGGCCAAAGGCGGAATGACCGGGGACGATCCAGCGCTGCCACATCTCGATCGGCGTCAGACCCGACCAGGCGTTGATATCGGCCCCTGCGCAGAAGGCCTTGCCCTCCGCCAGCAGCACGGCACAGCGAATGGCCGGATCGGCCTCGATGGCGTCGCAGGCACGGATCAGCCCGTCGAGCATCGCCGGCGTCAAGGCATTGAGCTTGGCCGCACGTCGCAAGGTGATGCTGGCGACAAGGCCGTGGACGTCGAATGAAAGCTCTTCGCTCACGACCTGGCTCCAAGGACGAGGCCCATCGGGGCCGGATCGAACAGGCGAGGATCCATCGGCCTGAGATCGGCGGCGACCTTCAGCGGAATATCGGCCTGCTCCAGAACATCGCGCTTCAGGTCGATGCCGTTGGCGATCTCGATCACCTCCGGCCCCTCATCGGTGAGGCGCATCACGCAGCGCTCGGTGACGTAGAGCACGTCCGTGCCAACGCTCCGGCTGCGGCGGCCGCTGAAGGTGACATGCTCGGCCTCCGGCACGAACTTCCTGAGCTTGCCCTCGCGCTTGATGGTCAGACCGCCATCGGCAATCGCAACATCGAGCCCACCGGTGGTGAAGGTCCCGCTGAAGACAACGCGCTTGGCGTGAGCCGTGATGTCGACGAACCCACCGGCGCCAGCCGTGAGATAGGGCCTCGAGCCCAGCCGCGAGACGTTGACGTCGCCCGCGGCGGAAACCTGGAGGAAGGAGAGCAGCGCGCAGTCGAAGCCGCCCCCCTGGAAATAGGTGAACTGCTGGGGCGAAGGCAGGATGGCGTCGGCATTGGCCGCACATCCGAAGGCGAAGCCCGTCAACGGCATGCCGCCGACCGCACCCTGCTCGATAGCCCAGGTGACGCTGCCGGCCTGCCCTTCGGCGAGCAGCACACGTGGAACCACGGCCGAGACGCCGAAGCCGAGATTCACCGCCCAGCCCGAGCGCAGCACCATCGCCGCGCGCCGGGCGATGACGGTCTCGATGCCGAACGCCGGCAGCTCGAAGGCCGATGCCGGCACGCGGATCTCGCCGCTGATCGCGGGATCATAGTCGATTCCAGTGGTCTGGCGCTGGTCGGGGTCGACGACGACGTGATCGACAAGGTGTCCCGGGACCACGACCTGGCGCGTCGGCAGCGAGCCGGTCGCAACGACACGCTTCACCTGGGCGATGACGATGCCGCCATGGTTGCGGACTGCCATGGCCTGGTCGAGCGCGCCGAGCGGTGCGCCCTCATGTTCCATGCTGATATTGCCGCGTTCATCGGCGGTCGTGCCGCGGATGATCGCGACCTTCGGTACGATATTGGGGAAGTGCAGCCACTCCTCGCCGCTGAACGCGACGACGCTCACCACTGGCGGGCGGGCACGCGCCGCGTCGTTCATCGCACAGCCATGGCGGCGCGGGTCGACGAAGGTGTCGAGCCCGACCTTGGTGAGAACACCGGCTCGTCGTGCCGCGACATCGCGGTGCATGTCGAAGAGAATTCCGGATGGAACGTTCCAGGCGGCAATCTCGTTGCTGCCGATCATCGACCAGATCCGCGGGGACGGAAGCGAGGACGGGCCGGACGGATAGGAGCCGGCGAGGATCGCGCTGAGCAGGCCGGGCTGGGCGAGATGGTCGATGCCGTCGATGCCGTACATGTCGCCGGCGGCGATCGGGTGCAGCGTCGTCAGATTGCGCGGATGACCTTCCGCCTTGAAGCGTTCGCCGATCGCCTTGAGCACGGCGTCGGGACAGTTCAACCCGGACGAGGAAGAGACGGTGACGACGGCGTCGTCGGGGATCAGGCGGGCCGCGGCCTGCGCGGTGATGACAGATTTAGACATGGCGATGTCCAGGGAGGGAGGGGGCGCCCGTCGTGTTCCGGACGATGAGGTGGGCGGGTTGAAGGCAGGTCTTGGGCGGCGCGTTCGGAGCGTCGAGGCGCTCGAGCACGAGCTCTGCCGCCTTGCGTCCGAGATTGCGGGGCTCGATCGCGACCGTGGTCAGGGCCGGCGTCCGCAAGGCCGCCTCCATGATGTCGTCGAAGCCGGTGATCGAGAGCTCACGACCCGGCGTCATGCCGCGCTGCGCCAGCGCCAGCGTCGCACCGATCGCCACGAGATCGTTGAAGCAGACGAGCGCCGTCGGCTGCGGGCCAAGCGCCAGAGCGGTCTCCGCAGCAGCGACGCCGCCTGCGAGCGTCGGCGGACAGGCGATGGAGAGCGGCGTCGGCAGGCCCGCCTCATCGGTCGCCTGCTTCAGGCCGGCGAAACGTTCGCGCTGGACCGAGGTTTCGTCATTATGCCCGGCAAACGCGATGTGCCTGTGACCGAGTCCCAGCAGATGGCGACCAATGGCCTGCGTACCAGCCGCGTTCTGAGCGCCGGAATAATCCGAGACCAACCCCTCGACATGGCGCAACGCCTGGACCAGCGGCAGGTCGGACGGAATCTGGGCTCTCAGTTCCGACGCATCGCTGCCGGTCGACGGGCAGAGGATCAGCCCGTCGAGCCGATGCTCGCGCATCCGGGTCAGGATTCGTGACTGCCGTCCGCAATCCTCGCGCGTGTCGGCGATCAGGACGAGCGCGCCCTCCGCCTCAAGGCTCTCGGACACGCCGGCGGCGAGCTCCGAATAGAAGGGGTTGGCAAGATCGAAGACGATCAGCCCGATCGTGCCCGATCGAGCGCCCCGCATCGCGGCAGCGGCCCGATCATAGATGTAGCCCAGCTGGGACGCGGCACGCTGAACCCGCTCGCGTGCCTCGGCCGAAACCGGGGCGCCACGCAGCGCAAGCGAAGCGGTCGACTTCGACACGCCCGCCCGTTCCGCGACTTCGATCAGCGTTGGCCGGGACATCGCTAGAGAACGGCTCCGAGGAATTGCTGCAGTTCCGGAGTCTTCGGCGCACCGAAGAACTCCTCGGGTGGCCCCTGCTCGTGAATGCGTCCCTGATGGAAATAGACCACCCGGCTCGCCGCTTTCCTCGCGAAGGCCATTTCATGTGTGACAAGCAGCATGGTCATGCCGGACCGCGACAGGCCCTCCATGACCTTGAGCACCTCACCCGTCAGTTCCGGGTCCAACGCCGATGTGACCTCGTCGAAGAGCATCACCTTCGGACGCATGGCCAGGCTGCGCGCGATTGCGACACGCTGCTGCTGCCCGCCGGAGAGCTGCTCCGGGAAAGCGTCGTATTTCTCGGCCAGCCCGACCTCGGCGAGCACAGAACGGGCGATATCCGAAGCCTCGGCCTTGCCGATCTTCTTCACCAGTCTGGGCGCCAGCTCAATGTTCTTGCCGACCGTCAGATGCGGAAAGAGATTGTAGGACTGGAACACCATGCCGACATCCTGGCGCAGCGCACGCAGGGCTTCCTCACCGGGAGCCAGCGCGTGACCGGCAACGATGATCTGCCCGGAATCCGGCGTCTCCAAGCCATTCAGGCAGCGCAAGAAGGTGCTTTTGCCCGAGCCGCTGCGGCCGATCACCGCGATCAGCTCCCCTTCGGAAACACTCAGCGAGACACCGTCGAGGACGGTGAGCGATCCGAACGACTTGCGAACGTCCTCAGCTACGACGACCGGCATGGAGCCTCCTCTCGAGCCGCTGGCTCATCACGCTCAGCGGCCAGCACATGGCGAAGTAAAGAAGTGCGACAGAGCCGAAGACCCAGAAGGGCTGGAATGTCACGTTGTTCATGAGGGTGCCGGCCCGCGTCAGCTCGACAAAGCCGATGATCGACGCCACCGAGGTGTTCTTGACGATCTGCACCATGAAGCCGACCGTCGGCGGCACGGCCAGCCTGACGGCTTGCGGCAGCACGACATAGACCATGCGCTGCGCCGGTTTCAGTGCGAGCGAGGACGCCGCCTCCCATTGCTGGCGCGGTACGGCCTCGATACAGCCTCGCCAGATGTCGCCCAGGAAGGCACTGGCATAGACCGTCATCCCGAGCGCCGCCGCCACGAGCGGCGGAAAGCGCAAGCCGAGGAACGGCAAGCCGTAGAAGACGAGGAAGAGCACGATCAGCACCGGCGTGCCCTGCACCACGCTGATCCAGCCCGCGGCGATGTTCCTGAGCATGGCGTTGCGCGACACCCGCATCAGCGCGACGACCATGCCGATCGCGCCGCCGCCGATGAAGGCCAGCAGCGAGAGCAGCACGGTCCAACGCGCCGCCTCGACAAGAAAGGTGAATTCGGCGGGACCGAAGGAACGGATCATCGACGCACCGCCACCGCGCGACGACGCGGAAACAGGAAGCGGCCGGCGAGATCGAAGCTCAGGCGAAACAGCATCGTGAGGCCGAGATAGAAGCCGGCGAGGATGATGTAGACCTCCATCGAGCGATAGGTGCGGCTGTCGATCAGCGCCCCCGCAGAGGACAGCTCCTCGACGGAAATCTGGGAGAGGATCGAAGAGGCAAGCATGGTGAGGACGAACTGGCTCGACAGCGCCGGCCAGACTCGCTCCAGGGCCGGCAGAAGCACGACGTGGAGCAGGATATCGCGGCGCCTCAGTCCGAGTGCCGCACCAGCCTCGATCTGCGAGCGATGGGTCGCCTCGATTCCAGCCCGGATGATCTCTGCCGAATAGGCGCCGAGATTGAGGGTGAGCGCGATCAACCCGGCCTGGATCGCCGTGATCTGAATGCCCAGGCCAGGAAGCCCGAAGAAGACGAGGAAGAGCTGGACGATGAAGGGCGTGTTGCGCATGCCCTCGACATATCCCGCCGCAAGAACGCGCAGGATCCGACTGCGTGCACTGCGCGCGACCGCGCACAGGACGCCGATGACCACGCCGAGCACGATTGCGACAGCGGAGATCCAGACGGTCTGCAGAAGGCCGCTCAGGAGCGTGTCCAATTGCGCCCAAACGTCGGAAAAGACGAGGCTTGGCATAGTGCTGACATTTCGATCGCGGGAGAAGACGAAGCCGGTGCGCCGCCAGGGCGCACCGGTGCGCTAGCTCAGAAGACCGGGAGTTCCGGCAGAGGCGCGTTGAGCCACTTCTTGGAGATTTCGTCGAGCTCTCCAGAGTTCTTCATGAACCAGATCGTATTGTTGAGCCACTGATGCAGCTCCATCTGGTCCTTGCGGACAGCCATCGAGTTGGGCTGCAGCGCGAAGGCAAACTTGAGCTCGGCGTTGGCGCCCTTGTTCTGACCCAGAATCTGATTGACCGTGGTGTCCGGAAGAGCCGCGGCATCGACCTGGCGGCTGAAGACCGCCTGGGCGCAGATCGCATCGTCATCGAAGCGCACGATGTTCGTACCCGGCATCGCCATGCGCGTCAGCGTGGTGTCCTGCGGGCTGCCGCGCGGAACCGCGACGCGTTTGCCGGCGAGATCAGCCAGAGACTTCGCAGCCAGATCGTTCGCGCCCATGATCGACATGCGGAAGGCGCTGTAAGGCATCGGGAAGACGATGGTCTTGGCGCGCTCCGGCGTCGGTCCGAGCGTCGCGACCAGCAGGTCCACGCGCTTGGCCTGCAAGGCGGGAATGCGTGCCGGCGGTGCCAGCGCGGTGATCTCCGCCTTCACGCCCATGTATTTAGCGATGAGATTGGCGACATCGACATCATAGCCCGATGCTTCGCCGCGCTCATTGACGATACCGAAAGGCGGCACGCCCGACACGACGCCGATGGCAATGCTGCCGCGCTTGGTGAATTCCTCAGGCGTCGAGGCGCTGGCTGTCGTCGTGCTTGCAGTGACCGCAGCAGCGGCGGCCGTCCCCAAGGCTAGTGCGCCCAAAGCGGCGCGGCGTGACGGATTATGCTCGTCCATGCACTTTCTCCATGTCGCGTTTCCATGAGCCGGGCTTCTAGAACGTTCCAGCTTCGAACTGGAACGTTCCATATGACCAAATCGGAGTCAAGCCCACGAACGCTTCCATCCAGCTCATCGCTCTCCACTCGCGAGCAATCGTCGCCGGAAATCTCTTCGGATGTTGGCGTTTCCGTCCATAGCCAAAGGGGAGCGAGCGATGCGGATGGCTGGTTTTCGTGCCCGCCATGACTCCCCTTCAGCGGGCCTCGTCGAAGTGGATGCTGAATGTCAGCCCACTCCGGGCCGGTTCGCGCGACAGCAGCTCAATCCTGTGAACAAGCAAGAATTCGCCCTATACAACCTAGGCGAGAAACGCCAGATTTGGGAGCGGCGCGATGAGATAATCTGCGAGCGGGGGAAGTTGGCATGGCATGCCCTGATGTCGTCGATGCCCCCCACTGGATTCATCACGTCCTAGTCACGACGGACGATGTGAATCTGCGCCTCAAGCTCGACGCCATGGATGCGTGGCTCAGTCTGCGGGACATTCCCTATCGCGTTGTCGCCCTGCCCAGGGACAAGATGGCGATACGGCTCTGCTTCCTGGAAGAAGAGTCCGCTCATGCGTTCAAGGCGTTTGCGGGCGGGCTAAGCGTCCCCTCCGACGAGACCACGCTCGCACTGGCTGCGGACCCCGCCAATGATGATTTCTATCAGGTGCTCGAGCACCGGTTGGCTGATTGAAGCCGGGATAGCGCTCCCAGCCAAGAACGTTGGGAGCGCTGCGCTCTCCCGACACTCTGTCTGAGGATGGCCGCCTGACGTGGCCCCGGAGAAAACCAATGACCAAGAGCCGTTGGCGAGCGGCGTCGATCAGCGAACAGGCGTGCCTTCAAGCGCCTCGACGATGGCCTGATAGCCGCGCGCGCGGGCATGCTGCAGCGGCGTAAGGCCATCCCGATCAGCAATCGCGGGATTGGCGCCCGCGGCGACCAACGCCCGCACGGTCGCGACATGCCGTGGGCCGCCATTGCCGAGCACCACCGCCTCCATCAGGGCAGTCCAGCCGAGATTATTGACGTGATCGAGGGACGCCTCCGCCTTGATCAGCTCTTCCACGATGCCCTCATGGCCGAGATGGGCGGCGGCGATCAGCGCGGTGCCGTCATAGCGGCTGGTGACGAGGGTCGCGGCTGCGCCCGCAGCTAGCAGAACCTTCAACGTCGGCACGTCGTCACTGACTGCGACGATGGTGACGGCATCATAACGCTGGTGGTCGAGAAGCGCCGGGTTCGCTCCCGCGACGATCAGGGCGCGCGCCACGGCCCCCTGCCCGCGAAAGGCCGCGACATGGAGCGGCGTGCGGCCGTTGCCGTCCCGGGCGTTCAGGTCAGCACCGGTCGCGACAAGGCGGCTGACCTGAGTGACGTCGCCGGACGCGGCGGCAGCGTGGAGGCCCTGATAGGCAGACAGTTCCGTGGCGCTCGGCGACGTCTGCGCCCGCACCTGGCCTGACAGGGTCGTGACCGCGAGGATCACGGCGGCGAACAGCGTTCTCGACATTGACCCGCTCCGACAATCCCGAAGACGGCCGGAGCGCCGGCCGCCTTCATCGACATGCCCAAGAATAGTCTCAGCGCAGCTTCGACTTCACCTTCTCGATGCCGGCATTGGCGCATTCTTCATCAAGATGCCCCCCGGGAGCGCCCCCGACCCCGACCGCACCGATGACCTCGTCACCGACCTTGACCGGCACACCGCCGCCAAGCAGCAGGAAGCCATCGATCGATGCGAGATGGCGGGCGGCCGGATTCTTCTCGGCACCTTCGGCGATCGCCGAGGTGGAGTTGCGGGCTGAGGCGGAGGTAAAAGCCTTGGCGCGGCTGGCCTCGACGGTGTGCGGCCCCGCCCGATCAGCGCGAAGCACGGCGCGCACAAGCCCGGCGCGATCGACGACTGTCGCCGTCACATTGAAATTCTTGGCCGCGCACGCCTCGACTGTGGCCTGGGCGAGTTCCTGGGCGATGGCCAGCGGCATGTTCCGCTCCTGGAGAACCTGAGCCCCGGCGACGGCAGGGACAAGCGCAAGGGCCGCGGCGGCGGCAAGGCGGATCGTGGACATGATTTCTCCGGTTCTGAGCATGATCGAACCCTGTGCTCGACGGAGAAAGGTTAGCCCGAGGCGGCGGCGAAGATTATCGGTGTGGTGCCGGAGCCATCTCCGTAATCATACGGAGGCCCGCCGAAGGGCCGAGCCCTAAAGCGCGGCCCGCACCATGGCGGCGACCGAGGTCGCGCCAAGCTTTTCCCCGATATTGGCACGATGAGTCTCGACCGTGCGGGGCGAGAGGTCGAGCGCGCGTGCGATCTCCTTGGTCGACCGGCCCTGCGCGACCAGATCGAGAATTTCGCGCTCGCGTGGGGTCAGGCGGGCGAGCAGTGCGGCCCGTTCGGTCCGCTCTGCCTGATCCCGGCTGAGGTCGTCGCGCTGCGCGAAACCGGCCTCGATCGCCTCGAGCAGAACCTGCTCATCGACCGGCTTGGTCAGAAAATCGACGGCCCCTGCCTTGAATGCGCGCCGGCAGGCGGTGACATCGCCGTGGCCCGTGATCACAACCGTCGGCATGCGTACTGCCTCGGTGGCCATCCGTTCGAGCAGCTGCAGACCCGAGATCCCCGGCATGCGGATATCGACGACCACGCAGCCATCCTGCTGCGGATCCGGGCGATCAAGGAAAGCCTGTGCGCTCGAAAACGGCTTTGCGGCGAATCCCATGGTCTTCAACAGCAAGGTCAAGGCTTCCCTGACATCGCTGTCGTCATCGACCAGATAGACCGTGCGTGCAGCCGGTTTCATTCCGCAGCAACCTTCCGCTCCGCGATCAAGGCGGGGAGACGGATCGTGAAGACGGCCCCACTCGCCGCTCCGTTCCGGACTTCTATGCGTCCGGCCGCGCTTTCGACCAAGCGCTCGCATAATGGCAGGCCAAGGCCCATTCCGCCGCTCTTGGTCGTGAAGAACGGCTCGAAAAGGCGCGCCATATCGGCATCCGCAATGCCGCTCCCCTGATCCGCGACCGAAATCTCCGCCTCCCCAGCGACCTCCCGGACCGTGATCGTGATCACGCGCCGCTCCTCCGGCACTGCATCAAGCGCCTCGGCAGCGTTTCGAACCAGATTATGCACGACTTGTTCGATGGAAACGCGATCCACCACCGCCCATGGCGGAATGGGGCTTAGTTCCAGTCGCAACGTGATCGCGCGCTCCTGCAGGTCGCGTCCGACCAGTTCGACCACATTGCGGGTAATCTGGTTGAGATCGGCAGGCTGCCGGACCGGATCACGTCGTGAGACATAGGCCCTCAGCCGCTCCAATATCTCGCCCGCCCTCCGCGCGTGACGGACATTGGCTTCAAGCACGCTCACGAGTTCGTCGGGGGTTTTCCCTCCCGACAGAGCCAGGCGAAGGCCCGCCTGGCTCTGGCTGAGGATCGCCGTCAGGGGTTGGGTTATCTCATGGGCAATGCCGGACGCCATTTCACCGACTGTATTGACCCGCATCGCATGGGCCAGCCGGGCCTCATGCTGGTGCAGGCGCATGGCCTCCCTTGCGCCCGCCGTTCGCCGTCTCTCGCGCCGGATCACCAGCAACAGGAAGACCGCGAGCCCCGTCGCGGTGAGTACGGCGAATGCGGTGCGCGGTGGGAGGAGATCCGCCAGAACCGGCTGCCCGGCGAGGTGCAGCACGAGCGGCTGTGACCGACTGCCCAGCGCCCTTTCATAGCTGAGACGGGGGATCACTCCCTGTTCGGGAAGGGTTACCCCGGTCTGAACGAGGATCGCTCCGGCAGCATCCCGAAGCACAAGAGCGATCTCGTGCGGCAGGCCGCCCTCCGGTTCGACCAGGAGCTTGCCGTCGATCACCAGGATGAGCGCGCGGACTTCGGACGCAGTGTCGGGAAGGCGCTTGACCAGCGCGTAGAACGGCGCCCCCCCTCGGCTGGCGACCGTCCCAGCCTGCCCTGGCCCGAGTTCGCGGAGCTTTCCCGCAAGCGCCGCCATGTCGAAATCCCGGAGAGCAGGCGGCGGGCTGCCGGCATCCATCTCGGATGCCCCCGCGAAACCGACCAGGGCGACAGCAGCGATGCGGGGATAGAAGCGTTGCATCGCCTCCACCACAGCCTGGAAGGTTACAGATGATGCATCCGAGCTTGCGAGGACTGCTGCCAGGCTGGTCAGATGGGCGTCATGCTGATCGACGCGCTGCGACAGGACGCGGTGCAGCGTGCCGCCATCACGCTCCAGCCCATCCCGTACCCGGACGAATTCGGCCGCAGCCGCCAAGGCAAGGGCGATCAGCGCCAGCGGTATCCACAATCCGAGAAAGGCGAGGAGCCGTTGCTTCACGAGGGTGCGCCTAGTTTAGGACACCCTATCGCGCAAGCCCTCCATCGTCACCGTCGTGCTCGCCCAGCCGAGACAGCCGGCCTATCCAACGTCCCGTTTCCCACGTCAGGCAGGATGCCAGAGGATGCGCGAGGCCGTATGCGGCCTCGCGCATCGGTCTGTTTCAGAGATGACCGGCTTGGTCATCCGCCCTGCGGCCACCCCGGATATGGCCCACTGGATCGTCGGCGCCGCGGGCGCGACGCACGTCGCCGACCGGATTATCGGCCCCGCGTCCACGCCGGGCCTGACCGACGGAATCATCCGCGCCACGTCCCTGTCGCACATGGCCGGCCGGGTCATCCGCTCCTCGCCCACGCCGGGCCTGGCCGACCGCATCGTCCGCACCCCGTCCCTGCCGCACATGGCCAGCCGGATCATCCGCTCCACGCCCACGCCGGGCCTGACCGACTGCATCGTCCGCACCCCGTCCCTGCCGCGCATGGCCAGCCGGATCATCCGCTCCACGCCCACGCCGGGCCTGACCGACTGCATCGTCCGCACCCCGTCCCTGCCGCGCATGGCCAGCCGGATCATCCGCCCCACGCCCATGCCGAGCCTGACCTACGGCATCGTCTGCACCGCGACCGCCCCGAGCATGACCGGCTCCATCATCGGCACCGCGGCCACGCGCATCGGCAGCGCCGCCACCGCCACTCGACGAACCGCCGAGACCTCCACCGCTATCGCCACCGCGGCCACTGCCGCCGCTACTGCCGCTGGAGCCTGAGCCGGAGCCACTTCCGCCGCCACTGCCACCGCTGCCTCCGCCAGAGCCGCCGCTGCCACCACCGGAGCCTCCACCACTCCCTCCACCCCCAGAACCACCTCCGCCTCCGCCTCCCCCGCCGCCGTCGCGCGCCAGGATGACGCGGGCCGCATCCTCACGCGACGACGCATTCTTGCGAGCGGTGGAAGTGTTCTCGCCCTCACCGCTCCGGGACAGGGCCGACGCCCCCAGGCGGATGATGCCTTCCAGGTGAGGCGAGCTGTCGCCACGGATGGCGGCGCTCACGCCCTGCGAGCCGGTGGTCGCCACCAGGATGGTGGTCGCCAGCATAAGTGATCGCAATGTCATGGTCGTATCTCCTTGCCATAGCCACCGCCGATCATTCTCTCCTCGGTGACGAAGCAGAGCCTGCACGCCCTCGAACCTCGCCAGCCTGACGCGGCTTGTCAGGGAAATGTCAGCTTGGATGTCGTAGCTTCGAAAGTTACCATGCGACATTCACGCAACATCGCCCTGTGGCGCGCGGTTCCGGCCCTCGCGGTCGTATTTGCGCTCGTCGCGACAAACCCGGCCTGGATCGCCCCCGCCTTTGCCAAGGACGGTGGAGGCGATGGCGGCGGCGGCGGCGGCGGGGGTTCTGGCGGCAGTGGGGGTGGCGGCGGTTCCGGAGGCGGAGGTGGCTCTGGAGGCGGAAGCGGGGGTAGCGGTTCGGGCGGTGGCGGCTCCGGCGGTGGCAGCGGCGGCTCCAGTGGCGGCTCCGGATCCAGCGGCGGCGGAGGCTCCGGCAATAGCGGAAGCAATTCCGGCAGCGGCAGGTCGGGCAATGACGGCGGATCCGCCGCGAGCCAAAATTCGGGAGACAATCAGCGCGGTCGTTCAGGTCGTGGCGGCAGAAACGGCGAGGATTCCGTCAGCACCGGCCAGCACTGGGGCAATACGAGCGCCGATTTCGCACGTCAGGCCACCCAGGGGGGGCAGGTCGTGTCGCTCGGGGCCGTCCTGTCGGTGGTGCGCGCGGCTGTCCCCGGTGACGTGCTCGAGGTCGACCTGCGCCTCGCGTCCACGGGCGAATGGCGCTATGAACTACTGGTTCTCGACGGCACAGGCCGCTACCGCGAAGTCGTAGTCGACGCCCGGCGCAACCGGATCCTCCAAATGCGGAGGCGATGATGAGAATTCTCGTCGTGGAGGACGAACGGCGCATCGCCGGCGATGTCGCCTCCGCGCTCACGGAAGCCGGCTATGTTCCGGAGGTCGTCCATGACGGCGAGGCCGCTTGGTTTCGCGCCGAGACGGACGATTTCGATGCGCTCGTGCTCGACCTCGGCCTGCCGAAGCTCGACGGGCTCTCGGTTGTCCGCAAGCTGCGGGCAGCCTCGGTCAGAACGCCGATTCTGGTCCTCACCGCGCGCGGCGCCTGGATGGAGCGCGTCGAAGGCATAGACGCCGGCGCCGATGACTATCTGCCCAAGCCGTTTCAGGCTGAGGAGCTGGTCGCCCGGGTCGGCGCACTCATTCGCAGGGCTGGCGGTCACCTGACGCCTCAACTGGTCTATCGTGACCTCAACATCGACACACGCCGCAGGACGGTCGCGGTTGGCGGGCGCAATGTCGAGTTGTCTCCGTTGGAATACCGGCTGCTGCGTTATCTCGTGCATAATCAGGGACGGGTCGTGTCGCAGGGCGAACTGATCGACCATGTCTATGGCGGCGATCACGAACCGGACAGCAACGCCGTCGAAGTGCTGGTTGGGCGCTTGCGCCGGAAGGTCGGAGCCGAGACGATCGGCACCCGGCGTGGCCATGGCTACATCATCGGGGGCTGAGTCGATGAGCTCGGGCTCGATCCGCAAGCGCATCCTGACGATCGCGGCTCTGACGATTGCCGTGACGCTCGCGGCCGCAGGCGCAGCGCTCATCCTGGTGTTCGAGCAGCATGTCCTGAAGCGTATCGCGATCGAGCTGGAGATCCGCTCCAGTGAACTCGCCAAGGCGTTCGAGCTCGATGCGGACGGCAATCCGCTGATCAACCACGATCTCGCCGATGCGCGCTATCAGTTGCCCTATGGCGGCGCCTACTGGCAGATCAGCGAAGGGGCGGTGCAGCTTCTGCGCTCGCGGTCGCTCTGGGACCAGATCCTCGATACGAGCGCGGTCAAGGTGGAGGACAAGAGCAAGGGCGCGTTCGAGATCGACGGGCCGAACAAATCCGAGCTCTATGTGCTCGAACGCTCGGTGAAGCTCGAGGGCGCCGATGGCCCACGGACCTTCCAGCTGGCCGTCGCGCTTGACCATGCCGACATCGGCGAACTGCGCCATGCCTTCTCCCTCGATGTCGCCAAGATCCTCTTCCTGCTCGCATTGTTGCTGATCGGCGGGGCCTGGTTGCAGATGCGGTTCGGCTTGCAGCCGCTTCACCAGTTGCGCGCGAGCCTCACCGCCGTGCGCGAAGGTCGCACGTCCCGCCTGACGGGGACCCTTCCGGAGGAGATCAAGCCGCTGGTCGACGATCTGAACAGGCTGCTCGATCGTCAAGATGAGCTGGTCCGCAAGGCACGCGACAGAGCGGGCCTATTGGCACACGGGCTGAAGACGCCGCTCACGATCCTGTCGAGCGAAGTGGCACGTCTGGAAAGATCCGGACAGCACGCACATGCAGCCATCCTGCATGAGCAATGCGAAGCGATCGGCGCGCATGTCGAGCGCGAGCTTGCACGGGCGCGGACGCACGGTGCGATACAGGCGGTGAGCATGAGAACGCTCGTCCTGCCGATCGTCGACCGACTGGTCGATCTGATGAGCCGCATCGACAGCGCCAACAGCATCACCTGGAGTATCAAGGTTCCCGAAAACGTCAGCGCCGCGATGGAAACCGACGACTTCGCCGAGGTCGTTGGCAATCTGCTCGACAATGCTCGCAAATGGGCGCGTAGCGCCGTCACGGTACAGGTCCACACCGCTGACGACGGCAGCACCGTTCTTTCGGTCAGCGATGATGGACCCGGCGTGCCGGGAGACCGACGCCAACTGATCCTGCAACGTGGCGTCCACTTCGCTCCGGACAGTCACCATTCATCGGGTCTGGGCCTTGCGATCGTTTCGGATACGTTGGCCGAATACGGTCGGGAACTGATCGTCGCCGACACCGAAACCGGCTGCACCATCTCGTTCGAAATAGAGCCTCCTCGGCGCAGCGAACGAAAGCACGGAGATGGTGCAATGAAGCTGAGGCCTGCAGTGATCCAATAGGCCGCACGGACCGAACGGATCCGGTTGGGCCGCTTCCGCCGAACCGCGCCCGGCCCGAACCCAGTCACAGCCTCAACTGATTCAGATATGAATGGCGTGCCCGAGCGCCTTCAGCGCCGCCTCCTGCACCGCTTCGCCAAGCGTCGGATGAGCGTGGATCGTCCCCGCGATATCCTCGAGCGTTGCGCCCATCTCGATGGCGAGCCCAAACGCCGCGCTGAGTTCGGAGACGGACTGCCCGACCGCCTGGATACCGAGGATCACATGGGTGCTGGCCTGCGCGACGATGCGGACAAAGCCCTGCTCGCTGTGCAGCGTCATCGCACGCCCGCTGGCAGCGAGCGGAAACAGCCCGGTCTTGATCTCGAAGCCGGCGCGGCGCGCCTCGTCCGGTGAAAGACCGGCCGAGACGATTTCCGGATCCGTGAAGCAGATTGCCGGAATGCAACGCTTGTCCCAGGCGCGCGGCAAGCCTGCGACGATCTCCGCCACCAGCTCGCCCTGAGCCATGGCGCGATGCGCCAGCATCGGCTCGCCGGTGACGTCACCGATCGCGTGGACACCGCGCATCGAGGTCTCGCAGCGCTCGCCGATGCGGATGAAGCTGCCATCCATGTCGAGCACCAATTCCTCGAGACCGAGATCGGACAGGGCCGGCTTGCGACCAACGGTGACGAGGATAGCGTCCGCCGCGATCCGCCGTTCCTCGCCTTCCGCCGTTTCAACCAGCACAGACTTGGCATCCGGAGCCGCGCCGCGCGCCTTCGCTCCGAGCAGAAGCTCGACGCCCAGCCTCGACAGCGATTTCTCCACGGGCGCGGTCAGCTCGGCATCGTAAAGCGGAAGGATCTTCGGCAGGGCCTCGACGATCGTGACCTGCGAGCCGAGCTTGGCAAAGGCGATCCCCAGTTCGAGGCCGATATAGCCGGCTCCGACCACCGCCAGCCGCGCTGGAACCTCGGGCAACGACAGCGCCTGCGTCGACGAGATCACGGTGCCGCCAAAGGGCAGAAAGGGCAGTTCGACCGGTGCCGAGCCGGTGGCGATGACGATTGTTTCGGCCCGGATCAGCTTCGGTCCCGTCTCGGTCTCGACGGCAACCGTCTTGCCGTCGCGAAAGCGGGCCCGGCCATGCACGACCTTGACCTTGGACTTGCGCAAGAGCGCGGCGACGCCGTTGTTCAGGCGCTGAACGATCCCGTCCTTCCAGCCGATGGCCTGCTTGAAATCGAGCGCCGGCGCCGAGGCCGTGAGCCCGAACGGGGTTTTGCCCTGCGCGGCCGTAGCCAGCTTCTCATACTCGTCGGCGACATGGATCAGCGCCTTCGACGGGATGCAGCCGACGTTGAGGCAGCTGCCGCCGAGCTTCGTGCTCTCGACGATCACCGTGTCGATGCCGAGCTGGCCAGCTCTGATGGCGCAGACATAGCCGCCCGGGCCCGCGCCGATGACAAGCAGTTTGCAGGTGATCTCGGTCATGGCGTCAGGCATCCACGAAGAGCATTGCCGGGTTTTCCAGAAGCTCCTTGAGCCGCTGCACGAAGACGGCCGCATCCCAGCCGTCGATGACGCGATGGTCGAAGCTCGACGACAGGTTCATCATCTTGCGCGGGACGAAGCTCGTGCCGTTCCACATCGGCCGGATCATCATCTTGTTGACGCCGACGATGGCGACCTCGGGGTGGTTGATCACCGGCGTGGTCGCGATGCCGCCGAGCGCTCCGAGCGATGTGACCGTGATCGTGGAACCCGTCAATTCGTCACGGGTCGCGCTGCCTTCGCGCCCCCGTTCGGCGAGGCGGCCGAGCTCCCGGGCGCAGTCCCAGAGATCACGAGCCTCGGCGTGCTTCACGACCGGCACGATCAGCCCGGTCGGCGTCTGGGTCGCGATACCGATATGGATGCCGGCATGCTGGTGGACGATGCCGGCCTCGTCATCGAACAACGCGTTCAGGTTCGGCTGCTCGGCCAGCGCCTTGACGAGCGCCCGCATCACGAAGGGCAGAAGCGTCAGCTTCGGTCGCTCCGGCGTCGGCTTCTTGTTCAGGACGGCGCGCAAGTCCTCGAGGGCGCTGACGTCGACTTCCTCGACGATGGTAATGTGCGGAATGCGCGCCTTGGACAGCGCCATCTTCTCGGCAATCTTGCGACGCAGGCCGACGATCTTGACGGCGGTGACGGCGGTCAGGCGCGCCAGCCCTGGCGCACGTTCGGCCTCGGGCCCGCGCAGCGCGAAGCTGTCGAGGTCCTCATGAGTGATGCGGCCGCCCGGGCCGGAACCCACGACCTGGCGCAGGTCGATCCCGGCCTCGCGCGCCTTCAGCCGGACGGCCGGCGAGGCGAGCGGTTTCTCGCCAGCCTGCCGCCTCGGTGCGACGCTCAGCGGAGGAGCTGAGACCGCGCGCGGCTTCGGTGATGCAGCGGGCTTGGCCTCAGCCAGCTTTACCGGAGCGGAGGCAGGCGCTTCGTTTTTCGACACAGCGGCAGGCGTCTCAACAGCCACCGGCTCGGGCGCCTCGTTTGCTGCCGCTTCGTCAGCATCCGCGGCGCCTTCGCCGGCAACCTTCAGCCGAACCAGCGCCGAGCCGATCGCGACGGTATCGCCGATATCGGCGCCGACCCAGACCACCTCGCCCTCAACTGGCGACGGGATCTCGACCGTCGCCTTGTCGGTCATGACAGCGGCAAGGAGATCGTCCTCGCGCACGATGTCGCCGACTTTGACGTGCCACTCGACGAGCTCGGCCTCGGCAATGCCCTCGCCGACGTCCGGAAGCTTGATGACCCGTTCCGCCATCACCGGCTCTCCATGATCTCGCGCAGGGCCGCGCCGACACGCGCCGGGCCGGGGAAATAGGCCCATTCCTGGGCATGCGGATAAGGCGTGTCCCAGCCAGCGACGCGCATGATCGGCGCCTCGAGATGGTAGAAGCAATGCTCCTGCACCAGGGCCGTGAGCTCGGCGCCGAAGCCCGAGGTCAGCGTCGCCTCATGCAGGACGATGCAGCGGCCGGTCTTGCGTACGGAGGCCACGATCGTGTCGAGATCGAGCGGCAGCAGGCTGCGCAGGTCGATGACTTCGGCGTCGATGCCAGTCTCTTCCGCTGCCGCCTCGGCGACATGGACCATGGTACCATAGGCGATGATGGTGACGCTCGCGCCCTCGCGCCGGATCGCGGCCTTGCCGAGCGGCAGCGCGAAATGGCCGTCCGGCACCTCGCTCAACTCATGTTTGGACCAGGGTGTCACGGGGCGATCGTGATGACCGTCGAACGGGCCGTTATAGAGCCGCTTCGGTTCGAGGAAGATGACGGGATCGGGATCCTCGATCGCGGCGATCAAGAGGCCCTTGGCGTCATGCGGATTGGAAGGCACCACGGTCTTCAGCCCGGAAACATGGGTGAAGAGCGCTTCCGGGCTCTGGCTATGCGTCTGCCCCCCAAAGATGCCGCCGCCGGTCGGCATGCGGATCACCAGCGGGCAGGTGAAATCGCCGGCCGAACGGTAGCGCAGCCTGGCCGCCTCCGAGACGATCTGATCGTAGGCCGGATACATGTAGTCGGCGAACTGGATCTCGACGCAGGGGCGCAGGCCATAGGCCGCCATGCCGACTGCCGTGCCAACGATGCCGAGTTCGTTGATCGGAGCGTCGAAGCAGCGATTCACCCCGTATTTCTGCTGCAGGCCATGGGTGCATCGGAACACGCCACCGAAGAAGCCGACATCCTCGCCATAGACCACGACATTCTCGTCGCGGCCCATCGAGACATCGAGCGCCGAACGGATCGCCTCGATCATCGTCATCCGAGCCATCGCGTCAGACCCCGCTCTGCTGACGCTGCCGGCGCAGGTGCGGAGGCAGTTCGGCATAGACATCCTCGAAGATGTCTCGTGCCGAGGGCTTGCCGCCGGAATGCAACGTGCCGTGGCCCTCGGCCTCCTTCTGCGCAGCAATCACGGTTGCGAGAATCTCGGCCTCGGCCTGCTTGTGCCGCTCTTCAGTCCAGGCGCCCAATGCGATCAGATGCTGTTTCAGCCGGATCAGGGGGTCGCCGAGCGGCCAGCCTTCCGATTCATGCTTGGGCCGATAGGCGGAGGGGTCGTCCGAAGTCGAGTGGGCGCCGGCGCGATAGGTGACGTACTCGACCAGCGTGGGCCCGAGATTGCGCCTGGCGCGCTCGATTGCCCATTGCGCGACGGCATAGGTCGCAAGGTAGTCATTGCCGTCGACGCGCAGGGCCGGAATGCCGAAGCCAAGGCCGCGCGCCGCGAAAGTGCCGGAGCCGCCGCGGGCAATGCCCTGGAAGGTCGAGATCGCCCACTGATTGTTGACGACGTTGAGGACGACCGGGGCCTTGTAGGTCGAGGCGAAGACCAGGGCGGCGTGGAAATCGGACTCCGCCGTCGAGCCGTCGCCGACCCAGGCCGCGGCGATCCTGCGATCGCCCTTGATCGCCGAGGCCATGGCCCATCCCACCGCCTGGACGAACTGGGTGGCGAGATTGCCGGAGATCGAGAAGAAGCCGTGCGCTTTCGACGAGTACATGACCGGAAGCTGGCGGCCTTTGATCGGGTCGCGCTCATTCGAGTAGATCTGGCACATCATGTCGACGAGCGGATAATCATGCGCGATGAGGAGCCCGGCCTGGCGATAGGTCGGAAAATTCATGTCCTCCGGGCCGAGCGCGATGCGAAAGGCGCAGCTCACCGCCTCTTCCCCGGTGTGCTGCATGTAGAACGAGGTCTTGCCCTGGCGCTGCGCCATCTGCATGCGGGCGTCGAAAGCGCGTAACGTCATCATGTGGCGCATGCCCCGGATCAGAGCATCCCCGTCGAGATCGGGCACCCATGGGCCGACAGCCTGACCCTCCCGGTCGAGCACGCGGATGATCGAATACGCGAGATCGCGAATCTCCTTGGGATCGATATCGACCGGAGGCCGGCGCACCGAGCCCGCTTCCGGGATGACCACATTGGAGAAATCCGGCCTGCCGCCAGGGCGACTGGCCGGTTCGGGGACATGAAAGCGCAACGGCTGATCGGTCATGCCCGCACTCCGGCAAGGGCGCCCAGCCGACCCGCATCCAGCGAGCCGACATAGAATGAACCTGGCTCGTCGCCGAACTCGAAAGCCTCAACAGCTGCGAGCGCCGGATGGCGGGCAAGGCGGAAGCCGATCTCCGCGCAGTCCGAGACGCCTTCGGTCTCGATGACCATGCGGATCGCGGTTCGTCCGTCATCTTGGCGGGAGCTCGACAGTTCGACAAGGGCGAAGCCGAAGCGTTGGGCATCGAGCAGGAGCCTGACCAGCCCGTCATGGGCGTCGCTGGTCGACGCTCTCACCACCACGCGCCGTTGCGTTCGCCCGGTCATCACACCCTCCCCCATCGCCGCAACGACGGTAATCCGGCAAACGGAAAGAGATTTCCCGAAGGTGCTCGACCTTCCGCGATATCTCGGTAAATTCTTCCGCCACTCTCTCCAGTTGCAGAAGATTCATCCGATGTCCGGCAAGACCAAGCGCAGCGACACTCTTGACCCTATCGACCGGCGGATTCTGTCCGCTCTGCGGGCCGATGGCCGCCTGACGACGAGCGCACTGGCCGAGAAGGTCGGGCTCTCGGCCTCGCCCTGCTGGACACGGGTCAGGCGGCTGGAGGAAAGCGGCGCAATCGAGCGCTATGTGGCAGTCCTGAATCACGCGGCGCTGGGGCTCAACAACACCGTCTTCGTCGAGATCACCCTCGACAAGCACGATGACAAGGTGCTCGACACGTTCGGGGACGCGCTGGCGCGCATTCCCGAGGTGGTCGAGGCTCATCTCGTCACTGGCGAATACGACTATCTCGTCAAGGTCGTGGTCAGCGGCACCGACCACTACGAGCGTTTCCTCCGTGAGACGCTGTACCGGATCCCCGGAATTCGCCAGTCACGCACAACCTTCGGTCTCAGGACGTTGAAGCGGGCGATCTCGGTCGATCCGCTGCAACTGCCGTGACGCGCCATTCCAGGGGCCAGTTCAATGCCGCTGGCTGAGCGTAACGACGTTGTCCTGCAGGCGCCTGACGATCAACCGCGTCACCGAGAGCGCCATGCTCGGGAACTCCGTCAGCAGAGCGACGAAGACATCCTTGCGCAAGCGGAGCGCCGTCAGCGGCGTGGTCGCAATGACCGTTGCCGAGCGGGGATCATCCGTCACGATTCCCATTTCACCGAACAGGTTGTTGGCGTTCATAGTCGAGATGCGGACAGGCGGCCCCGACGTCTCGGACAATACGTCGGCCGAGCCCGTGATCAGCAGATAGGCGGCGTCCGACTCGTCACCCTGGTGGAAGATGACATCGCCTGCCGCGAACTCGACCCGCTCGCCAGTGAAGGCCAGCAACCGCAGGCGCACCGTGTCGACATCGGCAAAGATCGGCACGGAACGCAGGGCACGCAGCTCGATGCTGCCAGCGTCCAGCGCATCGCTGGCAACCGCCTCGTCGGACTGAGTCTGCGTCTGAACCACCGCGTCGGCGGAACTGACGGAGTTGGTTCCATGGAATTCAAGACTGGCGTCGAAGCGACCCAGTTCCGCAATCTGCCGGCCGGCGACGAGAATGGTCCTCCCCCGCATGAAGGTCGTGACACGCGCGAACAGCCTGGCAGCCTCGGCCTGGCCGAAAGACGTCAAGGCGTCGTTCAGGATCAGGATCTGCGGGCGCTTGATCAGGCAACGCGCCAAAGCGACGGCCGCCTTCGCAGCCGGGAACAGGAACTGCCCGCCATAGCCGGCCTGTTGATCAAGCCCCCAATGATAGACATCACGCTCCAGGCCCAGCTCGATCAGGCTCTCACGGATGGCCTCGAGCGCGCGCTCCGCATCGGCGGCACTGCTGCTGGGAACACAGCCGAACAAGAGATTGTCGCGCAGTGGTGCTGCCGGGCAGTAACGGGCCGGATCGTAGAAGGCGATGGCGTCCGCCATCTCCGGACTGGCCTGCGCACGGAAGGCGTGCCGCGCGGCAAGAATACGGACTTCGTCCGCCTCGCCCAGCAGACCCAGACGATGCCGCGGCTCCGCATAGAGAAATGCCAGCGCGATCAACCGGGAGCGATCGGCCTCCCGGAGGGTGCGGGCCTCGGCCCGTCCGAGAATGACCTGATATTCCGGGAACTGGGCCGCGGAAATGAAGGAGAACTGCTCGAACAAGACGTGATCGGCCGGAAGATCGCGAAAGATCTCGAGCATGGTCGCTGCGATACGTCGCCCGATCTGGGTCAGGAGCGTGGTCAGGCCCTGCGCGTCCAGAATGGAACGAACCAGTTTGTGACTGGCCAGGCGTTCCCCGGCGAGCCCCGGATCGATGACAACACCGAACAGGATATTCTCGCCGATGGTCGCGTTTCGTGTGTATCGCTCGGGGTCGTAGGGTTCCACCGCATCGCCCGCCCCGCGTCCAATCAGCCTGGAACGAATTCTCGCACGGATCTCGGCGACCCTGTTGACGATCTCGCTTGAATCGTCCGCACTTAGTTGGCGTTGCAGGCCGAAGCGGAACACCGTTTCGGCAAGCCCGACCACACCCAGCACCTCGACCAGGAGACGTTCGAGCTCGTGCCTGCTCGCGACGCCGGCGCCGTTGAAATCGAGCGACCAGGGCTGGGCCCCGGCCTGGGCGGCAACAGGTCGGCGTAGGCCGTAGAGAATGTTGTCGCGCAGGGAAGCATCGAGAATGACAGGTTCGGCTCCGAGATAGGTCAGCGTCCGCCCTCTCCGTTCCGAGGACAACGACGCCAGAGGAATACCGGCCAGCGTCACCGCACCGTCGAACGGCGCCATGCTGCCCCCAAGCACACACGCGAAGGCCGCCGCCCCCTCCCCCGCCTTGTCGATCAGGGCGATATTCCCTCCCAAGGGCAGAGCGAATGAAACACGCTCGAGCAGCCGGTCGCCGGCCGGACCGAGCACCGTCAGGCCCCTGGCCGCGATCATGCCTTCACTAGGCACGCCCCCCTCTCCAGGGGGGGGCGCCTGCGGCAGTTCTGGCGCCGGCATATCGTCGAGCGAGAACTGCTGGGTGACCTGCTGAAACCGCGCCTCGACGTCGAGGCGCTGCTGATCCCAGTCGATCAATTCCTTCACGGGCGTCGGCAGATCACGATAGGCGGCAATGACCGCGACGAGCTGGCCGATGTCGAGCCGGCCGGTCAGGGCAAAATACCCTCCGATCGTGTAGAACAGGAATGGCGTCAGCTGGGCCAACAGGTTGTTCAGGAACTTGACCGCGAATTTGCGCCCATAGAGCTGGTAGCGGATGCCGAACAGCCTCTCGAGGCGCACTGCGACGAGTGCTTTCTCGACCGCAGAGGTTCCGTGGCCGGCAACCTCGTCAAGAGACTCGACGACCTCGCCGATCTTGCCGGCAAGAGCCCGCGACTCGATCTGGCGCTGCCGCCCAAGCCGGATCTGCTCGCGCCGCATCCGGGGAATGATCACGGCCTGCACGAGAACGATGCCTGCGGCGATCGACCCTAGCGCCAGATTCTGCAGCAGAATGAAGATGAGCGCCGTCAACGCCTGGCCACCGAGCAGAACCGGCTGGATGAAGGCATCACCGACGAAGCCGCCGATCGGTTCGACCTCGTCCTTGATCACAGTCGCGGCCTCGGACGGTTTGAGCCGGCGCCGTGCCTCGGGCGTGAAACTCAGCAGCGTCGCGAAGAGGTCGGCGCGCAGCCGCTGCAGCAGCCGTTCGCCCAAGGCCCCCTTGCGCATGTTGATGACGTATTTGAAGGCGCCATTGATGAGCACCAGCAGCAGGAACAGGCCGGACAGGGCAAACAGATAGCTGATGCGGTCGAGCATGAAGCCGCTGAGGAGCTCACGGCTGCCCCCGAGCCAAGCTGGTAGTGAGAGCGAAAACCGAAAGAGCCGTGCAGTCTCCTGCCCACCGGAAAAGGCGCGCCCCTGGATGGCGTCCGTGATGATGTATTTCGGCAGCTCAAGCGAAAGATAATAGAAGGGAAAGGACAGCAGCACGATCGCGATGATCTGGAGCTGCTGCCGACGGCTGTTGCGCCAGATATAGGCAAACAGCCCGATTGTTGGCGCGTTCGCCTCAACCGGCGCCTGAGGCGCGGCTTGCGCTGCCGCCTGTCCTGGCCGCGAGCGCAGGCGCTGTGCTGCCTGCAGGGAGGAACCATCCGCCATGGAGCGCATCCGGCCTGTGATGTGAGCGCTGCGCTCCAGCGTACCGCAATTTTCGCGTGTTGCGGACAATAGGTTCCCTGCGCCTGCGCATCAGTTCAACGTATCCGTCTCCCCCCAGGGGCGCGGAGCATGCCGGCTCAGCGGCCCCCACTGAGCAGCCTCTGCATGGGTCAGTCCGATATCGTTCAACGTGTGCTCATCCATCGCAACGGCCTGCGACTGCCCGCGCTGCGGGCTAAGGGCCAGCGCCAGTGACGTGACCAGCGCACGGCTCACGCGCGTGACCTTGCCAAGGAAGGGGCATTCGCCCGCCTGCGTCACTGTCTCGGGCTCGTGCAGAGGCTCGAGGGAGGTTGTCCTGAACGGCGCGGAATGGGTGTTGGCGGTGTGGTGCACGGCATGACTCCCGTTCGGAGCGGCACACACAGCGACTGCGGACTGCAGTCGCAGCGGCCTTCGGGCGGGGGTTTTCGGCCGTTCTCATGCTATCTTCTGTGAAACAGGTCACATAGGCGTCAGCTTTTCGCAGCAATGGAGAGAACAGGAGTACTGACGAATGCGCAGCGCGCCGCATCTGGTCGTTCGGCTTCTATCGGTGAATCCGTTCTTCGCGGGGCTTGCTCACGATGCCCTGGTCAAGATCGCCGCAATTTGCCTTCCGAGGCATTTGGCACCGCACGAGGTCCTGTTCCTGAAGGGCGATCCCGGCGATGGCCTCTACGCCATCCGGCATGGCCGGATCCGAATTGGCACCATGGACGATGCAGGACAGCAGTTGACGATGAATCTGCTGGGAGGGGGCGACGTCTTCGGGGAGATCGCCCTCCTCGACGGTCGCGCGCGCAGCGCCGACGCCATCGCGCTGGAAGATACCGAGATGTTCTTCGTGCCGCGGCGCGACTTCCTGAATCTGCTCGACAACGAGCCCCTGATTGCAATCCGGCTGATCGAATTGCTCTGCGAGCGTCTGCGCGGCATGAGCGAGCGCATGGAGGACACGGCCTTCCTGCCCGCCGCCTCCCGGCTGGCGCGCCGCATCGATGTGCTGATTACCGACTATGGCAGCGAGCTGCATATTTCCCAGGAAGAACTGGGGGCGCTGACCGGGGTCACCCGGGAGACCGTGAACCGCCAGCTACAGCGCTGGAAAGAGGTCGGCCTTCTCTCCCTTGGGCGGGGTCGCCTCGTGATCCATAATGTCGACGGCTTCCGGCGTTTGGCGAAGACCGGAGCGATCTGAACACAGAGGAGCGTGCCTGCCCTTCCTTCCGTTTCCCGATTGCCGTGCAGATCACGGCAACCGGCAACCGCATCGATGTCGCCGGCCGCCTGATGGACGCCGCCAAGGAGCCAGGCGCTGCTGTTCCAGCAGAACTTTTCGTCGCATCCGGCGATATCCGGAAGCGCCAACACGTCCCGACAGCAATCACACGATCGAGCTTCGCGGCTGGCACAAGCGTATCTCCGCCGCACTGTGGCGCGTGCGACAGCATCTGTGATCCAGATCACAGAACGCAGCCGCCATTCCGGAAAGGGTTGGGCAATAGTCGCCATACAGGGGAGCGGTCATGGCCAAGTACAGGGCGGTACTTCCGCAAGTCCTGACGCAGGAATTCCTCACCGACGGCGGACTGGAGACGACACTTACCTATCGTGATGGCCTTGAATTGCCGTTCTTCGCCGCCTTCCCGCTCGTCCGCAGCGAAGAGGGCCGGGCCCGCCTCAAGGCTTATTTCCTGCCCTATCTCACGCTCGCCGCCGAGTACGGCAAAGGCTTCATTCTGGATACGCCGACCTGGCGCGCCAACCCCGATTGGGGGCGCAAGCTGGACTACTCGTGCACCATGCTCGAGGAGGTTCAGAGAGCCTCGGTTCGACTGGCGATGGAGCTGCGTCCTCACTACGAAACCTGCGATTCAAGGATCGTGATCAACGGCGTGATCGGGCCCCGTGGGGACGGTTACCGGATCGATACGCGCATGAACGCGCGGCAGGCGCAGCTCTACCACCAAGAGCAGGTCAAGACCTTCGCCCGCACCGAAGCGGACATGGTGAGCGCCATCACGATGACCTACAGCAACGAGGCAATCGGCATCGCCGCCGCTGCGCAGGCTCACCGAATGCCCGTCGTGGTCTCCTTCACCGTCGAAACGGACGGCAGGCTCCCGAGCGGAGAGACCTTGGGCCATGCGATCGAGCGCGTCGATGAGGCGACCGAGGCCTATCCCCTCTACTACATGATCAACTGTGCGCATCCCCTGCATTTCGAGCGGGTGATCTCCGGCAGCGCGCCCTGGCTCGACAGGATCGGGGGCTTGAGGGCGAACGCCTCGACCTTGAGCCACACCGAACTCGACATGGCGACCGAACTCGATGCCGGCGATCCGCTCGATCTCGCCCATCGCTATCGCGGCCTGCGCAAGCGGCTCAAGAATGCCCGCGTGCTCGGAGGCTGCTGCGGCACCGACCTGCGCCATGTCAGGGCGATCTGCTATGCCTGTCTGTAGCAGAGGCTCGATATCGGGTCATCGGAAGCCTGCAGGCAGGATGAAGCCGGCTCACGATGCCACCCGGTCGGAGACGCGGGAGGGGGCTGAGGCGGCGCCCCCGCGCCGCAGGGCGCGCGACACAGACCCCGCCAGATCGTCAAACCGTGACAGCGCGCCCAGGCGTGCCTGAATCGCGGGATCAGCTCGGTTCGCGCCCAGGTAGTCCTGTAGGGAAACCAAACAGCGGTGCTCGAGCACGGGAGAGTTCAGTTGCCTCGCCTTCTCTGCCGCGGAGCGCAACGCCGCCTCCGCGCTTTGTTGCGCCCCCGTGCCCGCCACCATGATGCGGGCCTGGATCCGATCCAACTCTGGTTCCAGCCACTGCGAGCCGCTCCGCGACATCAGCGCAATCGCACGCCCACACGATGCCTCCGCCTCCGCAACTTGGCCCAGCTGAAGCTGGGCTTCCGCAAGATTGCCGAGATAACCGGAGAGCGACAGCACGTAGCCGACGCGTTCGAATGCGCCGATCGCCCTCTGCATGGTTGCCGCGCCGCGCGCGAGATCGCCCTTCTGGCAAAGCCCCCAACCAAGGAATGCCGCGCCATGGGCCCGGAACCCGGCGAGCCCATGCTGCTCAGACAAGGCCACCAGCCGCCCTGCCTCCTGCATCAGCTCATTGGTTGCGCCCGACAGCCCGAAGACCCAGCCACCGACATAGGACATCGGAATCGCCGCGGAATGGGGGTGCCGCAAGGCGTCCGCGGAACGAAGCGCATCGATGCCAATACCCAGGGCCTCATCGACATTGCCAAGACAGAAATGGGCGAGGCTCAGCAGTGACCTGGTGTGAATCTCCGTGTTCTGGCCGAACATGAATGTGCTGGCCTCGTCGCGATCGCGCTCTCCGATGAGCAGGGAGCGTTCCAGGTGCTCGATCGCCTCGTCGGCCTGGCCCTGGCCGAGCCGCACCATGCCAATCAAACGGTGCCCGATGGCTCGGCCGGAACCATAGTCCGCACGCTCGGAGCGATCGAGGAAGTTCTGGGCCAGCGACGCGGCTTCAGGCACGTCGCCGCTGCAATTGGCGAAGGTGAACTTTCCGAACAGGAACGGAAACATCAATGCGGATGGCTCGTCCTCGCTGCAAAGCTCCAACCCGCGCTTGCAGCATTGCAGCAAGCCTGCCGATGTCGGCCCTTGCGCTGCGGTGATGGAACCGACCAGCGCCGCCTGAAGGCCGCGCTCGAGCGTCGTCCGCGCCATCTCGTCCGGCAATTTGTCGAGCAGGGACAGGCCGTGGCGAATATGCCCGATGGCCTCGATATGGGCAGAACGCTGTCCGGCGCTCGCCCCAGCCCTGAGCCAGGCCTGCACCGCCTCCTGGTACCGGCCCGCCTCGGTGAGATGGTGCGCCGTGACCTCGGGCAGGGGGATATCGACGCCGTCCCCCTGATCGAGCAGGCCCAGAATGCGGTCGTGGATCGCGCGCCGTTCGGTGGCGAGCATCGATTCATGAGCCATGCGCTGAAGCAACGAATGCCTGAACTCATAGCGGATTTCCCCACCTATGCGCTTTGGGAGGAGAATCTCGGCATCGACCAGCGCCTCGACAGGTGCGATCACCTCCCCGATGCCCTTCTCCAGGACATGGGCGAGGAATACCGGGGTGAAGGACCGGCCGATACAGGCCGCGGCCTGCACCACGGGGCGCGCGCCCGGACGCCGATCGAGCCGCTCGGACATGAGTTCCGCAAGGAGAAGCGGGACATTCGACGGCTTGCGGATGGGGTGAGGCGTCTGGATGTGTTCGTCGATCAGAGAGAGCACGAACTGCTCGACAAAGAGCGGAACGCCCTCGGCCGCAGCAACCGCTTGTGCGATCTTCTCGGGAGGCAGCTCATCCGAGCCCGGAATCGCGTGCGCCAGCGCGAGGCTCTGCTCGCCTGACAGCGGCTCCAGCGTCACAGTTTCGTCAGGCTCCGGCAACCCCTCAGCGCGCGGGAACGGCCGTGCGGTCGCCACGACCATCAGCGCCTCATCACTCCCGGCCACCAGGAGTTCCCGCAAGAGCTCTGCCGAGGACGGGTCGAGCCAATGCGCGTCCTCAATCACCACAAGGGTCGGCTGTCGGCGGGCTGTGCGCACGATCACCGAGATGACGAATTCATATTGCTTGCGCTTGAACAGCGTCGGGGCTGGGGCAAACTGCTCGCGGATCCCGGTTGCAGCGAGGCCGATCAGGCTTGCCAGTATTTCATTGTTCTCCGGCGTGTTGAGGCCGATTTCGTCAAGAACGGCGCCGATCTTCGCTCCGCGAACCGTGTTGTCGTCCTCGAACTTGAGACCAGCCCGTGCCCAGAGGAAGCTCGCGACGGGGTAGAGCGGCGTGCTGGCGAACAGCTCATGGCAATAGGTCATGTAGATCGCTGCATCGGACAGCGCGGGATGACCGCAGATCTCCGTAATGACCTTCGTCTTCCCGACTCCGGCATCCGCAGTCACGAGAACGAACTGTGCCCGCTTGTCGCTTGTCGCGCCGGTCCAGCGCGCAAGGATACGCTGCAAATGGTTTTCCCGACCGGCAACAATCGGAATGCGGCTGGAGACACTGCTCCGACGCCGCGCCGTTCCCAAGCGCTCTCGGGCAATCTCGAAGACCTCGATCTCACGCGAAAGGCCGCGGATGGGCCTTGCCCCGAGGGCTTTGACTTCGAACAGGCCGGCGGTGAGGTCGGTGACTTCCCGGGTCGCCACCACGGTTCCAGGCGCGGCCTCAGCCTGCAACCGCGCCGCGAGATTGATGGCCTCGCCCACTGCACCAAGTTCGCTGGAGCCGCTGCTCAGCCGGGCCGGTGCCATCACGACCAGGCCTGTGTGAACGCCGATGCGCGCCGCGATGTCCGGAACGGTACCATCCTCGACGGCCGTGTTCAGCGTCTTGATCCGCCCCATCAGCTCGAGGGAGGCACGAACGGCCCGTTCTGCGTCGTTCTCGCGGGCCGTGGGATAGCCAAAGAAGATGAGGACGCCGTCGCCCGTGTAACTCGCGACGAAGCCGCCATAGCGCTCCATCGTCGTCAGGGTCAGTTGTTGGTAGCGGCGCTGAACAAGCCGCAGCTCCTCCGGATCAAGCTGCTCCGACAATTGGGTGTAACCGACGAGGTCGACGAAGACGATCGTGACGTACCGCCTCTCGGACACATGTTTTCGAGGCTCGGTTTCGTTCATCGCCATCGCACAGGCTCCTGTGTCGCAAACGCCGGCGCTCGATTATTGTCGAGTCAATTTGAATATGGCCGCATATCGGCATAGAGTGAAGTCATTACGCAGCTGTATCTATTTTTTCAGCCAGTATACGGGGGGCCGACCGATCATGCCTGCCTCAAGATTATCGCGTCTCCTCTCCCGAATATCAGCCGAAGCCAGTTCCGACACACCTCCGAAGATCAAAACGATCGTCATTTGCGCCCATCTTCGGCCTGGTCGCGACAAACGGCGCTCGACGCATTTCATGCAACCTATCGCAGGTCTACATATTGCTGCACTGATCGATGCAAAGCGATTTGATGTCGTGCTTTATCATGAAGACTGGCACGGCCCATTCGACCCTGCACATTGCAACCAGTACGACCTCGTATTCCTCACAGGGCTTCAGCCCGACTTCGATCGTCTGCGGCAGCTCTCCTACCATTTCAGACGCAGCGGAGCGACGGTGGTGGCCGGTGGGAGCGTATGCACGCTTTTCCCGGAATTCGCCCAGCAGTTCTTCGATGTCGTCTGCGCCGGCGGCGTCGATTGCGTCAGGGATGTCGTCACAGATTATTTGGCTGGCTCGCTCCAACCAATCTACCGCTCTCCGATTGCGCAGATCTCCGATTACACGGTCGATTATAGTCTTTTGCGCAAGAGCGGGATCAATCCGAGCACGCATCTTGCCGAGACCTCGCGCGGATGCAGCTTCAAATGCAGCTTTTGTGTCATCCCCTCGGAAGTCGGGGCGCATGTCCGCCATGGTCTGGCCAGCTTCCTGGCGTCGCTCGAAAGCGCTTTGGCATCGAGCCCCCGCTTCAGCATGCGCAGCTGGTATCCGATGGTCATGCTGCTGGACAATAACTTCTCGGATGACCGGCCCCATATGCTGGCCGTGTGCCAGCTCCTGCGCGACCACCCCAAGGTGCGGGGCTGGGGGGCCCTCGTCACCCAGAACGTCGTGCAGGACCGCGCGCTCATCGAGACCTTCGCCGCCTCCAAATGCGTCGGGCTGTTCGTCGGGATCGAATCGCTCGATGCGGGGTTTTTGCGCCGCTACAACAAGACCCAGAACCTCAGCCGGCGCCAGAATGTCATCGATGACGTCGCCTTCGCCGAGGGGCACGGCATTGCCGTCGGTTACGGCTATCTCTTCGACCCTCGCTACCAGACGGCTGCCGAGATGCAGCAAGCCATGGAAGCCATCGCCGAAAACCCGCTGATGCCGATGCCGACCTATCTCAGTACCGTTGCTCCTCTCGCCGGAACCCAACTCTTCTGGGAGGACCTGGAAAGCGGGCGCCTGGCCCCCAACCTTCGCTTCCGGGACCTGGACGGCGAGACGATCTGCTACGCACAGCTTGCAGAACCGGCAGAGCCGATCGTCGCCTTTCTCGAACGGATCTTCCGGCGTCCCTGGACCGTGGTCGGGCGCATGCGCATCCTGCTCAAGACCTTGCGGAGGCTCCGCCACAGCCGTTCGTTCAACCCGATGCGATGGTACATCATCGCATCGGCGAGCTTTCATTGCTTTACCTGGTCGAAGTCCTCGCCGGCGCGACCGCGCACCTATCTGGCCGGGAGCGATACGCTCGATCCGCAATATGGCGAACATCCCGATGATCTCTCGCCCGAGGATCGCGTCCGCTATTTCGAGCCGATCGCGCTCACCGACGGCGACGGGAAGCCGAGCCTGTGGCTCATTCCCTATGCCGAAGCCCGCAGGAAGCCCAAGACGACGGCACGCCCTCTGCCGGTTTCGCCCCCCTTGGACGCCGGCATCGTCGCCATGCGCCCGGAGAAATAGCGGAATATTCCCAGGTTCACCTACTTTTCCGCCTCGGGCTGGCTTGCCTCTTCGCGGATGGAGCACGCGGTCGCGGACCTTTCGGAGGGTCTCCTTCTCCCCGAGGCTCACCGTCCTTCGGCATCGTCCCAAGCTTCTGGCTGGCGCTCTTGGGCGCATCGACATAGGCCCTGCCGATGAGCCCCTGCAACTCAGGCAGACTGTACTTCGCGATATGCGCGAGCGTTGCGGTCCGGAGTTTCGTGCTGTCTCCGGCGGCCTCCGCCTGGGCAGCCTGGAGACCGTCCAGAAATGTGTTGAGCTCGTCCCGGGAGGCGCGCAACGGAGGCGGCGGGGACGTTGGTTTGCGTGTTCTCAGGGCCATGACGCACCTCGCCGAACTACTGCATGATGGAGAGGATCTGTGCACGGATCTGCGGGCTCAGCATCAGATCCATATGCTCGAAACCGTCCCGGTCGATGTCCCCGGTCACGGTCCGCACATTGGCCTCGGGTATCGAGACCAGACGCGCCGACCAGGCCGGGATCACGCCGTCGCCGGGGCAATAGGAGTGATCCACGATCGGTGACGGCTCAGCGTTCGGATCGAAGCCAGGGTCGATCCAGCCCCATGTCTGCTCATCGGTCGTCTCGTTGAGGGTCGCGCCATTGCGCTGCTGAACGCCGCGGATATTGTAGAACTTGCTGTTCGTGGCCGCCCCGAGCGGCAACGCCACCTTCCGATAGATCGTTTCGCCCCGGTCCAGGGCAACATGGCTGAAGCCCCAGTTCTCGGGATAGCGCACCTGGGTTCCGTTCTTCTGGGGGTTGTAAGGATCGGCGATCGCGCCCGTGTCCTGGTCCCTGACCGGATATCGCGACAGCGGATATTTCAGATCAGCAGCCAGCGCCGCCTGGTCACGCTGGAAGGTCGCCTGGTCCAGATAGAGAAGCGTGTATGGCCCCGGCAGTGACGAGATCAACTGGGTCAGGTTTCGCGGGTCGTAGGACCACGAGAGCCTGTCCAGGTCGGGGTCGCCCTTGAAATAGCGGTTCAGCTGCCCGGCATAACCATAGAACGGCGACCCGACGCTGATCGCTCGCCTGACCGCCGCGACATGCGAGCCGCCCTCGTTGAGGACCAGCTTGACGACCATGCCGCCGAAGCTGTGCCCGATCAGCGTCACATCGGCGAAGGGATCGGCGCCGCATTCGTCACGGACCCGCTTACGGAACTTCGGCACGAAGCTCTTCAGGAAGAAGCGCGCCACAAGTTCGGGATCACGCCGCCAGTCCCAGCCAAAGACGAACCAGTCGAACTTCCTGGCCGTGCACCAGCTCAGAAAATCATCGTAGGGGACCAGCATCGGAGGAAACCGGACGCAGCCATCGGCGATCACGAAATGCCGGCCTGCATCGTCATCGCCCTTCATCTTGAGGAGCAGGGCACCGCCGGTCAGGATCGGGCAATCCAACCAGATCAGGTTGTAGAAATAGGGCGTATTGCCCTGGGTCGTGGTCGCCCATTTGATGCTGGATCCCATCCCTCCCGGGAACAGGATGACCGTCTTGCGCCGGGCCGGTCTGTGCTGCCTGTAGCGCGCGATGAACTGCGAAATCTGCTCGTCGAGTTGCGCGAGCTGCTGCTTGGCACGATCCGCGACGTAGCCCATTTCGCCTCCGGTCGAGAACGCTCTCACATTTCGTGGGGAAGGCAGGCTTGTTCGTCCAAGCGATAGGCCGGAATAAATGGTGCAACAACGATGCGACCATCGCAAACCGCAACGACAGCATCTCTCAAACGACTGAAGCAGGCAATGCTGCATTGACGCTGCGAGATGCTGCCCTCAGATCTGCGTCAGGAATTCAAATCCCAACCAAGACGGAGAATGTGGCGCCGCCGCTCGGGCGTACTCCGGCCCGAGGACATGATCGACCATGTTCCTGCGCCCTCTCAGGCGCTCGCAATCGACAAATCGCCAGCGAGCCGAGGCGGGCATGCGCCCGCACGGCCGGCTCGCATCGATCACAACTTCACCGCCCGCAGCCGCGCAGCATTGGCGATCACGCTGACCGAGGACAACGCCATCGCGGCAGCAGCGATGATCGGCGACAACAGCAAGCCGAAGATCGGATAGAGCACGCCTGCTGCCACCGGCACCCCGAGCGCGTTGTAGACGAAGGCGAAGAACAGGTTCTGCCGGATATTCCGCATCGTGGCCTCAGACAGACGCCGGGCACGCACGATCCCGGTCATGTCGCCCTGGAGCAATGTGACTCCGGCGCTCTCGATCGCAACATCGGTCCCGGAGCCCATCGCGATGCCGACATCGGCTGCAGCCAAAGCCGGCGCGTCATTGACGCCGTCGCCTGCCATTGCGACCACACGCCCCTCCCGCTTGAGCTTCGCCACGACCGCGCTCTTGTCCTCGGGGAGAACTTCGGCCTCGACCTCGGTGATTCCGAGCCTGCGGGCGACGGCTTGCGCCGTGGTGCGGTTGTCGCCGGTGAGCATGACGACGCGTATCCCCTCGGACCGCAGCGCCGACAGAGCCTCCGGGGTCGAAGCCTTGACCGGGTCGGCAATGGCGATCACGCCTGCCGGCCTGCTGTCCACACCCATGAAGATCGCCGTCGCACCATCCCTGCGCAGGTCGTCCGCGATCTGGACGAGGCTCGACACATCGACGCCGTGTTCGGTCAGGAAGCGATCATTGCCGAGCACGATCCGCTGGCCCTCGACCGTTCCCAGTGCCCCCTTGCCAGTCGGTGAATCGAAGTCCGTCACGGCGGCCGTCGTAACGCCCTTGGCTTCGGCAGATGCAACGATCGCAACCGCCAGGGGGTGCTCGCTCGGCCGCTCCACGCTGGCGGCAAGGCGCAGGATGTCGGTCTCGGAGAATCCCGGTGCCGGCCGGATCGCGGTGACCGCCGGCCGCCCTTCGGTGAGCGTGCCGGTCTTGTCGACCACGAGCGTGTCGATTTTCTCCATCTGCTCAAGCGCCTCGGCATTCTTGATCAGCACGCCAGCCCGGGCCCCCCGCCCAACACCGACCATGATCGACATCGGCGTCGCAAGGCCGAGCGCACAGGGGCAGGCGATGATCAGGACCGAGACCGCAGCCACCAGCCCGAAGGCAAGGCGCGGCTCCGGCCCCCAGATGGCCCAGGCGGCAAAGGCGAGCACGGCAATGGCGATCACGGCCGGCACGAAGTAGCCGGAGACCTGATCGGCCAGGCGCTGGATCGGCGCGCGGCTACGTTGGGCCTCCGAGACCAGCAGGACGATCCGCGCCAGCATGGTGTCGCGCCCGATCTTCTGCGCCTCGATGACGAGACCGCCGGACTGGTTCATCGTGCCGCCGATCACGGCGGCGCCGACAATCTTGGTCACGGGCATGGATTCCCCGGTCACCATGGATTCGTCGACCGCGCTCCGGCCCTCGACCACCGCGCCGTCAACGGGGACTTTCTCGCCAGGCCGAACCCGGAGACGGTCGCCCAATTGCACCGTATCGAGCTGAATCTCCTCCTCGGAACCATCGGCATTCAGACGCCGGGCCGTCTTGGGAGCAAGATCGAGAAGTGCCCGAATGGCACCGCCCGTGCTTTCCCGTGCGCGCAGCTCGAGCACCTGCCCGAGAAGGACCAGCACCGTGATGACGGCCGCCGCCTCGAAATAAACTGCGACCGAGCCGTCATGCCCGCGGAAAGCCGGCGGGAAGATCCCGGGCATCAGCGTCGCCACGACGCTGTAGACCCAGGCAACGCCCGTTCCCATCGCAATCAGCGTGAACATGTTGAGGTTGCGGCTGACCAGGGAATGCCAGCCGCGCTCGAAGAACGGCCAGCCAGCCCAAAGCACCACCGGCGTCGCCAAGGCGAGCTGGATCCAGTTGGAGAGATGACGCGGAATCAGGTGGTCAAGGTCGAGCAGATGCCCACCCATTTCCAGGATCGCGACCGGGAGGGCGAGAACGAGGCCGATCCAGAAGCGCCGGCTCATGTCGACCAATTCGGCATTGGGCTGCGCTTCGGCCGTAATCAGAACCGGTTCGAGTGCCATGCCGCAGATCGGGCAGGAACCCGGTCCGACCTGCCTGATCTCGGGATGCATCGGACAGGTATAGGTCGCCCCCTCAGGCGCGGTATCCGTCGCCGCAGTTTGTTTCGGATCGACGTAACGGGCCGGATCAGCTTCGAATTTCGACTGGCAGCCCGAGGAGCAGAAATAATAGGGCCGCCCCCCGTGCTGCGCGCGGTGTGTCGTCTCGTGCGGATCGACCGCCATCCCGCAGACCGGGTCCTTGGCCTGCCCCTCGTTCGACGTCCCGGCGTGCTGGTGCTCGACATGGGCACCAGGACTGTGGTGACCGTGATGAGCGGCGTGGCCCGCATGGGCCTCGTGACCGCCGTGAGACGTCTCCTTCGGGGCATTCGCCATGATGTTCCTTTGCACAATCCAGCCGATACGGCCCCGGCATTGGGCAACCTTCCATTGTGGGAAGGTCAAGCCTGCGCGTCACTGCTCCGCAGCATGGGCCTCGCAGAATTCCGCCAGGCTCCGGAAGGTCCAGGCCGGGCGCGGCATATCCTTCGGCGGCAGCGTCGCGCCGCCGCCGTCCTTGTCGTGGCGGCGGTCGATCCAGGCGCTGCTGATACCCAGCCCGCTGGCCGGCACGTGGTCGTGGAACAGGCTTTGCGCCACGTGGAGGATCTTGCCCTTCTCCTCGCCGACATGGGCCAGCATGTACTCGAAATTGGCGAGCGACGGCTTGTAGGAGCCGATATCCTGCGCGGTGAAACGGAGGTCGAACTCCGTGCCGAGTAGGGCCGCACTGCGGCCGAGGCTCGCGCGATCGACATTGGAGAGCACGACCAGGCGATAGTGCCTGGCCAGATATTGCAGAGCCTCGCGACTATCGGGGAAGGCCGGCCAGTTCCCGACCGAAGCACCGAATTCCCGGGCCGCCTGCTGATCGGGCGACGTGCCGAAATGCCTGGCGAGATCGCCATGCACACGCTCCAGAATCTCGGGGTAGAGCAGCCGCGGCTGCTGTGCCTCCCATTGGCTTTCGAGCCGGGCAAACTCAGCGAGCAGGTCTTCGTCGCGGACGACAATCCCCCTGGCTTTCAGCCAAGGCTGCAATTGCGCCAGCAGACCGGACTCCCAGTCGATCAGGGTGCCGTAGACATCGAAGGTCAGGGTGGTGAAATCACGCAGCTTCATGGGCCGTCTCCATTATCTCTCTGGTGACGGTCATAGACCGGCGGCGATTCCCGCTCTTGTCCCGATCTCCAAACCTTTGGGCTCAATCTCCACGTCGCAATGCCGCGGGAGTGGTCGAGCGCCGACGACGCAGGCTTCGCGTCAGCGCACTTTGATCGCTGAACCCGACTGCAAGCGCGATCTCGGCAAGCGGGCGCCGGGTTTCACGGATCAGTTGTTCGGCTTCCCGCAGGCGCAGATCGGCGAGATAGCGCCCCGGCGATATGCCGATCCAACGCTGGAACAGCGCATGCAAGCCACTGACCGACACGCCGGCGGCGACTGCCAGCTGCTGGACGGTCAGCGTCGCATCATAGCCATGACCGAGCAGCGAGACCGCACGCTCCAGCGCTGGCGGCCAATGCAGCCGATCGCCGGACCGTTCCGCCACCGCCTCGAGCAACATGCCGCCGAGCCGATCAAGCAGGTCCGATCGGCGCGCAGGCGCCGCCGCATCATGGGCGATGTAATGCGCGAGATGCCGCAATCCGGCGTCGAGGGGGTGAAATGGCTGCCCCTCCGCCTGGTGCACGAGGCGGTCCGGCAGGCCAAAGAAGCCCGCTCCCGTCGGAACATCGAGCACGACGAAATGGCCGGAATGCGGGGTCGTGAAGCGGTGGCGCGCCTGCGAGGCGACGATCACGAAGCTGCTGTCATCGACGATGCCATCCTGACCCGCGATGTGCATCTGCATGGTGCCATCGACCGGCACGACAATCTGATGCCAGTCATGAGCGTGCTCCGTCTCATGCGGCGGATAGGATCGTAGCGACAGGACCGGGCGCATCCGCAGCCTCCCCACTCGAAGTTCCGTGCCCGAAATATGGTTCCCCGGGCAGCGCCGGCATGAGCACGCCAAGGTGGGCGGAGACAGGCAGCTTCGCAACCGTCAACCGGGAAGAGCCGCTGCTATGCGCGAACGCAGCTCATGAAACCCTTTATGCCGCCGGGCCCATCCTGATGAACTCATGGACGTTGCTGGAGCAACCGCCCATAACGGGGTCGAAAGTCCATGCGTGTGGATGACGAAATCGCCCGATGCTCAATCTCAACGATCTCCATCTCTTCGTCCAGGCCGTCGACAGCGGCGGGTTCGCTTCGGCCTCACGCCGCCTCGGCATGCCCAAATCCACGATCAGCAAGCGTGTCGCGGAGCTTGAAGCCAGTCTCGCCACACGGTTGATTCACCGGACATCGCGAAGCTTCACGCTGACTGAACTCGGGCGGGACTTCTACGAGCATGCGCGCGCCTCGCTGATCGAGGCGGAGGCCGCCGAGAGCATCGTCCGCCGGCGCCAGGCCGAGCCCAGCGGCACCGTGCGGGTCACGGCGTCGGTCCCGACGGCGCAGCTCTATCTGGCAGAGCGCCTGCCGGAGCTTGTGGCGGCCTATCCGAAGCTGACGGTGCAGCTTCATGCGACCGATCGCTTCGTCGACCTGGCCCAGGAGGGATTCGACATCGCCGTGCGCAGCCATTTCGCGCCACTACCGGATTCAGGGCTCGTGCAGTTGCAGGTCGCCACGGAGACCATCATCCTGGCGGCATCTCCGGGCTATCTCAGCCAGCGGAGCGCTCCTGCCGTGCCGGGCGATCTCAGTGTGCATGACGGGCTCCTGGTCTCCCCCTCCGCCAAGATCTGGCGACTGCACGGCAGCGCAGGCCAGGAGGTGCTCGCCGCACCCTTCGGGCGCTTCATCGCCGACGAAACGCAGATATTGCTCGGAGCCGCCAAGGCCGGGCTCGGGATCGCGTGCCTGCCGGAGGTCGCCTGCCGAAGGGCCATCGAAGCCGGCGAAATCATCCGCGTCCTGCCGGACTGGACAGCCGGCACGGTCACGACCTCGATCCTGACGACACATCGGCGCGGGCAGCTCCCCGGCGTCCGCGCGGTCGTCTCGTTTCTGGCGAAGGGGCTGCGCGCTTAGCGTCGGGCGAGCCGACAACGGAATAATCCGGCCCTCGGAAACAGTTTTCCTAAGCGAAGCATCGGTCACGATGCTATTCATCTCCGGCGCCCCCCCCGAATCAGCCCGCCTGACGAAAATAGTTCGATGAGGATCCTCGCCCCGGCCGCCAGGTCTTCGCTGCCCCAGCTCCGTGAAGCGCGGCTCGCCGACGGGTGGACGGACCGGTGACGGAGAAAAGCCAGACCGGCTCTGTTGCAGCGCTTGGTGCGATCGTCACCGGCGCCCTGATCCTGCAGATCGCAAGCACGATCATTCACACGGTCGTCCCCCTGCGACTGGCGGTCGAGAAGCAGCCCCCTCTCCTCATCGGTATCGTCGGATCCGCCTATTCGCTCGGCTTCCTGCTCGGCTGTTTCGCCATCCCCTCGCTGATCCGGCGGATCGGCCATATCCGTGGCTTTGCGGTCTTTGCCGCGGTGCAATCGGTGCTTGCCCTGAGCTTTCCGTCGATGCCGGTGGAATGGTGGGGCGTCTCGCGCTTCATCATGGGCGTGGCCGCAGCCGGCCACGGCATCTGCATCGAAAGCTGGATCAGCGGACAAGCGCCTTCGAGCCATCGCGGCCGGATCTTCGGCGCCTACCAGATCCTCAATCGCCTCGCGTTGATCGGCTCGCAGATCGGGATCGGCTATGTCGCCATCGAATCCCACGACATCTTCTTGATCGCGAGCGCCGCTTTTTCGCTGGCGCTCATCCCGGTCGGACTGACGCGGACGAGAGCCCCGGAATCGCACGAACTCGTCTCGGTCAAGCTGAAGACGCTCTGGCTTCAGGCTCCGGCTGCCGTCGTCGGTTGTCTCTATGTCGGATTGATGGGCGGAGTGCTGACCAATGTCGCCCCGGCCTATGGCATCCTGATCGGCCTCGACCAGCAATCGGCCATCCTGCTGACAGCCTCCATCCAGATCGGCGCGCTGATCCTGCAATGGCCGATAGGCCTGATGGCGGACCGGATCGACAGCCGCATCATCATGCTGGGCGCGGCAACGATCGTGACGCTCGCTGCCGCGGCGCTCGGCGCCGTGCTCTTCGCCCATGCTCCGCACGCCAAGCTCTGGTCCTACACGCTCTTCGCGCTGATCGGGGGCTGCAGCGTTGCGCTCTACACCGTTGCGGTCACGCATGCCTATCTCCGGCTGGGACAGGATCAGGCGGTCGGTCTTTCAGCCGGGCTGCTCTTCCTCTGGGGGACGGGTGCAGCCATCGGCCCGATCGTCGCCACAGGGTTCATGCAAGCGTTCGGGCCGCAGGCGCTGCTGGCCTATATCGGCCTGCTATCGGCCGGCCTCGTCGGCTATCTCGCAGTGCGGCTGCTGAAAAAGCCGCCGGCGGCAAGCCTCGGTTCCGAGCGCAGCACACGGCCACCGTCCATGCCCGATATCGGGCCGCGACCGCGATAGACAGCTATTACAAGGCGGCCCGCCTGTGCCGGGCGGGCCCTGTTCATATCATACGCCGAGCGGGCTCGGTGCGCCGGCGCCAGGCTTAGTAGCCGAGCGCCATGCCGTCCTTGCGCTGATCAGAGCCGCCGAGCAGGACGCCCCGCGCCTCGTCGATCCAGATGGCCTGGCAGCCGCCGGTCGGCTCGGGCAGCACCGAGACATCATGGCCGCGCGCGGCGAGATCGGCACGGATCTCGGGGCCGATCGTCGACTCGACCGTAAGCTTGCCCTCGGCGACGAAACTGCGCGGACGGTCGGCAGCCTGCTGCGGGTCGTCGCCGCGATCGAGCATCGAAGACAGGACATGCGCGTGGCCGGTCGCCTGATACTGGCCGCCCATCACGCCATAGGTCATCTGCGTGCGGCCATTCTTGGTCAGCAGCGCCGGGATGATGGTGTGGAGCGGGCGCTTGCGCGGCGCGATCGCGTTGGGGTGGCCCTCGGTCAACCGGAAGCCGGCGCCACGATTCTGCAGCATCACGCCGGATTCAGGCGCGTAGATGCCGCTGCCAAAGGCCCAGAACAGCGAATTGATGAAGGAGACGGCGTTGCGATCGCGATCGACCACAGTGAGATAGACCGTGTCACGATGCACCGGCATGTCGTCGTCGACGGCTGGCTGCGCCCGCTTCATGTCGATCCGGTCGCGCAGACGGCCGATGAAGGCATCCGACAGAACCTGCTGCACATCGACAGGCGCAAAGGCCGGATCGGCAACGATCAGGTCGCGCTGGTGATAGGCAGCCTTCGTCGCCTCGGCGAGCAGATGGATACGATCGGCCTCACTGACGCGCCCCTCGGCGAGATCGAAACCCTCGAGGATGCGGGCGATGATCAGTGCCGTCAGCCCCTGTCCGTTCGGCGGGCATTCGTGCAGGCGATAACCACGATATTCGGCCGAAATCGGCTCGACATAGTCGGAGGTCTGGCCGGCGAAATCATCGGCGACATGCAGAGCGCCGTTGCGATTGAGAACGGAAACGATCTCGTCCGCCACTGGCCCGCGATAGAAGGCGTCGCGTCCTTGCTGGCCGAGCCGGCGCAACGTCCGCCCGAGCGCGGGATGGGTCATGCGATCACCGACGCGGGGGGCTTCGCCACCCGGCAAATAGACAGCGGCCGCACCCTCATATTTGCGCAGGCGATTGGCGTAGATCGCCCAGTCATGGGCGACGCGCGGCGTCACCCGGAAGCCATCCTCAGCCGCCTTGATCGCAGGCTGCAGCACTTCCTCCAGGCTGAGGCGACCATGGTCGGCCGAGAGCCGGCACCAGGCATCGGCCGCGCCCGGAACCGTCACCGCATGGGGTGAATTATCGGCAATCGACGTCATGCCCTGCTCACGGAACCAGGCCAGCGTCGCCGCCGCGGGTGCGCGCCCGGAGCCATTGAGCGCGATCGGCGCCTTGCCGGGCTGAGCGTAGATCGCGAAACAATCACCGCCGATGCCGGTCATGTGGGGGTCGATGACGCCCTGCATCGCCACGGCGGCGATCGCCGCATCAATCGCATTGCCGCCGGCCTTCAGGATGCCGAGCGCCGCCAATGTGGCCGCCGGGTGGGAGGTGGCCGCCATCCCGTTCTCTGCCACCGCGAGCGAACGCCCCGGCCTGGTGAAATCCCGCGTCCCGAACATGGTCGTCTCTTCCCTTTGTCGTCAGCTCAAACCGGCTGCTGCTGCGCGGTCGCATATCATGATCGCATCGCGATGTGTCCTGAGGATCGACGCAGGGCAGGCAGGATCGAGCGGCCCCTTGACCGCGCGGGCCACCGCCGCTGCCTTGCCCGCTCCGGTTGCGATCAGGATGATCCGACGCGCCTCCAGGATCGTCCCGATGCCCATCGTGATGCCGAACTCCGGCACCGTCTCGCTTCCGGCGAAGGGCCCCTGGTTTGCTTCCTGGGTCGAGGCCGCGAGCGAGACCTGGCGCGTGCGCGAGGCGAAATCCGAACCGGGTTCGTTGAAGGCGATATGGCCGTTGGAGCCGATGCCCAGCAGCTGCAGATCGATGCCGCCAGCGGCCGTGATGGCGGCTTCATAGGCTGCCGCCTCTAGAGCGAGATCGGACGCATTGCCATCTGGCATGAAGGTGCGGGAGCGATCGGCATCGACCTTGTCGAACAGCGTCTCGTTCATGAAACGCGGGAACGAGGCGGGGTGCTGCAGTCGCACGCCGACATAATCGTCGAGATTGAAGCTTGTGCTCCCGGCGAAGGAGACCCGCCCGGCGTGATAGGCCGTAACCAACTCGCCGTAGACCGGGCGCATCGTCTCGCCCGTCGCCAGGCCAAGCACGGCGGAGGGCCGCGACGAGAGTTCCGCCACGATCCTGTTGGCGACATCCGCGGCAACGGCGGCGGCATCGTCGAGCACGACGAGGCCGGGGGCAGTGACATGGGCGTTCATGCTGTCTCGGTCGCCTTCCCGGCGGGGAGAGCGAAGTCGCTCTGGAGGCTGGTCAGGCCGAACAGGCTGTCATGGATTCGTGACAGCGCCGTGCCGACGGCTCCAACGAGGGTCGCGCGGCTGCCAAGCGCGCTCGGCTCGAGCCGCAGAGCTCCCCCGAGATGCCGGGCGACGAGCAAACGCAGTCGCGAGATCAGTTCGTCGCGCACGCCAATGCTGCCGCCGAGCACGATCAGTTCAGGGTCGACCACAGCACGGATCGCCATCATGCCCTGGACCATGACGCGCGCCGTCTCGTCGAGTGTCGCGATGGCGGCCTCTTCGCCCTGGGAGAGCTGCGCGAAGACGCCGCGCACATCCTGCGCCATGCGACCGCCAAAGCCGCGATAGCGCTGCAGAATGGCGACGCTGCCGATCGCAGTCTCAAAGGGCCCGTGGAATTGACCCCGCGAGTCGAAGGCATCGCCGCCAACCGGCAGAAAGGCGATTTCGCCAGCAGCCCCGCTGGCGCCGCGGGCAAGGCGGCCGTCCAGAACCAGGCCCATGCCGATGCCGGTGCCCATCGCGATGAAGGCGAAGTTGCGGACATCCTTGCAGCAGCCCTGCCATTGCTCGCCCATCGCTGCGAGATTGACGTCATTCTCGATCACTACGGCACAGCCGAGACGGCGCTCGAGCTCGTCCGCCACGCGAATGCGATCGAAGCCAGGGATGTTGGGCGCGATCTCGATCTTGCCCGAGCGTGGATCGACGACGCCCGGACTGCCCATCGCGGCGCAGCGCAGCCCGCCCGGAGCGAGGCCGGCCTTGCGCGCCAGCCGCTCAGCCAGCGCACCGATTTGTTCGACCACCGCAAGGCCGCCGCGCGAATCCGTCGGCTCCATCTCCTCCGCGACGATCGTACCGACCACATTGGCAAGCGCGGCGTGGATTTTGGTGCCCCCAAGATCCACGCCGAGCACGAAAGCGGCGTCCTGCTGGATCTCGTAGGTCACGGCACTTCGTCCCACCGCGCCCTGCGTCTGCCCACGCACACGCAACCAGCCGCTATCCTCCAGCGCTCGCACGACCTCGGAGGTCGTTTGCTTCGACAGGCCGGTGATGCGGGCCAGCTCGGCACGCGAAATCGGGCCGCGATGCAGCACGGCCTCAATCACCGAGCGCACCGACATCTGGCGCGCAACCGGCGTGGAGTAAGCCTCTGCGCGAGGCGGTTCGTCCGTCAATTCGTCAACCATGCGAACTAATAACGGATCGTTCTTGCCAATTGTCAATCTCGCACATGCAAGATGCGACCAAATCCTCTTGCCGAGCGGCATTGTTCGTCAGGCGTCTTTACAAACTCGAGAGCGCGTGCATGCATTCCCGTCAGCATCACGCTCAAGACGGCACCGCCTCGGCGGCAGCCAGTGACGAGACAGCTCGGGAGGCTGGATCATGCGAAATTCTAGACCACTGGTTTTTGCCGCTGCGCTCGCGGCAAGTCTGGCAGGCGCTGCAGTCGCCGCTTCGGCCCAGGGCACCAATCTTCGGGTCGGCATCCAGGACGACCCCGATGCGCTCGACCCGGCGACGAGCGGGACCTATGCCGGCCGCTTCGTGTTCGCGGCGATGTGCGACAAGCTCGTCGATATTGCGCCTGACCTGACGATCGCACCACAACTCGCCCAGAGCTGGGAATGGGCGCCGGATCAGAAGGCGATCACCTTCAAGCTCCGCCCGGGCGTGAAGTTCCACGACGGCACCAGCTTCGACGCGGAGGCTGTCAAGTTCAACATCGAGCGCATGCTGACGATGAAGGACTCGCGCCGGAAGGCAGAGCTTTCCGCAGTGGCCGGCGTCGAGGTCGTGGCCCCCGATCAGGTGCGCCTGACGCTCAAGGAGCCTTTCGCCCCCCTGCTCTCCGTGCTCAGCGACCGCGCCGGCATGATGGTCTCGCCTGCGGCCGGTACGAAGGAGGATTTCGCCAACGCGCCCGTCTGTGCCGGCCCCTACAAGTTCGTCGAGCGCAAGGCGCGCGATCTGATCAAGCTGACGAAGTTCACGGATTACTGGGACGCCGCCAATTACGGTTATGATAGCGTGGTCTATTATTACGTGCCGGATTCAACCGTTCGCCTGTCGCGCGTTCGCGCCGGCGATCTCGATCTCGTCGAGCGCGTGGCACCGACCGATCTGAAGACCGTGCGTGACGACAAGAGCCTCAAGCTGCACGGCGCGCCCGGTCTCGCCGTCTCGCATCTGATGGTCAATCTCGGCAATGGCGAGAAGGCCAACGGCCCCCTCGCGAAGGATGCCAGGCTACGCAAGGCCTTCGAGCTCTCGCTCGATCGCGCCATCATCAATCGCGTTGCCTTCAACGGTGAATACACCGCCGACAACCAGATGATCCCGCCCTCGGACCCGTTCCATTCGAAGGCGCATCCGGTTCCGGCCCGTGACGTCGCCGCGGCCAAGGCGCTGATGGCGCAGGCCGGGATGACCAGCGTGCCGGTCGAGATCACCTTCGAGAACGCCCTCACGGATGCGCGCGTCGCACAGATCGTGCAATCCATGGCCAAGGAGGCCGGCTTCGACGTCAAGCTTCTGCCGCTTGAGACGGCGAGCGCGATCCAGCGCTATCTCGCAGGCAATTTCGAGGTCTATATCGGCAACTGGAGCGGGCGCGGCGATCCGGACCCGACCCTCTACGCCTTCTTCTCCTGCGCAGGCGGGCAGAATTTCAACAAGTACTGCAATCGCGACCTCGAAATCGTCCTGAACAGTGCCCGTGCCGAGGGGGACGCCGGCAAGCGCAAGGCACTCTACGAGAAGGCCACCGGCCTCTATCTCGCCGACCTGCCCAGCATCCCGCTCTATCATCCGAACTGGTTCTTCGCGGCACGCGCCAATGTCGGCGGCCTCAGCGTGTATCCCGACGGGCTGCTCCGGCTGAAGGGCGTCAAGCCGGCGCCGTGAGGCGCTTGCCGGCGGCCGAGAGGGGCGTGGAATGATCAACTTCCTGGCGGGGCGTCTGGCCGTCGCGGTGCCGACGTTGCTGCTGGTCTCGATCCTGGTATTCGGGCTGCAGAAGCTGTTGCCCGGCGACCCCGCGCTCGCACTCGCCGGCGAGGATCGCAGCCCCGAGATCATCGCCTTCCTGCGAGCCAAGTACCAGTTCGACCAGCCGCTGCCGGTGCAATACTGGAGCTGGCTGAGCGCCTTCGTGCAGGGCGATTTCGGCCTCTCGATCCGAACCCGGCTGCCGATCGGCACGATGATCGCCGAGAAGCTGCCGGTCACGATCGAGCTCGCGACGCTCTCGATGCTGATCGCGGTCGCGATCGGTATCCCGGCCGGTATCATCGCCGCCCTGTGGCGCGGCTCGATCCTCGACCACGCCGTCAGCCTGTTCGGCCTCGCCGGCCTTTCGATCCCGAGCTTCTGGCTCGGGATCATGCTGATCCTGCTGTTCTCGGTCTCGCTCGGCTGGCTGCCGTCGGGCGGCTACGTTCCCTTCTTCGAGAATCCGCTCGGCAACCTGAAGACCATGGCCATGCCGAGCCTCGTGCTCGGCGCCGCCTCCGGCGCCATCATCATGCGCCATACCCGCAGCTCGATGTTGACCGTATTGAAGCAGGATTTCGTCCGCACAGCACGCGCCAAGGGCCTGAGCGAGCATGTCGTCGTGGTCCGCCATGCGCTGCGCAACGGGCTGATCCCGGTCGTCACCCTTGGCACGCTGCAATTCGGCCAGCTCCTGTCCGGCGCCGTGCTGACGGAACAGGTCTTCGGCATTCCCGGCTTCGGCAAGATGATCGTCGACGGCGTCTTCAGCCGCGACTACGCCGTGGTCCAGGCCGTGGTGATGTGCGCCGCCGGCTTCTTTCTGCTGATGAGCCTTCTCGCAGACCTCGCCTATGCGGCGCTCAATCCGAAGCTGCGCGGATGAGCCAGGTCGAGATCCTTGCGCCGTCTGTCCCCGTGCGAACCCGTACGGGTTGGGAGCGCCTGCTGCGCGAGCCTGCGGCGTTGATCGGCGGCGGTATCGTGCTTGCCTTCGCGCTGATGGCCGTCTTCGCCCCCTGGGTCGCGCCCTACGATCCCAATGCCTCGGACTGGTCGGCGATCAGGCTCGGCCCGACACTTGCCCATCCTTTCGGCACGGACGATCTGGGCCGGGACGTCCTGTCGCGCATCATCTTCGGCGCGAGGGCCTCGCTCGCGGCCGGCTTCCTCTCGGTGGCGATCGCGCTCGCCTTCGGCGTGCCCTTCGGGCTGATCGCCGGATATTTCGGCGGTGTCGTCGACATCGTGATCTCGCGCCTGACCGATGCACTGCTCGCCTGCCCGTTCCTGGTTCTGGCGATCGCGCTTGCCGCCTTCCTCGGCCCCAGCCTGCAGAACGCGATGATCGCCATCGGAATCTCAGCCATGCCGATCTTCGTACGGCTCGCACGCGGGCAGACCCTGATCGTGCGGGAAGAAGACTATGTCAGCGCAGTGGTCTCGCTCGGCGCTTCGCATCGCAAGGTCATCATCTCGCATATCCTGCCCAACATCATGCCGCCGCTCGTCGTGCAGGCGACGCTCACTACGGCGATCGCTGTGCTGGCGGAGGCGAGCCTTGCCTTTCTCGGCCTTGGCCAGGCGCCACCCGATCCATCCTGGGGCAGCATGCTCGACGCCGCGCGACAGTTCCTGGTGGAGGCCCCCTGGATGGCGATCTGGCCGGGGCTCGCGATCGTCGTCGTCGTGATCGGCTTCAACCTGTTGGGCGATGCGCTCAACGACGTTCTCAACCCGCGCGACTGATCACGAGGTGGCCATGCCCGATCGCTCCCTGCTTCCCACCCTGCGGATCGGCTTCGTCGGCTCCGGCTTCATCGCGCATTTCCACCTGACGGCCCTGATGGGCGTCCGCAATGTCGCGGTCACCGGCGTCTACTCGCCGCGCGCCGAACGCCGCGAGGCCCTCGCGGCCCGCGCCAACGAACTCGACCTCGGCCCGTGCCGGGCGTTCGCCAGCCTGGAGGCCATGCTGACCTCAGGCGAGATCGACGCGATCTGGCTGCTGAGCCCGAACCACACGCGCGTCGAGACGATGCGGGAGATCCATGCGGCGGTGACATCCGGGCGGTCCCGCCTGCGCGCCATCGCCTGCGAGAAGCCGCTGGGCCGGACGCTGCGCGAGGCCCGCGAGATGCTGCGGCTGGCCGAGGATGCCCGGCTGCTGCACGGCTATCTCGAGAACCAGCTGTTCTCGACGGCGGTGCAGCGCGGGCGCGAGATCATCTGGCGTCGCGCCGTGCCCGGCGCCGGACGGCCCTATATCGCCCGCGCCGCCGAAGAACATAGCGGCCCGCACGAACCCTGGTTCTGGCAGGGCGAGAAGCAGGGTGGCGGCGTGCTCTCGGACATGATGTGCCACAGCGTCGAGGTCGCCCGCCATCTGCTGACCGCGCCGGGCGAGCCACGCGATGCACTGACCCTGGTCTCGGCCAATGCCACGGTCGCGACGCTGAAATGGAACCGGCCGGCCTATGTCAAGCAGCTCAAGGCGGGCATGGGGCCCGAGGTCGACTATGCCAAGCGCCCATCGGAGGATTTTGCGCGCGGGCTGATCACGCTGCGCGATCCCGACGGCAACGAGCTGATGATCGAGGCGACGACGTCATGGGCTTATGTCGGGCCCGGCCTCAGGATCACGCTCGAATTGCTCGGGCCGGAATATGCGATGGAGTTCAGCTCGCTGAACACGGGACTGAAGGTCTTCATCTCGCGCGCGGTCAGCGGCGCAAGCGGCGAGGACCTGGTCGAGAAGCAGAATGCCGAGCACGGCCTGATGCCCGTGCTGGAGGACGAAGCCGGCGTCTACGGCTACACGCTGGAGAACCGGCATTTCGTCGAGGCGTTCCGGCGCGGCACCATGCCGGAGGAGACCTTTGCCGACGGCGTCGCCGTCGTGCACATGCTGATGGCGCTCTATCGCTCGGCGGAACTCGGCCGCACCGTGAACTTCGCCGATGAAGATCTGGACGAGTACGTCCCCGTCGTCGCGCGGCCGGCGACCTGAGATCAGCGCTGCCGCCCGGGAGAACCGGGCGGCAGCGCATTTGGACCAAGGCCTTGATCAGGCCTTGTAGTAGTCGTCGATCAGCTTCTGCTCGGCAGCGGCAGCCTCCTTCAGGGCCGCCAGTGGATCCTGGTTCTGCAGCAGCACCCGGTCGAGCATGTCCTGGAAGATCTGGCCCTGAGCCTCTTCCGCCACGAAATCGGTGGCATGGGCGTATTTGAGGCCAGCCAGCATCGGGCCGGAAAGCGGATCGGCCAGATTCTTGGCGCTCAGTGCGACCTCGGGCTTGGCCGGCAGCTCGCCGGTCTTCTCGAACCAGAGCTGCATCGCGTCATTGGTGGTGATGAAGGCGAGGAACTTGAGCGCTGCATCGCGCTTGGCTCCGGTCGCGCTCGACGCCAGGCCATTGACCCAATAGGAGGCGTAGTTGCTGGCAATGCCGTTATGGGTCGGGATTTCTGCGACGCCCCAATCGAAGCCACGCGCGCTCTTGAAGGTGCCGAGGCGGAACGAACCGTCGACATGCTGCGCCGCCTTGCCGGCCTTGAAGGCCGCCTGGCTCTCGGAGAGGAAGCCCGCCGCAGCGACCTTATGCTTGCGCTGCAGGTCGGTATACCAGCCGAAGGAGGCGGCCCCCGCGTCGTTGGCATAGGTCACGGTGCGGCCATCGTCCGAGTAGGGCTTGCCGCCGAACTGACGCAGCAGGATCTCGCGCCACCAATGGTAGTCCTGCGACGGGATGCCGATGGTCGCGCCGGCCGTGGTGATGTTGCCGCGCGAGTCGCGCTCGGTGACGGCCAGCGCGTTCTTCAGCATGTCGTCAAGCGTCACCGGCGGCTTGCCGCCAGATGCGCCCGGCTTGCTCAGCAGCGTCTTGTTGTAGAACAGGCCGAGGCTGCGGACGGCGGTCGGAAGCGCCCAATATCCCTCGTTCGTCCGCATCATCCGGACGAACTCGAAATAGTTCTTGTCGATATCGGCGACCTTGAAATGCTCGGCCGGCAGCGGCTGGATCAGCTTCGACTTGGCATATTCGCGCATCCAGCCGAAGAAGAGCTGCAGGACATCGGGTCCCTCGCCCGCCGGCACGGCAGCCGCCGTCTTGGTCCGGTACTGGGCGTAGGGGAAGTGCGTGTGCTTGACCTTGATGCCCGGATTGGCAGCCTCGAACTGCTGGATGAGCGCATCCATCGCCTCGACGCGTTCCTTGAAGAAGTACTGCCAGTACTCGATCTGCACGGTCTGGGCACGCAGCACACTCGGCGCCGCCACAGTCAGGCCGGCGGCCGCGGCCCCGGTCGCGAAGGTGCGCCGGCTGAGGCGGAAGCCCTGGTTGTCTGTCGTCATGGTCTACTCTCCCTTGTTGTCCCTGGTGAAGGATGGCAGGCGTGGAACAGGCGGGCGCCGGCCCGCATCTGTGACTGGAGACCGAAATGCGGCGACTGGACCTCGATGGCGCAACGCTGTTTGCGCTGACCGATGCCGCGCCAACGCCGGCTGCTTCGAGCTATGCGTTTCCCGAAGCCGATTTCGCGGCGCATCCTGAATTGGCGGCGCGCTGGTTCCCCGGCGGGATGTTCCACACGCGCTTCGGCGTCTTCGCACTGCTCTGCCGCGATGGCCGCATCCTCATGATCGATGCCGGCCTCGGCCCCGGCCCCAGTCCCTATTTCGATGGGCTCGGCGGCCGGCTGCCAGAGGAGTTCAAGGCCGCTGGGCTCGATCCGAACGCAGTCTCGCTCGTGGTCTTCAGCCATTTCCATCTCGACCATGTCGGCTGGGCACTCCACGAGACGGGCGCACCCCGCTTCAGCCAGGCGCGCTATCTCGCGCCGGCAGCTGAGATCGCGCATTGGCAGGCTCAGGGCGAGGAAGCCGCTCTGCCGCACCATGTCGCGGCCTTCCGGCGCAGCATCGCGCCCATCGTCGAGAGCCGTCGGCTCGAGGCCGCGGAGGCTGGACTGCCGATCTTCGACAGCGGCGAAATCACCGCCTCGCTCCTGCCGGCTCCCGGGCATACGGCCGGCCATCACGCAGTCCTGATAGAAGGCGCGGACCGCCCCGTCCTGATCGCCGGAGACAGCTGGCACAACCCGGCCCAGATCGCGGCTCCCGAGTGGTGCCATCGTGCCGACCGCAACCAGGATCTGGCGCGACAGAGCCGCCGCGCCCTGGCGGCGCATGCAGCCAGAACCGGGGCAATCGTCGCCGCCGGGCATTTCATCGAGTCCGAGGCCTTCGGCCGCATCGTACAGGACGCGGCGACGGGCGCCCTCGCCTACCAACCGCTTCACCAATAGGCTGGCCGGTTCGATCTCGATTGCGGGACAAGCCGGTACCATGGCCTCAGCTCCCCGCCGCCAGATCGCGCCTGCCATTGGCCGGACGGGTCTTTCCAAGCTCCGATGCTCTCGCCGCCCGCGCCGGTTTCGGCAGTTTTGCCGCGCGCGGATGCGGCGTCAGGCCACTGAACAAGGGCAAGGTCGCGCCGCCGAGCGCCGGCGAATTGCGGCCAGCGCGCCCGGTCAGCAAGCGCGGCTGCTGTCGGCCCTTGCGCTGGCTGACGGAGGCCGGCAGCGGCGCAATGGCCTGCATCAGCGCAGCCAGGACCCGTTCCGGCACCTGCCCACCAATCACGATGGTCTCGGGATCGAGCAGGTTCTCGATGTTGGCGATGGCGATGCGCAAATGGCGCGCGGCCTCGGCGATCCAGCATGCGACGATCGCCTCGTGACCGTCGAAGAGACGCTCAACGGCACAATTGTCTGCATCCCCGACCCCGGCCTCACCCAGCATCCGACGCAACGCATGCAACGAAGCCCGCGCCTCCAGCGTCACAAGCCCACCCCGATCAGGGTCGTGGCCGACAATCATGCGGCCAATCTCGCCGGCATTGCCGAAGGCGCCGGTCACCGGTTGTCCCTCGACGAAGAGGCCGCCACCGATGCCTTCTGCGAGATAGAGATAGACGAAGCTGCGCAGATCGCGGGCAACACCATGCAGATGCTCGCCGATTGCCGCAGCCGTCGCGTCGTTACCGACAATGACGGGCAGGTTCAGCCCCGCAGAGAAGGCTTCGCGAAACGGAAGCCGCGACCAGGCCGCCATAGCAAGCGGGTCCTGCTCGCTCTCTGCGACGTCACCGAACGGGCCCGGCAAAGCGATGCCGACGCCCCAGAGCCGGGCCCGCGCGATGCGGCCTTGCTCGACCAATTCGGCAACCAGCGCAATCAGGCTCGGGAGGGCGAGATCGGGGCGCCCCGTATCGCAATCGATGCTGCGTTCGGCCCGGACATGGGCACCGAGATCGACGAGGATGCCGGTCATGCGGCCAGGCTCGACCTGCACACCGATGGCAAAGCCGCCATCGAGCGCCAGCGCGAGGTCGATCGGCGGCTGGCCGCGCGCCGAAGCACGGCGGCCGACGATGCTCACCAATCCTTCGCGGCACAGCTCGTCAGTCACGGTCGAGACGGTCTGGGCCGAAAGTCCTGTCGCCTCGGCGATCTCCGCACGCGAGGCTGCCCCGGAACGCCGCAACGCTTCGATCACCACGCGGCGATGATGGCCGCGGCGATCGAACGGGGCGAGACCGGATACGCTCATGAGCGGCGCGAACCTTTCGATGGAAATGCAGAGCCTGTGGGCCTGACGCGAAGCAGGGCTTGCATCATGTCGCCGGCTTCGTATTAAATCAACGGACTTGATTTAATCGAACGAGACAAAGCGGGGACGCCGGAACGGGGATGCGACGAATGCGGGGCTACGCGGGACTGACGATCGAGACGAAGCAGGCGCTCACGGCCTGGGCGTTCCTTGCCGTGCCGATCGTGTTCTTCGCCGTGATCCGATTCTATCCAGCGCTGGAATCGTTCGGCATCGCCTTCATGCAGTGGAACCTGCTCTCGAAACCGGTCTTCATCGGGTTCGACAATTTCCGGAAGATGCTGGGTGATCCGGTATTCTGGCTCGCCTTCAAGAACACGTTCATCTACCTCATGATCGGCACGCCGCTCAGCCTGCTGCTGTCCTTCGTCATTGCCTATTATCTCGACCAGGTCCGCTTCGCGCATGGCCTGATCCGGGCCTGCTATTTCATCCCGCACCTGACGACGACGGTCGCGATGGCCTGGGTCTGGCGCTGGTTCTACCAGCCGCCACCGATCGGGCTGCTCAACAACATGTTGAATTCGGTGGGCCTCGATGCCCAGCCCTTCCTGCGCTCGACGACGCAGGCGCTCTATGCGGTGCTGACACCGGCGATCTGGGCCGGGCTCGGCTTCCAGATCGTGCTGTTCATGGCGGGCTTACGCGCCATCCCGTCGAGCTATTACGAGGCGGCTCGGATCGACGGCGCGGGCAAATGGATGATCCTGCGCCAGATCACCCTGCCGCTGCTCAGGCCCACCATCGTCTTCCTGGTGGTGATCTCGTCGATCGGCTTCCTGCGCATCTTCGACACCGTCTACAACATGACCGACAACGGTGCCGGCGGACCGCTGAACAGCACCAAGCCTCTGGTCCTCTACATCTATGAGACCGCCTTCCGCTCCTATCAGATGGGCTATGCGGCGGCGCAGACATTGGTGCTGTTCGTGATCCTTCTGACGGTCAGCCTCGTCCAACTCTGGCTGATGCGGGAGAAATCATGAGCACGGCAACCTCCACCGCATCCCCGATGCCGAACTGGTGGCTGGGGCTCGCTGCTCGTCCCGGCCAGATGCTCGCCTGGACGCTGCTTGCCATGGGCGCCATCGCGATGATGATGCCGCTGGTCTATATGGTCGCAACCTCGCTGAAGCTCTCCAACGAGGTCTATGAACTCAACATCATCCCGCGCGAACCGACCTTCGAGAACTACATCTATATCTTCAAGAACACGCGCTTCGGCCTGTGGTTCGTCAATTCACTGGTGACGAGCCTCCTGGTCACCCTGTCGGTGCTCTTCTTCGACTCGCTGATCGGCTACACGCTCGCCAAGTTCAAGTTCCGCGGCCGTGAGGTGGTGTTCATCGCCATCCTGACGACGCTGATGATCCCGACCGAGATGCTGGTCGTGCCCTGGTATCTGATGGCCAAGAATTTCGGTTGGCTGAACAGCTATTGGGGCATCATGTTTCCCGGGCTGATGACCGGCTTCGGCGTCTTCCTGATGCGGCAGTTCTTCGCCGGAGTGCCCGACGACTATATTCATGCTGCGCGTATCGACGGGCTCGGCGAATTCGCGATCTGGTGGAAGGTGGCTATGCCGCTGGTGACACCGGCGCTGTCGGCCCTGGCGATCTTCACCTTCCTCGGCAATTGGACCGCCTTCCTCTGGCCTCTGATCGCCACCAATGACCGTGCGCTCTACACGCTGCCGGTCGGCCTTGCCTCCTTCTCCGGCGAGTTTCTGACCGATTGGGAGCTGATCATGGCCGGCGCCACCATCGCGACGCTGCCGACGCTGGTCGTCTTCGTCATCTTCCAGCGCTACATCATCCGCGGCGTCGTGCTCGCGGGCCTGAAAGGCTGATTCTCGCATGAACGCGCTTACGCCCGACGCCCATTCCGGCAGCGACGACCGCTTTCCGGCGCCGGTCTATGCCCGCACCGTGCTGGCACCGGGCTTTGCCCATAGCCAGACGCATCATCTCGCGCATCTCCTGCGCCTGCATCGTGCCCATGGCGTCATGCTGGCCGAGCAAAACCTGCTGACCCGCACCGAAGCAGCGGCGATCTTTGGCGCTCTCGACACCGTGGAGCGTGAGCTCACCGGAGCAGAGCCCGCCGCCTATACCGGAGAGCATGAGGACCTGTTCTTCTTCATCGAGACCAAGCTCGCGGCGCTGATCGGCAAGGATGTCGCCGGGCGCCTGCATACCGGGCGCTCGCGCAACGATATCGACCACACCCTGTTCAAGCTCGCGCTGCGCGAGCGGCTCGATGCGCTCGGCCTGCAGCTGCTCGACCTGATCGCAACGCTGATCCGGCGCTCGCGCGAGGAGGCCGGCACGCTGATCCTTGCCTATACCCACGGCCAGCCGGCCCAGCCTTCCACCTACGGCCACTATCTCGGCGCGGTCATCGAAGTGCTGCTGCGCGACGTGACCCGGCTGATGCAGGCGCGCGAGGTCGTCGACCTCAGCACGATGGGCGCGGCTGCCATCACGACGACCGGCTTCCCGCTCAACCGTGCCCGCGTCGCAGACCTGCTCGGCTTCCCCGATTTCCTACGCAACTCCTATGGCTGCATCGCCTCGAGCGACTATACCGCCGGCGTCTATTCGGCCCTGCGGGTGCTGGCGCTGAATCTCGGCCGTTTCGCGCAGGATCTCGCCTTCTGGACCTCGTTCGAGGTCGGGCAACTGCGCTTCTCCGACGGCTTCGTGCAGATATCCTCGATCATGCCGCAGAAGCGCAATCCGGTTCCCGTGGAGCATCTGCGCCTGATGGCCTCGCTCACCGCGGGCAAATGCGACGCGGTGCTGCTCGCCCTGCACAACACGCCTTTCACCGACATGAATGACAATGAGCACGAGGTGCACGGCCAGGGCTACGAAGCCTTCATCATGGCCGAGCGCGCACTCAGCCTTCTCGGCGGGGTCTTCTCATCCGCCAAGGTCGACGAGACGCGGGCGCGTGCGAATATCGAGGCCTCCTACGCCACGATCACCGAGCTCGCCGACACGCTGGTGCGCCGCGAAAAACTGCCCTTCGCCATCACGCATCATGTCGCCGCCGCGATGGCAAAGCACCTGCAGGCGACCCGGCAGACCCTCGGCACGGTGCCCTATGCCGAGTTCGTCGCCTTGTTCCGCAAGGTCACCGACCGCGACCCGGTGTTGACCGAGGCCGAATTCCGCGAGGCCGTGACGCCCGAGTATTTCGTCTCGGTGCGGACCCTGCCCGGCGGACCGGCCTCTGCCGCGATCGCCGAAAGCCTCTCCCTCTACGAGGCACAGGCTGCAGAGGCGCAGGAGTTGATTGCCCGTCACGCTGCGCGGGACGCCGCAGCGGGCAAGACGCTGTCCGGCGCCATTGCCTCATTCTCCGCGCCGAAGGGACTTTGAGCCGATGGCCAGCGTTTCGCTCAGCAAGGTCGTCAAGCGTTATGGCGATGTCGGCATTGTCCACGGCATCGACCTTGAGATCGCAAATGGCGAATTCATCGTCGTGGTCGGCCCTTCGGGATGTGGCAAGTCGACGACACTCAGGATGATCGCCGGGCTCGAGAGCCTCAGCGACGGCACGATCTCGATCGGCGGACGCGTCGTGAACACGCTGGAGCCCAAGGACCGGAACATCGCGATGGTGTTCCAGAACTATGCGCTCTACCCGCATATGACGGTGCACCGGAATATCGCCTTCGGCCTCTACGCCGCGAAACTGCCGAAGGCCGAGATCGACCGCAAGGTGCGCGAAGCAGCAGCTCTGCTCGGGCTGACCGACCTGCTCGAGCGCCGGCCGAATGCACTCTCCGGCGGCCAACGCCAGCGCGTCGCCATGGGCCGCGCCATCGTGCGCGATCCCACCGTCTTCCTGTTCGACGAACCGCTCTCCAATCTCGACGCCCAGCTGCGCGGCCAGATGCGCACCGAGATCAAGCGGCTGCACCAGTCGATCGGCACCACGATCGTCTATGTGACGCATGACCAGATCGAGGCGATGACACTCGCTGACAGAATCGTGATCATGCGCGACGGACGGATCGAGCAGGTCGGCACGCCGCTCGACGTGTTTCACACCCCTGCGAGCGCCTTTGTCGCCGGCTTCATCGGCACACCGACGATGAACCTGCTCGAGGTTTCGGTGGCCCAGCAGAACGGGGCTCCCGTACTGGCACTGGAGCCCGGCGGCGCGGCGCTCATCCTCGCTCCTGACGCGGCCGCGCGCCTCGGCAATCGCAACAAGGTTCTGATCGGCCTGCGGCCCGACAATCTCACGGTCGAGCCGATCGATGCACCCGACGCCAGCACCGCGGGGCGGCAGAAGCTCGATGCCACGGTGGTCGTAGCCGAACCGCTCGGCGTCACGACGCAGGTCATCGTCAAACTGGCCGGCCGCGAAGTGGTCGGCATGGCGGATGGCCGCTTCGTGCCCGCGGCTGGAGCCGCAGTGAAACTCGCATGCGATCTCGACCTCCTGCACCTGTTCGATGCGGAGACGCGCCTGCGCCTTCCCTAGAGCGTCGGACCGGACATCGTATCCGGCCCGATGCTCTAACCTCCTGTGTTTGCATCGGCTTTCCAGAAAACCGCACTCCACTTTTCGGAGCGATGCCAAGCAAGGTCAGGACGTGACCACGCCGCGTTCGAGTTGCGGGAGGAGATCCCAGATCCGGCGGTTCAGCGCATAAAGATTCTGCGTCGCCGCCGCGATCTCGTCGAGTCGTGCCTGGTCGACGGGGCGGCGGGTACCGAAACGCAACCTGCCCCGAGCCTCCTCCAGTTTCATGCTCTGTGTGTGTGTGATCGCCCCGCTCGCGTCGACGACGAAGGTGGCGTGGTTGAGATCATTGCGCAGTCGCGTTGCCGCTGAGAAGGCCTCGACAACCGTGTCGAGCTCGACACGCAGCGCCTTGTCCGTGATCCGGATCTTGGCGAGGCGCTGCGCCAGGTCGAGGCGCGCCCGCGTCGTATTGAGCGTGGAAAAGACGATCGCTGCGGCCGCCTCGTCGGTGTCCAGCAGCAGCATCAGCACATAGATGAACATGCTCTCATTGTTGGACCAGGCGAAATTGAGATCGCCTATCAGCGACAGAAAGGCTACCCTCTGCTCGCCTGAGCGTTGCGCGGCCTGTTCCAGCGCAGTGAAATCGGGACGGGGCGGCAGCGTGGATGGCCCGCTTTGGTTATGCCCAGGCATATCGTCCACCGCTCCTGAAGGCTCCGACACGGCAGAGCCAGCATGTTCGATCTTCTGAGAGCCCGACCGGCACGCAAGGCCGCATATTCCGTCCTCGAACCGTTCGTTCTGAAGACTTCCGCGAATGGCGCCGGCCTGCAAGCGGGCGACTGGCTCCAGCCACAGATTCTCGGCTTCCTGGCAACCCTGGTCACGCTGATCGTCGAACGCAAATGCGGCGAGCTGCGAACGCACGCACTCGCCTCGGCCCAGTCATCGGTTCTGAATGCTCTCACCGGGATCGGCCCGGAACTTGTCGGCGAGGAAATCTGTCTTCTGAGCAGCCGCCGCGACCCGGCCTTCACCGCGGGATCGATGGGAGCGCTCGCTTTTCTGGAAGCCTTGGATGCCGCTCGGCCATCGGGGGGCGAACTGGTAGGAATGGAGCCAGTCAGCGCACCGACCGGCGAAGCCGGGAGCAGAGCGCTGGACGAACTCTGGCACGACCATGTCGAACGTCATATGCGCAGAGGTCAGTTCTTGGCCTGAGAGACCGGCATGCCGAAACCGCCGAAGCCCGCAGCTCGGACGCGCGGCTGCGCCGGCTCGTCGTCGAGCAGGCCGAGTTCAAGTTGAACTTCCGTCAACGCCTCGCCGGCCTCTTCCAGCCGCTCCGGCCGGGTTGCAAGGAGCCGCCGCAGCGCCTGAATGAACAAGGTGTCCGTTTCCGCTGTTGCGATTCCCTCCAGCGCAGCCATAAAGCGTTCAAAACGCGCGACGCAACTCGCGCTGCCTGGGCCGCCATCGACTTGGCAGTCCAGGAACTCGCAGCGCATGACCATGTCGCCATGCTGCCATGGTGCGTAGCAGGCCACCTCCAGCGGAGAAACCGCAAGGCCGCCGACAATCTTCTGCTTCAGATGCCAGGCCGTTCGGACGGAAACTCCCAACGTTTGCGCCAGCCTTTGCGACCCCACCTTCTGCCGGGTTGCCGTCAGCAGGTAGAGGGCCTGGAGCCAGACATGCAGAGGCACATGGCTGTTGTGAAAGATCGTGCCGTTCCTGATCGTGAACGGCTTCCGGCAGGAATAGCATTTCCACGCGCCAATCGGGGTGCTCAGGCCGTTGAGCCGCCCCAGCCGGGCAGCCTCGCCGCAATGCGGGCAAACCGGCCCGGAGGGCCAGACCATTCGTTCGAGCGACAAATGGACGACGCGCTCGTTCTGCAAGCGGATGGCGTTCGGCATGGCGCACCTCCAACCCGAAAACATGGTCCCAGATGGGTAATTGAAAGTCAATAAAGTCTGAAAATGGGTAATAATTCGATACATTGACGCCGCAAGGGCATAGTTGGATGTTGGCCGCTCGGAAATAATGCACACAGCCCTTCAGTTGTCACATTATTTCTGAGATATTTATTGAATTAGGCAACAACAAGAAATTGTTTGCCAATGATAAATATTACATTTTATAACTTCAAGAAATATTCAGAATTTATACCTATTTATGAATATATGACTCATAAAATTATATGACTCAAAATCCATTTCGTACATTCTGGCCTGATATCGAACCAGCTTAATAATTCGGAAAAACTATTACTTATAGCAACCAATCAAATTCCGGAGATACAAACAATGACTTAATCTCATATTCGGTTTCGGCTGTCGCAGCACGAAATCATGAAGAACGTTCCTTGCGCAGATAAGCGGGACATTCATTCGATCTTAATTATCAATATCCCGCACTAATGGCATCCAACGCAAGTGGATCGACGCAGCGCAGAAGAGACGCGGCGATCAACGAGCGGAAGGGTGCCTTTCCTTTTTTTGACGGGAAAGCACCATGCCGAACAACAATTATCATCCGCAGGACCCGAGCCAGGATCAGGCGCAGGCCGAGCTTCAAGCCCAGCTGCAGGGGCAAGGCCAAGGTCAGGGGCAAGGTCAGGGGCAAGGTCAGGGCCAGGGACAAGGTCAGGCGCAGTACTCCGCGCAGGCCGTCGACACTTCCGTCTGGAATGACAACGGCAACCTGAATCTCAACGGAAACGGCAATCTGAACGCCAATGGCAACCTGAACGGCAACCTCAACTACAACGAGAACATCAACCACGTACAGACCACCGTCGATGTAAAGGTCGACCTGGATCTCAGCGGCGCCCTCGTGCCCCCCGTCGACAACCGGGTGATGGATATCGACTCGATTCACGACATCCACGACTCGATCGTGATGCCATCCGTCGTCACCCAGACGACGGATGACGGCAACAACTTCAATATTGCGCAGGTCAACAACCTCGCCGACAACGATAGCCTGTCCAGCCCGTCGGTGAACTTCAACTCGGGTGGGCTCGACCCGTCCTGCTATGGTCCTGGCCATATTCCGGAAGCGGTTGGCGATTTCTCCATGACCGCTACGGCAACGGGAGGCTCAGCGTCGTCGAGTTTCGGCGACATCCATGGTGGAAGCGACGGCTACTCCGGCATCGGCGCCGCTGCCGCCAACGTCGCCCTGACCCAGGAAGCCTTCACTCAGCACATCGCCATGGGTGCGAATGTCCAGTTCAACTCTGTCGATCACCTGACCGTCGCCGGTCACGACATCGGCACACTCTGAGCGTCCCAACGCTTGGAAGGCAAGCTACGCTCGGACGCGCGAGGTTCGCTCCCCGCGCGCTCCCTGCTCGGGGCCGGTGAGCCCCTGAGCCCACGCAATGCCGGGCGTCCTCTCGCCCGGCCTTGCCAGGCGATATTGCAGAGTGTGCCATGAACACTGGCGGCTTCACCGAAACGATCTGGCATTTTGCCGGCTATCTCCGCGTCTTCATTGACGAAATACGGGCGCGCGAAACATATGACGGCGAGGCGTCCCGGCTCCTGCCGGACGACGGCAGCGATCGCTTCTACGATCGGGCGACGCCCATCCCCTCCGATGAAACGGCTTCCCAACCGGTATTCTTTCAGGCGCGGAACGTCCCCGACGACGCCCCGGCCATTCACGGCCTGACGCCCCCACCCTTTACGCCGCCGGTCAAAATCATCCCGGCGAGCCACCCCTTTCCACATCGTCTCGACGCGCCCGACAGCGTCGATTACGACTATGGCTATACCGTCACCAGCCACAGGATCATCACTGTGGGCTATCAGAATGGCGGTACCGAGACATTGCTCTCGATCCACCAGGTCAACCAGGCGGACGACCGGGATCTGCTGACATCCGACGCGATCCGTTATCCTGACGGCACTCTCGTCGTGCCCCCCGAACTTCATCTCGACGGCGTCCTGAGCGACATGCTGCACCAGGCGCAGAGCGCTGTGCCCAGCGAGGTCGCGGCGCTTCAGGGCGGCACGACCCAGAGCGTGATCGCGGCTATCGAAAGTCGCGATACGCGCTGGGCCGAAACAGGGAGCCCCTATTCCGACGGCAGCCCTGTCCCGCATGCCATGGAAGGCAGAATCGTCGACGGCGCGCTCAACGCGAGCGATCCACCGGTGCCGAGCCTTGCCGAGGTCGCGCCTTGGCGCTTGGCCGAAGCCCCCGCCGACAGCATCACCAAATCCATTACAGCCGCCGAACCCACAGGCGGGGTCGCGGTCGTCTCGGAGACCGGACTAAACATGCTGGCAAATGCTGCGGTCATCGTCGACGCCAACGAAGCAACCGGCTCGATGATCGTGGGCGGCAATTATTTCTTCAGCCGCGGCATCGCGCAGGTGAATGTCCTCGTGGACAACGACCATGTCGACGTCGCCGTCGATGGCACGCTGACCCCTTTGGTTCAGAGCCATGGCAACCAAGTCCACAACATCGCGGAATTCGCGACGCATACGATGACGATCGCGCCAAACGGCGCCGCAGCGACCCCCTTCTGGTCGGTCGATGTCATGCCAGGAAGCTTCTATGATGTGAAATCCGTCATTCAGTTCAATGGACTGAACGATAGCGACAGGATCGTTCAGGCGGAGAACGGAACCTATTTCGACGTGAAGAGCGGCGAGAACGCCCAGCTCAATCTCGCTCAGATCACCGGCCTGGACAGCTACGACATCATCATCATTGGCGGCAACTATCACCGTGCCGACTGGATCTACCAGTACAATATCGTTCTGGACCCAGATAGCGCCAAGCTGTTTGCAACGGGCCACGGCAACGATTGTACCGTTGTCACCACAGGCTTCAACAACCTTACCAATCTCGCAGATATCACGACCTACGACAGCGTCGCATTCAAGCCGATGCAGCAGGTGCATTACGATCTTCTCGGCGCGCTTAATCAGCACTCCACGATTCTGACGCCGGACGCCGACTGGCAACTCAACGGCAACAGGTCCGGAACGCTGCACGTCCTCTACGTGCCGGGCGACTATTACGACGTGAACGTCATCACCCAGATCAATGTTCTGAACGACGCCGACCAGGTCATCCAGGCCAATGCTCAGCCCGGGACGACCCAAGGCGTCGCCGCCGGCGGTAACACGGTGCTCAATGAAGCGCATATCATTGATCCGGGCACGCTCTCGACCTCGAAATACCTGGGCGGCGACGCCTACGAGGAGAGCGTGCTGATCCAGACCAACATGATCACCGACACCGACAGGGTCACCATCCACGACACCCAGACATTGGTGCCCGAACTCGTCGCCTTCGCGCATGAGGTGGATTCGCACTCCGGATCGGACTCCTCCGTTTCGCGCCCAGTCATACCCGACCCGTCCCAGCACGATCACCTCACCTCCAACATCATGTCTTGAGGCCAGCACGCATCCGAGGGCTCTCCATGACCGACGAAGCCGTTCCCGCCACGCCATCGAACCGTCCAGACGAGATCAGGTTGCCCGGAACCACGCCGCTCGGGGCGACCGTTGGCAGGCCCCCGCTCACGCTGATCGCCAATTCAAACGACCGCCTGGCCGGCGAGGCCAGTCAGGCCTCACCAGGGCAAGCCCCGCTGCGCGCCGAGGCGAAGTACGGCGCTCCTCCCGCCGACGGCGTCCCCAATCTGCGACCGGTCGGAGGCGCCGGCAGCCCGCAAGGCACGACGACATCGAACGGCCCTGGGGGCGGCAAGGGCGGAACAGGTGGCGGCGGAGGGGGCGGTGGCAGCGGAGGCCGATCACCGCTCGAACAACGCCTCGGGGATCGCGATTTCCAGCAGGTCCTCGGCAAAGGGCTCGCGGAGGCGCGCCACAACTTGGTGATCGTCGCGATCTTTTCGATCGTCGTGAACACGCTGGTGCTGGCTGTCCCGATCTATCTGTTCCAGATGTCGGACAGGGTGCTGACCAGCCGCAGCCTCGATACGCTGGTGATGCTCTCGGTCATCGTGATGGTCGCGATCCTGGCTCATGTCCTGCTCGACATGATGCGCCGCTTCATCCTGATGCGGGTTGCCGTGGATGTCGAAAGCCGGCTCGGCGGCCCCGTTCTCAGCGCCGCGGCCAAGGCGGCCCAGGGCGGTTCGAACCGGGAGTTCCAGATCCTCGCCGATCTTCAGCAGATCCGGAGCTTCCTGACCGGGCCGGTCATCCTGACGATGCTCGATGCGCCGACCGCACCGATCTACCTGCTGGCGGTCTATCTGATCCACCCGCATCTCGGCTACATCGTCACGGTCGCCGCCATCGTCCTGTTCGTGGTCGCCTATTTCAACCAGAAGCTGACGGCCGTCCCCTTCGCAAGGTCGAGCGCGTTTGCAACGCGCGCCAATCTTCAGTCGGAAGCGATGTCGCGAAACTCGCAGGTCATCAACGCCATGGGCATGATCCCGGAGGGCGTGCTGATCTGGGGCCGCGAGACCGCGGAATCCCTGAAAGCGCAGGTCAGCGCCCAGGATCGCAACATCATGATGACCGGGTTGTCGAAATTCTTCCGGCTCGGCACGCAGATCGCCATGCTCGGCTGGGGTGCCTGGCTGTCCCTGGAAGGATCCCTCACCGGCGGCATGGTCATCGCGTCATCAGTGGTTGCAGGCCGCGCGCTGGCCCCGCTTGAAGGCACGATCGAAGGCTGGCGCAGCTTCATCCACGCCCGTGCCGCCTATTCCCGGGTTCAGGCTCTGCTGCAGGCCTCGCCGCTCAATCTCGATAGGCTGAAGTTGCCGAACCCCAAGGGCCGCCTCGATGTCGAGCGCATCCTCTATGTGCCGCCACCGAACAAGAAGGTCATCCTGAACGGCATCAGCTTCAGCCTCGAACCCGGCGACTCGCTTGCCATCGTCGGCGCCTCCGGCAGCGGCAAGTCGACGCTCGCGCGCATGCTGGTCGGCTCGATCACGCCAACGGCCGGTACGGTGCGGCTCGACCGGATGGAGCAGCGTAACTGGGACCCGCGGCAGTTCGGCGAGAATGTCGGCTATCTCCCGCAGGATACGCAGCTCTTCCCGGCATCCATCAAGGCCAATATCGCCAGGATGCGGGACGACGCGAGGGACGAGGATGTGTACGAGGCCGCCGAGATCGCCGACATCCACGAAATGGTCGCGCAGTTCGTCCATGGCTACGAGACGCAGATCGGCATCGATGGCAGCCCGCTCTCCGGCGGCCAGAAGCAGCGGCTCGGGCTCGCCCGTGCCTTCTTCGGCAATCCGAGACTGGTCGTTCTCGACGAGCCCAACTCCAATCTCGACACGATCGGCGAGGCCGCGCTGGCGCGAGCCTTCGAGCGTGCCAAGGCGCGAGGCATGACGGTCGTGGCAGTGACACAGCGGCCGGCCCTGCTGCGTAGCGTCGACAAGATCATGATGATCAAGGATGGCGCGGTCCAGGCGATCGGCGCACGCGACGAGATCCTGCCCCTGATCGTCGGGCAGCGGAACATCGACAGCACGCCAAGGCCGAACTGAGGTTCTGCGCGCCGCGCCCCCCGGGGGACGGGCAGTCAGGCGTATTGCAAGGGTGGAGAGACGCACGATGACCGCAATGATCGCAGTTCAGCCCTGGTATGGCGACGTCCCGCGCAACACCCGCTGGGCGAAACTCAGCGGCATCGTCATCATGCTGATGACGATCATGGGCTTCGGCGTCTGGGGCAATACCGCACCGATCTCAGGCGCCGTGATCGCGCCGGGTGTCTTCGTGACCACGGGACAGAACAAGACGATCCAGCATCTCGAAGGCGGCGTGATCCGCGAGATCATGGTGCGAGAGGGCGACGTCGTCCTGCCCGGCCAGCTGCTCGTGCAGCTCGACGACACCTCTTCCCGGGCGGAACTCCGCCGGCACCTGCTCAAGCAGATGCGGCTGGAGGCGGTCGAAGCGCGGCTGAACACCGAGGCGGCCGGTCGGTCTCAACTGGTATTTCCCCCCCACCTCATTGCCAGCAGCACCGACCCCGATGTCGCCGCGATGCTCCAGGCGCAGTCGGCGACTTTCATTGCCCGCCAGAACAACATCTCGAATGACATTTCGGCCCAGCAAAAGGGCATCGACGGGCTCGAGGAGAGAATCGCAGGCAGCAAGGCCCAGCTTGCCGCCGTCGCCCAGCAGAGCGAACTCCTCAAGGAAGAGCTCGCTGGCAAACAGGCCCTGCTGGACCGTGGCTATATCCGCAAGCCCGACGTCCTCGCGCTTCAGCGCAACGCCGCCAATCTACGCGGCGAGGCCGGCCGGATCACCGGGGACATCGGCGACGCGCGGGAGCGCATCGCTCGCGCCGTCGAGCAGATCGATGGTGTCAGAAAGAACGCGATCAAGGCCGCATCGGAGCAGTTGCAGGACGTCAGCGCCGATCTGAACGATGTCCGAGAACGCATACACACGGTGAAGGGGGTTCTCGACCGCGCCAGGATCGTCACTCCGGTCAAGGGAACCGTGGTCAAGCTGCGCTACCACTCGGCCGGCGGCGTCATCGAGGCGGGCAAGAGCATCATGGAAATCGTCTCGCTGCAGGAAGAGCTTGTCATCGAGACGCATGTCCGTCCCCAGGATATCGACAAGATCAAACACAGTCAGGTCGCAACCATCCGCCTCAGCGCCCTCAATCAGCGCACGACGCCGATGATCAACGGCAAGGTGATCTATATTTCAGCCGACGCCCTGCCGGATGAAAGGCAGCGCGGCTACCCGAATACGTCCGATCTCTATGTCGTACGGGTCCGCCTCGACAACAACAGCGCCGCCGCAATCCACGATTTCCAGCCGACGGCCGGCATGCCCGCAGAGGTCTACATCCAGACGAAGGAACGGACCTTCTTCGAATATCTGATGCAGCCGCTGAAGGACAGCATGGCGCGCGCTTTCCGGGAAACCTGAACCGCCGATGGGGGGCGGGCGCCCTGCGGGGCGCCCGCCATGTCCGGTTTCAGGCGTGATGCCGCACCCTGCCGCGAGAGCCTGCCCGAACAGCGCCTTGCCGGACGGGAGCATCGGCGAGATCCTCCAGAATCGGGCAATCGGGGCGACCGTCGCCGTGGCAATGATGCGCCAAATGGCCGAGCGTCTTCACCATCGCCTGAAGCTCGCCGATCCGCGCCTCGAGCTCGCCGATATGGCGCAGGGCAAACGCCTTCACATCGGCACTGGCCCGGCTCTTGTCGCGCCAGAGCGCCAGGAGTTCACGCGTCTCCTCAATCGAGAAGCCGAGATTCCGGGCGCGCTTGACGAAGCGCAAGGTGTGGACGTCGTCGCCGGCATAGACGCGATAACCGGCCTCGGTGCGCACCGGAGCCTCGATCAGCCCGATGCTCTCGTAGTAGCGGATCATCTTTGCGCTGACACCCGAGGCTGTTGCCGCTTGTCCGATGTTCATCTCTCATGTTCCTCCTACAGTCTCACCCCGCCAACGCGAGCCTGGCGGCGCGCTGGTCCTGCAACGGGGCCGGCGCGCGAGCGCGGAACCGCTTCAGGCGCAGCGCATTGGTCAGGACGCTGACGCTCGACAGCGCCATGGCCAGTCCGGCGAACATCGGCGACATCAGGATGCCGAAGCTCGGATAGAGCGCGCCGGCAGCCACCGGGATCAACAGGGCATTGTAACCGAAGGCCCAGATCAGGTTCTGGCGGATATTGGCGATCGTCGCCTGTGACAGCGCGATCGCATTGGCGACACCATTCAGGTCGCCCGACATCAACACGACATCAGCACTCTCAATGGCGATGTCCGTGCCGGTGCCGATGGCGATGCCGACATCGGCCTTGGCCAGGGCGGGCGCGTCGTTGATGCCATCCCCGACGAAGGCGACCTTGGCGCCACCGGCCTGGAGGCCGGCCACCACCTCGGCCTTGCCGGTCGGCAAGACCTCGGCCACGACCTCGTCGATGCCAAGCCTCGCAGCAATCGCTTCAGCCGTACGCCGGTTGTCGCCGGTAATCATCACGACGCGCAGGCCGAGCCGATGCAGCGACGCGATAGCCTCGGGGGTCGTGGCCTTGACCGGATCGGCAACCGCGATGATGCCAGCGAGCCTGCCGTCGATCGCCGCATAGAGCGGCGTCTTGCCGGCATCGCCCAGGCGGCCTGCCGCCTCCGTGAAGGGCGATAGGTCGAGCCCGAGACGCCGCATCAGCCGGTCGGCACCGATCTCGATCGTCCGGCCTTCGACGACGGCCTTGACGCCGAAGCCCGGTTCGCCCGCGAACTCCGACACCTCTGCGAGGGCGAGGCCGCGCTGGCGGGCAGCACCAACGATTGCTTCCGCAATCGGATGCTCCGAGCGAGCCTCGACCGAGGCGACCAGCCGCAGCACCTGGGCCTCCTCGAAGCCCTCGGCGGTGACGAGATCGGTCAGCTCCGGCTTGCCCTTGGTCAGGGTTCCGGTCTTGTCGAGCGCCACGATCTTCGCATCCTTCAGACCCTGGAGCGCATCGCCCTGGCGGAACAGGATGCCGAGCTCGGCGCCCTTGCCGGTGCCGACCATGATCGAGGTCGGTGTCGCCAATCCCATCGCGCAGGGGCAGGCGATGATCAGCACGGCGACCGCGTTGACGAGAGCATAGGAGAAGGCGGGGCTGGGGCCGAAAGCGAACCAGGCCGCGAAGGTCACAAGCGCGAGCGCCATCACGGCCGGGACGAACCACATCGTCACCTTGTCGACCATGGCCTGGATCGGCAGCTTCGAGCCCTGCGCCGCCTCGACGGTGCGGACGATCTGCGAGAGCAGCGTGTCGGCGCCAACCTTGGTGGCGGTGAAACGGAAGGCGCCCGTGCCGTTGATCGTGCCACCGGTCACAGCCGCTCCCGCTTCCTTGCGGGCGGGCACCGGCTCACCGGTGATCATCGCCTCGTCGACATAGGACACGCCGTCGAGAACCTCACCATCGACCGGGATGCGCTCCCCCGGACGCACAATGACGACATCGCCCGGAACAACGCTCTCGATCCCGACATCGGCCTCGACGCCGTCGCGCAGGACACGCGCCGACTTCGCCTGCAGCGACATCAGTCGCCGGATCGCTTCGCTGGTGCGACCCTTGGCTCTGGCCTCGAACCAGCGTCCGGTCAGGACGAGCGTGACGATGACCGCACCGGCCTCGAAATAGGTGTAGTCCGTGCCGTCAGGCAGGAACTCCGGCGCGAAGGTCGCCACCGTCGAGTACAGATAGGCCGCGCTGGTACCGAGCATGACCAGTGAATTCATGTCCGGCGCGCCACGCAGCAAGGCCGGCCACCCCTTCTTCAGGAAGCGCAGGCCCGGCCCGAACTGGACGAATGTCGCGAGCAGGAAGGACAGGAGCTTGATGTTGAACTCGCCGACACGCCCGGCGAGAAAATGGTGCAGGGGCTCGTACATATGCGAGCCCATCTCGAAGACGAGCAGCGGGATCGTCGCGACTGCAGCAATGATGACCGCGCGCTTCAAACCCGCCTGCTCCGCCTCGCGCGCCTGCTGCTCGCGATCCGAGGCTCCGGCATCGATGCTCGCCGCTTCGGCGGAATAGCCCGCCCCTGCGACGGCAGCGACGAGTTGCTGCATCTGGTCCGCACCGCCGAGAGCCCGCACGGTGGCACGCTCGGTCGTGAGATTCACGGTCGCGTCGAGCACGCCCGGCACCGCCTTGAGCGCCCGCTCGACACGGCCGACGCAGGACGCGCAGGTCATGCCGGAGATCTTCAGCTCGACGATGCGCTCGGTGGGCTCGTAGCCGGCGCCGCGGATCGCGGCCGCAATCGCGCCGGCATCGCTACCGCCGGAAGACAGGGTCACGCGCGCTCGTTCGGTCGCGAGGTTGACTGCGACTGAGCCGACGCCGTCGACGGCCTTCACGGCGCGTTCGACGCGCCCGACACAGGAAGCACATGTCATCCCGCCGATCTCGATCTCAAATTCTCTAACGGGGCTTCCCGCTGTCCGTGCCATCGCCATGGCTTGATCTCCGCATGTTGATGGCGAGGGGTATGATCCTTCCCATGATGGGAAGGTCAAGGCCAATTTTCAACACTCCACGAGATGGCCGGAGCCTCCCTGCGATGTGCGTCGGCATCCCGCAGAAGGCGCTTGACCTTCCCATCACGGGAAGCTTTAGGCTCCCTTCATACCCCTCGGAAAGGACACAGCACGATGTGCGGATGCCAGAGCCATAGCGAGAAGACGACACCTCGGACTCAGACACAGCCTCAGGGCGCGGGAACACTCAGCTTCCGCGTCGAGGACATGACCTGCGGGCATTGCGCCGGTACGATCACCAAGGCGATCGAAATCGGCCTTCCCGGAACCCGCGTCCAGACCGACCCGGCCTCGAAATTGGTCAGCGTCCAGGGCACCAGCGACCGCGCCGCCATCGCGGCGATCGTCACGGCGGCCGGCTACACGCCGCGGCCCGTTACCGCCTGATCCGACATCCTGCGCCTGGTCAGCTATAGGCCAGGCGCAACCCCGCCTCGTGGCAGCAAGCCTTCAGGCTGGTGAGGATCGCCTTCTCATCGGTCTGCACGCCATGGCGCTGCAGGCATGGCACCAGGATCGCCGCCTGCGCATAACCCGCCGGTCCGATGACCGGGCAGGCGATATCGGTAACCGCCAGAATGTCGCGGCTTGGTGCGATCTGGTGTCCCTGCTCCCTGATCATCTCGAAGATGGCCGCAACGCCGGTGCTCTCAAGCCGCGCCCGCGCCTCATTATCGGCATCCTTCATCAGGGTCAGACGCCGTGCCCGTGTCTGGAACGCCAGGATGAGCAATCCGGAATTGGCTTCCAGTGCCGGCCTGCCATAGCCCGGCCGCACGGTAACCGTCGCGTCAAGATGTCCGGAGGTGGTCGCGAGCACCACCGTTTGCGCACGGCTCAGCACGACGAGATGAGCCGCCTGCCCGCTCTCCTCGCTGAAGCGCTCCATCAGGGGCAGTACGACCGAGGTCAGCTGCCGCCCGCTCGGCGTCCTGATGCCGAGATCGAACAATCGTCGCGACAGTGCGAGCCTGTCCGTTCCCGCCTCCCGCACCAGATATCTGCGCTGCTGCAGCACAAAGACCATGCGGAAGATCTCGCTCTTCGAGCGCTCCAATCGCTCGGCAATGGTGCGGGTCGAAAGCGGCTCGCCGACATCCGCCAGCAGCTCGAGAATATCCAACCCCTTCTCCAGAGCCGGAGCGGAATAGGAGGCCTTCTCGCCGTCATCTGTTTCCGGAAGGTCAGGCATGCTGCCTCGTTTCATATGTGAAGCTTGACATCAAATAAGAAGCCAACCTAGCCTCTTGTAAAGGGGAGGCTCAATGACACCATCGCTGATCACTCTGTCGGTTTGTTGTGGGCGGGCCGTCACGCCGCCTGCGGCCATGGCGGTCTGAGCGCGATGAGGTACGGCCTGCAGTTTCGGGACGTGTTTGCGGCGTGGGAGTCGATCCTCGACGGCGTCTGGATCACGCTTCTGCTCTCCGCCTGCGCGATGCTCGGCGGCCTCGTCATCGGCGTCGCCTGTGCTGCGGCGCGTGTCTATGGCCCGGGCTGGCTGAAGCGGATTGTCGGTGGCTATGTCGAGGTGATCCGCAACACGCCGCTGCTGGTCCAGCTATTCCTGATCTTCTTCGGCCTGCCGGGCTTCGGCCTCCGGCTCGACGGCCTGACGGCGGCGATCATCGCGCTCGTCATCAATCTCGGCGCCTATACCACCGAGATCGTCCGGGCCGGACTGGAAGCGGTGCCGAAGGCCCAGACCGAGGCCGGCCACTCGCTCGGCCTCTCCGGCCTGCAGGTCTTCCGCTACATCGTGATGTTCCCGGCGCTGAAATCGATGTTCCCCGCGCTCGCCAGCCAATTCGTGCTGCTGATGCTGGCGACGAGCGTGGTCTCGCAGATTTCGGTCGAGGACCTGTTCCACGCGGCCTCGATCGTGCAGTCGCGCACCTTCCGCGACTTCGAAGTCTACACCGTGATCGGCGTGCTCTATCTCGGCCTCGCGCTGGCCTTCCGCGGCCTCTTTGCCGGCATCTATTACTGGGCGTTCGTCAGGCGATGATCCGTTCCTTCGGCCTGATCGATGTGATGTACCTGGTCGCGGCGGCGCGCTGGACCGTGGCCTTGACCGTCACCGCCTTCACCGGAGCCGCGCTGCTCGGTCTGGTCATCGCCGTCGTCCGCATCCTGCCCTTCGCGCCGCTGCGCTGGCTGGCAGCCGGCTATACCCATATCGTCCAGGGCACGCCGCTGCTGGTCTGGCTGTTCCTCATCTTCTTCGGCCTGCCGCTGATCGGCATCTCGGTCAATCCGTGGTTCGCAGCCGCCGTCGCCTTCTCGGTCTATGGGAGCGCCTTCCTCGGCGAGATCTGGCGCGGCGCGCTGATCTCGATCGCCAAGACGCAATGGGAGGCCGGCGCCTCGCTCGGCCTGTCGCTCTGGGAGCAGTTGCGCCACATCATCGTGCCGCAGTCGATCCGCGTCGCAATCCCGCCCACCGTCGGCTTCCTCGTCCAGCTCATCAAGAACACCTCGCTGGCCGCGACGATCGGGCTCGTCGAACTGACCCGCGAGGGCCAGCTCACCGCCGCCGGCACCTACAAGCCTTTTGCCGTCTACATCACCGTCGCCTGCATCTATTTCCTGATGTGCTTCCCCCTCACGCAATGGAGCCGCTCGCTCGAGCGGAAGCTCGATGTCGCTCGTTGAAATCAAGGGGATCAGCAAGAGCTATGGCGCGGTCCAGGTTCTGAAGAACGTCTCGCTGGACGTAGCCAAGGGGGAGATCATCGCCGTGATCGGGCGCTCGGGCTCGGGCAAGAGCACCATGCTGCGCTGCATCAACGGCCTCGAGCCGATTCAGGGCGGTTCGATCCTGGTCGACGGCGTGCAGGTGAACGATCCCAGGACCAACCTGCGCAAGCTCAGGCAGGAGGTCGGCATCGTCTTCCAGAGCTTCAACCTGTTCCCGCATCTCTCGGTCTGCGACAACATCACACTCGCGCCGCGGGTCGTGAAGAAGCAGGCGCCGGACGCAGCCCGCGAGATCGCCCGCGACGTGCTGCGCCGCGTCGGGCTGGAGGACAAGCTCGACGCCTTCCCGTCCCAGCTTTCCGGCGGCCAGCAGCAGCGCGTCGCCATCGCCCGTTCGCTCGCGATGCAGCCCAAGCTGATGCTGTTCGACGAGGTCACCTCGGCGCTCGATCCCGAGCTCACCGGCGAGGTGCTGAAGGTGCTCGAATCGGTAGCGCAGGACGGCATGACCATGATCCTCGTCACGCATGAGATGGGCTTTGCCCGCCGCTTCGGCTCGCGCGTCGTCTTCATGCACGAGGGCCGCATTCACGAAGAAGGCCAGGCCGCGGCGGTGCTCGCCGAGCCGAAGACGCCCGAACTGCAGACCTTCCTCAGCGCGGTCCTGCACTGAGGAGGCCGATCGACACCAACAGCACAACGAGGGGAGACGAAACATGCGTTCGCTATTTGCAGGTTTGGCTGCACTGACTGTTGCCGTCTTTGGCGGAGCCGAAGCCCGGGCCGACAAGCTCCAGGACATCCTGTCCAAGGGCGTGGTACGCATCGGCGTGCCGCTCGACGCCCCGCCCTTCGGCGCCCAGGACGAGAACCGCAAGCCGATCGGCTTCGACATCGAGATGGCCGAGATGGTCGCCAAGGGGCTCGGGGTGAAGCTCGAGATGCAGCAGATCACCGGCGCCAACCGGATTCCGTTCCTGCTCACCGACAAGGTCGATATCGTGATCTCGGTGATGGGGCTGACGCCGGAACGCGCCAAGCAGATCCAGTTCACTGCGCCCTATGCCAACACCTTCCTGGCCGTCTATGGCGCCAAGGCCTCCGCGGTCAGCAGCCCCGAGACCATCGGCTCCGCCCGCGTCGCCGCTGCCAAGGGCACGACGCAGGAGCTGGCGATCTCGGCAACCGCCCCCAAGGCGAGCCTGATGCGCACCGAGGACGATGCCACGGCCGCGGCAGCCTATATCACCGGCCAGGCCGACCTGCTCGCCACCAACAGCATCGTCGCGCAGGCGCTGGCCAAGCAGAACCCGAACAAGGAATTCGAGCGCAAATTCGTCATCCGCCGCAGTCCGGCGCATATGGGCGTGCAGATGGATCAGCATAATCTCGTGCGCTGGCTCGACGGCTTCATCTTCTTCAATGCGATGAATGGCGAGCTCGACCGGCTGCATCGCAAGTATTTGGACATGCCGATGGACCCACTTCCGACGCTCTGAGCGACGCCAGACATCAGCCGGGCGCAGGCCGCGCCCGGCATTTTCCCTTCAGACTGCGCCACCGGGCCGGATTGCCGCCCGCCAGCCTCGGCGCGCCCGCGAGCCAGCCATGACCAGCGTCAAGCAGAAACCCACGCCCCGTCCGTCCAGCGCCTTCCTGACAGTCGATCCCGAGCGCGACGGCAAGCAAGTCGGCTTCGTCATGATTCCGCATTCGCCGCATGACGACGCCTGGGGCGCGACGCGGATCCCGATCGCGATCATCAAGAACGGCTCCGGCCCGACGGCGATCCTCGAAGGCGGCAACCATGGCGATGAATATGAGGGGCCGATCACGATCTGCGACCTGATCCGCGATCTCGATCCCGGCCGCGTGCAAGGCCGGCTGATCCTGATGCCCGCCAATAATTCGCACGCCGTCATCGCCGGCCAGCGGACGTCGCCGGTCGACGGGCTGAACTTCAACCGGACCTTCCCGGGCGATCCGCGCGGCACGATCACCCAACAGATCGCCGCCTATGTGAGCGACCATATCCTGCCGCTCGGCGATGCCTTCCTCGATTTGCACTCGGGCGGCTCCTCGCTCGACATCATTCCGAGCGCGATCGTCGAACCGACCGACGATCCGGCGCTGCACAAGCGCAATGTCGCCGCGGTGCAGGCATTCGACGCGCCGATGACGGTGGTGATCAGCAATCTCGGCGAGCCGCGCACTGCAACCGCAACCGCCTGCCGCAACGGGCTCGTTACCGTTGGCACCGAGATGGCGGGTGGCGGAACGGTTTCGCTGGAGGCGCTGAAAGTCTGCCGGCGCGGCGTCGCCAATGTGCTCGACCATCTCGGCATCGTCGCGCGCGACACACCGGAGCCGAAGCGCGGCGAGGGCCAGATCCTCGAACTGCCCGGCACCTCGGCCTATGTCTATGCCACCGCCGACGGTGTCTTCGAACCCTTCCACGCCAACGGCGCGAAAGTCAGCGCCGGCCAGCCGGCCGGCCGCATCCATTGCACCTGGGACCCGACCCGCCCGCCCGAGACGCTGCACTATGCTGCCGACGGCATCCTCTATGGCCGGCGCCAGCCCGGCCGCGTCCGGCCCGGCAATTGCTGCCTGATCGTGGCTGCGCCCTATCGCGGAGTGCTGTCGTAAGGGGGGCGCGGGCAGGAGCACATTGATTCTGCCAGGAGCGACAGAGTCAGGTCTCTTGCCAAAACTCGCAATAGCGCGTGCCGGGCTGCCAGTTGGCGATGGCCGTACGAACGTTGGTGATCGTGTTCTCCGGCAAGCCATCGACGGGAAACCAGGCCAGTTCGGCGCATTTTTCAGGCTCGGCGTTGCGAAGCTCGCCCTGCCAACTGCGCGCCTCGAAGAAGAAATCCAGCCGCTCCTCGTCCTGCGATCGGTGGAGCACTGTTGCGAAGATCAGGCTGGCTGGATCGATCTCGACGCCGCCTCCTCCTTGGCTTCGCGCGCGGCCGCTGCTCGCAGCGGCTCGCTGCCGTCGTGATGTCCGGAGACGAGACCGTAATTGCCGTCCCTCAAAACCCGTGTTCGCTCGCCGCAGCAGCAGGAGTTCGCTCCCCCGCCAAAAGATCACATAGACCGACACGATCAGCTTGAAGCGCTCCGGCTTGCCGGCGGCCTCTGCCCTGATCGACATCTAACGAACCGGCTCGACGACCTGCCAGGCCGAGCCGGTATCGTAGAAGAAACGCTCCTCGACGATGCGGTCGCCTCGCCAGCGCTGGATCGCGAGTTCTTCCAGCCGCCGCGTCACGCCTTGCTTGTCGGAGGCATCGAAGATCCAGTGAATGACGACCCGGTCGCCATCGACCAGCACGGCGCGGGGTGGGTGGGTGTGCATCCGGTTGAGCCGGGCGAGCGCCCTGGCCTCATGCGCCATCAATTCGTCGCGTCCGCGGCGCGGCTCGGCGCCGTTCTCCTGCATCGAGGCATCCTCGCAATAGAAGTCACGGATGGCGCCGACATGATCGCCACTCACGACGGCTGCGACAAAGGCCTCGACGCGCTGGCGATCAGGCATGGTCGGTCTCCTCCGGATGATCCGTGCCGGCATTTATGCACGGCCTCAGCCGATCAGCCAGAGCTGCGCTGACAGCCTGCGTCAGGAGGACAGCCGGTCGCCAATCCGGGCGATCATGGCCATCGCGCCGGCCAGTTCAGCATCGGTGATAAACTCCTCGGGCTTGTGCGCCCTGTTCACGTCACCCGGCCCACAGACGATCGCGGGGATGCCCGCGGCCTGGAAGAGTCCGGCCTCGGTACCGAAGCTGACGGCCTGCTGGCGCGGTTTCCCACAGACGTCCTCGGTCAACCCGACCAACGGATCCGCATCGGGCAGATCGAGCGGCGGGTAGTCGCTCATCGTCTCGAAGCCGAAGACGACATTGTGCCCATCCGCGACAGCAGCAGCATGGATGCGCTCCGCCTCGCGCGGCAGGAAGGTCAGCAATCCGGCGGGCTCCTGCCCCGCGATGGCGCGAGCCTCGACCTCGAAGACGCATTGCGCCGGAACGATGTTGATGCCGGTTCCGCCCTGCACCGTGCCGACCTGGATCGTGGAATAGGGCGGGGCAAAGCTGTCAGCGAAGGGGCCTTGCGCCGCATGCCGGCGCGCCTCGGCATGGATGGCTGCCATCAACTCCGCAGCGTAGTGAATGGCATTGTCGCCGAGATCGGTCCGCGACGAGTGCCCGGCCTTGCCGTCGACCGTGACGCGTTGAGCGATCTTGCCCTTGTGACGCAAGACGGGATGGAGATCGGTCGGCTCGCCGACGATGCAGCCGGCCGGCCGGGGACAAAGCTCCGGCAGCCGCGCGATCAGGTGACGAACGCCGACGCAGCCGACCTCCTCGTCATAGGACAGAGCAATGTGGACCGGCCGCGCCAGCCGGCGCGAGGCGAGATCCGGCACGCTCGCCAGCACGCTGGCCACAAACCCCTTCATGTCGACAGCGCCGCGCCCGATCAGGCGGTCGCCATCGCGGCGCAAGGCGAAGGGCTGTCCGACCCAACCCTCGGAGGCAGCAGGCACCACATCGAGATGGGCCGAGAGAATGATCCCGCCCGGCTCACGCGGTCCGATGGTGGCGAAGAGATTGGCGCGATCCCCCTCCGGCCCCGGGACGATGACGCTCTCGACGCCATGGCCGGCAAGATATCCGCGGACATGCGCGATGATCGCCGCATTCGGCGTCCGGCAAACAGAGGGAAAGGCCACAAGATCGGCCAGAACCGTTTCGACACTCGTCATGACAAGCCACGTGATTGAAGCGGCCGTCGATCGGGACCGCGCGGGAGGGAAGCGCAATTCTAGCAGAGGGGCAGCTCGCAATCCGTGCCCGTCTGGCACCCGGAGGCGCCCCATCCTGCTGGGATTGGCCCTGTCGCCGGCAGAATGTTCCGATCTTGCGGTCCGGGACGAGAGAAGCCTCGCCCCGGACCGCGCATCGACCGCGGCCGTCGGTGCTGGCCGCTTACTTCTTCTCGATGTTCCAGAACAGCATCACCGGTGCGGCGAGCACGCCTGAAATATTGCTGCGGCGGGCATAGGGCTGGTCGAACTGACCGAGCACGCGATAAGGCTGTACGACCGTGAGCCGGCGATGCAGCGCTTCGATCGCGAGCTTGCCGCTCGCCTCGTCCGGAGCATCGACGACAGCGCCACGCAGCCGCTCGGCCTCGGCATCGCAGGGCCAGCCGGCCCAGGCCTTCTCGCAGCCCATATTGGTGCCGATATTGGTCATCGGAGACTGCATCGTCGCGCCCGACGCGTAGGTGACGAACAGGTTCCAGCCGCCCTGATCCACGGTGCCGCGATTCTGCTGGCGGGTGGTGACAGTGCCCCAATCGGCAAACTGGACGTCGACATTGAAACCGACCTCCTTGAGCGACTGCGCCGCGACCTCGGCCATGCGGCCGATCGGGGCGATGTCGTTCGAGGTACTCAGCACCAGCTTCTCGCCCTTGTAGCCGCTCGCGGCGAGCAGCTTCTTCGCCGTTGCCAGATCGGGCCTGGCATAGGGTTCGGAGCCGATTTCGGTTCCGTTCGGCCCGCCACAGACGAAATAGGCATTGCAGCGCTTCCACCATTCCTCGTCGCCGAAGCCGGCGGCGAGGAAATCGGCCTGATCCGTGGCATAGGCCAAAGCGAGCCTGGCCTTGGGATTGTTGAACGGCGGATAGAGGTGGTTCGGCCGCAGCATGACCTGGTTGGCGAGGTTCGAGTAGCGCTCGACCTTGACGTCGCGTGTCCCGGCGATGGTCGAGATCAGGTCCTGGCTCGGCTGCTCCCAGATATCGATCTCGCCGGTCTGGATCGCAGCCGCCGCCGTCGCGGCGTCCGGCATGATGATCCATTCGACGCGGTCGAGCTTGACGACGCGGCCTCCCGCCAGGCCGTCGGCCGGTTCCGAGCGCGGCACATAATCGGGGTTGCGATCATAGACGACGCGCGCGCCGCTGCGCCATTCCGCCCGGTTGAAGCGGAAGGGGCCGCTACCGATCGATTCGGTGACCGGCTTCATCGGATCGCTCTTGGCATCGCTCTCGCGCATGATCACCGGGATCTGGCCGACCGCCGAGCCCAGCGCGAAGGGTACCAGTGCCATCGGCCGCTTCAGCTTCAGCGTGAAGGTGCGGTCGTCGACCGCCTCCAACCCTTCCGTATATTCGCCGAGCTTACCGCCGATCGTGTCGCGCGCCATCCAGCGCTTCAGCGAAGCGATGACGTCGCGGGTCGTGACCGACTGGCCGTCATGGAACTTGAGGCCGGGCCGCAGCGTGAAACTCCAGGACAGCTTGTCGGGAGCGGTCGAGAAGCTCTCGACCATCTGCGGGTGCGGCTGCAGCTTTGAATCCCAGGCGAACAGCGTCTCGTAGATCATCAGCCCATGCATGCGGGTGATGACGATCGAAGCCGCAACGGGATCGAGCGTCTTGAGGTCCGCATGCGGCGCGACACGCAAGGTGCGGCTCGGAGCCGGCTGGGCCTGTGCCTCGAGGCCGAGCGTCAGCGACGCGGCGCAAAGCAACAGTCCGGCAAGGCGGGAACGGATCATCGGGCACCTCCAACGTCGTCGACACGATCGAATTGCAGGACGCGCGCCCGGTGGCTGTCGAGGCGCAGGGAGCCGTCCGGCTGCAGCCACAAGCAAGGCCGGTGCCGCCAGGGACCATGGACAAGATCGGCGAGCGCACGCCCCCCCGGCAAGGGGGTCAGCCGGGTGGTCATGCCGACCGGCTCGGCCCAGGGCCATTGCGCCGTGCCGTCCGTTTCAACCGTGATCTCGACGCCGAAGCTGCGCTCGCGCCAGCGACCGACGAGGTGCGGGTCGAGCGGCGTGTTGGCGGGAACGCGCAGGAGGCGACGCTCGACGCCACCGATCCGTGCCTGGATCTCGTCTTCGCCGAGCGTGCCGAGCTCGATGTCTAGATAGGAAGGCAGGCTTCTCAGCCTGCCGTTCTCGCCGACGACAAGACGCTCATACCCGCCCATGACGCTGATCGAGTCTCCACCGAATTCGGCCCAGAAGGAACCTTCCTCGCTGAGATAGAGGCCAGTCGGCCCCGCCTTCGGTGCCTCGGGCAGCGCTTCGCCCAGAAGCGCCGCAAGCACGCGCAACGCCGGCCAGAGCGCCTCCTCCTCGCGATTGCTCAGCACGACGACGCCAACGCCATGCTCAGGCGCCATCAGGAAGTGGTTGCGGTAGCCGGTCAGAGACCCGCCATGGCCGATCACGGTGGTGCCGAGAAGCGGAGTGCTGACCAGGCCGAGGCGGTAGCCGCTCTCGCGACCATCCGCGAACTGGCGCGGCGCGGTGAGCTTCTCGAAGAGGCCGGCGAGCGGCCCGCGCCCGGCCATCAGATCGGACGCCCAGATCGCCAGCGCCGATGCGCTGCCGACGAGCCCGCCTGAGGCAGAGAACTGGAAGCCGTAGCGCCCCCGCCGCCAGTTCACGCCATCGTGCCAGTAGCCAGTTGCGAGATCGGGCACGATCTCGCTCTCGTCCTCCGGGAAGACGAAGGGCAGCGCGAGAGGCCCGAACATGCGCAGCCGCAGGGCCTCGCGATAGGTGATGCTGCGCTGGGCCGGCAGCACCGACTGCGCCAGCCGCCAGCCGGTATTGGAATAGGCCATCTCCTGGCCGGGCACGGCATTGATGCCCGGTAGGCGCTGAGCGAAACCGTGAATCTCGGGCGCGCTGAGGCTCGTGGTGTAGGGCACGCCGAGCTGCCACAGGGTCTCCATCATGTCCGGCAGGGCGCCGGTCATATCTAGCGCGCGGCCGAGAGGCACGGCAGCTATGGCCGCAGGCAAACCATCCAGCAGGCTGCCGAGCGGTGCGTCGAGCGATATGCCTTCCAGCAGCAGCGTCGCCGCCATGAAATGCTTGCTGATCGAGGCCAGACGATTGGGCGTATCCGCCGTAAAGGGCGTCTGTTGTTCCAGGTTGGCGAAACCACCGGCGCACGCCTCGAGCCGTCGCTCCGCATCGAAGATGACGACCGCACCACCTGGCCCTGCCTGATCGGCCCAACTCTTCGTGATAACGGCTGCTTCCGCCTTGGCCCGTGTCCAGTCCAGCATGATTTCTCCCTCGCTTCCCCGCTAGTGTTAGAGAGGCATCCGCAGGCGACATAGGCCCTGCCACTGCATGGCAGGCACGCGGAAACCGTCGGAACGAGACGCAGCAAGAGCCGGACGGGCGGGGGCCGCGCTACAACACCTTGTCCAGAAACCCCTTCGTGCGCTCTTCGCGTGGATTGCCGAACACCTCGGCCGGCGAACCATGTTCCACGATCACGCCGCCATCGGTGAAATAGACATGATCGGCCACCTCACGCGCGAAGCCCATTTCATGGGTGACGAGGATGCATGTCATCCCTTCTGCGGCGAGGTCCTGGATCGTCACCAGCACCTCCTTCTTGGTTTCGGGATCGAGTGCGGCGGTGACCTCGTCGAACAGCATCACCTTCGGGTTCATCGCCAGGGACCGCGCAATCGCAACCCGCTGCTGCTGACCGCCCGAAAGCTCGCCGGGATAGGTCGCGAGCTTCTGCGAAAGGCCGACCTTGGCGAGAAGCTTGCGCGCCCGCTCCTCGACTTCCGCCTTGTCCTGCTTCAGCACATGGATCGGTGCCATCATCACGTTCTGAAGCGCGGTCTTGTGAGGGAAGAGGTTGTATTGCTGGAAGACGATGCCGACGTCGCGACGCAGCGCCAGCTTGTCGAGCTTCGCATCGTTCACCTCGCGACCGGCGAGCTTGATCGAGCCCTTGCTGATCGGCACCAGCCCGTTGATGCAGCGCAGCAGCGTCGACTTGCCTGAACCGGAAGGGCCGATGATGCAGACGGTCTCGCCACGCCGGACCGTGAGGCTGACATCCCTGAGGACGGAAAAGCTGCCGAAGGATTTCTCGACCCCCTCGACCACGACGACGGGCTCGCCCAGTTGATGACGGCTCGCCATGGCTCAAGCTTTCACGTTGAAGCGCCGCTCCAGCGCCAGCGTCGCCCGCGCAATCGGGTAGCAATAGGCGAAGAACATCAGGAGCAGCAGCAGGTACATCGGGATCATCAGTTCCGGCCGGCTCTCGGCGATCAGCGCCGCGCGGGTGACGGAGAGCGCATCCTGGATGCCGACCACCGAGATCAATGTCGTCGCCATGGTCAGGATCGCGTAGAGGTTCATCCAGGGTGGGAGCATCCGCTTGAAGGCCTGCGGCAAGATGATCATCCACAGCGTCTGTGCCCGCGTGAAGGCGAGCGCATCGGCGGATTCCCACTGGCCGGCGGGAATCGACTTGATGCCGCCGCGCACGATCTCGGAGACATTGGCCGCAACCGGCAGCGCAAGTCCGATGACCGCCTTCACCCAGGCTGGGAAAGCGATCGTGATGCCGAACATCCGAAACTCGAAGGGCAACAGGAACATCGCGTAGAACAGCAGCACCAGCCAGGGCGCATTGCGGAAGAATTGCGTGACGCCCCAGGCGGTCTTGCGAACCGGCGCGAGCAGCGAGACCTGCGCGATGCCGACGAGCACGCCCACGACGGTGCCAAGCGCCATCGAGAGGAAGCTGATCAGGATATTGAACAGGAAACCCTGGAAGATCAGCGGCGCCCAGCGCAGCAGCACGGTGACCGCGCCTTCGCCAGCCGGGCGCGCCGCGACCTGCGCAAGAGCCAGCGAAGCGCCGAATAGGATGACGAAGACAGCCAACGTGCCGCTGCTCAGCATGACCGGCGCGGCGAAACCCGAGGGGGCGATCGGCGCAGGCGCGCGGAACGGCTTGAGCACCGGCAGATCGGTTGAGCCGGACCTCATGTCGAATATCCTGGAATGCGCATCGACCGCTCCCAGCGGCCCATGATCCAGACCAGTACCGCCACCAGCCCGACATAGGTGACGAGCAGAACGTTCATCATCTCCCGGACGTTGAACACCTCGGACCAGATCTGCGAAGCCGCATAGAGCAGCTCCGGCACGCCGATGGCATAGGCCAGTGTCGTGGTCTTCACGAGATTGATCAGGTTGTTGTTCAGCGCCGGCAGGCAGATGCGGAAGGCGAGCGGCAGCACGACATGGAGATAGAGCTGCAGACGGGTATAGCCGAGCGACTCGGCCGCTTCGACCGTCGTCGATGGCACGGCCTCGATGCCGGCGCGAAAGATCTCGACATTGAAGGCGCCGGCGAAGAGCGAGAACGCGATGATCGCCCAGCCGGTCCCGGAGACCAGCGGCGACTGGCCGCCAAAACCATCGCTCACCGTCGGCAGCAGGCTCGCCACGGCAAAGTAGAAGAAGGAGAGCTGCACCAGCGGCGGCGTGTTGCGGAAGAACTGCACATAGACGCGCACCACAAGCCGGCCGAGGCGCGAATTGCCGCCGGCGAGCCAGACACCGATCAGGCCGAGCGCCATCGACGCGATGATCGAGACCACGCAGATATAGGTCGTGGTCCACAACCCGGTCAGGAAGCGCGAACGGTCGAACGCATCGTAGAAGACCGAGAAATTCAGCCCCTGCGTATCGTTCAGCCACTGGAAGAAGGACGCGATCAAGGAAACCTGCTCATGCCGCAGCACCGTTTCAGCCGAAGGCCCATCGTCATCCGAGGCGCCAGGCCCCGGAATGCCGGGATCCCTCGCACCGCGCGGCGATGGATCCCGGGTCAGACCCGGGATGACGTGACAGAGGCTGCATCAACGCAGCCAATCGAGCGCAATCGCGCTACGAAGCTGACTTCAGCTTCTTGTTGGTCTCGATCAGATAGGGGCTCTGCTTGATGCCCCATTTGGTTTCGAGCTCGAGTAGCTTGCCGCTCTTGTGCCAGTCGACCGACATGTCCTTCACCAGCTTGCCGAAGGGACCGTCCATGTCCTCGAGACGAATGCCGATCGCCCAGAGCTGCGGGTCTTCCGAAGCCAGCGGCATTTCGTAATTTGCCCATTTCGGATCGCCTGCGGCCAGTGTCGAGACGATCAGCGTGTCGTCGAACAGGAAGGCGACGCAGTTGTTGCCCTGCAGCGCATTCAGCGCATCCGGTACCGAGGGGAAAACCACGAGTTCAGGCGCATAGAGCTGCGAGACGCGGCGGTTGTAATAGGCTCCCTGGACGCCGCAGACCTTGCGCCCCTTCAGATCTTCCCACTTCTTCAGATTGGCGCTCTTGGGAGCCAGCACATTGGTGGCGCTGGCATAGTAGTTCGGCTCGACCATGCCGATGACCTTGCGGCGCTCAGGCGTGTCCCCCATCGTCGCCAGGACCATGTCGATACGGCCCTGCTTGAGGAACTCCATGCGGTTGGCGGCGATGACGGGGAGCATTTCCAGCTTGACGCCGATCTTGTCGGCGACCGCCTGGGCGAGATCGATCTCGAGCCCGACGATCTTGCCGGACGGCTCAAGGAAGCCCCACGGCTTGTAGTCGTTCTTCACGCCGACAGTGAGGACACCCTTTTCCTTGATCTTGGCGAGAGAATCCTGGGCAAGCGCCGGCATAGCGGCAAGCATGGCGGCGCAGGCGAGCGCGAGCGTGAAGGTACGTTTCATGGCAACCGGTCCCCGTTGTTCTGTTGGGGCCTAGAGTTTCGACCTACCCCCATTTCGAATTGTCGTCATACGACGTTTTCTTGACGCATAGCGTCAAACCGCCGTTCGGTAAGGGACACGTTCGCCGCGCGGCGGGTGATTGAAGCGGGCGCGATAGGCACGGGAAAAATGGCTCGCACTCGAAAAGCCGCAAGCGAGTGCGACCTCCAGCACCGACAGGCTGGTCTGGCGCAGGAGATGGCGGGCCCGCTCCAGCCTGAGGCCGAGATAATGCTCTCCGAGCGAACGCCCGAGATGCAGGCGGAACAGCCGTTCGAGCTGGCGCAGCGAGACTCCTGCCGTACGGGCGAGCTCGCCGCGCGAAAGCGGCGTTTCGAGATTCTGCTCCATGCGCCCGACAACCCGTAGAAGCGGGGCATGGCTGACGCCGAGCCGCTCGCGCAGCGGCATGCGCTGCGGCCCCTCGCCCTCGCGCACATGAGTCTGGAGGAACCACTCGCTGACGGCGAGAGCCAGTTCGCTGCCATGTTCGCGTGCGATGACGGCATGCATCATGTCGAGCGGGGCGGTGCCGCCGCTCGACGTCAGGCGGTCACGGTCGATCTCATAGAGCGAGCGCCGCAGATCGAGCTCCGGATAGTCTTCGATGAAGGCCGGCGCGTGTTCCCAGTGGATGGTGAAGCGGTAGCCCGTCAGCACATTGGCGCGCGCCAGGATGTAGGGCCCGCCCGAGATGCCTCCGAGCTTCACCCCGCGGCGCGCCAGCTGCCTGAGCCAGGCGAAGGTCGGCTGGTGCTGGAAGGCAGCAGGGTTTCCGCCAGCGCAGACGAAGACGTAGTCGAGACGGACATCATCGCCGACAGCGAAATCGGGCTGGATGCGGACGCCATTGGAGGCGGGGGCCGGGGATCCATCGATCGAGACGTGACTCCAGCGATAGAGGTCCCGCCCCGAGAGCCGGTTGGCCGCGCGCAGAGGCTCGATCGCCGTTGCATAGGCGAGCAGCGCAAAATCCGGAATCAGCAGGAAGCCGACATGGGTGGGCGCCCCGTCTTCGTACCTGTCGTTAGCAGTCAAGATCGCGTCGCTGATGGTCATGTCCGGGAGACTATGTTCGGCAATCTCACGATGACAAGCCCGGCGCGAATTCCTGTCCGGCATAGACGTCCCGGGTGCCCCGATGCGCTATTCGATTTTCTCCCTCGCCGCACAGACGCTCAAGGGTCATCGCGGCTGGACCCCGGCCTGGCGTGATGCGGCGCCGAAGGCCGAATACGACGTCCTGGTCATCGGTGGCGGCGGCCATGGGCTGGCAACCGCCTATTACCTCGCGAGCCAGCATGGCATCACCAACGTCGCGGTGATCGAGAAGGGCTATATCGGGTCCGGCAATGTCGGACGGAATACCACGATCATCCGCTCCAACTATCTGCTGCCCGGCAATACACCGTTCTACGAATGGTCGCTGAAGCTCTGGGAGGGGCTGGAGCAGGACATCAACTACAACGCGATGGTCAGCCAGCGCGGCGTGCTGAACCTCTACCATTCCGACCCCCAGCGCGACGCCTATGCCAGGCGCGGCAATGCCATGCGGCTCGCCGGGGTCGATGCCGAGTTGCTCGACCGCGAGCAGGTCCGTGCCATGGTGCCCTTCCTGAACTACCGGGATGGCCGTTTCCCGATCCAGGGCGGCCTCCTGCAGCGCCGTGGCGGCTCCGTCCGGCATGACGCCGTCGCCTGGGGCTACGCGCGTGCCGCCGATCAGCGCGGAGTCGATATCGTGCAGAACTGCGAAGTCACCGGACTGACAATCGAAGGCGGCCGCATCACCGGCGTCGAGACGACGCGCGGCGCGATCAAGGCCAGGAAGGTCGCGCTTGCAGTCGCCGGCAACTCCTCCCGGCTCGCCGGCATGGCGGGGATGCGGCTGCCGATCGAGAGCCACGTGCTGCAGGCCTTCGTCTCGGAAGGTGTGAAGCCGCTGATCGACAATGTCGTCACCTATGGCGCCGGCCATTTCTACATCAGCCAGTCCGACAAGGGCGGCCTCGTCTTCGGCGGCGATATCGACGGCTACAATTCCTACGCCCAGCGCGGCAACCTGCCGGTGATCGAGGACGTGATGGAATCGGCCATGGCCTTGTGGCCTGGCCTTGGCCGCATCCGCATGCTGCGTCACTGGGGCGGCGTCATGGACATGTCGATGGACGGCTCCCCGATCATCGACCACACCCCGGTCCAGGGCCTCTATCTCAATGCCGGCTGGTGCTATGGCGGCTTCAAGGCGACGCCGGCCTCCGGCTGGTGTTTCGCCCATCTGATCGCCCGCGACGAACCCCATGAGGTCGCGACCGCCTATCGGCTCGACCGGTTCGCGACGGGCCGCCTCATCGACGAAAAGGGCGCTGGCGCCCAGCCGAACCTGCACTGAGCCGGCTCAGGAACCTTTCTCCATGCGCATCACATGTCCTCATTGCGGCGCCCGCGACGTCCAGGAATTCACCTATCTCGGTGACGCCAATCCGCAGCGGCCCGAGGGAATGGCAACGACGGAAGCGGCGATGCACGATTATGTCTATCAGCGCGACAACCCGGCCGGGCGGCATCGCGAACTCTGGTATCACGGCGCCGGCTGCCATGCCTGGCTGGTCGTGACGCGTGACACCAGGACCCATGCGATCGAGGCCGTCGACACGGCCAGCGCGATCGCCAAGGGAGATGCGGCATGAGCGCCAAGCAGCCCTTCCGCCGCAGCAATGGCGGCCTGATCGACCGGGCGAGCGCCGTCGGCTTCCACTTCGACGGACGCTCCTATCAGGGCCATGCCGGCGATACGCTTGCTGCTGCCCTTCTCGCCAATGGCGTGCGGCTCGTCGGCCGGTCCTTCAAGTACCACCGGCCGCGCGGCATCCTTTCAGCAGGCCCGGAGGAGCCGAATGCGCTCGTTGAACTGCGCTCCGGTGCGCGGCGCGAGCCCAACACACGAGCGACCGTGGCCGAGCTCTATGACGGGCTGGAGGCGCAGAGCCAGAACCGCTGGCCCTCGCTCGATTTCGACATCCTGTCGATCAATTCGCTGCTCGCACCGGCGCTGACCGCAGGCTTCTACTACAAGACCTTCATGTGGCCGGCGGCCTTCTGGGAAAAGCTCTACGAGCCTCTGATCCGCCGCGCCGCCGGCCTCGGCCGCGCCGCCATGGAGGAGGATCCCGACCATTACGAGAAGGCGTTCGCTTTCTGCGACGTCCTCGTCATTGGCGGCGGACCTGCTGGGATTTCCGCCGCGCTGGCGGCAGCGCGCAGCGGCGCGCGCGTCATCCTGTGCGATGAGGATTTTCGGCCGGGTGGCCGCCTGCTCGCCGACAAGCGCGAGATCGACGCTCGCGCCGGCTCCGAATGGGTCGCTGACGCGATGGCCGAGCTCGCCAGCCTTCCTGATGTCCGGATCATGACGCGCACGACGGTGTTTGGCGTCTACGATCACGGCATCTACGGCGCTGTCGAACGCGTGAACGACCATCTGCCGGTGCCCCCGGCGCATCAGCCACGCCAGCGCTCCTGGCGCATCACCGCCAAACGCGCGGTGCTGGCGGCTGGCGCGATCGAGCGGCCTGTTGTCTTCGCCGGCAACGATACTCCCGGCGTCATGCTGGCCGGTGCGGTGCGGACCTATCTCAATCGCTACGCCGTACTGCCCGGGCGCGAGGCGGTGGTCTTCACGGCCGGCGACGATGGCTGGGCCACGGCCCGCGATCTGGCCGCTGCCGGCGCGAAGGTCGTAGCGATCGTCGATCCGCGTCCGCAGGTGGATTCGGCGCTGGTCGCACTCGGAAACGCGATCGGCGCGCGCGTCTTCGCCGGCAACGCGGTCAGCCGCGCCTCCGGCGGCAAGGCCCTCAAGCAGGTCACGATCCGCGACGCGTCCGGCCGCGAGACCAGCCTTGCCTGCGATCTGCTTGCCGTCTCGAATGGCTGGAACCCGACGCTGCACCTGACCTCGCATCAGAACACGCGGCCGATCTGGGACGAGGCGATCCAGGCCTTCGTGCCGGGCACGATGCCGGCTGGGCTCAGCGCCGCCGGCAGCGCTGCCGGGCATTTCAGCCTGGCTGAGGCACTGGCGGACGGCGCCCGCCTCGGCAGCGAAGCTGCCGCCGATTGCGGTTTCGCGGCGAAGCCGCGGGCTTCCGCGGCCAAGACCGATCCTGAAGCCGTCTCGGTTTCTCCGGTCTGGCGGGTCAAGGGCGGCAAGGGCAAGGCTTTCGTCGATTTCCAGAACGACGTGACCGACACCGATGTCGAGCTGGCGGCGCGCGAAGGTTTCCGACCGGTCGAACATCTGAAGCGTTACACCACGCTCGGGATGGCGACCGACCAGGGCAAGACCTCGAACCTCTCTGGCCTCGCCATCATGGCCGAGCAGACAGGCAAGACCATTCCCGAGACGGGGACGACGATCTTCCGGCCGCCCTATACGCCTGTGGCCATCGGTGCGCTGGCCGGCCACCATCGCGGCCCGGATTTCCGGCCAATGCGGCTTGCACCCACCCATCAATGGTCGAAGGACCAGGGCGCCGTCTTCGTCGAGACCGGCCTCTGGCTGCGCGGGCAGTACTATCCGAAGCCCGGCGAGGATCACTGGCTGACCACGGTCAATCGCGAGGTGCTGGCCGTTCGCAGCGGCGTCGGCATCTGCGATGTCTCCACTCTCGGCAAGATCGACATCCAGGGCGATGATGCCGCCGAGTTCCTGGAGCGGGTCTATATCAATGGCTGGAAGGCCCTGCCGGTCGGCAAGGCCCGTTACGGACTGATGCTGCGCGAGGACGGTTTCGTCATGGATGACGGCACGACTTCGCGGTTGGCCGAGACGCATTTCGTGATGACCACCACCACGGCGAACGCCGCCAAGGTGATGCAGCATCTCGAATTCTGCCATCAGGTGCTCTGGCCGACGCTCGATGTCCGGATGGTCTCGGTCTCCGAGCAGTGGGCGCAGGCCGCGGTTGCCGGACCAAAGGCCCGCGAGGTTCTGCGCGGGGTCGTCGATGCGCAGCACGATCTCTCGAACGAAGCTTGCCCCTATCTCGCGGCCCGCAGCGTCACGGTCGGCGACGGCATCCCGGCACGGCTGTTCCGGATCTCCTTCTCGGGCGAGCTCGCCTATGAGCTCGCCGTCCCGGCCGATCATGGCGATGCGATGATGCGTGCCCTGATGTCGGCAGGGGCGCCGTACGGGATCACGCCCTATGGCACCGAGGCGCTCGGTGTGATGCGCATCGAGAAGGGCCATGTCGCGGGCAACGAACTCAATGGCCAGACCACGGCCCGCGATCTTGGCCTCGGTCGAATGATGTCCGCCAAGAAGGATTTTGTCGGCCGCGTCATGGCTGGGCGCGAAGCCCTGATCGAGCCGGATCGTCCGGCACTGGTCGGCTTCAAGCCTGTGGAAATCGGGCAACGACTCCGAGCCGGCGCGCATTTCATCGGCCTCGGCAAGCCTGCGGCGATGGAGCATGACGAGGGCTACATGACCTCGGTCGCCTATTCCCCGGTGCTGAAGCACTGGATTGGCCTCGGCCTCTTGAAGAATGGCCCGAAACGCATCGGCGAGCGCATCCGCGCCGTCGATCCGGTGCGCAACGGCGACATCGTCCTCGAAATCTGCAATCCGGTCTTCGTCGATCCCGAAGGAGCGCGCCTCCATGGCTGACGCCGTGACAACTGCCTGGACGCCACGCGGCTCCTGGGCCGGCATTCTGGCCTCGGGCGCTTTTGGTGCCGCCGGGCAGCCCGGCATCACGATCGAGGCGCGCGACGGCCTCTGCATCGCCAGCCTGATTGCGGGAGATGGGCACCATCAGGCGCTGGCACAGGCACTCCAAGGCCGCATCGGGCTCGACCTGCCGGTGACGCCGCGCATCGTCTCCAGCACGAGCCACAGTCTGGTCTGGGCCGGCCCGGATCAGTGGCATCTGATCGCGACGGATTGGGACGGATTCGATGAGCTGCTGCGCGATCTTGCGCCGCTCGCCGCCGTCTCCGACCAGTCCGACGGGCGGGCTGCGCTGCGGCTTTCCGGGCCGAAGTTGCGCGATGCCCTGGCAAAGGGCTGCATGCTCGATCTGTACCCTTCCGTCTTCCCGGTCGGGGCTGCCGCCTTGACAAGCATCGCCTATATGGGTGTGCATCTCTGGCGGATCGCTGATGATCCGGAATCCGGTGACGCCGTTTTCGAGATCATGGTCGCACGCAGCATGGCAGGCAGTTTCTGGTCCTGGCTTTCCGCCTCCGCGGCGGAGTTCGGCTGCAGGGTGACGGCAGCGGGACGAGGTTGAGCGCAGCGCGTCGCGCGCCCTCCAACCCGAAACCCGTCCCATTGTCCCAGCGAAGGGCCGCCCCTTGAAGGGCGGCATCAGCCATGTCCGAGCGCATTTCGATCCTCACCCTTTCCTGCCCCGACCGTCCCGGCATCGTCGCCGCCGTCTCGACGCTGCTGTTCGAGGCCGGCTGCAACATCCGAGACGCACAGCAGTTCGACGACACCGAAACGGGCCGCTTCTTCATGCGCGTCGTCTTCGAGCGCCTCGCCGAGAGCAGGTCGCACGCCGAGATCGCGGAAGCCTTCGGGGACCTGTCCCGGCGCTTCGCCATGGATTTCACGCTGCGCGAGCAGCATGTGCGGAAGCGCGTGATGCTGCTGGTCTCGAAATTCGACCACTGCCTCGCCGATCTGCTCTATCGCTGGCGCATCGGCGAGCTGCCGATGGAGATCGCCGGCATCATCTCGAACCACGGTCGCGACAGCATCGCCTCGACCGATATCGGTGACCTGCCCTTCCATCATTTGCCGATCACTCGACAGACCAAGATGGAGCAGGAGGCCCAGATCTGGCAGCTCGTGCAGGAGACCCGGACCGATCTCGTTGTGCTTGCGCGCTATATGCAGGTCCTGTCGGACGGGCTCTCGGCCAAGCTGCTTGGTCGCTGCATCAATATCCATCATTCCTTCCTGCCCGGCTTCAAGGGCGCCAAGCCCTACCATCAGGCGCACGAGCGCGGCGTGAAGCTGATCGGCGCGACCGCCCATTACGTGACGCCCGATCTCGATGAAGGCCCGATCATCGAGCAGGACGTCGAGCGCATCTCGCATCGCGACACGCCTGACGCGCTGGTGCGCAAGGGCCGTGATATCGAGCGGCGGGTGCTGGCGCGCGCCGTGCTGCATCATCTCGAGGACCGCGTCGTGCTGAACGGCAAGAAGACCGTCGTCTTCACCGACTGAGGTCGCCGCGATCGGGGCGATCAAGGCCCGGGTCGTCTCAATCGTTGCGACATCCCTGGCGACGGAACCGACGCCAGGGACGATGACAGCGGGTATCCAGCCATCCGCGGCTGGGAGGCGTGGCATTTCCGCTTGCCGTTCCGCCACGCGAGCGGCAAGGAAAGATCGATGGCATCGTCACCTCTCCATCGTCTGGCGGCCGCAATCGGCCGCGTTGCTGCGCTGCCGGTACGAGGCCTGATCTCGTTCCTGATCCTGTTCGACGAGTTGGTACGCCCGCTCTACCGCCCAGCCATTCGCTGGCTGTCGGAACGGCGGTTCGTGGCGCGGGCCGAGGCGGCGATCGCCCGCATGCCGCGCTTTGCGATCCTGGCGCTGCTGGCGGCGCCGTTCGCGGTCGTCGAGCCTCTCAAGCTAGTCAGCCTCATCGTGATCGCGCGCGGCCATGTGATCAGCGGCCTGATCATGCTCGGGCTGGCGTATCTGGCGAGCTTCGTGATCGTCGAGCGCATCTACAATGCCGGCCGAAAGAAGCTCCTCACCATCGGCTGGTTCGCGCGCGGAATGGCTGTCATCACCGATTTGCGTGCGCGCACGCTGGACTGGGTGAGGCGCAGTCCGATCCATGCCTTCATGCTGCGCACGCGCGACGCCGTCCGTTCATGGTGGCGCACGCGACGGTTCTGAACCCGTCAGGTCATGAAACCTTGCGGGCGAGCGTGAACAAGGCCCCGGTGGCAAGCAACGACAGCAACACCATGAGCCCTGCCGTTGGCATCAGGCCGGCCCTCTCGATCAGGACCGCACAGACAAGCGGCGCCGCCGCCTTGACTACCAGCCCCGGCGCCGAGAGCTTGCCAAGCATCGCGCCGTATCCCGCGGGGCCGAAGAGCTGGAGCGGCAGGGTTCCACGGACGATCGAGCTCAGCCCGACGCTGATTCCATAGGCGATCGCAAAGAGTCCGGCGAGCACTGCGGTCGTCTGGCCCGTCATCAGCAGGACGAAACCGAGCGGCATCATCGCCGCCGAAATCCATGCCGTAGTCACCGGAGAGAGAGAAGCGCCGAACAGCATCTCCGCCAGCCGCCCGGCGACCTGGGCGGGGCCGACCATGGCACCGATGCCGACGGCGACCGCGGCACTCAGGCCGAGCCCCTGCAAAATGCTCAACAGATGCACCGACATGGCCGAAACGACGAAGCCCTGCAGCGAGAAGGCGAGCGCGAGCAGAACGAAGGCGAGCCGGCGCGCCTCGCCTTCGAGATAATCCGTATGGAGCAACGCCGGCACGCTCGCGGCATGCCCACGCTCCGCAGCCCGTTTGGCACGCCCTGGTAGCCCAAGGAGATGCAACGGTACGCAGAGCCCAAGCTGAAGCAGGCCGTAGAACCGGTAGATCTCGCGCCAGTCGAACTGCGCGAGCAGCGCCGTCGTCAGGGGCCAGAAAATCGTCAAGGCAAAGCCACCGATCAAAGTGAGTTGGCTGATCGAGCGTCGCGCGCCCGCGCCGCGCGACTGCGTCAGCGCCGCAAAGGCGGCATCGTAGAAGACCATGGTCGAGACCATGCCCAGGGCAATCATCGCCGCGAAATAGCTCGGGCCGCCACGTGCCTCAGCGAGCGCCAGCAGCGCGAAGCCGGCAAGAGCGGAGCCGATCGTCATCACCAGGCGTGCCCCGCGACGGTCCACTTGCCGGCCAACGACCGGAGCCACGACGCCGCCGGCCAGAAGGCTCGCGGCAAATCCGGCATAGGTCCATTCAGGGGCCCATCCAAAGCTCGCGGTCATGCTCCGGGCCAGCACCGCGAAGGCATAGTAGAGGCAGCCATAGCCGGCGACCTGTGTCACGCCGAGGGTGAGGATGAGGCCGAGCCCGCGCCCGGTCGAGGGCAGCGGCAAGGGCGAAGGCAGACTCGGCATCGAGATCAGGTCATCCGGCAAACGGCATCACGGGGTGCGACCGAATGACCATTCTTCGACTCGCCCCCCGGAGACAACGCCATCCTGCGAATACCTGGGCTGACATCATCGGCAGGGGTGAACGGCCGACCGGCCGGCAGCGGCGACGCGATGAAGTGTTACGCCGGGTCGCGCCGGCCGCTGACCGCGAAGCACTCAAACAATGGTTACAACTCGGCACAACCGCGATCTTTATCTTTGACATTCGCATCGTTAATCGCCAGTAACGCGCCCATAGAAGTATTCATAGATTAGATTTTTTCTAAATTAATAGTACAACTATTGCCTTGCCCGGTGAAATGAACCGCCCATCATTCTGACAGCAGAGAGCCAACCGGTATGAGTGCCCAGGACGAGCCCCGCCGCAGGACAGCCACGACCAGCCCTGCCGGTCGGGCGAAACGCAGCGTAGCGGGCAGCCTGCTGCTGGCACTGTCCCTCACATTTGGCCCCGCAATCGGCACAAGTTCTGCGCAGGCGCCGGCAAACGCGCCGACCGCCCAACAGCCCGCGCCACCGCCAGCCGCGACGACCGCGCCTGCGACGCCGGCTCCGAACATGGCCGCGAGCCCAAGCGGAGCCCATGAGCAAGTGGCGGTTCCCCAACAGCCGCCGGCACCGCAAGCCCCCGCCCCTGTCGCCACCGCGGCGCTCCCGCATGACCTCTCACCCTGGGGCATGTTCATGGCGGCGGACATCATCGTTAAGGCCGTGATGCTCGGGCTCGCCTTCGCCTCGCTGGTGACCTGGACGATCTGGCTCGCCAAAAGCCTGGAACTGATGGCTGCCAAGACCAGGGCGCGGCTGGCCGCGCGCCGGCTGGACGAGGCGGACAGCCTCGAGATTGCCGCCGAGAGGATCTCTGCCGGCCATGCGCGGCGCAGCGTTGTCGCCGAATTGGTTCAAGCGGCCCGCGATGAGGTCCGCCGTTCGGCGGATCTCTCCGATGACGGCATCAAGGAGCGCGTCGCCATCGCGCTGTCGCGTCGCGAAGCCCGTGCCGGCCGGGACATGGCGAAGGGCACCGGACTGCTCGCAACGATCGGTTCGACCGCCCCCTTCGTCGGCCTGTTCGGCACGGTCTGGGGCATCATGAACTCCTTCATCGGCATCTCGCAGTCGAAGACCACCAATCTCGCCGTGGTCGCGCCCGGCATCGCCGAGGCGCTGCTCGCGACCGCGATCGGCCTCGTCGCGGCGATCCCCGCCGTCATCATCTACAACGTCTTCTCGCGCTCAATCGCCGGCTACCGCGCCGTGCTGTCGGACGCCTCGGGCGACGTGTTGCGCCACCTCTCGCGCGATCTCGAGCGCGCGCGGCGCGCGGCACAGCGTCCCGGCCGCTCGCTGCATGCGGTGCCGCCGCTGATGTCGGCGGAGTGAGCCATGGCCGTTTCGCTCAAGGATCCGCAGGACGGCGATCTGGCTGAGGTCTCCGAGATCAACGTCACACCCTTCATTGACGTGATCCTCGTGCTGCTGATTATCTTCATGGTCGCGGCCCCGCTCTCCACCGTCGATGTCGCCGTCGATCTGCCCGTCTCCAATGCGCAGCCGCAGCCCCGGCCCGAGAAGCCCGTCTTTCTCACCGTGAAGGGTGATCTCTCGCTCGCGCTCGGCAACGATCCTGTCCCCCGCGAAGCGCTGCAGAATGTCCTCGACCGACAAACCAGCAGCGACCGTGAGCAGCGGGTCTTCCTGCGCGCCGACGGGACTGTCGCCTATCGCGAGCTGATGGAGGTGATGAACCTTCTGCGCAATGCCGGCTACCTGAAGATCGCGCTGGTCGGGCTCGAGGATACGGGGCAGGCAGCCATGCCGGCTGCGGGTGCAAAACCATGAAGACCGGGCCTCTCGATGACGGCGTGTCGCGACGCGTCTGGCCGGCGCTGCTACGCTGGAGCTCGGCTGGGCTCGTCGTCGTGGCCGCGCATGGCGGCATTGCCTGGCTGGCGTTGAGCTGGCGACCGGGAGAGGCCGCGGCCGGCGCGCCCGAGCCTGCCGTGATGATCGAGCTTGCGGCGGTTTCGGTTGCGCCCGAGGCCCCCGCGGCTGACCTGCCCCCTGCACCCCAGGCGACCGAGGCCGAGCCGCCCCCGCCAACCCCGGAGCCTGTTCCCGAGCCGGTCAAGGAGCCGGAGCCGCCGCCGGAACCCGAGGTGACGCCAGAGCCGGTCCACCTGCCCGAGCCTGAGATCAAGCTGCCCGAACTGCCGCAGCTTCCCGATGCCGCCGCAGTGCTCGCCCCCCCGCCTGCGCCTGCGCCCGAGAAGCCGAAGGTCGTCGAACGCAAGCTGACGCCGCCCAAGCCGCGCGTCGTCGAGCGCCGCAAGCCCGTCGAGCGCGAGAGGCCGCGGGCCAAGGAAGCCGCTGCTCCTCCTGCATCGGCCGCCCCCGCTGCTGCCCCCACCTCCGCTCCGACCGGCGCCGCCGCGTCGTCTTCCGCTTCGACGGCGTCATGGCGTGGCATGCTGATCGCCCATCTCAACCGCTACAAGCGCTTCCCGGGCGGCGCCCGTCCCGGCACGGTACAGATTGCCTTCTCGATCGATCGCGGTGGGCGGGTCCTGTCCGCACGGCTGGCCGGTAGCTCCGGCGATGCCACGCTCGACGAGGAGGCCGTCAGCATGATCCGCAGGGCGAGCCCCGTTCCGGCCCCTCCTGCCGGCATTGGTGGGGGTGGGACGATCTCGCTCGCGGTGCCGGTGCGTTACAATCGCTGAGATGAACGACCTGGGACGAGGCGGAGGCCCCGCCGCCTCGTCGATCCGTGATCAGGGCCCGCCCATGCGTCGCCGGCATTCCGCTCCGGCACGCCAGAGCCTATAGAGGGGCCCGGCCCCATTCCCGCCTCTGGATCCGCGGAAAATCACGCGATCCGGGACGCCCGATCCGAACCGCGATCCGGATTTGAGAAGACACCATCATGCTTCGCCGTTTCTTCGCCTATTACGCACCGCATCGCGGTCTCTTCATGCTGGATTTCTCATGCGCCGTGCTGTCGGGCTTGCTCGAGCTCGCCTTCCCGATCGCGGTGAAGTTCTTCATCGACTGGTTGCTGCCGGGCCAGAACTGGGGATTGATCCTTGGCTGCGCCGCAGCCCTACTGGTGATCTACCTGCTCAATAGCGGGCTGATGGCGATCGTGACCTATTGGGGCCACATGCTCGGCATCAATATCGAGACCGAGATGCGGCGGAAGGCGTTCGACCATCTGCAGAAGCTCTCCTTCAGCTTCTTCGACAACCAGAAGACCGGCCATCTCGTGGCCCGCCTCACCAAGGACCTCGAGGAGATCGGCGAGGTCGCGCATCACGGGCCCGAAGACCTGTTCATCGCAATCATGACCCTGTTCGGCGCCTTCGTGCTGATGTTCATGGTCAGCCCCGAGCTTGCGCTCGTCACCGCCGCGATCGTGCCGCTGACCGGCTGGCTGACCGGCCGCTATGGCGGGCGCATGACGCATAACTGGCAGCAGCTCTTCGGGCGGGTCGGCAGCTTCAACGCTCGCATCGAGGAGAATGTCGGCGGCATCCGCGTCGTCCAGGCCTTCGCCAACGAGGAGCACGAGCGGCGGCTTTTCGCCCGTGACAACCAGAACTACCGCCAGACCAAGCTCGATGCCTACCGCATCATGGCGGCCACCATCTCGCTGAGCTATCTCAGCATGCGGCTGACCCAGATGGTGGTGATGGTCGCCGGCAGCTACCTCGTCATCACTGGCAGCCTGAGCCAGGGCGGCTTCGTCGGATTCCTGCTGCTCATCGCCGTCTTCTTCCGGCCGATCGAGAAGATCAATTCGGTGATCGAGACCTATCCGAAGGGCATCGCCGGCTTCCGGCGCTATACCGAGTTCCTCGACACCGAACCGGATATCGCCGACCGCCCGAATGCGGTGACTGCACCGAGGCTTTCGGGGGAAATCCGCTATACGGGCGTTTCGTTCGCCTATCAGACAGGCCGCCCCGTGCTCAGCGGCATCGACCTGCATATCAGGCCGGGCGAAACGATCGCGTTCGTGGGTCCGTCGGGCGCCGGCAAAACGACGATCTGCTCGCTGCTGCCGCGCTTCTACGAGGTCAGCGGGGGAAGCATCACCATCGACGGCATCGATATCCGCGACATGACGCTGGCCTCGCTGCGCGGGCAGATCGGCATCGTGCAGCAGGATGTCTTTCTCTTTGCCGGCACGATGCGCGAGAACATCGCCTATGGCCGGCTCGAGGCGAGCGAGGCCGAGATCGTCGAGGCGGCGCGACGCGCGCGGCTCGACGAGGTCATCGCGGCCATGCCCGACGGGCTCGATACCATCATCGGAGAGCGCGGCGTCAAGCTTTCAGGCGGCCAGAAGCAGCGCCTCGCCATCGCTCGCATCTTCCTGAGGAATCCGCCGATCCTGATCCTGGACGAGGCGACCTCAGCGCTGGACACGCAAACCGAGCGTGCCATCCAGCAATCGCTTGCGGACCTGTCGCAGGGCCGCACCACGCTGATGATCGCGCATCGTCTCGCGACCATCCGTGACGCCGACCGGATCGTGGTGGTGGATTCGACGGGGATCGCCGAGCAGGGCAGCCATGCCGACCTGGTCAAGGCCGACGGCATCTACCGCCGACTGCACGAGGCGTAAGCGCCCCCCGGTCAGGTATCGGCCCGAAAAGTACTGTGCGCGTTTCGGGAAAACCGGTGCAATCACAGAAGGTCAGATCATCGGACCGGATACGATATCCGGTTCGCTGATCTAAACGATCTGGTTGCGCAACTGCGCGTCACCACGCGCCAGCCGGTCGAGATTGTCGATCAGGATATCGACGACATTCGTCTCGTAGGCGCGCGTCTCACCGGCGCTGTGCGGGGTGACGATGACGTTCGGCTGCCCCCAGAAGGGCGAGGCCGGCGGGAGCGGCTCGTCATGGAAGCAGTCGAGCCCGGCGCCCGCCAGGCGCCCCGAGCCCAGCGCCTCCAGCAGCGCCGCCTCGTCGACGACACGGCCACGCGCAACATTGACCAGGAGAGAGCCCGGGCGCATGGCGGCAAGGGCCGCCTTGCCGATCAGCCCTTCGGTCTCGGGCGTCAGCGGGCAGGTCAGCGCCACGATATCGGCGTGCAGCAGAACCTCGCTCAGCTTGTCCGGCGTCACGATCGCATCGATGCCGGGCTCGGGGTGCTCGCTGCGGCGCACGCCGATGATGCGCAGCCCGAACGCCGCAGCCAACCTCGCCAAACGCAGGCCGATCCGTCCAAGGCCGACAATGACCAGCGTCTTGCCGCCAAGCTCGTCCTCACGCCGGGCGCGATCACCGATCATCGGCCGCCAATGCTTCGCCATCTGGTTGTCGCGGGCGAGATGAATCTGACGGGTAAGGCCGAGGATGAGCGCCATGGCGTGTTCGGCAACGGCGCGCTCATTGCCCCCTTGCGCACTGGCGAGGCGAAGGCCCGCCGAGGCGAAGGCGGGCTTGTCGAACTGATCCGTGCCGGCGCTGATCGACTGGACGAAGCGCAGGCGCGGGCAGGCAGCGATCAGTTCGTTGCGCCAGAGACCGGAGACGACGAGGACATCGGCCTCGGGAGCACGTGCCCTAAGCTCGTCCAGGCCGCGGACCTCGAAACTTTTCGCCGCGCGCTTGCGCGTCGCGAACTCGGCACCGAGCTGGTAGGCGGCATGGGCGAAGCCGATCGTGAGTTCGCGCTCGTGAGGCCAGGACGTCATTCCGTTCTCCCCTTTGGTGACGGCTGGAGCTTAGTGGCGCGAGGCGGCGCCGTCCCGGGCGTCTTGCACTCACGCCCCATGTCGCTCAGGCAGGCGGGAAGGATGCCAGTGCATCCTTGAGCCGGGTCCATTCCGGCACGCCTGCCGGCAATCCGAAGCGCAGCCAGCCGACATTGTTCTGGAAGCGGCGGACATAGATGCCGTTGCGGCCGAGATGGGCAAAGAGCGCGACCGCGACGGGTGTCGCCAGCAGCCGAAACAGGGAGGTTCCGCCGACGACCTCGCCGCACGTTTCCAGCAGCGAGTCGAGCCGGCCAGCGTCCTGTGTGCGAGCGGCGGAGGTCGCCGCCAGCCAAGCTACATCACCGAGCGCCTGCGCCCCGAGATGAAGCGCGGGGCCGGCCACCGCCCATGGACCCAGCGCGTTGCGCAGGATCTCCGTCAGGCGTGGCTCGCCAATCGCGAAGCCGAGGCGCAGGCCCGCCAGACCATAAGTCTTGCCGAAGGAGCGCAGCACGATGGTCGCCGGAGGCAGCTCCGGGATCAAACTCGCCTCGGGCATGAAATCGATGAAAGCCTCGTCGATGACGAGCAATCCGCCACGGGTCGCCAGGCTTCGGGCAAGCGCGGCGAGCTGCTCCCTCCCGATCACCCGTCCATCGGGATTGTTCGGGTTGACCACCACGACCACGCCAGCGTCGCCGACATCGTCGAGCCTTTCGATCTCGTGGACGGCCCGGCCGGCCTTGCGCCAGGCGAGCGCATGCTCCGCATAGGTCGGGCCCAGCACGGCCACCGCTCCCGCGCTTGCAAGCCGCGGCAACAGCTCGATCAGGATCTGGGTGCCAGGCGCCGCGACGATGCCGGCCGCTGCGGATACGCGATAAGCCTGACGCGCGGCAGCAAGCAGTGCCGCCTCGTCCCGCGCTCCCGGCAGACGCTGCCAGAGGCTTAACGGCAGCTCAGGAACCGGATAGGGGATTGGATTGATCCCGGTCGAAAGATCGATCCATGGCTCGGGCGCCTCCGGGAACAGCGCCTTCGCCTGTGCCAGATCGCCGCCATGCCAGACCTTGCCCGCCGCCTCAGTCATTCCCGCCCCGCATGAGCCTGTCCGATTCCCTGCCGCTCCTCGCCGCCGCGCTGATCATCGAAGCGGGATTCGGCTACCCCCAGGGCTTGTATGCGCTGATCGGCCATCCCGTCACCTGGATCGGTGCGCTGATTTCCCGCCTCGATCGGACGCTCAATCGCGAGAGCGACTCGTTCACCATGCGCAAGGCGGCCGGCGGCCTCGCCCTCGCGCTATTGCTTGCCGTCGTCTTCATCGTCTCATGGGGGCTGACCCTGCTCTGTCGCGGCCTCGGCCCGCTTGGCTGGCTGCCGCTCGCACTGCTCGCCTCCAGCCTGATCGCACAGCGCAGCCTGCACGACCATGTCGCACGCGTCGCCGAAGGGCTGGAGCGGGATGGCCTCGCCGGCGGTCGCGCGGCCGTTTCGATGATTGTCGGCCGCAACCCCGAAACTCTCGACGAGGCCGGGGTTTCCCGCGCCGCGATTGAAAGCCTTGCCGAGAATTTCTCGGACGGGATCGTCGCCCCTGCGCTCTGGCTCGCCGTCGGCGGCCTACCCGGCGGCGCGCTCTACAAGGCAATCAACACCGCCGATTCGATGATCGGCCACAAGACACCGCGCCACCTCGCCTTCGGCTGGGCGGCGGCGCGTCTCGACGACCTCGTCAACCTTCCGGCCTCTCGCCTCACCGCGCTGCTGCTGACCGCAGCCGCCGCACTCGACCGAACGTCAGACCCCAGCAATGCGTGGCGAGCTGTCCGACGCGACGCCCGCCATCATCGTTCGCCCAATGCCGGCTGGCCGGAAGCCGCGATGGCGGGTGCGCTCGGTCTCCGGCTGGCGGGCCCGCGCGTTTATGGCGATGTCAGGGTCGACGACGGCTGGATGGGGGATGGCCGGGCGGAAGCGGGCGCGGCGGATATCCGGCGGGCGCTCGCTCTTTATCGGAGGGCGTGTCTGCTCCTGTGGGGGCTCGCGATTACAGGCGCCTTCGCCGCGCTCGCCTTGTAGATCATCGGACCGGGCATCGCATCCGGACCGATGATCTCACCTTCTGTGTTTGCATCGGCTGTCCCGAAAGCCGCGATCCACTTTTCGGGCCGATGCTTGAGCCTCAGAACTCGATCCCGGCCTGTGCTTTCACGCCCGCTGCGAAGTGATGCTTCACCAGCGTCATCTCGGTGACGAGGTCGGCAACAGAGATCAACTCGGGCTTCGCATTGCGGCCGGTGACAACGATATGCAGATCAGGGCGCCGGTTCGCCAATGTCTCGACCACCTCCGCCAGCGGCAAATAGTCGTAGCGCAACGCGATGTTGAGCTCGTCGAGAACGAGCAGGCGTATCTCCGGATCGTCCATCAGCGCCTTCGCCTTGGCGAAAGCGCGCTCGGCGGCGGCGATATCGCGGGCCTTGTCCTGCGTCTCCCAGGTGAAGCCCTCGCCCATCGTGTGCCAGACGATGCGATCGCCAAAGGCGTCGAGCGCCTTGCGCTCACCGGTCGCCCAGGCGCCCTTGATGAACTGCACCACCCCGACGCGCCAGTCATGGCCGAGAGCCCGCAGGATCAGACCGAAAGCGGCGGTCGACTTGCCCTTGCCAGGCCCCGTATTGACGATCAGGAGCCCCTTTTCGATCGTCTTGGCGGCGACCTCGGCATCCTGCACCGCCTTCCGCTTTTCCATCTTGGCCTTGTGGCGGGCGGCCTCGTCAGCATCGATTGTCATCACAACTCCCTGCTCATTTCACCTGCATCGGCAGACCCGCGACCATGAAGATCACCCGGTCGGCCCGCGCCGCAAGCATCTGGTGCAACCGGCCCGCCTCGTCGCGGAACCGCCGGGCGAGCGCATTATCCGGCACGATGCCGAGCCCGACCTCGTTGGAGACCAGGACCACCGGGCCTCGTGCCGCGAGGCAGGCCTCGACCAGTTCGCGGCTCGCAGCCGCCACATCCTGCTCCGCCAGTATCACATTGGTCAGCCAGAGCGTCAGGCAGTCCACTAGGATGGGCTGCCCCGCGGGAACCGCGCGGATCGCCTGCGCCAGGGCCAGCGGCGCATCGATGGTCGTCCAGTCCTGCGACCGGCGGGCGCGGTGCTCGGCAATCCGGGCGCGCATCTCCTCGTCGTAGGCCTGCGCCGTGGCGAGATAGGTCCAGGGCGCCGACACCATCTCGATCAGGGCCTCGGCATGGCGGCTCTTGCCGGAGCGGGCGCCGCCCAGAACGAGGGTGAGAGGGGAAAGGATCGCTGCCACTGCCAAAATCTCAGCCCAGGGAAGATCAGCCTAAGGAATGGACATGCCGAGGGAAGCGAAGCAAGCCGGGATGGGCCAGAGGAGATCGCATCGCTTCACTGCGCTCGCAATCACGATCGCTGCATTGCACAGCACCGTGCAGATGGCTAATGATCATCCCTGACGGTGCCTCTGCAAGGAGGTGAAAAGGGAACGCGGTGCGATACCGCGGCTGCCCCCGCAACTGTAAGCGGCGAGTTTCGCGCCATCGGCCACTGGGATTGTCCCGGGAAGGCGGCGAGAGATCCGGACCCGCGAGCCAGGAGACCTGCCGTCAGCGAGTGATGCAATCCAGCGGGCTGCCGGCGGGGTGGCCAAGGAGACCGAGATGACGACGAATACGGCTTCGATCACCACCCAGGCCAGCGCCTCCGAGCGCGTCAAGGCTGCCGCAGCTGCCCTGGCACTCGGTGCAGCCCTGATCTTCACCGTCGGCTTCGCCCATTCGACCAGCGTACACAACGCGGCCCACGACACGCGCCACACCCTCGCCTTTCCCTGCCACTGAGGGAATCGCAACATGGTCAATCGTGTTCTCACGGTCAGTCTTCTGGCCGGGCTTATGGCTGGGCTATTGGTTGCAGCACTCCAGCATGTCACCACCACGCCGCTGATCCTCAAGGCGGAAACCTTCGAGACGGCGCTGCGGGCGGCCGAACTGCAGCACGCCAGCTTCACCGGCGATGCCAGGATCGTCCTAGCCCATGGCGGCCCTGACGCGGCAGACCACGCCGAGTGGAAGCCGCAGGACGGCTTGCAGCGCACGGCCTTCACCACCATCGTCACCATTGCGACCGCGATCGGTTTTGCCGCCCTGCTGCTCGGCGGCATGATCGCCGCAGGCGATGCCATCACCGAGCGGACCGCACTGATCTGGGCGGCGTGCGGGTTCCTGGCCTTCGGCCTCGTGCCCGCAACCGGGCTCGCACCCGAGCTGCCCGGCAGTGCGTCAGCCGAATTGCTTCACCGCCAGACCTGGTGGATCGCCACGGCGCTCGTCACTGCTGGCGGGCTCTGGGTCTTCCTTCGGGCAGAGGCCCCCTGGTTGCGGGCGCTTGCCGTGCTGGCGGTGCTCGTGCCGCATCTGATCGGCGCGCCACATCCCGCCGCTCCGGAGAGCAAGGTCCCAGCCGAAATCGCGGCGCATTTCGCCGCGCTCTCGCTCGCCCTCCAGGCCGCCCTCTGGCTCGCCACCGGCTTTGCCGTCGGTGTGCTCTGGCCCTGGGCAACGCGCCGTGCCGCCGCCCCGGCCAGGGCCTGACGCTGAGCGCGATCCCCCCGGGATCGCGCCGGGAGCAAGGAAGCGGCCCATGCCCGAAGGCAATGTCACCATTTTCGTCTGCGTCGCCTGCCGGCGTACGCGGGCGGACCTGCCGGAGGGGTACGATCAGCCCGGACTGAGCTTTGCCGAAGCGCTGCGTGAACGCATCGCACGCGACGGCGGTACGCTTCCGGTCGAACCTGTCGACTGCCTCGCGGTCTGCAATCGCCCCTGCACCGTCGCCTTGGCGGCGGACGGGAAATGGACCTATCTGATCGGCGACCTCGACACCGACGCCCATATCGACGAAGTCGTCGGCGCAGCTGCGAGTTTTGCAGCCAGCACGAACGGTATCGTTCCCTGGAAAGAAAGACCCGCCTCGTTCCGCAAGGGCGTGGTCGCGCGCGTACCGCCTCTCCCGGTGCGCCAACAAGGATGAGACCATGAACGCTCCCCAAGCCCGCTCGCTGGGCAAGATCCCCTGCACGATCATCACCGGCTTCCTCGGTGCCGGAAAGACCACGCTGGTGCGTCACCTGCTGGAGAATGCCGGGGGCAAGCGCATCGCTGTGCTGGTCAACGAGTTCGGCGATCTCGGCTTCGACGGCTCCTTCATCGCCGGCTGCGGGATTTCCGGCTGCACCGCGGAGGACATCGTCGAGCTGCCGAATGGCTGCATCTGCTGCACCGTCGCCGACGACTTCGTGCCGGCGCTGGAAAAGCTGCTGGACCGGCCGAACCCGCCGGAGCACATCCTGATCGAGACGTCAGGGCTTGCGCTGCCGAAGCCGCTGGTCAATGCCTTCAACTGGCCGGCCATTCGTTCGCGTGTCACAGTGGACGGCGTTATCGCCGTGGTCGACGCGCCGGCGGTCGCGGATGGCCAGTTCGCGGATGATCCGGACGCTCTCGCCGCGCAGGCGGCGCAGGATGCGGCGGTCGGTCACGACAACCCGCTCGAAGAGGTGTTCGAGGACCAGATTCTCTGCGCCGACCTGATCCTGCTCAACAAGAGCGATCTCGTCGATACGGCCGGTCGCGAACGCGTCAAAGCCGAGATCGCCGCGCATCTGCCGAAGGCGATCAAGATCGTCGAGACGGCCCATGGCAAGGTCGAGCCCGCCCTGATCATCGGCCTCAACGCGGCTGCCGAGGCCGATCTCACTGGGCGCCCCTCGCATCACGAGAGCGCCGAGGACCACGACCACGACGATTTCGAGAGCCTCGACTTCGCTCTCGCCGCCGCAACCTCGCCTGAGGCCCTATCGGCCCGCGTTGCCAGGGCTGCGGAGGCCGAAGGCGTGCTGCGCCTGAAGGGCTTTGCCGCGATTCCGGGCAAGCCGATGCGGCTCGTCGTGCAGGGCGTCGGTCGCCGGGTCAGCCACCATTACGACCGCGCCTGGGCGGCCGGCGAAGCCAAGGATGGCCGGCTCGTGGTGATTGGCCTGAAGGGATTTGACCGCAAGGCCGTGGAGGCCGCCCTCGCGGGCTGAGCCATGCACCTCCTCCCCTCAAGCGAGATCAGGCTCGACGACGGCGAAGACGCCGTCGATCTCGCCCTGCCGCCGGGGGATGTCCTGGTGCTCTCCTTCGCCGACAGCGACCTTTCGGCGCTGGCGGCCGCGGCTGGCACGAGCGAACTCGCTGTCAGGCTTGCCTCGCTGCGCTGGCTGAAACACCCGCTCTCCGTCGATTTTCTCGTCGAGAAGACGGTGGCGCATTCGCGCTTCGTGCTGGTCCGCTGTCTCGGCGGGCTGGACTACTGGCGTTACGGCATCGAGCAGCTTGCGGAAATCTGCCGACGGGCCGCGATACCGCTCGTCGTCCTGCCCGGCGACGACCGACCGGACGAGCGTCTGGCCGAGTACGGCACCGTCGAGCCGCGTTTGGCGGCGGAACTTCTCACCTATTTCCATGCCGGTGGCGGTGCGGAGAATATGCGCCGACTGCTTGGTCGAGTGCATGCGCTCCTTCGCGGGGAAGGCGATGCGTCCGACCTCGCCCCCATCCCCCTGCCCTCGCTCTTCGCCCTTGGTGCGGGCGGTGCTCCGCTCGCATGGCGCGAAGCGCTCGCGCAGCGCCCCGTCGCGAACGCGCTGGTCCCGATCCTGGTCTATCGCTCCAGCGTCGCCGCGGGAGACACCGCCATGGCGGAGGCCATCGCGGAGGCGCTGAGAGCGCGGGGGCATGCCCCGCTGATCCTGGCCCTGACGAGCCTGAAAGACCCGGCGGTCACGGGCGAACTCTCAGCCCTGATCACCGCACGCAAACCAGCCGCCATCATCACCACCACCGCATTCTCGGCCCGCGACGGCGCGGATTTCGTGCTGGATGCCGCCGACTGCCCGATTTTGCAGGCCGTTCCCGTGAGCAGCCCGCGCGATGCCTGGGAGGCCTCGCCACGCGGACTGTCCGGAACCGACCTCGCCATGCAGGTGGCGCTGCCGGAATTCGACGGGCGGCTGGGCGCGCTTCCCGTGGCTTTCAAGGCCGAGACGACGGACGATCGGACCGGCCTGACGAGCCGCCGGCTGGTTCCTGATCGCGATGGTGTCGCTGCCCTCGCCGATCTCACCTCGGGCTGGATCGCGCTGGCCGGAAAACCGGCCGCCGAACGCAACCTTGTCCTGGTCATGTCCGACTATCCGGCGCGCGGAGGGCGGGCCGGCTTTGCAGTCGGGCTCGATACGCCGGCCAGCGTCGAGGCCATTCGCGAGCTGCTGGCCAAGACCGGATACGATATCGGCCCCTCGGAACGGACCGCCATCCCGGGCGAACCCAGGGAGAACCGGGATGGTCACCTCGCTCACGGCGACGACACGCGTTTGATGCAGGCGCTGACGGAGGGGCCGGCAGAGTTTGCAGTCCCGCTCGCCGAGTATCGCGCCTGGCTCGCCGCCATTCCCGGCGCGGCACGCGGGGCACTCATCACGGCCCATGGCGAACCCGAGGCGGACGGCGCCTGCGACGGCTCGGCATTCCGTTTCCGTGTGGTCCGCTATGGCCGTCTCACCATCGCGCTGCAGCCCGCTCGCGACACAACACCCGACCGCAAGGCGCGCTATCACGACCCCGACGCGCCGCCGGGCCATGCCTATCTCGCCTTCTATCTCGGCCTCAGGCAGTTTGCTGACGCCGATGCCCTCATCCATCTCGGTACGCATGGCACGACCGAGTGGCTGCCCGGCAAGGCAGTGGCGCTCTCTGCAAGCTGCTGGCCGCGGCTTGCGATTGGCGGCCTGCCGTTGATCTACCCCTATGTCGTCGATGACCCCGGCGAGGCGGCTCCTGCCAAGCGCCGGCTTTCGGCCGTGACACTCGGCCATCTCCCCCCCGAACTGGTCCATGCCGATGCCGCCGGCGAAGTGGCGCTGCTGCGTGATCTCGTCGAAGAATTTTCGCAGGCGCAGGTCCTCGATCCGCGCCGCGCCGAGATCGTCGCCCGCGAAATCCGGGAACGAGCCGAAGCAAGCGGGCTGGCGGAGGCCTGCGGTGTCACGCCCGATCTCGAGATGGCGAGCGCTCTGAGTCAGCTCGACGCGCATCTCTGCGACATCGCCGAACTGCCCTTCCGCGATGGGCTGCATGTCTTCGGACGGGCTGCACATGATCCCGTGTCATCCCGCAATGAGTGCGACAACCTTCTGCGCGCGCTGGCCGGGCGGTTCGTTCCGCCCGGCCCTGCCGGCTCGCCGCATCGCGGGCAGAGCGATGTCCTGCCGACCGGCCGCAACCTCTCGACGCTCGATCCGCGCGCCATCCCGACCCGAGCCGCCGCGCGCCTCGGTGCCCGCGCCGCCGCGTCGGTGATCGCGCGCCATCTCCAGGATCATGGCGATTATCCGCGCCGGATCGTGATGGATCTCTGGGCCTCGCCGACCCTGCGCTCGGGCGGCGAGGACATCGCGCATGCGCTTGCGCTGATGGGCATCGCGCCTCTCTGGGATCATGCCTCGACCCGCGTCACCGGATTTTCCGTCGTTCCGCAGGCCAAGCTCGATCACCCGCGCATCGACGTCACCATCCGTATCTCCGGCGCCTTCCGCGACACATTCCCAGGTCAGATCGCCCTGATCGACGCCGCCGCGCGCGCTGTCGCCACGCTGGACGAAGCCGATGAGTGGAATGAGCCGGCCGCGGCCCGCCGGCGCGGCGAAGACGTCGCGCGCATCTTTGGCCCGGCACCCGGCCGCTTCGGCGCGGCCATGGCCGACCGCGCGCTCGATGGGCAATGGGAACATCGCGGCGACCTTGGCGCAGCCTATCTCGCGGCCAGCAGCCATGCCTTCGGTGGTGCGGAGGGCCTCGCCAGCGCCGATCCCGGCTTCGCACATCGCGTCGCCAGGGCCAACGCCTTCGTGCATGTCAGCGACACGGCGGGGCGCGACATTCTCGAAGCGACCAGCGCGGCCGATGTGATCGGCGGCTTTGCGGCGGCGGCGCGGGCGCTCGGAAGCGAGGCTGCGCTCTACAGCCTGGACAGTTCCAACCCGGAAGAACCGAAGGCGCGCACCCTGGCCGAGGACATTGCGCGCATCGTCCATGGCCGGCTCTGCCACCCGCGCTGGATCGCCGGCCAGCTTGCCCATGGCTGGCGCGGTGCGGCCGAGCTCGCAGAGACCGTCGACACGCTCTTCGTCTATGCGGCCAGCACCGACGCGGTCTCGGACGGACTGTTCGACGCCGTATTCCAGGCCTATTGCGCGGATCCGGCGATCTGGAGCGCGCTGGAGCAGGCCAATGCGCCCGCGGCCGCCTCGATCCGCGCGCGGCTGACGGAAGCCGAGCGGCGTGGCCTCTGGCAGAGCCGGCGCAATTCCGTGGCCGCCTTCCTCGCCAGCAAGGACGCGGCGGAATGACTGCCCCGACACAAGAAGTGCTCCGGCGCGGCTGGTGCCCAAGCACGCTCCGGCCGATGGAAACCGGGGATGGCTGGCTCGTCCGGCTGCACCCGCCGGGCGGACGGGTGCGGCCTGCACAATTGCGACGCATGGCGGATCTGGCCGAAGAGACAGGCAACGGCCTCGTCGAGATTTCCAGCCGCGGCAATCTCCAGATCAGGGGTGTGCGGCACGAGGCCCATCCCGCCCTTGTCGAGGCCTTGCTGGCGGAGCGGCTGGTCGACGAACCCGGCGGGCCGGGGCCGCAGCGCCTGGTGCTCGCTTCACCGCTCGCCGGGCAGGATGCGGGCGACCTGATCGATGCCGCCATTCTGGCCGCATCCCTGGAGCTCCAGGGGCGCACCGTCTCAGGCTTGCCGCCCAAGACCAGCGTCATCGTCGATGGCGGCGGCGAGCTCGCGCTCGATGGCGTTGCCGGGGATCTGCGGGTGGTTGCGATTGACCGGGACGCCGTCGTGATCGGCCTGCCGCAGGGCGGTTGGCTTGGTCCGATCGCACCTGACAATGCAGGCGCCCTGGCCGCAAGGCTGTTGTCGGGCTTTGCGGCCTACCGACGGGCCGAACCTGACAGGATCCATCGCCTGCGCGATCTTGACGACGACCAGATTGCGGCTCTGATCGATGCCTGCTCGGTATCACGGACGAATGCGCCAGCGGTTCGCCCAGCCCCGCGGCGAGTCGGGCTCTTCGCGTTGCGCGCCTCCCGTCTTGCCCTGATCGCGGGCCTGCCGTTCGGCCGCTCGGACACTCGGACATTGTCGCGGCTATGTGAGGCTGCCAGCGCGCATGGCGTCAGCGAAATCCGCTTTTCGCCCTGGCGCGGGCTGGCTTTCCTGGGACTCGAGCACGATGCCGCCGCGAGCCTCACCGCACGATGCGAGGCGCTGGGGCTGATCACGCGCGACAACGACCCGCGGCTCTCGGTACAGGCATGCTCCGGCAAGCCGGCCTGCCTGCGCGGCGAGACGCAGACGACGGGCGATGCCGCAGTTCTGGCCGAAGCGGCAGCCTTGCTCCTTGCTGCGGGCCTCAGCCTGCATCTGTCGGCCTGCGTCAAATCCTGCGCGCAATCAGGCCCGGCCGATCTCACCCTGGTCGGGCATGACGGGCGCTACGACGTGGTGATCGGCGGAACGACGCGGGACAAGCCGATGGCGAGGCTTGACCTTTCGCAGATTGTGCAGCGTCTGCAGCCGGGACAGGACATTCACACCCGCCTGACCGCAGGCCGGCTTTCAGGACCACAGGTTTGAACACGCGCTACGATTATATCCGCGAGGGCGATGCGATCTATGAGCGCTCCTTTGCCATCATCCGGGCCGAGGCCGATCTCTCCCGCTTCTCAGGTGCGGCCGCCCGCGTAGTGGTGCGGATGATCCATGCCTGCGGCATGACCGACCTGCCGCGCGATGTCGAGATGTCAGCCGATTTCACGGACGCCGCCGAAGCCGCGCTGCGTGCCGGCGCACCGATCCTGTGCGACGCCAAGATGGTCGCCAATGGCGTGACCCGCGCCCGCCTGCCGGCCAGCAATGCGGTGATCTGCACGCTCGACGAGGCCGAAGTGCCGGCACTGGCGAAGCAGGCCGGCACGACGCGCTCGGCAGCGGCCATGGAACTGTGGCGGCCACATCTCGCAGGAGCCTTGGTCGTCGTCGGCAATGCCCCGACCTCGCTTTTCCGCCTGCTCGAAATGTTCGACGCCGATGCGCCAAAGCCGGCAGCCGTAATCGGCATCCCGGTCGGTTTCGTCGGTGCAGCCGAATCGAAGCAGGCGCTGGCGCAAGACGGCCGCGTGCCCTTCCTTGTCGTGCATGGGCGCCGCGGCGGCTCTGCGATGGCGGCGGCTGCCGTCAACGCCCTGGCGCAAGAGAAGGAGTGAGCCGGTGAGCATGGATCGGTCCTCCCCTCAGAACGCGGGCACCCTGCTCTTCGGCGTGGGCCTGGGGCCCGGCGATCCCGACTACATGACAGTCCGGGCCCGCGACATCATCACAACCGCCGACCGGCTGGTGCATTTCTGCAAGAAGGGCAGCCGCGGCAATGCCCGCGTCACCGCCGACGCGGTGATCCCGCCGGATCCCGTGCGCGAGATCGTGCTCGCCTTCCCGGTGACGACCGAGGTCCCTGTCAGCGAGGATGGCTATACCGGGCCGATCGCCGCCTTCTACGATGAATCCGCCGAATTGCTCGCAGCCGAGATGGCAGCGGGCCGGACAGTTGCCGTGCTCTGCGACGGCGATCCGTTCTTCTACGGTTCCTTCATGCATCTGTGGCGGCGCCTCGCCCACCGTTTCCCGACCGAGGTTGTGCCGGGCGTCACCGGCATGGCCGGCGCCTGGGTCCGTGCAGGTGCTCCGATCACCTGGGGCGACGACGTCATGACCGTGCTGCCCGGCACCCTGCCCGAGGCGGAGCTGCGTCGTCGCCTGGTCGACACCGATGCGGCCGTGATCATGAAGCTCGGCCGCAACCTGCCGAAGGTACGCCGCGCGCTGAAGGCAGCCGGCCTGATCCGTCGCGCGATCTATGTCGAGCGGGCGACGATGGCGGGGCAGGTCGTGACGCGGCTCGATGAGAAAGCCGATGACACAGCCCCCTATTTCTCGATGATCCTCGTTCCGGGCGAGGGGCGGCGGCTATGAGCGGCTCGCTCACCATCGTCGGCCTCGGCCCCGGAGAGCCGCACTGGCTGACGCCCGCTGCGCAAGCTGCGCTCGACGCGGCCACCGACCTCGTCGGGTACGGTCCCTACCTGGACCGGCTGGCGGTGCGGGAGGGGCAGACGAAACACGCATCCGACAACCGGGTCGAGATCGCGCGCGCCCGCTATGCGTTGCAGCTTGCTGCCGAGGGGCGGACGGTCGCGGTGGTCTCGGGCGGCGACCCGGGCGTCTTCGCGATGGCAGCGGCCGTGTTCGAGGCTCTGGAGGCCGGCGAACCCGGCTGGCTGGCACTGCCGATCAGCGTCGAGCCCGGGATTACCGCGATGCTGGCTGCAGCGGCGCGGGCCGGCGCGCCGCTTGGCGGCGATTTCTGCGCAATCTCGCTCTCTGACAACCTCAAGCCCTGGGACGTGATCACCGCGCGGCTGGAAGCGGCGCTGAGCGCCGATTTCGTGGTCTCGCTCTATAACCCGATCTCGAAGGCTCGGCCGTGGCAGCTCGGCGAGGCCCTGGCGCTGGCTGCCCGGCATCGCGCGCCTGAAACACCCGTGATCTTCGCGCGCGCTGTCGGACGGCCGGACGAAGTCTTGCGCGTATTGCCGATGAGCGGGGCTGTGGAGGCGGCAGGCTCGGCCGACATGGCAACGCTCGTGATGATCGGTGCCTCAAGTACGCGCTCGATCGCCCGCCCCGGCCAGGCGCCGATCGTCTACACGCCGCGTTCGGTGACAAAGATCCCCTGCGCCACCAGCCACGGCAGGACCTGATCGATATGATCGACGGTTGCGACATCGGGTTTGGGCGGCCGCTCGACCATGATCACGGGAAGGCCGAGCCGGCGCGCCGCCGTCAGCTTGCCGACCGTCGCCGGACCGCCGGAATTCTTCGAGACGAGAATCTCGATGTTCTCCCGACGCATCAGATCCTCCTCGTCATCGGCCTCGAAGGGGCCGCGCTGCTGGATCACCTTGATGCCGTTGAGCGGCAGGCGGTCGCCGATCGGCTCGATCACCCGGACGAGATAATGGTGCTGCGGCGCGTCGGCAAAGGCTGGAAGCTCGAGCCGTCCGACCGTCAGGAAGACGCGACGCGGCGGCTTGCCAAGCGTCTCGACCGCGGCTTGAATGTCCGGCACCGAGCGCCAGCGATCGCCTGGCCGCGGCTTCCAGGATTCGCGCCGGATCGCGAGGATCGGCACGTTCTCCGCCTTGCAGGCGGCCTCCGCATGGAACGGCATGATGGCTGCGAAGGGATGCGTGGCATCGACCACGGCAACGACCCGGTTTTCTATGAGATAATGCCGCAGGCCTTCGATGCCGCCGAAACCACCGACACGCACCGGCAGATTGAGGGGTTTGGGATCGGAGGTATGTCCGGCCAGCGAGACAACCGCGCGGATTTCCGGCGCCTGGTCAGCAAGAAGCTGATCAAGCGCGACAGCTTCGCTGGTGCCGCCGAGGATCAGGACCGTCATGACATTGTTTTCGCCTGAATCCGACGAACTGTCGAGGGCATCCGCCTCGGCCGCCGAGCCCTGGCTCTCCCTCGTCGGGCTTGGAGAAGACGGCCGCGCCGGGCTTTCGCCGGATGCGCTTGCCGCGCTTGAAGGCGCCGAGCTGGTCTATGGCGGCGCCCGGCATATCGCCCTGATCGGGCCGGTTGCGGGTGAGGCTGCGCCCTGGCCGCAGCCCTTCCGCAATGCGCTGCCGCTGATTCTCTCGCAGAGAGGCCGCAAGGTCTGCGTGCTCGCCACGGGCGACCCGTTCCATTACGGGATCGGTGCCGGCCTGGCGAAGGCGCTGGGCCCGGACGAGATGCGGATCTATCCGCAGTTCTCTTCCTTCGCGCTCGCCTGCAATCGGCTGCGCTGGCCGCAGGAGGAATGCGGCCGCGTCTCGCTGCATGGTCGCGCGCTCGAACGCATCATCCCCTTTCTGCAGCCCGGCCGGCGCGTGCTCGCTCTGTCATGGGACGGTTCGACCCCGGGAAAGCTGGCCGAGTTGATGAGCGCGCGCGGCTTTGGCGCCTCGCGGCTCGTGGTGATGGAGGCGCTCGGCGGTCCACGCGAACGCATCCGCGAGTGCAAGGCGCAGGCCTTCGATCTGGGCACAGTCGACCCGCTCAACCTGATCGCGCTGGATCTGATCGCAGAGCGCGAAGCCCGCATCCTCCCACTCGCCTCCGGACTGGATGACGACTGGTTCGAGCATGACGGCCAGATCACCAAGGCCGATATCCGTGCGATCACATTGTCCGCCCTGCGGCCCCGGGCTGGAGAACTGCTCTGGGATGTCGGAGCCGGCTCAGGCTCGGTCGGGCTCGAATGGTGCCTGCGCAATCCCGGCAACCAGACCATCGCGTTCGAGGCCAGGGCCGAGCGGGCTGCGCGGATCACCCGCAACGGTTCGGCCCTCGGAGCGCTCCGGATCGAGGTCGCCATCGGCACGGCCCCTGCGAGCTTTGCCGGCCGCCCGGTCCCGGATGCGGTCTTCATCGGCGGCGGCATCACCGAGCCCGGCGTCTTCGAGGCTGCATGGGGAGCGTTGAAGTCGGGCGGGCGCTTGGTCGCCAATGTGGTGACACTGGAGGGCGAGGCACGGCTTGCGGCGCTTTACGCCGCTCATGGCGGCACCTTGCGCCGGATCGGCGTCAGCCATCTCGACGCGGTTGGCAGCATGCACGGCTGGCGCGCCGCGATGCCGGTGACACAATGGCGGATGGCGAAGCCGTGATCGTGGCGGGGATCGGATTGCGGCCGGGCACCAGCGAGGTGGATATCCTCGCCTGCCTCGACCAGGCGCTCAGGCAAGCCGGCGTGGCGCCGACCGCGTTGCGCCTCGCCACCATCGCCAGCCGTTCGCGCGAGGCGGGCCTCCTTGCCACAGCGCGGAGCCGCAACGCCGAACTCGTCGCGATTCCCGACGAAGCGCTCAAGGGCTACGAGGCCGCCTGCGCAACCCGCTCGACCCGCATCGCCTCTCTCTATGGCGTCGGTTCCATTGCGGAGGCGGCCGCGCTCGCGGCCGCCGGCCCGGGATCGGTGCTGATCCAGCCGCGCATCGCCACCGCCCGCGTCACCTGCGCGCTGGCGCAGAGCCCCACGTCATGACCGTCCATTTCATTGGCGCCGGCCCGGGTGCCGCCGATCTCATCACCCTTCGCGGACGCGACCTGATCGCCGCCTGCCCGGTCTGCCTCTATGCCGGCTCGCTGATCCCACGCACCATGCTCGACTGGTGTCCGCCCGATGCGCGCATCGTCGACACCGCCCCGCTCGACCTCGACGCACTCATTGGCGAGATGCAGGCCGCCCATGAAGCGGGGCAAGACGTGGCCCGGTTGCATTCGGGCGATCTCTCGATCTGGAGCGCCTGCGGCGAACAGATGCGACGGCTCGATGCGCTCGGCATCCCGTTTACGGTCACGCCTGGCGTGCCGGCCTTCGCGGCGGCGGCAGCGACGCTGAAGCGCGAATTGACGCTGCCCGGGGTCGCGCAGTCCCTGGTGCTGACACGCACCTCGGGCCGCGCCTCGGCCATGCCGGAGCGCGAAAAGCTCGCGACCTTCGCCGCCTCGGGCACGACGCTGGCGATCCATCTCTCGATCCATGTGATCGAACAGGTCGTGGCCGAACTGACACCGCTCTACGGAGCAGATTGCCCCGTCGCCATCGTCTTCCGCGCTTCCTGGCCAGACGAGCGCGTGCTGCGCGGGACGCTCAGTTCGATCGCGGCCGAAGTCCAGGCCTCAGGGCTGGAACGGACCGCGCTGATCCTCGTCGGCCCCGCGCTCGGCTCGCAGGATTTTGGCGAAAGCGCCTTGTATTCCGCAGGCTACGACCGGCGCTTCCGACCGAGCGGCGGTGGCGTGTGACGCGGTCAGGCTCACCCCACCTTGCGGAAGTGCGTACGCGCCAGAAGGCCGCCGGAGCGATCGAAGATCGCGATCTCCAGCTCACTGTCCGGCACGCCGAAGGAATGCGCAGCATTCACCCAGGCATGCCGGGCGACAGTTTCGGCCAATGCCAATCCCTCGGCCTGGGCACGTTGCAACACCTCGAGCGCCGTATTGGCCTCGGGGACCCAGGCCGCCAGGTGCCCGCTGCCGCCCGCCTCCAGGATCCGCGACGCCAGCCAGGCGAAATCGACCGGACCCACGCGCGAGTGCAGGTCGAGCATGCCCTGCCCGAGCTTGACCATCTTGGCGAAGCCGCCGGCGACCGTGACGCGGTGAACCGGATGGCGCCGCAGGTATTTCAGCATGCCGCCGGCAAAATCTCCCATGTCGATCAGGGCCCGCTCCGACAGGCCATGGAGGCGCTGGACAGCGGCTTCGGAGGTCGAGCCAGTGGCGCCCGCGACATGGGTGAGACCAGTCGCGCGCGCGACATCGATGCCGCGATGGATCGAGTGAATCCAGGCCGCGCACGAAAAGGGTATGACGATTCCGGTCGTGCCGAGGATCGAGAGCCCGCCGACGATGCCGAGGCGCGGATTCATGGTCTTTCGGGCGATGGCCTCTCCACCAGGGATCGCGATGGTGACGGAGACGTCGCGCGGACCGCCCGTCGCCGCAATGACCTCCGCCAGAGCCTGCCGGATCATCTCGCGCGGCATCGGGTTGATGGCAGGTTCGCCGACCGGCAATGGCAGACCCGGCAAGGTGACTGTGCCGACACCCTCGCCGGCGCGGAAAACAAGGCCCGCGCCGGGTGCGGCCGGGCCGACCCGTGCAACCACCAGCGCGCCATGCGTGACGTCGGGATCGTCACCCGCATCCTTGATGATGCCGGCCTCGGCGCTCTCTCCCAGCGCGGCCTGCCGGGCCAGGGCAAAGGCCGGCCGCTGGCCGCCCGGCAGCGTGATCTCGACGGGATCGAGAAACGAGCCGGCCACCCAACCGCAATAGGCGGATTTGGCGGCGGCAGCAGCGCACGCGCCCGTCGTCCAGCCGCGTCGCAGTTCGCCTTGGGGCGGCAACTCTTCCATGAGCGCCTGCATAGCGCAGCAAGACGGCTCCGTCAGGGGCCTGCGGAGATCATCGCATGAGCGGAAAAGGCCTCCTCATCGCCGCGCCGCGCTCCGGCTCGGGCAAGACGACGATCACGCTCGGTCTGCAACGGGCGCTGGTGAAGCGAGGGCTGACGGTACGCGGGCTGAAATGCGGGCCGGACTATATCGACCCGGCATTCCACGCGGCCGCAACCGGCGCACCCAGCGCCAATCTCGACAGTTTTGCGATGCCGGACACCTTGCTCGGCCAGATCGCAGGCGAGGCTGCAGAGGCCGCCGATATCGTCGTCGCAGAGGGCTCGATGGGCCTGTTCGACGGCGTGCCGGGCGAGATGGGGCATACGGGCGCGAGCGCCGATATCGCGGCCTTCTTCGGCTGGCCGGTCGTGCTGGTCGTCGATGTATCCGGTCAGGCGCAGTCGGCCGGCGCGGTGGCTCTCGGCTGCATGCGTTATGACGAGCGCATCCGTGTCGTCGGCGTGATCCTCAACAAGGTCGCAAGCGAACGCCATCGCCGGCTTGCCGCGGCAGGAATGGAGCGGATCGGGCTGCCCGTGTTCGGCGCGGTGCCGCGCGAGGCCAGCCTGATCCTGCCCGAACGCCATCTCGGCCTTGTGCAGGCCGGCGAGACAGAGGATCTGCATGCCCGGCTCGATGTGCTCGCAGACGCGATCTCAGCCGCGGTCGACCTCGATGCGATCCTTGCCGCGGCCGAACCGACCGACCTCCCGACGACCCGGCATGATGCTCCCGCCCTGCCCGCCCCGGGACGCTGCATCGCCATTGCCCGCGATGCCGCCTTCAGCTTCATTTATCCCCATGTCGAAACCGGCTGGCGTGCGACCGGCGCCACGCTCGTTCCCTTCTCGCCGCTCGCCGACGAACCACCGCCGGAGAATTGCGACAGCTGCTGGCTGCCGGGCGGCTATCCGGAGCTTCATGCCGGCCGGATCGCCGGAGCCAGCCGCTTCCTGGCGGGCCTGCGCCGCTTCGCCGAGACCCGGCCGGTCCATGGCGAGTGCGGCGGCTACATGGTGCTTGGCCGAGCGCTGATCGATGCCGACGGCACTGCCCATGCCATGGCGAACCTGCTTTCGGTCGAGACCAGCTTCGCGAAGCGCAAGATGAACCTGGGCTACCGCCGCGCCGTGCTCCAGGCGAATGGTCCGCTGGGCTCGGCCGGGCAGGCACTGACCGGGCACGAATTCCACTACGCGACGATCACTTCGGTTGGCTATGACGCGCCTTTCGCGATGGTGACCGATCCGCATGGCTCGGCTCCAGTTCCTGCCGGCGGCCGGCGAGGCCTGGTGACCGGCTCCTTCTTCCACGCCATCGCCCGCCTCGGCGGGCAGCCATGAGCGAACCTCCGGTCTTCGACGAGGCCTTTGCGGCGCAGTTCGAGACGCTGCTCGCCTGGCGGCGCGATGTGCGGCGCTTTCGGTCGGAGCCGGTGCCCGAAGCATTGTTGGCGCATCTCTTGACGCTGACCGAACTCTCTCCCTCGGTCGGCCATTCGCAGCCCTGGCGCTGGTTGCGCGTCACGAACGCAGGGCAGCGCGCGGCGGCGCAGGCCAGTTTTACGCGCTGCAACGCCGAGGCGCTCGGTGACTACGCCGGCGAGCGAGCCCGGCTCTATGCCAGCCTCAAGCTCGAAGGCCTGCGCGAAGCCCCCGAGCAGTTTGCGGTTTTTTGCGACCACGGCACGGAGCAAGGCCATGGGCTCGGCCGGCGCACCATGCCGGAGATGCTCGATTATTCCGTGGTCGCCGCGATTACCCAGTTCTGGCTGGCAGCGCGCATGCATGGCATCGGCGTCGGCTGGGTCTCGATCCTCGAACCCGAGGCGATCGCGGCTGCGCTTGGCGTGCCGCCGCAGTGGAAGCTGATCGCCTGGCTCTGCGTCGGCTATCCACAGGAGGAGCATGCCGATCCGGAGTTGATCCGGCATGGCTGGGAGATCGGAAAAGGCCGCGGCTGAGATCTCATCGCGCACGTTCAGCGCGGTAATCCAGGGCGGCGATCCGGGGCGGCGTGCGCCGCCCCGGGGATGATGGGGCAGCGGCTAGACCGCGACCTTGAACCTGGCCTGGGTCTTGGCCTTGATCTCATCCAGCGAGACGCCGTCCGCCAGCTCGATCAGGGTCATGCCGCCGCCATTCGCCTTGTCCACGGCGAAGACACCGAGATCGGTGATCACCATGTCGACGACGCCGGCGCCGGTCAGCGGCAGGTCGCAGGCCTCAAGCAGCTTTGCCGATTCGGAGCCGTCCTTGTTCTTGGCGACGTGCTCCATCACCACGACGACCTTCTTGACACCGGCAACGAGATCCATCGCGCCGCCCATGCCCTTCACCATCTTGCCGGGGATCATCCAATTGGCGAGATCGCCGTTCTCGGCCACCTGCATTGCGCCGAGGATCGACAGATCGATATGACCGCCACGGATCATGCCGAAGGAATCCGCCGAGGAGAAATAGCTCGTCGTCGGCAGTTCAGTGATGGTCTGCTTTCCCGCATTGATCAGGTCGGGATCTTCTTCGCCCTCATAGGGGAACGGGCCCATGCCGAGCATGCCGTTCTCCGACTGGAGCTGCACGCTCATGCCGGCGGGAATGTAGTTCGAGACCAGCGTCGGGATGCCGATACCGAGATTGACGTAGAAACCGTCCTGCAGCTCCCTGGCGGCGCGGGCGGCCATCTGCTCACGTGTCCAAGCCATGGTCCTTGTCTCCTCAAGCCGTCGGACGGGGACGGGTGGTGCGCTGCTCGATGCGCTTGACCGGGTTCGGCACATGCACGATGCGCTTCACGAAAATACCGGGCGTGTGCATGTGATCGGGATCGATCTCACCAGCCGGCACAAGGTGCTCGACCTCTGCGACCGTGAAGCGCGAGGCGCTCGCCATCATCGGATTGAAGTTCCGCGCCGTCTTCCGATAGACGAGATTGCCCTCGGTATCGCCCTTCCAGGCATGAACGATCGAGATATCGGCGAAGAGGCCGCGCTCCATGATGTAGCGCTCGCCATTGAACTCGCGTTCCTCCTTGCCCTCGGCGATCAGCGTACCGACACCGGTCTTGGTGAAGAAAGCGGGAATACCGGCGCCGCCGGCACGAATCCGCTCGGCAAGTGTGCCCTGCGGCGTGAATTCAAGCTCGAGTTCACCGGCCAGGTATTGCTGGGCGAAAAGCTTGTTTTCGCCGACATAGGAACTGATCATCTTCTTGATCTGGCGGGTTTCCAGCAGCAGACCAAGCCCCGCGCCGTCGACGCCGGCGTTGTTGGAAATAAAGGTCAGGTTCTTGGCGCCGGACTCGCGGATCGCCTCGATCAGGGTATCGGGAATGCCGCAGAGGCCGAAGCCGCCGGCCATGATCGTCATGCCGTCCTTGACGATACCGGCAAGCGCCGCCTTTGCGTCGGGGTAGACCTTCTTCATCGCGATGCCTTTGCCGCTGGGATCAGGGGGAGAGGAGCGTTCCTCCCAAGGACTAGCCGAGCCCATGATGCAGTTGCAACATGGACGAGGGCGCGGGCGGGCATGCGTGCCTCCCCTCGTACCCCGAGGGGAGAAGGAGGAGCCGCGTCAGGATGCCGGACAGGCGGCTCCCGTGTCGACCCAGGCCTGCATCAGCGCACCGAATTGCGCATTGCTGCCGGGGGCCGGAACACGACCGGGTCCCGGGTTCCAGGCCCAGAGCACCAGCGTGTCGCTGGTGACATGCTTGACGATTGCCGCGAGGTCGCGGCTGCCATTCCGGTTTGGGTCCTTGAGCTGCTCGCAGATCTGACCGAGCGACTTGCCCTCCCAGGCCATCGAGGCCGGCGCCAGCGCCCAATGACCATCGCCTGGAATCCGCGCCGGGTCGAAATTCTGCTTTCCGTGGCAGGTCGCGCATTCCAGCCCCGGTGCGCCATGCCCGTCCTTGCCGCGCACGACGAGCGGCTGATGCAGGCGCTTCGCATCGGCCTGCCGCGGGCGTTCGGTCGCCGGATGGCAGTTCATGCAGCGCGGATGCTGCAGCACCGTGCCGATCTCGCCGAACAGGGCGACCGAACGGTCGCGCTGGTTGGCGATGGTGCTGAAGCTCTCGGCCGAACGCAGCGAGGCGGCCGGGGCCGCCTGCGGCGTTGTTTGCGCCGAGGTGAGCGCGGTCCCGGCCAGACAGAGGCCGGCCCCCGCCAGGATGGCATGAAGGAGAGGCGCCTGCATCAGACCGTGCCTCCGACCATCGGCAATTGGCGCGGACGTGGTTGTCCGAGCTTTGCCAGTGCATTGGCGACCGCAGGACCGATCGGCGGCACGCCCGGTTCGCCGACGCCGGTGGGCGCTTCGGTCGAACTGATGATCGCGACCTCGACCTCCGGCATCTCGTGGATGCGCAGCGAGCGATAGGTATCGAAATTGGCCTGGACCGGCCTCCCCTGGTCGAGCGTGATCTCGCCATAGAGCGCATGACCAAGACCAAAGCCGATACCGCCCTCCATCTGCGCCCGGATGATGTCGGGATTGACCGCGACCCCGCAATCCACCGCGCACCAGACCTTGTGAACCTTCGGCTCACCGTCAGTGCCGAGAGAGACCTCCGCGATCTGCGCAACGAAAGAGCCGAAGCTCTCGACCACCGCGACGCCGCGGGCGCGGCCGTCGACCGGGCCGGAGCCATTCCACTTCGCCAGTTCGGCGACAGCCTTGAGCACGCCGACGGCACGCGGATGCCGGTTCATCAGGCTTAGCCTGCCGGCAACCGGATCCTGCCCTGCCACCTGCAGCAACTCGTCGATGAAGCACTCGACCGCATAGGCCGTGTGCGTGTGGCCGACGGAGCGCCACCACAGGGTCGGCACGCCAACCTTGGGGTTGTTCACCTCGCAGTGGAAATCGGCAATCTCGTAGAAGAGCTCGTTGGCGCCCTCGACCGAGGTTGCGTCGATGCCGTTCTTCACCACCATCGCCTCGAAGGGCGTGCCGAGGAAGAAGGACTGACCGACGATGCTGTCGGCCCAGGCCGTGATCTTGCCGTCCTGCACGACGCCGCGCAGGCGATGCACGAAGAGCGGGCGATAATAGCCGCCGGAGAGATCATCCTCGCGCGTCCAGACCAGCTTGACCGGACGGTTGGGACCGATCGCCTTGGCGACCATGGCGAGTTCTGCTGCCAGATGCTGGCTGACCTGCGCACGCCGGCCAAAGCTGCCGCCTGCCAGCATGGTCTCGAGCCTGACCTTCTCTGGCGGCAGGCCAAGAATGGTTGCGATTGTCATATGCTCGGTGGTCTGGAACTGGCTGCCGAAGCGGGCGAGCGCCTCGCTGCCATCCCATTGCAGATAACCGTCGAGCGGCTCCATCGGCGCGTGCGCCAGATAGGGGAACACGAACTCGGCCTCGATCACCGTCCCCGCCTTGGCGAGCACGGCCTCGGCATCGCCATGCGAACCGGCGACCACACCCTTCTGGCGGGCGAGCGCGCGATATTCGGCGATGAGTTCGCGGCTGCCGCGCCTTTCGGCCGCGCTCTCGTCCCAGATCACTTTCAGGGCTTCGCGGCCCTTCAACGCGGGCCACATGCCATTGGCATAGACGGCGACGCCGGAGCCGATCTGCTTGACGTCGACGACGCCCCTGACCTTGAGCGCCTCGGCCGCGTCGAAGCTTCCGACCTTGCCCCCGAAACGCGGTGGCCGGGCAACGACGACGGTCAGCATATTGGGAGCGTGGATATCGATGGTGAACTCGGCCTTGCCGCGCGACTTGTCGGCACTGTCGAGCCGCTTGACCTTGCCCTCCTTGCCGATCAGGCGATAGGCCGACGCTGGCTTCAGCGGCACGTTCTCGGGCACGGCAAGCTTCGAGGCCGCCTCGGCGAACTCGCCAAAGCGTCCCTGTTTGCCGGAGGCATGGCTCAGGATGCCGGCCTCGACCTTGATCTCGGAGGCGGGGACCTTCCAGGCCTGCGCCGCAGCCTGGACCAGCATGGCGCGGGCCGTGGCTCCGGCCTTGCGCATTTGTTCCCAGCTATTGGCGATCGCGGTCGAGCCGCCGGTACCCTGCACCCCGAATGCGAGATTGGCATAGAGCTTGACGTCGGCCGGCGCATGCTCGCTGCGCATCTGGCCCCAGTCTGCATCCATCTCCTCGGCGACGAGCGTCGCCAATCCGGTGAACGGCCCCTGGCCAAACTCGATATGCTTTACCAGCACCGTGATGGTGCTGTCAGGCGCCACGCGGACAAAGGCATTGGGCGCGAAGGTGGCGTTTCCGCCCGGGCGGAACGCGGCGCCCGCGCCGGACTGGGCGCGCGCCGCTTGCGGGAGATGCAGCCCGATGACGAGCGCGCCGGCCCCCTTCAGCAGCGAGCGACGGGAGAGGTTATGATCGTGAGCGGTCATGGCTCAGCCCTCCAGCGTGCGGGCCGCGTCATGGATCGCGGCGCGGATACGGACGTAAGTTGCGCAACGGCAAAGATTGCCGTTCATCGCGAGGTCGATGTCCCGATCGCTCGGCTTCTTGTTTTCCATGAGCAGCGCAACCGCACTCATCACCTGGCCGGATTGGCAGTAGCCGCATTGCGGTACATCGCGCGCCGTCCACGCGGCCTGAACGGCATCGGCCTCCTTGCCCGAAATCGCCTCGATCGTGGTAATCTCGGCATCACCCACCGCCGAGACCGGCGTGACGCAGGAGCGCAGCGGCTTGCCGTCCATGAAGACCGTGCAGGCGCCGCATTGTGCGACGCCGCAGCCGAACTTGGTGCCGGTCAGGCCGAGATTGTCGCGGATCGCCCAAAGCAGGGGCGTATCGTCGTCGACATCGACGCTGTGCGTCCTGCCGTTGACTTTGAGTGAGACCATGGCTGCCTCCGGATCGCTGGACATGACACAGCGCGGCACCATGGTGCGGATCGAGAGGCTCGCTCTCGACGGCCCGATCTGACATATCAGAAGCGGGCGGGTGATCCGTCGTCTTGGGTCGCGCGACTAGACGAATTAGACCGTTTGAGTCTAATTAGAATAGTCGCGCTCAGTTTGGATCTTGTCAAGACTGCAATGTCCGACAGAAGCGAAAGTTCCGGCGTGGCCGCCGATGATGCCACCGGTCGCATCGATCAGATCGCTGATGCGGCCCTGCGCCTGTTTGCCCGTTACGGCTACAAACGCACCTCGATGGACGACATCGCCAAGGAAGCCGGGCTGGCCAAGGCGACGCTCTACCTCCATTTCAAGGGCAAGGATGATGTGTTCCGGGCCATGCTTGCGCTGCTCGGCAAGCGTGTCGAAGCACGTTGCCGTGAAGTCCTGACCAGCCAGTCCCCCTTTCCGGAACGCCTCACGGCGTTGTTGAGAGCTCATTTCGCAACAGCCTTCGAAAGCCTCGGCACGGGCGAACACCTCGCCGAATTGAAGGCCGTCATCGCCAGCATTGCTGGGCAGGAACTGCTTGTCTTCGAAGACATCTTCGCCAGGCATGCGCGCAACCTCATTGAGGAGGCGCAAGCGAAGGGCGAGATCTCGCTGAGACGCACGGGCCTCAGCCCCACGACGCTGATCAACACGCTGATGCAGGCGGCCGCCGGTGCCAAGCTCGGCCCCTTGCCCTCCTGCGCGGATTACCAGCAGCGGCTCGACGCGATCGCATCGGTCACGGCTGCTGCCGTCCTGCCGACCGGCTAGTATGACAGGGCCGGGATCGGCTCTAAGCCTTTCGTCTAAACCGCCATTCCTGGGCAGATGCACATGGATTCCTGCGCACGGGCGTGGCGTTGACAGGCGCGCTGCGCGCGGTGCAGCATGACTGCAAGGGGAAACGAACAATCCAAGAATCATTAAGGTGGCGACCATGTGTGCGTGGTATGTCTGAGGATATTATTCTCTCCACCTCGGGGCTAACCAAAGAATTCGCGGGCTTCACCGCGGTCAATGGCGTCGACCTCAAGGTCAGGCGCGGCAGCATTCATGCGCTCATCGGCCCAAATGGCGCCGGCAAAACGACATGTTTCAATCTGCTGACCAAGTTTCTTGCGCCGACCAAGGGCTCGATCGTCTATAATGGCCAGGACATCACGCGGCAGAAACCGGCTGAGATCGCCCGGCTCGGGCTGGTCCGGTCCTTCCAGATTTCGGCGGTTTTCCCGCAACTCAGCGTGATGAAGAACGTCCGGATCGCGCTGCAGCGCAAGCGTGGCGACTCCTTCGATTTCTGGCGGTCCGAGGATGTGCTGAAATCGCTCGATGCCGAGGCGCTGCGCCTCGTCGAGGCCGTCGGCCTCTCGACCTTTGAGGACCTGCCGGCGGGAGAACTCTCCTACGGTCGCAAGCGCGCCCTCGAAATAGCGACCACGCTGGCGCTCGATCCGGAGATGCTACTGCTCGATGAACCGATGGCCGGAATGGGCCGTGAGGATGTCGAGCGCATCGAGGCGCTGATCCGGAAAGTCTCCGCCAACCGCACCATCCTGATGGTCGAGCACAACCTCTCGGTCGTCGCCTCTCTCTCAGACCGCATCACCGTGCTGGCGCGTGGGCAGGTGCTGGCGGAAGGCGACTACGCCACGGTCTCGAAGGATCCGCGCGTGGTCGAAGCCTATATCGGATCGGGAGTCGGCCATGCTCACTGAGGCAACCGGGGCCGCGGCGCCTGCGAGCGCTGTCAAACCGCTGTTAGCGGTCCGCGGGCTCGAGGCCTGGTATGGCGAGTCGCATGTGCTGCACGGCATCGATTTCGACGTCGCGCCGGGCGAAGTGGTGACCCTGCTCGGCCGCAATGGCGCCGGCAAGACCACGACGTTGAAGTCGATCATCGGCATCATGGGCAAGCGCAAGGGCTCCGTCTCGTTCGACGGCACCGAGACGATCAACCTGCCCTCGCGCGCGATCGCGCGACTGGGCATCGGTTTCGTTCCGGAAGAACGCGGCATCTATTCGAGCCTGAATGTCGAGGAGAACCTGCTGCTGCCGCCGCAGGTGAAGCCGGGCGGGCTCAGCCTCGATCAGATCTTCGAGCTCTTTCCCAATCTGAAGGAACGGCTGAAGAGCCAGGGCACCAAGCTGTCGGGCGGAGAGCAGCAGATGCTGGCGATCGGGCGCATCTTGCGCACGGGCGCAAATCTCCTGCTGCTCGACGAGCCGACCGAGGGGCTGGCCCCTGTCATCATCGACCAGATCGGCCGCACCATTGCGAAACTGAAACGCGAGGGCTTCACCATCATCCTGGTCGAGCAGAACCTCCGCTTCGCCGCGACGGTCGCCGACCGGCACTATGTCGTCGAGCAGGGCAAGGTGGTCGACATGATTCCGAACGAGGCGCTTGAGCGAAACATCGACAAGCTCCACGGTTACCTCGGGGTTTGAAAAATCGCGTCGAGAACGACGTCATTTCAGGGAGAGACGGCATGAAACTCAAGACATTGCTGCTGGGCAGCGTATTCGGCGCGCTGCTGGTGAGCCCGGCGCTGGCGCAGCAGATTTCCGTCAAGGCCGGCGTACTCAACGACCGTTCCGGCCTCTATGCCGACCTCTCGGGCGAGGGCTCGGTGGTTGCGGCCCGGATGGCCGTCGAGGATTTCAAGGCCGCGGAGAAGGGCATCAAGGTCGAGATCATCTCGGCCGACCACCAGAACAAGCCCGATGTCGGCTCGACCATCGCCCGGCAATGGTACGATCAGGACGGCGTCGACATCATCCTCGACGTGCCGACCTCCTCGGTGGCGCTGGCCGTCAACCAGATCACCAAGGAAAAGAACAAGATCCATATCAACTCGGGCGCGGCCACCTCGGACCTCACCGGCAAGGCCTGCTCGCCGAACACGATCCACTGGACCTATGACACCTATGCCCTCGCCCAGGGCACGGGTGGCGCCATGGTGAAGGCCGGCGGCGACAGCTGGTTCTTCCTGACCGCCGACTATGCCTTCGGTCACGCTCTGGAGCGCGACACTGCCGCGATCGTCACCAAGAACGGCGGCAAGGTGCTGGGGGCCGTGCGCACGCCCTTCCCGGGCACCGATTTCTCGTCGTTCCTGCTTCAGGCCCAGGCTTCCAAAGCCAAGGTCATCGGCCTCGCCAATGCCGGCGGCGACACGATCAACTCGATCAAGCAGGCCGGCGAGTTCGGCATTGTTGCAGGCGGGCAAAAGCTCGCGGGGCTGCTCGTCTTCCTCACCGACGTGCACGCGCTCGGCCTGCAGACGGCGCAAGGCCTGGTCCTGACGGAAGCCTTTTATTGGGACACGAACGACCAGACCCGCGCCTGGTCGGAGCGCTTCGCGAAGGCCCATGGCGGCAAGAAGCCAACCATGGTCCAGGCCGGCGTCTATTCCGGCATGCTCCACTATCTCAAGGCCGTGGAGGCCGCGAAGAGCAAGGATACCGCGGCCGTGATGGCCAAGATGAAGGAATTGCCGACCGACGATCCGCTCTTCGGCAAGGGATCGGTCCGCATCGACGGCCGCAAGATGCACGACATGTATCTTTTCGAGGTCAAGAAGCCGTCCGAGTCCAAGGCACCGTGGGACTACTACAAGCAGATCGCGGTTCTGCCGGCCGAACAGGCCTTCAAGCCGCTCAGCGAGAGCGAGTGCCCGCTCGTCAAGAAGTGAACGAGGCTTCGTCCGCGCTTGCTTGGTTCCTGCGTCATCCCGGGCGATCCTAGGGAGACCCGGGATCCAGGTGCTCCGGCACATCTTCCGGGTCGGGTCTTCGGCCGACCCGGGATGATGGTAGCAGGAGATGGCGTATCCGTACGTCGGTCCTTGGCAGCATTTTCAGGATGAGTTGAGCAAGGCATGTTCGAGCTTCTCGGAATCCCACCACAAGCGCTGTTCGGCCAGGTCCTTCTTGGCCTGATCAACGGCTCGTTCTATGCCATCCTCAGCCTCGGGCTGGCGGTGATCTTCGGGCTCCTCAACATCATCAACTTCACCCATGGCGCGCAGTATATGATGGGCGCCTTCGTGGCCTGGATGTGCCTGAACTATCTCGGCATCAACTACTGGGCCGCATTGCTGCTGGCACCGCTGATCGTCGGGATCGTGGGCGTCCTCATCGAGCGGTTCCTGATCTCGCGGCTGGCCCATCTCGACCATCTCTACGGGCTGCTGCTGACCTTCGGCCTCGCACTGATCATCCAGGGCCTGTTCCGCAACAATTACGGCTCGTCGGGGTTGCCCTATCAGATCCCGCCGCAGCTGGCGGGCGGGCATAATCTCGGCTTCATGTTCCTGCCGAACTACCGCGCCTGGGTCGTCATCGCGTCGCTCGTCATCTGCCTGGCGACCTGGTTCGTGATCGAGAAGACGAGGCTCGGCGCCTATCTCCGCGCCGCCACCGAGAACCCGACGCTGACACAGGCCTTCGGCATCAATGTGCCGCTGCTGGTGACCCTGACCTACGGCTTCGGCGTCGCTCTGGCGGCGTTCGCCGGCGTGCTCGCGGCGCCGATCTACTCGGTCAATCCGAACATGGGAGCCGACCTGATCATCGTCGTCTTCGCCGTCGTCGTGATCGGCGGCATGGGCTCGATCATGGGCGCGATCGTCACCGGGTTCGGCCTCGGCCTGATCGAAGGCGTGACCAAGGTTTTCTACCCCGAAGCGTCCGCGACCGTGATCTTCATCATCATGGTCCTGGTGTTGCTGGTGAAACCAGCCGGGTTGTTCGGGCGGCCCGCGTGATGGCGCCGCCCCGCTTGATTGCAAGGAGCTGACCATGGCCGATGCGCTTTCCGCCGACGTTCCCGCGGGCGGCCTCGCGGTCACCGAGACCACGAAGGGAACCGAGCGCCTGCATCGGGCGATCTTCATCGGGCTCGCGGTCCTGGTCGCCGTCGCGCCTTTCGTCGCCTATCCCGTCTTCGTGATGAAGGTGATGTGCTTTGCGTTGTTCGCGCTCGCATTCAACCTTCTGCTTGGCTATGGCGGTCTGCTCTCCTTCGGCCATGCCGCCTATTTCGGCATGGCAAGCTATGTCAGCGCCTATACGGCCAAGAACTGGGGCTTGACGCCCGAGCTCGCGATCCTGTCCGGGACGCTGATTGCCGGCATGCTTGGCGCCGTCTTCGGCTCGCTCGCGATCCGCCGGCAAGGCATCTACTTCGCCATGATCACGCTCGCGCTCGCGCAGATGGTGTTCTTCTTCTCGCTGCAGACACCGCGCTTCACGGGCGGCGAGGACGGCATCCAGTCAGTGCCGCGCGGCAAGCTCTTCGGCCTGATCAGCCTCGCCGACGACAAGGCGCTATATTACGTGGTCGCCGTCATCTTCATGGCCGGGCTGCTACTGATCTACCGCATCATCCATTCGCCCTTCGGCCAGGTCTGCAAGGCGATCCGGGACAACGAGCCGCGCGCGATCTCGCTCGGCTACCGCGCCAATCGCTACAAGCTCGCGGTCTTCGTGCTCTCGGCTGCGCTGGCGGGGCTGGCAGGCTCGACCAAGGCGATCGTTTTCCAGCTCGCCTCACTCACGGACGTGCACTGGTCGATGTCCGGTGAGGTCGTCCTGATGACGCTTGTCGGCGGGCTCGGTACCGTGTTCGGGCCCATCGTCGGTGCGCTCGTCATTGTCTCCATGCAGAATTACCTCGCCAGCCTTGGCGCGTGGGTCACCGTGGTGCAGGGCGTCATCTTCGTGATCTGCGTGATGCTGTTCCGCGAGGGCATCGTCGGCGTGATCTCGAGGGCCATCAAGCGACCGCTCTGACGTCAGCGCTGCCGCATCAGGAAATCAGCGACGGCTGCCCGGTCGGCCTCGCGGGCGAGCCCTGGCGCGCTCATCCAGCTGCCTTTGAACATGCCCTCGGGATCGGCGAGATAGGCCTTCAGCCGGTCTTCGTCCCAGCTGAGACCCTGCGCACCAGCGGCCCTCAGCGCCGGCGAGTAATCGAACCCTTCCGCCGTACCGACGCGGCGGCCTGAGAGGCCGGCGAGATGCGGGCCGGCCATACCTCTCTTGGCTGGGTCGAGGCTGTGGCAGGCCTGGCAGGTCGCGAACAGATGCTCGCCCGCACTGCTCTCCTGAGCTGAACCAGCCCGTGCGGCAAGCAGGACCGCCGCGACTGCGACGGCAGCGAGCACGCTCCTCACGCCTGCTTCACCGTCAGGATGCGGACCAACCGGTCATTGCCGCTTTCGCCGCCCCAGGCCTCGCCGGACCGTCCATCCATCTGGCGGACATTGGCGCCCGGCTTGTCGCTCGGGAAGCTGCTGAAGGCTTCGGTGACCGGATCGAAATGCACGATGGCATTGGCCGCGAAATCCGTCAGCCAGACCTTGTCGGCGTCATCGACATAGACCGAATAGGTGCGCGGCTTGTCACCCGGCAATTTCCATGTCTTCCAGCTGTTGCTGAGCGTGTCATAGGCCGAGACATTGCCGGAATTCCACTCGCTGACCCAGATGCGGTTCTTCGAATCCGACCAGACCCGCCGCGCTCCCTGACCAGGCGTCGGCGGCTCGACCACCGTGATCTCGAAGGTGCCGGGATTGATCTGGGCAATGTGGTTGCCGGCCAGCGAGGCGTACCAGATCTCGCCGGAAGGGGTTCTGGTGATGCCATAGGCGCCCGGTCCGCGGGGCGCATCCTTGACCTCCATCCTCGCGGTCTTCGGGTCGAAGCGGCCGACGATCCCGCCCTGGCCCGTGAACCAGAGGATGCCGTCCTTGTCGAAGACTCCGGTATTGAGATTGGCGTTTTCGCGCCCCGCAGGCAGCTTGAAAAGATCGACCTTGTGCGTCTTGTCGTCGACGCGGGCGATGGCGTTCTGGCCACCTTCCGTCACCCAGGCAGCACCGTCAGGGCCCCGAACCACGCCATGGGGCGCGGCCCCCTGCCCGAGCTCAACCACCTTGAGTTCGCTCGAACGCGGATCGAAGCGGCCGAGCGTGCCATTGCGCTGACCACAGACCCAGATCGTGCCGTCGCCAGCATCGGCGACATCGCGAGAGCCCTTGATCGCCGGGATGTCGAAATAGGTGACGTTGAACCTGGAGCCCGGCGTCGTCGGACCGGCGGCCGCCGCACGGCCGATCAGGACAGGCGCCGCAAGCCCGGCAAGGCCGAGCTGAAGAAAGGACCGGCGCAGCATGAACGTCTCCTCCTGTACCGGCCGGGCGCAACGCCTCGGCCGACGTCCAGCTTGGGACGACAAGATGGTGAAACTGCGCCGTCTCCTTCCCTGGTGGTCAGACCCGCCGCTGAACGCCGACCGGCAAGCTCGAAACCCGCGCCATTTCACCGGTCAGGAAGCTTTCCGGCGCCACCAGATAGTCAAGCGCCATGGCCATGGCATCGACGCCCCAGAAGATCTCGCCATCGATCAGCAGGCTCGGCACGCCGAAGATTCCGGCCGCGACGGCCTCCTCGGTCGCTTGGCGAAGGGCATCCTTCACCGGCTGTCCGCCAATGCGGCCGAGCGCAGCAGGATCTCCGGCCGCCGCCGCCACCTCGGCCAGCACGGCTGGATCGTTACCGTCGCGCCCCTGCCCCCAGATCAGCCGAAACGCTTCGCGGACCGCGCCCTTCTGCCCATCGAGAGCGGTCAACAGGCGCAGCATGGCGAGCGGGTTGAACGGGTGGCTCGGCGGGAAGCGGAAGGGCACTCCCTGCGATTGGGCCAGATGCGTCGCGAGACGATAGGTGTGGACGCGCTTCGGCGCGATTTCGGCCGGGCCGAGCTGGCCCCAGTGCTTGAGCACGGCACCAAAGACGATCGGCTTCATCACGATGGGCCGCAGCTCTTCAATCGCGTCGAGCTTCGTCAATGCCAGATAGGCAAAGGGTGAGATGAGGTCGAAATACCAGATGGCAGGCTTGGTCATTCGTATCCTCATTTGATCAGCTTGGACACGGCGCGGAACTGTGGGTGTTCCGCCGTCCGCAGCCATTCGAACAGGACCATCTCGGTCGTGACCATCTCGGCGCCATGAGCCGCCATGCGTCGGATTGCGGCCTCCTTGTTCTCGGCAGCACGTGAGCCGATCGCGTCCTGCACCACGAGGATGCGGCGCCATTGCGTCAGCAGTCCAAGCACCGTCTGCCCAACGCAGACATGCGCCTCGCAACCGCAGACAATCAGTTCCTCGTCCTCTTCCAGCGCGCCGAGAAAGGCTGGTTCGGCGCAGGCGTCGAAGCTCATCTTGGTCACCACCGGACCCGCGCCCGACAATTCCGGCACCGTGCTGCCGAGCCCGGCCGGGTTCTGCTCGGTCATCACCACGGGAACATCGAGCAGGGCTGCGGCCTCGACGAGCCGGCGCGCATTCGCGACCATGCGAGGCCCGTCATGGATCACGGGCATCAGGCGCGTCTGGAAATCGATAATGACGAGGCGGGCGCGCTCAACCTTCAGCAGCGTCATGGCCGCTCTCCCTTCATCAGCAACTGTCCGATCTGGACATCGACATAGCGTTCCATCAGCACGCGCGCCTGCGCGCCGAACATCCGCAGCCGCTGCGTATGGGCGAGCAGCAGCACGCCCGAAGCATGAGCGAAGGCATCGGCCATGGCCAGTCGTGCCGTCTCCTGATCGGAGCCCATCTGTTCTGCGGCCTGCCTGATGGGCGAGAGCGCCGCCTCAAGTGCCTCGTTCAGCGCCTTGTCCCGCTCGCGACCGAGCCCGTGGGGGCGCATGCCGCTGCGAAACAGGTAGAAGCCGAGATCGAGATCCCTGGGATGGGCCGCATAGAAATCGAAGAAGGCGAGCGCTGCCAGGCGGAATTGGGCTTCCGGCGTAGCAGCTCCTTCGACCGCCTTGTCGACATGGTCGCGCAGCGCCGACAGCGACTGGCCAAGGACCTCGGCATAGAGCGCTTCCTTGGAATCGAAATGGAAATAGAGCGCCGCCGGCGTGTAGCCGGCCTCCGCCGCGATGCCGCGCAGCGAGGCGCCATCCAACCCATCGCGCTCGAAGACCGTGCGTGCGGCGTCGAGGATCAGCCCGCGCCTGAGTTCCGTGACCGCCCGCTTGCGGCGACCTCGCATCGTCTCGGCCACTGCCACCTCGACATCGCTCCAGATTTGGGTTGACGGAAATTCTAACGGCGTTCAATTTTACGGGCAACACTCAAATATCAAGAGGACACGCCCATGCTGATGGATGCTGCTGGCTATCGCGAGTCGCTGCGCGCCTATCATCCTCGGGTTTTCGTCAACGGCCAGCGTGTCGAGAGCGTGGCTGACGAGCCCTTGCTGGCACCGGGCGTCAATGCGGTCGGAATCACCTACGGTCTCGCCCATCAGGAGGCCCATCTCCCGGTGATGACGGCGCGGCAGACAAGCTCCGGCAAGACCGTCAACCGTATGCTGCACATCAACGAGAGCTCCGGCGACCTGCTCGCGAAGCTCGAGGCGGTTCGGCTGGTCTGCAAGATCTCGGGCTGCGCCCAGCGCTATCTCAGCCATGATGCGCTGAATGCGCTCTGGCAGGCGACAGCGCTCACCGATGCCCGTCACGGCAGCGATTATGCGCAACGCTTCCGCGCCTATCTGCACGAGGTTCAGGACAAGGACCTGACGCTTGGCGTCGCCATGACCGACGCCAAGGGTGACCGTTCGAAGCGACCGGGCGCACAGGCGAACCCGGATTCCTATGTTCACATCAAGGAGCGGCGGAAGGACGGCATCGTCATTCGCGGCACCAAGGCCATCGTCACCGGCGCGCCCTATATGCACGAATTCCTGGTGATGCCCTGCCGCACCCATGTGCCGGGCGACGAGCATTTCGCAGTCTGCTGCGCCGTGCCCTGCGATGCCGCCGGCGTCACCATCGTAGCGCGACCTGCCGGACGCCCCGGCGATCCAGCTGCAAAATTCTCGGCGCAATACGGCCAGTCGACCGGCGTCGTGATGTTCGACGATGTCTTCGTGCCGTGGGACCGCGTGTTCCTGGCCGGCGAGACCGAGGAAGGTGGTTTCCTGACCACGAGCTATGCGACGCATCACCGCCATTCCTGCATCGGCGCCCGAGCCGGGTTCGGAGATCTCCTGATCGGCGCCGGCGCACTGATGATCGATGCCAACGGGCTCGATACCGAGCGTCATGGCCATGTCCGCGAGCAGATGGTCGAGCTGATCAAGATCACCGAAGGTTTTTTTGCCTGCGGTGTCGCGGCCTCCGTCTACTGCCAGAGGGATCCGGCAGGCTCGGTAATGCCGGACAGCGTCTTCTCCAATATCGGCAAGCTGCTGTTGGCGACGCAGATCTACGACATGCACCGCATCGCCCACTACGTATCGGGCGGGTTGATCGTGGCGCTGCCGGGCCCGGACGAGGACCATAATCCCGAGACCGCCGCCTCGCTGGCCGCCGTACTCGCTGGCCGCCCCGATATCCCGCACGCCCAGCGCGCCGAGGTCGCGCGCTTCATCGAGGATCTCACCGTCTCGAAGGAGGCCGGCTGGTATTCGGTGATCTCGCTGCATGGCGGCGGCTCGCCGGAAGCGATGAAGCGCGAGATCTGGCGCAACTATCCGGTGGCGGAGAAGGTCGAACTGGTCGAGAGCCTGCTCGGACGGGGCGTCCTCGCCGATGGCAGCCGTGTCTCGAAGCAGCCGGGACGCTGCTGTGTCACCGGTTGCGAGGTGCCGGAACCGCCGGGCGGGGTCCCGCGCGAAGCGGCCGAATAGCGCAACCCGTCAGCCTCGGATCCCCTTCATTCCCCCGTCCCGGGACGGGATACCCAGCAGAGCGCCGGACCTGACCAGAGGACCAACATGACCGTGCACGCCATTGCCTCGACCCATCAGGTGCTGAATCAGGCGCGCCCAGCCACGGGCTGGAACGCCTTCTCCGACGACGCGGTGCTGCAGGGCGTCGTCACGCGCCAGGCTCCCTGGGTGGCAGGCAGAGCGACGGCGCTCGGCGCCCATGCCGGCGCTGAGGCGGTGCAGGATCTCGCGCGTCTGGCCAACAGGTTCACGCCCGAACTCATGACGCATGACCGCTTCGGCAATCGCGTCGACTGGGTCGAATTTCATCCGGCCTGGCACGAATTGATGACGCTCGCCTTCCGGCACGAGGTGCCCTCGCTGGCCTGGACGACGACCGAACCGAACGGCCATGTCGCGCGTGGCGTCCTCTCCTATGTCTGGAACCAGATCGAGCAAGGGGTCGGCTGCCCGACCGGCATGACCTATGCCGCCTGGCCGGGCCTGGCCCAGCCTGAGTTCTCGCTCTGGCGCGAGAAGATCACCTCTGGCCAGTATGACCAGCGCCCGCTCCCGGTCTCCCAGAAGACAGGAGCAAGCATCGGCTACGCGATGACCGAAAAGCAGGGCGGGTCGGACCTCCGGCAGACTCAGACGACCGCGCGCTATCTCGAGGATACGCCGGAGGGGCGGGTCTATCTGATCACCGGACACAAATGGTTCTTCTCGGTCCCGCAATCGGACGGGTTCTTCACGCTCGCGCGCAGCGAGAGCGGCGTCTCCTGCTTCTTCGCCCCCGGCTTCCTGCCGGATGGCAGCCGCAACCGGCTGCAGATCCAGCGGCTCAAGGACAAGGCCGGCAACCGCTCGAACGCCTCGTCGGAGGTCGAATTCCGCGAGTGCCTGGGCTGGCTGGTCGGCGAAGAGGGACATGGCATTCGCGAGATCCTCAGCCATGCCCATCTGACCCGGCTCGATTTCGCCATCGGCTCGGCCGGGCTGATGCGGCAGGCGCTGACGCTCGCGCTCAATCACACGCAATCGCGCAAGGGCTTTGGCTCCTCGCTGGCCGATCAGCCGATGATGACCAATATTCTTGCCGATCTCGCGATCGACTCCGAGGCCTCGACCCTGATGGCCTTCCGAGTCGCCGCCGCAACGGATGCGATGGAGAGCAGCGAGCAGGAGCGGCATGTCGCACGGGTTTCGACACCGCTGGCGAAATTCTGGAACTGTAAGCGCGCTGCCGGCTTTGTCGTCGAGGCACTGGAATGCCATGGCGGCAATGGCTTCATCGAGGAGAACCCGATGGCGCGCCTTTATCGCGAGGCGCCGCTGAACGCGATCTGGGAAGGCACCTCGAACATGATGTGCATGGACGTGCTGCGTTCGTTCAACCGCGATCCACGCACGAAAGAGGCCTTCATGGCCGAGCTCGGTTCCGCTCGCGGCGCCAACCGCGCGCTCGACCGCTGGCTCGACAGGCTCGGCGACGAGGTGGCCAAACCGCGCAATGACGATGGCCATGGCCGCCGGCTCGCCAACCTGATGGCCTATGCGCTGCAGGCCTCGGAGCTGAAGAAGCACGCGGACGAGGCGGTGTTCGAGACCTTCTGCCGCTCCAGGCTGGATGCCGACTGGGGGTATGTCTTCGGCACGCTCGATCCATCGCCGGAACTGACCAGCATCGTGAAGCGCGCGAGCGTGGCGCGGGGCTGAGCCATTCTGGCCTCGGGCGATGCGCCGGACCGGCGGTGAAGAGAGCCTCGGGGACCATGCCCGAACCTGGATGTTCAAGGCTGGCATGGACCCCGGTCCTGCGCTTCTCATCGGCCGGGTGACGCCCGGGTTCCGGGCGCACCAGGCCTGCAATCACGCGCAGCAGGCTGCGGCCATCGGCACCGTCTCGTACTCGTCGTGGCGCTTGACGAAGCTCATGGTCGAGTCCTCGTTGCGGCCCTTGGGGGCGCGGTCGAGGATCATCAATGTCCCGATCAGCTCCTCCGGGCCCCGCGCATAGCTCGAATAGGTATGAAACACCTCGCCGGCTTCGTTGCGGATGAACGAGCTCAGTCCGGGCAGCTCGTCATGCGCATTGCCCACCGGCGTATCGGTGAAATTGTAGCGGACGCTGTCTCCCTTGAGCTGCTCGGGCGTGAATGAGACGTGGTAGTCGAAATTGAAGTCGCTGCCATGGGACGAGACCCAGGGGAAGCGCCAGCCCATGCGGCGCTTATAGGCCTCGATCTTCTGCAGCGGCGCGCGCGAAACTGCCACCAATGTCACGTCGTGATTGTTCAGATGCGCCAGCGTGCCGTCGAGATGATCAGCCAGGAAGGAACAACCGGGGCAACCTGCCTCCCATTCCGGCCCGAACATGAAATGATAGATCATCAGCTGGCTGCGCCCGTCGAACAGCTCCACCAGCCGCCGCTTCCCTGCCGGCGTGTCGAAGGCATAATTCTTCTCGACCCGGACCCAGGGCAAGGCGCTTCGCTCGGCATTCACCGCGTCGCGCAGACGCGTCTCTTCCTTCTCGCGGGCGAGCAGAACCTTGCGCGCGGCAAGCCAGTCCTCGCGTGAAACAACCGGGTGTTGCTGCATGGCCTTCCTCCTTCAGAAACGCCCCCTCTTGACAGAATAGGTTGATATCAACATAAAAACACCATGTCAAAGCCCATCCCGCTTTCCGCCGAGAGCCGGCTGCCCTTCGAGACCACATTGCATGTGCGGGACCATTGCCTGTGCCTGCATGTGCAGCAGGCAGCCAGGGCACTTGCACGACGCTTTGACGAGGCTTTGCGGCCGTTTGACCTGACGAACCAGCAATTCTCGCTGTTGATGTCGCTCAATCGCCCGCAACCACCGAGCCTCGGCCCGGTGGCAAACCTCCTTGCCATGGACCGCACCACCCTGACGGCGGCGCTCAAGCCGCTCGAGCGGCGCGGTCTCGTTTCGGTCGACAGCGATCCGGATGATCGACGCAGCCGGCTGCTGACATTGCAGCCAGCCGGCCATGCATTGCTCCTCCTTGCCGTCCCGACCTGGGAGCGCGTCCACCGCGAGGTCGACGCGCTCTTGCCCGGGACGGATCCTGACCGTTTCCGGCACGATCTCAGGGCACTGTCCCAGCCCTGACTGCTACCGCCTATGGCGGCGGCCGTTTCCCAACCCACACCACCAAAAACAAGCAAGGAACGACCATGCCCCAGATGATCTTCGTCAACCTGCCGGTGAGGGATCTGCAGAAGTCCATGGCCTTCTTCAAGGCGCTCGGCTTCAGCTTCAACCCGCAATTCACCGACGACACCGCCGCCTGCATGGTGATCAGCGACACCATCTTCGCGATGCTGCTGACGCACGAGAAATTCGCAGGCTTTGCACCACAGCCGATTGCCGACGCGACCAAGGTCACCGAGGTCCTGACCTGCCTGTCGCGCGAAAGCCGCGCCGATGTCGACACGATGGTGAATGCTGCGGTCGCCGCCGGCGGCAAAACCTATGCGAAACCGCAGGACCACGGCTTCATGTATGGCCACAGTTTCCAGGATCTCGACGGCCATGTCTGGGAGGTGATGTGGATGGATCCCGCGGCCGTGCAGCAAGGCTGAGCAGGCCGCCTGAAAAAAGGGCAGCGATACTGCCCTTTTCCTCTTGCGGTCGCGAGAGCGGCGCCCTATCTCCTGTGCACCGCAGCAGAGATGCTGTGGCGCCCTCCTTGGGCGTTTCCTCCCTAGACTTCGGGCTGCGCCTTTGGCGTGGCCCTTTTTTCTTGGGCGATGGCCGCCTGGCGCTCCGCCGGCCCAGGGCTTCGGCTTTGGCAGGCTCATCCCCAGATGCATGCGGGGCGGGACGACGCTGAGCCCAGCGCGACACACGTCATGCCGCCAAACTCGCCTGCCTCGAGATGCGCACCGCTCCATGCGCGATCGAAGAGGAGGCGCCGCTATCTCCCCATCACGGCGCCTCCTCCCGCGGGCCGACGCCTCGCCCGGGTATTCCCGGTACGAGTAACGACGCGCGCAGGGAGCATTCACTGCTTCGACCTGCACTCGACGCCAGGCAATCGGTATCGCGTCAGATCACTCACGCGACGCGTCCTGAAAGCGAAACACCGAGCACGATCCGCATAGGGCTGCGAGCCGATCTGTTCGATGACGCAGGCATTAATGCTTCGTCATGCCGCATCGAACCCGGAGCGAGCCGAGGCCGCGCTAACCCGCCAGAAGCTCATCAGGGCCCAGGATCACCGCACCGAAATGGTGGCGCCAAAGCCGGACGCCCAATTCGCCGGAACGATCCAAGGAGGAGCCGACGGTCAACCAACTTAGGAGCGCCGGACTGAGGCCGGCATCAAAGAGGGCAAAGCCGGCGGCGAGAACGCAGGTGTCGGCCTGCAGCCCGCAGACCAGCACACGCTCCACCTGCATGCCCAGGAGATGGTCGATCATCGCAGCCGGTGGCAGATAGCCGTGCTTGACAAAGACGCGATCGGCAGGAACCAGGCTCTCGTCCGACAGGCCGGGTTTCCAGCCCAGTTGGCGCTCGAAAGGCGTCGCCGCCTCATCATGCCTCTCGACGGTCGCGACTGACGGCATACCGGCGGCGACAGCCGCAATACCCTGGATCAGCCATTCCGGTGGCGAGAAGCTGGCTTGCACGTCCACGATCAGCAGGGCCTGGCGCATGCTGCGTTTAAGCGCAGGCAGCCTTCTGCAGCAACTCCAATGCCTGTCATTCGAGCGAGTTCATGCACGCGGCCGGAATGCCCGCGCTAGAAGCTCACCCTGATCTGGGCCTGGCCGCCAAGGCGGTTGGTGGAGCCGGAGAGTTCGCCGTCGAGGCGGGCGCCGAGCGTCACGGCGGGGCTGAGCCTGAGGTCGAGCCCGGCGGCAAGCAGCGCGCTGTTGCGCGCGGGCCTGGCGCCTTCGACCGCAAATCCCGAACCGGTCAGCCCGGCGATCGAGGCGGAGAGGCCGGCATCGCGCTGGTAGTAATGCGCCCAGCTCGCCCGGACATAGCCGGCGACCGGCAGCCCGTTCAGCCCGCTGGCGTAGTCGAGCTGCAGGCCAAGCTCGCTGCGCGAGGTGATGTCGTTGCGCTTCGCCAGAGTGAGCGCACCGGCATTGGCGCCGGCCCAGTTCGCCTCGGTCAGCGCCGGGCTGCGCGCCTGGATC
>NZ_JBFRHE010000011.1:0-247149 GCF_052115715.1 Allobosea sp. 2KB_26
TTGATGTCGCCGAGGCCGAACTCGCGCTCGCCATTCACCGTCAGGGCCGGTTGCGCGATCACCGGCGTGATCCAGCGCGTGATCAGGTTCCAGTCCTTGTTCAGCGTGATCGGGATCACGGGCTGGATGTTGAGGACGTTCTGCAGCTGCTTATGCGGCCCGACATTGAAGTTGAAATTGTTCTGGAAGGGCAGGCTGATCATGTCGGCAACGGGGTTCTGCGCCGCCTTGGCCAGATCGGCCGTGCTGCGCGTCGAATCCTCCGCCAGGGCTCCTCCCGAACACGACAAGGTCGCGAAGAGTGTCAGTCCAGCTAACCTGATCAACGTCCTCGCGCACACGGCCCGAAATTCCTTCAACGACAACAAAGCTGCCGACGGCCAAAACCGGTTTCCCGTTTGCCCGCGGCACTTATACTGTGCGACAAAACAGCAATCGGATTTCAAGACCACTCATTTTGCGCCAACCTTGCGGCATTCCGGAGTGTCCAAAGCGTGTCTGAAATCCCGGTCATCTCCAGCCATATCCTGCACGGCCTGCCGGCATTCCTGCGTCATGAACTCGGGGAGAGGGCGCTGCTGCGGGCGAACCGTGCGGCGGGCTTCGATCTCGAGCTGACCGAGGGCCGCAATTGCTTCATCCCGCATGCCGCAGTGCTCGGCTTCGTCAATGCCGCCGCGAGAGCGGCCGGCGAGCCCAATCTCGGGCTCCTGATCGCCCCGATGATGAACGCCGGCAACTACGGCTGTTTCGGGCGCTACGTCCTGGGGGCCGAGACGCTGGGCCAATCCATCGAGCGGGCCATTTCGGCCCTTGGCTATCACAGCACGGATGACCGGATGTCGCTCGCGATCACCGGCGACGAGGCACGCTACAGCTATGTCTTCGCACTTGCCGGCCATGCTGGCTACGAGATGATCGCCGGTGCGGCGGCCGGCGTTCTGCTCAGCGTTCTCAGGGCCTATCTGCCGTTCGACTGGCGGCCGCTGCGCATCGAGCTCAATATCGAGAGGCCGCGCCAGGTCGGCCTGTTCGAAGATCTCTTCCACTGTCCGGTCCTGTTCAACGCGCCGGCCGTGACGATCGTCATGGAACGCCATCTCTTGTCGGCTGCTCCCAACCGCGGGGCATGGCCCATCGTCACCATCGAGGACGTGGCGCGAGACCGGCCCGGCGGGGCTCCGCGCGATCTGCTCGACGTCGTCCGGGAGCAGCTCCGGGCCCAGGTTCTCACCGGCAGCGTCTCGATCGATGGGGCTGCACGACCGATGGGCACCAGCATCCGGACACTGCAACGCGAGCTAAACCGGGCCGGCACCGATTTTCGCAGCCTGGCGAACGCGGCTCGGCTCCAGCGCGCAACCGAGCTGCTCCGGCACACCAATGGTTCGATCACCCGTGTTTCGGCGGAAATGGGCTATTCCTCTCCCGCCAATTTCGCCCGCGCCTTCCAGAAGGCGACGGGCCGTACACCCCGGGAGTTCCGTGCGAGCATGTAGTCTGGAGCTGGTCCGCCAACTTGCTCGGTTGACGCGGCTAGCGGGGAATGTCGACCCGCGGCATTGGCGAATGGTGTTGCGGACACTTGGCGGAAAGTTCGGAGACCGATGCAAAGTCAGCGGACAACGAGGTTTTGGATGGACTGTCGAATGCCTCGATGCTGTTCGAACGCGAAATCCGGGTGAATGCGTGTCCTACTGGTGGACTATCGATCGATGGGGGCGTCCGAGCTCAACATCCGGCGACGAGGGGCGTAGAACATCAATCTCGGATCGCTGCGGAAGCGCTTCCTGAGCCCGAGGACGGAAGATGGCACAGCCGGGCGGACTTCGAGCGGAGGCTGGCCGCCCCGAACCTTGAACCATGACGTCAGGTTTGCTCTTTTTGACGTTTGGGCGCGCCACGCGCTGGCCTGCGGCAGTGGACGTGATGACCCAGCACCGCATCTATAAAATGAGCTTCGCCAAGGTCTATCCGCTTCTGGTCGCCAAGGCGGAGAGGAAGGGCCGGACGAAGGCGGAGGTCGACCAGATCATCCACTGGCTGACCGGCTACGGGGAAGAGGCGCTCGCCTGCGAACTGGCAAAGGATACGGACTATGAGACCTTCTTCGCCCAGGCGCCTGCGCTCAATCCTGCGCGAGCCGAGATAAGGGGGAAGGTCTGCGGCGTCCGCGTCGAAGAGATCGCCGAGCCGGTGATGCGGGAGATCCGCTACCTGGACAAGCTCATCGATGAACTCGCCCAGGGGAGGGCGATCGATAAGATCCTACACCGTCGGCCAGGATAGGCTTGGCGTTTGCGCTCGCGTCCAAGGCCGCTCCTTCAGGGCGGCTTTGTGTTTCAGGGGGGATGCGAGGCTGGTTTCGCCGCAAACGGCCGAGAAGCGCCTTCCTATATCCCCCCTGGGGGGATATAGGAAGGAAATGTCGGAAGCCCACATCCATGAATCCCATCCCGCGATCATCAAACGGCTGAAGCGCGCTGGTGGTCACCTTGCCAAGGTCATCGAGATGATCGAGGCCGGACGCTCCTGTCTCGACATCGCGACGCAGCTCCAGGCCGTCGAGAGCGCCATCAGGCAGGCAAAGCGGACGCTGGTGCAGGATCATCTCGATCACTGCCTCGACGAAGTCCTTGGCCACCTGCCGACCGAGCGTCGCCAGCCGATCGACGAGTTCAAGCAGATCACGAAGTTCCTCTGAGGCCACAATGCTCAAGGTCCTGTCCAATCGCGTCTACGGTCGCCTGTTTGCCGCGCAGATCATCGCGCTGGTCGGCACCGGTCTCCTCACGGTCGCGCTCGGCCTGCTCGCCTTCGCACTCGCCGGCGAGAGGGCTGGCGCCGTCCTGGGCACGGCGCTCGCGATCAAGATGATCGCCTATGTCACCGTCGCGCCCATTGTCGGTGCGTTTGCGGCACAGCTGCCGCGCCGCGCCTTCCTGATCGCCATGGATCTGGTGCGCGCGGCCATCGCGCTCACGCTGCCCTTCATCACCGAGATCTGGCAGATCTATCTGGCCGTGTTCCTGCTTCAGTCGGCCTCGGCTGCCTTCACGCCGACCTTCCAGGCCACGATTCCCGACGTGCTGCCGGACGAGGACGACTACACCAAAGCCCTTTCGCTCTCGCGCCTGGCCTATGACCTGGAAAGCATCGTCAGCCCGATACTCGCGGCCGCCTTGCTCACGGTCATCAATTTTCACTGGCTCTTCGGTGGCACGGTCATCGGCTTCCTCGTCTCGGCAGCACTCGTCCTTTCCCTTACATTGCCGGTTTCTCCAGCCAGGAAACGCGAGGGCGGGATCTACGACCGGACAACGCGAGGGATCAGGATCTATCTCGCGACGCCGAGGCTGCGCGGACTGCTCGCGCTCAACATGGCAGTGGCGATGGGTGGTGCCCTCGTCATCGTCAATACCGTGGTGATCGTGAAGGGGCGCCTCGGCTTTGACGACAACGCGGTTGCGCTCGCGCTGGCCTGTTTCGGCGGCGGGTCCATGCTGTCGGCGCTGACGCTGCCGCGTGTGCTGGAGCGGGTCGCAGATCGAACGGTAATGCTGACGGCGGCGACCCTTCTGGCTGCCGTCCTTGGCGGCTTCGCTGCTCTCCTCTGGGCCAGCGGCTGGGCACTCGCTCCGGCGGCGACGGGTACCGGCTGGGCAGTGCTCCTGATCACCTGGGCGCTGCTCGGCATCGGTTACTCCGCGACACAGACACCGTCAGGCCGGTTGTTGCGACGCTCAGCTCACGCCGAGGATCGTCCGGCGGTGTTCGCCGCGCAGTTCGCGCTCTCGCATGCCTGCTGGCTGGTGACCTATCCGCTGGCGGGCTGGCTCGGCGCGATACTGCCACTGGCGACACTGGCAGGCCTGTTCGCGCTGGCGACGCTGGCGGCAGTGCTCTTCGCATCGCGGCTTTGGCCGGCCGGCAGCGCGGATGCCCTTGCGCATGACCATCCCGAGCTTCCACCGGGACATCCTCACCTTGCAGAGCATGGTTCGCGCCATTCCCATTCCATCATCATCGACGACCTGCACAGCCGGTGGCCCGCCGAGGCAAGATGAGGTGGTCAGGATGCAATGCCACCATGCGCGGGCCAGACCCATGACCGAGCTTGCATGGAATGGCTGGGACGGGTGATCGGAGCGGGACCTTTCCGGAAGCGGACAGCTTTGCCATTCCCGCAGACCCGGCATTGCGATCACGGAAACATGAACGCAGCTCGCTCGCGTCGCATGGCGGCCTTCGGTAGCCTCGGGGAGGGAATTCGCCCGCCATCGCGGCGTGCGCTCTCATCAATCAGCATTCAACACGATCGAAACCAGCTGTTTCGATGCAATATTCGTATAGCGCGCGTTTGACGACGATATCCTCGGTTATTGGGAGGGCGCAGTATGAATGCGATGTTTGAGGTGGTCTCGACAGTCGAGCAATTGGTCGGAGCCGCCCAGGATACGGCCACTCCTCACATCGTCGTTCACGGTGACCTGATCGATGTGCCGTCCATCCGTCTTGGCGCGGGGCAGTCGCTGCGCGGGGAGGGCGACGGGGCTGCCATCAGGTTCGCCAGGGGCAGCGATGGCCTCCAGCTGTCCTCGGACAACCGAGTTCACAATATCCGCCTCGACGCCGCTCCGGACAGGCGTGCGATCTTCAACGACACCGGCATGGCGACGCTGGGCCGGATCGAACTGCGCAGCGTGATCACGACCGGACGCGTCCAGATTCTCGCGCGCAACAAGGTGCGTGGTGGCCATGTCGATGTGATCGGGCTCGACATCATCGCAGCCGATGCACGCGGGGAGACGGAGCGACCGCATGGCTACGGCGTCTACGTCCTGCAGGGTGCCTTCACGCTATGGAACATGCAGCCCGATGAGGCCGTCGTTGTCAGCGCCGACCTTGTCGGCCTGTCGGCCGGCCGCAATGGTGCGCCGGTTCGCGGTGGCGGCATCTTCGTAAGCGGTGCTGGCGACACGGGTGGCCGGCTCATCGTGAGGCGGCTCGAAACCGAGGCGGTCTATAGCGACGGCGGGATCGAGCCCGGTACCGCAGACCAGATCACCGGCGGTGTCTTCACCGTCCATGGCGCGCATGTCGACGTGGTGCGCAATCGTGGACCGGTCGTGACCTATGGCGTCAACGACATGGCGCTCGACAACTGGGGCGTCGTCGACCGCTGGACTGCCGAGGAGAAGATCACGTCCCACGGCCCGAGCGGCATCGGCTTCGTCAATTTCGGGATCGTGCACGAGCTGAGGGTCAATGCGCTGATCGAAACCTTCGGCCAGGGTGCACGCGGCTTCAACGTCTATACCGGCACGGTGAACCTCGCGGAGTTCGATCGCGTCGTCACCCATGCGGATGGCGCAGTCGGCATCCAGATCAGCCAGCCGATCGGCCGGCTCGTCGTGCGTCGCGGGATCGAGACGTTCGGGGGCACAGGGCCGTCGCTCGTGAAGGGCGTTGTGGTAACCCTCTCTGCCATCGCCTTGAGCATCAAGCCGGGCGGCTCGGCCCGCGAAATCGAAATCACCGGTGGCATCAAGACAAACGGGGCGGGCGTGGCGCCGATCGAGCAGCATGGCGCGATCGACAGCCTGCGCGTGGCGGGAGGCTTTGCCGCAGTCGGTGGGGGCTTCGACAGGATCTAGCCCGAGAGCTTTGCCGGGGCTCTTGCCGAGGGCCGCGAAGGAACGTCGGTCGTCGATCCGGCAATGTCCCGCACGGCTCCGTGGGTGTGCGACGAGACCAGACGGGCGGGCCGGCGCCTGATCGTGAAGGCACGCTGTTCCGCCACCCTATGGCATGCAAGGTCAGGGCATGCCGGGAGCGCAGCTCACGGCCGGGTGGCCCTTCATGCTGCCTTGGCTCGCTCCTGCGCTGTCTTGACGGGGCCCTTGGCTGCGACGAGCGCCTCATGGTCCAGCGCGGTCTGCGCGGCATAGGCCATCGCGAAACTCGTCACGGCGTCGTCAAAGATTTCGGACGCGCCCATGTAGCCGGCGATAGTGGCCGCATCGCCCGAGCGGACATGCGCGCGGGCAAGCGTGCGGCCGCAGAGCTCGGCATAGGCCGTCAGCGCTTCGCCCTCGACGACTTCGGCGATCGATCCGAGACGGCGATTCTTGAGTTGCCGGACGTAGAAATGCCGCCCGCTGGCGCTGTCATCCGCCCAGCCCAGGAAGACGTCGCTCGCCGCCTGCAGCATGCGCTGGCCTTCCACCACCCGCTGTCCCTGATGCGGCGGCCCCGGGTTCTTGCTCTTCGTCAGCCGGGCGAGGACCGAGGTCTGGGCTTCCTTGACCTGCAGGAACAACGGCTCGTCATCGGCCGTCATGAACAGGCCGACGACGCAGAACGTGCCGACGCTGCCGACGCCGACGACCTTGAAGGCGAGGTCCCGCAGGCCGTAGCGCGTCGCCAGCACGCGGCGCTCGGGCGGCAGCGTCTCGTGATAGTGATGGAAGACCTTGTGGGCCTGCAGCGAGCGCGTGCTGTCGCGTTCCTCGGGGAGATGGTAGATCAGCGGCGGCCGATCCTCGATGCTCCAGGAGCCGTCCGCCCCAGCATGCAGGCGGGGAAAGTTGCTGTCCTGCTGCGGATTGCGCGACGCCTTGGTCAGCAGGCCTTGCACGTGCTTGCGCAGTGCCGGATCGTCGATCCGTTCCAGTTCCTGTCCAAGCTCGGTGCGCGCATGCCAGGCCTCCAGCGGCGTGAGTTTGGCCAGCCTGCGCAGGCGGCGGCGATAGGCGCTCACCGTCGCGGCAATGGTGAGCCGGGCGGCCTTCCTGGAAAATCCGGCGTCGAGTGCCGCTACGGCCACGCTGGCGGCCAGGCGCTTGAGATCGACGGCGAAGTCGATGCCCGGCAGGGTTTCGTCGAAATCGTTGATGTCGAACAGGACGTTCTCTTCCGGGGTGGTGAAGGCGCCGAAATTCATGAGATGACAATCGCCGCAGGCCTGAACGGGCAGACCGGTCGATGGGAGGCCTGCCAGGTCTTCCGCCATCACCGCCGCCGCACCGCGCAGAAAGGCGAACGGACTCACCATCATGCGCTCGTAGCGGATCGGCAGAAGCTCCGGAATGCGGCTGTCATCGGTCCCGGCGAGAATGGCGACGGCCTCGCTGCTGGAGCGGGGCGTCCAGTCGGCATGGCTCTCGCGCGGAACTTTGCTGCGCAGGGCCTTGCCGGCGGCGTAGCGCTCGGCACGGGACAGAAGCTGCGGCTTGGCCGGTTGATGGCGCGTCATCGGAGGACCTCGATCTTGCCGTTTCGGCCTGCATGGACATGCTCTTCGTCGACAGGCCTGTCCCTGGCGGCCGTATCCCGCGACCCGTCGCTTGCGCAGGCGGCGTTTATACCAGCCTCCGGGAGCGATGACCAAGCAAGGAGCCGTGATCCGGATGCTGGCCGATTCCGAAACGCGCAAGCATCGGTTCTCGTTGTCGCAGGTATTCGGGGAGTCATTGCCAGACGATGCCCAAGGGGAGCATACTATCTAATCTGACCCAAAGGCACGATGTCGGGAGGGTTCGGAATGAACGGCTCCGGAGAAAGTCGGGGCGGATGGAGCTGGTGGTACCTGCTCTTCGTCGCCCAGTTCGTCGCGGTCCTCTGGCCGCCGTTCTACAACCGGATCGACCCTGTCTGGGCCGGTATTCCCTTCTTCTATTGGTACCAGATGCTCTGGGTGCTGATCGCAGCCGCCCTCACCGCCATCGTCTACTTCGCGACAAAGGACTAGCTCGCCCGACCAGACCCTGTGCCTGAGGACGACGAGCTCCGACAGGAGCGTGTCATGCATGACGTGAACTGGACCGCCACCACGGTGTTCGTGGCGTTGTTCGGCTTCATCACGTGGCTCGGCTTCGCCGCCGCCAACTGGCGCAAGGCAGATCTCGACCAGCTGCACGAATGGGGTCTCGGCGGCCGCAGGTTCGGCACCTGGATCACCTGGTTCCTGGTCGGCGGCGACCTCTACACCGCCTATACCTTCATCGCCGTGCCGGCTCTCGCCTTCGGCGCCGGGGCGGTGGCGTTCTTCGCCGTGCCCTACACGATCGTGATCTATCCGATCCTGTTCCTCGTCTTTCCCAGGCTCTGGCACGTCTGCCACAGGCACGGCTACATCACCGCCGCCGATTTCGTCCGCGGCCGCTTCGGCAATCGCTGGCTGGCGCTCGCCGTGACCGTCACGGGCATCCTCGCGACCATGCCCTATATCGCGCTGCAGCTCGTCGGCATCCAGGTGGTCATCGGCGCGCTCGGCATTTCCGGGACCGGCCTTGCCGCCGACCTGCCGCTGATCTTTGCCTTTCTGGTGCTGGCGGCCTTCACCTATTCGAGCGGCCTGCGCGCGCCGGCCTCGATCGCGATCGTCAAGGACATCCTGATCTATGTCACCGCCTTTGCCGCGATCATCATCATCCCGATCCAGCTCGGCGGCTTTGCCAAGATCTTCGCCGCGGTGCCGGACACGAAGCTCCTGCTCGAAACGCCGGCCCCCGGCTCGACCGGGGCCTACAGCACCTACGCGACGCTCGCGCTCGGATCGGCACTGGCGCTGTTCCTCTATCCGCATTCCATCACCGGCATTCTCAGCGCCAATGGCGGCAAGGCCATCCGGCGCAACGCGGCCATGCTGCCGGCCTATTCCTTCCTGCTCGGCATCCTGGCGCTGTTCGGCTTCTTCGCGATCGCCGCCGGCGTCCGCAGCATGCCGGAATATGCGGCGGGCTTTGCCGAATTCGGCAATAATTTCGCGGTGCCGGCGCTGTTCCTGCACAGTTTCCCGGCTTGGTTCGTCGGCATCGCCTTTGCCGCCATCGGCATCGGGGCCCTGGTCCCAGCGGCGATCATGTCGATCGCGGCCGCCAATCTCTATACCCGCAACATCCACCGGGAGTTCATCAACCGGAACCCGACCGATCGGCAGGAGGCCCAGATGGCGAAATGGGTCTCGCTAATCGTCAAGCTCGGTGCGCTCGTCTTCATCCTGTTCGTGCCGACGCAATATGCCATCCAGCTGCAGTTGCTCGGCGGCATCTGGATCATCCAGACGCTGCCGGCGGTGATGCTCGGCGTCTATACGCGCTGGTTCAACGGCTGGGCGCTGCTGATCGGCTGGCTGGCCGGGATCGTGGCGGGCACGCTGATGGCCTTCGCGTCCAATCTGACGCCGACCTTTCCGCTCAGCTTCGGTGGTCATGTCTTCCCGGGCTACACCGCCGTCTACACGCTGGTCCTCAACCTCGCCCTCGCCATCGTGCTGACCTTGCTCTTCCGGGCGTTGAAGGCCCATTCGACCGCTGGCGACGAGACGATGGCCGCCGATTATTCCGCCGGACCCTCCGCTGGCCGGACTTGAACCAAGGGCCACGGCCTCGCCAAGGCAGCCGGGGATGGCAACGCCGCAGACCGTTTGGCGCGCCGCCGCGGTCATGCGATCGTCATGCGCTCAGGAGCGAACAAGCGAGGGCCCTATGGATACGGACTAGGAGGCCAAGGACCGCGTCACGCAGATCATGAAGAAGCATCTGGAGCTGGCGCAGGAGCAGCTCGCAATGGCCGAGCGCGGCTTGCTCTTGTCGATCGATGGAGCGCCGGAGGGGATCAATCTGACCAGGGAAGCACTGGCCATCCGCGTCGAGCAGTTGCAGGGTGCGCTTGATCGACAGCGAGGGCGCGGCTGATACCAGCCACGCGCCCCCAGCAGGGCGTGAAGTGGAAACGTCGTTGCGCTGGTCCGCCTTTCCCAGCCCAACGAAGGCGCATGTCACGCGCCGGTCGGCGGCCGCGATCGGCGGGGCGTTCGAAGGTGGTGGCGGGCGCCTATGCCGACCTTGGCATGCGGGACGCGTTCGCCGAGCCGGCCTCGCGATTCCGGCTCCTGCGGATGTGATCGACGAAGGCGCGGAGTTTCGGCGCCATGTTCTGGCGGCTCGGGTAGTACAGGAAGAACCCCGGGAAGAACGGGCAATAGTCTTCGAGCACGGGAACGAGCTCCCCTCGCTGGATGGACGGTCGAAACGTTTCCTCCAGCCCGAAGGTGATGCCGCCGCCCGCGGCCGCCATGCGAATCATCAGCGCCATATCGTTGGTGGTGACCTCCGGGTTCACGTCGACCGCGAAATCCCGGCCCGCTTCCGTGAACTCCCACCGATAGGGCGCCGCTCGTGGCGCCGGGCGCCAGCCGATGCAGCGATGCGCCGCGAGCTCGCGCGGATGGACCGGCGTCCCCCGGCGCGCCAGGTAGCCGGGAGCGCCGACGGCGAGTTGCCGCTGAGGGTCGGAGACGGGAATGGCGATCATGTCCTGCTCGATGACCTCACCGAGCCGCACGCCCGCGTCGTAGCCGCAGGCGATGATGTCGATCTCGTCATCCGTCACCAGCACATCCAGCTGCACGTCCGGGCATGCCTCGCCGAAACTGGTGAGAAGCGGGCCTGACAGAAAACTTTCCGCGATCGACGAGACGACCAGCCGCAGCTGGCCGCGCGGTCCCGAGCCGAGTTGATGCGCAGCCTCGGTCGCCGCGCGGATCTCGGCCAGCGAGGGGGCGATGTCGGCATGGAGACGCTCGCCGGCTTCGGTGAGGCCGACGCTGCGGGTGGTGCGGTGGACGAGGGCGATTCCCATCGCGTCTTCGAGTCGCCTGATCGTCTGGCTGACGGCGGAACGCGTCACGCCCAGCCGATCCGCGGCTGCCCGGAAGCTTCGTTCCTCGGCGACCAGGACGAAGGTCGCGAGTGCGTTGAGATCAGGCGCCATTGGTTAGAAAGTCTAACCACAATGTCGCCTCTTGGCCAGATACCGGCGACGAAGCCGAGCGTCCATCTTCTCGATCACGGGCTCCGCATCACTGAGCGGACGAAACGAGAGGAGTTGGATCATGGCTATGGACAAGACCGTTCTGATAACCGGGGCATCAAGCGGCATCGGCGTCGGCATCGCCCGCGAGCTCGCCGCCGCCGGAGCCCGTCTCATGCTGGGCGCACGCAGGGTCGAGCGGCTCGATGCCCTCGCCGAAGAACTTCGGCATGGCGGCGCCAAGGTCGACTATCGCCGCCTGGATGTGACGCGGCGGGACGACGTCCTGCGGTTCGCCGACGCGGCCCGTCAGCAGTTCGGGCGGATCGACGTCATCGTCAACAACGCCGGCGTGATGCCGCTCTCGCCGATGGCCTCCCTGAAGGTCGACGAGTGGGACCGCATGGTCGACGTCAACATCAAGGGCGTCCTCTACGGGATTGCCGCGGTTCTGCCGGAGATGACCGCCCGGGGCTCTGGCCATATCGTCAACATCGCCTCGATCGGTGCGCTCAGCGTCTCGCCGACGGCGGCCGTCTACTGCGCCACGAAATACGCCGTCCGGGCGATCTCGGACGGCCTCCGGCAGGAGCGCAGCGACATCAGGGTCACCTGCATCAATCCCGGCGTCGTCGAGAGCGAGCTCGCCGACACGATCACCGATCGCGCGGCGGCCGAAGCCATGAAGACCTACCGGACCATTGCGCTCCAGCCTGACGCCATCGGACGGGCCGTCCGTTACGTGCTGGAGCAGCCCGAGGACGTGGACGTCAACGAGATCGTCGTCCGCTCGACCAAGGCGCCGCACTGATGCGGGCCCGGGTCATCATCATTGCTACGGGCGTCGTGGTGGCGCTTGCAAGTGCTGTCTTCGCGGAGAAAGCCATGACGCAGGCCACTCATCCCTTTGTCGGCATGTGGGTCACCGACGACAACCGGATCCGTCACGAACTCCTGCCGGGCGGCCGCTATGTCGAGGCGCGCGGCGACCGCGAGGGCGCCTATCGCGGCCGATACGAAGTGACGGGCCGTCGCATCGAATACTGGGACGACACCGGCTTCACCGCCGACGGCGAGTTCGTCGACACCGATACCCTCCACCATGCCGGCATGGTTCTTCGTCGGCGGCCGTCATCTGCGACGGCCCCCTAGATCCTCAGGCCCGATATCGTAGCCAGTCCGATGATCTAACCCTTTGTCTTTGCATCGGCTTTGCCCCGAAAACCGCAATCCGCTTTTCGGGCCGATGCCTTAAGCCGGGCGCTCCGGCAGCGGCGGCCCGCGCATGGCAGCGCGGGCTGCCTTCCCAACCAACCTCAGGAGAAGGAGACGTTCAATGAAGTCAGCTGCCCCATTCACGCGATCTGCGACCGCCACCCGGCGCATCGGCCTGGCAGTCATCGTCGCCCTGGCCATCTCACCCGCAACCGGCGCTCCGGCACGGGCCGACACGGCGCAGAACGAGACCATCGTGCGCGACGCGTTCCAGCGCTGGGCCGCCGGGGACAATGTGTTCCAGCAGCTCCTTGCCCCCGACATCGTCTGGACGATTCCGGGCTCCGGCCCCGTCGCGGGCACCTATCGCGGCATCACGGATTTCGTCGAGCGGGCCTCCGTGCCGCTGGTAAGCCGCCTTGCGACCCCGCTCGTTCCCCAGGTTCGGCACATCTGGGCCATCGGCGACAGGGTGATCATCCGCTTCGACGCGACGGCCACGACGACCGGCGGGCACCCCTATCGAAACCAGTTCGCCTGGTTGTTCCGGATGAAGGACGGCAAGGTCACGGAGGCCGAGGCGTTCCTCGATCTCGTCGCCTACCAGCAGGTTGTCGACAACAATCAACCGCGCCAGCGGTAACGCCTCGGACTGAGCCGGCCGGCGCACAGCCGGCCGGCCCGGTCCCTATCCCTGGATGTGTTCACGCTTTACGCTTCGCGATGAACGCGGCGGCACGAACCGCGCGGATTGCGTCGCACTCCCGGCAGCGGTTCAGGCCAGCGCCGAGCGCGGATCACGCTTGCGTGCCGGGCTCCGCCGCTCCGGCCTGCTCGCGCAGGAGCGCATGTAAGGCGGCAGGGGCTGAGTTTTGCCTGCCGCGCCTCCGCGGGATGATCGTCAGGAACGTGGTTGCTCTTGCCATTTGGCATAAGTGTCCTTATTTTGTGCCGAAGTGAGGTGAGCCATGCTTGTCGAGATCCCGCGGACTGTTGCCACCCCGGCAGTGCCGGAGATTACGCTTGAGGAGGCCGCCGCGGCCGCACGGGCGGTGATCAGGCTCTTCGAAAAATGGGGGCTGAGCGACGCCGTTGCGCGCGAGATCCTGGGTGGGCTTTCCGCCCGGACCTATGCCCGCTGGAAAGCCGGTGATCCCGGCCGGATCGACAGGGACCTCGCCACCCGCCTGTCTCTGCTGATGGGCATCCACAAGGGCCTGCGCACGCTCTTCACGGACCCTGAGCGCGGCTATGCCTGGGTCGGCAAGCCGAACGACGCTTTTGGTGGGCGGGCTCCTGTCGAGATCATGGCTGAGGGCGACATCTTCTCGCTGGCCCGTGTGCGCTCCTATCTCGACGCCGAGCGTGGTGGTTGGTGAGCGAGGCTGCGCCCGTCATCCGCGTCCATTGGCTCAAGGCCTACCGGATCATCCGCTCGATCTATCCGCCGGTCGACCTGTTCGAGGACATCGCCGACCCGAGCGACTGGGAGGCGCTGGCCTCGATCGAGTCGAAGACGAACCCGCGGATCTGGGAGCAGATCGGCCGGCTCGATCTCGTTCCACCGGCGCGGCGTGTGGCTGGGCACGGGGCGAGCTACCTGATGGCGCCCTTCGTCCATATCAGTACCGATCGGCCGGGCCGCTTCACCGACGGCTCCTGGGGCGTCTATTCCGCCGGCCAGAGCGACGAGGTCGCGATCCGCGAGGTCGCCCATCACCATGGCCGGGCGATGGCGGCGAGCCGGGAGGAGGGCGGCTGGACCTCGCAGTTCCGCGTGCTGATCAACCAGGTCGATCTCGACCTGCATGATGTCCGGGCCCGGATCGAGCTGCACGAACCGGACGATTACTCCGCCTCCCAGGCCTTTGCGCGGCAGATGCGGGCGGCGGGCTCGACCGGGTTCTTGTACCTGAGCGTGCGCTGCCCCGGCGCAGAATGCATCGCGATCTTCTGGCCGGATCTCGTCCCGATCCCGATACAGGGCGACCCCTACGACTTTCACTGGGATGGTGCCCGCGTCGACCGGGTACGCAACTGCCGGACCGGGGCAATCCTGGCGCTGTAGCCGAAGAAACGGACTCAAGCCATTGGCCCCTCACGCCTTGTTGCCGGGGCCCGGTCCGGCGCTTCGCGATCCTGTCGGGCGTGTCCAGCCCACCCGGGCACGATCGGCCGGATCGGCTTCGTCCTGGCCGAGCCACAGCTCATCGCCTTCGTCCGCATCCTGCTGACGGGCATGCAGGCAGCGAGCCGCGACGCTGTCGCTGATGAGAGGCTGTCTGCAGGCACCGCCTGAGGCGCTCTCGCGTCTGCGGCGGCTGGATTCGGTCGAGATTCCGGCGCCGACCATGTCGAAATACGGCAAATGCCGTATTTCTGGGATCGTCATCCCCTCCTAAGATTTCGCGCGAAATGCCGGCCGAGCCGGAAGGATGCGAGGCAGGGACGAAATGAGGCTCTGGAATGGATCGCGCAGGCGTTCGGCTCGGTCTGGACGCATCGGCTACCCGTGATGGCGCGATGACGACGGCCGCGTTTTTCTCCCGCCGGGGCCGCATCGCCCATCTGCTCGCGGGCACGGCGCTGGTGAGCGCATTGTCCGCAGTCGCGCCAGCGGCGCGTGGGCAGGAAACGAATTGGTCCGGTGCGATCAGCACTGATTTCAACGCCGTCGGGAACTGGAGCAACGGCCTGCCGGCGGCCGGCGTGATGGCGAACATCACGACGCTCACGGCGAACAAACCAACTATCAGCGGATCGTCTAGCGTCGAGGAGGTATCGATCCGAGACAACGCGTTAACGATCAATACCGGGGCGGATCTTTCAATCGTCACCGGATCCCGGAGCGCTTCGGGCATCGCCTGGATCGGCAGCGGGGGCGGCAGCGTCGTGGTCAATCACGGCACGATCAATGTCGCGCGTTACATCCACAACTTCGGAACCTTGACGACGACTGGCGTGATCAACGGAGAAGTCGCCAACAGCAAGGCCGGCACGCCCGCGGGCGATATTTGGGGCACAGTCGAGGCGCGCGGCGTCATCAATGGGCGCGTGTTCAACGAGGGCGTGTTCAACCTGACGGGCGCGTTGCAAGGAACCATATTCGTGAACGCAGGAGGCGCGCTCAATCTCGGGACCCATACGCTGAGCGATCTGGCCTTGTTGGCTAATACTTTCACAGGAACGCTCAACGGTTCTGGCGGCATCATCAACACGCAACGCTTCGAAATGTACGACGGCGTCGTCAACACGGGGGTGACGATCAAGGCCGCGACTGAGCATGTGCTGCAAGGCGGAACCGTGCATGGAGTGCTCGGCGGCACCGGATCCCTGGTCGCGCGCTGGGGAGCGGCCACGCTCAATAACGCGAACAGTTATGGCGGCGGCACGACGATTCAGCAGGGGACGCTGAATATCGGCCACATGGGCGCGCTCGGATCGGGGGCCGTAACGCTCCAGAACGGCGGGAGGCTGAATTCGACCGTGACAGGCTCCTTCGGCGGGATGCTGGAGTTTGCTTTCGGGGCAAGCTCCACGGTGTCGGCTGCCGCCGGCCAAACGTTGTCGCTGGATGGTAATATCCACCTTGGTGGCTCCGCCCATTTCGGCACCACGGGCGACACGGGAACAATCGCCTACGGAGGAAGCGGTGGCGGCTCGTTATTGTCCACAGCGTCCATTGCGGTGGACGGGGGGACGCTGAGACTCGGCGCGTTCGGACGCTATCACATTGCCGACGCCTTTGGTGGAACAAGCATCGCCTCCGGGGCGACGCTTGACATCAACGGCCATGCGAAGGTCCAGCTTCTGAGCGGCGCCGGCACCGTGCTCAACGGCAATGGCGCGGCGGCGATGCTGACGGCAAACAACATCGCGGATTCGCTGTTTGCGGGCGGCATCAGGGACGGTGCCGGCACGATCGCCCTGGACAAGACCGGCACTGGCAGGCTGACGTTGACGGGCGCGAACGCCCATACCGGCGGCACGACGGTCTCACAGGGCGAATTGCGCGTCGACGGCTCGCTCGGTTCGGGCGCGGTGACGGTCGCCGCGGCCGGCACCCTTTCCGGCACGGGCTCGATCGCGGGCGCCGTGACGGTGAATGGCACGCTCTCGGCCGGCCATAGCCCCGGCACGCTGACGGTCGGATCGCTGGTGCTCAACAGCGGCGCGACCTCGATATTCGAACTCAACAGCCCCGGTGTGGTCGGTGGCAGCAATCCCGCCACCGGCAACGACCTGGTCAAGGTCACAGGCGATCTGACGCTTGGTGGCAGCCTCGATGCACGCGTCGCGGCGGCCGGCTATTACCGGCTGTTCGACTATGGCGGCACGCTCGCGGGCAGGTTCGACCTCATGATGGTGCACTCAACCACGGCTGGTTTTAGAACCGTCGGCGCGCAGTTGGAGACTGGGGTCGCCGGCCAGGTCAATCTCGCGGTGCTGGGTGTCGGCCAGGCCATGCAGTTCTGGGACGGGACTACCACCACCGGCTCCGGCAGCGTCAATGGAGGTGCCGGCACCTGGGCTTCGTTCGGTACCAACTGGACCACCAGCACCGGCAGTGCCAATGCGGGCTGGGGCGGCTCGGTCGGCGTCTTCGCCGGCAGCGCGGGCGGCGCGGTGACCGTCGCCGGCACGCAAGGCTTCGACACGCTGCAATTCAAGACCAACGGCTACGCCCTGAGCGGCGGCACGCTCGCGATCATGCCCGCGAGCGGCAGGGTCGGCACCTTCAATATCGACAGTGGAATTACGGTCAGCATCGCGTCCGCCATCGCCGATGGCGGCGGCACGGGCCTCGAGAAAGCCGGCGGCGGCACGCTGATCCTGTCGGGCCTCAACACCTATACCGGCGGCACGACGATCTCGCAGGGCACGCTCGCAATCGCCGGCACCCGGCCGCTCGGCACGGGGGCGGTGACCCTGAACGGCGGCACGCTGCGGATGGCCGATTGCGGCTGCGGAAGCATCGTCCTGACGAACGATGTCACCATCGGCACCACCGGCGGCTCCCTTGATGCGGGCGCTGGCGAATTGGAGATCGGCGGCAGCATCAGCGGCAGCGGCGCGCTGACGATCACCGGCTCCGGCGGCCCGCTCGGCGGCTATGTCGTTTTCAGTGGCGACAACCGCTATGGCGGGCAAACCCGTATTACGGCCAACGGCATCCTGCTGGCGCTGTCGCCGACCTCCCTGTCGCCGAACAGCGACTATATCGTCGACGGCATTCTCGATCCCGGCGGCTTCGATGCCACCCTGCGCTCGCTCTCGGGAGCGGCCAGCGGCCGGATCGGCAGCTCGGGCGTCGATCCGGTCACCCTGACCGTTGCGGGCGGCGGCAGCTTCGACGGTACCATCCTGAACGGCGGGCCTGGCGCAGTCTCGCTCGTCAAGACCGGCACGGGCACGCTGACCCTCAACGGCCAGAACAGCTATACCGGCACAACGACGGTGGAGGGGGGCACGCTGGTGGTCGGCGGCGCCGGCCAGCCGGGCGCGAAGCTCGCCAGTGCGGTCACGGTCAAGGCCGGCGGCACGCTTGGCGGCATCGGCACGATCGGCGGCCTGACAGTCGCGTCCGGCGGCACGGTGGCGCCGGGCAATTCGATCGGCACCTTGACAGTTTCGGGCGATGTCGCGCTCGGGGTGGGCTCGTTCTATGCGGTCGAGATCGGCCCCGACGGCGCGAGCGACCGCATCGTGGCGAGCGGCAGGGCTGTGCTGTCGGGCGGCACGGTCACCGTGGCGAAGGGGCCCGGCGCCTTCACGCCCGGCATGCGCTACACCATCCTGACCGCGGCCGGCGGGGTGAGCGGGAGCTTCGCCGGCCTGTCCCAGAGCCTGCCCTTTCTCGATCTCGGCCTGAGCTACGATCCCGGCACCGTCTATCTCGACATCGCCCGCAACCAGATCTCGTTCCCGTCGGTAGGCCTGACGCGCAACCAGATCGCAACCGGCAGCGCGGTCGAGGCACTGGGGCAGGGCAACACGCTCCATGATGCCGTGCTCCAGCAGGCGAGCGCGGCCGAGGCGCGCCAGGCCTTCGATGCGCTCTCGGGCGAGATCCATGCCTCCGCAACCGGGGTGATGATCGAGCGCAGCCGGGATCTCCGCCAGGCTGTGAACGACCGGCTGCGCCAGGCGGCGGTGCAGGGCGCCGGCGGGAACCCCGCGCTGGCGCCGGTCGCCGCGCCGGTGTTGAGCTATGCCGCCTTCACCCTGTCAGCAGAGAAGGGGCCGTTCATGGGCCTGGCGCGGCCGGCATTCGTCGAGCTTCCCTATGCATTCTGGGGCCAGGCCTTCGGTTCCTGGGGCCGTATCGGCGGCAACAGTCATGCTGCCGGCATCACGAGTTCGACCGGCGGCTTCCTCATCGGCGCCGATGCAGGGTTCGGCGAGACCTGGCGCCTCGGCCTGGCGGGCGGCTATGGCCGCACGACGCTCGACGGCAAGGCGCGCCTGTCGTCAGGGACGATCGACAGCTACCATGCCGCGCTCTATGGCAGCGGCCAGTTCGGCGCTCTCGCCCTTCGCTTCGGCGGTTCCTACACCTGGAACGAGGTCGATACGAAGCGCGCGGTCAGCTTCGCCGGCTTCTCCGACCAGACGATTGCGAGCGACCAGGCGCGCACCGCACAGGTCTTCGGGGAGGCCGCCTACGGCATGAATTTCGGCACTCTGGCCCTCGAGCCGTTCGCGAACCTCGCCCTTGTCCATCTCGACAGCGACGGCTTCACCGAGCGGGGCGGTGCGGCGGTCTTGCGCGGCCGCCGCAGCAGCGAGAGCGTCGCCTTCACGACGCTCGGCCTGCATCTGGGCAGCCAGATCGACCTCGGCGAGGGGATGGTCCTGAGCATGCGCAGCACGCTTGGCTGGCGGCACGCCTTCGGCGACATGGCGCCGAAGGCGCTGATGGCCTTCGCAAGTGGCGGATCACCGTTTACCATCGCCGGCACGCCGATCGCACGCGATGCTCTCGTGGCCGATGCCGGCATCGAGCTGGCCTTGAGCCGCGCGGCCAGCCTCAGCCTCAGCTATTCCGGCCAGTTCGGAAACAAGGCGCAGGAAAACGCTGTGAAGGGAAACGTGGTCTGGAGGTTCTGACGCGGTCGGCCGCGAAGAGAGCTCTGGAAGCACCGCATCGCCGATCTCCGCGCGGCGCCCGTCCGCGTCGGCATCGGTCAGGTCAGGTCAAGCAACCCGGCACGGCTCTGTGACTTCGATCACAGACGGGGCGGCAGCTGCTCACGGTAAGGTGGCACACCCTCCCCATCTGGACCCGCCGCCATGGCGGGTCTTTTTTTGGCGAACAGCCCTGGAACGCTTCGTCCCCTTTGCTGACGGCAGCGCCAACCTCACCCCCGTCGCGGGGCAGGTCGAGGCCGCCGGTCGTGTGGTGCCGGCGTCTCGTCAGACCCACCCGCGTCCCGCGCCCGGCAGTCAGGCTTGCGCGCTCAAGCCGGCGGGCGCGCTTTGCCGGTCAAAGAAGACCTCGCAGGCCTCGGCAACCCGCGCGACGGACGCGTCGCCGACGTCGAGATGGGTCACCCAACGCAGCGTTCCGTAGCGCCCGCCCACCGCAATGCCGCGGCTGCGCAGGAACGCGCCGAAAGCGCTGGTGTCGAGCCCCTGGGGCGTCATGAACACCATGTTCGTGCGTGACGGTCCCGCGCCAAGCTCGGGAAAACGTGCCAGCACGGTCGCAAGATCCGCGGCGCGCCGGTGATCGTCGCTGAGCCGCGTGACGTTGTGCTCCAATGCGTAGATCGCGGCCGCGGCCAGCACGCCGGTCTGGCGCATGCCGCCGCCCAGCATTTTCCTGATCCGGCGGGATTTTTCGATGAAGTCCCTGGGGCCGACGAGGACGGATCCGACCGGCGCGCCCAACCCCTTGGAGAGACACAGGGACAGGGTGTCGAACTGCGCCGCGATCCATGCCGCGTCCCGGCCGCTCGCCGCTGCGGCGTTCATCAGCCGGGCACCGTCCAGATGCGTTGCAAGCCCGCGCGAGCGGGCGAGCTGCGTTGCGGCCTGCAGATAGGCGTCGGGCAGGACCAGGCCGTTGAACGTGTTTTCCAGCGCCAGCAGCCGCGTGACCGCGAAGTGAAAGTCGTTCGGCTTGATCGCGTTCGCAATGGCGTCCAGCGCAATCGTTCCGTCCGGCTCATTGGGCAAGGGCTGCGGCTGGATCGAGCCCAGGACTGCGGCGCCGCCGCCCTCGAGCCGATAGGTGTGAGCCATCTGGCCAACGAGATATTCGTCGCCGCGGCCGCAATGGGCCATCAGCCCGGCCAGGTTCGCTTGCGTGCCAGTGGGGAAGAAAAGCGCGGCTTCCTTTCCCAATCGCTCGGCGACGATCGCTTCCAGGCGACTGGTGGTCGGGCAGTCATCATAGACGGCGTCGCCAACCTCGGCCGCAGCCATGGCAGCCCGCATCCCCGCATCGGGGCGCGTGACCGTATCCGAACGGAAGTCATCCACTAGCATCGATCAGATCCTGTTGAGCGTGAACGTGCCGCCGCGAGGGCGCACCGGCTGCCGTATGAAACATGATGCAAGGCATTGGGTCGAACCAGCCCTGCATCAGAGCCCCCGCACCGCTCTATAAGCACTTGACGCGGCATCAGGCTCGGCGCCCCGGCAGGTTCACCGCCAGGCCGCGGAGCCTGGACACCTCGAATCTCGCCGGCGTGGCTTCGCTGCAATTGTCTCGCGGCGAGCCGTCGCAATGCGCGAGATGGCGACAGATGCTGGTATCGAGTGCGGCGCGCTCGCGGCTAAGCGCTCTCGCAGAGGTTCACTGTCTGGAGCGGGCTCCCTTCGCCTTAAGTACCCTTCCCACTGACCTTCTTCGACGTTCTCGCCGGCGCCGCTGGCAACACGGTTATGGTCACCTTCTTCGAGATGAGCATCGGTTTGAAGGGCCTGTGGTCTGGGTCGCCGAGCACCAATTGGAGGGTATGTTTTCCAGGCGGCAGCTCAAGCCTCGCCTCCGTCTGACCCGCACCGAAGTGAAGGTGCTTGTTGTCTGTCGGAAGCGGCTCTTCCGGATCGATCTCATCGGTGACATCGACCAGGAGGTGGTGATGTCCGGCGTTCGGAGCGGAGCTGCCGGCCTGCGTCACGCCCATATTCCGGAGGCCGAATCGCACCCAGAATTCGCCGCGAATCTGCGCTCCGTCCCAAGGATAGATGATGTACAGGCGCGCATCCGGAGAAGGCGCGCGTTGCGGTGTGGAGGGCGTTGGGGCTGGTGCTGTCTGCGCCAAGGTTTCGAGCGGGAAAAGGCTCACTACAGCAAAGGCGAGAAAGATGCCGCCGGCGGATCGGCCCATGGAACCCTCCTGTCAGAGCGAGCGAGCTATCCTGAATCCGTGTGCAGGGTAACGGACGCCCGTATCGTAATGGGTCCGGCTCGCTGGCCTCACCGAGGCGGCGTTGCTTCGCCAGGAGCCGCCTCTCAAGACATTCTCGCGGCAATTCTCAGCCGTCCGAGGGGAGCCGTCCAACGGCGCATCCCGGTAGTTGGGCAGCCAGCAATCGGCAACCCACTGCGCGACACCGCCTCCGAAATCGGCACCGCCGAATGCATTGCGTGCGAAACTGCCGACCGGCATCGGAACCTTCGGATCTTGAGGCCCGCCGCAGTCCTTGCAATTGGCCTTGCCGGGTTCGAGCTCTTGCCCCCACCAAAAGCGGGTCGAGGTGCGCGCCCTTGCGGCGTATTCCCACTCCGCTTCGCTCGGCAATCGGTATGGTTTTCCGGTCAATTGCGCGAGCCAGTCCGCATACTGCTTAGCATCGAGCCAGCTCAGATTGCGGGCTGGCGCTGTGTCGCTTCCGTCGAGCGCCAAGTTGCAGCCCTTTGCCGCCGCGCATCGATTCCACTCAGCGACGGAGATGGGAGACAAGCCGATTGCAAACGGCGAGATGGTCACGGTTCGGATCGGTTGCTCCGAAGGGTCTTCGTCGCTACCCATCCGAAAGGACCCGCCGGGTATGCGGATCATCTCGGGGCAGGTTTCGCAGTCCCGGAAGCCGGAGGCGGTTTGGATGATCCGTGCAGCAGGACGGTTCGGAGTCAAAATCGCGACCTGCGGATCTGAAGCTGGGGCGCGATCCGAAGCTGGGGCGCCAGGTGTGGGATCGGCCGATGGCGCCAAAGGTTTAGCCGCATCCGCATTGTTGATTGCTGGCGGCTCAACCCGCGGGGCACGAGCAGGTTCGTTTGTCACGGTGACGAGCGGGACGGGCACCCATTTCGGGCTCTGTTCGACAGACACCAGACTTGGCTTTCCGCCGACCAAGTAGCTGGCGGAGTAGAGGCCTGCGGCAACGAGCGCAAAGGCTGCCGCGATCCCCGCAGGGATCAAAAAGAGCCGTCTCTTCTTCGTCGCGCGAGTGAAGGCCGCCGGATCGGGAAGAACACGATAGATGCGAACAGGGTCGGTAATGTTCTTCAGCTTCTCGTCGCCAAGCGACTGATATCCGCAAACCAGCTTATTCTTGATCTGTTCGTAGACACCGCCTGAGATATAGACGCCGCCGGGCGTCGCTAGAGCCTCCAGGCGGGCGGCGATATTGACGCCATCGCCAAAGACATCGTCGGGCTCAACGATAACGTCGCCTAGGTTCACCCCTATCCGGTATTGCAGTCTGTCATCACGCGGGAGATCGGTGTTCCTTGCCGTCACGGACTGCTGAATGACAATCGCGCATCTCACGGCTTCGAGCGGACTGTCGAACATAGCGAGGAAGCCATCGCCGGTGTTCTTTATGAGCCTCCCGTAGTGCTCTTCGAGTGTGGGATCGACGATCTCGCGGCGAACCTGCTTCAACCGACGAACCGTTCCCTCCTCGTCGCGGCCCATCATCTGGCTGTAACCGACGATGTCCGCCGCGAGGATAGCCGCAAGCCTGCGATGAGGGTGCGGATGAGCTGGAAACTCTTCGCGCATCACGACCACCACTGTGGATCACACAGCCCCGCGCTATCCATATCAGGTAGCGCATCCAGCGTCGCGAAATTTCCACTGATCTACGAGCGCTGGGCGTCGCCGTTCACGCTGCTGGTGTCAGCTTGGGAGGGCTGCCCAAGTTCCGGTATCGGCGCGACCTGGACCGGTGCATTGGCGCGGGCGAAGGGCAGCAAGCCACCTTCGGCACGGCCATAGCACCAGCCTGGCTCACGCCGCCAAGGAGAGAAGCTCGCCCAGGCACGCCCGATCGTGCGCCCCAGCCTAGACCCCCGACAGCGCGTCAGAGCGGAGGATGCGCCGCGCGGGCTTTGCCCGCATGGCCAGCCTCCCATTTTCGTCCGCTCGCCTGCGCAAGACTCACGCGGCCGTCGCGACGATCGAGGAGGCACACATCCTCTTCGATGGAGACGGCTTCGATCGCCGCGTTCCTGGCATCGGCCGGAGATTGCTGTTCGAAGGGCATTGAGACGCTCCGGCCCGCCCGGAATGGCGATCTCCGGCTGTTCCTGCTGACACTGCCGCGGGGGCGACCCGGATGGCGTTCACGGGGCGGGGTGGCCCGTCCTCTCGGCGCTGGCTCGCGTCGCCTGGGAAAGCCGACGCATGTCGGCGTTCTCGTACAGGTGCCGGCCGGGCGCCACGTCGCCGATGAGCGTGACGATCGCGTCTGCCACCGTCTCGGCGGGGATGGCCCCGTAGCGGGACAGGGGGCCGAGCATGATCGGGGTGAGCGCCGCGAAGACGCGCTGGCCGATCGCCTCCCAGACCCGCCGCTCGGCGCGCCCGCCGAGAAGGAACCCGGGCCGGATCAGGTCCACCTGCTCGAAGCCGAGATCGGCGACAGCCCGCTCGATGGCACCCTTGGTCTGCAGGTAGAAGCCGGGACCGCCGGCGCCCACGGCGGTCACCAGGATGAACTGCCGGGCCCCGAGCGCTCGCGCGGCCCTGGCGACGGCCAGCACATAATCATGGTCGACGCGGAACATGGCCGGCTGCGATCCCGCCGTGCGGATGGTCGTGCCGAGGCAGGAGATCGCGACGTCGATGCCTTCGGGCGCGAAAGGCCTCAGGACGGTCTCGGGCGCTTCGCAAAGCTGTTCGAAATCGACCTCGTGCCCGGGCGCAGACGCGCCCCGCCGCACGAGGCTGACGAGATCGATGTCGGGGCGTGCCGCGAGCCGGGCGCGGACGAGGCTGCCGACCAGCCCGGTACTGCCGGCGAGGAGGACGCGCTGGGTCATAGCGGGGAAGGCTTGGTCACGGAAGGCTTGGTCACGGGAAGACATGGGCAGGAAAGACATGGGCAGGGGGCTCCTGGCTCAAGGCGACCATGGCCATTATTCCGAGCGTCGGTCAAAGAGGGTGGTGGCGGGCGGGGCTTCGAGCTTGGGGGCGTTCGACCCTGGCAGAGGCGGACCATGCTACGCCACCTCCGGCGATCCTGTCTGCCGAGATCGGCGACACCGGCATCATCGCCACCATCAATCCCTCGGCCGGCCGGATGCGCGATTCTCGGGGCGCCGTTTTCGGGAGGCCTGCAATAGCTGTGGGGCAGGATGAGGTGAGCGATGCGGCCGACAAACACACGCCATGATCGACTGGCCCTGTACGATTTCGCCGTGCACGGGTGTCAGTGCGCGGCGAGGCCTGTCTTCACGGTTGAGGTTTGTTCATGTCCAGGATCCGCCACGCCCAATCGAACCCGAACGCGCCGGCCGCAAGGGTGCGCCTGCGCCCGTGGCGGGCGGAGGACCGTGAACGCGGGCTGGCGCTGTTCGAGAGCAATGTGCCCCGTTCCTTCGCCGCGGCCGAGAAGGCCGATTTCCTTGCCTTCCTCGACGAGATGCCGGGGCCCTATTTCATGCTGGAGTCGATGGACGGCGAGCCGCTGGGCTGCGGCGGCTATGCCGGCGAGGGCGAAGATCCCTCGGTCGCCGTCCTATGCTGGGGCATGGTGCGGGGCGACCTGCATGGTCGACGGCTGGGCGAGCGCCTGCTGAGCGAGCGCCTGGCGCAGATCGCCGCGGAACCGGCGTTCGAGACGGTGACCATCGAGACCACCCAGCATAGTTGCGGGTTCTTCGCGCATTATGGCTTCGTCGAAACCACCCGCGTACCGGACGGCTTTGCGCCCGGCATGGACCGCGTGGACATGACGCTGCAGCTGGACACATACCGACGCGCCATGAGCACGGTTGAGATCGCTGCGCCATCAACGTGAACAAAGCTCCTGGTTTGTCGACTGTGAAGCTTGAGGCGCGTTGAATGTCGATCCGTCCCTGCAGCCCTGCGCGGTGGCGGCCTTGCGGTTGCCGTCGGTCGGGCCGCATCAGCGACCTCATTGCCGGCGCAGACCGCGGGAACTCTCGACGAAGCGTCCGCGGAATTCATGCAAGGGCTCCCCACGCCCCGGCCTGGCGGACAGCTGCCCCGCATCGTCTTCGTGAACCTCAGTGCCGAACAAATCGGGCTGCCGCGCGTTCCCCACGCATTCCCGAGGAGGCGGCAGATCAGGCCGCCTCGAGTTCAATGGCACTGTGTGAGGCCAGCAGTTCATAGCAGGAGGTGAAACCATGGAACGCCGGGCATTCCTGACAGGATTTCTGGGCCTCACTCTTGGCCTGGCCCTCACTTTGCGGCCCCGGGATGTGCAAGCTGCCCCACGGCTCCAGGCGCCCGAGGCGCCAAACGCAGATGTTTCCGATCTGACGCTCCCGGACGGAACGCCATTGGACTGGGCCCAACAGCGCGGTTCGGATTGGGATCATCGGCATCACCGTCCGCCGCAGCATCGCAGGCACCATCGCCGCCATCGGCGCCAGGTCTGCCGTATGCACCGTGACCGGTTCGGCAGGCGGATCCGCCGCTGCCATTGGGTCTGACCTGACGGGAGCATGCTAAGGGCCCGGCTGTCAGCGCGTGAAACTCCGTTTCCCGCTTGTGCGGAGCTGGCTCTTGCCCGCCCCTGGCCGCGACCTGTCTCGGGCCGCGCGGCGTATCAATGGCGACGGGCAGGGTGGTGCCGTGAGACAGGGGCCGGCGCGTCGATTCAGCCTCGCGCCGCTGCCTTCGCACCGACATGGATGGTCTTGCTCTGTGAAACGTGGTTGGGGGCGATGAAGCCATTGCGATGGAGCAACGCCCCGGCCTCGCCGCCTGTCAGGAAGGCAGCAAGGTCGTACCCGCGCTGCCCGGTCCCGCGCGCGACGGCCAGACCGTAGGACGCCGTCACCGCGCAGCCCTGAGGCAGATCGACGGCCGCGCAAGGGCCGGAGGGATCGAGCCCCACTGTGCCGGATAGGTAACCGAGGACGATATCGGCCTGTCCCGTCTCGATGAGCCATGCGGCCGGCGCGCGCCCGGCCGGAACGTCTGACGCGAAGCCGCCGCCGAGCAGCCGGCGAGCCTTGGCGGCAAGCACCGCGCCTGCGCCCGGTCTCAGCCGGTCGATCCGCGCAAAGACCATCTCGGCATAATCGCCGGATGGGTCGGCGCCCGGCGTCGAGGTCGCGAGCATGAGCGCGGGATCGAGCATGGCGTCGATCAGTCCGGCGGATGGGATGCCGAGAGTGCGGCGGATGACGGCACAGAACGGATTGCGGGCAAAGCAGATCGGCTCGTCGAAAAGACCAGCTTCGAACAATCGGCGGGGATGGTCCAGATTGGCGGACGCGAAGACATCAGGCGCCGCGCCGGCCTCGATGCGCTGGCGCAGCAGTCCGGCCGGGCCGAAGAGCGCCTCCACACGGATCGCGTGGGCCTGCTCGAACAGCGGCAGAATCTCCCCGAAGGCGCGGCGCAGGCTGCCCGCGGCATAGAGCCTGACGGGGTGGGTTGCGGCGATCTCACTTGGCATGGCTGTCTCCCGAAACCGGTTTGCCGCCGCACAAGACTTCGCCGCACGAGGCCTGATCGCGCAAGACCTCATCGCGCGAGACCTGGCTACGCAAGACCTGGCTACGCAAAACCTGGCTGCGGAAAACCGGGGCGAAGGCGGTCAGTTCCCGGCCTTCGGCTGCAAAGCGCAGAAGGCGCACCGGCACCTTGTAGAGGTCCGCGAGATGGGCCTCCGTCATCGTCTCGGCCGTCGGGCCGATCAGATGCCCTTCGTCGTCGCCCATCAGCAGCACCCGGTCGGCGATGGCGAAGGCGTGGTCGGGATGATGCGTCGTGAACAGCACCGCGAGCTGCCGGTCGTCGCAGATGGTGCGGATCAGCGCCATGACCTCGTCCTGATGGTGCAGGTCGAGCGCGGCGGCGGGCTCGTCGAGCAGCAGGATCGGTGTTTCGCCGGCGAGCGCCTGGGCGATCAGGACGAGCTGCCGCTCGCCGCCCGAGAGCGACGTGAAGGTGCGTTCCGCGAGTGCCGCGATGCCGAGTTCGGCAAGGCAGGCCGACGCGATCTCGCGGTCGCGTTGTCCGGGCGAACGCAACAGGGGGATGTGCCGCGTTCGCCCCATCAGCACGATTTCGAAAGCGCTGTAGGAAAAGGCCGGCATGAAGGCCTGCGGCACGAAACCGACGGCGGCCGCGACCGCGATGCGGCCGGCATTGGGTGCGATCAGGCCGGCGACAGCGCGCAGCAAGGTGGATTTTCCGCGCCCGTTGGGTCCGAGCACCGCGACGATCTCGCCCGCAGAAATCGTCAGGTCGAGCCCGCGGAACTGCCAGCGCCGGCCGTCATAGGAATGGCCGGCCTGCTCGGCCCGGATGCGCGGTTCAGCCATGGCCGCGCTCCGAGCCGGTGGCGCGCAGGAAGACCAGCGCGAAGACCGGCGCGCCGATCAGCGCCGTCAGGATGCCGAGCGGGATCTCGCTCTGGCTCAATGTGCGTGCGAGATCATCGACCAGCACCATGAACAGCCCGCCGGCAAGCATCGCCGCCGGCAGGAGGGCGCGATGGTCGGGGCCGACCAGCATCCGCGCCAGATGCGGGATGACGAGGCCGATCCAGCCGATCACGCCGCTGACGGCGACCTGGGCCGAGACGATCAGCCCGATCAGCACCAGCACGAGCCAGCGCGTCGGCTCGGTCCGGACGCCGAGCGCGCGGGCCTCCTCCTCGCCCAGCGACAGGATGTTGATGCGCCAACGCAGCAGCAGGAGCAGGGCGGCGCCCGGCGCGAGCAGCCCCAGCATCAGCGCGAGCTTGTCATAATCGGCGGTGGCGAAGGAGCCGAGCAGCCAGAACACGATGCGCGGCAGCTTCTCCTCGGCATCGGCGAGATATTGCGCCAGGCTCACCAGCGCGCCGAAGAAGCCGCTGACGACGACGCCGGCCAGCACCAGGACCAGCATGTTGCGCCGCGCCACCAGCGCGTTCAGCGCGTAGACCATCAGCAGGGCCAGCATGCCGAAGAGAAAGGCCAGCAGCAGCAGGAGCCCGCGCGACCCGCTCATCAGGATCGCGAGCGTGCCGCCGAAGGCCGCTCCGGTCGAGACGCCGATGATATGCGGGCCGACCAGCGGGTTGCGGAACACCCCCTGCAGCGCCGCCCCGCACAGGGCGAGCCCCGCACCGGCGGCAAGCGCGGTCAGGACGCGCGGCAACCTGACCGTCAGCACGACATGGCGCTCGATCGCATCCATGCCGTCGAAACCCAGCAGGATCTGCCCGACACGGGAAGGCGAAATGCCGTAGCGGCCGATGCCGAGCGAGACCAGCAGGACGAGCACGAGCGCGCCTGCCAGCAGCGCCAGCACGAGGCCGGGACCGGCCCAATGCGTTCTGCGCGCCACGCGGCGGTCGGCGCCCGCCGTCAATGGAAGGAATCGTAGCCGATGCGGTAGAAGCGCCTGTAATAGGCGTCCGCCTCGGCCTGCATGTCGATATCGGCGAAGCGGTCGGGATAGAGCTTCTTGGCCATCCAGAGCTCACCCAGCGCCATTGCCTCGGGCATGGGATAGCCCCAGGCTTTGGCATATTCCGGCATCAGGTAGATGCGGCCCGCCTTGACCGCCTCGATCGGCTGCCAGGCCGGGGCGCGCCGGATCTCCTCGACCACCTCAGGATAGCGCTCCTGCACGAAGATGACGGCGGGGTTCCATTTCAGGACATCCTCCATCGTCACCTGCTTGAAGCCCTGCAAGGCGGCGGCGACATTGGCCGCGCCGGCACGGTTCATCATGATGCCGGTATATTTGCCCGAGCCATAGGTGTTGAGGTCGGGATTGGCCATATAGGCGCTGACGCGCTGCACCGGCGCGACCGAGGCGAGCCTCTCGGCAACCAGCTTGCGCTTGGCCTGGGCGTAGGCGACCAGCGCCTCGGCCTCGGCCTTGCGGTCGAGCACTGTGCCGACCAGCCTGACGCCCTCGGCGAAGCCGCTTTCATAGGCAGCTTGCTCGTCGGCGACGACAGGACTGACCTTGGTCGCCTCGCCCGGAGATGCGCTCAGCAGCGAGATCGCGATCACGGGAATGCCGGCCTTCCCGATCTGGCCGATCATCTCTGCCGGCGCATAGTTGGTGACGAAGACCGCATCGGGCTTCAGCTGCAGCAGCGCCTCGATATTGATCTTGGTCAGGCCGCCCGGCATCGGCAGTTTTGCGAGCTCGGGAGCAAGACGGGCATAGTTCGCGCCGAGCTGCTGCTTCCACTGGTCGAGAATGCCGGCGAGCTTGCCGGTCGCGTTCATCTGGACGACGAGATTGAGCGTCTGGTGCTGGAGCACGACGGCCCGCGAGACGGTGTCGGGCAGCGTCACTGTCCGCCCGAGCTGGTCGGTGACGATCCGCTCGGCATGGCCGGGCATCGCCATCAGCGGCGCAAGCAACAAGGCCAGCAGAAGAGCCGGGACGCGCGATTTCATGACTATCCTCCCGCAAGCCGACGAAAGAGCCGGACGTGCAATGCCAGGATGCCGGATCGGCATCGAAGCGCTGTATTCAAGCGGGAATAGCGTGCGATGCCTTGGGCGGCAAGCCGGTGGGACGCGAGGATATCTCGGCACAGGTCGATCGGAGCCGGAGGTCAAGGTCGGCGGCGACGCGTAGATCGCCCGCAACACCGCGCTCAGCGGGCTACTCGGTCGGCTTCGACGGGCGCTCCCACGGCCGCCACGGCGTCAAGGTCACGTGGTAGGCGGTGGCCCGCAGCGGTTTCGCCGTTCTGAGTCGGGTTAACGTGGCCCTAACGATCTAAGTCCATGTTTCTCCAAAGCCTTGCCTGAGAGACATCCATGCCGACCCGCCGTTGCTTTACCATGTCTGCCTTGACCTTTGCCGCTGCCGGGCTCGCGGGATGCGGCACGAGAAGCAGCGTCGGGCTGCCAGCTCTTTCCCCAGCCAGAGCGAGCCCGACGCGCACATTGGCGCGCCCGAACTACGCCGAGGTCTACACGGATTATCCGGGTGAGCGGTTTGCGGTCCGGACGGTGGATTATCGAAAGATTGATCCGGCCTATCTGCGCCAGACCGTCGAGCTTACGCGAGAGGAGACCCCGGGCTCGATCATCGTCGATCCGGCCTCTTACCATCTCTATTTCGTCGAAACGCCCCGAGTTGCGACCCGCTATGGCGTCGGTGTTGGACGTGAGGGCTTCGCCTGGTCCGGCTTGGCGCGGGTCAACATGAAGCGGGACTGGCCCGATTGGGTTCCGCCGCGCGAAATGATTGAGCGTGAGCCAGCCATCAAGGCCCAACTCGAGAAGACGCCGAGGGGCCTTGGCGTGCGCGGCGGTCCCAATAGTCCGCTGGGCGCGCGTACTCTGTATCTTTTTGGCGAAGGTCGGGATCTTGGCTACCGAATTCACGGCACTCTGGAGCCCTACAGTGTCGGCACCAACGTCTCGTCGGGCTGCATCCGGATGATCAATCAGGACATCGTGCATCTCTACGCACGCGTCGCCCCCGGAACGCCTGTTACCGTACTGGCTGCGTGAACGCCCGACCGGGCGTCGCGGCGCTGTTCACGCCGCGACGCGTGCGCGGCTCTGACGGTCGCCCGCATCTTGGTCAGAGCCCAGGGGCATTTCCCACCTGCGTGCTGCTTTCGATCTGCGAGACGTGGTTGAGGGCGATGACCCATCGGTTGTCGCGCTTGCGCATCAGGCGGGGGGACGCCGGCCTGGTTGCCCGCCGCGCACCAGCTTGTAGTCGGTGATCAGCTGGGCCGCACCGAGCCTTTCGCACCCCCGGGGCGCGATTGAACCGGTCGATCCCACACTGGTTCCGTTTGCGGGTGAGGAGCCGGAAGGCAGCTCGACCCGCTTCTTTCATAAGCGCTGGCCCGACCTGATCGGGACCCTGGAGCGTGCGGGCGACCGGGGAGCCGCTCAGGGGAAGACGTCCAACATCGCATAGCGGGGGCGTCCGGCGATCGTCGCCGTCCTCGCGATCATCGCCTTCAGGATCTGATCCTATCAGGTCTCGAGGCTTCGCAGGATTACGGCGGCCTCCACGGGACGCATCGCGAGAATCTCCTGATACATCGCCGCCGTGATGGCGCAGTACTCGGCATGCCGCGACGGCGGCACCGATGACAGCTGGAATATGCCCAATTTCTCACGCGTGAACCGCTTGGCCAAGGTCGTGTGAACACGCACCAGCAGCGCCTCGACCATCTGGGAATTTACGGGCGGGCGGGGAGCGGACGTGGCGATCACGCGCTCGCCGAGCGCCAGCTCCCGCTGAATCAGTGCAGGCGGCAGTTCGCCCGACAAGTTCACGGCTCCCAGGCCCGCCGCGTACCGATAGCAAAGCGTCGGGTTTCGCTGGCCTAGCACGATGTACTGATCCAGCGCCAAGCGAGCAGAATCGATTAGTACGGAATCGTCGGCGCGCGCCTTGTGGACTTTGATCACGGACAACAGCTGCTCGCGGAAGGTGGCGATCAACTGGTTTTCGGTCTGCCCGTTCATATAGCCATCGAAATAGGCTTGGGCGATGCGCTGGTAGTCCTGCGGAAGCCGGGTCTTCATGGCGGCAAAGGCGGGGATGTACTTGGCGAGCCCTTCGGCCACCATGTCCTTGGTGGTGTCCCTCTCATAGCCCGACGCGGCGAACTGAGACCCGTCCGATACGTTCGTTATGACTCCGGCGGCCAGCATTTCCCGCTCGGTCGGATACCACATCTCCGCGCTCGGGACGGCGAGGGCCCGGTCGACGAAGCCGGCCGCGAACCCGGCCGAGGTATACTGCGCCTTCCATGATCGGGCCGCGCCTTCCAGATCGGCGGACGTCATGCCCGGGAAAGAGGGTCCGTGGAAGCCCAGCTTGCCGCCCTTGTTGAGCCAGCGCTCGCGGCCGGAAGCGAACGCCAAGGTGCAGGCTGACGTGCAGCGCGTCGACACATAGGTGACGAGACCCCGCTTCCTGATCGCATCGTTGAGCTTTGCCGCTTCCCCGATGCGGCCGCCGACGCTGGTGAGGTGGACGACGCGGATCCGCGGCGAGGCGCTGACCACACGCTCGAAGTCGGCGGTCAAGCCGAACTTGAAGCCGCCCGTGACCTCTATCTCGGTTCCGTTCCTCATGACGCGCAGGGAATATGCCGGCGTCCTGGGATCGCCCCGAAACGCCATGTCATAGGTCTCGGCGATCTGAAGGGCGCCGCCCTGCGAGAACTCGGCAATCGTTCGGATGACGCCGATGGCGAGCATGACCTTCGCAGCGGTCGCCCAACCCGTACCGAGGTTTGCTGCAATCCTGCGGGCGGCATGGTTCGTCGCCGACCGCCAGGTGCCCACGACCTGCCAGACCGTCACGACGAGAACAATCGCCCACACCGTCACTTGCAGCCAGAAAATGGGGCCGGGATCAAACCCCTTATCCGTCGTGAACAGCTGGTTGACGCCAAGTATCGCGAGCAAGGCCAGCACGTTGCCGACGAAGGCGACGCCCCAATACGACCAGCCGAGCGAAATCTCTCCCCGCCAATGCTTCACGAAGAGGTTGCTGGATGGACGTGCCTCGGGCCGCGGGGCGACTGGCGGCTGCTCCGACGATGCAGAAATAGCGACATCGGAGACCGGCGAGCCTTGCAGGCCGACCACGGCGGCCGAGTTCGTCGGCTGGCGCTGTTCCCGCTTCGGCGCAACGCCGTCCAGGTCGATCGCGTTTCGTAATCCCCATTTCGAGACGAGCGAGACACTGAACGCGATGAAGGCAGCCGAGCCGACGAACCCGCCGAAGTAGCCGATATCTTCGGCCATATTCGCGGGCTGGCCGAACCGGTGTGAGTTGCGCCACTGGAAGAGAATGTCGCAGAGCAGAAGCGCACCCGCGAGGGATGCTGCGCCAGTGACGAACTTCGCCGTCAAAGTGCGGAGGGCCTCGGCCGGGCTCCGCCCCAATGCGGCCCCGAGGCCATGGCGCGCCAATGCGCCGAAAAGGAAAGCGAAGAACGCAAGAACCACGGTCAAAACGAGGTAGTGCCCGACGGAGCCGGACGCGAACACCCGGGATGACAGAGGCGTCGGGAGAAGCGAAGCTACCGATAGTGCAAGTCCGACCACGACAACGTTGCGTGTCCAGCGTAGTGGCAGTCGCTTCAACCAGCGCTCGGCATGAGACTTTGTGGCGGCCTTCGGGTGGTCCGTGTGGGGCATCTGGGCGCCGCTTCTCAAGTCCGTCGTTCGGCAGCCAAGACGCGCTTCATCTTGTTGACCTCGAAGGTGACCATTGCTTGGCCATTCCGATAGGTCAATGAGCTCCGCGCTCCTGGCGGGGGATAGAGACGCATCGCTCCGATGACTGGCGGGTTGCCGATCGCGTGCTGCCTCGTCTGGTCTGCACAGGAGACAGCGCGTGGAAAATCTCCGGAGGGCGAGTTCGCCGGCAGATCCAATGCGATAATCGTCCCCGGCCTTCCTCCATGTGAGCGTCAGCTTCCGGGGAGCCCAACCGCCGCTCCTGCCGCGATCGGGCCCGCCGACCGATCGCCGGCAAACTTCGGCGTCTTACCGACTGAATCGACGTCCGCCACGGCCGGCTCCCTGCTGTGTGGCGCAGGGCGGTGCCATGAGCCACGCTCCCGCCCTTCGGTTCAGTCCCGGGCCGGGGCCTTTCCGCCGGCATGGGCGGGTTCGATCTGCGAGACGTGGTTGAGGGCGATGACCCATTGGTTGTCGCGCTTGCGCATCAGGCGGGTGTTGACGCCGGTCTGGTTGCCGGCGGCGCGCACCAGCTTGTAGTCGCTGATCAGCTGGGCGGCATCGGGCGCCAGCATCTCGATGCGGATGTTGGAAAAGGCGAGTTCGCCCTGCGAACCCGGCCCGCCGCCATAATCGGCGATGTAATGGTCGAGCGTTCCCTGCCAGTCCTTCTGGATGCGGCCGCGCGAGACGAAGACCACATCGGGATTGGCGAAGCCCGCCATATAGCCTTCGAAATCGCCGCGGTTCCAGGCCGCCTGCATCGTGGCGATCACCGCGCGGATCGCCTCTTTCTCAATCCTATCAGTCATTTGGAGCTCATCTTTCAGAGTGCGTCAGAGCGCAGTCTTGGCCACGGCCTCGTCTTCCTGCCGCTGCCGTTTGATCAGGACTTCCTGGGCCGCCGAGACGAGATGGCGGCGCAGCGCGTTCTCCGCAGTCTTCGCGTCCTGATCCAGGATCGCGTCGACGATCTGCTGATGCTCGCGGCAGGAGCGCTTGACGCGTCCCTTGTCCTTGAGCTGGAATTTGCGGAACGGCGCGAGTTTCAGCCGTAGCGTCTGGGCAACCGCGATCAGGTCGCTGTTATGGCTGCCCTGGAAGAGCAGGCTGTGAAACTGCGTGTTGAGCTCGTTATAGCCATCGAGGTCGCCCTCGTCGGCCAGCGCATTCATCTGGCGGTGCAGGCTTTCGAGTTCGGCCCGCTCCCGCATCGTCATCCGGTGTGAGGAGAGCCGGCCGCAGGTCGCCTCCAGCTCGGCCATGGCCTCGAACATCTCGTCGATGCGCTCCGTGGAAATCTGCGTCACGACCACGCCCTTATAGGGCTCCCGCTCGGCCAGCCCCCGCCCGCACAGGATATGCAAGGCTTCCCGGACGGGCGTGCGGGAGACGCCGAACTGCAGGGCGATGGAGGCTTCATCGAGCCGGGCACCGGCCGGAATCTCGCCGTTGATGACAGCCTCTTCGAGCTGTTCGGCGATGAAATCACTGCGGCTTTTCTTGGTGGCCGCCGGCATGTCCAGCATCACGCGTTCCTCTGTTCCCAACTCCGCCACGCGCAAGCCCACCATTCCAGATCGTCACCTCGGCCGATCCCGATGAGTACACAATCCTGTTGCAATGTGGACAAAAAATATACAAAACGAGCCGCTCCCGCATGAGCTGCGGCACAAAATCCTGAGGCTTGTCTATCATCCCCGCGTGGATCTCCGGCCTTGTCGACACGCACCGTCAGGCGGTCGCGAACGGCTGGAAATGAGGAATTGCCATGACATTTACGACGCGACCGGAACTCAGGGGCACATTCGGAGCCGTTTCCTCGACGCATTGGCTGGCCTCGACCGTCGGCATGTCCATCTTGGAAAAGGGCCACACCGCCTTTGATGCCGCGGTCGCCACCGGTTTCGTCCTGCAGATCGTCGAGCCGCATCTCAACGGCCCGGCCGGCGAAGTGCCGATCATCGTGACCCCGGCCGGCGCCGAGACCCCGATCGTCATCTGCGGGCAGGGGCCGTCCCCTGCGAAGGCGACCATCAAGCATTTCAAGGATCTCGGCCTCGATATCATTCCAGGCACCGGCCTGCTCGCCGCCTGCATTCCCGGCGCGTTCGGCGCCTGGCTGACGCTGCTGCGCGATTACGGCACGGCCGAGCTCGAAGACGTTCTGGCGCCCGCGATCTATTACGCCAGGACCGGCCACCCGCTCGTGCCGCGCATCGCCCGGACGATCGCCTCGATGCGCGAGCTGTTCGAGACCCACTGGCCGAGCTCCGCGGAGATCTACCTGCCGGGCGGCGCAGCGCCTCAGTCCGGCAAGCTCTTCCGCAATCCGCAGATTGCCGCGCTCTACCAGCAGATCCTCGACCACGCGAAATCGGCCGGGAATCGCGAGGCACGCATCAATGCGGCGCTCGACTTCTGGTATCGCGGCCCGGTTGCCGAGCGGATCGAGGAATTCTGCGCCACCGAGGAAGTCTGGGACGTCTCGGGCCGCCACCACAAGGGCCTGATCACCGCCCAGGACATGGCCGATTATCAGCCGTCGATCGAAAAGCCGGTCTCGGTGACCTATGGCGATTGCGAGGTCTTCAAATGCGGGCCGTGGTCGCAAGGCCCCGTCCTGCTGCAGATGCTGCAGCTCCTCAAGGGCACGGATATCGCCGATCTCGATCCGACCAGCGCCGATTTCGTCCATCTCGTCGTCGAGACGGCCAAGCTCGCGATGGCCGACCGTGATTCCTGGTATGGCGACAGCTCCGATGTGCCGATCAAGGCGCTGCTCTCCTCCGGCTATGCCGATATCCGCCGCGCACTGATCACGGGCACGGCGTCGATGGAGGTGCTCCCCGGCACTCCGGAAGGCCGCAATCCCAATCTGCCGCCGCTGCGCACGGTCGGCACCATCGCGCAGCCCGGCCTCGGCGGCGGCGAACCGACGGTCGCCCGCGAAGCCAAATTGCCGAATGACCGGCAGGGCGAACCCGCGCTGACCCGCGAAGGCGCGCAGCGCGGCGACACCGTGCAGGTCAGCGCGGTCGACCGCTGGGGCAATATGGTGTCGGCGACGCCGTCCGGCGGCTGGTTCCAGTCGAGCCCGGTCATTCCCGGCCTCGGCTTCAGCCTGACGACCCGCGCCCAGATGTTCTGGCTCGAAGAGGGCCTGAACTCGACGCTGGCGCCATCGAAGCGACCGCGCACGACGCTGACCCCGTCGACCGTCTACCGGGACGGCCAGCCCTACATGGCCTTCGGCACGCCGGGCGGCGACCAGCAGGATCAATGGCAGCTGATCATGCTGCTGCGTCATCTCCACAAGGGCATGAACCTTCAGGAAGCGATCGACGCCCCGTCCTTCCATACTGACCATCTCGCAAGCTCGTTCTGGCCGCGCGAGATCAGCTTCGGCGCGATCACGCTCGAAGATCGCTTCCCGCAGGCGGTTCGCGACGATCTGGCGGCGAGGGGGCACAAGATCACCGTCGGCGACGCCTGGTCCGAAGGGCGCCTCTCGGCGGTTGCCCGCGAGATGGATGGCGACGTGCAGCTGGTGAAGGCCGGCGCCAATCCGCGAGGCGTCCAGGGTTATGCGGTCGCACGCTGATCCAGCAAGACAAGCATTCCGGAACAGGAGAGGGGACTATCGATGAAACCGACTTATCTTGCACTCGCCGCCAGCCTGGCGCTCGGCGCCATGGCCGTGACGGTGGCGCCCGCCGCCGCCCAGACCGTTCTCAAGATCGGCCTGCAGGACGATCCCGATACGCTCGACCCGGTGTCCAACTGGAGCTTCGTCGGCCGCCACGTCCTGCAGTCGCTCTGCGACAAGATCGTCGACATCGACCAGAACGGCAAGATCATCCCGATGCTGGCGGCCAGCTGGGAATGGAGCGCAGACAGCACCGTGCTGACCCTGACGCTGCGCGGCGATGCCGTCTTCCATGACGGCACCAAGGTCGACGCCGCGGCGATCAAGTACAATCTGGAGCGCGCTCTCACCTCGGGCATCTCGCGACGCAAGGCTGAGATCAGCGCGATCAAGAGCGTCGAAGCCGTCGATCCGACCACCGTCAAGATCAGCCTCAAGGAGCCTTCGGTTCCGCTGCTCGCCGCGCTCAGCGACCGCGCCGGCATGATCATCAGCCCGGCGGCCGGTGCAAAGCTCGGCGACAAGTTCACCGATGCGCCGGTCTGCTCCGGCCCCTACAAATTCCTGGAGCGCGTGGTCCAGGACCGCATCGTCCTTGAAAAATTCCCGCAATATTACGATGCGGCGAAGTACAAGTTCGATCGCCTGATCTATCGCGGCATGCCGGATTCCAACGTCCGCCTGCTGAATCTGCGCTCGGGCCAGCTCGACCTGATCGAGCGCCTGGCTGCGACCGATGTGGACGCCGTCAAGGCCGACAAGGCGCTCGCCGTCGATCCCGTCGTCGGGCTTGGCTATTACGGCATCACCTTCAGCATCGGTGGCGATGGCGCCAATCTCGATGCCGGCAAGAAGGCCGCGATCCGCGAAGCCTTCAGCCTCGCGATCGATCGCCAGGCCATCAGCAATGTCGTCTTCGACGGCCAGGCCAGCATCGGCAACCAGCCGTTCCCGCCGTCGAGCCCGTTCTACGACAAGAGCTTCCCGGTTCCGGCCCGTGATCTCGATGCCGCCAAGAAGAAGATGGCCGAGGCCGGCGTGAAGTCGGTCAATCTGGAACTGCTCGTTCCCACCGATGCCGAACGCCAGCAGGTCGCCCAGCTCATCCAGGCGATGGTCCAGGACATCGGCATCAAGGTTTCGATCAAGCCGACCGAACTGATGACGCTGCTCGACGTCGCCCGCCAGGGCAAGTTCCAGTCGCATCTCGTCGGCTGGAGCGGCCGCGTCGATCCCGACCTGAACGTCACGCCGATGCTCTCCTGCGGCGCGGCGACGAACGACGCCAAGTATTGCAACGAGGCGCTCGACGCGATCCTCGCCAAGGCCCGCTCGCTCGGGGACCCGGCTGCGCGCCAGGCCGAATACGCCAAGGCGGTCGCGATCCTGCTCAAGGACCTGCCGATCGTCTATCTCTACCACTCGCAGTGGATCTTCGCGCACAGCTCCAAGATCACCGGCCTCAAGCCCGCTCCGGATGGCATCATCCGCCTGGCTGACGTCAGCCGAAAAAGCTGAGCAGGTATCAAGGCTGCGATGAGCACCCCTCTCCGAACCGTCCAGGCCGATGACGCATCAGCGTCCGTCCTCGACGTCACCAACCTGCGTGTCGCCTTTGCGGGCGACACGCGTACCGTGACGGCGGTCGACGGCGTCAGCTTCTCGGTTCGGAAAGGGCGCACGCTGGCGATCGTCGGCGAATCCGGCAGCGGCAAGAGCGTCACCTCGCTCGCGGTCATGCGGCTTCTGCCGGAACACAGCGCACGCATTTCAGGCAGCGTCGTCTTCGATGGCCGAGAGCTGCTCGAAGAGAGCAAATCCGGCATGCGCAGCCTGCGCGGCAACCGGCTGGCGATGATCTTCCAGGAGCCGATGACCTCGCTCAACCCGTCCTACACCGTGGGTGAGCAGATCAACGAGGTCATCCTGCGCCACCGGCCGATCTCGAAGAAGGAGGCGACCGAACGCGCCATCGCCATGCTGAAGCTGGTGCGCATTCCTTCGCCCGAGACCCGCTACCATCAATATCCGCACAATCTCTCGGGCGGCATGCGCCAGCGCGTGATGATCGCCATGGCGCTGGCCTGCGATCCCGAGCTGCTGATCGCCGACGAACCGACGACCGCGCTCGACGTCACCATCCAGGCGCAGGTGCTCGAGCTGATGCGCGAGCTGCAGCAGAAGACCGGCACCGCCATCATCCTGATCACCCATGATCTCGGCGTGGTCGCGGAATCCTGCGACGACGTCATCGTCATGTATGCCGGCCAGGTCGTCGAGCAATGTTCGGTCGAGGACCTCTTCACCTTCCCGCAGCACCCCTACACCGTCGGCCTGCTCGGCTCGCTGCCGCGCCTCGACGAAAAGCGCGAGCAGCTGGTCGCCATCACCGGCACCGTGCCCGACATGGCCAATCCGCCCTCGGGTTGCCGGTTCCAGGCGCGTTGCCCCTTCCGCGTCGAGCGCTGCGCCGAGATGCCGGACCTCATCGAGGTCACGGCCGGTCATTTCAGCCGCTGCTGGCGTGCGCCCATGCAGGACCTCGTCCCATGATCCAGAGCGCCTCCAGCGCCCCCGCGGCCAAGCCGATCCTCGAAGCCCGGGGCCTCGGCAAGAGCTTCGTCGTCAAGCGCTCGCTGTTTGGCCGCCCGCTCGCGACCGTCGGCGCGGTCGATGACGTGACCCTGTCGCTGATGCCCGGCGAAACGCTCGCCATCGTCGGCGAATCCGGGTGCGGCAAGTCGACGCTCGGCCGCCTGCTGATGCGCCTGATCGAGCCCAGCTCGGGCGAGGTCTTCATCGACGGGCAGGACGTCACCCATGCCAGCCATACGGCGGTGCGCGCGCAGCGCCGGCATGTGCAGCTGATCTTCCAGGACCCCTATGCCTCGCTCAACCCGCGCATGACGATCGCCCAGACGATCGCCGAGCCGCTGATGCTGCACGACATCGTGCCGGCCGGGCAGCGCGCCAGGCGCGTCGCTGAGCTTCTGGAGATGGTCGGCCTGCGCCCGGAACAGGCGGACCGCTATCCGCATGAATTCTCCGGCGGCCAGCGCCAGCGCGTGGTCATCGCCCGGGCGCTCGCCTCCGAACCGAAGGCGATCATCTGCGACGAGGCGGTGTCGGCGCTAGACGTCTCGATCCAGGCGCAGGTCCTCAATCTGTTGAAGAACCTGCAGAAGCGGCTCGGCATTGCCTTCGTCTTCATCTCGCACGACCTCGGCGTCGTGAAGCACATCGCCGATCGCGTCGCCGTGATGTATCTCGGCAAGGTCGTCGAGATGGGCACGTCCGACGAGATCTTCGCCGCGCCGCGCCACCCCTATACGCGGGCGTTGCTCTCCGCCATTCCGGTTGCGGCGCCGCCGAGCCATCAGCGCTCGCGCGCGGCGAGACTCCATGGCGATCTGCCGAGCCCGCTTTCCCCGCCCGAGGGATGCCGGCTGCATACACGCTGCCCGCATGCGCGGCCGGACTGCAAGAGCGTGAGCATGGTGCTCGAGGTCGAGGCGGGCGGCCATGCCAATGCCTGTGCCTTCTGGCGCGAACTGCCGGCGCAGGATGCGGGCGAGATTGCGCGCGAACCGCGCAACCCGAAGCTCGAAAAGCTGTTCGCGGCGTTTGAAGCCATGGCTGCGCGGCCGGCCCAGACCGTGACGGAGGGCTGACCCATGTCTTCGCTTCTTGGACGCCGCCTTCTGCAACTCGTCCCGACGGTCATCCTTCTGTCGATGATCATCTTCTCGCTGCAGCATCTCCTGCCGGGCGATCCGGCGCTGGTGCTCGCCGGCGAAAATCCAGATGAGGCGACGCTGGCCGCCATCCGCGCCCAGTATCACCTCGATCAGCCCCTGATCGTGCAGTATCTCTACTGGCTGAAGGGCGTGGTGACCGGCGATCTCGGCGAATCCATGCGCCATAACCGCCCCGTCCTCGAGCTGATCCTGCTCAAGCTGCCGGTGACGCTGCAGCTCGCGGTCATGGGCATCCTGATCGCGCTCGTCGTCGGCATCACGGCGGGCGTCATCTCGGCTCTGCGCCCGAACAGCGCGATCGACTACACCACCAATGTCGCGTCGCTTGCCGGCATCTCGGTGCCGAATTTCTGGCTCGGCATCATGCTGATCATGTTCTTCTCGGTCCATCTCGGCTGGCTGCCGGCATCCGGCTTCGTCAGCCCCTGGGAGGACCTGAAGATGAACCTCTCGACGACGATCATGCCCGCTTGCGTGCTCGGCACTGCGATTGCCGGCGTCATCATGCGCCACACCCGCAGCGCGATGCTGCAGGCGCTCGAAAGCGATTACGTTCGCACCGCGCGCGCCAAAGGCCTCAGCGAATGGGTCGTGGTGTTCAAGCATGCGATGCGGAATGCGCTGACGCCGATCATCACGCTTGGCGCGCTTGAGTTCGGCGCGCTTTTGTCCGGCGCGGTCCTGACCGAGCAGATCTTCACGATTCCGGGCTTCGGCAAGCTGATCGTCGATGCCGTCTTCACCCGCGACTATCCCGTGGTGCAGGGCGTCGTGCTCGTGACCTCGCTCTTCTACATCGTCCTCAATCTGCTGGCCGACATCGGATACATCCTCGTCAACCCAAGACTGAGAAGCTGAGCTGTGCTGACGATCTCGGAACCCAAGCCTTCGGCCAATCCCGTCGCGAACTTCTTCCGCGGCCGCGTGTGGCGGCGCCTGTCGAAGCGCAAGAGCGCGCTGGTCGGTCTCGCCGTCGTGCTGCTCATGGTGTTCGTCGCCATCTTCGCGCCGCTGCTGGCGCCTTATGATCCGGCGGCGCAGAGCTGGACTGCGGTGCGCAAGGCGCCGTCCGCCGCGCATTGGTTCGGGACGGACGAGGCCGGCCGCGACATGCTTTCGCGCATCATCTGGGGCGCCAGGGCCTCGCTGCTGGCGGGCCTCACCTCGGTCGGCATCGCCATGGCGATCGGCGTGCCGCTCGGGCTCGCCGCCGGCTTTCTCGGCGGCCTGGTCGACGGGCTGATCAGCCGGTTCACCGATGCGATGCTGGCCTGTCCGTTCCTGATCCTGGCGATCGCGCTCGCGGCCTTCCTCGGGCCCAGCCTGACGAACGCGATGCTGGCGATCGGCATCACCGCCATGCCGCTCTTCATCCGCCTGACCCGCGGCCAGGTGCTGTCGATCAAGGCGGAGGACTATGTCGAGGCGGCCAGCGCTGTCGGCAATCCGCAATGGCGCATCGCGGTGCGCCACATCCTGCCGAACATCCTGCCGCAGCTCATGGTCCAGGCGACGCTGACGATCGCGGCTGCGATCATCGCGGAAGCGAGCATGTCCTTTCTCGGCCTCGGCCTGCAGCCGCCGGCGCCCTCCTGGGGCTCGATGCTGAATTCGGCCCAGCGCTTCCTGAGCAATGCGCCCTGGATGGCGCTCTGGCCCGGCATCGCCATCTTCGCAACCGTGCTGTCGTTCAACCTGCTCGGCGACGGCCTCCGCGACGCCCTCGACCCGCGCGCGCGCTGACCGACGCGGCGCCCCGCTCTCGCTGCCCGCGGGAGCGGGGCTGTCCCTGTTCCCGGGGCGCCGATCTCCGGGCGGCGCCCGTCCTTGCCGGCATCTTTCCGGGCGCAAACGAAGCTGTTCCGAGCGACCTGCGCGATCTGCAAACCGGGCACGCTGTTGTGAGGCGCGTCATGATGACCGCCCCGGGGCCTGCACGCGATTCCGGGCTGGAAAAACAGGGCGCACCGGGCCAGAATCAAAATTCGGGATTCTTGCATTGGCCGGAGGAACAGGGGCTCGGGTCAGATCCTCTCCACCTTGATCCTGGAGTTCTGGCAATGGCGATGGGACGCCTATCAGCGGCCCTGAATGGCGGACTTGATGATTGAACAGAACGACCGATGGGCGCGAAGCGCATCATCTTCATTGCCGGAGCGTGTCTCGGCCGAGGCCGCCTTGGAGCTCATCCGCGAAGGTGGCGAGCTGATCGACGTCCGCACCGTGCCTTACCGGGACAAGGAAGGCATCATCGAGGGGGCTCGACATATCGAGAAGATCGATATCCTCGACGCGCTTCGACCATTCCGGAATGGGGAAAAGCTGTTCGTCATCTTCTGTTCGAGGGACGATGCCAGTGCTGCGATCGTCCGGGTGTTGCGGTCCGCCGGAATTGAACGGGTGCTTGATGTGGCGGGCGGCTTTCATGCTCTGGCGCAGGCGGGCGCACGCGTCTCACCATTGACCAGGTAAGCGTCGGGCCGCTGCGGGGCCGAACGGCCCCGGGGGCCAGGCGACCTGCCGATCGTTCAGTCCGCGCAGGGAATATCGACCAGGAGCCCCAGTTCCAGCTGCGCGGACAGATCGGCCAGGCTGCGATGATCGAGGACATCGCAGATCGCCTGGCGGACCTCGATCATGACACGCCGCACCTCGCATTTGGGCTCGTCGCAGTCCGGGCAGGGCTCATATCTGCTGCGGCTGGCACAGGGTATCGGCGCCAATGCTCCATCCAGATGGCGAATGACCGATCCCAGCCTTATCTCTGCGGCAGGCCGCGCCAGCCGGTAGCCACCAGCTCTTCCCTTATGGCTGGCCACGAAGCCGGCATTGCGCAGTTCAACGAGGATGCCCTCGAGGAACTTGCGCGGGATATTGCGGGCTGCTGCGATGGTTCCGGGTTGCTGGAGCACTGCATTGTCCGACAATGCCAAATAGGCCAGCGCCTTCAAGCCGTACTTCGCCTTACGCGACAGCATTCCGGCAGACCCTCTCGTTTTCCTGTTAAGGCGATCACTCGGGGCGGGCTGCCGGAGAACTGCTTCCCGATAGCTTGCCGCATTGCCCGGTATCGCCATGCTCGTTGCCCCTGTCAGTTCACGGCCGCGATCAGCGCCTTGGTGTATGGATGCCGGGGGCTGCGCCAGATGGTGGTGTGATCACCCGTATCGACAATTTTGCCTCCCTGCATGACCATGACCTTGTCGGACACGTATTGAACGACTGCAAGATCGTGCGAGATGAAAAGCATGGAAAGACCGAATTCCGCCCTGATATCCGCGAGCAAATTCAGAATCTGTGCTTGAATCGAGACGTCGAGGGCGGAAACCGGTTCATCGCAGATCAGAACGTCCGGTTGCAGGATGAGGGCGCGCGCGATGCCGATGCGCTGGCGCTGGCCGCCTGAGAACTCGTGCGGATAGCGGTCGACGCTGCTCGCCGGCAACCCGACCCGATCCAGCATCTGCCGGACGCGCTCGCCCCGCTCTGCGATACCGTGCAGCTTGAGCGGATTGCCGAGGATATCGCCCACCGTCTGGCGCGGATTGAGCGAAGCATAGGGATCCTGGAACACCATCTGGATATGCCGCCGCGCCTGCCGCAACCCGGCTCCCTGCGCGCCGGCCAGATCCTTGCCCAGGAGCGAGATCTCTCCCGTCGCCCCCGGTATCAATCGCATGATCGCGCGCGAGAGCGAGGATTTCCCACTCCCGGACTCGCCCACCAGTCCCAGGGTCTGGTTCCGGGCGAGGGTGAAGCTCACCCCGTCCACCGCCGGCCTGTCCGCACCGGGATAGCGAACGGTCAGATCCCTGACGTCCAGGGCAGCGCTCGCGTCGGGGCCAGCTGCGTCCGGGCCAGGTAGGTCCGGGGCAGATGCGGTCGCGGCGATCCGGCCCGGCGGAGTGTGCAGCTCGAAACGAAACTCGTCGTTTGCGGCACGATGGGCGCGGACCTCGGCCAGCCGGCTGGTTGTGTAGTGCCGCTCGTCGCTCAACCGGATCGAAGCCGAGATCAGGCCGCGCGTATAGGGATGGCGGCCTGCCTCGAAGAGATCACGGGATTTGAGGGTCTCCATCTTCTGCCCGTGATGCATGACCACGACGCGGTCGCTCCAGGCCCGGACGAGGGGCAGGTCATGTGAGATCAGGAGAACGCTCATGCCCAGCTCACGCCGGAGTCCGTCGATCAGCTCGAGAATCTGCATCTGCGTGGTGGAATCGAGCGCCGTGGTCGGCTCGTCGGCGATGAGCAACCGGGGGCGCAGGGCGATCGCCATGGCGATCATGGCACGCTGCCTCTGCCCGCCGGACAGTTCGTGCGGGTAGGCATCGATGCGGTGCGCCGGGTCTGGAATCCCGACCTGCTCAAGCAATTCGAGCACCCGCCGCCGCGCCGCCGCGGCCGAGATGTCGGTATGCTCGTGCAGGACCTCGGCGATCTGGCGACCGATCGTATAGACCGGGTTGAGCGAGGTCATCGGCTCCTGGAAGATCATGCCGATCTGACGGCCGCGCAGGGCCCGGAGCCGCTCCGGCGCCATGCCGACCAGATCGCCGCCGTCGAACAGGATCTGGCCGCTGATCTCGGTATGGGCGGGCAGCAGGCCGAGGACCGAAAGCGCCGTCGTCGACTTGCCGCACCCGGATTCGCCGACCAGCGCGAGCGTCTCTCCACGCTCGACTTCGAGATCCAGCCCGCCGACGGCAACGCCGTTGCGGAGGGGGGCGTCGTAGCTCACCCGCAAATTGCGGAGCTGAAGCAGGGGGGAGGTCATGCCGGGGTCCAAGCGATGCATCATGTGCGCGCCAGATGCGGGCTCAAGGCGTCGTTGAGCGCATCGCCAATGAGGTTGAGCGCAAACACGGTTGCGACGATGAAGCCCCCCGGGATGGCCGTCAGATACCAGTGGGTTCGGATATACTCGCGCCCGGTGCCGATCATGGCGCCCCAGCTCACCGAATTGGGATCTCCGAGCCCCAGAAACGCCAGCGCCGATTCCGACAGGATCGCCGATGCGACCATGATCGTCGCCGTCACCACCAGGGGCGGCAACGCATTGGGGATGATCTCGCGCAGGATGATATGGGCATCGCCATAGCCCACGCTGCGGGCGGCCGAGACATAGTCCTGTTGCCGCAAGGTACGAAATTCCGCACGGGTCAGCCGTGCGATCGTGTCCCAGGACGTCAGCGCAATGCCGATGATCACGGTCCAGATCGACGGCTGGATGACCGCGACGAGAACCACCAGCAGGACGAAGCCCGGGATGGTCTGGAAGATCTCGATGAAGCGAACGATCAGATTGTCGATGCGCCCCCCGAAATAGCCGGCGACGGCGCCCACGGAGACGCCGCCCAGAACCCCGAGCGCCGTGGCGGCAACGCCCACCAGCAAGGACACGCGGGCGCCGTGCATGATGCCGGCCAGGACATCGCGGCCCATATTGTCGGTCCCCAGGGGGTGCGCCAGGTCCTGTCCCGGCCAGAGCAGCGGCGTTCCCGCCAGGGCAAGCGGATCGCCCGGCCGGATCAGCGGCGCCGTGGCAGCCATCGCAATGATGGCTCCCAGGACCATCAGCCCGACGAGAGCGCCGGAATGGCGCAGCACGGTGAAAAACACGCTGCGGCGGCGTTTCCGCGACGGAGCGAACTCACCGGCGCCGGGACCGCGCGCGTTCTCGGCAAGTGTGGTGTTCATTTCGGCCAGGGCCATCAGCTCACCTCCACTCTCGGGTCGAGCAGCGATTGCAGGATGTCGAACAGCGCGTTTGCGACGATCACCAGCGCTGAGCTGACGAGCAAGATGCCGAGCAGGACCGGATACTCGCGGGCAAGAATGGCCTCGTAGGCGAGGCGTCCCATTCCCGGCCAGCTGAAGACCGTCTCGACGACGATCGCGCCGCCCAGCATTCCCGCCACCTTGGCCCCGGTCAGCGCGGCGATGGGGGTGAGGGCGTTGCGCAGCACGTGGCGACGGATCACGCGGGCCGGCGTCAGCCCCTTGGCGATGGCCGTCCGCACATAGTCGTGGCGCTGGGCCTCGATCACGGCGGCCCGCGTCAGCCGCGCGTAGATCGCCACATAGTTCAGCCCCAGCGTCAGCGCCGGCAGCGTGATGTAGCGGAGCCGGTCGACGAACCAGTCCCAGCCCTCGCTCGGTCCACCGATCGTGCGAGCGCCCCCCGACGGGAACAGCCCGAGATGGACGGAAAACAGGACGATCAGCATCAGCCCGATCCAGAAGGTTGGGACGGAATAGAAGACCAGCGACAGAAGAGAGAGCAGGCGGTCCGGCAGGCGCCGGGCCAGCAACGCCATGGTGGTGCCCATGGCGAAGCCGAGGAGCAGCGCGACGGCGATCGCGACGCCCATCAGCAGGAGCGTGCCGGGAACGCGCGCCATGATCATGTCGGAGACCGGCGCACCGTAGCGCGGCGAGATGCCGAGGCTGAAATGCGCCAGGTTGTCGTAATAGACGAAGAGTTGCTCCAGAACCGGCAGGTTCAAGCCGAACTGGACCCGCAAGGCATGGATGCCCTCCTCGCTGGCCGCTCCGGTTTCCGCGGCGATGTAGTCGGCCACGTCGCCTGGAGCGAGCTGCATCAGGAAGAACCCAAGCGTCACGATCACGAACATGGTCGGGATCGCCTGGAGCAGGTTCCGGCGCAGACTGAGAAGAATACGGCGATTGCGGCTCATCTCGCTCCCGCTCCCTGTGGCCTGAAGGCCGCTGCGCGCAGGCTCACGGCTGCTCTGCGAGCGCGAGTCCGCCCGGCCCGGTCAGCGCCGCAAACCCGCCATCGACATCAACCGCACGGGTGATCCCGGCAGCGACAAGCTGCTCGATGACCGGGCCCGATCCGGCAACCGAGCCGCAGAAGATCACGATCGGCTGGTCGCTTTCGGACAGCCCCGAGCGGTCGCGCAGGAAGGTCAATACGGCAGCCTTGCCGATGATGACCGCGTCTCGCACCTCTCCGTTCGCCGCGCGGCCCTTGGCGCTGCGAACGTCGATCAGAATTGCGCCATCCGCGACGCGCTTCAGAGCTTCCGTTCCTGAGATCCGGTTCGTCATGGTGTTCTCCTTTCAGATTGAAGTCAGAGTGCTCCGGGAATGCCGAGCCGCGACCTGAGCGAGCCCTTGGCATAGCCGTCCGGGTAATGACCGGCCCTGCGAAGCAAGGGTACGACCTGATCGACGAAGTCGCGGGCATCCAGCGGCAGATCCTGGAGGTGAAGGACGAAGCCGTCCGCGGCGCCCGAGCGATACCAATCGATGATCGTATTCGCGACGATATCGGGCGTGCCGACGATGATCTTGTGCCCGCCTCCCAGCTGGAACTCCCGCGCCAGCTGGTTCACCGTCAGATCTCCGCGTCGGGCGACATCGGTGATCGCGTGGAAGAAGCCGAGCGGCCGCTTGTAGTTTGGCGACGGGGTCGACAGCTGAGCTTCAGTCAATGGGCGGTCGGGATGCAGCGTTGCGGGATCGAGGTCGAGCAGCTTCGCAACCCGCGCCACGGGATCGATCGATTCACCCAAGAGCCCGACCAGCTGCTCGAGCCGCCGTTTCGCCTCATCCGTGGTCGACCCGATGATCGGCACGATACCGGGGACGACCTTGACGGCTCCCTCAGGTCTGCCCTCGGCTGCAACCTGCGCGCGCAAGCCGGCGACGAAGTCCTGCGCCGAAGCCTTGTCGACGAGGGCTGCGTAGAGGACATCGGCGTATTTCGCCGCCAGACCGACCGCATGCTCGGAACCGCCGGCTGTCGACAGAAGCGGCCGGCCAAAGGGAGACTGAGGGACGGGCAGTGGGCCGCGCACCTTGAAGAATGGGCCGACATGGTCGATCTCGCGCCGGCCTGCCGGGTCGTAGAGATAGCGCGCGGCGTCCGGCTGCTTGTCCCAATCCCTGGTCAGGCGGAAGCTGTCGCTCAGCCGGCCGAACAGTTCGAGATATTCGGCAGCACGGGCATAGCGTTCGGCGTAGTCGGGGACCGCGTCGCCGCCATAGTTCTGGGCGATGCGCGGATTGTAGGACGCGATGACGTTCACGCCGGCGCGACCTTCGGAGATTTCATCCAACGTCGCGATGTTGCGGGCGACCGTGTAAGGCTCGGTATAGCTCGAGGACACCGTCGGAACCACGCCGATATCGGGGATGCGAGCCGCGATCGCCGCCATCAGCAATTGCGGATCCGAAATATGGAGCGGGGCCTGTTCCGGAGGCGTAATCGCCATGGGCAGGTCCGGCAGCCAGAGCGCATCGAAGACGCCGTCATGGGCGATGCGCGCGACCTCGAGTCTGGTCTGGAACGACCAGGCTGCATCGCGATCGGGCACGAGTTTCCATGACCGCGGATGAACGCCGACAGCGTGGAAGTTGATTGAAAGTGAAATATGCGGCGCGCGAGCGGCCATGTCGGATCCCTGCATGGGGCCGTGGCGGGAAACCGCGCCACGGCGAACGTCGTTCGAAGATCGAAAGCTCAATCCTCGAGATGGACGCGATCGAAATAGTCACTGCCCAGGCGCGCGGCGTAGGGTGTGTGCTCCTTCACCCGGGTGTTGAAGATCGTCAGGCGCTGGAACTGCACCAGGTTCACCGCGGGAAGGTCGCGATGCACGATGCGCTGAAATTCCACATATTTGCGGCGTCGTTCCGCCGGATCCCTCTCAGCCGCGGCTGAGGTGAGCAGGGCATCGACCTCGGGGTTGGAATAATGCGTGTGGTTCGACCACGGCAGCCCCTTCTTGATGTTGGAGCTCAGATACGCGCGGTCGATACCGTCGGTCGGATCGTAACCGTTATTGAGGTTCTGCACATCGATATCGAAGACGCGCTCGGTGTAGACCTTTTGAATGTAAGTACTGAACTCGAAGTTGAGGATTTTGACCTCGATGCCCACTTCGCCCAGGGCATAGCGGATGTATTCCGCGGCCTGGCGCTGCTGCGCCATCCCCGGGTTCCAGGTCAGGTTCAGCGTGGCCCGCTTGCCGTTGGCGGCACGGGGAAAGCCCGCCTCGTCGAGCAGTTTCGTGGCACGTGCCGGATCGTAGGCGTAATGCTTGAGGGTGCTGTCGTGGAAGTTGCGCAGATCGGGAACGATCGCGGTCGGTGAAGGAATGGCGTAGCCATTCCACACGACCTTGATCAGGCGATCGATGTCCAGCGCGTGCGCGATCGCCTGCCTGACCTTCAGTTCCTTGAGAAAGCTGTTGTCCAGGTTGAAGAACAACTGGTGCAGGTTGCCGCCCAGTTCATAGCCACGGGTTTCCACGCCAAAGCGCTTGCTGGCCAGAAAGCGCTCCACATCCCCGTAAGGGATCGGCGAGCCGTGGCCGATGTCGATCTCGCCCGTCTCGAGAGCCGCTGCCCGAGCCGCGGAATCGGGAATGACGCGAACGATGATCCGCTCGACACGGGGCTTGGCCGTGTCCCAGTAATCCGGATTCCGCTCCAGCACGTAGTGGCTGCCCTGTTCCCATTCCTTGAAGAGGAACGGGCCCGTGCCGATCGGCCTGCGGTTGTTGGGATTGGTCTTGAGATCGGTCCCCTTGTAGATGTGCTTGGGCAGGATGGCCGTGCCGACCCCCGACAGCGCTCCGAGAAGATAGGGCGCCGGTGCCGAGAAGCGGGCGACCAGCGTGTGTGCGTCGGGCGTTTCCACTGCCACGAGATTGGCGAACGTGTTGCGGCGACGCGGATGCGTCTCGCGCAGCGTCTCGAAGCTGTAGGCCACGTCTTCCGAGGTGAATGGCCGGCCATCATGCCACTTCACACCCTTGCGAAGATGGAAGGTGTAGACGGTGCCGTCCTCGGTGATGTCCCAGCGTTCGGCGAGCGAAGGCTGCGGATTCATGTCGAAGTCGATCGAGACCAGCTCGCCCTGTACCGCGGGAATGGCCCCGTTTCCGAACAGGTCGACGAAGGAAGGCTGCTCTGCGGTGACGACCACGCGCAACGTGCCGCCTTTCGCCTTCGTTTGCGCAAAGGCGGGCACGGCGAGGTCGGCCGAGACGAAAGTGCTCGCGGCGAGCAGCTTGCCGAACGTTCGGCGATCGATACCTGTCACGGGTTCAGTCCTTGAAGATGCAGTTGGAAGGGAGAGGGCCCGGGCAGCTGGCGGGCCGGTTGGGACGCGATGGGCCGGGCCGGATGGGTCTCGGCTGCCGGCGGAGGGTTGAGGAGGGGGGCAACCAGCCGGTCGGCGCTGTCCCGGAACAGGCCGTCCTGGATCGCTTCGCGCAGGCGTCTGATGCAGGTGTCGTGGCTGCCGATGTCGCCGACATGATAGCCATGGCTGACGACGGCGCCGTAGTTGAAGATGTGGATGCGCCTGACCCAGGGTGCGGTGCCGGGAACGCGCTCGGTAAAGGCCAGTTCCCGGTCGAGATAGGGGTGCCCGCCCCATTCCTGCACCGCATCGCGATCGTCGGCGATGCCGGGAACTTCGCGCCAGAGGCGGACCCGCTTGGCAATCCGTGACAGCTCGGGCCTCGTGGCGAGATCCGTGCGATATCCCGTCCCGGCGATGATGAAGTCGACGCTCAGCGTCTCCTGCCCGGTCTCGATCTCGATCCCGTCATTGCCCTGGCGCACGGAGGCGATCTCGCGGCCGAGAAGCAGGTGGAAATTCGGATGGCGGCCGGCGCGGTCGATCGTGGGCTGCGGAGCATGCCCTCTCGCCCGGCCACGCGTAATGATCTGCCACCGGACCCTATCGGGCAGGTCACGGAATGGGCGGTAGAGAACCGGATTGCGCGCCAGCGCCTGGGGACTTTGCGTCGCCAGCCGCCTGGCACGGGAGAGAAGGTGGACCTGCGAGGCGCCCGCTTCCAGAGCGGTTGCCGCCGCGTCGAAGGCCGAGGACGCCGCCCCGATCACCGCGATACGCCGCCCGGCCAAACGCGAAAAATCGATCGGATCGGCCGTGTGAGCCCAGGCGCCAGCCGGCAACCCGCTTCTGATGACCTCCGGCACGAAGGGCATTCCGAGCCCGTCGACCCCGGTGGCCAGCACAAGACGGCGCGCCGTGACGATGCTGTGCGATCCGCCATGGCTGAAGGTCAGGCGCAAACCGACTTCGGCGGCGTCGACATCGATCAACCGCATGTCGTGGCGAATGTCGACCGCAACGGTCCGCTGGAACCAGTCGAGATAATCCTGCCACATCAGCCGGGGAATCCGGCCCAGCGTCCGGTATGCGGCCTCTCCCCATTGTTCTGCGAACCAGCGTTCGAAGGTCAGTGCGGGAATGCCCTGATCGATCCCGCTGATCGCCTTGTCCGTGCGCAGGGTCTCCATGCGCGCCGTCGTGGCCCAGACACCGGCTGCGCCCTTGGGAGCCGCATCAAAGACGCCGACATGCGTGACGCCGACACGCGAAAGGGCAAAGGCAGCACCGATCCCGCTCTGCCCACCGCCGATGATCGCGACGTCGAGGTCGGCGCCCGGCCCGCTGTCCCAGGCAAGGGGGCGGGAGACGAGGGCGATCGCACGTCGCGCCTCATCGGTCAGGCGCGCCAGCACAGCGGGTCCGTTTGGGGCTTCCTGCATGGCTCAGCCCGCCAAGGCAGCGCGCTCGGGCGCATCGTCATGGGCGCCGAAACGCTCACGCAGGGATTCCTTGCGATAGCCCTCCGGGAAGGCGCCTGCCTTGCGCAGAATCGGGATGACCTCATCGGCGAGCAGCGTCGCGTCTTCGGGCAGATATTGCGCGCGAATGGCGAAGCCATGGCTGGCGTCGTCGCGCCACCAGTCGAGCATCTGCTCGGCCACGGATTCCGGCGTGCCGACCACCAGGCGATGGCCGATGTCGAGCTGGAAGACCCGGGCCAGTTCGCGCACCGACAGGTTATCGCGTCGGGCGACATCCGCCACGGAGTGAAACAGGCCGACGGGGCGCTTCCAGCTTGCAGGCAGGCGAAGCTGTTCCTCCGTCAACGGGCGGTCGGGATGCAGCGTGGCTGGATCGTAGCCCAGCAGGTCGGAGATCCGCTGGACCGGATCTGTCGCATAGCCGCCCTCGAGCGCAAGCTTCTCAAGCTTGCGCCGAGCCTCTTCCTCGGTCGATCCGATGACCGGCACCAGACCCGGCATCACCTTGAGCGATCCCGGCCGGCGACCGTATTTCTGGACCCGGGTATGCAGGTCGCGGACGAGGTCGCGGGCCGCGCCCTTGTGCACCAGGGCGGCGTAGAGAATGTCTGCGTGCCGCGCCGCGAGATCGAGGCTCTGCTCAGATCCGCCCGCGATCGACAGGAGCGGGCGGCCGGTTCTGGCCTGCGGTACGTTCAGCGGACCTCTGACCTGGTAGAATTCGCCCTTGTAGTTGATCTCGCGCCGAAGCGCGGGGTCGAACAGCAGGCCCTGGTCACGCCACGGGCCGCCATCCGAGAGCGTCCAGCTTTCACCGAGCTGACGGTAGACCTCGAGGAATTCGTTCGCCCGGCGCTGGCGCTGGTCGTAGGGTATCGCGTCGCTATCGCCATAGTTCTGCGCCGCCCGGTCGGCGTAGGACATGATCGCGTTGATGCCGGCGCGCCCATCGGAAAGCACGTCCAGCGTCGCGATGTTTCGCGCGGTGGTGAAGGGGTGCGAATAGGTGGTCGAGATGGTGGGAACCACCCCGATATCCGGGACCTGCGCCGCAATCGCCGTCATCAGCAGCGTCGGGTCGACGGAATGATAGGGGGTATGTTCCGGTGGCGAGATCGTCATCGGAATATCGGGCAGCCAGAGCGCATCGAAGGTGCCGCGATGGGCGATGCGCGCGACCTCCAGATAATGATCCAGGCTCAGGAACGCATCCCGATCGGGCAGGGCCCGCCACGCCTGCTTGTGGGATCCGGCGCCATGGATGATGAGCGTCAAGATCAGATGGTGCTTCTCGGCCATCTCGATGCGGTCCTTTTTCCGGAGGGCCGAGGCCAACCGGCTCGGCTCATAAATTCATAGTCAATCTATATGGATTGAGGAGTATTTGTTCCTGTTCTTCCGGTATTCTTTGGATGGAAAAGACTTACAATGCTGCGAAAGTTAGATGATCGTTTCGGCGAGGTCGCACAGGCTAAAGTTCAGTCGCGACCAAGGATGAATCGGCGGACATCCTGCCGCAATTCATGGTCCAGGCGACGCTGACGATCGCAGCCGCGATCATGTGGAAGCGAGCACGTCCTGTCTCGGCCTGGGCCGGCGCCCTCCTGGGGCTCGATGCTGAATTCGGCCCAGCGCGTCCTGAGCAATGCGCCCTGGATGGCGCTCCGGCCCGGCATCGCCATCTTCGCAACCGTGCTGTCGTTCAACCTGCTCGACGACGGCCTGCGCGACGCCCTCGATCCGCGCGCGCTGAATTACGCAGCGCCTCGCTCTCGCCGGGTGCGGGAGCGAAGCACCGGAGGCGTCGAGACGCGACGTCTCCGGCGGGCGTGGCCTACGAGACGACGATGGTCTTGCGACCAGCGCTCCCGCGCCTCACCAGCAGAACGATGGCGCTGCCTTCGACATTCGCGATCAATCCGATGTCGAGAGAATGATGCGTTCCGCTAGAGGCGGTATCGCTCTTGAGCAATTGTCCTGTGAGCGTGTCGGACGGAATTACAGGCCGCGAAGGTTCATCATCGCATCGGTCATCGGGGATCTTTCGGGGCAGGGTTGGCGTTCGCAAACCAAACCTAACCTGACGGGCAACTGCCGATGGCCATCTTCCGCTACGGCACCCTATGGGACGCGACCGAGGACCTGGAACCGAAGTCATCAAGAGCCCTCTACCGTATGGTGCCACGCGACAGGGATAAATCACTTGCCGGGAGAAGCGCGCGCCCTCATAAACGAGTGGCGCGACACCACCCGACGAGGGTCCGATGATCGCTCCGCTCCCTGTGACCCGCCGCGCCGTCCTCGCCTTCGCTGCGACAGCCGCCATTGTGCCGGCGGCCGGGCAGGACCTTCCACTGGTTGTCTGGCTGTCCATATACCCGCTCGACCATGTTGACCGGTACCTGCAAGCATTCCGCTCCGGCCTCGCCGCACAGGGCTTCATCGATGGGCGCAATGTCCGCATTCTCGCCCGCTCGGCCGATGGCGACCGGGGGGAGCGCCTCGCCAAGGTCGTTGCCGAGACCGTCGCGATGAACCCGGCCGTGATCGCGACCCAGGGTGGGGCGATATACGGGGTTCGCGACATCACCACCATCCCGGTGGTTTACGGCTTTAGCGGTGATCCGATCATCGCCGGTATGACCAGCACCCTCGCACGGCCCGGGCGCAATCTCACCGGCGTCACCTTCATGGCAGCCGAACTGAATGCCAAGCGTCTGGAACTCCTGCGAGAGGTTGCCCCAAACGTGAGACGGGCCGTCCTCCTGGGCGATCCGATGCATCCCGGATACGAAGTGGAGGTCCTCACCGCAGAGCAAACAGCACGGGCCTTGGACATGCTGTTGGAGTGGATCCCGACCCGGAGCGTTGCGGAGGTTGGCCAGACCCTCGCTTCGCTTGAGGCTGCCCCGCCGGATGCCCTGGTGTTCCTTCCCGACAGCGTCATGCTGGAGAGCCGGAAGCAGGTTGTGGAATTCGCTCACCGGCACAGGATTCCGGCACTTTCGGGGTGGACCGAGTTCGCGCAGGCGGGTGGACTATTCTCGTACGGGCCCGACCTCGTCGAGTGTGTGCAACGCGTCGGCTATCTCACGTCCCGCATCCTCCAGGGGGCCAAGCCCTCGGACCTGCCGATCGAGCGGCCGAAGACCTTCGAGCTGGTTATCAACCTGAAGACGGCGAGAAGCATCCAGCTCGACATTCCGATCGAGCTTCTTGCCCGCGCAGACGAGGTCATCGAATGACGATGACGCAGGTTGTCCTAGCCGCTCCATAGAAAGGGAAGCTGGCCAGGGATCGTCCCTTGCAGGCCAGAGCGGGAGGGTATCCCGCTCTGGCCCAAGTCATCCGTCTCTAGCTACCGGCGCCGACGCAGGTCGCGGCATTCTGCGGTGTGCAGACATCGAGACCGGTATAGGTCGGGTCCTTCGGAGCGGGCTTGCCGTCCTTCATGTCCTTCAGGAACAGCATGGTCCTGTAGCCCATCTCGAAGGGGCGCTGACCGACTTGCCCCTTGGACAGGCCCGCCTTCAGCAGATCCATCTGGACGGGCAGCGTATCGGCGACGACGAGTGCAAGCGAGCCGTCATCGATGCGGGCCTTATACTTCTCTGCGACCTTGCGATACGCTTGAGGGATGAATTGCGGGAAGCCGCCGGTCGGCACGAAGGCATCGAGCTTGGGGTTCTTGCCGAGCGTATCTTCCATCTGCTGTACCGACAGCGGGAAATCGTCATTGGTATAGAGCGGGCAACCCGCTGCCTCGGTCCAGCCATGCTGGCCGGAGAGTTTTGCACCGGGCGCGGAGGCGGATTTCGCGCCGGCAAGCGTATCGCGAATCCCTTGCATGCGCTCGTTATGGTTTGCCGCCGCCGCACCACCCGACTGGATGCAAATCGTGCCGCCCTTGGGCTTGATCTGCTGGACGAGCTTCGCGAGATTGACGCCGATGTCATAGTTATACGTGCCGACATAGGCGGTGCGCAGGCCTTTGTCCTTCGCAAGGAGGTCGGAATCCCAGGTCAGAACCGGAATTCCCGCCTTTTTTGCGCCCTCGAGCGCCTTTCCCATCGCTGCTGCATTTGACGGCGAGACGGCGATGCCATCAACCTTCTTGGCAATGAGATCGTTGATGACCTGGACCTGTTCATCGCCGCCGCCGTGCTCGCCGGGGCCGATGTAAAGGCACTCGATCGCGCCGTTGAGTTCCTTCTCTGCCTTCTTGCAGCCGTCGCGGGCTTGATCGAAAAAGGGATTGTTCATGTTCTTGGGAACCAGGGCGAAGACGTATTTCTTGCCCTGAGACTGGGCTTCTCCCCCAACGGCGAGAAGTGCGAGCGCGGCGACACCTAAAGTCAGCGTTTTCATGAGCCTCTCCTCCTGGTGGTTATTGTTGTCCGGTTTTCTTCATGCCGAACCCTTGCCGCGGATCCGCTGCAGCAGAACCGCCAATACGATGAACAGGCCGACGAAGGCGCCCTGCCAGTTGGAATCGACCCCGGCCATGAGAAGGGAATTGCGGATCACCTCGATGAGTGCAGCCCCGATGACGGCGCCGTAGGCTCCGCCCTGGCCACCCATCAGATCGGCGCCGCCGATCACGGTCGAAGCGATCACCCGCAATTCATAACCCTGTCCGAGCGCATTGATGGCCGAGCCTTGCCAGCCGACGATGAGAACGGCGCTCAGTGCGGCGGTCAGCCCCGAGACGATATAGGCCTGCAGCTTGATCCGCCGGACCGGCACGCCAGTCAGGCGGGCAGCGTTCTCGTTGCTGCCGATGGCGTAGAGATAATTGCCCCAGCCGGTGAAGTTCAGGATGATGCTGAAGATGATGGCCAGCGCGAGCAGCACCCAGACCGGGTTGGCAATGCCGAAGATGGACCCGCCGCCGAGGGCGTTGAAGCTGTCTCCCCAAGGACCGAATTCGTAGATCATCTTGTTTTCGGACAGGACGATGGCAAGCGACCGGGCGCCCGACAGCATCCCCAGCGTGACGACGAAGGCGGGGAGGCCGACATAGGAAATCAGCACGCCGTTTACGACCCCGACAGCCGCTCCGGTGAGAAGGCCGGCGAGGATCGCCAGCACCCAATGCCCCTCGGATTGGAGGACGAGTCCGCTGACGACGCCGGCGAGCCCCATGATCGACCCGACCGACAAGTCGATGCCGCCGGTGAGGATGACGGCCGTCATGCCGATGGCCATGATGCCGATGAAGGCGAAATTCCGCGTGATGTTGAAGAAGTTGTCGGCGGAGGCAAAGGCGTCCGGTTGATCCCATGTCATCACGAGGACCATGGCGATCAGGGCGATCGTCACCCAGAAGGGCTGGCTCGCGAGCAGCTTCTGCAGGAGATTCCGCTCCTTGAGGCCCGTGACGTCCTCGATGGCGACACTGCTCGGAATCGGGCGGAATGTGTCGCTCGACATGGGGGGCTCCTTGCGCAGCATCAGGCGGCCTGGATGGCGCCGGTGATCAGTCCGGTCACCTCTTCAGGAGAACTCGATGCAATCGCCTTGTCCGCGACCTTGCGTCCGCGCCTCATCACGACCACCCGGTCGCAGACTGCGAACACGTCCGGCATGCGGTGACTGATGAGGACAACGGCGATGCCGCGATCCTTGAGCCGGTGGATCAGATCCAGCACCTCCGCGACCTGACGAACGCTGATGGCGGCCGTCGGCTCGTCCATCAGCACCATCTTCGCGTTGGCAAGGCGTGTCCGCGCAATCGCCACGGCCTGGCGCTGGCCGCCGGACATCAGTTTCACCAGATCGCGGGGGCGGGTCTCCGACTTGAGTTCCTTGAACAGTTCTGCGGCGCGGGCATACATCGCCTTGTAATCAAGGATCACCAGCGGACCGATGCGGCGCTTCAATTCGCGCCCGAGGAACACATTGGCGGCCGCGGTCAGATTATCGCACAAGGCGAGATCCTGATAGACGACCTCGATGCCGTCGGTCCGGGCGTCGACCGGCCTGCGAAAGTGCTTGACGATGCCGTCCAGGCGAAGCTCTCCCTCGGACGGAAGAAAATTGCCGGCGACAATCTTCACCAAGGTCGATTTGCCGGCACCATTGTCGCCCATCAGACCGACGACCTCACCGGCATCGATCGCCAGATCGATGCCTTTGAGTGCTTCGATCGCACCAAAATGTTTTGAGATCCCCTGAAGCTCCAGCAGCGGCATAGGTCGTTTCCCTCCTTGTTTCGAGGTGTGCCTCTGCTTCGGGCACTCGCTCAAACGGCGATCATCCAAGTCCTTCGGCTCAATTCCGGAATTTTATAATAGTTAGAGTTCGGTGCTGGGGCGATATTGTGTAGTAATAATGAATTTAATACGTTATGGCGCGTCTCAAATCGATGATCGTCGGGTCGTCGTAAAAATTGATCTCGAAACCGGATCGTATTGTGTGGTCTGCTGACAGTCGGGCAGAGCCGACTATTCGAGAAGGGCAGATGTCGGTGCGCGCCGCAAGGATCACGCAGAAACCCGCCTGCGCCTCTACTGTGATTGGCGCGCGAACGAGGACGTCTGCCGTGCCCCATGCCCTGTTCCTCGAAACGCGTCCTCGATGGAAGGCTTCGAACACGATCTTACGCTCAATAGACGGCTTCGTCATTCACCGGAGGGCTCCCTCTCAATCTTTGGCTCATCCTCGCGATGGGCGCAGTACCTCGCTCACGCAGCACGCGCGAGCAGGCGGGCGGGAGCGGGATTCGCTTTTGGGCGGCGGGGCAGGGCGCCCGGGAACCGGTTGCGTCTCTCGGCTCAGTCGGGCGCGCGATAGAAGGCGTTCGGCATGCCCCCGATGACACGCTCGCCTTCGAAGGTCATGCCGATCCGCTCCAGAACATGTCTGGATGCCATGTTGTTCAGGAGTGCGAACCCTACGAGCTGGCTTGGAGGACGATGCCGGCGAGCCTCCGACAAGAGGGCCGAGGCGACTTCGACGGCATAGCCGCAGCCCTGATGCTCCGGCGCGATGGCGTAACCGATCTCCAGTTCGTCCCCGCCCCAGGGCGACCAGCCGGCCCGACCGATGAAAGTCCCGTCGCGCAGGGACATTTTCCACTTCGTCAGGCCCAGATTCTCCTGCTCTGCGATGAACCCGGCAAGCTTCGCCCTGATCGCGGGTTCGGTCCAGTTGTCGGCCTTGGCGGGGTAGCCAGCCTGGACCCGAGGGTCGGAATGGAGAGCGAAGAGCAGGGGAAGGTCGGCTGGAGACCACGCATCGAGGCGCAAGCGCGGGGTGGTGAGACGCAGGCTGTCCTTGCTGAGGGCGTTGAACACAGTCCTGTCCCCGATCTCGGATAGGCACGCGAGAATGGCCGTCCATTTCCGGTCGCACAACAAGGGCGCATCCGGAAGGGGCGCGGGCTGACGACCCGGCCACGCCCTGGCTGGCAGCGTCGACCGGCGAGGGGTGTCCATTTGAGCGATGTGCGCCACGGAGCCCTCACCGGCCGCGCCCTTTGAAACCGGCCGAGCGGATCAAGCGCCCTTCAGCAGCCTTTCCAGCTTTTCGATATAGGCCGGCGGGAGATTATTGGCGCGCGCGCCCTTGAGCAGCGGCTCGATGTAATGCGCCGGCGCTCCAGACGGTCCCGACGGATTGGGGATGTCGTAGGTCGTCGAGTTCACGACCTGGCCGTCGGGCATATGGAGCACGACGGATTTGTGAGCCCAATGGCCCTGGTCCGTGCCGGCATTCTTGTCCATGGCCGCCATGTCGCTTTCGGAGAGTTCGTAGTGGACGCCCCAGGTTTCGGCGCCCTTGGACGGGGCGAGCCGCGCGCCATTATATGTGCCGTCCGTGGTTTTCCCGAAGGTCAGCTCGTAATCCCTCAGGCAGGCAATGCTGAGCGCCTTCGCGGAGGGGGCGACCCCGTGGATGCAATTGATGTCCATCAGATTGGCATAGGCGAAGTAATTCACTTCGATCTCCATTTCAGGTTTGGGGTTGCTTCCGGAAATCCATGCCCGGCCCGCATTGCGGCCCGAGCATCGGGAAGGTCATCGCGGCGCGTCGCGCAGCGCGTCCCAGGTCTGCGGGAGCGCGGCGAGCGGGGCGAGCGCATCCATCTCCGCGGCGCGGTGGCAGCGCGCCTGCCGCCCCGGTGCCACGGTCGTGAGAGCGGGCGGCTCGGTCCGGCACAGCGGCAGGGCGAAGGGGCAGCGCGCGGCGAAGCGGCAGCCCGGCGGCGGATCGGTCAGGTCGGGCGGGCCACCGGGGATGGCGATCGGCTCGTCGCGGCTGCCGAGCCGCGGCAGCGCGTTCTTGAGCCCGAGCGTATAGGGGTGGGTCGGCCGGCGGATGACATCCCGCGTCGGCCCGGTCTCGACGATCATGCCGGCATACATCACCGCGACGCGCTCGCAGTTCTCGATGACCAGCGCGAGGTCGTGCGTCACCAGCAGCAAGGAGAAGCCGAGCCGCTGCTGGAGCGCGCGCAGGCTCTGGAAGATCTGGTCCTGGACGACGACGTCGAGAGCCGTGGTCGGCTCGTCGGCCAGCACCAGCGGAGGGTCGAGCGCCAGCGCCATCGCGATGATCGCACGCTGGCGCATGCCGCCCGAGAACTGGTGCGGATAGTCGCGCGCCCGCTCCGGAGCCACGCCGACCATGGTCAGCAGCGCCTCGGTCCGGCGCCAGGCCTCGGCCCTGGAGACATCGCGATGGGCACGGATCGCCTCGGCGATCTGATCGCCGACGCGCAGGACGGGATTGAGCGCATTGAGGGCGCTCTGCGTGACCATCGAGATGCCGGCCCAGCGCACGGAGCGCCGAAACCCGGCGTCGGCTGCGACGAGATCGCGGCCCTGAAACGCGATGCGGCCGGCGGCGATCCGCGCATTGTCGGGCATCACGCCCATCACCGCCTTGAGCAATGTGCTCTTGCCGCAGCCGGATTCGCCGATCAGGCCCAGATTCTCTCCCTTGCCGATCTCCAGGCTGAGGTCGGCAATGGCGCTCGCCGGGCCGCGCGGCGTGCCGTAGCTCACGGCGAGACCGGCGATCGACAGCAGGGGATGGGTGTCGCTCGGTCGCATGGCGTCAGCCCGTCCTCAGGCGCGGATTGATGACCTGCTCATAGGCGCGGCCGACGAAATAGACCGCCGAGACCAGCACCATGATCGCGATGCCCGGCGGGATGACCCACCAGGGCGCGCGATACATCATCTGCGAGGCGTAGGCGTCGTAGACGATCGAGCCCCAGCTCACGACCGAGGGGTCGCCGAAGCCGAGGAAGCCGATGCTGGCCTCGGTGATGATCGCCCAGGCCAGTGCGAAGGCGACGCTGACCAGCGCGATCGGCATGATATTGGGCGCGATCTCGCGGTAGATGATGGCGAGATCGCTGGCGCCGGTGATCCGGGCGGCGGCGATGAAGGGCATCTCGCGCAGCGAGAGCACTTGGGCGCGCACCACCCGCGCCGTCGAGCGCCACATCACCAGCGTCATGGCGATCACCATCGTCGTCAGGCTGCGGCCGGTGAGCGAGAGCACGATGATGATGAAGGGCAGGAAGGGCAGGCCGAGGAACATGTCGGTCAGCCGCATCAGGAACGAGTCGATCCGGCCGCCGAAATAGCCGGCGATCAGGCCGATATTGACCCCGATGACGACGGTGCCAAGCGCCGTCAGCCCGCCGACGAGCAGCGCCGGACGGGCGCCGACCAGCATCTGGCTTAGCACGTCGCGGCCGAGCAGGGTGGTGCCGAGCCAGTGCTGCCAGGAGGGCGAGGCAAGGCGCAGCAGCTTGCCGGCGGCGTCGTAATTGCGGGCGACCGGATCATAGGGCGCGATCGCCGGCCCCAGGATGGCGAGCGCGAGGCAGATCCCGAGGATCACCAGGCCGGTGGGGCCGAAGGGGCCGCGCCAGACGGCGCGAAAGAAGTCGAGGATGATGGTCGGCATGATCAGGCGTAGACGATGCGTGGGTCGAGCAGACCGCAGAGCAGGTCGGCGATGAAGGTGCCGAACACGGTCAGCACGGCGATGAGCAGGAAGGCGGCCTGCGCCACCGGATAATCGGCGCGGCTGATCGCCTCGACCATCAGCAGGCCCAGCCCCGGCCAGGAGAACACCGTCTCGATCACCACCGAGCCCGCGACCGCCCAGCCGAGGATCATCGGCAGCGTCGTCGCCAGCGGCAGCAACGCGTTGCGGGCGGCATGGCCGAAGAGGACGCGGCGCTCGCTCAGCCCCTTCATGCGGGCGAGCTCGATATAGTCCTCGCCGATGGTCGACAGCATGGTCGAGCGCATCAGCAGCAGCGGAAAGCAGAGCTGATAGAGCGTGTTGACGAGAAAGGGCAGCGCCAGGTGATGCAGGAAATCGGCAGAGAGATACATCCGCCAGTCCTGCTCGGGAAACAGGCCCGGCGTGACGATATGGCCGATCGGGAAGAGGTCGAGCTTGATCGAGAACAGCAGGATCGCGAGCATGCCGAGCCAGAACAGCGGGGCCGATTGCAATGCGGTCGCGGTGAAGACCAGGCCGACTTCCCCGGCGCTGCCGCGTTTCCAGGCGGCGATGGCGCCGATGACCGCGCCGAGCAGATAGGCCGCGAGCATGGAGGGCAGGATCAGCAGCAGCGTGTTGAGCAGCCGGCCCTGGATCATCTCGAAGACAGGCCGGTTGGTCTGGAACGAGAAGCCGAAATCGAGGACCAGGAGATTGCGGAGATAGAGCAGGTATTGCTCGAAGAGCGGCCGATCGAGCCCGAATTGCTGGCGCATCGCCTCCTGCGCCTTGGGATAGAGCGACGGGCTGATCACCGTCGCGGTCGGGTCACCGGGCAGGAGCCGGAACAGGAAGAACATCAGCGTCGCCATGGCGAACAGCGTCAGGACCATGTGCCAGAAGCGGCGCAGGAGATAGCCGGCCATGGTTTTAACCCAGCCCTTGCACGAGGACGGGAGGCCGCACCCGCACGGCATCGGGATCGGCGGAGGGGATCGCGGCGATCAGGGTGCGCGTATAGGGATCGGCTGGTGCCGCCATCACCTGCTCGACGGGGCCGGTCTCGACGATGCGGCCGCGATACATGATCGCGAGCCGGTCGCAGACGGCGCCGACGGTGGCGAGGTCATGGGTGATGTAGAGCATCGCGATGCCGCGCTGGCGGGCGAGGCGCTTCAGCAGGCGTACGATGTCCCATTTGATCGAGACGTCGAGCATCGACACCGGCTCGTCGGCGACCAGGAAGCGCGGCTCCAGGATGATCGCCCGGGCGATGCAGACGCGCTGACGCTGGCCGCCGCTGAGCTGGTGCGGGTGCTTGCCGAGATAGCTCTCCGCCGGGGTAAGGCCGACCTCGGCGAGGACGGCGCGGACGCTTTTCGCGATGGCGGCGCGATCGCGCACCCCTTGATAGAGCAGCGGCCGCCCGACCAGGTCTTCGACGGTGTGCTGCGGGTTGAGGGCGCCATACGGGTCCTGGAAGATCATCTGGACCTGGCGGTGGAAGGCCTTCTTGTCGCGGGCGCGGGCGGCGGCGCTATCGGTGCCGTCGATCCGCATCGAGCCCGAGGTCGGTGTCTCCAGTCCGACCAGCAGGCGACCGGTGGTCGACTTGCCGCTGCCGGATTCCCCGACGAGGCCGAGCACCTCGCCGGCGCCGATCGCGAAGCTGACGCCCTCGACCGCCCGGGTGACCTCGCGGCCCCGGCCGGGCAGCAGCGAGCGCAGGCCCGCCGCCGCAGCGTAGTGCTTGGTCAGGTCCCTGACGTCGATCATCGCAGGAAGGCTCGCGGATCCGGCTGCCGTGTCGGTCGGCCGCATCACTTGGCGGGCATGCGCAGGGCGCCGTCCGGCCCCCAGCTGAAGCCGGCCGCCTTCAGGATCGCCTTCGCCTTGTCGATGTCATAGGCGGGCAGCGGGATCGAGCTGTCATGCCAGAAAGCGTTGACCGGCACGATCGGCGTGGCGCTGCGGCCAGCATCGCCGCCCAGCACGTCGTCGATGATCGCCTCATAGGGGATGGCATGGGCCATGGCCTGGCGCAGCGCCCTGTTGGCGAGGGCCGGGCGCGCCGTGTTGTAGCGCATCGACATGTGGCCGTTCGAACGCGCCTGGATGAGTTTGACGTTCTTCTCGGCCGCGAACTCCTTGACCACCGTCGGCACGATCGGCTGGAAGGAGACGTCGATATCGCCTTTCTTCAAGGAGGCGCCGACGAGCTCGGCCGAGCCGAAGACGATGATCAGCAGGTCGGAAGCCGGCTTGGCGAAATGGTCGGCCCGGCGCTGCAGCGAGATCTCCTGGCCCTCGCGCCAGTAGCGCAGCACATAGGGACCGCTGCCGACGAGCGGCATGTTGCGGAAGTCCTGCGGCTTGGCGATGCCGGTCTTCTCGACCACGTCCGCCCAGACATGCTTGGGCAGGATCGGCACCTGGCCGAGCGTGTTGATGATGAAGGGCGCATAGGCTTCGGTCAGCGTGAAGCGCACCGTCTCCGGATCGACGATCTCGACTGAGGCGAGCTTCTCCAGGTACTTCTTGAAATAGACCGCATCCCAGCGCTTCAGGTAGTCGAAGGAGAACTTCACGTCATCGGCGGTGACCGGCTTGCCGTCGCTGAAGCTGTGGCCCTGCCGGAGTTTCACCACCACGGTGGTCGGATCGACCACCGCGAGCGACTGCGCCAGCCACATGCGCGGAGCGCCATCGGCGCCGAGCTCGACGAGCTTGTCATAGACCAGGCTCAGCGTGTTGAAATCCTCGACGATCGTCGCCGCCAGCGGGTTGAAAGTGCCCTGATCGATCGTCCGGCCGATCCGGACCGGCGCGCCGGACTTGGAGGTCAGGCGCAGCATGTTCCAGAGCGAGCGCGGGCCGTCGGAGGTGTCCTCGTAGCCGGGAATGTCGACCTTGGCCGTGTTCATCGCGAAGGTGTTGACGACATAGGCGATCACCGCCTCGGGCTGCTCGTCGGCCAGGACGCGCTGCAATTCGTGGATCACCTTGCGGCGCTCCTGCGCGTCATAGAGCGCGAGCTGCCTGGCGCCGAGCTCGTCGACCTTCGCGCTGGCGAAGGAGCCGACATTGGAATCGCCTGGTGCGCTGTTGCGCGAATTGAACTGGGCGTTGGTGAAGAAATCGGGTTCCGAACGCTGCGGCGAGCCGGAAAGCACCGACATCACCACGTCGAAATCATGCTCCTTGAACCATTTCGACAGCATCGGGCTGGGGAAGGGCTGCGGGTCGAGCGTGACCTTGAGGCCGAGCTTGCGCCAGCCCTCGGCAACATAGTTCGATGTCTCGAAATAGTGCTGGTACTTGGCGGCGGGCCAGGTCAGCAGCTTGATCTCCGGAACCGGCTGCCCTTGTGCCAGGGCGGCGGTCGTGTCGGTGAGCAGGAGACCGCCGAGCCCCATCAGCGCGCCTGCGAATGCCGTCGCCAGCTTCATCGTCTTTCCCCCTCGTTCTTGTTTAACCTGCAAGCAGCCCCACGCCGTTCTGCGAGCGTGGGTGTTGGCGCTGCTGCGTTCCATTGGGGGAAGGCTAGGGCCGGGCGCGCAGCTTGCCCATTGCTGATTTCCGATGCAGATCATTCCAAATTGGAATGAGCCGGAAGGAGAGAGAGCCGTGCGCAGGACGTTGCCGCCGACCCGGGATCTCGCCTGTTTCGAAGCCGTTGCGCGCCATCGCAGCGTGACGCGCGCCGCAGCCGAGCTCAACCTGACCCAGAGCGCCGTCAGCCGCCGGCTGGCCGCGCTGGAAGAGCTGCTCGGCCAAAATCTGTTCCTGCGCGACAAGCAGCGACTGACCCCGACCGTTGCAGCCGAGGAATATGCCGAGGAGCTGCGCAGCCTGCTGAACCGGGTCGAAGTGGCGACCACGCGGCTCCTGTCGCATGGGCGCAAGGGCGGGGTGCTCACCGTCGCCTGCCTGCCGACCTTCGGCTCGCGCTGGCTGGTGCCCCGGCTGGCTCGGTTCATCGCCGAACATCCGACGGTCGACATCAACCTGATCTCGAAGATCAGGCCGTTCAGCTTCGAGGAGGACAAGGCGCATGCCGCGATCCATTTCGGCAGCCCGACCTGGCCCGGCGCCCGCATCCACCACCTGATGGACGAGCATGTGATCCCGGTCTGCGCGCCCGCGCTGATCGGGGGGCAAGTGCTGGCGAGTCCCGACGGCTTTGCCCGGCTGCCGCTGCTGCAGCACACGACCCGCCCCTATCTCTGGCGTGACTGGCTGGCCGATGCCGGAGCGGCGTCAACGGCATCGGCGGGCCGAAATTCGAATATTATTCGCTCGTCATCCAGGCCGCGGTCGCCGGGATCGGCGTCGCAATCCTTCCGGACTTCCTGGTGCGGGAGGAAATCCAGTCGGGCGCACTGATGGTCGCCAGCCCGCACAGGATGCGTTGCGAGGACGCCTATTTCGTCGTCTACCCCAAGCGCTTCGACGAGAACGTCAACGTCCAGGCCTTCGTCGGCTGGCTCCGCGACGAAGCCGGCGTCTACAATGACGGGGTGCCTTGAGCGCTCGGAGGCGACAAACCAACGCCGGATATGAGGCAGGCGCAGATCACGGGAATGCCCGCTTTCCCTACATCATCGGGTGTCGGCTCCTCACGGAGGCCCACGGCGTTGACGACGGCATCTCTGCGTCATCACAATCGCTGCACGGATCCCGTGGCCCGGATGAGTGCCCATGGGGCCTGGAGAATCGGCTGCGACATGCGCGAAGGTCGGTCTCCGGACGTCCCGATGCGCGATCAGAATGGTGCATGGGACAGAGTTCGATGGTCGGCCTGATGCCGTAGGGGATGTGATCATGCGCTCCGGCGTCACAGCAGTGCTGGATATCGGCAAGACCAACAGCAAGGTCCTGGCCTTCGACCACGATCTCACCCTCGTCGCCGCTCATGGCATGGCCTCGGTCAGCGCTGGCGGGCGCCTCGACACGGCACGCTGCTGGGCGTTCGTTCTGGCGGCTCTGAAGGAGATCGCGGCGCGGTTCGGCCTGTCCGCGATCGTCCCGACCACGCATGGCGCGGCCTTCGCCGTCATCGGGAAGGGCGGGCTCACCCATGCGATCGTCGACTACGAACAGCCTGTTCCCGACGCCGTTTCGGCCGAATATGACGGGCTGAGGCCGGATTTCGCGGAGAGTTTTTCGCCGAACCTGCCGCTTGGGCTCAATGCCGGGCGGCAGCTCTTCGCGCTCGACCGCGCCGACCCGCATCTCTTCGGCCAAGCGCAGGCGCTGATCGCCTATCCGCAATACTGGGCCTGGAAGCTCGGCGGCGAGATGGCGTCGGAAGTCTCGTCGCTCGGCTGCCATACCGATCTCTGGGCGCCGTTGAAAGCGGCACCCTCGTCGCTCTCCGCCGCGATGGGCTGGGACCGCCTGATGCCGCCGGTCGCGCCCGCCTGGAGAACGCTGGGCGAAGCGGCGCCGACGCTCGGCCTGCCCGGCGCGTGCCGGATCCTGACCGGCGTCCATGACAGCAACGCTTCATTCGTTCGCTATCTCGCAGGATCGCGGGAACCCTTCGCGCTCGTCAGCACCGGCACCTGGTTCGTCTGCTTCAATACGGCAGGCCATGTCCAAGGCTTGTCGGCCGCGCGCGACACGCTGGCGAATGTCGATGTGCTCGGCCGGCCCGTCGCATCGGCCCGTTTCATGGGCGGGCGGGAATTTATTGAGATCGCCGGGGCGGCTGGATTGGGCGCGCAAGCCGGCATCGCGGATCTGCGTGCGCTCGTGGCTGCCGGGATTGTTGCGCTGCCCTCCTTCGCGGCCGGCGGCCCGTTTTCCGGAAGCAAGGGCGTCATTTTGGGTGCGCCTTCAGGCCAGGCGCAAACAGCGGCGCTGGCTGCGCTCTACTGCGCGCTGATGACCTGCGAATGCCTCGCCCTGACCGGCCCTGTCCACAGGCTCTATGTCGACGGCCCTTTCGCCAGGAATGCGCTTTATCTCGGGCTGCTCGCCACGCTCCTGCCGGACATACGCGTACAGGCCTCGCATGCCGAGCATGGCACGGGCGTTGGCGCGGCGCTGCTCGCCCATTGGCCGGCGGAGAGCGGGCAGCTGCCGGACTACGCGCTCGCCGTGCAGGATATCGCGGCGCTCGACCTCGATCTCGAACCCTATCGCCGGGCCTGGCGGGAGATGATCACGGAGCAGTCGGCGTCATGAGGCGGAACGAAGCACCGGCGGCTCGCCGGTGCTGACCGGCTCGACGATCCGCACATCGGAGCAAAGGCTGCGCAGCAGGGCGATCTCGGAGGCGCCTGCGCCGCTATCGGTGATGATGATATCGATGGCGTCGAGCGGGGCGACGACCATCGAGGAGCGCACCTTGAGCTTGGCGCTGTCGGCCAGCACCACGACGCGCTCGGCCCTGCGCGCCAGCTTTTGCGCGGCACGCGCGACCAGCGGGTCCATCTCGGTCGCTCCGGCGCGGCCGAGCCCGTAGCAGCTCATGAACAGCACGTCGCCGGCGAAGCTCTCGGTGCCGTCATGCTCGAAGGAGCTTAGGATAATGTTGTGCTCGGGATAGACCGTGCCGCTCGGAATCGTCACGCGGCAGCCCGGACGCACCGAGAGCAGTTCTCCCGCGATCGAGAAGGAGTTCGTCAGCACGTCCAGGCTGCGTCCGCGCAGCAGGCGCGCCAGTTCGAACGTCGTCGTGCCGGCATTGAGGATCACGCTCATGCCGTCCTCGACCAGCCCGGCCGCCTCGCGGGCGATCGCCTCCTTCTGCGCGACATTCACGTCGCGGCTCATGGCGAAGGGCACGCCGGCGAGATGGTGCTGGTGACGCGGCCGCAGCGCTTCGGCGCCGCCGCGAACCCGGCGCAGCTCGCCATTGCGGTCGAGCGCGGCGATATCGCGCCGGATCGTCGCCTCCGAGGCATCGAGCATGTCGACGAGATCGGAGAGCGCGATGATCGACCGTTCATTGGTCAGCTTGACGATCAGCCTGTGCCGTTCGCGCTCGAGCATCGTTCCCGTTTCCTGGCACGTGTCCCGACCGATTCTCGGAGATCCTGTTGGCGCCGGCCATACCAGACGCATCCTTCATTTTTTCGCGCGCATTTCAATGATGTTTGCAAGCCGATGGCAGAATTTGATCGAACTTGACATTTGTTGATCGTTTGCGGTCAGATCGTCGCAAGGCGGCCGAAACGAGCTGTCTGCCGGAAACGTCGAAGTCGAGGATATCATGGCCGATCACGCCATCGCGGGCGGTTCGTCGCGTCTGCTCGCCAGCGCCTGGGATCAGAGGCTGGCGGAGACGCTGTCGCCCCAGGACCTGCTGGTCTACCGCTCCAACCTGCTCGGGGCCGACAAGCGCATCACCAATTTCGGCGGCGGCAACACCTCGTCCAAGCTGGAGATGGCGGACCCGCTGACCGGCGCGCCGGTCGAGGTGATGTGGGTCAAGGGCTCCGGCGGCGATCTCGGCTCGATCCGGCGCGACGGTTTCGCGACCCTCGACATGGCCCGCTTCCGTAGCGTGCGGCAGGCCTATACGGGGCCGGCGATGGAGGACGATGTCGTTGCGCTCTATCCGCATTGCACCTTCGGCCTGAATCCGCGCGCCGCCAGCATCGACACCCCGCTGCACGGGCTCATCGACCGTTCCCATGTCGACCATGTCCATCCCGACGCGATCATCGCCATCGCGGCCGCCATCGACGGCGAGGCGATCACCCGCGAGATCTTCGGCGACGATATCGGCTGGCTGCCCTGGCGGCGGCCCGGCTTCGAACTGGGGCTGATGCTGGAAGGCTTCGTGCGCAGCAACCCGGCCGCGCGCGGGGTGATCCTCGGCAGCCACGGCCTGTTCACCTGGGGCGACACGCAGCGCGGCTGCTATGAGACGACGGTCGAGGTGATCAATCGCGCGATCTCCTGGCTCGCTGGGCGCGAGGCCGGCAAGCCGGCCTTCGGCGGCGTGGCGGTTGAAGCGTGCCTACCGAAACAGCGCCGTGCGGCGGCGGCCCGGCTGATGCCGATCCTGCGGGGGCTCGTCTCGGAAGGGCGGGCCAAGGTCGGCCATTTCGACGACCAGGCCGCGGTGCTCGACTTCGTCTGCAGTCGGGATCTCGCCGCGCTGGCGCCGCTCGGCACCTCCTGTCCCGACCATTTCCTGCGCACGAAGATCCGTCCACTGGTGCTGGAGATCGATGCCTCGCGGCTGGATGCCGACGACCTCGTCCCGGCGCTCCGGCAGGCTGTCGCAGCCTACCGGGCCGATTATCTCGGCTATTACGAGCGTTGCAGGCGCCCGGATTCGCCGCCGGTGCGCGACACCAACCCGGTCGTGATCCTCGTTCCCGGCATCGGCATGTTCACCTTCGCCGCCGACAAGGCGACGGCGCGCATCGCCGGCGAGTTTTACGTCAACGCTATCAACGTCATGCGCGGCGCCTCTGCTGCATCACATTATGTCGGCCTTCCCGAGCAGGAGGCCTTTGACATCGAGTACTGGCTGCTCGAGGAGGCCAAGCTGCAGAGGCTGCCCAAGGGCAAGCCGCTCGAGGGCCGCGTCGCCCTGGTCACCGGCGGCGCCGGTGGCATCGGGCTTGCCACCGCAAAAAGGCTGCTCGGTGAAGGCGCCTGCGTCGTGATCTGCGATATCGACGAGACAGCGTTGCGCGAGGCCGAGACGGCCCTGGTCGGGAGCCATCACCGTGACCGTGTCGCGGCCTTCCCAGTCGACGTGACCGACGAGCAGACCGTCATCGCCCTGTTCGGCGAGGCCGCGCTCGCCTTCGGTGGGCTCGACATCCTGGTCTCCAATGCGGGCATCGCCTCGGCCGCACCGCTCGAGGACACTAGCCTCGCACTCTGGCAGCGCAATATCGACATTCTCGCCACCGGCTATTTCCTGGTCTCGCGCGAGGCGTTCCGGCTGATGAAGGTTCAGGCGCGCGGCGGCTCCATCGTCTTCATCGCGTCGAAGAACGCGCTGGTCGCGTCCCCCAACGCCTCGGCCTATTGCACGGCGAAGGCTGCCGAGATCCAGCTTGCCCGCTGCCTCGCGCTCGAAGGCGCGGCGCACGGCATCCGCGCCAATGTGGTCAATCCCGACGCCGTCCTGCGCGGCTCGCGCATCTGGGAGGGCGAGTGGCGAGCGCAGCGTGCCGGCGCCTACAATGTCGCCCCCGACGATCTGGACGAGGTCTATCGGCAGCGTAGCATGCTGAAGCTCAACGTCTTCCCGGAGGATATCGCCGAAGCGGTGTATTTCTTCGCTTCCGACCTCTCGGCGAAATCCACTGGCAATATCCTCAATGTCGATGCCGGGCATGCGCCCGCCTTCACGAGATAGATCATGGCAGAGCCCCTGATCGATCCCGCGCTCGTCGAAGCGCATAACCGGCAGGCCGGTGAAGCGCTCGCGCAGGATTACGAGGCGCTGTCGCGCTCCCTGTCGCGGCGCGGCATCGACAGCGAAGCGATCCTGGCCCGGATTTCGGCGCTGGAGATCGCGGTCCCGTCATGGGGCGTCGGCACGGGCGGAACGCGGTTCGCGCGCTTCCCCGGCCCGGGCGAGCCGGCCGATATCTTCGACAAGCTCGACGATTGCGCCGTCATCCAGCAGCTCGGCCGGGCGACGCCGCGCGTCTCGCTGCATTTCCCCTGGGACGAGGTCGCCGACATGGCGGCTGTGAGGGCGCGCGGAGAGGCGCTCGGGCTCGGCTTCGATGCGGTGAATTCCAACACCTTCCAGGACCAGCCCGGCCAGGCGCTCTCCTACAAGTTCGGCTCACTCTCCCATGCCGATGCGGCGGTGCGGGCGCAGGCGGTCGCGCATAATATCGACTGTATCCGCAAGGGGCAGGCGCTGGGGGCACGCGCGCTGACGATCTGGCTCGCCGATGGCAGCAATTTCGCCGGCCAGTCCCATCTCGCGCGGGCCTTCGAACGCTATATCGCCTCCGTCGCCGAGATCGAGGCCGCTCTTCCCGACGACAGCTGGCTGCTGCTGCTCGAATACAAGAATTTCGAGCCGGCCTTCTACGCGACCGTGGTGCAGGACTGGGGTTCCTGCCTGTTGGCCGCGCAGGCTGTCGGCCCGCGCGCCCGCTGCCTGGTCGATCTCGGCCATCACGCGCCCTCGACCAATATCGAGATGATCGTCGCCCGGTTGATCGCGGCGGGAAAGCTCGGCGGCTTCCACCTCAACGATTCCCGTTTCGGCGACGACGATCTCGACGCCGGCTCGGTCGATCCGTTCCGGCTCTTCCTGGTCTTCAACGAGCTGGTCGATGCCGAGCAGCGCCACGCCTGGGACGAGGCGCCGGCGCTGATGCTCGACCAGTCGCACAACGTCACCGACCCGATCGAGAGCCTGATGCTCAGCGCCGATGCCGCAAGGCGGGCCCATGCCCAGGCGCTCCTCGTCGACCGGGAACAGCTTTCGCACTACCAGGCGCAGAACGACGTCGCGATGGCGGCGGAAACCCTGCGCGGCGCCTTCCGCACCGATGTGACGCCGCTTCTCGCCGAGGCCCGCCGTCGGGCGGGCGGCGCGATCGATCCCGTCGGCGCCTACCGCCTGTCCGGCTACCGCAAGGCCGCAGCCGCGCGGCGCCCGCAGAGCACGGGGAGCGGCGGCGGCATCGTCTGAGCGTTTCGAACCCGAAGCGCCGCCGGATCGTTCGGCCGGCAGGCGCACCACTCAAAAACGAACGTAAGCGGAGGGAAATAATGAAGCCGATCTTCAAGTCGATCATCACGGCAGCCATGGCCTCGTTCGCGCTGGGCGCGGCCGCTCTGGCGCAGGCCCCGGCGACCGAGGGCAAGCTCGTCGTCTACGCGTCCCATCCGTCCGAGATGGTCGACCATTTCACCAAGATGTTCGGTGACAAATACGGCATTCGCGTCACCACCGTGAAGGCCGGCACCGGCGAGCTGCTGAACCGCATCCGCGCCGAGCGCAACCGCCCGGCCGCCGACATCATGTGGGGCGGCTTCTCCGATACCGGCGCGTCGGCGCCAGACCTGTTCGACAAGTACAGCTCGCCCGAGCTCGCCAATGTCGAACCCAAGATGCTCGATGCCAGCGGCTACAACACGCCGTTCGCCGCCAGCACCATGGTCATCATGTACAACAAGAGCCAGGTGAAGCCGGAGCAGGCGCCCAAGACCTGGGCCGACCTCGCCAAGCCGGAATGGAAGGGCAAGATCGTCCATGCCGACCCGTCCAAGTCGAGCTCGGCGCTGGCTGCGCTGAACACCTGGCTGCTGATCTACGGCCGCGACGAAAAGGCGTGGACGCTGGTCGAGGACATGACCAAAAATATGAACATCATCCTCAAATCGAGCCTGGTGTTCCAGCAGGTCGGCCGCGGCGAATACCCGATCGGCGTGACCTATGAGGAGGGCGCGATCAACTACGTCCTCGCCGGTACCGCCGGCATCGTCTACCCGGCCGACGGCACCTTGCTGGAGCCGGAGGGCATGTTCATCGTCAAGGGCGCTCCGAACCCGAAGGCCTCGAAGCTCTTCGCGGATTTCCTGCTCTCGGCCGAGGCGCAGAAGGAGCTCACCGCCAAGTTCCCGGGCCGCCGCCCGACCCGCATGGGCGTCCAGACGCATCCCGAGATGAAGGCCGCCAGCGATCTGAAGGTCATCGACTACGACTCGAAATGGGCCGCGTCCAGCCGTGCCGAAGTGCTCGACCGGATGCAGAAGATCATCGTCAAGACGCAGCAGTAAGCGCTGCTGCCCAGCCGATCGCGGGCGAGGACGAAAAAGCCTCGCCCGTCCCCCGTGACATGCTCGACCGACCGGGTATCCAGATGGCCTCCACTTCCGTCCGTATCGATACGGTGACGAAACGCTATGGCGATTCCGTCGCCGTCGACGGTGTCTCGCTCGACATCGCCCAGGGCGAGTTCTTCACGCTGCTCGGCTCGTCGGGCTGCGGGAAGACGACCCTGCTGCGCATCATCGCCGGCTTCCTGAAGCAGACGAGCGGGCGCATCCTGTTCGGCGATTCCTGCATCGACGATCTGGCGCCGCAGCACCGCAACACGGGCATGGTGTTCCAGAGCTATGCGATCTTTCCGCATCTCAGCGTGGTCGACAACATCGCCTATGGCTTGCGCGCGCGCGGCCTGAAGGCTGCCGAGGTCAAGCAGAAGGTCGATACCTATCTGGCGCTGACGCGCCTCTCGCATCTCGGCCACCGCAAGCCGCGCGAATTGTCCGGCGGCCAGCAGCAGCGCGTCGTGCTGGCGCGCGCCATGGTGATCGAGCCCGACGTGCTGCTCATGGACGAGCCTTTGTCCAATCTCGACACGGAGATGCGCATGCATCTGCGCACCGAGATCCGCGCCCTGCAGCGCAAGATCGGCGTCACCACGATCTATGTCACGCATGACCAGGAGGAAGCGCTGCTGATGTCGGACCGGATCGCGGTGATGCGCGGCGGCCGGTTGGAGCAGGTGGCCAGCCCGCACGACATCTACAACAAGCCGAGCACGCGCTTCGTGGCGAGCTTCATCGGCGAGAACAACTTCCTGCCGGCGGTGCATCGCGGCCATGCCGAACCTGGCCATGTCCGGATCGAGCTGCCCGGCGGCCAGTTCACCGCCAAGCTGCGCGGCGAGATGCCGGGCGGCGCGATGGACGCTGCCTTCCGGCCACAGGATATCGAACTGCGCCCGCTCGACGGGGACGGCGACGGGCTCATCGGAACCCTGACCGACATCCAGTTCCTCGGCGGCACCGTGCGCTACGCCATCGATCTCGGCGGCGGGCATCTCGTCCAGGTCGCGGGCTCGAGCCGCACCGGCGTCACGCTTCCCGAAATCGGTACCCGCCATCGGCTCGGCGTGTCGCCGGCGGCGATCGCCCTGTTCGCGCCCGAGGCCGCCTGATGAGCGCCATCACCGTGACAGCCGGCCCGCCGCGGCGCGGCTCCGGGATTTCCCGCTATTTCGGCTTCTGGCCGGTGGTCACGGCCATCGTGCTCGTCCTGATCGTCGGGCTCCTGCTGGTGCCCGTCGGCAATATCGTCGGCGTCAGCCTCTCGGCCGGGGCCAAGACCGGCAGCATCTTCGAGAACTACGTCAATTTCTTCTCGGAGCGGTTCTACTACCAGACGCTGCTGAACAGCTTCTGGGTCAGCATCTGGGCGATGATCTTCGCCGTCTGCCTCGGCGTTCCGGCAGCCTATTTCGTCAACCGCTACGATATCTGGGGGCGCGGCTTCGTGCGCGCCGCCGTGGTGCTGACCTTCGTCTCGCCGCCCTTCATCGGCTCCTATTCCTGGGTCGTCCTGTTCGGGCGCAGCGGCGTCCTGACCCAGCTGTTCAACTCCATCGGCGTGCCGCTGCCTTCGATCTACGGTGCGCCGGGCATCATCTTCGTCTTCACGCTGCAGTTCTTTCCCTTCGTCTTCCTGCTCGTCTCGTCGGGCCTGAAATCGATCGACCAGAGCGTCGAGGACGCCGCGCGCAATCTCGGCTCCGGCGAGTTCCGCACCTTCCGCACTGCGATCGCGCCGCTTCTGGTGCCCTCGATCACGACGGGCGCGCTGCTCGTCTTCGTCGCGTCCTTCACCGACCTGGGGACGCCGATCATCCTGGGCGAGCGCTTCCGCGTCCTGCCCGTGCTGATCTATGGCGAGTTCGTCAACGAGTTCGGCGGTCGGCCGGTCCTCGCCAGCGCGCTTTCCGTGCTGCTCCTGCTCGTCACCACGGGAGCGCTGCTGCTCCAGCGTTGGCTCTCGGCGCGGTTCTCCTATGCGACCGCCGCGATCCGCCCGCTGCAGGTCCAGGAACAGCCGCTCGGCAAGCGCATCGCGGCGACGGCTTTCGTGTTCCTGCTGATCGGCTTTGCGCTGCTGCCGCTCGTCAACATCGTCGTCTCGTCCTTCCTGAAGTCGAACGGCCCGGTGCTGGTCGCAAGCTTCACGCTGGACAACTACGCCCGCATCATGGACCGTATCTCGCTGCCGCTGTGGAACACGCTATTCTACACCACGGTCGCCACGCTGCTCTGCGCGGTCGTCGGAACCGCGGTCGCCTATATCATCGTGCGCCGCCCCGGGCCGGTCTCGAGCGTGCTCGATACGGTGGTGATGTTCTCCTATGCGGTTCCGGGCATCGTCCTGGGCGTGGGCCTGGTGGTGACCTATCACGAGCCGCCCTTCGCCCTGACCGGCACGGCGACCATCCTCATCCTGGCCTATTTCATCCGCCGGCTGCCCTTCTCGGTCCGGTCCTCGGTGAGCATGCTGCAGCAGGTCTCGCGCGATACCGAGGATGCCTCGATCAATCTGGGCGCCGGTCCGGGACGGACCTTCGTCAAGATCACCGTGCCCCTGCTGGCCACCGCGATCCTGTCGGGCGCGCTGCTGACCTGGTCGAACACGATCCGCGAGCTCAGCGCGACGCTGATCCTGCAGTCGGGGACGACGGCGACGGTTGCGATCGAGATCTTCAACGAGGTCGTGAACGGCAATTTCGGCGTGGCATCGGCGCTGGGCACCGTGCTCATCCTGCTGACCTTCCTGCCGCTGGTCGTGCTGTTCACGCTCCTCGGGAAAAAGGATGAAGCCCTTGTCTGATCCGTGGGCCGCCCCCTTCGAAACCGATATGCGGCTGCGCATGGTCGCAGCCTGCCGGGCGATGAATGCCGGCGGTCTCAACCATGGCACCTCCGGCAATCTCAGCGTCCGGCTCGACCAGGACCATTGCCTGATCACGCCGTCGGGCGTCGCCTATGACGCGATGGAGCCTGCCGACATCGCCATCCTGGCGCAAGACGGGCGCTGGCGCGGGCCGCTGCGGCCGTCCAGCGAATGGCGCTTCCATGCCGACATCCTGCGGGCCAGGCCCGATTCCGGGGCGATTCTGCACACGCATTCGCGCCATGCGACCGCACTGGCCTCCCTCGGCGAAGGCATCCCCGCCTTTCACTACATGGTTGCGGTCGCAGGCGGCTCGTCGATCCGCTGCGCGCCTTATGCGCGCTTCGGAACCAAGGCTCTCTCGGACCTGGCACTCGAAGCGCTCGATGGCCGCAGGGCCTGCCTGCTCGCCCATCACGGCATGATCGTGCTGGCCGCGACGCCGGAAAAGGCCCTCGTCCTCGCCCGCGAAGTGGAGGAACTGGCCGCCACTTACCTGCTCGCACGCTCCGCCGGCTCTCCGGGGACGCTGGACGAAGCCGAGATGGCCGGCGTGCTCGGCCTGTTCGCCAGCTACGGCACGCCCGACTTCCCCGATGACGAGCTTTCGCGCATGGACGAACGCCTGCCGGAAACGGCAACTCTCTAGGAGGGGGGCGTGTCTCCACCGCGATGCGGGATGTCAGGTTCCGCCAGCCGGTGGAACCTGAGGCGAACGGCCTTCGACTGCAAACGCGGCCGTCAGGCGTCCGCCATGAGCAGCTCCGGCTCGAGCAGGGCAAGGAACGCCGGCGACCCCGCCGCATAGCGAAGCTTCTCGTCGAGCTTGGCGCTGCGCCAGTCGACCGTGTTGTCGATCCCGAGCGCGCTCAGGATCGGCAGGCACGCCATCACATCCCAGCTTGCCTCGCCGAGGCCGATATAGCCGTCGACATGGCCAAGGGCGAGTTCGATCAGCGAGATCGTCGAGGAACCGCAGCACCGGAACGCCATGCGCTGCGCCATGATGAAATTCAGCACCGCGTGCTGATCCGCCGGCGAGACCGCAGGATGCAGCCCGACGCCGATGCAGCCGCGCTTCAGGTCGAAACGGGGCCCGCGTCCGAGCAGCGCCCCGTTCATGGTGGGCGCAACCCCATCGCCGCCGACCAGCATCTGCCGGCGCACCGGCGCATTGACGACGCCGAAGCGCGGTTGCCGGTTTTCGAACAACCCGATCGAGATCGCCCACTGGTCGCCGCCGCGCACGAAGTTGAAAGTGCCGTCGATCGGATCGATCACCCAGGTCCGGCCGGAGCGCCCGGCGATCGCCGCTCCCTCCTCGCCGAAGATGCCATCATCGGGATAGAGCGCGTGCAGCCGCTCGGTCAGGAAATGCTCGACCTCACGGTCGGCGGCGGTGACGAGGTCGAGATGCCCCTTCGTCTCGACCGCATTGGGGCTGAGCTCCTTGAAATGGCGTAATGCGATCTCGCCCGCCTCTTCGGCGAGGGTCTTGATGTCGCTCTGCATGAATATCTGTCCTCAGAGTGAGACGTAGCGCGTGTGGACGGCGCCGCCGCCCTGCGCTTCGATGCGGTGGATGAAATAGGCGTAGGGTTCGCTGACGAGACCCGGCTCGTGATGGGCGCCCGTCAGCTCCAGCCCGACCTGGAAGGCGGGGCTGCCGCCGACCGCGGCGAGCGCGCCATGCCAGAGCGACTGGTAGGGCCGGTGGATGTGACCGCACAGGATGCGGGTCGGTGCGCGGCGCTGGCCGACGAGCTCGGCCAGCAGGTCGCGGCCCTCGACCAGCGCGTTGTCGTCGAGCGCGGTCATGCCCGAGGCGAAGGGCGGGTGGTGCATGGTCAGGAGCAGCGGCTCATCCAGCCGGCGCGACAGCCGGTCGCGTGCGAAGGCCTGGCGCTCGGGGCAGAGCCTGCCGGCGACATGGCCGTCGAACAGCGTGTCGAGCGCCAGCACGCGCAGGCCCGCGATCATGGTCTCATAGTGGAGATAGGGCCCGGGCTCGAAGGACACGATGTCGCCGAAGGCGGCACGCATGGTCTGGCGTTTGTCGTGATTGCCGGGCGAGACCACGAGGGGCATCGCCAGCGGCGCAAGCATCTGGCGCAGCAGCGCATAATCGCGCTCCGAGCCGCCATCGGCCAGATCGCCGCTGATCACCACAGCATCGATCCGCGCCGGCAGCGCCGCGATGTCGGCGATCACCGCGCGCGCCGTGCGTTCGGCATCGTCGCGGACCAGCGAGGTTTCCTTGCTGTCGGCGAAGACGTGGAGGTCAGAGATATGCGCGATCAGCATGGTGTCCTCAACGAATGCCCGCGCGCACGAAGCTCTGCACGAATTGGCGCTGGAAGATCAGGAAGGCGATGAGGAGCGGCGCGACCGAGAGCATCGTCGCCGCCGTCACCAGGCTCCAGTCGATGCCTTGCTCGACGGTGGCGAAGACCTGGAGGCCGACCGTGATCGGACGGGTCTGCACGGAGTTGGAGACGACGAGCGGCCAGAGGAAGTTGTTCCAGTGGTAGCTCACGGTCACCAGGCCGTAGGCGACATAGGTCGGCTTGGCGATCGGGACGAAGACGCGCAGCAGGATCTGGATCGGGCCTGCGCCTTCCAGCCTCGCGGCTTCCTCCAGCTCCTTCGGCACGCTCTTGAAGGTCTGGCGGAACAGGAAGATGCCGAAGGCCGAGGCGAGATAGGGCAGGGCCATGCCGGTGATGGTGTCGAGCAGGCCGAGCTTGGAGAGCGTGCGGTAATTCTCGACCAGCAGCACCTCCGGCATGATCATCAGCTGCAGCAGCACGATCATGAACAGCACGTTGGAGCCGCGAAACGGGAAGCAGACGAAGGCGTAGGCGGCCATCGTGCAGACCACGAACTGGCAGACGAGGATCAGCGTCACCAGCATGAAGGTGTTGAGGAAATAGCGCGCGAAGGGCGCCGCGTTCCAGACGCGGGCGAAATTGTCGAGCGTCAGCGGTGCGAACAGCTCGAAGCGGGCCGCATAGACCGGCGGATGGAACGCCGTCCAGACCGCATAGAGCAGCGGCGAGACCCAGAGGAGGGCGAGCAGCCAGGCGCCAAGCGTCACCAGCAGTGTCAGCGAGGGGGTGCGATGCTGCAGGCTCATCGATAGTGGACCCGCTTGTCGGCATAGCCGAACTGGAAGAGCGCGATCAGCGCCAGCATGACGAGCAGAACCGCCGTCAGCGCCGCGGCATAGCCGGTGTCCCAGAAGGCGAAGCCGACCTGGTAGACGTAGAACAGCAGGAGCACCGTCGCGTTGTCGGGGCCGCCCTTGGTCATGGCGATGACATGGTCGACGAGGCGAACAGCGCCGATGACGGCGTTGATCGAAATGAACAGCGTCGTCGGCATCAGGAGCGGCAGCGTCACCCGCCGGAAGATCTGGCGGCGGCTGGCGCCTTCGAGTTCGGCCGCCTCGATCAGCGTCGGCGAAATCTGCTGCAGGGCGGCCAGGTAGAAGATCATGAAGAAGCCGGCCTCCTTCCAGATCGTGATGACGATCAGGGCGCCGAGCGCGGTCTCCTTGCTGCCGAGCAGATTGTTGCCCCCAGCCCCGAACAGGCCGAGCGCCTGGTCGACCAGCCCGTAATCCGGCGCATAGAAGAACATCCAGATATTGGCGACGGCGACCATCGGCAGCACGGTCGGGGTGAAATAGGCCATCCGCACCAGGCCCTGGCCGCGCAGTTTGGCATTGACGAACAGCGCCATCGCCAGCGCTAGCGCCATCGAGAGCGGGATCGTCGTCAGTGCGTAGATCGCATTGTTGGTCAGGGCCTTCCAGAACACCGGGTCCGCGATCATCGTCTGGTAGTGATCCAGGCCGATGAAGACGGAAGCCCGGCGCCCGCGCGGCGTCGAGTAGAGACTGTTGCCGAGCGTCGCCAGGATCGGCTGATAGGTGAAGACCCAGAGCAGGACGGCTGCCGGCAAGAGCAGCAAGGCGCCGTACAGCGCGTTGCGGGATGCAGTCATCGTCCGGCTCCGATCCTGGCTGCGCTCGGAGGCATCATTTCTTGTAGGGCTTCAGGATGCGCTCGATCTCGGCCTGCGCATCGGCCATGGCCTTCTCCGGCGTCTTCGCCCCGGTCAGTGCGGCGGCGAGCCCGTCGTTCAGCGCCTTGGTGGTCCGGGCGTTCTCATGCGTCGAGAATTCCGGCACCGACGCCGCGATCTGCTTGCGCGCCACCTCGGCGGCCGGCAGCTTGGCGACATACTCCTTCAGGTTGGGCTGGTTCCAGGCGCCGTCGCGCGGGGCGACATAGCCGGTCTGGATGGCCCAGTCGGCCTGGATTTCGTCCGAGGTCAGGAACTTGATCAGCTTGAAGGCCGCTTCCTTCTCCTCCTTCGGGGCGCCGGAGAAGATGTAGAAATTGCCGCCACCGAGCACCGAAGCGGGCGCGACCTTGCCTGGATAGGGCGCGAGGCCGAAGTCGAACGTCGCGTTCTTGGCGATGTTGGTCAGGTTGCCGGTCGTCGTCCAGATCATGGCGATGCGGCCTTCGAGGAAGTCGGTCGGGGTCGTGCCCCATTCCTGGATGCCGGGCGGATGCATGCCATGGACCTTGCCGAGATCGACCCAGAACTTGAGCGCTTCGACGACCTTGGGATCGGTGAGGTAGCTCTCGTTGCCGGCGTCGTTCATCAGCCTGGCGCCGTTCTGGGCGGCGAGCGCACCAAACAGCCATTGCGCCGAGCCTACATTGCCGGGAATGCCGACGCCCCAGCGCGTCACCTTGCCGGACGCGTCCTTCTTCACCACCGCCTTGCCGTAGGCGACCATCTCGTCCCAGGTGGTCGGCGGCTTGTTCGGGTCGAGGCCGGCTTCGGCGAAGGCCTTCTTGTTCCAGTAGAGCACTGCAGTCGAACGCTGGAACGGCACGGCCCAGAGCTTGCCATCGACCTGCGCGCTCTTGAGATAGGCCGGCATGAAGCCGGCGATCCAGGCCTTGTCCTCCGGCGTCCCCGCGAAATCGTCGACCGGCTGGACGACGTCCTCGTCGATCAGCGTGAAGATGTCGGTGGCGAGCAGCACGGCCGTGGTCGGCGGCTTCCCGCTCTTGGCTGCGGTCAGCGCCTTGGTCGTCGTGTCGTTATAGTTGCCGGAATAGACCGGGACCACGTCGATCTCCGGATTGGCCGCCTTGAACTTCGCGACATAGCCGTCGATGACCTGCACCAACGGGCCGCCGACCTGCACCGGATAGTAGAATGTCACCTGCGTCTTGGCCTCGGCCGCGGCCGTGAAACCCGTCAGCGCCAGCGACGCGATGGCCGCCCTGAAGCCTGTCATCCTGAAATGCTGCATTGTGCTTCCTCCCTGTTTTCTTGTGTCGAACGTCGTTGTCGTCAGGCCGCGTCGCACCGCAGGCCGGTCTCCTCGTCGAAGATATGCGCCGCGATGTGCGGCCAGCTCAGGTGGACCGCCGTGCCCATGCCGAGGCTGGGCTTGCCCGGCATGCGGACCAGCACGCGCTGCGAGCCGGCCCGGCAGGCGATGATCGAATCCGCGCCGAAATACTCGGTGGTCTCCACCGTGGCCGGCAGCCCCTCGGACCCCAGCGCGACATGCTCCGGGCGGACGCCGAGGACGACCGGCCTCCCACCGGCTGGCCCCACGGCAGGTCCCGTGCTGCCGGCGACGACCGCACCGCCCTCGCGGGCATCGAGCGCCAGGATGTTCATCGGCGGCGTTCCGATGAATTTTGCCACAGTGATCGAGGCCGGCCTTTCGTAGAGATCCGCCGGCGCGCCGTTCTGCTCGATCCGGCCCTGGCGCATCAGGATGACCCGGTCGGCCATGCTCATCGCCTCGGTCTGGTCATGGGTGACGAAGACCATGGTGATCCCGAGCCGCTGCTGCAAAGAACGGATTTCGTTGCGCATTTCGGAACGCAGCTGAGCATCGAGATTGGAAAGCGGCTCGTCGAGCAGGCAGATCGGCGTCTCGGCGATCAGGGCCCTGCCGAGCGCGACGCGCTGCTGCTGCCCCCCGGAAAGCTGGCTCGGCCGGCGGTCGAGGAGAGTAGCGAGGCCGAGCAGATCGGCGACGTGCTTCAAGCGCGCTGCCTGCCCCGCCTTCGGAACGCCGCGCACCGACAGGCCGAAGGTCACGTTCTCGGCGACGTTCAGGTGCGGAAACAGCGCGTAGGACTGGAAGACCATCGAAAGGTTGCGTTTCGAGGCGGGCAGGGCGGTGACGTCGCGCCCCGCCAGCACGACGCGCCCGGCGCTGACCGCATCCAGCCCTGCGATCAGCCTGAGCGTCGTCGACTTGCCGCAACCCGACGGCCCGAGCAGGGCGACGAACTCACCCGCCCTGGTGTCGAAGCTGATGTCGTCGACGGCTCGCAGCCCACCCCAGCTTTTGACGAGGTTCTCGACCCTGATATCGGCCATTCGTCCTCCCAGCGCCGGTTCAGGCGAAGATGAATTTTTTCATGGTCTTGTCCGGCAGCGCGGCGACGTGGGGACGCGCCTCGCGGCCGGTGACGACGTGATCGACCCGATCGAGCGGCGCGATCACCGACAGCGCCGTCCGCTCGAATTTCGAATGGTCGGCGACGACGATCACCGTCTGAGCGATATCGATCATCGCCTGCTGCACCGCGGCGACTGCCGGCTGCTGCGTGCAGATCAGGCCGCGCTTCAGATCGACCGAGGACACGCTGAGCACCGCCTTGTCGACGTTGAACTTTCGGACCATCTCGGCCGCGAGCGGGCCGGCGAAGGAGTGATTGATATCGACATATTCGCCGCCGATGACATGGATCTGCCGGGCGCCGGCCGCGGCAAGGACCGCCAAGACGTCCGCTCCATTGGTGACGAAGGTCAGTGTCGGGTTGCCCGCCACCCGGCGAGCGACCTCGAGCGCGGTGGTGCCGCTATCGATGAGCACGGCGTCGCCATCGACGATGAGGCCGGCCGCGATCTCGGCGATGCGCCCCTTTTCATCCGCATGGCTCTGCGCCCGGACGGAATTGGTGTTTTCGAACGTGACCTGATTGACGCTGACGGCCCCGCCATGGGTCCGTCGCAGCAGTCCGCGCGCCTCCAGCTCGGTCAGGTCACGGCGAATCGTGGCGGTGGAGGCTGAAAGCTCCCGCCGCAACGCCTGAACGTCGACGAAGAGATGCGTTCGCAAATGCTGCAAGACCAACGCCTGGCGCTCCGGGGCGGAGAGGACGCGCTCTAAGGCGACGTCGTCGCCATCCGGATCGTCATCGTCCGAAGGAGGGGAAGATGCGTGCTGCAATCTGGCCTCCGCGAGAGAACATGGCTTGAGCGATTTCGATCACAATACGATTGATATCGATCGCGTCAAGCGCGCAAGCGTCGGCGCCGATCTTGTGCCAATCCGCGTCCGGAGCAATGCGCAGGCGACCCGCTGTTGTCGGGAGACGGCGCGTGCTCGCACGCTCCGCGCCGGGACGACAGGGCGACGCGCCCGGGACGCGCTGACCGGTGTCAGATTTCCGGACGGCGGATCGCTGCGGTCGCGATATGGATGCCGTCATCTGTCAGGTGCGATGTGACGGTTAGGCCCTGGGTGGAGAAACCGCTTCCCGCGGGAAGCGCGATGGCTTGCCCTGGAATGGCGGAAAAACTGCTCATGTTTATCGGTTCGCGCGACCCCAATGACTTCAGCAGCGCCTCCTTGCGACACCAGAGCGTGGTGAATTCGGTTGCGGCAGATCGGGTCGGTCGTGTGCGCAGCCACGCGATCTCTTCGGGGGAGAGCAGGCCTTCAGCCTGGGAGGGCGGATCGCGCGTCGGTTCGATGTCGATGCCGACGCTGATCCCCTCGGCAACGATGCAGCCAACGCAGCTGCGTGCGTGGGACAGCGAGAAATCGATCGCGGGAACGGCAGAATCGGACCGACGCTCAGAAACCAGGGCAGGTTTCTCGATCAGGAAAGGTTTCTTGCCTGGCTGGTGGCTGAGGCGCAGCTCCGCCGGGTTGCCTCCCAGCCGGGACGCCAGGGCGAGCCGCAGCAGACCATGGGCCGCGATAGAGGCGTGCCGATCGGCCTCGAACCGAAATCTCGCCGCGCGCTGCCGTGCCCCAGCATCCAGCAGTCCTGTCAGCAAGGTCCAATCGCGACGGCTGATCTGCGCCAGTCGCAGCAGGTGCACGCTGCCATGCGCTCGCTTTGGCAGTGCATCCGTCAATTCAGGCAGCAGCGCCTGGGAGAGCAGGCGTTGCCCGTCTGCGGTGTCGCTCGTCAGCGTCAGTTGGCGCGCCCTCCCGGCACCAGCATGGCTTTCATCGACCCGGTAAAGATCTCCGCCATCGCAAGGATGGTCTCGCTCCGGTAATTCGGGCGCGTATAGAAGAACTTCATGCGGAAGCAGCCATCCATCACATAGGCATAGACGTGCAGATGGTAGTCCGCGAGGTTGCCTGGCGCGACCGTATCGGGAACGTCCATCAGCGACGGGTGGGGCGGGAGGAAACGCTCGCCGTCGTAATTATCCTCCCAGACATTGCCGATATACTGGAACAATGTGCGCACCTTATCCTCGCGCGCCAGGAGCTCGGCCCGCGGATCGTTTGAATAGTAGCGTAGCGCGCTGTGTCCGATGCCATTGTCGGGGACGGCGCGGTATTGCGCCGCGACCGCCTCGAGCGCTGCAGCCAGGGCAGCCTCGCTGTCGAGCTCGCCATCGGGCAGGCGGGCGGTGATCGGCGTGTGGGTGATGAACCAGCCCACCGTGCGCGAGGGATCGGCCGCGCGGATGCAGCTCTCCCGGCCATGGGCGACCTTGTGGAAGATCAGGTTGCGCTGGCCCGACAACCGGTTGGCCGTGACGGCGAGACTGGCGACGGTGGCGTGGATCAGGGTCGATTGAGCCGCGCCGCCCAGCCGCTCGCGCAGGCCTGCCATCTCGGCTGCATCGAGAACCTCGAAACCATGGCTGTCGATGTCACTCTGCAGGGCTCCCTCGTCCTGCGCATCCTCCGGGAAGGGCGGGGCGTCGCTCGCCTCGCCGATCCAGTAATCGAGCTGCGCCTCGGCTTGCGGGCTGCGCGCATAGGCGATCACCTGCTCCACCCATTGGTGATAGGGCGTGGTCTGGGCCGGCAGCACGGCAGGCTTGCCGGCTTCGAGGGCATCATAGGCGCTGCGCAGATCCTCGAGCGTGATCTGCAGGGACAGGGCGTCCGTGACGAGCTCGTGCATCGTCAGGAAGAGATGGTGGTTGCTGCCAGCTGGATCGGCGAACAAGGCGACCGTCATCACGGGACCGTTTGCAATGTCGAGGGTCGCGTGCAGACGCTCGATCTCGCTGCTGATGAAGCCGAGCTGCGTCTCAAGAGGCGCTGCGGGCAACGCCAGGACGTGCACCGGTACGCGTTGGGCTTCCGGCAGCGCGATGTAGCGCTGGGCATACTGGCCGTCAGGGCCCTTGGTGAAACGCAGGCGCAGCGTATCGTGATGGGCGATGACTTCATGCAGCGCGCCCTGCAGCAGGGCCGGGTCGAGCATGGCGCCGAGACGGGTGATGAAGCCGACATTGAACATGTCGGGGTTCGGCCTGGCCCAGGTGAAATAATAGGTCTGCATCGGACTGAGCGGCGAGACCGCGCCGGGCGTCGTCCAGGCGCTGGCAACGCTCGTCCCGCCCTGGAGCAGGGCGGCGAGCGCGCGGATCGTCGGATGGTCGTGGATGTCGGCCGGCGTCAGGACGATGGCGTCGGCTCTCGCACGCGCGGCCACGCGAAAGGCCTGGATGGAATCGCCGCCAATCTCGAAGAAATTGTCGTCCATGCCGACGCGGGACTGCCCCAGTACCGCCCTCCAGATCGCCAGAAGGCGGCGCTCCATCTCGGTCGAAGCCGCGTCGGCTTCCTCCGTGGCGGGGGCGTCGTCCGTCACCGTCAGGGCGTTGCGATCGAGCTTGCCGTTGGGAAGCCGCGGCAGCGCCTCGATCTGGATGAAGCGCGACGGCACCATGTAGTCGGGCAGGCGCGTCAGCAGAAATCGGCGCAATTCGCCGGACAGGGCGCTGTCGAAGCTGTCGCCGGCCGGCAAGACGCAGAAGGCGACCAGTTGCCGTCCTCCCGCCGTTTCCGCGGCGCTGACGGCGCAGGCACGGATCTTCGGATGGGCTGCGAGCGTCGTCTCGATCTCGCCGGGCTCGATGCGAAAGCCTCTGATCTTGATCTGGAAATCCTTGCGGCCGATATAGTCGAGCTCGCCATCGGGCCGGGTCGAGACCATGTCTCCGGACCGGAACAGCCGCGCATGCTCGCTCTCGCCGGGCGCGGCGAACGGATTGGGAACGAAGGCCTGGGCGGTCAGGTCCGGGCGTCCGAGATAGCCTTTCGCAAGACCTGGGCCTGAGACGCAGAGTTCGCCCGCGACGCCGGGGCCGACGGGCTGGAGATGGTCATCGACGACATGGACGCGCATCCGCCCGATCGGCTTGCCGATCGAGACGATCTTGCCCGTCAGCGCAGCGGGGGTGACGGTGCAGCAGGTGGCGTCGGCCGCCATCTCCGAGGAGCCGTAGAGATTGATCAGCGTGACGCTCTCGCCGAGTTCCGTGACCTGGCGGGCAAGCTCGCTCGGAAGCAGTTCGCCTGACGATGTCAGATAGCGCAGATAGGGCAGGCGGGTGCCGGTCGCGCGGGCAGCTTCGATCAGGGCCGCCAGCAGGGATGGCACCAGGATGAGGCGCGTGATGCGCTCATCGGCGAGAAGCTGCAGCAGCTGGAAGGGATCGCGCGCCGTCGCGTCATCGGCGACGACGCTGGGAATGCCCTTCAGCAGGCCGCCGAGCATTTCCCAGATCGAGTCGACGAAATTCAGCGCGGTCTTGCTGCAGCAGGTTTCGCTGCTCTCGAACGGGAATTCCTGCCACATCCATTCAAAGCGGCTGAGCATCGCGGCATGCGAGCCGAGAATGCCCTTGGGTCGGCCGGTCGAACCGGAGGTGTAGACGACATAGGCCGTGCGCTCGGGACCATCGGGCGGCGCTGCCGGCACGTTGCCCGGTGCCGGCAGCGGCCTGTCGAGATTCAGGAGCGCGCAGCCGGATTCGCGGAGGAAGGCCGCGCCATGCGTCGAATCCAGCGTCAGCACCACCGGCGCGGCTGCGTCCTCCAGCATGAAGCGCAAGCGGTCCTCGGGATAGGACGGATCAAGTGGCACCCAGGCGCATCCCGCCTTGAGAATGCCGAGAATGCCGGCGACAGCCGCGATGCCGCGCGGCATGCACAGGCCGACCAGCCTTGTCTCGGTTGCGCTCTCGCTGGCCGGCATGAGCTCACGGATGGAAGTGGCGATCTCCTGCGCCCAGGCATCGAGCTCGGCATAGCTCAGCCGCCGTTCTCCAGCTTTGATCGCCAGTGCGGCGGGCATGCGCCGCGCCGTGTCCTCGAAAATGCGGTGGAACATGGAGATCCCCATCAGATCTGGCGGGCAGCGGCCGGCGATGCCTTCGGTGGCGATGACATCAGGAGCGCACTCGCAGCCAGCGTGGCGAGGCACAGCCAGAACGGCGCGAAATAGCTGATCGCGCTCAGGGCTCCGTTGAGAATCGAAGACAGGCCCCAGACGAGGGCATTGATCGCGATCGCGATCCCGAGGACCCAGCCCTGGCGATCATCGCTGACGGCGCGGGAAAACAAGGTGATGATCGCGCCATAGGCGACCGATACGGCAATCGCCGTGGGGAAGGCGATGATCCAGAGCAGGCCAAGGTTGGGGGCTGCGAGCGAGGCCGCGATCAGCCCCGCGGTACCAGACAATGACCATGTCGCGATGGCGCGCGGGTCGAACCGCTTCTCGAGCAGGGGCAGGCAGAGGCCGTAGGCGATGCAAAAGCCGATGCCGAGGGTGGCCATGAGCAACGAGATGGTTCCCGCATCCTCGCTGAAGCGGTTCAGCACGAGGCTTGGCAGGAACAGGAAGTAGGTTCCCCAAGCGGTCTGCATCAGGCCGAAGACGAGCATCAGATGACGGATCGCAGGATCACGCAGCGCGGTGCGAAACCCTGACACGCCCATCAGCAGATTGATTGGCGCTGGCTCTGCCTGGGGTCGAGGTTCGCGTGCCTCCCGGAAGGCCGTCGCGATCAGGACGAGTCCGATCAGGGCGCCGCCGGCCGTCAGGGCCATCGGAAGGATGAAATCCGACAGAACCGCAGCCGCATCATGCGAGAACGCCCCTCCGATCAGCGGGCCGACGATGAAGCCGAGCGACGACGCGAACAGGCAGAGGCTGAGCGTGAGCGCTCGCGTCTGGCTGCTGCTCGCATCCACGGCTGCGGCCTGCGCGACAGCCTGGCTGCCTGCAGTGGCCCCTCCGATGAAGCGGCCGATCAGCAGCAGGGCGACGAGATTATAGGCGATGGCGCCGCCGATCAGCGCAAAGCTCAGGGCCATGCCGAGCATGCAAAGGATCAGGATCCGCTTTCGCCCGATGCGGTCGGAGATCTCTCCGAGCACCGGTGCGGCATAGAGCATGACGAGCTCGTAGAGGCCGAGCGCGACGCCATAGACGAGATAGCGCAGGCCGGGTGGCGCTGCCGCCATCATCAGCGGCTGATCGCCGATGAGCGCCGCGGCAAGGACCGGCACGACGATCGTGTAGCCGATGCTGTCGATCAGGATGATGGCAAGGAGGGGGCTGACGCGCAGGATGATGTGCAGCGTCGTCATGCCGACAATTCCGACCGGCGCACCCTGTGCCGGGATTCTGCAGGGAAGGGCACATCCCGGTCAAAGGTCATGACGTCAAAATCTGCCTATCCATCCGGAACCGGCAACGCATGAACTGTCCGTTCGAAACGTTACGTCATGAAAACGTTCACACATCCATCTGTTGTGATCTGTCGGAAAGGTCAAGGCGCAAACTCCAGCCGATCCGCGCTCCCAAAGGCGGCCGTCTTCAGAGAGCTGGCTCGGTTGGTTTGAACAGTTCCGTAGTCGTTGCGCAGTGGATTTTCACCTTGGCTATGCTGCTCGGGGGCCGCTTCCGCCCATGGTGGGCACGAGCCGTTCGTGCGGGCTTGCGGAACCGTGAGGCAGGCCACTTGACAAGTAAGATCTCTGGTGAAACGTTTCCACCAACGATGGAAACGTTTCCACGAGGGGATTGCCATGATGTATGACTCTCTCAATCGCCGCGCTTTCCTCCAGGGCGGGGCGGCAGTCGTCGGGGGGCTTGGTCTTCCTTTCACGGCGCAGGCGGCGGATGAGCGAACCCTGGTCGTGGCGATCCCATCGAACCCATCGACCTTCGATCCGATCAACCAGGGCAACCACGATGCCATGGTGGTCAATCAGCTCATCTTCGAGAACCTGATCGAGATCGACGGAGAGGGGCGGCGCCGGCCGCTGCTTGCAAAGTCGCTGCCTGCGATCTCCGAAGACCGGACCGAATATACCTTTGAACTTCGGGACGACGTCGCGTTCCAGAACGGGCAGCCCTTCACGGCCGAGGACGTCAAGTACAGCTACGACTATATTCTCGACCCGGCCAACAAGGCGCTGCGGCGCTCGGTCTGGACGAATATCGAATCCGTCGAAGTTCTGTCGCGCCATCGGGTGCGCTTCAAGATGAAGGCGCCGTTCCGGCCCTTCCTCGACTACATGACCAAATATATGGGTATCTTTCCGGCCGGGAGCCGCGAGAAATACGGCAACGAGATCTTCCAGCAGAGGCCGGAGGGCCTCGGAACCGGGCCCGGCATTTTCGTCTCCGCGCGGTCCAACGATGTCGTCGAATTCCGCCGCAACCCGCATTACTGGCGCAAGGATCTGCCGGGCTGGGACCGGTTGCGCGTGCGGATCGTCTCCGAGGAGGCGGCGCGCATCGCGTCGCTGATGTCGAAATCGGTCCACATCATCGGTGCGCCGCCCGTCCGCGACTATCTGCGTCTGCGGCAGGCCAAGGCGCAGGGCATCACCGGCGCGAGCCGCCCTGCGCTCGGCAGCATGATGCTGATGATCCATAACACCCGAAAGCCACCCTTCGACGACCCCGATTTCCGCAAGGCCGTTTCGCTGGCGACCGATCGCAAGACCATCGCCGAGAAGATCTTCAACGGCCTGGTCGAGCCCTCGGCAGTACCCGCTCCCGCCTCGGCTTGGTGGTACAATGCCAAGGCTGCCGAAGACCTGGCCTTCAACCTGGAAAAAGCGAAGGCTCATCTCGCCAAATCCCGTTATGCCTCCGGGGCCGAATTCGAGTTGCTGTATTCGTCGCAGGGTTATCTGCTGGACGTCGCGGACGCGGCCCTGTTCATCCAGGCATCGCTGGCCCGGCTCGGTATCAAGGTCAAACTCCAGCCGCTTGAGACCGGCCAGCTCATCGAGCAGGTCTTTGGCGGCAACCAGACCTCCGCGCTCATGGCCGTGATCGGCCCGTCCGATCCGACCTTCATCATCCAGGGCATCTATACGCCGAACCAGGTGATGACGCGAAGCTCCGGCTACAGCAACGAGCGGCTCAATACGCTCCTGACCGAGAGCTTCCGCGTCGACGACGAAAGATCTCTGGGACCGATCCTGGCCGATATGCAGGCGATCCTGGCGGCGGACTCGCCCTCAACCTGGATCGGTGCGGTCCACAGCTTCAACCTCTGGCGCAGCAATGTGCAGGGTTTTGAGCCGAATACCGGGATTACGCTGCGCCTGACCGACGCGGCCGTCGCCGACCTGCGCTGAGGCGAGACACCATGTGGTTTGCCAGTCGCGTACTCAGCAGTCTTGCCGTGCTCGTCGTGGTCAGCGCGCTGCTCTTCGCGCTCACGCGCCTGACGCCGCTCTCGCCCGCGCGGATCGTGCTCGGCACTGACGCCACCGTCGAGCAGATCCATGAGTTCGAGCGCGATCGCGGCCTCGACCGCGCTCTGCCCGCCCAATACGCGGCATGGGTCGCGCAGCTTCCCCGCTCGGGGTTCGGCGCCTCCTACATCACCGGCCGCTCGATCGATCTCGAGCTGCGCGAGAGCCTGCCCGTCACCGTCGAGCTGGTGGTGGCGACCTTTCTCCTGACGCTGGCCGGCGCGATTCCGCTCGGCCTGATCGCCGGGCTGACGGAAGATCGCTGGCCGGACCACCTGATCCGGGTGCTGTCCCTGATGGCCGTGTCGGTTCCAGGATTCTGGCTCGCCCTGATCCTGATCCGTGTCTTTGCCGTCAGGCTCGGCTGGGTGCCGCCGATCGGGATCACGCCGCTGGCGGAAGGCTGGCACGCCCATCTCGCCTCCCTGGTGCTGCCGGCCCTGTCGATCGCGCTCTACTATATCGGTGCGCTCAGCCGCCTGATGCGCGCCTCCGTCATCGAGATCCTGGGTCAGGACTACGTCCGCACGGCGCATGCTCTCGGTCTGAGGCGAAGCCTGGTTGCACGCTACGTGGTGAAGAACGCACTTCCGCCGTTCGTCAGCGTCGCCGGCATGTCGTTCGGCTACATGTTCGGCTGGGCGATCATCATCGAGCTGGTCTTCAACATACCAGGTCTTTCGCGGGCCCTGCTGACCGCCATCACGCAGCGCGACTATCCGATGATCCAGGCCACCGTCCTGGTCGTCACGGTGATGTTCATCCTCTCGAATCTCGCTGCCGATCTCATCCAGCGGCTGATCAACCCGAGGCTGAGACATGCTTGACGCCGCGCGTTCGACAGTACCTGCGCCACTGGCCACGGCCGCCGGCATCCGCGCCGTGCCCCGGCTGTCCGGGCTTACAGGCACGATGCGCCGCCTTGCTCAGACGCGCATCGGCCTGGTCGGGTTGGTCATCGTCGGCTTCGTCGTCCTGGCTGCGCTTCTCGCTCCCTGGCTCCCTCTGCACGATCCGCTCGATCTGATGATGGAGCATCGGCTGGAGCCTCCGGGGCCGTCATTCCTGCTGGGCACCGACGAGGTCGGCCGCGATATCCTCGCCCGGCTCGTCTGGGGCGCGCGTGGATCCCTGATGATCGGCGTACTGACCGTCGCGATCGGCCTCTCCGGCGGGCTCTTGGTCGGCATCCTCTCCGGATATTACAGCGGCACGCTCGTCGAAACCGTCCTGCTCGGCCTGATGGATATTTTCGCGGCGATTCCGCTGCTCGTCTGGGCGATCGCGATCGTCGGCATTTTCGGCGCCGGGTCGGTGCAGCTGGGGCCGCTGGTGCTCCCCAACGAAGCCAAGATCATTCTCCTTGTCGGCCTGCTCTTCATCCCCGGGCTGGCGCGCGTCTCCCATGGCCTGGCCCTGGCCGAGGCCAGGGCCGACTACGTGGCGGCGCGGCGCCTGCAGGGCGCGGGGGCCTGGTCCATCATGGCCAGCGACATCCTGCCCAACATCCTCTCGCCGATTTTCGTCCAGGCGAGCGTGCTGATCGGCATCGGCATCATCATCGAAGCCTCGCTGAGCTTCATCGGCCTCGGCGTGCAGCCACCGACCCCGAGCTGGGGCGGAATGCTGGCCGATGCGCGCTCGCTCGCCTTCTCCGATGAATGGTGGGTCGCGACCTGGCCGGGCCTGGCGATCTTCCTGACTGTGATCGGCTTCAACCTCGTCGGCGACGCGCTCCGGACGGTGCTCGATCCCCGGCGGCGTGATGGGGGACCGGCACTATGAGCGCGCCCGTTCTGTCCCTGAATGACCTGTCCGTCGCCTTTGGCCAGGGCGCCGCAGCCCGGACGGTCGTCCACGGCGTCAGCCTCCAGGTGCGGGCCGGCGAGAAACTCGCGATCGTCGGCGAGTCCGGCTCGGGCAAGAGCGTCACCGCGCTTGCGATCATGCACCTGCTCGGGCGCTCGGGCCGCGTCGTGGGGGGCGCGATGAGCCTCGAAGGGCAGGACATCACGGCCATTCCCGAGAGCGCGTGTCGCGACCTGCGTGGCCGCAAGGTGGCCATGATCTTCCAGGATCCGATGACCGCCCTCAATCCCGCCTTCACGATCGGGCGGCAGCTCGTCGACGCCATTCGCAGCCATGACGATCCTGGCCCCGGGGCGGCCTGGTCGGAGGCCGAACAGCTCCTCGGCAAGGTCGGTATCGACGATCCGCGCCGCCGGAGCGGCCAATATCCCCATGAGCTCAGCGGCGGCATGCGCCAGCGCGTGCTGATCGCGATGGCCATCGCCTGCCGGCCGCGCCTGCTGATCGCAGACGAGCCGACGACCGCGCTCGACGTCACCGTGCAGGCCCAGGTGGTTGCGCTGCTGCGCGACATCAGCGCGACATTCGGGATCGCCCTGCTGTTCATCTCGCATAATCTCGATCTGGTCGCGGAGTTCTGCGACCAGATCGCGGTGATGTATCGCGGCCGGATCGTCGAATCCGGCAGCACGGAGGCGATCTTCACCTCTCCGCGCCACCCCTACACGCGCCTCCTGCTGGAATCCGTGCCGCGGCCAGGCCGTCCGCTGCGTGCGGCAGAGCCTGGCCGCCTGACCGGCCCCCCCCGCGAAGGCGCCTGCGATTTCCTGTCCCGCTGCCCTCTGGCGGACACGGACTGCGCCCTGCGGCCGGCCCTCCGGGGCGAGGGCACGCATCTGAGCGCCTGCTGGCGGAGCGCCTGAGATGAGCCAAGCCGAAACAGTCCCGCCGCCGCTCCTTGCCGCCGTTGACGCCAGCCGGCGCTACCGCGTGGCGCGTTCGGCACTGGCGCGCCTGCTCGACCGGCGCACGACGTCGGCTCTGCACCGGGCGAGCTTCGAGGTCCGGGCCGGCGACGTCCTCGGCATCGTCGGCGAAAGCGGCAGCGGCAAGTCGACGCTGGCGCGACTGCTGGTCGGGCTCGATCGCCCGAGCAGCGGCCAGGTCTCGTTCGAAGGGCGCGACCTTGCGGGCTTCGCGGCCGCGGACTGGCAGCGGTTCCGAAACCGCGTGCAGTTCGTCTTCCAGGGCGCGCACACGGCCCTAAACCCGCGCAAGACTGTGGCGCGCAGCCTGAGCGAAGCCTTCGCGGGCCCGGTCGCGCCTGGAGCGCTCGAAGCCTTGCTGGCGCAGGTCAGCCTCGGGCCCGAACTGCTCGATCGGCTGCCGCATCAGCTTTCGGGCGGCCAGAAGCAGCGGATTGGGATCGCTCGCGCCCTGGCCCGGCAGCCGGAGGTGCTGATCGCCGACGAGCCGACATCGGCGCTCGACGTCTCCGTGCAGAACGAGATCATCGCGCTGCTTCAGCAGCTGCATCGCGACAGGCACCTGACGCTGGTGATCATCAGCCACGATCTCGGGCTCGTCGGGGCGTTCTGCGACCGCGTGCTGGTGATGTATGCGGGCCGGATCGTCGAGATGGGGCCTGCCGCAAAGATCCTGGCGGAGCCGGCGCATCCCTATACGCAGCGCCTGGTGGCCGCCATTCCGCGCGGGCTCGCCGGGCGCAACCGCCCCGCCGAACCGCCACTGCCCGAAGCGGCCCGCCATGGCGGCTGCCCCTTTGAACCTCGTTGCAGCAACCGGATTCCGATCTGTGCGCAAAGCGAGCCACCCGAGGTTCTCCTCGGCGATCGGCTCGTCCGTTGCCACGTGGCGCCCATGTCGGTCCAAAACCTAGCGGAGACCAACCTATGACAGCGCGCTCGTTTCGCGTGGGTGCCGATATCGGCGGCACCTTCACCGATATCACCTTCCTGGAAAACGGTCAGACGGTGCATTCGTTCAAGCGCCCCTCGACCCCGGACGACTACAGCCGCGGCATCGTCGAAGGCGTGCTGGCATTGCTTGACCGCATTGGCGGCAAGCCCACCGAGATCGAGGAGGTCGTGCACGCCACGACCGTGGCGACCAACGCGATCCTGGAGGGCAAGGGCGCCACGACCGCGCTGCTGACGACGCGTGGATTCCGCGACGTCCTCGAACTCGGCCGGCTGCGCATGCCCGAGCTCTACAATCTGAACTATGAAAAGCCGACACCGCTGGTGCCGCGCCATCGGCGCTATGAGATCGCCGAGCGCATGGGAGCCCATGGCGACATCGTCCTGCCCCTGGACGAGGACAGCGTCGTCGAGGCTGCGCGCAGCATCGCGGCCAGCGACACGCGCGCGGTCGCGGTCAGTTTCCTGCACGCCTATGCCAACCCGCAGCACGAGCGGCGGGCCTGCGAGATTCTCACAGGGATGCTCGGCCCGGAGATCTTCGTCAGCTGCTCCAGCGACGTCCTGCCGGAGATCCGCGAATACGAGCGGACGAGCACGGTCGTGGTCAACGCCTATCTCGGGCCCGTCGTGCGCTCCTATCTGCGCGCCTTGTCGACGCGGCTGCGCGATGCCGGCATTCACGCACCGCTGCAGGTCATGCAGTCGAGCGGAGGCGTGATGAGTGCCTTGTCCGCGAGCGAGAAGCCGGCCTGCATCATCGAGTCCGGTCCTGCGGCCGGCGTCATCGCCGCCGCCCGCATCGGAGCGGCGGGAAGCTCAAACGATATCATCACGATCGACATGGGCGGCACGACCGCCAAGGCCGCGATCATCGAGCAGGGCCAGCCGGCACGCACGACGGAGTACGAGGTCGGGGCCGGGATCAACATCTCGAGCAAGCTGATCAAGGGCGGCGGGCACGCGGTGAAGCTGCCCTTCATCGACGTGTCGGAGATCGGCGCCGGCGGCGGCAGCATCATCCGGGTCGATGCCGGCGGCCTCATTCAGGTAGGTCCCGACAGTGCCGGCGCCGTCCCGGGCCCGGCCTGCTACGGCACAGGCGGAACCCGCCCGACGCTGACCGATGCGCTCGTGGTGCTGGGCTACATCAATCCGGACTACATCGCCGGCGGCGCCGTCCGCCTCGACGCGGAGCGCTCCCGGCGCGCGATCAGCGAGCAGGTCTGCGCTCCCACAGGGCTCGATCTCGAGACGGCCGCCCATGGCGTCTATGCCATCGCGGCCTCGACGATGATGCGCGCCGTCAAGGCCGTCTCGACCTATCGTGGCCGCGATCCGCGCGACTTCACCCTCTTTGCCTTCGGCGGCAATGGTCCGGCGGTGGCCGCCGAGATCGCGCGTCTCCTCGACATGAAGCGTGTCGTCGTCCCGTCCCATCCCGGCGTCTTCAGCGCGCTCGGCCTGCTCTATTCCACGACCGAGCACGACCTGATGCAGACCTATTTCTGCGCTCTCGATGCGATCGATTCCGACAGGCTCGATACGGCCTACCGCAAACTCGAGACCAGCATGTTCGCCGGCCTGGAGGCCGACGGCTTCGCGAGAGCGGACATCGAAATCGACCGACTGGCCGACCTGCGTTACGCCGGGCAGGCCTATGAGCTGACGATCGGGCTGAACGACCGCCCGGGCGACCGCATCGACATTGCCGCCATGGGCGAGGCCTTCCACCGTGAGCACAAGCAGACCTACGGCCATGCATCGACGAGCGATCCGCTGGAGATCGTCAATATCCGCGTGACCGGCCGTCCCCGCAGCGACAGGACCGACGCCTATCGGCCGTCAGCCCCGGACGCGCGAACGGGGGAGCCGGGTTCTCCATCGGTGCGGACCTGCTGGTTCGGACCGGACTGGGGGCACCTGGAGACGCCGATCATCACGCGTCTCGACCTCGCGGCCGGCGACCGGGAAAGCCCGCTGATCGTCGAGGAATACGACGCCACCTGCGTGGTTCCCCCCGGCTGGACGGCGGGTCTCGACGAATTGGGCAATCTCGTACTCACAGCCTCGGAAAGGTGAAGCCATGCTCGCCCCTCATAGTGCCCTCCATTCTGGCCCCGAATTGTCGCGCTCCGATCCGGTGACCCTGGAGATCGTCAAGAACGCGCTCGCCTCCATCGCCGACGAGATGGCGCTGGTCATCCTGCGCAGCGCCTATTCGCCGATCGTCCGGGACTCGATGGACTACTCGACGGCGCTCTGTGATCGAAACGGCCTGATCATCGCCCAGGGCCTGACCAATCCGGTGCATCTCGGCTCGTTCCCGAGCGTGATGGTCAACGTCCTGAAGCGCTTCGGCGGGACGATGCAGCCGGGCGACGGCTACATCACCAACGACCCCTACGGGGCCGGCGGCATGCATCTGCCGGACGTCTATCTGGTCAAGCCCGTGTTCCACGCCGGCCAAGTGGAAGGGTTCGTCGCCAGCCTCGTCCACCACACCGATCTCGGGGGAATGGCGCCGGGCAGCATGGCCCTGCATGCCACCGAGATCTTCCAGGAAGGATTGCGGATCCCGCTTATCAAGGTGATGCACGAAGACCGGATGGACGAGAACCTCCTGGCGTTCCTGGAGGTCAATTCCCGCGTTCCGGACCAGGTTCTGGGCGATCTTCGGGCCCAGATCGCCGCCTGCGCCGCGGCCGAACGCGGCTTCGGCAAGGTGCTCGAAAAATACGGCGCACCGGCCATGCGCGGAATGCTGGCGGAACTGCATGACTACGCGGAAAAGCTCGTCCGCGACGAGATCCGCGCGATGCCTGACGGGGTCTATGAGGCCGAGGATTTCATCGACGGCCTCGGGGAGGGCGGCGGCCCGATCCGTTTCAAGGTCACGATCACGGTGGCAGGCGACGAGCTCGAGATCGACTGGACAGGGACCAGCGGGGAGGTTCCGGGCGCCATCAACGGACCCGTGGCGATCACCTATTCGGTCGCCTATGCCGCCTTGCGCTGCGCCGTCCAGGCGGCGGTTCCGAACTGCGAGGGTTATACGCGGCCGGTTCGGGTCGTGGCTCCGCTCGGCACCATCGTCAACCCGCGTCCGCCGGCGGCCTGCGCAGCCCGCGGCGTCATGGCCTATCGCATGCTCGATGTGCTGTTCAATGCGTTTGCCCAGATCGTGCCGGACCGGATGCCGGCTGCTGGCGAAGGCGGACCCTCCGCCGTGTCGCTCAGCGGCATCCACGAGGGGAAGACCTGGCTGATCACCGATGGCATTCTCGGAAGCTGGGGCGGCCGGGCCACGAAGGACGGGGTCGACGGGATCGCCAACCCCGGCGCGAACCTCTCGAACATGCCGATCGAACTGATCGAGGCGCGCTATCCCTTGCGCATCGAGAGCTATGGTCTCGTCGCCAATTCGGGCGGTGCCGGCCGCCGCCGTGGCGGCATGGCGATCACGCGCTCGTACCGTATCCTTGGGGATGACGCGCAGCTGACGATCCGCTCGGACCGGCGCGCGCATCTGCCGCCGGGTCTCTTCGGCGGATGTCCGGGCTCTCCATCGCTCAATATCATCGATCGGAACGGCACGACCGAACTGCTCCCGGTGATGCCGATGCGGACGCTCGCTCTCAGCAAGGGCGATCTCTTCACCCATGTCGCCCCCGGCGGGGCAGGCAATGGCGATCCGCTCGAACGTGACCCGGACCATGTCGCAGCCGATGTCCGCGACGGCCGCTTCACCAGGGAGTTCGCCCGCGACGTCTATGGTGTCGTCACCGGAGCGAACGGTCGCGCAGACCCGATCGCAACGGACATTCGTCGCGATGGCCTGGCGTCCGATTTGCCGAAACTGGCAGAGGCGCAGCTCCGCCTCTTCATGGAAGGGGATCAAGGCCGGGCGGCGCTGAGTCCGGAATATGAGGGAGAGCTGGCATGACGGCCCAAGTCGGACTCTCGGCAATCGATCCGGGCCACAACCGGACCGATTGCCGCCGGCATGATCTCGCCCGGCTCCTGCGCCCAAGCTGGGCGGAGCTCGATTTCGGTGCATTGAGCCGGAATGTCGCGGCAACGCGCAGTCTGGTCGGTCGAGATGTTCGCATCTACTTCGTCTGCAAGGGCGACGGCTTCGGCTTTGGCGCCGCTGCGGTCGCCAGCGCCGCGGAACGGGCCGGCGTCGACGGCTTTTGCGCCGGCAGCCCCGACGAAGTCGTTTCGATCCGGAGCACCGGCACGACGCTGCCCGTCCTGTTGTTCGCGTCGACCACGCCGGGCGATCTGCCGGCCGCCGCCAGGCTCGGCGCCACGGTCACGGTGCAGAGCATGGCCGATATGGACGCGGTGCTTGCGGCTGGCGAGCGGATCGAGGTCTTTGTCGAGGTCGATTGCGGGCTTGGCCGCTACGGCCTGCGCCCCAAGCAATGGCCCGGCGTCCTGCAGCGCCTGCGCGCTGCCGATCATGTCAGGGTGCGAGGCCTGTACTCGCATCTCAGCACTCCGGATGACCCTGGCGTCAGCAGGCAGCAGGCCGAGCTCTTCCGGCAGGCGGCAGCCGATGCTGCGGCAGCCGGCCACGACGATCTCATCCTCATGCTGGCGTCGAGCCGCGTCGTGCTGGCCTATCCCGACATGCTCTTCAATGCGGTCGACCCCGGGCGCTTGATCTACGGCGGCGGGCTTGACGAGAACTGGATGGAGATTGGCGGCCTCTCGCCTTTGCTCACCGCCGTGAAATCCCGGGTCATCCAGGTCCAGGAGCATCCTCCGGGAACGGTGCTGGGGATCGGCTATGGCGCGCCGATCGCCATCGAACGCGGCATGCGGACCGCGGTCGCGCCGATCGGCTTCTGGGATGGGCTGAACCATATTCCGCCGCTCGGGGAGGTTCTGATCCACGGCCGGCGCTGCCCCGTGCTCGGGCGCCGGACCTTTCAGCATTCGGTCATCGACGTGACGGGGATCGCCGACGTCGCCCCCGGCGATGAGGTCGTGGTGCTCGGGAGGCAGGGCACCGAAAAGATCTCGATCCATGATCTCGCGGGGGCGATCGGCATCACGGTCATCGAACTGGTCCCGCGGCTCGCGCGCTCCTTGCCGCACGTGTATGTCGGCCAGGGGCAGGAGAGGGACGGTCGGCGTGGCTAAGATGGGGACGAGGCAGCCGGCGGACGAGCCCCGGCCGATCACGATCAAGGACGTCGCGAGCCGGGCCGGTGTCGGGCTCGGCACCGCTTCACGGGTTCTCAATGGCAACGAGAATGTCGCGCCTCATTTGCGCGAGCAGGTTTTCAAGGCCGTCCAGGATCTGGGCTATCACCCCAATTCCGTGGCGCGCTCGATGCGGCTCGGAAAAAGCTACGCCGTCGGCTGCCTCGTCACCGATATCCGCCAGCCCATAGCCGCTGAAATGATCGCAGCCGCGGAAAACACCCTGCGTCGCGCCGGGTACACGCTGATCGTCGCCAGTACGCATTTCGACGACAGCCGCGAGGCCGAGATCCTGTCGCTGCTGCAGAACCGCGTCGTCGACGGAATGCTCCTGGCGGTCAACCGCGACAATGATCCGGAGACGGCGCGGCGGCTCGCCGCCATCACCATTCCCATGGTGCTCTGGGAGCGCAGCCCCGATGGCGGCTTCGATACCGTCCTGACGGAGCATCGTGCGGGGGCCCGCCGGGCAACCGAGCATCTGCTCGCGCTGGGGCACCGTGAGATCGCGCTCGTCGCCGGCCATCTCGACACCTGGGTCGGCCGGGAGCAGCGGGCCGGTTTCGATGCGGCGTTCGCAGACCGGCGGCTGGAACCGCCAGCAGGTCGCATCTTCGAGGTGGGCGCATTCGGCGCCCGCAAGCTTGAGGCCCTGTGCCGTGGCGAGCGGCCGATCACGGCGATCATCGCCAATATCGACGAGATCCCCGGCATCCTGCATGTCTGCGCGAAACGCGGCCTCGTCCTGCCGCGCGACTTGTCGATCGTGTCGATCGGTGACGCCAGTATCCTGGAGGTCATGACGCCGTCGATCACGGCCGTGCGCGGCAATGGCACGAAGGTGGCCCAGCTCGCAGCCGCTCTTCTGCTGAAGAAGATGTCCGACAAGCAACCCGAAACCGAGGCGGAGCGCTTATCCGTCGGCATGCAGCTCAAGATCCGGCACTCCACGGCGCCTTTGGGCACTGCTGGCAAATCGTTGCTGATCGCTGATCGTTCGTGATGGGGAAGGCCTAATGTCCCTCCATGTCAGAACGCCAGCTATCGTTTCATCTTCGCTCTCCCGGGCGAGCGGGCGCAAGGTGTGGCTGAAGCTAGAATCTCTTCAACCCTCGGGGTCTTTCAAGCTCCGCGGCATCGGGCTTGCGTGTCAGGAACACGCAAAACGCGGGGTCAAACGTTTCGTCAGCTCGTCGGGCGGCAATGCCGGGATCGCCGTCGCCTATGCCGGGCGTGAACTCGACATCCCGGTCACGGTTGTCGTGCCCGAGACGACATCGCCAAGGGCCTGTCGCCTGATCGCGGACATGAAGGCCGAGGTCCTGATCCATGGTGCGTCCTGGCAGGAGGCAAACGAGCGCGCGCTTGCGATGCTGGGCGACAGCGATGCGTTCATCCACCCCTTCGACGACCCGGTGGTGTGGCGGGGGCACGCGACGATCATCGACGAGGTGGTCGAGGACGGCGTGCAGCCTGACCTCGTCGTCCTCTCCGTCGGCGGCGGCGGATTGCTCAGCGGTATCGTCGAAGGCTTGCAGCGCCACACGCTGAACTGTCCGGTTCTTGCGGTGGAGACGACGGGCGCGTCCTCCTTTACCCAGTCGGTCGCCCGGGGCGAGCGCATCGTTCTGCCGGCGATCGAGAGCATCGCCACCTCGCTCGGTGCGCGCCAGGTCTCGGAGCATGCCTTTGCTCTCGTCGCAGAGCATCGCATTGACTGTGCCGTGGTCTCGGATCTTCAGGCGGTCGAGGCGTGCCTGCGGTTCCTGGACGACCATCGCATCCTGGTCGAACCGGCCTGCGGGGCTGGTCTCGCCACGCTCTACCGGAATGTCGTCGAGCTCGCCGATTATCGGACCATACTGGTGATTGTGTGCGGCGGGGCGACATCGACGGTGGAGCAATTGATTGCATGGCGCCACAGTCTCTCGTCCGCGAGTAATATCGAGGCCGAGATCTGTACGTCCGCCGACGCGTGTCGAGTAACGCTTCAAATCTAACTTTGGATGATTGTGATGTCGGTCGATTTCCACGGCGGATACATCGAGAGGGCGGCCCTGGTCGTCATGCATTATCAGGTCGACGTGTTCGAGATCCTGTTCGGCGAGCAACCATCGCCCTTGCTGGAGCGGTGCAACGCCCTGATCCGGCGCTGGCGCTCCACGGGCCGGCCGGTGCTGTTCCCCAATTTTTCGCTGGGCGAAGGGTATGAACATGCGCCGCCGCCGGAAAACCGCCAGATCACGCCCTATCTGCCGAGCGGCCGGTTTCGGACCGGCCTGCCTGTCGCAGGGCTCGCGATCGAACGGGGGGACCTCGTCTATGCCTGTCCGCGCGCCAGCGTCTTCCATGGCACGTCGCTCGACGCCGACCTTCGCACGCGCGGCGTCAGCACGCTCGTCATGGCCGGGATCAGCACCACCGGCGTGGTGCTGTCCAGCGTCGCCTGGGCCTGTGACGCGGACTACGATCTGCGCCTGGTCCAGGACTGCTGCTTTGACCCGGATCAGGAGGCCCATGACGCTCTGTTCCGCTCCGGGTTCGGCGGACGCGCCCTGGTCGTGTGAGGCGGAATGCGGCTTGATCTGCCGCCCGGTACGCGAGCCGTTCGAACGATGCCGAGGAGGGGCTGACGTGCTGGATCATAAGTAGTTCGCCATGCCGACAATCTCGACAGGCGCGCCCTGTGCTCGGATTTTGTAGGCAACGCGATCGCGAGTGGACGCCAAGAGACCCCGGCAGAGTGTGCCAGGCTTGGCGGATGCTGACAGGCGTTGCCTTCACTGGGAGGGATGTGTCTGTCAGCGGGGCTGCTTGTCGGACTCCGGGGACGCCGATGGCGTTAGCTGTGGACTGGCCGCCTCGGCGGTGCTGCCCGGGTCCGGAGCGGCCTCGGCCATCGCGATCGCATCGCTCGCGATCGAGGCCGCGAGGCGGCAGTAATCGCCGAAGTTGAACATCGCGCAGCGTCCGTCCTGGGACCACTGGGTGATCACCTCCCAGACGAGATCGTACTCCTCGCAGATGCTGCGAAACCGTAGATCCTGCATTCGTGCGAAGCGATTGCGGAGCGCAGGAATCCTAAGCATGAGACGGGCAAGCCCGCGTTCTTGAGCCGACATGGTACGCCCCTCGTGAACCCACCAGAAGACATAGGCAAGGAACGCATAGGCGAGGGCGGAAGGCCGGAGCGATATCGAGTATCGCCATTTCTGCCGGGAATACTGACACGAAGCGACATCAGCCTCAAATATACTTTGGAGTGCGGTCGACCATTTGTGTGTGGGATGCGGCATCGTAGTTAAGGCAGGTTTGCCGGATTCCCAGAGTGTCGCCGCCGAATTTCCAGTGCTGCGTTCAAAGCAACGATTTGAGCCGGCTGCGTTGCCGTCAGCCCTTGCCGCGCGCTGGCACGGTGCGAGACGGAACGGGGCGGGGTTTAGTCCAGCCTGATCAGACGCGCCCCCGGGCGACGTCCAGGAAGGCCTTGATCGCCTTGTTGTCCCGGCGTTCGCTCAGGCAGATCAGGGATTCCTCCATCAGGATCGGCGGCCCGTCGAGGGCGATGGGCACCAGGCCGCGGTCGCCGCGCAGCTCGGCTTCCGAGACGAAGCCGATGCCGGCGCCGGCCGCCACGATGTCGAGGGCAGCCTCGCGCCCTTCGACCTCGATGGCATAGCTCAGCCTGACGCCGGTCTCGGTCGCGCGCTGTTCGAGCAGCCGGCGCGTCCGCGAGCCGCTCTCCCGGATCACGAGCGGCATGCCGGCGAGCTCCGCCAGCGACAGCGACCGGCGCGAGGCCATCGGATGATCGGGGGCGACGACGGCAATGATCCGCGCCGCATTCAGCGCAATGAACTCGAAATCGCGATGCGCAGCCATGTCGCCGAGGACGCCGATATCGGCCTCATAGCTTTGCAGCTGCGCCACGATGGTCTCGGTATTGCCGGCGCTCACCGTGATCCGCACGCCCGGATAGATCGCGCGGAACGCCGTCAGCACATGCAGGACATGGTGGACGGAATCGGCGGCGAGCCGCAGGGTCCCGAGCCGCAAGGCGCGCGACTCGGAGAGCAGCCCGCGCGCCTGGTCCTCGGCATCGAACAGGCGGTGCGTGATTGCGAGCAGCCTTTCGCCCATCGCGGTCAGGGCGATTTGCCGGTGCTGCCGGCTGAACAGCAGCACGTCATACTCCTCCTCGAGCTTGCGGATCTGATCGGAGATCGCCGGCTGCGTCAGGTTCAGTTCGCTCGCGGCGCGTGAAAAGCCGCCGGCGAGCGCGACCTGGTGGAAGGCACGAAGCTGGACATAGCGCATGGCGGGATCCGGGCAGGGTGGGGCCAGGGGAGGCGATGCACATCAATGCAACGATTTAATTTATGGGTCGATCGAAAATAACGATTTTTCAGATGATCCATCGCCGGCGATGATGCCGGCATCGAAAGCAGTCGCCAGTCGAAAGCAGTCGCCAGGGGATCGCCCCGCCGCAAGACCGGCGCGTCGCCTCGGCACGGGAGTTTCAGGGATGTCAGGTCTTTCCGCCAAGCTCGTGCATACCGAAGGCGAGTCGAACACCTCGGCGGCGCGCGGCGCCTGGTCGGCGCGGCTCGATGACAAGGCGACGCAGAGCCTGCTCAAGCGCGACGCCGACGCCTTCCTGCACCAGAGCCTGTCGAGCCCCTGCGTCACGGCGATCGCCAAGGCCGAGGGCATCTGGATCGAGGACACGGCGGGGCGCCGCTACATGGATTTCCATGGCAACAGCGTCCACCATATCGGCTATGGCCATCCCCGCCTGAAGGCTGCGATCAAGCAGCAGCTCGACGATCTCTGCTTCGCGCCGCGCCGCTTCACCTGCGAGCCGGCCGTCGAGCTGGCCGAGACGCTCGGCCGCCTTGCCCCGGGCGATCTCGGCAAGGTCCTGTTCACGACGGGCGGTTCGGATGCGGTCGAGGTGGCGCTGAGGCTGGCGCGCGCCGCCACCGGGCGCTTCAAGACCCTGTCCTTCTGGGATGCCTTTCACGGTGCGGGCTTCGGCGCCTCGAGCGTCGGCGGCGAGGCGACCTTCCGCTCCGGCATCGCCGGCCCGCTCCTGCCAGGGGCCGAGCATGTCGCGCCCTGGGCGAGCCATCACTGCGCCTATGGCCATAGCAGCCTGGAGGATTCGGCCCGCGCCTGTGCCAGCATGATCTCCTACGTGCTCGGCCGGGAAGGGGATTTCGCCGCCCTCGTCGCCGAGCCGATGCGGGCGACGCCGAACCCGCCGGCGCCCGGCTTCTGGAAACTGGTGCGCGAGGCCTGCGACCGTCACGGCACGCTCCTGATCTTCGACGAGATCCCGACCGGGCTCGGCAAGACCGGCCGCTTCTTCACCAGTGAGCATGACGGGGTGACGCCGGACATCCTCGTCGTCGGCAAGGCGCTGGGCGGCGGCATCCTGCCGATCGCCGCGGCGATCGCGCGGCGCGACCTCGATGTCGCCGGCGACTTCGCGATCGGCCACTACACCCATGAGAAGAACCCGGTGACGACGCGCGCGGCGCTGACCACGATCGCGATCATCCGCGAGGAGGGGCTGCCGGAGCGGGCGGCCGAGCTCGGCGGCCTGGCGATGGAGCGTCTGCGCGCCTTCGGCGAAGGCTCGCCCCATGTCGGCGACGTGCGCGGGCGCGGGCTGATGTTCGGGGTCGAGATCGTGGCCGACAAGGCCGATATGGCGCCCGACAACGCGCTCGCCGAACGGGTCTATTATCGCTGCCTCGAAGCCGGGCTGAGCTTCAAGATCAGCCAGGGCAATGTGCTGACCCTCTCGCCGCCGCTGGTGATCCCGCAAGCCGACCTGGACCGGGCGCTCGACATCGTCGAGGCCGCGATCGCGGCGGGTTGAAACCCATTCTGTTGTCCCCGCGACCGAAAGGGTCCGATATGAAAGCCGTCCGCACGGACCGTGAGCTGGAATGCCCCGAGATCGATGCCGGCCTCAGGGCCCGCGGCATCGAGCTCGTCACCTTGCCCGATGGCATTGCGGAGGCCGCGCTGATCGAGGCCGTCGCGGACGCCGATCTTATCCTGATGTGCTACACGCCGATCACGGCCCGCGTCATCGCGGCGGCCCCGCGGCTCAGGGGCATCGTCAAATACGGTGTCGGCATCGATGCGATCGACATCCCCGCAGCGAGCGCGCGCGGCATCCCGGTCGTCAACGTCCCCGAATATGCCGAGGAGACGGTCGCGGAGGGCGCGTTCGCCCTGATGATCGCGCTGGCCAAGCGCCTGCCTGAAATCGGCCGCGCCATGGCCGCCGAGGGCTGGATCTGGCCGGAACAGCGCTGGCTCGGCCGCGACATCTCCGGCGCCACGCTTGGGCTCGTCGGTGCCGGCAAGATCGGCCGCAGCATGGCCCGGATGGCGGGGCAGGGGTTTCGGGCCCGCGTTCTCGGCTACGATCCCCATGTCGACCGGGAAACGCTCGCGGCCGCCGGCATCGAGAAGGTCGACGACCTCCATGCGATGCTGCGCGCATGCGACTTCGTCTCGCTCCATTGCGTGCTGAGCGCGGCGACGCGCGGTTTGATCGGCCGCGCCGAGCTCGCCTGCCTGAAACCCTCCGCCGTGCTGGTCAACGTCTCCAGGGGAGCGTTGATCGACGAGGCGGCGCTCGTCCAGGCGGTGCTGGCGGACCGGCTCGGTGGCGTCGGGCTCGACGTCTATTCGACGGAGCCGCTGGCGAAGGCTGGACACGTGCTCAGCCCGCTCTTTGGCCGCGACGACGTCATTCTCTTTCCGCACCTGACCTTCTTTACGGTCGAGGCGATGCGGCGCCTCTCCGACGACACGCTCGCCCGCTGCTTCGAGGTGCTCGACGGGCGGCCGGTCCAGGTGCGCTCGCGTGATCCGCGGCTCCGCGCGCAGCGCGAGAACGTCGCTTTCGCCTGACGCGCGAACCGGCCTGCTTCACCCGGACCGCAGCGCGCGGATGTCGCTGCGGTCGTCCGGTAGCTTCGCCGTGACGTCGAAAAAGGCTTTGACGACGGACCGCATCCGTTCGCTCTTCAGGCAGGCGACATAATCCGTGCTCGCCACCTCGCCATCGCTGAGCTGCAGGGTGGTGAAGCGCCCGGAGCCATAGGCTTCGAGCTCCCAGACGATGCCGTGGCCGAGGCCGGCCGCGACCGCCTCGCACAAGGCCTCGCGGCTGCCGAGTTCGAGGACATAGCGCGGTTTGGCCCTGGCGCGGGCGAAGGCCGCGTCGACGAGCTTCTGCGTCATCGAGCCGTCTTCGCGGCCGATCATCGCCTCGCCGTCGAGCTCGGACAGCGAGATCGATCGGCGACCGGCCCAGCGGTGGTTGTTGGCGACGATCACCACGCCGCGATGATGCCAGAGCGGCATCGTGTGGATATGCGGATGGTCGGCGACGCCGGGCAGGATGCCGATATCGACATGGCGGTCGAGCAGCGCCTGCCGCACCATCCGGCTGTTGCCGGTCGAGACCGAGAGCCTGACCCGCGGATGCAGCGCCATGAAGCGGGCGAACAGGCCCATCACGATATGCGGCCCGTCCACCGCCAGCCGGAGGCTGCCATCCTGCAGTTCCTGCGAGGCCGCCAGCGTCTCCTCGATTAGCTCGTCGAGACTCGCGAGCTGGCGCGACAGCGAATAGAGCCGCTCGCCCGCCTCGGTGAGTCGGACACGTCGTCCTTCGCGATGCAGCAGCTTGATGCCGTGCCGCTCCTCCAGGGCCTTGACCTGGATCGTCAGCGCCGGCTGCGTCAGCCCGAGCACCTCGGCCGCCCGCGAAAAGCTGCCTTCTCGCGCCACCGCATCGAAGGCCCGAATCTGCGTGTAGATCATCAGCGATCGCGCTCGCATCCATAAATTTCTCTATGTATCGGTATAAAATTTCTAATTTGTCTAATAGTTTTTCCGCTGCGACGTTCGGCTCATGGATCAACCCGAGGCGAACATCGTGGACAGCGCAGAAACACATTCGCAGGCAGCAGCAGCGCTCGCGCTGGCCAGGAGCCGGCGGGCGCAGAGCGTCGCAGCCCTGGCCGAGATCGTGCGGATCCGCAGCCTCACGGGAGAGGAGGGGCCGGCGCAGGGGCGCATGGTCGAGATCCTGTCGACCGCCGGGGCAGCCGTCACGCAGGCCGAGCCGGATGTCGAGGCGATGTTCAAGGCCTTCCCCGATGTGGCGCAGTACCCGACGCATTGGCAGCACGACCTGATCCTGCCCTATGCCGGGCTCCCGACCTTCGAGGCCCTGCGCGACAGCGGCCTGCAGCCGGTGCTGAACTATGATGGCAGGCCCAATGTCGTCGGCACCTGGCGGGGCACCGGCGGCGGCCGCTCGCTCATCCTCAACGCCCATATCGACACCGTCACCGTCGAGCCCCTGGCGCAATGGACGCGCGATCCCTTCGGCGCGGAGATCGCCGGGGGGCTGATGTATGGCCGGGGCACCTCCGACATGAAGGGCGGCCTGATGGCCGCGCTGCTGGCGATGCGCTATCTCAGCGAGGCCGGAACGCGCCTGCGCGGCGACGTCACGCTGCACTGCGTCGTCAATGAGGAGCATGCCGGCAACGGCACGCTCGACCTCGTCACGCGTGGGGCTGTGGCCGATGCGGCCGTGGTGCTGGAACCGACCAGCAACACCATCGCCTACAGCCATCCCGGCGGCCTCTACTGGCAGGTCACGCTGAGCGGGGTGCAGCGCTCGCCCGGCGCGCGCTGGAACGGCGGCACGCTGGAGGGGCTGGGCGCGGTCGACATGCTGCCGCCCGTGATCGAGGCGCTGCTCGGGCTCGAGCGCCGCTACAACCAGGGCACGCCGGCCGGTGCCAAGCCGCCCTTTTCACTGACCATGGGCAAGATCGCGGGCGGCCATTACGAGACGGTCACGGCTGGGGAGGTGGTGATCAAGGGTGGTGCCTATTTCGCGCCCTCGCTCGGTGCCGTGACCGATATCATGGATGGTTTCCGGGATGCGATCGCAGGCGCCAACGCCGCCGATGAGAGGCTGCACCGCCATCCTGCCAGGCTCGAATTCCTGCACCATGACGACAGCACGGATCAGCCCGCCGACCTTCCCGTCGCGCGTGTGATGGGGGAGGTGCTGGCGCGCCGGGGGGGAGACGGCACGGCCTATCCCGGCCATTTCTGTTGCGACATGCGCCATCTCGTGAATCAGGGCGGAATCCCGAGCATCATCTTCGGGCCGGGCTCCATCGCCCAGGCGCACAAGCCCGACGAGCATATTCCGATCGACGATTTTCTCGCGGCGATCGAACACCTGATCGCGTTCATCGCGGAGTGGTGCGGCACGGAACGGTAGGAGGCGGCCCAGCAAGGGTTCGCCCAGTCATAAAGGGGATGTCCAGACATGGGTATGAGCAGGCTTCCGGCTATCCTCGCAGCAACGCCGCTGGCGCTCGCTCTTTGCGGCGCCGCGGCGCTGGCGCAGAGCTGTCCCAAGACCGGCGGGACGCTGACCTATGTCTATTCGCTCGAGCCGACCTCGCTGTCGACGATCGCCACCTCGGCCGTTCCGGTCGCGCTGATCTCGACCAAGATCTATGAGAGCCTGCTGACCTATGAGGGCCCGGCGCTGACGCCGAAGCCGGGCCTCGCCGAGTCCTGGACGATCTCCGACGACAAGAAGACCTATACCTTCAAACTGCGGCCGGGCGTGACCTGGCATGACGGCAAACCCTTCACGGCGCAGGATGTGAAGTTCAGCGTCGAGGACATCATCCGCCCCTATCATTCCCGCGGAAAAGTCTATTTCGGTGACGTCGAGGCGGTCGAGACGCCCGATGACCTGACCGTGGTGTTCAAGCTCAAGGCGCCGGTGCCGTTCTTCATGAACGTCTTCCAGCCCGGCGAGGCGCCGATCATGCCGAAGCACGCCTTCGACGGCATCGACGTGAAGGCGGTGGCTGCGGTCCGCGCCGCGCCGATCATGCAGAACCCGGTCGGGACCGGCCCGTTCCGCTTCAAGGAATGGCGCAAGGGCAGCCATATCACGCTGGAGCGCAATCCAGGCTACTGGCGCAAGGGCTTCCCCTGTCTCGACCAGGTCGTGCAGCGGATCATGCCGGACGGCGCGGCGCGCGCCATCGCCATCGAGACCGGCGAGGTCGATCTCGCGCCGATGAGCAGCCTGCCGGAGGCGGAGGTGCAGCGGCTCGAGAAGATCCCGACGCTGGAGGCCTCGCAGGCCGGAGCCGAGGCGCTCGGGCCCAATCTCTGGCTCGAGGTCAACATGCGCGAGAAGCCGCTCGCCGATCTCAAGGTCAGGCAGGCGCTCAGCCTCGCGCTTGACCGCGAGCGCATCGTCGATGTGATCTGGTATGGCCAGGGCAAGCCGGCGCGCGGCCCCGTCGTCAGCACGAATGCCGCCTTCAACGCCGCGCTGAAGCCCTATGAGTACAACCCGCGCAAAGCCAACCAGCTTCTCGACGAGGCCGGCTACCGGCGCGGCGCCGACGGTATCCGCTTCAAGATCACCCAGCATTTCCTGCCCTATGGCGAGAACTGGGCCCGGCTCGGCGAATATGTCCGCCAGGAGCTCGGCAAGGTCGGCATCGCGGTCGAGACCCAGAGCGCCGATCTCGGCGGCTGGCTGAAGGCCGTCTATACCGACTGGAGCTTCAATCTCACCAGCACCTTCTCGCACAACTATTCCGATCCCTCGATCGGCGTCGAGCGCACCTTCCATTCCGACTTCATCCGGAAGGGCGCGACCTTCACCAACTCGATGGGCTACCGGAATCCACGGGTCGACCAGCTCTTCGGGCTCGCCGCCCGCGAGATCGATCCGGCCGCCCGCCAGAAGCAGTTCGGCGAGCTGCAGCAGATCCTGCACGACGAGCTGCCGGTGATCTTCCTGATGGAGATGTCCTACACCCATGTCTGGAACCGCAAGGTGAAGGGCCTGATCACCAACGGCATCTCGATGTACTCATCCTGGGACGGGGTCTCCAAGGACTGATGGGAACGCCGATGCGCTCGCGCCCCGTCATCACTCGCTTGCTCCGGGAACCGGCCTGATGTCCTCCCTGTCACTTGGTTTCGTGTCCGTTCGCCTGCTGCAGGTGGTTCCGAGCGTGCTGGGCATCGCGGTGCTGAACTTCGCGCTGCTGCATCTCGCGCCGGGCGATGCCGCGGAGATCATCGGCGCGCAGTCGGGCGGTGCGTCGAAGGAGTTCGTCGATGAACTCCGGCGCTCTTTCGGCATCGACCGGCCGCTCTATCAGCAGTTCTTCATCTATCTCGGCAAGCTGCTCACCTTCGATCTCGGCATGTCCAACGTCCAGCAGCGGCCGGTGCTGGACCTGATCGCGGACCGCATGCCGGCGACGCTGCTGCTGATGCTGACGGCGATCGGGATCGCCATCGTCGTCGGCGTGCTCTGCGGGGTCGTCGCCGCGATGCGTCACCGCAAATGGGTCGATACGATCGTCTCGGTGCTGGCGCTGCTGTGCTATGCGACGCCGCAATTCTGGCTCGGCCTGATGCTGATCGTGCTGTTTTCGGTGACGCTGGGCGTGCTGCCTTCGGGCGGCATGATGACGATCGGCGCGCAGATGGAGCCGCTGGCCCGCGCCCTCGACATCGGCCGCCACCTCGTGCTGCCGGCGCTGACGCTCGGGCTGTTCTATGCGGCGGTCTATGCCCGGCTGATGCGGGCCTCGATGCTCGAGGTCTATTCGTCCGACTTCATCACCACGGCCCGCGCCAAGGGCCTGTCGGAGGGGCGCATCAGCCTGACGCATGCCGCCCGCAACGCGCTGATGCCGGTGGTGACGCTGGGCGGCGTGCAGATCGGCCATATGCTCGGCGGTTCGATCCTGGTCGAGACCGTGTTCGGCTGGCCCGGCCTCGGGCGACTGCTGTTCGACGGCCTGCTCCAGCGCGACCTGAACCTGCTGCTGGGCATCCTGTTCATCTCGTCGATCCTGGTCGTGCTCTGCAACCTGCTCGTCGACCTGGTCTATGGCTTGCTCGACCCGAGGATCCTGGCGCGATGAAGCGGACCTTGCATTTCTGGCGGCGCTACCGCCGCAACCGGGGCGCGGTCGTCGGCCTCGTCCTGCTGCTGGCGATCGTACTCGCGGCGGTTTTCGGCCCGATGGTCTACACGGTCGATCCCTTCGACATGATCGGGCGCCCGGCGCAGACACCCTCCGCGCGCTTTCCGCTCGGCACCGACGTCTCCGGCCGCGACATCCTCGCCGGCCTGCTGCATGGCGGCCGGGTCTCGCTGCTGATCGGAGTGGCGGCGAGCCTGTGCGCGACGACCCTGGGCGTCGTCGTCGGCGCGGCTGCCGGCTATTGCGGACGGGGGAGCGACATCCTGCTGATGCGGCTCACCGATTTCTTCCTGACCATCCCGTCCTTCGTCCTGGCGGTGGTGATCATCGCGATCTTCCGCCCCTCGCTGATCAGCGTGATGAGCGCGATCGCGATCGTCTCCTGGCCGCCGGTCGCGCGGCTGGCGCGGGCCGAATTCATGGCCCATCGCGATCGTGAGTATGTCCAGGCCTGCCGCGCGATGGGGATGTCCGACTTCCGCATCGCGGCGCGGCATATCCTGCCCAACGCCCTGCCACCGGTCATCGTCGTCTCGTCCCTGCTCGTGGCGACGGCCATTCTGACGGAGTCCGGCCTGTCCTTCCTCGGACTGTCGGACCCCAATGTCGTCTCCTGGGGCTATATGATCGGCATCGGCCGCACCATGCTGCGCACGGCATGGTGGATGTCGGCGATCCCCGGCATGGCCATCCTGGTGACGGTGCTCTGCATCAATCTCGTCGGCGAGGGCCTGAGCGACGCGCTCAATCCCAAGCTACAGGAGCGCTGAGGCACACCCGCCGACGTCCTGAGGGCCGACCGGGCCATCAGCCCTTCCGAAGCTCGTCATGCAGCTCTGCGGGGCTCAGCGCTGCGAGGTCGAGCGCCGGCAGGAGATCGTTCTCGGCCCGGAAATCGCGAGCCGCGATCGCGTCGAACAGGGCAATTCCGGCCTGATGGACCGGCAGGGGCACAGCGCAGATCGCGCCGAGGAATTCGAGGGGAACGAGGCCGAACGGAACATCCTCGGTGATGAAGCGCGTATCGAGCGTCTTGGGCCCGGCCAGCTCCGGCCGCATGCGATAGACCGCTGCGGCCATGTCTCCGACCGGACCGGGCTCGACCCCGAAGGACAGCGCATAATGCTCCTGCACGCTGCGCACGCTGAGGCCGAAAGCGTTGGCCAGGGCCAGCCTTTCAACATCCAGAGCCTCGATGATGCGCCCGACCCCCGGGGTGATCGAGCCGTAATTCGGCCAGACCTCGCCGCGTTCCGCTCGCGTCAAATTGCCGAGCATGTTGGCCATATGCGCGGGCGGATTGAGGTTGCTGAGCATGATCGCCAGCATGTCCTCGCGCAGCTGGAAGCGGTTCCCGAACAGGGCCTCGCAGAGCGCCAGTCCGGCTGCGCCATGCCGAACGGGCAGGGTGGCGACGTCCAACCGCTTGCGGATGCCGGAGACATGCACGCTGCGGGGACCGCTTTTCCGGGCGGTCAGGGCCGTGGTCGCCCAGGCGGCGATCGGAAGTTCCAATCCGCGCTGCTTCAGCAGGCGATGCAGATAGAGCGCCGCAAACGAGCAATGGGCGCTGAAGATGACGGCCTGACCTTCTCGCAGATGCGCCGCGAGTGCATCGCACACCGTGCGGAAACCGTTGGCCTGCACGGCGATGATCACCGCATCCGCGCCCGCCACGGCCTCGGCGCAGCTCCGTGCCACGACGAGCGGAAACTCCCCTTCGATCTTGCCCGTCACGGACAGCAGCGCCGCCCCTGCGAATTCGGCCTGGGCCGCCCCGCTCGGCGACCAGAGCACGGGGTGGTGGCCATGGTTCGACAGGTAGGCGGCATAGCCGCGCCCGATTCCGCCCGAGCCGATGATGGCGACACGCATATGACTATTCCAATGTGATCGAATGAAACGAGACGGCCCGGCCCATGCCTGTGCCGGGCGCGGACGGGCATGAAAGATCGGCAGCGCGATCCGAAGCTGCCTGGAAACCAGCCTCGGCGTTGACCTTCAAAGCCGAAACCCATTCTTCTGGCGGTAGGGATTCGCGCCGGCTCGCTCCGGACGGAGCGCTGGAAGGCAACGAGGCGAGGCGATGAAGCGGCCCCTGCAGCTCAGGCAAATCGAGGCCTTCAAGGCCGTCGTGGAAACGGGATCGGTGACGGCGGCGGCCGATGTCCTCGGCATCTCGCAGCCCTCCGTCAGCAAGCTCATCTCCCATCTCGAAGAGGATGCGGGCCTGCAGCTGTTCGAGCGCCTGCGCGGGCGCCTGGTCCCTTCGGAGCGGGGCATCCGCCTCTATGAGGAGGTCGACAGGACCTTCGCAGGCTTGCGGCAGATCGAGCGCGCCATCGATTCCATCCAGCGCGAAGACATCGGCCAATTGTCCGTCGGCGTGCTTCCGGCCTTGACGGGCCACCTGACGCAGCAGGCCACCAGCCGGTTCCTCGCGAAGCATCCGGACGCCTATGTGTCGATCCTGGGCCGCAGCTCCCAGGTCGTGATCGACTGGCTCGTCAGACGCCAGATCGATGTCGGCATCGTCAGCGCGCCGATGGAGAACCCGTATCTGAATGCGGTTCCGCTGACGACGCATCCGCTCGTCTGCATCATGCCGCGCGGCCATCGCCTCGCCAGCAAGCATGTCGTTACTCCTCAGGATATCGCGGGGACCCCGTTCATCGCCCTGGCGTCGGAGAACAAGACGAGGGTGCAGATCGAAGCCAGGCTGGCCGAGCACCGCGTCCAGCCCCGTATCGTTGCCGATGCGAACCTGACCGGCACGATCTGCGAGTTCGTCGCCTCGGGGCTGGGCATCTCGATCCTCGACCCGGTGTTCGCCCACGCGGTCCGTGACCGCGTGGAGATCCGGCGTCTTTCCTTCGAGATCGAGACCGACCTTTGGCTCTGCTACCCGCGCGAGGCGCGAAACAAGATCTTCGTCGAGACCTTCCTTCGCGTCGCGCAGGAGGCGATCGCGGCCATGATGGGCGAGGTTTTCAACGTTCTGCCAGGGTCGTGACCTCGGTGATCGGCAGCGACAGGTTCAAGGCGCCCTTGAGCGGATAGCCATAGTCGACCTTGCTGCTGCGCCCCCAGACCTGGAGGATGTCGTTGATCGGCACCGAGCAGACATCCTCGTGGATCTTGCGTTGCGCCTCATGCCAGAGGGCGATCTGCTTCGCCTGATCGGGCTCGTGCCTGGCGGCGTCGATCTCGGCATCGGCGACCGTGCAATGGGAGAAATTGGCCACCGCAGTCGGTTTGCCCACCGCCGACTTCGAGGCGTAGAACTCCGACAGATAGGTATCGGCCACCGGGAAGCGGGCCGCGCCGTAGAAGACAAGGGCGCTCGCATTCTTGCGGATCTGGTCGTGATAGGTCGGATGGTCGACCACGTTGAGCTCGAGCTTGATGCCGACCTTGGCCAACTGGGCCTGGATGATCTCCATGGCCGGCAGATGGGCCGAGATATTGGAGGTGGTCGCCCGGATCGTGATGCCGTTGGGATGCCCCGCCTCCTTCAGCAGGGCAGCCGCCTTGGCCGGATCGAATGTGTAGGCACCATAGGAGCAATCCGAGCCGAGATAGCCGTCCGGTACGACCGAGCAGCCGCGTGGGCCGACATCGATGCCGACGAAGCGCTCGATCTGGGCGGTGTCGATGGCATGGGCGAGTGCCTGCCGCACGCGAAGGTCGTCCAGCGGCGCGACCGTGCGGTTGATGTGGAGGGTGCGGTATTCGCCCGGCCGGAAGATGTCGACGACGACATTGCCGCGACGGCGGGCCTGATCGACCCATTTCTGCTCGCGCTTGGCGTAGAAGATGTCGAGCTCGCCCGAGGAATAGGCCAGTTCGCGGCTGCTGTCGGACGGGATGAAGCGGTAGTCGATGCCGTCGATCTTCGGCTCTCCGCGGAAATAGGCCTTGTTGGCGGCGAGCTTCACCCGCTGCTGCGTGATGTGCTCGACGAAGCTGAACGGCCCGGTGCCGACGGGGCTGGTGGCGAAGCGGTTGCCCAGCGCCTCGACCGCCTTGCGGCTGACGATGTATCCGCCGCGATAATTGCTGACCAGATTGAGTAAGGACGCGTCCGGCTCGCGCAGCGTGACCTTCACCGTATGGCTATCGAGAGCCTCGACGCTGAGCATATTGGCGAGGCTTGCTGCGAAGGTGGAGGTGTCGCGGCTGGCGGCGCGCTTCAGCGAGAAGGCCACGTCGTCGGCCGTCAGCTCGCCCCAGTCGCCATGGAACTTGACGTTGCGGCGCAAGTGGAACGTCCAGGCCTTCTTGTCGTCCGAGGCCTCCCAGCGCTCGGCGAGGTCGGGTTCGAGATCGGCGGACTCCGCACTGCCGGGCTTGAAGCGGACCAGGCCGTTGAAGATCCATGCGACGACGGATTGATCCGTCGTCGACACGGCGCGGTGCGGGTCCAGCGTCGCGATATCCGTGCCGTTGGGGCTGATGCGCAGCACCGCGGCCTGGGCAGGGGCCGGCAAGGGCGCGACCGAGAAGGCAGCGGCCGTCGCCAGCATCACGGCCATGATCCGGGCATTCATTCCTGTCGTCCTCCTTGGTCTTGCAATGGGTGCCGCCAGTCGCCGGGCGCGGTTTTTCTTCGGGGCGGCTTCGGTCATCGTGACTGGGTCCGTGGGTCGGAGGCATCGCGCAGGGCGTCGCCGAGCAGATTGAGCGCCAGCACGGTCACCAGGATGGCCAGGCTCGGAAACACTGCGAGCCACCAGGCGTCGAGGATGTTCTCGAAGCCCTCGCGGATCATACTGCCCCAGGTCGCGGTGGGCGGGGGGACGCCGAGCCCGATGAAGCTGAGGGACGCCTCCGTGCGGATCGCCGACGCCAGCCAGAGCGAGCTCATCACGACCACGTCCGACATCATGTTCGGCAGGATATGGCGCGTCATGATCCGGACCGGTCCGCAGCCATAGGAGCGGCAGGCCTCGACGAAATCGCGCTCGCGCAGCGAGATGGTCGGAGCCCGCGCGACGCGCGCAAAGGGCGCGATCTCGGTGACCGCGATCGCGATGATCAGGTTTTCCAGGCTGGCGCCCAGCATGGCGGCAATCATCAGGCCAAGCAGCAGGGTCGGGAAGGCGAGCATGACATCGAGGACGCCCATCACGATCTGATCGAACAGGCCGCCGACATAGCCGGAGATCACGCCGATCGTCGTTCCGACCAGCATGGCGACCACGATCGCGGCGAAGCCGACGAAGAGCGAGACCCTTGCCCCGTAGATCAGGCGGGACAGGACATCGCGGCCATAGCTGTCGGTGCCGAGCCAGTATTCGGCGGAGGGCGGTTCGAGGCGGGCGGCGATGTTCTGTTCCAGCGGGTCGTAGGGCGCGAGCCAGGGGGCGAGCAGCGCGACCAGGACGATCAGCGCCAGCAGGGCGAGCCCGATCCAGGCCAGCCTGTTCTGCGAGAGCGCGAGCCACAGGCGGCCGGGCCTGCTTTCCAAGGAAGGAGCCGCAGCGTCGCTCATGAGTATTTCACCCTGGGATCGACGAGGCCATAGGCCAGGTCCGTCAGCGTGTTCACGGCGATGACGCAGATGGCGAAGATGATCATCAGCCCCTGAAGCAGCGTGTAGTCGCGCGAGTTGAGAGCGCCGAGGATCAGCTTGCCCAGCCCGGGGCGGTTGAAGATGATCTCGGTCAGGACCGAATTGCCGATCAGCGTCCCGAAATAGAGACCGACCACCGTGATGATCGGGATCAGGCTGTTGCGCAGCGCGTGCCGGGCGACGAGCCGGACCGGGCCGACGCCCTTGGCGCGGGCGGTGCGGATGTAATCCTCGGTGAGGACACCCAGCATCGCAGCGCGCGTCACCCGCATGACATAGGCAGTCATGATCAGCCCGAGATTGAGCGCCGGCAGCGCCAGGCCGCGCAGGTGCTCGGCGAAGCTCTGACGGCCGCCGGAACCGCCGAGCACGGGGAACCAGCCGAGCTGGATTGCGAACACGATCAGCATCAGGATGCCGGAGACGAAGGCGGGAAAGGACAGGCCGATCAGCGAGACGACGCGTGAGACGTAGTCGATCCAGCCGTTGCGGCTGAGTGCCGCCGCCACGCCCAGAGGCAGGCCGAAGAGGAGGCCGATCGCGATCGCGGCTGCCGTCAGCTCGATCGTCGACGGCAGCACCTGCCCCACTTCCTCGATGACGCTGCGACCGCTGCTCAACGACTGACCGAGATCGCCACGGGCGACGTTGAGCAGGAACGAGACGTATTGGACGTAGACCGGCTGGTCGAGGCCGAGCTTCGCCCGGAGCGCGGCGAGCGAGGCCGCACTGGCCTGGTCGCCGAGAACCACCTGGGCGGCATCGCCGGGAACCATCCGCACGAGGACGAAGATCGCCGTCAACATGACCAGCAGCGTCGGGATGGCGAACAGCAGGCGCCTGAGGACGAAGCTCGTCATGGTGATGGATTGATCTTGGTCGAAGGCTGCGACCCGATGGAAAACAGCGGTCCGCGCCCCGGTCGCGAGAGCAACGCCACGGTTTGAATCTCGCCGATGGCGCCCGGAAAAAGCATGAGGCTTCGCGGCCCGGCCGTTGGGGATGAACACGCCCTTGGCGCATGCCCGTTCGTGATCAGCGGTTCCAAAATCGATCCATACCTGAGCTTGCACCGTGGCAGCGAACTTAGGAGGGGAGTCGATTATTCGTCAAAGTCGTTTTTCTGCCTAAGCCATTCCGCAAAGCTATGGCATCCGCCAGTTGCTTTCTGCCCTGGCGACCACGCTCCGATGCTGATTTTCAGCGGAATTGGGATCCCGCAAATCAGCCGGATCGTGATTCAAGACCTCCGGCCGGGCTGCGATTGAACCCGGCCATGCCCGTTCGCTTGCCAAGCGCGAAACGACGACATGTGGCAGATTGGGATGGCTTCTTCCGCCGACCAGGATCTTTGGCGTCGTTTCCATGATCCGCGACATCGCTGCGCGACGGCATCGCATCGTCTTCGACAGTCTCGAAGGACAGGAATCGATCAGCGTCGAGGAGCCGGCCCTGTCGTTCGTGAGACGATCTGGCGCGGCTCAAGGCCTTGTCGGCCGCCGGTCGGCGCTTTGCTGGTCGGCGACGACGCCACCGCATCGATCTTTCGCGCCGCGCCGGGCTCTGGCCGATAGTGTCTTGCTGCATCCACGGCAGCGCTGGCCGCCGGTTCCAGTTGCGATGCTGCCCCTATCCACCGTGAGTGCGGCGCAGGAGCGAGCGCGGAGGCGCCTCTCGGTTTCCCTCCGTTCGGTCGCGATAGAGGGCCGCGCGGGCGAGCAGCATCAGGGTGACCGGCGTCGTGACGATCATGAAGACGCCGATCAGGAGTTCATGCACCACGGGCCGGGAACCCAGCACCGAGAAGCAGACAATGGACGCGAGCCCGATCGCACCCGTCCCCCAGCTCGTGCCCAGCGTGGGGGCATGAACGCGCTCGAAGAACCTGCGAAAGCGCAATGTTCCGATGGCTCCGAGGAGTGTCAGTCCGGAACCGAGGAGGACCAAAAAGGCCGTCAGCAGGGCCGCCCAGGCGGGGAGGTTCTCGGCGTGGGTCATTCGATCACCTCGCCGCGCATGAGAAATTTGGCGAGCGCGATGCTCGATACGAAACCCAGTACTGCGATGATCAGCGCCGCCTCGAAATAGATCGCGCTTCCCGAGCGGATGCCGATCGTCAGCACCAGGAGCATGGCGGTAACATACATGGCGTCCAGGCAGAGGACCCGGTCCTGCGCTCGCGGCCCCCGGATGACCCTGTAGGCGTAGCACCCCATGGCAGCGACGAGCATGGCCTGGGCGGCCGTCACCGACCACAGGAGGATCGCGGCCGTCATTCGAAAATGTCCATCAGCAGCGCCTCATAGCGGTTCTTGATTACGGCGATCCATTCAGCCTCGTCGGAGAGGTCGAGGACATGGAGCAGGAGCACGCCGGACTCGGGGGCATATTCAACCCAGGCCGTCCCCGGCGTGCTGGTCACGATGCAGGCCAGCACGGCCAGCGCCGTCTTGTCGCGCAGGTCGAGCGGTATGGCGACGAAGCCCGCGACGCGGTCACGACGATCTCCTCGGATGATGATGCTGGCGACGGCGATGTTCGATCGCAGGATGTCCAGCGTGACGATTCCCAGAAGCTTCGGAAGCAGCTGCCATCGCCTCAGCCGGGGCTTCGATGGATGAAGCGCCGCCATCGCACGGGAGGCTCCGATCGCGACGGCCGTCCCGACGAGGAATTGCCCGGTCGAGAAAGAGGTCAGCAGGAGCCACATCAGCAGCAGCGCCGCGGTGAGAAGCGGATAGGGCAGAAGGCGGTTCATCGCGCACCGCCCGGCGGATGCCCCGTCCCCAGTACGCTCTGGATATAGGTCGACGGGGCGTGAAGGGAACGGGCCGCAGCCTCCGTGTAACTGAGCATCGGACCGCCCCACACGGCCAGGACCGCGCAGAGGGCCAGCAGTGCGACGATCGGCGCGACCTCGACCATGACCACGCGCGGAACGAGTTCCTCGAGGGGCGCCCAGAAGATCCGGACGCCGCTGCGCATCATGGCCACAAGGGTCGCGAGGCCCGACAGGATGACCACCGCAACCAGCAGCCAAATACGCCCCGGGATCTCGGCGACAGAGCCCAGTCCGTCCGGATTCAACAGGCCCGTCAGCATCGCGAACTTGGCGATGAACCCCGATAGCGGCGGCAAGCCCGCGAGCAGGAGCGCGACGCATCCGAACGAGACGCTCAGGATGGCGAGCGCCCCCGGTACGGTCACGCCGACCTCCTGATCCTCGTGCTCCTCGCGCTCGTCGGTCTCGTCGCCATATGCTTCCATGGTGACGGACAGCACGTCGGCCGCCGGTTCGCGCGTCCGCTCGACCAGCTCGATCAGCAGGAAGAAGGCAGCGACGCTGAGGCTCGAACTGACGAGGTAGAACAAGGCGCCCGACACGACCGCAGTGTTGCCGATGCCGACCGCCGCGAGCAGGGTCCCCGAGGAGATGAGAACGCTGAAGCCCGCGAGCCGGCCCAACGCCTGGGACGAAAGCACCCCGGATGTCGCGAAGAGGATCGTCGCCATCCCGCCCCAGAGCAGCACCGTTCCGCCGAACCCCGCCGTGGCCCCGGCCTCGGGTGCAAAAAGCAGCAGGGAGAGGCGCAGAAGCACATAGGTGCCGACCTTGGTGAGCACGACGAAGATCGCGGCAACGGGGGCGGCCGCCGCCATATAGGCGGAAGGCAGCCAGAAGCAGAGCGGCCACATGCCGGCCTTGACCAGGAACGCGATGCCAAGGATCGCGGCGCCTGTGTGAAGGAGCGCGCGGTCCTCTGCGGACAGTCCCGGGAGGCGGACGGCGAGGTCTGCCATGTTCAGCGTTCCGGCGGTCCCGTAAATCAGGCTGACGCCGATGAGGAAGAGAAGCGAAGCGGCCAGGTTGATCGCGATATAATGGAGGCCGGCGCGCACCCGGAACGCGCCCGATCCGTGCAGCAGCAGGCCGTAGGACGCCGCCAGCGTGACCTCGAAGAAGACGAAAAGATTGAAGAGGTCGCCCGTGAGGAACGCGCCTGCGAGCCCCATGAGCATGAACTGGAAGAGCGTGTGGAAATGTGGCCCGGCCCGGTCCCAGCGCGCCGTCGAGAAGACGAGCGCGGCGACCGCCAGCGTGGATACGAGGGCGAGCATCAGCGCCGACAACCGATCGAGCACGAGCACGATGGCAAACGGCGCTGGCCAATTGGCGAGGGCATAGGATGAGGAAAGGGCGCCGCCTCCGTCGACAACCCCATCCGCCAGTCGCATCAGGGCGATCGCCGTCACAAGGAGCAGCACGCCCGACGCGATGCTGAGAAACGCCTTCAGCGTATGGCGCAGCTCGTCGATCAGCAGGAGAGCCGCCCCCGTGATCAACGGGAGCAGGATCGGGACGATGAGAAGGTGTCTCGTCCAGTCCATCAGTTCGGCTCTCGCCCGTCGACGTGATCGTTACGGGTCAGCCCGCGGGCGACGAGCAGCACCACGAGGAGGAGCGCGGTCGTGGCAAAGCCGATCACGATCGCCGTGAGCACGAGCGCCTGCGGAACCGGGTCGGCCAGAGCCGCCGGATCGCCTGCGCCGCCAGGGCCGAGCACCGGGGCTGCACCGACCCGCAACCGGCCCATGCTGAAGATGAAGAGGTTCACCGCATAGGCGAGGAGCGAAAGGCCGATGACGAGCTGATACGTCCGTGGACGCAGGACGAGCCAGACTCCCGATCCGGTGAGCACGCCTATGGCGATCGCAAGCGTCAGTTCCATCGCTGGCGCTCCTCTTCAAGACGGGCCGCGCGCAGGCGGCGGATGGATTGGTGGGCGATCGCGATCAGCATCAGAACCGTCGCCCCGACCACGACGCCGAACACGCCGAGATCGAACAGGGTCGCGCTCGCCAGGGGAACCTTCCCGACGATCGGCAGCTCCAGATACCGGAAATACGAGGTGAGGAAAGAATCGCCCAGGAGCATCGAGGCCGCCCCGGTGAACGCCGCCAGCAGGAGGCCGCCGCCGATCCAGGCAACGGGAAGGATGCGCAGCCTGTCCTCGACCCAGACCGTGCCCGCCGCCATGTATTGCAGGATGAAGCCCGCCGCCATCGCGACGCCTGCGGCGAAGCCACCCCCCGGAGCGTCATGACCGCGCAGGAAGAGATAGGCGGCCAGTACGATCACGACCGGGAACATCCACTGCATGATGACGGACGGCACGTAGAGATATTCCGCCTTGGTCGCTCCGACCTCCGTGTCCGGCTCAGCCTCGTCATTGGAGCGCTGGATGCGCTGCTGCTCGGGCCTCTCGATGCTGTCCGGTGCGGGGCGGAAACGCCGGAGCAGCGCGAAGACGGTCAGTGCCACGACGGCGAGGACCGTGATCTCGCCGAGCGTGTCGAAGCCGCGGAAATCGACGAGAATGACGTTGACGACATTCAGGCCGCCGCCTTCGCTATAGGCCTTCTCGACGAAGAATTTCGCGATCGAGTCCGGTGGCGTCCGCGTCATCACCGCGTAGGAGATCGCCGTCATGCCCAGGCCTGCGACGACGGCGATGGCAAGGTCCCGGAAGCGGCGCAGGCGCGGTCGCCAGCCTCCCGGTTCGGGCACGTCCAGCGAGCGCTTGGGCAGCCACCGCAGACCGAGCAGGATGAGCACCGTGGTCACGATTTCGACGACGAGCTGGGTGGCAGCAAGGTCCGGCGCCGAAAGCCAGACGAAGGTCAGGCAGGTCACGAGCCCTGTCCCGCCGAGCAGGGCAAGGGCCGCGAGCCGATGGAACTTGGCCTGATAGGCGGCTGCGACGGCGCAGATCATGCCGACGGACCAAAGGCCGGTGAAGGCGAAATCCGTCGTCCCATTGCCGAGAGGACCGAAGGAGAGGCCCGAAGCGAGCAGCGGAACGGCCCCTGCGGCGACGGCCACCGCCACCAGAAGGCGCATCTGGGGCTGAAGCCGATTGGTGCCGAACGCGCCCTCGAACAGATGCGCCCATCGCCACGAAATCGCGACCATGACCCGCTCGAAGATGCGCTGTCCCTGAATCCGACCAAAAAGCGGAGGACGCTCGGAACGTTCGAGGTAATCGCCGGCGACGCGATACAGCAGCACGCCAGCGACCAGCGCGACGATGCTCATCGCCAGGGGAAGGTTGAAGCCGTGCCACAGAGCCAGGCTGTATTCCGGCGCGGCGCCACCGAGCACGGACGACACGGCAACGTGCAGGAACGGGCCGATGGTTTGGGCGGGCATGATCCCGACCACGAGACAGGCGACGACCAGGAACATGACCGGGAACCGCATCCAGAACGGCGGCTCGTGGGGTTCCCGGGGAAAGCTCTCGGGCGGCGTTCCCAGGAAGATCGAATGGATCAGCCGTAGGGAATAGGTAACGGCGAGCGCGCTGCCGAGCACGGCCGCGTAGGGGGCGGCGGTGTCCAGCCAGGAATCGGCGTGGGTCTCAACGGCTTCGGCGAAGAACATCTCCTTCGACAGGAAGCCGTTCAGCAGCGGTACGCCAGCCATGGCGGCGCAGGCCACCATCGCCAGCGTGCCGGTGATCGGCATGTACCGGAACAGTCCGGAGAGCCGCCTCATATCGCGCGTGCCGGTCTCGTGGTCGATGATGCCGGCCGCCATGAACAGCGATGCCTTGAACGTCGCGTGGTTGAGCATGTGGAAGATGGCCGCGCCGGCGGCGAGCGGGCTGCCGAGGCTGAGCAGCAGCGTGATCAGGCCCAGATGGCTGATCGTGGAGTAGGCGAGAAGTCCCTTCAGGTCATTCTGGAACATGGCGAGGTAAGCGCCGAGCACGAACGACGTCATTCCCGCGATGCCGAGGATCATGAACCATTCCGGCGTACCGGAGAGTACCGGCCACAGCCGCGCCATGAGGAAGACCCCTGCCTTGACCATGGTGGCCGAATGCAGGAACGCCGATACGGGCGTCGGCGCCGCCATGGCGTTGGGTAGCCAGAAATGAAAGGGAAACTGCGCGCTTTTCGTGAGCGTGCCGAGGAGGATCAGCAGAAGCGCCGGGACGTATAGAGAGTGCGACCGGATGAGGTTGCCCGATCGGAGGACGTCGTCGAGGTCGTAACTGCCGACGATATGACCGACGATCAGCACGCCACCCAGCAGAGCGAGGCCCCCCATGCCCGTGACGGTCATGGCCATTCGGGCGCCGTCGCGCGCCGCCTGGCTCTGCTGCCAGTAGCCGATCAGCAGGAAGGAAAAGATGCTGGTCAGTTCCCAGAACACGACCAGGAGCACCAGGTTGCCCGAAAGGACCACCCCCAGCATCGATCCCGTGAACGCCAGAAAGAACAGATAGAAGCGCCGGACCGGATCGTCGGCGGACATGTAATACCGGGCGTACATGACGACCAGGAGGCCGATACCGCTGATCAGAGCCGCAAAGATCCAGGCGAAGCCGTCCATTCTCAGGGTGAAGTTCAGCCCGAGAGAAGGGATCCAGTCGATCTGAAGCCGGACGGCCTCTCCGCCGCTCACGGATGGGTAGAGCGACAAGGTCACGATGAGGCAGGCCAGCAAGGTGAGACCGGTGATCCAGGTCACCGGTTCGCGGGAGGCCCCCGGAGACAGGACCACGGCCAGACTGGCTACGAAAGGCAGAATGAGGATCAGCAGTAGCGGGGAAAGTTCCATCATTCTCCTTTGCCTGGGAGGCGTCGTCCGTTCTTAGGCCATCGAGGCTGATCCGCCAACGACGAGCGGGTCGCAGGCGCGTTCGAGGGGGCCAGCCCTCGGACGATTCCCGACGTCGTCATAGGGTCGACGGCCAGGACGTCGACCCATGGCGGCGCGCGAAGGTCGGCCCCGATTATCGGGATTCGATCGCCCACCGAAAGTCCAAGCAATGTGATGCCCAGAGGGGTGATCACCGATATCTCCGCTGGCGGCCACATTTCGTCTGCGGGATCGATCAAGCGTCGGCGTTCGGGCTGTCCCGTGCCCCCGACACGATAGGTGACGAAGCCATCCAGCAAGACCGTTTGCTCCGGCATATCGTCCGCCTCACGCCACTCGGCGCGGTCCAGCTTGCGGAAAAGCGCGGACGCGAGCGGATGAATCTGCTCCTCGAGCAAGCGCGCCAGTTCTTGCAGCCGCGCATAATCGCCGGCAGGAAGCACGGCGACCGGTCGTTTCAATGTGAAAATCATATTTGCCACCAGCGGGTTGCAGGCAGTCATGAGGGAAATGTCTGAATGGGTTGCCGCTCTGTGGCCTGCGCAAACCCGGTACGCGGGAACGCGAGCCTCTGCCCGGACCGGGCCGCGACGCAGCCGGGTCGGGGTCAGTCCCCCGTGATGGGGCACGCCCGCTCGAAGAGAAGAGTAAGGGAATCGATCCGCATGAGATGTACGTGGAATGTCGTAGTCCCGAAGTCAAGCGAGACGATTACGGTATGTACTAAGTTTTATCCCTGCGAGGGTGAATAAGAACTTTTATTAACGCGGACGCTCTTCGGTGTCGCTGGGAGTGATTTCTCGGTTAAGTAAGTTTATGGCTCTTTTATATTATGAATTCTCTGTGGTTGCGCGCTTTCGCGCGGGCGGGGGCTTCAGCTCACTCGATTCCGTCGTCGCCTGCCATGTTCTTCAAGGATGTCGAGGAGCCTGAGCCATCGAAGCTCGGCTGGAAACAGTCGATATCCTCAACTGATGAAAGTCGCGGGGGCACAGTGTGCGGAGGCAAAGCTTGTCCGGCCGGGCTGCGATCGAACCCCGGCCGTGCTCCGTTCGATTGCCAAGCGCGAATCGACGACATGTGGCAGATTGGGATCGCTTCTTCCGGCGATCAGGATTTTTGGCTTCGTTTTCATGACCCGCGACATCGCTGCGCGACGGCATCGCATCATCCTCGACAGTCTCGAAAGACAGGAATCGATCAGCGTCGAGGAACTGGCCCTGTCGCTCGACGTCTCCCGCGAGACGATCCGGCGCGACCTCAAGGCCTTGTCGGCTGACGGGCTGCTCGCGGTCGTTCACGGCGGAGCAATCCGGGCCGAGCGTTCGGAAGCATCCTTTGCCAGCCGCCGGACCGTGAACCGTGCAGGCAAGGAACTGATCGCCACTCTCGCCGCCTCCATGCTCGGCGATGGCATGACCATTCTGCTCGATTCCGGCACCACGACCGAAGCGGTGGTGCGCGCGCTGGCGCGAACGGACCGAAAGCGGCTGGTCGTGCACACCACTTCGCTCGAGAACGCGCGGCTGGCCAGCCGGCTGTCGGGTGCCCGCGTCTTCCTGATCGGTGGCGAATTCGACCCCAACGAGGATGCGACCTCGGGCACGGAGGCCCTGCGGGCGATCGCGCGCCTCTCGGCTGATGTCTCCTTCGTCAGCGTCGGCGGCGTCGATGCGGAGGGGCGGCTCACCGACTACACGCGCGCCGGAGCAGCCATCCGGAGCGCGCTGCTCGGCGCCGCCGAGCAAGGCTTCCTGATGGCCGACAGCAGCAAGTTCGGCCTTGTCCTGCCGAGCCGGATCGGCGGAGACGAAGCTTGCGCGGGCCTGCTGCTCGACCGGCTTCCGCCGGACCCGATCACTGCCAACCTGACGAAGAACGGGGTTCGTCTGTTCGTTTCCTGATTTTGCCCGTTTTGTGGTTTTTTGTTGTTTTGTGGATTTGAGCTGCTAGGCTGCCTCCATCGCGGAGGCGCTCATGTCCATTCCCACCCAATCTCGTGTCGTCATCATCGGCGGCGGTATCGTCGGCTGTTCCGTCGCCTATCATCTGACCAAGCTCGGCTGGCGCGATGTGCTCCTGCTCGAGCAGGGGCGCCTGTCCTCCGGCACCACCTGGCACGCGGCCGGTCTGGTCGGGCAGCTGCGCAGCCAGTCGAGCATGACGCGCCTGATCCGCTATTCCACCGAGCTCTACGGGTCGCTGGAGCAGGAGACCGAGCTCGCCACGGGCTGGAAGCGCTGCGGCTCGGTTTCGGTCGCTCGCACGCCCGAACGCATGACGCAGCTGCGCCGGACCATTTCGGCGGCGCGCGCTCAAGGGGTGGAGATCGAGGAGCTGAGCCCTAAGGAGGCCGGCGAGAAATGGCCGGTGATGCGCACCGACGATCTCGTCGGCGGCGTCTGGCTCCCCGGAGACGGCAAGGCGAACCCGTCCGACATCACCCAGGCGCTGGCGCGCGGCGGCCGTAGCCGCGGCGCAATCGTGCGCGAAGGCATCCGCGTCACCGCCATCGAGACTGAGAAGGGCCGGGTGAGGGCGGTGCAGACCGACCAGGGCCGGGTCGAATGCGAGGTCCTGGTCATCTGCGCCGGGCAATGGTCACGCGCGGTCGGCCAGATGTGCGGCGTCTCGGTGCCGCTGCATTCGGCCGAGCACATGTACATCGTCACCGACAAGATCGAGGGCGTGACGCCGGACCTGCCGGTGATGCGCGATCCCGATGGCTACACCTATTACAAGGAGGAGGTCGGCGGCCTCGTCATGGGCGGCTTCGAGCCCGATGCGAAGCCCTGGGGCATGGACGGCATCCCCTATCCCTTCGAGTTCCAGCTCCTGCCCGATGACTGGGACCAGTTCGCGATCCTGATGGAAAACGCGCTGCAGCGCGTGCCGGCCCTGGAAACGGCGCAGATCAAGACCTTCCTCAACGGTCCCGAGAGCTTCACGCCGGACAACAACTTCCTCCTGGGCGAGGCTCCGGAAGTGGCCGGCATCTATGTGGGCGCCGGCTTCAACTCGATGGGGATCGCGTCCGCCGGCGGCGCCGGCAGCGCACTGGCCGAATGGATCGTCGCGGGCGAGGCCACGAGCGATCTCTGGCCCGTCGACATCCGCCGCTTCGCGAATTTCAACAACAATCCGGCCTGGTTGAAGGATCGCATCAAGGAGACGCTCGGCCTTCACTACGCCATGCCCTGGCCGAACCGCGAACTCGATACCGCAAGGCCCTTCCGCCGCTCGCCGCTCTATGAGCGCCTGGCCGCTAAACAGGCTGTCTTCGGCTCCAGGATGGGCTGGGAACGCGCGAATTATTTTGCCCGCACCGAGGATGAGCGCACGATCCGCTATTCCTTCGGCCAGCAGAACTGGTTCGAAACGGTCGCCGCGGAGCATCGTGCTTGCCGCGAGGCGGCCGGGCTCGTCGACATGAGCAGCTTCGCCAAGTTCCTGCTGCAGGGTCCGCAGGCCGAAGCGGCCTTGCAGCGCCTCTCCGCCAATGATGTGGCGGTTCCGGTGGGCAGCTCGGTCTACACGGCCTTGCTCAACGCGCGCGGCACCTTCGAAAGCGACCTCACGGCCGCCCGCATCGCGCCCGACACCTACCTGCTCCTGACCGGCACCGCCCAGGCGACGCGCGACGCGCACTGGATCAGGCGCCAGCTCCCGGAGGGAGCAACGCTGACCGACGTGACATCGGCCTATGCCGTGCTCTCGCTGGCCGGCCCGAAGGTCGTCGAGATCCTCGCTCGCGTCTCGCCCGTCTCCTTCGATCCCGTCGATTTCCCGGCCAACGCGATCCGGCAGATGACCATCGGCTATGCCACGACCTGGGCCTGCCGCCGCTCCTATCTGGGGGAGGGGTTCGAACTCTACGTGCCGGCGGAATTCGCAGCCGCGATCTACGATCTGCTGCACGAGGCCGGCGCCGATCTCGGGCTCGTCGATGTCGGATATTATGCGGTCGACTCGCTGCGCATCGAGAAGGGCTTCCGCGCCTGGGGCCGCGAGCTGACGCCGGACATCAATCCCTACGAGGCCGGCCTCGGCTTTGCCGTGAAGCTGAACAAGGGCGATTTCATCGGCCGCGACGCCCTCACCATCGCCCGCGCGGCGCCGCGCACCAAGCGGCTGGTCGCGCTTGTCGGCCCCCGTCCGAACGGCCAGATGGCCTGGGGGGGCGAGGCGATCCTGGCCGATGGCAGGCCGGTCGGCGAGATCACCTCCGCGGCCTTCGGCGCAAGCGTCGACGGCATCGTCGCGCTCGGCTGGGCCCAAAGCGATGAGCCCATCGACCAGGCCTGGCTCGACGCGCGCAACTGGACGATCGATCTCGCGGGTACGGCGATACCCGTGACGGCGAGCCTGGCTGCACCGCTCGACCGTTTGCAGGCGCGCGGAGCCTGAGGGGATGACCGATCTCACGCCGCTCGCCCCCGCCATTCCCAGGGACATCGTCCTGCGCAAGCCCGCCCGTGTCCTCAACCTCTCCTGCGAGGACCGGCCCGGCATCGTGCATGCCGTCAGCGGCGTGCTCTATCGGCACGGCTGCAACATCCTGGAAAGCGCGCAGTTCAGCGACCCGCGCGACGCCCGCTTCTTCATGCGCGTCGCCTTCGCCGCCGGCGACCGTTTCGACGACACGGCCTTTCGACGCGAGTTCGACGGCGTGGCCGGCACCTTCAAGATGAGCTGGGAGGCGGTCGACACGGCCCGCCCGGCCCGCGTCCTGCTGATGGTGTCACGCTTCGGCCATTGCCTGAACGACCTGCTCTTCCGCCAGGCGACGGGGAATCTCAACATCACGATTCCCGCGATCGTCTCGAACCACCGGGATTTCGAGCCTCTGGCGCAGAATTACGGCATCCCGTTCCACTATCTGCCGGTCACGACGGAGACCAAGGCGGAGCAGGAGGCAAGGCTGCTGGAGCTGGTTGCACAGACCGATGCGTCGCTGGTCGTGCTCGCCCGCTATATGCAGGTGCTCTCCAACGATCTCTGCCGCGCGCTCGACGGGCGGGCGATCAACATCCACCATTCCTTCCTGCCGAGCTTCAAGGGCGCCAAGCCCTACCATCAGGCCTATGACCGCGGCGTGAAGCTGATCGGCGCGACGGCGCATTACGTGACGCCGGATCTGGACGAGGGCCCGATCATCGACCAGGACGTCGCGCGCGCCGATCATTCGCTGGCTCCCGACGATCTCGTCAGTGTCGGGCGCGATATCGAGGCGGTCGTGCTCGCGCGTGCTCTGCGCCTGCATGTTGAGCGGCGGGTGATGCTGGCCGGCCGGCGGACCGTCATCTTCCGCTAGAACGTCCCTCGAAAATCGGATTCACCTGCAATCCTTTAGCGCTTTGTCTTCACGCAGTTCCGGAGGCAAAGCCGCGACGCAGTCTTGTGGGAATTGCTCCAGGAGCCCCTCCATCACGCCGGTTCTGGGCGGCGTCGCCGATAACGGTCACCATGCTGCTGGTAAAGTCGGCCGGGTGCGGGAACGGGATGATTTCATCGCATCCAAACAGAGCGCGGGCCGTAAGTGCTTTCACTCGGCCGCCTTCAGTGCGCTGCCTTCACTCGGCCGCCCGCATCAGGCGGCTTCCCATCAGGGCGCCGCGCTGTTCGAGAAGTCCGTGCACGGTGGCGGCGATATGGGCGTCGATGCGCTTCAGATCCCGCGCGATATCAAGCTGCAGCGCGCTGACGATCACGGCCTCGCGGCTGCCGGTGCGCATCTCCGCGAGATGGGCCTCGATCGCTTCCCGCTCCAGCTCGCGGAAGGTTTCCTTCTCGCGCACGATCCGGCGCGCGGTCGCTTCGTCCTGCGAGATGAAGACTGTGAGCGCCAGGCGCAGATGATCCCGTAACCGGTCATGGGTATCGGCGATGCGGGCAAGCGCGTCCTCGGGCAACCGGCGCTGGTCGCGGATGCGCTTGCCGGCCATCTGCATCAGGTTCTTCTCGATGATGTCGCCGATATGCTCGAGATTGATCGCCAAAGTCAGCACCTCCGAGAGCCGGTGCTCGTCGGATTGCGACAGCGTCTCGTGCGCGATCGCGCCGACATAGAGCTGGATCTGGTTATAGAGGTTGTCGAGCACGTCGTCGGCCCGGCTGACCTCGGCCACCCGGGCCGGGTCGTCGCCCCTGAACGCCGTCAGCGACGTCTTCAGCATCCCGTCGACGACATCGGCCATATGCAGCACTTCGCGGGTCGCGTTGGCGAGCGCGAGCGTCGGCGTGGTGAGCGCCGCGGCATCGAGATAGCGCGGGCGCGAAGGGTCCGCTTCCGGCGCGGGATCGGGCAGGAGGCGCGTCAGGACGCCCGCGAAAGCCGGCAGCGGGACAAGGAAGAGCGCAGCCATCACGATGTTGAAGCCAAGGTGGAACAGCGCCGCCGTTTGCGCGGGATGGCTCGCGAACCGCTCCGCAAGCGGTGTGAGCACGGGCAGGAGCAGCAGGCCGGCTGCACAGCCCAGAAGGCGGTTGGCGAGGTTGCCAACCGGCACGCGCCTGGCCGCGGCATTGCCGTTCATCGCCTGGACGAGCGGATTGAGCGCCGTGCCGAGATTGCAGCCCAGCACCATCGCCAGCATGGTCTGGGTTCCGACGACCCCGGTCGCGGCAAGGCTCATCACGACCAGGATCGCCGCAAGCGAGGAATGAGCGGCAAAGCTGAGCACCGCGGCCAGGAGCAAGGCAATCAGCGGATCGCCCGAGAGCGCGCCGAGAACCGTGCGCAGCACCTGCGAGTGCTCGACCGGCGCCATCGTGCCCTGCATCAGGCGCAGGGACAGCAGCATCAGGCCCAGCCCGAACAGCGCCTTCGCCATTTCATTGGCGGCCAGCCGGCCAAAGCGACGCATGCCGAGATAGCCGACGAGGAGCAGGAGCGGCACCATCATGCTGGTGTCGAAGCCGACGAGCTGGACGATCAGCGTCGTCCCGACATTGGCGCCGAGCATCATCGCCAGGGCCGGCGCCAGCGCGATCAATCCGGCGCCGGAGAACGAGGCGATCATCATCGCGGTCGCCGTGCTGGATTGCAGGCCGGCCGTCACCAGAAGCCCCGCGCCGAAGGCACGCCAGCGACTGTCGAGACCTGTCGCCAGCAGCGCGCGCAACCGGCTGCCGAAGGCGGCCGTGACCCCCGCCGTCACCAGCTGCACGCTCCAGAGCAGCAGGGCGACCTCGCCGGCGAGCGCGAGCAGGATCTGGGTCGGCGTCTGCCCTGTCATGATCGCGTTCTCCCGCGCGCCGCTAAAGCATCGGCCCGAAAAGTGGATGCCGGTTTTCGGGAAAACCGATGCGCCGCTAGAGCATCGGCCCGAAAAGTGGATTGCGGTTTTCGGGAAAGCCGATGCGCCACAGAAGGCTGGATCATCGGACCGGATGCGATATCCCGCCCGACGATCTAGCGTTGCCGCCAGTGCTGCAGGCGGCCGAAGACCAGACGGTCGAGGCCGGCATGGGCGAGTTTCACGGCAATGGCCGTGAACATGATGATGCTCGCCATGCCGGCCGCCGAGGCCATGGCGCCCGCCTCATCCATATGCACGATCGCGATCGAGGCGAGCTTGGTGTCGGCGCCATAGAGGAAGATCACGGCCGAGACCGTGGTCAGTGCGTTGACGAAGACATAGACCGCGATGTCGAGGATCGCCGGCATGCAGATCGGCGCCGTCACCCGTCGGAATGTCGACCAGAACGGCACCTTGAGCGAGGCCGAAACCGACTCGAACTCGCTGTCGAGCTGCTTCAGGCTCGTCAGCGCGGTGATGTGCCCGACCGTGTAGAAATGGGCGATGGTGTTGATCACGAGGATCGTCAGCGTCCCGTAGAGGAAGCCGAGCGGATTCCACCCCGCATTGAAGAAGAAGACATAGCCCAGGCCGAGCACCAGGCCGGGCACGGCCATGGGCAGCATCGCCAGGAACTGGGCGAAGGCGCGCAGCCGCGGGTAGAGCTTCACCTTCTCGATCAGATAGGCGCCGATGAAGATCAGCGCCGTGCCGATCACCGCCGTCAGGGACGCGAGCAGCAACGAGTTGCCATAGGTCTTCCAGCCATCCGGCTCGACCGCGGCGAAGTTGTAATTGCTCAAGGTCAGGGACAGGTTGTAGGGCCAATATTTGACGAAGGAGCCCCAGAAGGCGATCGCGTAGGGGCTGACGATCGCGAAGGCGATCACGCCGACGAAGCCGAGCAGGGCGAGATCGCGGCGCCGGTCAGGGCGCGGCACATAGGGAACGGCGCGGGCCGAGAGCATGGCGCCCTGGCGCCGCTGCACCACGCGGTCGACGAAGAAGGCCAGCACCGCCGGCACCAGCAGGATGATGCCGACCACGGCGCCCATCGGGAAATTCTGCTGGCCAACGACCTGCTTGTAGGCGTCGGTCGCCAGCACGTTGAACTGCCCGCCGATCACCTTGGGAATGCCGAAATCGGTGATGACCAGCGTGAAGACGACGAAGACGGCGCTGATCACGCCATAGCGCGCGCCGGGAAGGGTGATCGTCCGGAAAATCCGCCAGCGCGAGGTACCCATCGCGTCGGCCGCTTCGCGCAGCCGGCCGTCCGAAAGGGCGAGCGCCGTGACGAGGATCAGCATGGCGTGCGGAAAGCTGTAGAGCGTCTCCGCTGCGATGATGCCGACCGGGCCGTAGAGCGAGGCGCCCATCATCCAGGACTTGAGCAGCCCCTGGTTGCCGAAGACATAGATCAGCGCGAGGCCCGACAGCAGGGACGGGGCGAAGACAGGGATCATTGCCGCCGCATAGAAGACGCCCTTGGCGGGAATGCAGCTGCGGCGCAGCGCATAGGCATAGAGAAAGGCGAGCGGCACCACGATGACCGTGGTCGCACTGGCGACCGCGAGGCTGTTGAGCAGCGAGAAGAACAGCGTCGGCGTCGTCGCATAGCTGACGAAATTCGCCAGGCCGACGAAGTTCCCGTGCGTGTCCTCGAGACTCTTGGAGAGCAGGGCCCAGAGGGGCAGGGCGATGATCAGGACCAGCACCGCGCAGAGCGCGACGATCAGGACCCCGGCGACATGGCGCTCGCTGATCCGCACCGGCGCCACCTTCACGGACGCATCGATCATCGTCAGCCGTGGTGCGAGGTCGCTCATCGTGCGCCCCCCGCAAAGACATGCAGGGCCTCGGGCGGAAAGGCGACGGTGCAGACCTGTCCCGCCGTGATGCCGAGATCGCGCATCGCATTGGTCGAGAAATCGGCCGCGATCCGGGTCGAACGGGAACTTGTCGGCTCCAGATGCGCCCGGCAGTAGGAACCGAGGAAAGCGAGGTCCCCGATCCGCGCTTCGAAGCGGTTCGGCGTATCCTCCCCGATGCTGCGGGTGCGAACCTCTTCTGGCCGCATCGCCAGCCGCACCGGCGTGCCCACGGCGAAGGGGGTGGCATTGGCGACGAGCAGGTCGAGTTCGTCGACACGGACCCGGCCCGGCCCGGTCACGATCGCATCCATGAAGGTCATATGCCCGACGAAATCGGCGACGAAGGGCGTGGCAGGGCGCCGGTAGATCTCCTCGGGCGTACCGACCTGCTCGACGCCACCGTCCCGCATCACGACGATGCGGTCGGCCATCGCAAGCGCCTCCTCCTGATCATGCGTCACCATGATCGTGGTCACGCCGAGCCGCTGCTGCAGCGAGCGCATTTCATCGCGCAGGCGCACGCGGACCTTGGCGTCGAGGGCCGAAAGCGGCTCGTCGAGCAGCAGCAGCTCCGGCGAGGTGGCAAGCGCGCGCGCCAGCGCCACGCGCTGCTGCTGGCCGCCCGAAAGCTGGATCGGATATTTCTTGCCCTGCTCGGGCAGGCCGACCAGCGTCAGCAATTCCTCGACGCGGCGGGCGATCTCGGCGGACGAGCGACGCCGGTTGACGAGGCCATAGCCGATATTGTCGGTGACGGTGAGATTGGGGAAGAGCGCGTAGGATTGGAAGACGATCCCGAAATCGCGCTCCGACGGGCTGGCCCGCGACACGTCGCGCCCGCCCATGAGGATGGTGCCGCCATCCTGCTGGTCGAGGCCGGCGATGGCCCGCAGCAATGTCGTCTTGCCGCAGCCCGACGGCCCGAGAAAGCAGACGAACTCGCCGCGGCTTATGTCGAGATCGATATCGTGCAACGCCCGGAACGCGCCGTAATTCTTGGAGAGGTCGCGGATCGAGAGGAACGGGGGGGCAGTCGTGGACATCGGGACCGACCTTCATCTGAACAGGCAGTGATCAGGCTCGCCGGCAACGGCGAGGCCGCACGCTTGGCGTCTTGCACAGACCATGCCGCCGGCCGCTTGCGTGGGCCGACGGCCTGGCAAAGGCTCAGTTCTTCGGCGCCGACTTCGACTCGTAGCGCTTCGACCATTCGGCGAGCACGCGCTCGCGATTATCGGCCATCCAGCTGAGGTCGTTCTTGATCATCCCGGCCTCGGCATTGACGGGATAGTTGGCCGGCTTGTTCTCGACACCCGGCGCAGCCACGATGGCGTAGGTCTGCGAATAGAGCTCGTTCGCCGCCTTGGTCGTCGACCAGTCGGCGATCTTCTTGGAGACGGCGAGGTTCTTGCTGCCCTTGACGATGGCGCTGGCTTCCATTTCCCAGCCCACGCCCTCCTTCGGAATCACGACCTCGATCGGCGCGCCCTTGGTCTTCTCGGATGCGCCGCGCATGTCGAGCGCCAGACCGATGGTGCGCTCGCCGCGGGCTGCCTGCACGCAAGGCGCGGAACCGGAATGGAGATAGGCGCCGATATTCTCGTGTAGCCCGTCCATGAACTTCCAGCCTTCGGCCTCGCCCATGCTCTGCAGCCAGCCGGCGACCATCAGATAGCCGGTGCCGGAGGAGGCTGGGTGGGGCATCACGATCTTGCCTTTGAACGCCGGGTTGAGCAGGTCCTTCCACGAGGCCGGCACGGGCACGCCCTTGGCCTCGGCCGTATTGTAGCAGACGACGCCGAGATAGGCGTCCATGCCTGTCCAGGTATAGGGACTGTTGGGATCGCGGAAGACCGGCTTCAGCGCATCGGCGCCGGCCGGCTTGTAGGTTTCCAGCAGCCCGGCCTTCTCGAACATGAGCAGGCTGGACGCCGCGAGCCCCATCACCATGTCCGCCCGCGGATTGTCCTTTTCGGCCAGGAAGCGGGCGGTGATGACTCCGGTGGAGTCGCGGACCCAGACCACCTCTGCCTCCGGCACGGCCTTCTCGATCGAGGCCTTGAACGGTCCGAGCTGGTCGTTCTCGAGAGCGGTGTAGATCGTTACCTTCGTTTTCTGCGCCAGGGCGACGCCGGGAATTGCGAGCGCGAATGCCCCGATGACGCAGGAAGCAAGCCAGTTCTTCATGTTCTCATCCCCTCGTGGTGATCGATTAGAGCGCTCTTTCGGCGTTTTCCCCTGAGATACTAAAACGCAGGCGGATCGCTCCGCCTGCGCTGGTCTTCTTCGTCATGCGGTCCAGGGCAGGGACCAGGTCTTGACGTTGGTGAAGCTCTTCATGGCTTCGACGACGCCCTCCTTGTAGCCGAGGCCTGAATCCTTGATGCCGCCGAAGGGTGACATCTCGATGCGGTAGCCGGGAACCTCCCAGAGGTTGACGGTGCCGACCTCGAGCTCCGCGACGAAACGCTGGATATAGTCGAAGCGGTTGGTGCAGACGCCCGAGGACAGGCCATAGGCCGTGGAATTCGAGATCCGGATGACCTCGGCGATGTCGTCGGGCACGCGGATGATCGGGATCACCGGGCCGAAGGTTTCCTCATGCACCAGCTCGCAGGTATAGGGGATGCGGTCGACCACGGTCGGATGGAACAGCGCACCCTCGGCCCGCTTGCCGTAGAGCACCTCGGCGCCCTTGCTCACGGCGTCGTCGACGCGGGCCTGGAAGAGCGCGGCCGAGCGGGCGTTGATGACGGTGCCGACATCGGTCGCCGGATCCATCGGGTTGCCGCATTTCAGCTTCTTCGCCTTCTCGACGACCAGCTTGGCGAAGGCGTCGGCGACGCTCTCGACCACCAGGATGCGCTTCACCGCGGTGCAGCGCTGCCCGGAATTCTTGGTCGCACCAGTGACCGCGAGCTCGGCCGCCTTGTCGAGATCGGCATCCTCCATGACGATCAGCGGGTCATTGCCGCCAAGCTCGAGGACGATGCGCTTGTAGCCGGCGGTGTTGGCGATGTGCTTGCCGACGCGCACCGAGCCGGTGAAGGTCACCAGATCCGCATCGGGATCGGTGATCATCGCATCGCCCATGGTCGAGGGGTTGCCGGTGACGACCGAGAGCATCTCGGGCGGCAGGCCGGCCTCGTAGAGCACGTCGGCCAGTGCGAGCGCGGTCAGCGGGGTCAGTTCCGTCGGCTTCAGCACGAGGCGGTTATTGGTGGCGATTGCCGGCGCCAACTTGTGGCTGACCATGTTGAGCGGGTGGTTGAACGGCGTGATCGCCGAGATCACGCCGAGCAAGGGCTGTCGCGTCGTGAAGATCTTGCGTGCCTTGCCGTTCGGCGAGATGTCGCAGGAGAACATCTCGCCATCATCCTTGATGGTGAGCTGGGCCGCAAACGACCAGACGTCATAGGCGCGGCTCGCCTCGTAGAGCGAGTCCTTCCAGCACAGCCCGGCTTCGGCCGTGATCAGCCGGGCGAACTCTTCCTTGCGGTCGCGCAGCAGCTCGGCCGTCTTCTGCAGGATCTGCTGGCGCTCATAGCGGGTCAGCGTCGGCTTGAAGGCGCGCGCCTTGGCGAAGGCCTCGCGGACATGCTCGGGCCGCGCCGCCGGCACCAGGCCGACGACGGAATTGTCGTAGGGGTTGCGGACCTCGACCATGTCGTCGGTCGAGACGAGCTTGCCGGCGATCCGCATCGTCTCGCGGCGCACGGGCGGATTCACATTCGCGTTCATCTCAGAGCACCAGATTGAGGGCGACGTCGAAGACGTCGAAATTGCGGAGCGTGCGCCCCTCCGGCACGGAGATCGGCCGGTTGGCGATCATCGGCACGCGCTGCTCGGTGATGCCGCCATGCGAGCGCAGCGGCTCGGTCAGCCCCGAGAGATCGTGCCGCTCCGGCGAGGTGCCGATCACCTTCGAGCGCGTCGAGATCGCGACCACGTCGCCGATCCGGTCGGCCGGCAGCTCGAAACGCTCACAGGCCTCCGCCGCGGTGACCGCGAGCGCGATGCCGTCGATGCCTGAGATGCGGGCCGCAACCTCGGTCTGGTCGGCGCCCTCGGGCAGGTAGACCGTGGCGAAGGAACCGAGCGCGCCGTGATGCACGACATAAGGGTCGGTGATCGGCAGGATCACGCGCATCGTGCTCTTGCCATACCATTCGTCCATCAGCGTTTGCAGATAGACCACGTCCGGCTCGCCATTCGGCAGGTGCTTGTCGTTCATGCCGTGGTCGGCGGTGATGACCAGCGTGCAGCCGAGCGCATCGAGCCTGCCGACATAAGAGTCGAACATGGCGTAGAACGCGTCCGCCGTCTCGGAGCCCGGCGCCGCCTTGTGCTGCACATAATCGGTCGTCGAGAGATACATCAGGTCCGGCTTGAAGCTTTCCAGCAGCTTGACGCCGGCCGCGAAGACGAACTCGGAGAGATCCGCCGAATAGACCGAGGGGACCGGCATGCCGACGAAGGCGAGCACCCCGTCGATGCCGTTCTCTGCCGGGTTGGCCTTGTCGGCCTTCTCGGAGGAGAAGGCGATCGCCGTGCCGCTGGTGAAGTCGAGCCCCTTGCCCAGCAGGGTGCGCAGCTTGTCCTTCGCCGTCACCATCGCGACCTTGAAGCCTGCCTTCTGGAACTCCGCCAGGATGGTCGGCGCCCGCAGGAAGCGGGCATCGTTCATCATCACCTCTTCCTTGGCCTCGCGGTCATAGAAGAAGTTGCCGGCGATGCCATGGACCGCCGGCGGGCGGCCGGTGATGATCGAGAGATTGTTCGGGTTGGTGAAGCTTGGGATCACCGAATAGGCATGCGTGCTGGCGCCAGCCCGCATGATCCGGTCGAGATTGGGCGTCAGGCCCTTGGCGCTTGCGGCCTCGATATAGGCCGGCTCCGAGCCGTCCATGCAGATCACGACCGTCGCACGCTGCGGCCGGGCATAGGCCCGCCCGTTCGCCACGACATCCGACCCGACCTTTGAATGCATGTTCATCATCTGCTCCTTCACGCCGCCGACTTCAGGCCGACGCCCATCTCGGCAAGCACGTCCGAGACCGTGGCGACGAAGGCCTTCATGTCCTGCGCGCCGAGGGCGCCGATGCAGCCGATGCGGAAGCTGTCGGCGACGGTCAGCTTGCCCGGATAGATCACGTAGCCGGCATCCTTCAGCGTGTCGTAGAAGCGCTGGAAGACGAAGTTCTTGTCCTGCGGCATGTGGAAGGTGACGATGATCGGCGCCTGGTGATGCGCCGGCAGCAGCGTCCGGAAGCCGAGCTCCTGCATGCCCTCGATCAGGATGCGCGCATTGTCGGCATAGCGCTCGCCGCGCCCGGCGACGCCGCCTTCCGTCCAGAATTCCTGCAGCGCCGCATGGAAGGCGACGATGACATGGATCGGCGGGGTGAAGCGGTACTGCCCGGTGCGCTCGAAGGCGGCGTGCTGGTCGTGGAGATCGAGCACCAACGTGGTGGCGTTGCCCTTGGTCTCCGCCAGGGCGCTGCGGCGGGCGATGACGAAGCCGAGACCGGGCACGCCCTGGATGCACTTGTTCGAAGAGGCGGCGACCGCGTCGAAATGGACCTCGCGGCTGTCGAGCGCCAGCGCCCCGAAGGCGCTCATCGAGTCGACCAGCAGGCGCCTGCCATGGCGCTTGACCAGTGCGGCCACCGCCTCGATCGGGTTGCGGATGCCGCTCGTCGTTTCGCAATGGACGACGAAGACATGGCTGATCGCGGCATCGGCGACGAGCATCCGGTCGACCTCGGCAAGATCGGGCGGCATGTCCTCGGCCGTCTCGTGGACGACGACGTCGCGACCGGCGATCTCGAGGATGCGCTTGGCGCGCTGGCCATAGGCGCCGTTGATCAGGACCAGCGCCTTGCCGCTGCGCGGCACGAAGCTCGTCAGCATGGCCTCGACCGCGAAGGTGCCCGAGCCCTGCATCGGCACGGTGACGAAGCTGCCCTCGCCATGGATGACCTTCGGCAGCTCCTCCATCACGGCTTTGTTGATGCCGACGAAGGTTGCGTCCCGGGAACCCCAGTCATGCACCATGGCTTCCTTGACCGCCTTGCTGGTCGTCAGCGGTCCGGGCGTCAGGAGGAGGGGATCACCGGTCTCGGAAACGGCGGGGCGGCGGGCTTGGGCCATGTCGATCTCGCTTGTGTCGTTGCAGCCGATGGCGAAACGGTAGGGCGGGATTTGACATAGCTCCAATACATCTTATCCATGCGATCCATAGAAGGGATCTATGACATGGCGATCAGCTATTCCGGCCTGTCGGCGTTCCATGCGGTGGCGGAGGCCGAGAGCTTCACCGGAGCGGCCAAGGCGCGCCATGTCAGCCAGCCGACGCTTTCGGCGCAGGTTCGCTCGCTCGAGGACGCCTACGGCGTGCGCCTGTTCGATCGTGTCGGTCGCAAGACAAAACTCACCCCGTTGGGCCAGAGCCTTTTCGCCATCACGGCCCGGCTGTTTTCCGCCCAGGACGAGGCGCAATCGCTGCTCGCCGGCAGCCGGACGCTGCAGCGCGGCCATCTGCGCATTGCCGCCGACAGCGCCACCCATGTCATGGCCGCGCTCGCCCGGATGCGCGAAAGCTATCCCGGCCTGACATTCTCGCTGACGATCGGGAATTCGTCGGAGGTCGTCGATCAGATCATGGACTTCGCCGCCGACGTGGCGATCACCGCGCGGCAGAGTTCGGATCCGCGCCTCCATACGGTGAAGCTGCGCTCGGACCGGCTGGTCGCCTTCGCATCGAACGAGCACCGCCTGGCGCAGCATGAGAGCATCCCGATCGAGGCCTTCGCGGGCCAGGACATCGTGTTGAGGGAACGCGGCTCGATCACGCGCGAGACCTTCGAGGCCCGCCTGTCCGAGGCCGGCATCAAGCCGGCGAATCTGCTCGAGGTCCAGTCGCGCGAGGCGGTGCGCGAGGCCGTCGCCGCCGGCTTCGGCATCGGCGTGATTTTCGAGGCGGAGTTCCGGCCCGACCCCGCGCTGAAGCGGCTGGTCATCACCGGCGCCGATTTCGCGGTCGGCGAATATGCGGCCTGCCGGGCCGAGCGCCGGCGCATTCCATTGGTGCGCGGCTTTTTCGAGACGGTCCAGGACCTCGTCGAGGCCGAGGCTGCGATCGCGCGCTGAACTCAGGCGAGCCGCATCAGCGCGAGCGCGGCGACGATGAAGCCGCAGGCGACCAGGCGCGAGGCCTGCAACGGCTCCTTCAGCCAGACATGGGCGATCACGGCGGCAAACAGCACGGAGCTCTCGCGCACGGCCGCGACGAGCGGGATCGGCGCGACCGTCATCGCCCAGATCGCGATCCAATAGGCGCCGAGCGACAGGACGCCGCCGGCCGCGCCCTCCAGCCAGAACGGTCGCATCGCCGTCAGCGCATCCCGTCCATGGCGCAAGGCGACATAGGCGATCAGCGGCGTGCCATTGATCACGAACAGCGCCGCCGAATAGGCGTGCGGGTCACCCGCCGCGCGTGCGCCGAGCCCATCGACGAGGGTGTAGCCGCTGATCATGACGGCCGTCAGCGCGGCAAAGCCGAGCGCGCCGGGATCGAAGGCGGCGCCGTGCCGGCGTCCGAGAATTGAGATCAGCATGATGCCGGTGCCGAGCAGGCCGATGGCCGCGAGCTGCGGGAGGGCGAGATGCTCGCCGAAGACGGCGAGCGCGATCGCCGCGGTCAGGAGCGGGGCGCCGCCGCGCGCCATCGGATAGATCTGGCTCATATCGGCACGGCGGTAGGCTCCGGACAGGCCGACATAATAGCCGAGATGCAGGATCAGCGAGCCGATGAGCCAGGGCCAGGCCTCGGGCCTCGGCCAGCCCGTCACCAGCAGCGCGGGGAGGGCGAGAAGCCCGGATGTGAGCGAAATCATCGCCATGGCGTGAAGCGGATCGAGCTTCACCTTCACGAAGGCGTTCCAGCCCGCATGCATCGCTGCTGCCGCGAGCACGGTGAGGAAGATCGCGAGGCTCACCGGCGCGCGGTGCCCGTCGACAGAGCATGGGCCCAGTCATCCCGCCCATTCCGCCGGGCCTCGGCCGAGGCCGCCTCCCAGTCATAGGCGATGGCGTGATGCTCGACCGAAATCGCGCCCGCGATCGTCACAATCGCGAAGCGGGCATGCGGGCTTCCGCTCTCGCAGACATGGGCAGGCGGCGTCTCGTCCTGATAGGCCGGGTTCCCGACACTGCCGGGGTTGACGACGACCATGCCGCTGGAGAGCCACAAGACCCGGGGCAGGTGGCTGTGGCCGCAGAGCAGGAGCGGCCCCTTCGTGCCGGCCAGCCGCGCCTCGACGGCGGCGACCGTGTCGGGAAGGAGGCGGCCCCCCGCAACGGCTTCCATCAGATAGGCTTCATCGTCGCCGGGCGAGGCATGGACGCATTGCGCACCGGCGGCGAACTGCTCTTGTGGCAGCGCGGACAACCAGGCGCGATCGGCCACGTCGAGCCTCTCCCAGGCGAAGCGGTCGGAGCGACCGAGCCCGTCGGGCGAGGCTGCTCCCATGGCGCGGTCATGGTTGCCGCGGACGTGAAGCATCTCGACTGCCCTGAGACGCGCGACCGTTTCTGCCGGCCATAACGGCCCCGAGGCGCAATCGCCGAGATTGACGATCAGATCGGGCGAGGCGCGCTGAAGACGGTCCAGCACCGCCTCGAGAGCCAGCAGATTGCCGTGTATGTCCGCGATGACGCCGATGCGCATGGCTCACTCCGTGGGCGGCGAGCCGAAAGACTTCGACGGTCGCGCCGCGCGCTTTACAGCATGCCGGACGCTTTGCCAGCGAAATATGGTGCTGCGTATGGTGTGACGGGCAACGCCCGGTTTCAGGTCCGTGACCGTCTACCGGCATCAGCGCCGCTGGCGTACGCTCTGGCGCTCTCGCAGTCATGGCGGGGCGATGACCGATTCTCGGCAACCGGCCCTATCCGCGTGTGGCACCACCGAGGCCCCCAAAACACCCGACAGCGCTCAATGACTGGCTGGGGTGGTTTGCAGACTTTAGCGGCGCCCCCTAGAATGTGTCCGATCATGGACCAAAACTCGCCGAAGCCATTTGCGGAAGCTGCACGAGCAGCATTTCCGGCAGCCAATCGTGCTTTGGCAGAACAGGCCATTTCCTATCTGACTCCGTTTGTGGATGACACCTACCGAATCCGATCATCGGAACTTGATATTTTGGGGCAGCGCGTTCGGCTTCCTGGCCGCCTGCATTTTCCCGGCCTGATCCCGCCCCATATTGCGATCGACAGCATGCCCCAGCCAGCGCTGTGCTTGGTTGCCCGCGCGACCGACGGATACTTGCGGCAACGCGCAGTCGCGTCACTTCTCGGGGTCGAAGAAGCTTGGGCTGCCCCTTACGTCGCGACGCTTCTCGCCGACTATGTGCGTGAGATAGTGGAAGTCATTCACAACGGCCTGCCGGAATTGAACCGGGAGCTCTATGCAAATCTTGTTCGCGAGAACCGGACTCCGTTTCGGACGCTTCGGGCGCGCGCGACCAGCTACTGGGATGCCTATCACCGGCATCTCTACCCGGAGAAACTCGACTATCCCGGACTAAAGGCTTTGCACGAAATCGAAACATGGGCTGCGTAGAGCGAAAGTCCGCAACGGAGTGGAGAGCATCCCGGGCCGGATGCTGGACACGCAGACGATCGGCGAGGGCGTCTCCGACCGGATCGCCGGGCAGAGCCGCTCGACCGCGCAGATCGCGCTGACCATCCGGGCGGCGCAGGGCGTGCTGGCCAGCGCCAGGGCCGTGCGCGAGGCGGCCGACCTGTCCAATACCAGCGCGGTCGATGTGATGGCGCTGGCCCGCGATCTCGATGACGAGGCAAGGCGGATCAGGAGCCAAGTCGGCGAGTTCTTCGGGACGCTGGACGCGGCTTGACGGATGGTGCCCATCCGGGACGAGCCGGAACAACGGGCTGCGCCCGTCGTTGATGAACAGGTGCAGCTTCGGAAGCGTCGATCGCTTCCTGTCACGGCGGCTGTCCGGCGACATGCGCGCGAGGCAGATGGCTTTGCGCTCTGCCGCAATCCAGCCGCGATTGGTTCACCCGCCATTCAACCGGCCGGCGCGAACCTGTCCTCATCTTCGGGAGGAGGAGAGCCCGATAAAAGGAGATTTGATCATGATGTCTCTCAGGAAAACCGCCATCATCGCGCTGACTTCCGCGAGCGTGGTCACGGCAGGCTCGGCCGTGCCGGCCTTCGCTGGCGAAGCGCGTCCGGTGGTGGATGCGTCGCGGCTGGACAAGGCAGCGGCGGAATATTCGCAATATCGCTACCGCGGGTATCGCGGTGGCTATCGTGGCTACCGGAGCGGCTGGTATGGCGGCCGTGGCGCTGCCGTAGCGGGCGCCGTTGGCCTCGGAATTCTGGGTGCCGCAGCGATCGCCGCGAACCGCCGCGCCTATGCTGACCCGTATTATTACGACAATGGCTACTATGCCGCACCGGTCTATGGCGGGCCGGTTTATGCCGCGCCGGTTTACGGCAGGCGCTACTATGCCCCGGCCTACGACTACCGCGACTATCGCTGAAGTCTCGGTTCCCTGTGCCGCGCGCCCGTCTCCGGCGCGCGGCACATTCCGGCAGCCTCGGATTGTCTTACGACAGCCGTGCTGCTCCGTGCACACGCGACACCTGGCACATGACAGAGCGTTGAGGCCGTCCGTCCGAGCCCCGCAAAGCAAATGGAGCGGGGCACATCGTGGTTCATGTCACGGGAAGCCCGGTCGCGAGGGGCATCATTCGGCTGGCGGCGGCAACCACGACCCAGGGATGATCGACCGTTCACGCCGTCGTCCGGAACTTCATGAAGCGTTGGCCTTCGTAATCCAATTCACCGTCGGCAATGAAGCCAAGTCGGGCAAGGCCCTTCACTCGCGACCTGCTCGGCGGCAGCAGGATGCTGACATTGCCGATGCCAAGCGCGATCCGACGGTCCATGAAGCCGCGAAATAGCTCGGCGCCGTGCCCCCAGAATTGGGGAAGCAGAACGAGGGCGAGATCAGCGCCATCTGCCTCTTTCTGAAAACCACCCCAGCCAGCAAAGCGGTCGTCAATGCGGATGGACCATGGACCATAGCCGTTTTGATGCCACTGGGCGTCCTTGCCCTTGGCCCAGTCGCGGGCAGAAGCTTCAGTCCAGCTGCCATCGGCGAGCGGCATGTGACGGATGACATCAGGATGGTTCAGCAGAGCCAGCCAGTCGGAGGTGGGGATGTCGGCAAAGCAGTGGAGGGTGAAGGCCATAGCCTCCTCCCTATCACGATGGCCCGTCGAGGCGAGCACTGACTAGCCTGTCGAGAAGACCGCCGGGAATCCCCACGGCTCGAGACCGGGTCTTGAACAGATTGATCCGGAACGACCGCTTCCGGGCGATGACCCAGAGTTACCTCTTGGCGTCTTGATGGGGAAGAGTCGGACAATGGTGACCTTGAGGCCGCTCCTATTGCCGTGTAATGCGGGCTCGTCATGATGTTCACCTCGACATTCTTTCCCCTGATCTGAACGGCCCCAGCCGTCCGGCGCTGTTGCGCCGATCAGATCAAAACGGCTTCGCTGATGCGCTAGCCGAGCGGAGAGACGCGCAATGCCCCATGATGCGCAGATTGGCCTGACATCCCGTCGGGTCCAGAGCTTCATCGACGACGGATTCGTCAAAATCGAGAACGCCTTCAGTGCCGACCTTGCAAGGCAATGCAGGGATGAATTGTGGGCGGATATCGGCTTGTCACCCAGCCAACCGGAAGGCTGGACGAGACCGGTCATCCGGGTGAGCTCGAAATCCTCGCCCCCTTTCATCCAGGCGGCCAATACGCTGCTCCTGCAAAGAGCCTTCGATCAGCTCGTCGGCACAGAGCGTTGGATTGCCCCTAAGGGGCTTGGGACCTTCCCGATCCGGTTCCCCTCGGCGCAAGCCCCGGGGGACGATGGCTGGCATGTGGATGTGAGCTTTGGCCTGGACAATCCGGATTTCATGGAATGGCGAGCCAATGTAAGGAGCAGCGGACGAGCCCTGCTCATGCTTTTCCTGCTATCGGATGTCGGGCCCGACGATGCTCCCACGAGAATTCGCCGGGGCTCGCATGCCATGATCGCCCGGGAGCTTCTGCCCTATGGCGAGGCGGGAGCCACACTCCGGCAGCTCTCTGCGAACGGCTACGCCTCGACCGCGGATTGTGCGGTCGAAATCGCAACCGGAACGGCGGGCACGGTCTACCTGTGCCACCCGTTCCTGGTCCATGCAGCACAACCCCATTGCGGCCAGCATCCGCGATTCATGGCGCAGCCGCCGCTGTTGCCACGGAGCGAGTTTGATCCGTCCTTGCCTCCCTCGCCCGTTCAGATCGCCATCCGTCAAGCGTGCGGGTTGACCTTCTGATCCTGGCGTCCGGGCCCATGCTGCGGCTCCGGACGCCTATCCCAGCCTTGGCAGCCTCTGGCGCTTCCCGAAGCGGACGCCGGTAGCGTCCGGCAAGCGTCGGGAGCGGATATCGGCGTCCAACCAGATTGCGGACATCCGTTCGAAGCCCCGCGCGACTATGCTGCCGGCGAGGGGCAGGAGGCCACATCGCCCGCGTCCCCTGATGCGTCGAACAACGCCTTGCAATCACGCGATTGCCGCTCAACCCTTCCAGACAGGTTTTGAACTGAGGCGTCCCATGGCTGAGAATATCCATCCCCTTGACGGGGCGCATCTGGCCCGGATCGAGCCCGAGGACCGCCTCGTGGTGCTTGCCCGGACGCTACAAGCGGATCCCGCAGCGGAAGCCGAACTCAAGCACCGCGTCGTCGACTGGGCGCGCTTTGGGGAAACATGTCTCGGGCAGGCACTCTATCGCCATCGCTCCGTCTTTCGGAACGCTTCCGATGCGGCTGTGTGGAGCCATCTGGAGCTGAGCTACTTCCAAGACATCGTTCCTGCCGACGCCATTCACGAGCTCGTGGTCAAGCAGCAACCGCCGGAGGTCCAATTGCTGCGCGCGGAGATTCTCCTGACCACCCCCTCGGCCTTCGTCATGCCGCGAAACTGGCAGGGCTCGGCCGATCGGCCCGAACGGCAGGCATCGCTGGAATATATCGAGGTGCACTCGCCCTATCTCGGCGAATACAGGGAGATCATGCGCAACTATATCGGACCGGCCGCTGCGAAGCTCGTCCAGGCGAACAGGATTGGGACGTTCAGGACAATGGAGACGGCGGCTGTGCTCTACCGTGACCCAGCGCTGAGGACCGACTGGAACCAGATTCATCTCTGCGAAGTGGAAGCCGACGGCTTCAACGGGTTCGGCCAGGCGTTCGATGCCGCGCTCCGCGAGGTTTCGCCGGATGGCGGCTTTGCGGCTGTCTTTGCCGGCCTCGACCGCATGCGCTCGATCCCGCGCTGGACCTTCAACGATCCCGTGGTGGAGGCGGATGCTGCGCTCGGGCGGGTAGGCAGGGCGGAGCCATGAGCGGAGGGGGGGGCGGCGGCCCGGAACACGCGCGCGGCGGCTGTGCCCAGTCCCGCATCCAAACCGCCCGCAAAGGGAGCGCCGTGGACTGTCGAGCCTTGCCTCCCCATAACGTGGCGGGCGAAGCGTGCGATCGAGGCTGACGACTACTTGGCGGCGGCCGCCAAGATGGGTTTTTTCACGACGGAGGCGGCTTTGGCAGCCGGTCTGCGGGTCAGCAAGCCGCAAAGCCTCGCGAGCGTGGCGCGCATGTCGGCTCTGGGCACGACCATATCGACCATGCCGTGCTCCTTGAGGTATTCGGCCCTCTGGAAGCCCTCCGGCAGCTTTTCTCGGATCGTCTGCTCGATGACCCGCTGTCCCGCGAAGCCTATGAGGGCGCCAGGCTCCGCGAGATGCACATCCCCCAGCATTGCATAGGAAGCCGTGATGCCGCCGGTCGTCGGGTCCGTCAGCACCACGAGATATGGCAATTTCGCCGCCCGCAAACGCCGCACGGCCACGGTGGTGCGCGGCATCTGCATCAAGGACAGCACTCCTTCCTGCATGCGCATCCCGCCGCCGCACGCGAACAGGATCAAAGGCGTGCGGTGCGAGATGGCGGCTTCTGCTGCTGTGATGATGGCTTCACCGGCCGCCATGCCATGCGAGCCGGTCATGAAATGGAAGTCCTGGACCGCTACCGTAACAGGAATGCCCTCGAGTGTGCCGCGGGCCACTTTGACGGCGTCCTGCAGCCCGGTCATCGCTCTCGCCTCCTTGAGGCGGTCCACATAGCGCTTCTTGTCGCGGAAGCGCAGCGGATCAACCGGCACGTCTGGTAAGGGCACATCCTCCTGGGAGCCCAGATCGAGCGTGATCGACAGGCGTTGCGCTGCCGTGATGCGCAGATGGTGTTTCGAGCCCGGAATCACCCACAGGTTGGCCTCGACATCTTTCTGGAAGACGAGCTCGCCGGTTTCCGGGCACTTGATCCAGAGATTTTCGGAGGTTTGCTTCCGCAGAAGAGTGCGGACCTTTGGACGCACCACCGCGGTGATCCAATTCATCGGCGTTTCCATCATGGGCGTTCGCAACTCCGCTGCGCAGGTCGGCCATTGGAGCCCACCCCGAAAAGAGCCGAGCGGGTTCAGTGGGCTGCGACTCCGTCAGGTTGCGAGACTTGATGGAGGCGACGATGCCCTGGACCGAGACCGCTCGGCGCGATTATGCACGGCGAGGGATGCGCTATTCAAGCGATCTGAGCGATCGGGATACGCTTGGCTCGGCCGTGCCGCAGGCTCGCAAAGGGCGTCGAGAGAACCATCGCCAGTGCCGAGGCCGGGACCCTCGTCGCAACTCTCGGGCTCCTCACTCGCCCGCCTCGCAAGGTATCGCTATCCCTCGTAGAGTTTGAGTCAGGCACTTGGATCATCGGGCCGGATATCGCGTTCGGTCCAATGATCTAACCGTCTGTGTTTGCATCGCCTTTCCCGAACGCCGCAATCCGCTTTTCGGGCCGATGCTTTAGACGTTGTCCAAACGGGCCTTGGCGCCAAGGTAACCCCCATGGTGCCGGAGGCCATAGTCCTTTCGCGTGAAGCCGCGCCGCTCCATGACGATCAGCGCAAGGGCATCCGCAATTGCCGACATCACTGCAATGCTTGCAGTCGGGGTCAGTCCCAAGGGACAGGGCTCTGCGATCTGTCCCATGTCGATGATGATATCGCTGACAAGACGAAGATCGGACTGAGGATGCGAGGTAACGGCAATGACCTTGTGAGGTCCCAGATGCCGGGACAGTTCGACCATCTCAACCACTTCCCGCGTTTTTCCTGAAGTGGAGAATGCGAACAGGCAATCCCCTGGGCCGACGACGCCCAGGTCGCCATGTGCGGCCTCGCCCGGGTGCACAAAGACCGCTGGCGTCCCGGTCGAACAGAGGACGGCTGCAAAACGATTTGCAGAAAAACCGGCTTTCCCCATGCCGGTGACGATCACCTTGCCGCGACAGGCTTCTATGGCTTCAATCGCAGCATCGAAAGCCGAATTCACCTCGACGGCCGCGATGGCTGCCGCTTCGGAGCGCAATATTTGCTGCGCTCGTTCTTGGATATTGGTCATTTCCACGTCCCGATACCTCCAGAATTACTTCATGCTTCGTCGCCGAATGGTCCGCAACGGGGCGATGCCGTTGATAGAGTCGGTCCTGAAATCGCCTCCGGCGCTAAGTGGATGTGGCGGAGCGGCGGTTTTGCCGAAGGCCGGGAGCGGGCCGACGTGTTGTTGTCGGCCCGCAGAGTCCATCGTCTACTGCTTCGGCAAGACGAACTCGACGCGTCGGTTCAGAGCACGCCCTTCGGGATTGTCGGCTCCGGTTTTGAGCGTATTGGGTTCGATCGGACGACTATCACCGAGCGCTTTGACCGAAAGCCGTGCTTGATCTGCTCCGTGTCTCGCAAGCCATTGCGCGACGACCCGAGCCCGTCGAAGGGACAGGTCCTGATTATACCGAGCTGACCCCTTTGAATCGGTATGCCCCTCGATGACGATCGTGCCGGCGGGGGCAGATGCGATGAGACGCGCGATATCCGTGAGTGTCGGTTCGGCAGCCGACTTGATATCGGCCTTGTCGAAATCGAACAGGATATCGCCCGTCATCGACACCCTGACGGTCGTCGCATCCTGTCGTACGGAAAGACCACCGTGCCGGGCGGCAAGTCCGCCGGCTTTCGCCGACAGATCGGATACCGCGCCGTTCACGTCGGAGGGGAGGCCCTTCAGATCCAGAGCCGTGGCCTTAAGATCCAGAACCGTGGCTTTGAGATCGCGTATTTCGCGATGGTCAGGGGGCTCTTGGGCAAACGAGCCACTTGTCGCTGCCAGAAACACGATGATCGCGATGGAGGACTTGGTAGCACCGGCCATGGCTATCGGTCGGTGATTTTGATCGCGTCGAGAGTTTCGACCCCCGGGATCGTCAGCGACACGTCCGTGACGTCCTTCGGTGGAGCAGGGAACCTGCCATGCCATGAGCCCGCGATCGGAGAATCCTTGTTGGCCTTGATGACCAGGTTAGGATTTGTCAGCGGCTTGTCGTTGCTATCTGTCAGAAGCAGGTATTTCTTCTTGCCGGCAAGAACATAGAAGCTGTTTTCATAGGCGTCCTTGCTGATCGAATCATAGAGCCGTTCCAGCTTGTTCGTGGCGATTGGCTTGAAGCGAAGCTTGATCGTAAGAATATCGCCGGATCGGACAGCTTCGACGACTTGGGCTTCCGCGGACCCGCCATCGGTCAAGCCAGTGGCCAAGGGTGCGACAGTAGTGGCCTCGGCTTGAGTTTGGGCCAATGCCGTTTGATCTAATCCAGCTGTGGCCAGGAAGGCACCAAGGGCACAAGCGGTCGTGGCAATTCTGGTCACCTTTACCATGTCAATCCTCTGTACTTTCAAAATGGCAGGCAGTGCGTACGAATCACAATACGAATCTCCAATAGCCTGCTTGCGTGGGGGCAATGTGGCTGCCTCCTCAGATCCCCACGACGCTGCCGCGGACATGTGGGCGGCCAGGACGAGGCCCGCCTTGGGGGGGCAGGCAGTCTGAACGCCGAAACGCGCGAACGCGAAGAAGACCAATGGTTGGATCTCGTCGACGGTCTCGACCCCGGGACGGCATGCCCTCGGCCGGCGAGGGCGATTGGCAAGGTCACCAGCAGGGACGTGCGATCCCATGGCGGCCTGCGAGGTGCCAGACCACGACGCCCCGAGCAGCCGCTACGCGGCCCCCCGAAACACCCGACCGAGCTCAAGGGCTGGCTTGGGTGGGAGGCCGCCGTTAGGGGACAGAGCGGAACATGCCGCGATGACCCAAGACGCCATATCGTCTGCTCGCAAGGCGCGCCGCAACCGGTCGAGCCGCAAGATCGAGTCCAGCGGCAACGACCGGTCGGCAAGACTGTTCATTCGGTGGGGAAGCCCGCCGTGGCCAGGATCGTGGCAAGGCTGGCCGTCATGCCGGATACGCTGGCTGTCTTTTCGACATCGATCCATTCGCCGAGAGAATGGGCCCTCCCGCCGGTGCCGCCCGAACCGATCTTGATGGCCGGGATGCCCAGGCTCATCGGAATATTCGCGTCGGTGGAGGAGGCTTCGTGCCTGGGCGCAAAGCCATGGGCCTGAAGGGCTGCGGTCGCGTATTGCACGATATCGGCGTCCACGGGCGTGTTGCCCGCGGGACGGTCGCCCAATGCTTTGATTTCGACGGTGATCGCCCCTTCGCTGGTCGAGCGGGTCGCGTTCTCCTGCTCCACCGCAGCAGCCACGATCGCGCGGCAACGGGCGTCCAGCCTGGCAAGCTCGTCCGCCGATTCCGACCGTAGGTCGATGTCGATCCAGGTTTCCTCAGGGATGGCGTTGACGGATGAGCCGCCGCCGACAATGGAGGCGCAGAACGTGGTGCGCGGTGTCGCCGGCACCTGGATGCGGCCAAGCTCCACGATCGCCTGCGCCATGGCATACATCGGGTTCACGATGCCGAACGCCTGGAAGCTGTGCCCGCCCGGTCCCTTGAACCTGACGGAATAGCGCTTCGAGCCGACGCCGCCGACGACGATCTTCTCCACCTGCGGACTGTCGACGGTGATGAAGGCTGCAATCTTGTCGCGATACCGCCCCTTGGTGAAGAGATGCCGGACGCCACGCAGGTCGCCGAGCCCTTCCTCACCGACATCGCCTACGAACAGAATATCGTTGCGGGTCCGGATCCCGGCGGCGTCCATCGCGCGCACGAAGGCCAGGAGCACGGCAAGGCTGCGGGTGTCGTCGCCAACGCCCGGCGCAAAGAGCTTCGTGCCCTCGCGGCGCACGGTGACATCGGTTCCCTCAGGGAAAACCGTATCGAGATGGGCGGCGATGACGATCAATCCACCGTTGCCGGTGCCGCGCCTGAGGCCCATCACATTGCCGATCTCGTCCTGCTCGACATCCTCCAGGCCATGCGCCTGCAGCATCTCCAGATAGGCGGCGGCGCGTTTCTCCTCCTTGAAGGGGGGCGCGGGAATCTCGGTCAGCGTGATGATGTCGGCAATGGTGCGGTCATGCTCGGCTTCGAGCACCCTGACCGCCTCCTTGAAGGCCGGATGGCGGGTGATCGCGGCAATTTCGGAGGCGTGATCGCGCTGCACTGGCATTCCCTCATCATGCGGTCTTCATGACCTTCGGCACGGCGCAACCTGTGCCTTCGGCCCCGTCGCGGCGCAAGCGTTCTGCCCCCGGCGGCACGCTTGGCGCCATTGCGCCGGGCTCAAGGCGCGCACCGGCGGGGCGCCGGATATCGGCGATCAGGCCGGCCGGGGAGGGTGCTTTGCGGTCGCGCGGCGGCCTCCCGCGCTAGAGCGGGCGTTGCGCCACCGGGACTGTTCTCTACGTCAGGGCAGGTGCCCGATGGAGAGCTTGGACGGCTCCAGGCCAGGTCAGCGATTTGCCGATACGTTACGGCAGGGGCGTTCTCCAACACCCAATTGCCCATGGTATCGCTGCACCCGACGCAAAACAGACCGTAACTGTTACAACCTCTCTGCTCTCGTGCGAGAGGAGTGTCGAGGCTCTAGATTTCGTCGCCGGGGGGATCACCAGCGAGGATATCGACGATGCTTTGGCAGATCCGCGCAAGGGCGCTCGTGGCAACATGTCTCGGTGCCGCCCTCTCCGGTCCATTGCTTGTTCCGGCAGCCATGGCTCAGCCAGCCGTTCCGGCGCTCTCCCAGGCGCGGCCTGCGGGCCCGGTGCCCGGCACCGTGCTGCAGAAGGCCTATGTGCGCGAGATGGCAAAGGCCGCCTATGTCTGGGGCTGGCCGCTGGTCAACTTGCACAACCGGCGGCTCGTCTTTTCACAGGTTCCTGAATCCGGTCTCGGTGACGGCGTCCTGCCCGTCGCGCCGCTCAACCACCTGACGATGTTGACCGACTATATCGCGCCCGAGGAAAGGGCGGTCGCCTGCCCGAACCAGGATGTCGTGTACGGTTTCGGCATCTTCTCGCTCGACAAGGAGCCGGCGGTCTTCCAGGTACCCGATTTCGGCGACCGCTTCTGGGTCTACCAGCTCGGCAACCAGCGCACCGACTCCATCGGCCAGGCCGGCAAGATGTACGGCACCAAGCCGGGCTTCTACATGGTCGTCGGCCCGGACTGGAACGGCACCGTTCCGGACGGCATCGCCGGTGTTTTCCGGTCGCCGACCAATCTGGCCTATATCATCCCGCGCGCCTTCGTCGACGATACGGCCGAAGACAAGCGGGCGATCCAGCCGGTGATCAGCCAGATCATGGCCTATCCGCTGAGCCAGTTCGACGGCAAGCAGATGACCAAGGACTGGAGCAAGATCCCGAAGCTCGCCGATCCCGCCTGAGGCAAGCAGGGCGGCGGTGCCGAAACGCAATGGGTGAAGCCGGACAGATTCTTCGACGAGCTGCCGGCCATCCTCAAGGAAGTGCCGCCGCTGCCCGGCGAGGAGGCGCTCTATGGCTGGCTCGGCTCGATCCTCGAGGCGGCAGCCAAGGATCCCGATCTCAAGGCGACGCTGAAACAGGCGGCGCTCGAGGCCGACAAGGAGATCCTGACCCCGCTCAAGGCCTTCCGCTATTCCGGAGTGCCGGTTCAGAACGGCTGGACCTCGCCGCTCAACGGCGCGAATTTCGGCACCGACTACTACACCCGAACCGCCGTCGCGCGGACCAACATCTTCGTCAATGCGCCCAACGAGACCGCGTATTTCTATCAGGAATACGATGGCGACAAGAAGCGACTGAACGGCAAAAGCGCCTATACCGTGACCTTCGCCAAGGGCGAGGTGCCGCCGGTCGACGGGTTCTGGTCGCTGACGCTCTATGACGCCGACCATTTCTTCGCGCCCAACGAGCTCAGGCGCTTTTCGCTGGGCACCAAGAACAAGGACCTCAAGCTCAATCCCGACGGCTCGCTGACACTCTATGTGCAGCGCAATCGTCCGAGCGGCGACAAGGTCTCGAATTGGCTGCCGGCACCGACGGGCGATTTCGAGCTCTATATCCGGGCCTATTGGCCGAAGGAGGCTGTCCTTAGGCGTCAATGGGCTCCGCCGATCGTCAACCGCGCCAAGTGAGGAACAGCAGCATGACGCTCAATCTTGCCAGGACGATTGTCGCAGCAGCGTTTGCCGCCGCGCTGGGGTTCGGCCCCTCCGCCCAGGCCCAGTCGTCGCACTATGAGGAACTGTCGACCCTGCCGCTGACGGAAGGCTACCTGTCGAAGGCCGACACGGCGAAGCTCAAGGACGAGTTGCTGTTCCAGCGCGCAGTCCAATCCTATCTCTGGGCCCAGCCGGCGCTGAACATCTTTGCGATGAAGGAAGGTTCCGAGAAGCTCTTCGGCAAGGGCTACAACGTCCTTCCGGTCTGGAAGGAACGCCTCAACGCCAACACCCAGGTCACCACGCCGAATTCTGACGTCATCTACGCGATGGGCTATCTCGACCTGAAGCAGGACGGGCCGATGGTGCTGGAGGTGCCGCCGGGCCTTCAGGGCATTCTCGACGATTTCTTCCAGCGCCCGATCTGCAATCCGGCGCCCGTCGAGGAGAAGACCTGGTATCCGGAACCCTATTCGAAGGACATCTGGTGCGGCGATGTCGGCCTGCCCGGGCCGGACAAGGGCAAGGGCGCGAACTACCTCGTGATCCCGCCCGACTATACCGGGGAGATCCCGAAGGACCATATCGTCTACAAGTCGCGCACCTATAATGTCTTCGTCTTCTGGCGTGCGTTCTTCAAGGATCCCAAGGATCTGTCGGGGCCGGTCAATCTCGTCACGCAGACCCGCATCTATCCGCTCGGCAAGAAGGACAGCGCCAAGCCGATGCAATTCCCCGATGGCTCGGCGGCGGCGCCGAACATGCTCTATCCGACGGATGGCAGCGCGTTCGACATGCTCTCGCGGTTCATCGACAGCGAATATGTCGATCCCACCGATGCCGACATGCGCGGCATGCTCGCCAGCATCGGCATCATCAAGGGCCAGCCCTTCGCGCCGGATGCACGGGCGCGCGAGATCCTCGACCGCGCCGGGCGCACCGCCTTCCGCATCGGCCGCGCCATCGCCTATGACCCGCCGCCGATCGTGCCGAACACCCGCTGGTACAAAGACAGGCAATGGGTAAACCCGTTCCCGGCAAATACCGAATTCACCGGGCCGTCCTTCAAATATCTCGATCTGCGCACCGGCTTTTTCGCGCTGGCCTATTCGGCAAGCCCGGCGATGGCGGTCAACATGGCCGGAATGGGGGCGAAATATCCTGTCGCCTTCACCGATGCCGACGGCGACCCGCTTTCGGGCGGCAAATCCTACAAGCTGCATCTGCCGAAGGATATTCCGGCCGGGATTTTCTGGTCGGTCACCGTCTATCGGCCGGAGACAGCCTCGGGATTGGCCAATGGTCAGCCCTTCCCGTCGCTCAACACGATGGACAAGCCGGAGATGAATGCAGACGGCTCGCTCGATCTCTACTTCGGACCCGATGCACCGTCAGGCAAGGACAAGAACTGGCTGAAGACGGTCTCCGGCCAGGGCTTCTTCGTGATCCTGCGCCTCTACGGCCCGACGAAGCCCTTCTTCGACCAGAGCTGGGTGCCCGGCGATGTCGAGAAGGTGAAGTAGCGCGGGGCGGGCACCAGGGGGCTGGACCCTATCCTCGGGTCCTCTTGGCCAAGCCGGCGGGGGGAAGGTGCGACGCATCTCGGTCGTCAGGCAGGCGCGCGAAAGAGCGGGCCTGCGGCTTCGACGAGCGGTTTCGGCAGCATGGGCAGTTCGTCTGGCGTAAACGGCAGGTGCGGGAAGTCCCGTGCCACCGTGACCCCGACCACTTCCGCCTGGGCCCTGTCGCGCTTGCGCTTGATCGGTTCGCGGCTGTGCTGCTGGGCGATTCAGAATTCATGGACGGCAAACACCCGAGGATTGCGCTAGGATCGATGGACGTCCGGTGCCCGGCCGTTCGGTGTCGGGACGAACGCATCTTCTTGTGATCCGAGCGCACTACGCCAGTGCGGCGCAACCGCGTCGATCAGGCAGGACGACCCGAGCCAAGTCCAAGGCGGAGCGTGTCATGGGTTTTCGACCAGAGCGTAACGCGGCGCGATAGTCTTGGCCTTGTCAGCGGGAGATTCGACGCCAAGACTGATCTGAATTGCTCTGACGGAGCTGTCCCATGTCACTCGTCTACAGGCCTGCCCGAGCGGAGGATTTGGCGACGGCCGATGCCCTCGTCGTTGCCAGCATCAATGATCTGACCACGCGCCATGGTTTCGGTCTGATGGCGACGCCGAGCGCTCCCAACCTTCAACTGTTTTCACTCAAGGACGACCCTGACGGCTTATGGATCGCGGAGGATGACGGTGATCTCCTGGGTTTTGCCTGGAGTTGGGTGTGCGGGGATCTATGGTTTCTTGCCCAGTTATTCGTCGATCCGGCCCAGCAGGGTCGTGGCATCGGCAATGAGTTACTGAAATTAACCTTGGAGCATGCCCGGACATCAGCCGTGGCTCACAAGGCACTCATCACTTTCACCTTCAACAGGGTCTCGCAGGGTCTCTACATCCGGCATGGCCTCTTTCCAAGGATGCCGATCTATTTTCTCAGTGCGGCGCGAGAGCGGGTGATGGAGGGACTGCCGGAGCCTGCGTTGCAGAGCATCCCGATCGACGGCAGCGCTGCGACCCTGGAGAGGCTGGCCGAGATCGATTCCCGTGCGATCGGCGTCCCGCGAGAGAAGCATCACCGCTACCTGCTCGATGACCCGGCCACCACCGGGGTCTTGCTCTGCGCCGGCAAAGATTGTCTCGGCTACAGCTATGTCAGTTCCAGCGGGCATATCGGACCTCTCGCCGTCAGGGAGGTCGACGACCTCGGGGCTGTCTTTGCGGCGGCATTGAGGATAGCGGCCGACAGGCCCTGCGAGACCGTATCGGCGTTCCTGCCCGGCACATGCGAAAGCGCGTTGAGCCTTGCCGTCAGCCAGGGCATGCGCATCACCTTTCCGATGCTGCTGATGGCATCGCAGGGGTTTGGAACCTGGACGCGGTACTTGCCGCGTAATCCGGGCTTTATGTGATCATGAGCACCTGCTTCTGATGAAAGGGTTGGAACGGGCTGCCTCAACCGCCTGGGGGCGCGGCGCAATGCGCGTCCCGGTGCAATGAGCCATAGTGATCAGGCAAGCTGACGGCTGGACCGTTCGAAGACCGTGACCCCCGTCTGCGCGTCAACGCCTTCCAGGCTGACCTCATAGCCCCATAGCTCATGGACATGCCGCAGCGTCGCATCGCAGCCGGTGCTTTCCAGCAGGATGCCGTCATTGACCTTGTGCTGCAGGCGCAGATGCCGCTGGCCGAGCAGGTCCACATCCACGACCTGGATGTCCGTATGGCTCGCACCGATGTCGTATTTCTGGGCCAGGGCCGTGCGTATGGACGCGTAACCGCGCTCGTTATGGATCGAAGCCACGCTGTAGAACGAGTCGTTCGCCGTGTCGGAGAGCAAGAACAGCCGCCACTTCCGGATCAGGGCCGGGCTGAGATACTGGCGAATGAAGGATTCGTCGCGGTGGTTGGCCCAGGCGTCGAGCAGGATCGTGCGCCAGTCGCCGGTTCCCGCGATCTCGGGAAACCAGTCGCGATCTTCCGCGGTCGGCTCGGTCACGACACGCTGGATGTCCTGCATCATGTCCAGCCCCAGCGCATAAGGGTTGATTCCGGAAAAGCGGGGATCGTCGAAGGCTGGCTGGAAGACGACGTTCGAGTGGTTGCGCAGGATTTCCAGCATGGCGCCTTCGCTGATCCGCCCACGGTCGAACAGCGCATTCATGATCGTGTAGTGCACGAAGGTCGCGCAGCCTTCGTTCATCACCTGCGTCTGCCGCTGGGGATAGAAATACTGCGCGATGACCCGGACGATCCTCAGGATCTCGCGTTGCCAGGGATCGAGGATCAGGCTGTTCTTCTCCAGGAAATAGAGCAGGTTCTCCTCGGGAAGATTGAGCGCCCTTTTCCGTTCGGCGATCGAGGCCTCGCTCTCGTCGGGCTTGGCGTCGTCCGCCAAGCGCGGGACGGTGCGCCATAGGTCGTTATAGGAACGCTCTTCGTATTCCAGCCGCTCGCGAAGCCCCTCGCGGTGCCTGTCGGACGAGAGCCGGGGAGGGCGGCGATAGCGGAACACGCCCTGTTCCATCAGTGCATGGGCAGCGTCGAGAATGGCCTCGACGGCGGCAATGCCATGCTTTTCCTCGCAGCGAGCGATGAAGCCCTTGGCGAAATCGAGATAGCCGAGGATCGCGCCGGCATCGGCCCATTGCTGGAACAGGTAGTTGTTCTTGAAGAAATGGTTGTGGCCAAGGGCTGCATGCGCGGTCACCAGGGCCTGCAGGGCCATGGTGTTCTCTTCCATCAGATAGACGATGCAGGGATTGGAGTTGATCACCACTTCATAGGCGAGGCCGCGACCGGCCTTGCGATAGAGCAGTTCCTCGCGGAGGAAGTGCTTGCCGAACGACCAGTGGCGGTACATCAACGGCATGCCGATGGACGAATAGGCATCGAGCATCTGCTCCGAGGAGATGACCTCCATCTGCACCGGGTAGACATCGAGCCGGAGTTCCTCCTTCGCCACAGCCTCGATGACGTCGTAGGCATGCGACAAGGTTGCGAAGTTCCAGTCCGAGCCGGAGAACAGCAGATCGGATCGGGGCGTTTGCCTCGCCATCGGCGCTTCCCTCACTTGCGCAGCCGCGCCGGTTGGCGGGTGAAGAGATGCCGGAAGACCGGGTAGATGTCGGCGGCCCTGGCGATGCGGCTCATGCCAAAGTTCGGCCATCTCTCCTTGACCGTGAGATAGGCGCGCCAGAGCGAGGTGCCGTTGTCCGTGGAGCCGAAGATCTCGCTCTCGCGTTCGTCGATGATCTCGACATAGGCAAAATACTGGCACAGGCGCATGATCTCGCCATCCATCAGTTTGAGGCAGCGCCTGGAGTCGGTCGCGAGATTGTCGCCGTCCGACGCCTGGGCGGCGTAGATGTTCCATTCCCGGCTGGGATAGCGCTGCGCGATGATGCGCTGCATCTCCTCCAGAGCTGTGGAAACCACGGTGCCGCCGCTCTGCATGCTGAAGAAGAAGGTGTCCTCGTCCACCTCCTGCGCCAGGTGGGTATGGCGGATGAAGACGATGTCCGTGCGATCGTAGCGCCGCTTCAGGAACAGATGCAGCAGGACGAAGAAGCGCTTGGCCAGGTCCTTCTCGCGTTCGCCCATCGAGCCTGAGACGTCCATCAGGCAGAACATCACCGCGTTCGCGTTGGGCTGAGGCTGCGCGTCGAAGCGATTGAAGCGGATATCGACCGGGTCGACGAAGGAAATCACCCGGCGCCGGCGTTCCAGCCGGTCGAGTTCGGCGCGCAGGGCTGCGACGTCGGCGCGGGCGGCGTCTGGCTCGTCGGCCTCGATCCTGGCCAGTTCGCGCAGGATGGCCTCGACCTCCTCGCGCCTGGGCCGCTGGAGGGCGATGCGGCGGCCATGGCTGTTTCGCATGGTGCGGGCGATGTTGATGTTCGTCGGCGAACCGCTCGCCGAGAAGCCGGCCCGCCGCGGCTTGAAGGCGACGATCTCCTTGAGATTGAGCTTGACCATGTCGGGAAGCGCGAGATCTTCGAAGAACAGATCGAGCACCTCCTCGCGCGACAGCACGAAGCGGAAATCGTCCTCGGACTCCTCCAGGCCGGGTGACGAACCCGATCCGGATCCGCCGCCCCGACCCGGCTTCGGCATCCTGTCCCCCGGCGCGAAATGCCTGTTTCCGGGCAGGACATGCTGGCGCCGGCCGCTGTCCCCGGCATCGCGGAAGCGCGGCTCGCTCGTGCGCTTCGCCGGGAGCGAAACGGCGTGCGTCCCGTCTGCATCGGCGATCTTGCCGGCCCGGATCTGTTCCTGGACGCTTCGCTTCAGCTCCGCGCGCACGCGCTGCAGGAAGCGCTGGCGATTTCCCAGGCTCTTGTCCTTCGGGTTCAGGCGGCGGTCGATGAAAATCGGCATGGCACGCTCCGGCCGCGTTCAGCCCGCCTTGTTCACACGCATGTACCAGTCCACCAGGCGCCGGACCTGGCGCTCGGTATAGCCACGCTCGACCATGCGCTGGACGAATCCCTGGTGGCGCTTCTCGGTCACGCTGTCCTGCTTCGAGCCGAAGCTGATGACGGGCAGCAGATCCTCGACCTGACCGAACATCCGCTTTTCGATCACCTGGCGCAGCTTCTCATAGCTGGTCCAGGACGGGTTGCGGCCATTGTTCCTGGCCCGGGCGCGCAAGGTGAACTTCACGACCTCGTTGCGAAAGTCCTTGGGATTGGCGATGCCCGCCGGCTTTTCGATCTGCGACAATTCATTGTCCAGGACCTGCCGGTTGAGGAGCTGGCCGGTATCGGGATCCTTGTAATCCTGATCCTCGACCCAGGCGTCGGCATAGGCGATGTAGCGGTCGAACAGGTTCTGACCGTATTCGCCATAGGATTCCAGATAGGCTTTCTGGATCTCGTGGCCGATGAACTCGGCATAGCGCGTCGCGAGCTCCGACTTGATGAAGTCGAGATAGGCCGCTTCCATCTCCTTGGGGAATTGCTCGCGCTTGATCGCGCCTTCCAGGATGTACATCAGGTGCACCGGGTCGGCGGCCAGTTCCCCGGTGTCGTAGTTGAAGGTCTGCGAGAGAATCTTGAAGGCAAAGCGCGTGCTGACGCCGGTCATGCCCTCGTCGACCCCGGCGGCGTCGCGATATTCCTGGATGGCCTTCGCCTTTGGCTCCACTTCCTTGAGGTTCTCGCCGTCATAGACGCGCATCTTGGTATAGAGCGGCGAGTTCTCGAACTCGGCCAGCCGCGTCGAGACCGAGAAGCGGCTGAGGATGTCGAGCACTTCCGGTGTGCAGGGGCTGCCGGCCAGTTCACTCTCGCGCAGCAGTTTCTCGTAGATCTGCCGCTCTTCGGTGACGCGCAGGCAATAGGGCACCTTGACCACCAGAATGCGGTCGAGGAACGCCTCGTTGTTCTTGTTGTTCTTGAACTGGAGCCATTCGGACTCGTTGGAGTGCGCCAGGACGATGCCCTGGTAGGGAAAGGCTCCGAAATTCTCGGTGCCGTTGTAGCTGCCTTCCTGGGTCGCGGTCAGCAGGGGATGCAGCACCTTGATCGGCGCCTTGAACATCTCGACGAATTCGAGCAGGCCCTGCGTCGTCCGGTTCAGCCCGCCGCTGTAGGAATAGGCGTCCGGGTCCGACTGGCTGAAGTTTTCGAGCTGGCGGATATCGACCTTGCCGACGAGCGTCGAGACATCCTGATTGTTCTCGTCGCCTGGTTCGCTTTTCGCGATGCCGACCTGCCGCAAGCGCGAGGGGTTCAGTTTGACGACGCTGAACCCGGAGATATCGCCCGAGAGCTCGTCGAGCCGCTTCGCCGCCCAGGGCGAGATCAGGCCGGTCAGTCGGCGCCGCGCGATCCCGTACTTGTCCTCGAAGAGATCGCCCATGCGATCGGGACGGAACAGGCCCAGAGGCGATTCGAAGACCGGGCTGATCCGGTCCCCGACCTTGAGCGTGTAGAAGGGGCGCTCCTCCATCAGCTTCTTCAGCCGCTCGGCGAGGGAGGATTTGCCGCCGCCGACGGGGCCGAGCAGATAGAGGATTTGCTTGCGCTCCTCCAGGCCCTGCGATGCGTAGCGGAAATAGCCGGCGATCCTCTCGATCGTATCCTCCATGCCGAAGAAATCGGTAAAGGACGGGTAGAGCTTGACCGTCCGGTTGGAGAATATCCGGCCGAGGCGCTCGTCCTGGCTCGTATCGAAAAGCTTTGGCGCGCCAATCGCGTCGACCATCCGCTCAGGAGCGGAGGCATACATCGATTTGTCTTCGCGGCAGGCCAGCAGGTATTCCCGCAGGCTCATCTCCTCCTGCGAAAAGCTTCGATAATCCTCTGAAAATAAACGGAATACATCGCCGTCTCTCTCGATCATGGCAACCATCCCACGTCGTCGGAGGTTGTCGACGACAGCCCCCGAACATTCAACCGATGACGGTCTCGCAAGTTCCTGCCCCACGGCACTTTGATGCCAGGCGGAGGGCCTCGAACGGCGAGCGCGCCGCGCGGCCTGGTGCGGGTCGAGACCTCGGTCCTTTCGTTCGTCCGCCTGTTCTTCGGGCATCTCCCATGACGCCGAAGCCAACAGGCTCCAGTATGCGGGCGAAGTGCGTCCTGGTCAGCCCTCGCGCGCGAAATAGTGCATGAACCGGATCGCCTCCGGCGTGCCCCAGTCCGCCGCGCCGGCGAGATGGCCGGCCGTCCTGCCCCTGGCATCGACGACATAACTCATCGGCATCCCGTAGAGCTGGAAGGGCGTCTGCATCTGCGATTTCGGACCCGAGGCGACGCGGCCGTCGCGATCGATGAAGCTCGCAAAGCCGCCCAAGCCCAGGCGGTCGATGAGCCGTTGGGCCGCGGCCGCGTCGCGGTCGATCGAGACGGGGACGACGGCGAAGCCGAGATCGCGTCTCTGCTGCAGGCGATGCAGGATCGGCAGCTCGCGAAGACAGGGCGGGCACCAGCTCGCCCAGAAGGCCACGAGACAGGGACGGCCACGATAGCTGGCGAACGACCGGGTCCGGCCGTTGAAATCCGTGAGCGAGATGGCCGAGACATCCTCGCGCGGGTCGAGTTCGATGAATTGCCCGCCGGCTTCGGTCACGAAGGGCGGCGGAGCCGCCAGCGCCCGCGGCGGCAACAGCGAGATCGCCCCGGCCGATCCGCCCAGCAGCAAGCTGCCCAGCAGGACCTGGCGGCGATGCAGGATCGGGCTCGCGGGCCTGCTGTCCTGCCGGATGTCGTCTTGCGTCATAGCGATGCCTTGCTCTCTTGCCTGCGAAGCCCGAGAGGAAACTGAGCTTAAGCCTGGCTTAAGGCGCCCGCCCGATGCAGCCGGAACCGGCCCTCGGATCGGCCGGCCTTATCGCGCGAGAGCAGGAGCGCCATCGAATGAACGCAGTCAGCATCGGTCCCTTCGTCTTCGCGCCGGACCGCTTCGCCGCGATCCTCGCGATCGCGACCCTGCTGCTGGCAGCCGCGCTCCTGTCCCGGCGCTTGGACGCCCGCTTGAACGGGTGGGCGTCGTCGGCGATCCTTGCCGCGATCGTCGCCGCTCGCCTCGGCCATGTCGTCCTGCATTGGTCGAGCTTTGCCGAGGAGCCGTCGCGAATGCTGGCGATCTGGCAAGGCGGATTCTCGATCCCCGCCGGGTTGCTCGGGATGGCGTTTGTCAGCGCAATCTATGTTCGGTCGCTTCGCTTCGCCGCCGGGGCCGTCGGGGCGGTGCTGGTCGCCGGCCTCGTCGGACTGGTGACGCTGGAGCTGACCAAGGCGACCTATGGCCAGCAGGCGCCGGCAACCCGCATGGCCACCCTGGACGGCACCGTCCGCTCGATCCGCGACTACGAGGGCAAGCCGCTCGTTCTCAATCTCTGGGCGACCTGGTGTCCGCCCTGCCGCCGCGAGATGCCGATGCTGGCGCGCGAAGCGGCCGAGCGGGCGGATGTCGGCTTTGTCTTCGTGAACCAGGGCGAGAGCGCCGAGAAGATCCGGAGCTATCTCTCCGCCGACCGGCTGAAGCTCGACCATGTCCTGCTCGATGCCGCGATGGCACTGTCACGCCATTACGCAGCGCCTGGCCTGCCGGTGACGCTGTTCCTGCGCCGCGACGGCACGCTCGCCTCGCTCCATACCGGCGAGATCTCGCGGGAGGCACTGGCGGCCGGTATCGACGCCCTCATGGGCGAGGCGCCCTGAGCTATCCCCCCTCGCACCGTCCTGCTTCAGGCTGGCAGCACCACGGCCTTCGCACCCCTGGGGACGCGATCATTCAGGACGATCCCGCCCTGGTTCCGCTTCCCAGCGAAGAGCCGGGGCTCCCCGGGGCCGCGTCCGACTTGAAACGGACGAGCCTCGGGAAAAGTCTCGGCACCAGCCACGGAAGGAGAAATCCAATGACCGCGGTTCCCGCCCTCAAATCGGAAACGCCGACTGTCTGCATCACCTGCCACGAGGATTATTGCTATGCGCGTCAGCGCATCGGCGAGATCGAGGATGCGAAACCCGACACGCTCGAGGAACTCGAGCGGGCAGCGCTAAAGGCCGCGATCCTCGCCTATGAGGGGCGGGAGGCATCGCCCACCGGATGACCGGGACAGTGGATCGGGTCTTCGGAGGATAATCCAGCGTCTCGGACAGTATGCGCCGCCCATTGCAGATGCTGACATCCGCTTCCCCCGCATGTCCGGCGTTGCCGCATAGGGGACGATGCCCCCCAAGCAGGCCACGAAGTCATGTTGGGTGAGGCGGCGAAACGCGAACGCCGCCATCGGTCGGACTCCCTCACGCGCAGCGCAGGATCCCCCCTTGCGATATCCCGGGAGGCGCGGGAATTCTTGGGCTGACACAGTCCTGGGTTGTGAGAACCGCGCTGAACGGCGATGTTGACCTGGACGGGTGACTGACATGGTTCAGGAGCCCCGGCGCAGACGAGGGGATGGGTTTGGAGCGAAGCAATCGGCTGAGCACGGTGATTGTCGTGCCGTGGTACGAGGAAGCTGACTTCGCCGAATTGGTGCGGTTGGCGTCCGACGAACCGCGACTTCCGACGGACTTTGAAAGTTGGAAACGGGCAGCCACGGCAGCCACGGAACGTCTTCTCGCCAAGGGACACGCAATTCAACTGATTACCCTTCGGGCCAGGGATTATACCGCCTGGCTGGACCGGACGGGTCGGTCGAATTCGCGCCAGGCTCGCTTGCGCTTCCTCATGGCCGAGGCCGCCAAGGCGGGAGGAGATGTTGCCATATTGCGTGGCAAGGCCGAGCAATCGCCGGACGCTTCGCGATCGTACTAAGCATCGGCCCGAAAAATGGATTGCGGATTTCGGGAAAGCCGATGCAAACACAAAGGGGGGGCGGAGCCCTGCGCCTGCAGTTTCAGTCGGCCCGCTTCGTCTCTCCAGGCGCCGCTAGCGAGATCGCGCTTCACTCCGTCAGATCAGACCTCAGCCTGTCGAGTATGTTCAGCGCATGGGTCGCATATTCGCCGATCCAGCGATCATGGATCTGCTTGATCGGCATCGCGTTGAGGTGGTTCCAGCGCTCGCGACCCTCACGTTGAACAATGATGAGATCGGCTGCTTCGAGCACCTTCAGGTGCATCATGACCGTACACCGATCCAGGTCTGGAAACGCGTCGACCAGCATGCCGGTGGTGAACGGCTCACCCTTCAGCAAATCGAGGATTCCGCGCCGCCGGGGATGGGCGAGCGCCTTGAAAACCAGGTCATCGAGCGAGTCTGTTGACATGTTATTTTTTTATAACATATGGTCTGCTCATGCAAGGGCAAGGGCAGAGGATGACCATGACGCCGGAATTCAGAGTTTCCGCACGCATTTCGAAGCCGGTGGCTGATGTCTTCGACGCTGTCGTCAACCCGAAGACGCTTTCGGGCTATTTCACCACCGTGGGTGGCGCCAGCGCCCCGTTGGTACCGGGTTCGACGGTGGTCTGGTGGGGGGAGGTTCCCGTCGAAGTGGACGAGGTCGAACCGTGCAGCCGCCTGGTGTTGCGATGGGACGGAGCGGGCGTCGAGGCCTCCTACAAGACGCGGATCGACATGAGTTTTGAGCCGCTCGAGGACGGAGCCACCTTGGTCACGATCGCTGAGACCGGTTGGCGCACGGACGCCAAGGCGGTCGGCCGGTCTTATCTCAACTGCGCAGGCTGGTCGCAGATGCTCTGCTGCATGAAGGCCTATCTCGAATACGGCATCAATCTGAGGGAGGGCTATTACCGCAGCGAACTCAAGGGCGTGCCTGCAAGCGAAGACAATCTCTGATTTTTACAACCTGAACCTGGAGGGATCTCATGACTGCCGCGATCAGAGGGGGGCTCAACATTGCGATGAAGATCCCCTCGCATCAGCACGCCGCAACGGTTGCATTCTATCGGGACGTGATCGGTTTGAAGCCCATTACGGCCAAGGCCCCGGCCATCGGCTTCGAGTTGGGGCCCAATCGACTCTGGTTGGACGACGTACCAACCGTGAGCCAGGCTGAGATATGGCTCGAGCTCTTCACGGAGGATTTTCCCGGCGCCTCGGATCATCTCGCCAGGGCTGACGTGATCCGCTGCGACCCGATCGAGACGCTCGAGGCGCCCGGCGAAGAGTTCCGCGGGGGATGGATCATGAACCCCGCGAATATCGTTCACGTGGTGCGCGAGCCCGACGCCTGGTGAGTTCGTCGTTCCATTGCGCGACGGGCGCGGCGCCTTCACCGGCACCGTATTGAATGGGCTGAACGCAGAATGGTCTGAACAGTGTCCGTTCTGCAGGTTTGCCTCCGCCCCCGATCGGGGGGGCGGGCGGCTGAAGGGGACGGTCGGGAACAACGCACGTGGCACCTGTTATCGTCCTGTTTGTCATCGCTCCCCTGATCGCCGAGTACCTTCTCGGAAATGTGCCGACGACGATGATCGCGCTGCTGCCCCCTTTGAGCCTGCTCTATGGCTCAGGGGCCGTCCTCATCCGTGAGGTGACCCGGCAAACCGGTCGGGGGTGGCCCAGCATTTTGATGCTGGCCACCGCCTATGGCGTCCTTGAAGAGGCGTTTGCCACTCAGTCGATCTTCAATCCGAATTTCGAGGGATTGAGGCTGCTCGATTATGGTTACGTGCCCGCACTGGGAATAAGTGGGCCGTGGACCGTCTTCACTGTCACGCTCCATGTCGTGTGGAGTATCGCAACGCCGATCGCATTGACCGAACTCCTGTTCCGCGAACGCCGGAACCATCCATGGCTTGGGCGGCGTGGGCTGATATTGGTCGGAGCCTTGTTCGTATTCGGTCTGATCCTGATCATGGCCTTCATGATCTGGAAGTCGTCGTTTGTCGCAACACCGCGACAGTTCGGGATCAGTGGCGCGATCGTGGTGGCGTTGGTCATTGCGGCGTTTCGGCTGTTTCCGCCGCGGACCGAGGCTGAACTTCAACGGCCCCCCAGCGCCCTCCGCCGGGCACCGAAACCATGGTTGATCGGGGTGGTCGCCTTCCTCACCGGATATGGCTTCTACCTGCTTCACGATTCCGCGGCGGATTGGGGGATTTTCCCGATCGTGGAAGTCCTGTTGATCCTGGCTGCCGCTGGAGGCTCGATCGCCCTCATCAGCTGGTCTTCCGGGGCGGGGGATTGGTCTGACATACACCGCTTTGCCTTATTGGCTGGGAGCCTGCTGGTTTACTGTTGGTGGGGCTTCTCGATCGAAGCCGAACTCTATCCCGGCACCCCGATAACCGGGCGGATCATGCTGGTCTGTGGCACACTCACGCTGTTGCTTGGACTGGCGGCGAAGGTCGGTGCTCTCGGTGGGCGCGCGAATGCTTGGGTCGTCGCATGGACGCGCCATTAGGACCGGATATCGTATCCGGTCCAATGATCTAACCCTTTGTGTTTGCATCGGCTTTCCCGAGAACCGCAATCCACTTCTTCGGGCCGATGCTCGAGCCCAGCGTCTGAGCGCCGCCAGCTTCGCCTGGCCAGCCTTCCCCAGAGGAAACAAGCCTCCGATCTGAAGGTCACCCTCTCCAGGCGAGGGCGGCGATCGTCACCCGCAGATAGGGCCGCGACCATGGGCAATCCACCCGTCGCGGATGTCGGCAAAGAGGACGAGCGCGCGGCCCCTTGCCGACATCTGTGACGTCAGTTTTCGGGCCGGCCGATCGGCCAGCGACCCGACGGGCCAACCTGCGCCGGCACTTGCGGTATCATGGTGCCAACGAATCAGGCTTGGCTGGCGCGGCGATTGGCGGCTTAAGCTCTCCGGGCAAACCGGAAATGGAACGGTCGATGACAAGCGTGCTCCCTGCCATCTCTCCCGTTGCGGCAGATGATCGACATATGTTCGATCTCGCGCCGGTCTCGCTCTGGCTGGAAGATTACAGCGGGATACGGGCGCTGTTTACGGAATGGCGGGGGCAAGGCGTCAGCGATCTGCGCGCCTTCCTCGAAGCCGATATTGGGCGGGTCAAGGCCTGCTCGAGCCGCATCCGCCTGCTCAAGGTCAACCAGCAGACCCTGGCCCTGTTCGGTGCTGACGACACCGAGCACCTGATGGCCAATCTCGACCAGGTCTTCCGGGCCGACATGTTGAATAGCCATGCCGACGAGCTCGTCCAGCTCTGGGAGGGCAAGCTCGATTTCAGCAGCCGCACCGTCAATTACACGCTGGCGGGCGGCCGGCTCGACGTCCAGATCAAGGGGCGCATCCTGCCGGGACACGAGGCGAGCTGGGACCGGGTGCTGGTCGCCATCGACGACATCACCGAACGCGAGCAGGCGCGGCGCGAGCTGGTGGCGAGCGAGGCCTATGCGCGCGGCCTGTTCGACCATTCGCCGGTCTCGCTCTGGGTCGAGGATTTCCGCCATGTCAAAGCCCTGCTCGACGATTTGCGCGAGCAGGGCATCGAGGATCTGCGCGTCTTCACCGAGGTGCACCCCGAATTCATCGACCGCTGCATGCACGAGATCAGGGTCATCGACGTCAACAGCCACACGCTCGAACTCTTCGCGGCCCGCGACAAGGGCCATCTGCTCGACAATCTCGACGACGTCTTCCGCGACGAGATGCGCGTTCCCTTCCGCGAACAGCTCATCGATCTCTGGAACGGCAAGATCTTCCAGCAGCGCGAGGTGGTGAACTACAAGCTCGACGGCACCTTGCTCTACCTGCACCTGCAATTCTCGGTGTTGCCGGGCCATGAACAGAGTTGGTCGCTGGTCCAGGTGGCGTTGACCGACATCACCGCAAGGCGCAAGGCCGAGGCCTATCTCGAATTCCTGGGCAAGCACGACGTGCTGACCAAGCTCTACAACCGGAGCTTCTATGTCGACGAGCTCAACCGCCTCGAACGCAAGCGCACGCAGCGCGTCTCGCTCATGCTGGTCGATCTCAACGGCCTGAAACGCGTCAATGACGAGTTCGGCCATGGCGCCGGCGACGATCTGCTGCGCCGCGCCGGCGAGGTGCTCGCCAAGGCCGTGGACAAGCCGCTTTTCGCAGCAAGGATCGGCGGCGACGAATTCGCCGTGGTGCTGCCGGGCGCCGGCACGGGCGAGGCGGGGCTGGTTCTGGCCAATGTCCAGCAACTGGTCGAGCTCAACAACCAGTTCCATGGCGACACGGCGCTCAGCCTGTCGCTCGGCATGGCGACCTCCGAGCCAGGCGAAACCATGGAGTCGCTGGTGAAGCGCGCCGACCGGCTGATGTATGAGAACAAGCGCAGCTACTACGCCGACAACGATCACGACCGCCGCCGGCCGAAGACGGTCCCCATGCCCTGACGCGGGGGAGGTGGAGGCGTCGGCCGGCTCCGCGGGATGCCGCTGGTCTGGCTTTTCAAACGGACTCGCCAACATCCTGCGCGGCACCGGGGAGATGATCGTACCGTCGACGCTGACCTGTCCCGGCAGCGTCATCCTGGGCCTGAGCCGTCCGACGCTGCGAAACGCGGTCGTCGATCCTCAGGCTTTGCGCGAGGACAGGCCGACGACGACCACGACCGTGATCATCAGGCAGCTCACCACGATCAAGGCCGTGGACAGGGAGACGGCCGTCATCACCGCACTGGCCAGGATGACGCCGGTCGCGTTGGCGGTGCGAAGCAGGGCGAAAACCTCCGGCCGCTTCTTCGGAGGCGCCAGCGCATCGAGAGCGAGCGAGTAATAGGTGCCGAGCGGTGCCAGAACCACTCCGACAAGGACCGCGCCAAGCACCGTCACCGCCAGCGAGATCTGGAGCGCGGCGAGGATAGAGCCGGTCGTCATGATCGCCAGCTGGATCAGCACGGTCCGGCGTGTCTGCATGCGGTTGCGAATGCTGACCCAGACACCGCCCGCCACTGAAGCCAGGCAGAGCGGCACCGTGAACAGGATCGCCAGGGTCGGCTCGTAGCCGAAATGCAGGGCAAGAGCGACGGCGCCGATCTCGAGCGCCGCCACGGTCGATCCGCCTGCCGCGGCGCATGTCAGCCAGAGCAGGATCGCCGGGCTTATGACCGACGCATCGGGATGATGCGCGTCTTCCAAGGGGGCTGCAGCCGCCGTCGGCACCAGCAGGGCAGGGATGGCTCCGAGTGCCGCGACAACCAGCACGGCAAAGACCGGCGAGACGCTGCCCAACCCGGAGGCGGCCACGGGAGCCAGGACGAACGTCACCTCGTTCAGGGTCGCTGAGATGCCGAGCGCTCGCGGCAATTTCGAGGCCGGCGCCAGCGCGTTGAGCACGGTCCGCAGATATCCGAAGGCGGCGCCGTTCACCGCCCCGGCAAGCGCTGAAACTGCGACGAGCCAGCCGAAGGCGGCCGCCTGGTGAGCCAGCACGGCGATGGCGGCGAGCGCAAGGGTTCGGAAGACCACCAGCAACCGCAGGAAGGTCGTCGGCGGAAAGCGTCTCCCGGCCCGGGTGATCGGGATCGCACCGATCACTTGCGCGAGTGTCATCGCCAGGATCATCGCCGCGCCGCCGCTGGTGTCTCCCGTCAGAGCCAGGGCGACCAGCGCGAAGGCGACCGGCCCCGCGGCCTGCGGGACAGAGAGCGTCGCCGATGAGATGAACCACCGGACAAGCAGGGCTGTGCTTGATGTCCAAGGTTTGAGTTTAGCCACGCACGGGAACCAAAAAACGAGCCGGGCCGGCCCTGGAGATTTCAATCCCGCAACAGGACTGAGGACACTGCCTCGCCGGCCTGCGTAGCAATATTCGGCATGCTGTCAATCGAGCGGGAGGAGCCCGGCGGCCTCGCGCATTGACGTGCTGCCGGCCAGCCGTCGCGGGGCGCAGCGCGCCGGGCGCTGTTCGACCCTGCATCGTTCAGGTAGCATGGCTCGGCCGCAGGAGAGTGGCCGCCCGGGCCGCATCCCGCGCGGGAGGGTGCCATGCGCTTCATCGCGGGTTTCATCACAGCCTTCATCGTCCTGGCCGTCGCCGGCCTCGCCCTTGTCTTCAGCGGCGTCGTCAATATCGCCGCCCGCGAGCCGCACAGCGCTCCGGTGTTCTTCCTCCTGCAGACCGCCATGCGCCAGTCGGTGGCCCGCCAGGCGGCCAAGGTGCCGGCGCCGGCACCGTCCACGGACCTTGCCCGAGGGTTCCGTCTCTACAACGAGACCTGCGTCTATTGCCACGGCGGCCCGGGCAAGGACCCGACCGATATCGGCAAGGGTCTCAATCCGGAGCCGCCATTCCTGCCGGACACGATCCGGCGCTGGAGCGCCGCCGAGATCTTCTGGATCGTCAAGAACGGGGTTCGGATGACCGGCATGCCGTCCTTCGCGGACAGCCATGGCGACGACGATTTGCGGGCCGTCGTCGCCTTCGTGCAGACGCTGCCGGGCATGACGGAGGAGCAATATGCCGCCTATGAGAAGGCGCAGTGAGCCCGGTTCCACTGGAACGTGATGATCTCAGATCAAGCGGCTGACATGATTCAGATATCGGCGCGAAGCTGCGCGTCGGCGCCGATGACGAGGCTCAAGGTGATCGCCTCGCATCGAGCTCGACGCTGCGCTCAGTCTCTGCGGGCAGAGCGATTTGTGGCATGGCGGGCGACCGCCGTGCTAGGTTTGTCCTGTCGCGTGCAAGCGAGATGAGGCGCCGGCTCGTCCGGTGAGGGATTCCGGTCATCCCGCGGATGCCGAGCCCCACAATGCGTCACGCCGACCTGATCATGATGCGCTCTCCTGGGTTCAGCCAACGGGAGGACCGACCGATGCGACACACCCTTATCGACAAGGCGTTTGCGGTGGCTCTGGTCATGGCCGCGACATCGCCAGCCTGGGGGCAGGACCAACACCCTGGGTTCAGCCACTCGCTCACCTGCAGCTTCAGCGGCGACCAGGGGGAAACGAGGCTCACCCTGAGCGGCCGCTGCTCCGGCGCGCTTGATTTCAGCCTCTCCGTCCAGATCGAGCGCCGGGACGCGTCGCGGACGAGGGGGCAGGATAGAACCTTCCGCGAGGGGACGGGGCCGATATCCGATTTGTAGGGCGATCTGCCGGCGAGGAACACAATGGGCCGGTCGTTTCTGGGCGTGGCGACCGCCCGCCGCTTCATGATCGCGAACGCGCATTGTTTGGGCCGTTGACGAGAGTCCGCCTTCCCCGAAAGGCGCTCATGTCCGGCTATGGCGCGATGGCGGCACCCGAGCGCGCCAAATGACCTTCAGCCATCCATCCAACTCGGACGTGACGACGCGCCGTCGCCACGTCCGGACTCGCCCCAACCGAGACGTGGGCGGCGAGGCCGGTGACGGACGAAGTTGGGCCAATCCGGACCCTCGGAGTGCCCCTTCCTGGGGCATCGAAGCGCTAATGGATCCGTTCGCTACTGCCCCAAGGTACAATAGAACGCAGCCCTGCTATCCCGGTAAATCGGCGCGGCCGCCATTCTGAACAAGTCCTTGAGGTGCCCGCGGAGGCCCGTGGGCGCCGGGTGCGGCCGTAAGCATCATCCTGGAGGGTCGGACATGAAGATTGGTCGACGCGAATGGCTTGGTCTCTCTGCGAGTATCGCCATGCTGACCGGGGCGAGCCTCCCTGCGATGTCGCAGCAACCTCAGCCCCAGCAGCAACAGCGGCCCAACATACTCGTGATCATGGGCGACGACGTAGGCTGGTTCAATGTCGGGGCCTACCACCGGGGGATCATGTCAGGGAAGACTCCCAACCTCGACAGGCTGGCGGCGCAGGGAATGATGTTCACTGATTACTATGCCGAAGCCAGTTGTACCGCGGGCAGGGCCAGTTTCATCACCGGCGAAATCCCCTTGCGCACGGGGTTGACCACGGTTGGACAAGCCGGCGCAGATGTCGGCATGCCCGCCCAGGCGGCGACGATCGCCACGGCTCTGAAAACACAGGGATATGCCACCGGGCAGTTCGGAAAGAACCATCTGGGCGACCTGAACAAGTTCCTGCCGACACTTCACGGCTTCGACGAGTTCTTCGGCTATCTCTACCACCTCGACGCGATGTCCGATCCGTTCTGGTATTCGTTCCCGGACGAGCAGTCCTATCGCGACAAGGTCGGCCCCCGCAACTTGCTGCATACCTTTGCCACAACCGTGGATGACGCGACCGAAATGCCGCGCTGGGGCAAGATCGGCAAGCAGAGGATCGTGGATGAGGGCCCCTTGGCGCCCTACCCCAATATGAGCAACGTGCCAAACATGCACGACATCACGCCGAAGGCCAAATATGACATGACGACCTTCGACGAAATCTTGGTCAAGTCGTCATGTGATTTCATGGACAAGGCCAAAGCTGACAAGAAGCCCTATTTTGTCTGGCACAACACGACGCGCATGCATGTCTGGACGTTCCTGTCGCCGAAATATCAGGCGCTGATGAACAGCAAGACCAATTTCGGCCTTGAAGAGGCGGGCATGGCGCAGCTCGATGACAGCGTCGGCGCCCTTTTGAAATGCGTGGAGGATTCAGGCCAGGCGGACAACACGATCGTCATCTTCACCACCGACAACGGCGCGGAAGTCTTCACCTGGCCCGATGGCGGAATGACCCCTTTCAAAGGGACCAAGGGGACGGTCATGGAAGGCGGTTTCCGGGTGCCTGCGATCATTCGCTGGCCGGGCAAGGTCAAGTCGGGCACGGTCGAGAACGGGATCTTTTCGGCGCTGGACTGGTTCCCGACGCTCCTGGCTGCGGCAGGCAATGGCGACATCACCGGCCAGCTCCTGAAGGGTGTGGCGTTGGGCGAGAGGACCTACAAGAACCATCTCGACGGCTACAACCAGATTGATCTGCTCCAGGGCAATGGCCCGTCCGCGCGGCATGAGTTCTTCTATTTCGGCGGTCCGCAGCTTGGCGCCGTTCGGATCGACAACTTCAAGTACCAGTTCTACCAGCAGCCGCAGGGTTGGCCCGGCGCGAAGGTCACCACCGACATGCCGACCATGGTCAATATCCGCCAGGACCCCTTCGAGCGAACCCCGTCGATCGGTGGCCAGAGCCTCAATGACCTGGGCGGCGGCTACATGAACGACTTCTATGCCCGAGAGTTCTGGCGGTTCGTCTCCGTTCAGGAAGAAGTCGCCAAGCTGGCTCGGACCGCACTCGACTACCCACCGATGCAGGACCCGGCCTCGTTCAATCTGGAAGCCGTAAAGCGGCAAATCGATCAGGCGATCAAGAACAAGCCCGGTAACTAAGGCAACGCGACGCGACTGGCGGGCAGCTCCAAGTCAGCTTCACCCGCCATCCTTCCCCTGGGCACGATAGCCCTGCGGGCTTCGGCTGACGCGGCGCTTCAGTATGCTGGCATGTCGTCGCTGGGGTGAGATTGTGTCGGTTTCGGCGCGATGCACGGGTTCACGCAGGCCTGCTCGCCCGGAACGGGGCGGGCGTGCCGTGGGCTCGGCACAGGCCCGACCAGCAGGCGCAGGGTCCCCTGACACTCTCAGCCGGAACGCTTCCGACTCCGGGGCGTTCAATCCCGGAGCCGACGAGAAGGAGCCATTGCGATGAAAGTATCCGAAGCGATGACCCGAGGGGCGCGCATCGCCCACCCCGAGGAGACCCTGCAGCTGGTGTCTCGCCGAATGGCCGAGGAGGATATCGGCTTCCTGCCGGTCGGCGACGAGGATCGGCTGGTCGGTACGATCACGGACCGCGATATCGTTATCCGGGCTGTTGCCGAGGGGCGTGACGGCTGGACCCTCGTTCGCGACGTGATGACGCGCGATGTCAAATACTGCTTCGAGGACGAGGAGATGGAGAGCGTCATCCACAATATGGGCGACAACCAGATCCGGCGCCTTCCTGTCGTCGATCGCAACAAGCGGCTTGTCGGCGTCGTCTCGCTGGCCGACGGCGCGCTCAAGGGCAACCCGGAAACGGCCGGGGAAGCCCTGACCGAGATCGTGGAGCCGGCAGGGCGCGCCGCCGCCTGATCCGCGGCAGTTGCGATCGATCGCCTTCGTCCGACCGGACCCCGACCTACTCGCTCACCAGCTTGCGCGATTTCAGCAGCGCCAGCAGGCCCTCGTCGCGGCGCGCTTCCAGCTCCGCGATCGAGCGGCCGGCGCTCTCTTCTGCCACCCCCTCCACGATCCGGCGCTGCACCTCATCACTGAGTGAGGGTTGGCCGAGCGAGTCCCAGCGCTTGAGCTGGCTCGGCCCGAGATGGGCGAGATAGCCCTTGATGCCGCCGGCGCCGCCGCCGAGATGATAGGTCATATGCGGACCCATCAGGGCCCAGCGCAGACCGGGCCCATGGCACAGGGCGGCATCGATGTCGGCGACGCTGGCGACGCCCTGCTCGACCAGATGGACCGCCTCGCGATAGAGCGCGGACGCCAGCCGGTTGGCGATATGGCCGGGCATTTCGCGGTTCAGCACCACGGGCCTGCGCCCGAGCGCGCGATAGAAGGCGCTGGCGCGGGCAATGACGGCCTCATCCGCTCCGATGATCTCGACCAAGGGCACGAGATGCGGCGGGTTGAAGGGATGGGCGACGATGATGCGCTCGGGCCTGCTGCACTCGGCGACGATGGCGCTGCGCAGCAAGGCCGAGGTGCTGCTGGCAATGATCGCATTCGGCGCCGTCTGGGCGTCGATCTGGCTCAGCAATTGCCGTTTCACGGCCTCGTTCTCCGGGCCGTTCTCCTGGATGAACTGCGCGCCTTCAAGCACCGCGCCGAGCCTGGTCGAGAAGCTGAGCGCACCCGCGCCGTCAAGCCCCAGTTCGGCGAGTTGCGAACGCGCCCGCGCGACATAGGCGAAGAATGTCTCCTCGGCAGCGGGCGAGGGGTCATAAGCCGCGACAGCGACACCATGGGCGCAGGCGAGCGCCGCCCAGCTCGCGCCGATCATGCCGGCACCGACAATGGCGATGCGCTCGATGGGATGAGTCATGATGCTCTCGCTCTCAAGGGTTGGCGTTGATGAGCGTAAGCTCTCACCGGCGCCACCATTCCGGGCCTAGCGCAGCGCGGAGCCAAATTCCATCACTCGGGCTTCAGCCCGGTCGCCTTGATCAGGTCGCTCCATTTCTGCATCTCGCTGTCGATCAGCGCGGCCGCCTCGGCTGGCGTGCCGGGCTTGGGCGTCACGCCCTGCAGCTTCATCGCCTCCAGTGCCTTGGGGCTTTTGAGCGCCTTGACGATCTCGGCGTTGAGCTTGTCGATGATCGGCTGCGGCGTGCCGGCCGGGGCGAGCACCCCGAACCAGGAGCCGATCTCGAAATCGGGCAGTCCCTGCGCGATGGCGGTCGGATAATCCGGCATGAAGGGGGAGGGCTCGCGGCCGGTGGTCGCGATCGCCTTCAGCGAGCCCGCATTCACATGCTGGAGCACGGAGGGAATGGTGTCGAACATCACCTTGACCTGGCCGCCGATCATGTCGGTCATGGCCGGGCCGCTGCCGCGATAGGGCACATGGCCGAGCTTCGTCCCGGCGCGCGCATTGAACATCTCGCCGGCGAGATGCTGCGGCGAGCCATTGCCGGAGGAGGCGTAGTTGAAGTCATCCGGCTTGGCCTTGGCGAGCGCGACCAGTTCGGGAATCGTCTTCGCCTGCACGGAGGGGTGGACGACGAGCGCCAGGCCGACCGTGCCGGCGAGGGTGACGGGCGCGAAATCCTTCTTCAGGTCGAATCCGGGCTTGGCCTGCAGTCCCATATTGATCGAGTGGCTGGTCAGCGCCCCCATCAGCAGCAGGTAGCCGTCGGGCTGGGCCCGGGCGACGGCAGCCGCGCCGACGCTGCCGGCCGCGCCGGCGCGGTTTTCGACGACGACGCGCTGGCCGATGCTCTGCGAGAGTTCCTCGGCGATGACGCGGCCGATGATGTCGGTCGCCCCGCCCGGCGCATAGGGCACGAGCAGCGTGACCGGCCGTTGCGGATAGGCCTGGGCGCCTGCGGGAGCGGCCCGCGCGAGCGAGAGACCAGCGAACGAGAGAGCGGCGAGCGTGCCGCCGAGAAAGGCGCGTTTCAGCATCGGGCGTAGTCTCCTCCGGGTTGGGCTGCGGGCCGGTTCGTCCGGCCCTGCATCACGTGTCTTGAGCCGCGCGGCGGCCGGTCAGCAGAAGTCGAAATCGCAGCCTTCATCGGCCTGGAGGACGCTGCTCAGATAGAGCCCGCGATAGCCGCGCGAGGGCTCGCTGAGATGGGCGGGGGGCTGCCATTCTGCCCTGCGGCGTTCGAGCTCGGCCGCATCGACCAGCAGTTCGATCTGGCGGGCGGGGACGTCGAGCCTGATCAGGTCGCCGTCGCGGACCAGCCCGAGCGGGCCGCCCACCGCCGATTCAGGCGTGATGTGCAGCACGATCGTGCCGAAGGCGGTGCCGCTCATGCGGGCATCCGAAATCCGGACCATGTCCTTGACGCCGGCCTGGGCGAGCTTCTTCGGGATCGGCAGATAGCCGGCCTCCGGCATGCCGGGCGCGCCTTTGGGGCCGGCATTGCGCAGCACGAGCACGTCATCGGCGGTCACATCGAGCCTGGAATCGTCCATGCGCGTGACCATGTCCTCGACGGAGTCGAAGACCACGGCCCGGCCGGTGTGCTGGAGCAGGGCAGGAGAGGCGGCCGAATGCTTGATGACCGCGCCGCCCGGCGCCAGGTTGCCGCGCAGCACGGCCATGCCGCCGGTCTGCTTCAGCGGGTTTGCGGCGCTGCGGATGATCGTCTGGTTCGGCACCTCCTCGGCGGCCTCGGCAATCTCCCCGATGGTCTGGCCGCTGATGGTGATGGCGTCGAGCGCCAGATGCGCGCGCAGCTCCTTCATCAGCTTCGGCACCCCGCCGGCCCAGTGGAAATGCTCCATGTAATGATCGCCCGACGGCTTCAGATCGATCAGCACCGGCACCGCGCGGCCGATCGCGTCGAACTCCTCCAGATCGATGCTCAAGCCGGCGCGGCGCGCGATGGCCGCGAGATGGACGAGCCCGTTGGTCGAGCCGCCGATCGCCTGCAGCACCACCATGGCGTTGCGGAAGGCCGTCTCGGTCAGCAATGCGCTGGGCTTGAGCCCACCCTTGGCCAGCGCGACGGCCTGCCGGCCGCTGGCCTCGGCGGCGCGGATGCGGTCGGCATGGGTCGCGGGGATCGTGCCCGTGCCCGGCAGCGCGATGCCGAGCGCCTCGACGAGGCAGCCCATGGTGCTGGCCGTGCCCATGACCATGCAGGTGCCCTGCGTCGGCGCGAGCCTGCCGGTCAGGACCTCGATCTCGGCTTCGTCGATGGTGCCGGCGCGGTGCTGGCCCCAGAGCCTGCGGCAATCCGTGCAGGCGCCGAGAATCTCGCCCTTGTGGTGGCCGACCAGCATCGGGCCGGTGATCAGCTGGATCGCGGGGATATCGGCCGAGACCGCGCCCATCAGCTGCGCCGGCACGGTCTTGTCGCAGCCGCCGATCAGCACGACCGAATCCATCGGCTGGGCGCGGATCATCTCCTCGGTGTCGATCGCCATCAGGTTGCGCAGGAACATCGAGGTCGGGTTCGAGAACGACTCGTGGATCGAGACGGTCGGGAACTCCATCGGCAGGCCGCCGGCGAGCATGACGCCGCGCTTCACCGCCTCGATCAGGCGCGGCACATTGCCGTGGCAGGGGTTGAAGTCGCTGAAGGTGTTGGTGATGCCGATGATCGGCCGGTCGAGCGCATCGTCGGAAAAGCCGGCCGCCTTGATGAAGGCCTTGCGCAGGAACAGCGAAAAACCGGGATCGCCATAGCTGGCGAGATTGCGGCGCATGCCGCGCGGGGCCAGTTTGGCGGGGGCAGTCTTGTCATTGGCGCTCGTCATGACAGGATGAGGCGTTGCCGTTGACAGGATTGTCAACAATTATGTTGGAATTGGAGTTGGTCGCATGTCCGTCCTCGCGTTGAAGCCCGCCACCGCCGACCGCACCCGCCTGGTGGCGGACGCTCTCGAGGAGGAGATCGTGCTCGGCTGGCTCCTGCCGCGCGAGCGACTGATCGAGGAGGACATCGCCGCGCGGCTCGAAGTGAAGCGCCATGTCGTGCGCGAGGCGTTGGCCGAGCTGGAGCGGGTCGGGCTGGTCGAGCGCGTGCCGAACAAAGGCGCAGCGGTCAGGCTGCTGGAGCCCCACGAGGTGCGCCAGATCTATTCGGTGCGCGAGGCGCTGGAGACCCTGGCGGCTGAGCAGCTTCCGCTGCCGGCCGGGCCCGAGATCCTGTCGCGGCTGAAAGCCATTCAGGAGGTCCATGCGGCCGCAGTCGCTGACGCCGATGCGCGCGCGGCTTTCCGCGCCAATATGGCGTTTCACGAGACGCTCTTTGCCGCCTGCGGCAATGCCCATCTCGTCGAGCTGATCCAGATGATGGCGCAGAAGGTCCATGGCGCCCGTTCGATCACGGCGGCCAGCCCCTCGCATCTGGCGCTGGCCTGCGCCGAGCACTGGGCGATGATCGCCGCGCTCGAGGCCGGCGACCGGGCGAGGCTGGTGCAACTCTGCCGCGACCATCTCGGCCCCTCGCGCGACGCCTATATCGCTGCGGTCGAGCAGCGGCAGGGCCGCGACCAGGCGCGATAGGGGGATAGAACTTCCTCATCGCCAGGCGTGCACGTCCCTTCGGACTGAGCAACGAAGGGACGGGTGCAGTGGAATTTGTTCTTCATGCCAATAGGTGGAGAGCCCAACGTCCACCAACAGGCACTGTCACATTAACGGGCCTGGGACCCGCGACGGTGTATCTCGCCGGCGACCTCATGCGGCGGTGTGGTAAGGCGTATTCAAAAATCTCGATCAAGAAGTGGCTTGGGAAATGAACGAAACTGCTGCTCCAGCCTCAGCGAAAGTGAACGCGGGAGATTCCTCTTTGCGCCTCGATCCCGATCTGCACGAATTTCTCGCGTCCCACGGCGGACCTTTCTTCGAACTGCAAGAGCAACTGAAATTGCTGCGGAAGAACGCGCTTCGCGTAGAATCTCGGGCGGTCTTGTTCGTGGCTTTGGCTTGGGGCGTTCCTTTTTTGCTTGGCCTGCCACGCAGCTTCTCCTTGGAGCGCGGCCAAGGAGCCTATCTTGCCGATCTCGGAGTATGGGCGAAGTTTTTCATCGGGATCGGTGCTTTTGTTTTGGCTGAGCTACAGGTCGAAAATGGCTTGAAAGCGAAGCTGGCCCAACTTGCGCGCGCGCCAATCGTTGCTCCGACGTCAATTCCGGCCGCCGCGACGATTGTGTCCTGGGCGCTTCGCCAGCGCGATTCTCGGGGAGCGGAGCTCGCCTGCCTAGCCTTGGCAGTTTTCGCCTCGACCCTTTCCTATCTCAATTTTCACACCGCCGAAGCATCTTCATGGGCGGTTGAGCATTTGCTCGAAGGCAATAGGATTACGCTTGCCGGTTGGTGGTCGATCTGCTTCAGCCTTCCATTGTTCGTGTTCCTCTTTTTGCGAGGAGCGTGGCGGCACCTTGTTTGGACGCGCTTGCTTCGCAAGTTGGCGACGCTTGACCTTCGCCTGGTTGCAACCCATCCCGACGGCAAGGGCGGCTTGGCGTTCCTGGGACAGTATCCGAACGCCTATGCCATTTTCGTCTTTGGAATGAGCTGTGCGATCGCTGCGGCAGTTGCAAAACATCACCTCAACGAAGGCCTGTCCACAGCGACGCTGACTACGGTCATGGGCGGCTGGCTGGCAATCGTCATCAGTTTTTTCGCCTACTCGTTATCCGCCTTCAGCCCGCCGCTTTATCGATTGAAGGAGCAAGGCATGTCGTTGCTGGGGGCACAGGCGACAAACTATTGTCGATCTGCCGAGCGGAAGGCCATCGGCCAGAATGTCTTTCCGGCTTCCACTCCCGAGCCAGACACTGAATTGTCGGATCCGGGCAAGCACTATGAGGCAACGTGCAAGCTCTCGACGATTCTCGTCAGCAGGGCCACCGTAGTTCCCGTCGCCGCCGCAGCGCTCATTCCTTTCGCCCTGGTGGCTGCGACGATGCTGCCATACAAGGATGTACTTTCCGTCCTGAAAAAATTGCTCGTTCTGTGATGTACATGCTGTGCCGTTTCAGCGTCGAAGATTTGAATGACACGCTGTTTTCGACGCTCGCCGAGGCCGGCAGCGCCGTCAGCTCATCGACCACATTCGGCCCTCGGCAACATGACGCCAACCGAGTTCGCCCAGAAATCCAGGCTGGAAAAACAGGCCGCCTAAGGCCGGAAGAGAAACTCAGGACTCTTCCTTGATCTGGAGGAGAAGAGGGTCTCAGGGCGCTGGCGCACTGGAAGGCCGTGGCCGGCCTCACCGCCTAAGCCTCTCACCCGGCCAAATGCGCCTCTTTGCGCCCGCCGGACGTTGACGTGACAACGCCGTCGTGAACCACAAGCGGCTCTTCCGGCTGTATCGCGAGGAGAAGTTGGCGGTGCGCCGGCGCGGCGGCCGCAAACGAGCCATCGGCGCAAGAGCGCCGATGCTGAGTCCGCTCGGGCCGAACGAGCGCTGGTCGCTCGACTTTGTCTCCTGCCAGTTCACCGATGACCTCGATCATCGCACCAAATGTGCTCGATCGTCAGTTCGCCGCAACGCGGCCGAACAAGCGTTGGGTCGCCGAATTCACCTATGTCGGAAACAGGAACGTCAGCCCCACCCGCGGACCCCAGCCGCTCGGTCCGTTCTTCGGCGCAGTCGCCCAATAGCGTACGCCGCCGAAGAGACTCACCGGCTGCTCACCAAACTTCACAAGCTTCGAAACCTGGAAATTGATCGGCACCGACCATTGTTCGGCCTCCCAGTCATAGGTGCTCTCGGTATTGAGCGTGAACGTCCAGGCGTCCGATGTCCTGTAGGAGATGAAGGGCTGCACGTAGGTCGCGCTGATGTCGGACCTGTCTCCCTTGCCCGCAACGGACCAGATGTGGTTTGCAAGCGCGCCGACCGTCCATGGCCCTTCCTGCTTCAGAACGACGGCAGTCAGACCCAGCCCGAACTTGCCGCCTCCGAGCAGATCGTCGCTCGCCGTCGGAACGAGGAAGACGGGTCCTGCACCCCAGATGATCCCGCCAGCGGCCGGCTGCGTCGGGGAAACGAAGAAGCTCTGCGTGACGTCACCGAGGCCGAACTGGTTGCCGGAGGAGCCGGCAAGGTCATGCTGCCGGGTGACAGGAATGATTGTGCGGGAGATGAGGTTCCAGTCGCCGTTCAATGCAAACGGGATGACGGGTTGGATGTCGAGCGTTTTCCGGTCGCCATGGTTGGGTCCGAAGCCCCGGTCGTAGTTGAATTGGAAGGGCACGCTGATCAGCGATGACACGGGATTGCTGAGCTTTTTCGCCAGATCGGCATTCGCGTCCTGCGCCCGTGCGCCGCCGGTACCGGCCAGGCTAATTCCTAGACCAACGAATGCAACGGCTGAGAACACAGCCAGTTGGTCGATTCTCGACAGCATGCAAAAGCTCCTCAATATGCAGTCTTAGAGGGCCACCCTGCGGATGGCTGATCAGTTCAATGGCGATGAAAGGGACCCGCGCGGTGTGGCGGGGAGCCATGTGCGGTGACGCTCACCTGCACGTGATGGCTGAAGGGCATGCAAGCGCCGGCTGTGCGAATAGGAAGCCCTGGATCAGGCTCACGCCGAGCTGAGAGAGCAGCGAAAATTCGGCATCGGTCTCAACGCCTTCGGCGATGACTGTACACCCGATGGTCTGATAACGATCGATGAGGCTCTCCGATCAAAGTGACCAACTCTGTTGGGGTCACTTGGTGCATAGGCAGGCGTCAGTCTTGCCATTTCGCGCCAATCGCGACCGGCTATTCTTCACCTTCGCCGGTCCCGAAACCCCCGAGATTCGGCCTAGAGCCAACGCCCAACGTCCGCTGCTGGGCCATGCGCCAATGTCTTCGAATGGCGCCAGGCCGTCTTCGCCGGGTCACTGCGGCCGTCCCTGACGCCATGTTCGGCCGTGCTGATCGCAGGTACGTTTCTCCCCATTGCAGCAAGCGGAAGGAGGCGAGCCATGCCGAAGTTCGTGACGATCGGATATGGAGACCGAGAGGGGTACGATCGTACCGCAGTCGCCATTCGAGACGCCGCCCATGCCCATGATGCAAAATTGCAGAAGGACGGGGTATTGATGGGCATCGCGGGGCCACCGGTACAGGTGCGCAATCCCGATGCTGCCCAGATTGAAACGGCGAACGGTCCATTCATGAGATCCGCCTTGCCAGTGGCTGGATTTGCCATCGTCGAGGCTGCCGATCTCGCTGAAGCCATAAACATGGTGTCACGAACTCCCTGCGCTGTTGCACACGGTGTCGTCGAGGTGTGGCCGCTGGAGCAGCCGTCCTGAGAACGCCACGATAACGACGGCAAAGGGGCAGGGGCGACGCCCGGCGCAGTTTCGGGGGATGCCCGCTCTGGATGGAGCGCCAACATGCGCAACGGGCGCTTTCCAAACAGAATTCGTGACGTAAGACTCGGGAATCACGCTCGGGGATCAACGCCGGCGCCCCAGATACAAACGTCGGAAAAGAGCCGGGTCATGGATGTGCAGAAGCCCGCGGCAGGCACTGGGCCGTTTGCGCCTCTCAACAATCTGACGTTCCGGGCCATCTGGCTCGCCGGGCTGATCTCGGGGTTGGGATGGCTCATCCAGACCATCGCAATGAGCTGGCTGATGGCAACCATCACGCCGTCCAGTGTGATGGTTGCATTGGTTCAGGCCGCGACGAACCTGCCCGCTTTCATCCTGTCGATTTTCGCCGGGGCCATCGTCGACAATTTCAACCGCCGCAAGGTGATGCTGGCGGCGCGGTCCTTGATGGCCGTGACTGCTGCTGCGCTGACGATTCTCGTCGCCTTTGGCATGATCAACCCCTGGATCATCCTGTTTTTCAGCTTCCTCGCGGGGTGCGGCATCGCCTTCAACGACCCGGCCTGGCAGGCGTCCGTGGGCGATATTGTCGATCGAAAGGATCTCGCCGCGGCTGTGACGCTGACATCCGTCGGGTTCAACACCGTGCGCAGCGTCGGGCCGGCTCTCGGGGGCATTATTCTCGCGTCCTTCGGCCCTTTGACGGCGTTTTGCCTGTACACCCTTGGCCATCTCGCGCCGCTGATCGTGGTCTGGCGATCCCGGTGGAAAGTCCCAACCTCGAGACTGCCACCCGAAGCGATGCTGACGGCGATCTCCGACGGCATTCGCTTCACGTCGCTGTCTTCGGAGATCAAGACGGCGCTCGCCCGCGGCTTCCTGTTCGGGCTCGCGGGCATCGCCATTCTCGCTCTCCTCCCGTTGGTGGTTCGTGATCAGCTGAAACAGGGAGCCGTTGCCTATGGCACCCTCATGGCCGGCTTCGGCGCAGGTGCGCTGCTGGCGGGCCTGACGTCGACCGCGCTCAGACGAAGATTGTCAGACGAGCAGCTCCTGAAGCTGGCTTGCGTGGCGTGCGCGACATGCACGCTCAGTCTTTCGCTGACGAAAACCCCGGCTGTCGCGGCTGTCGCGCTCATGCTCGGCGGCGCCGGATGGGTTCTGGGGTGGTCGGGCCTGAGCATCAGCGTACAATGGGCGAGCCCCCGTTGGGTCGTCGGCCGGACGATTTCGCTGTATTACGCCCTCACGTCACTCGGGCTCGCCACCGGGAGCTGGCTCTGGGGGATGATCACCGAGAGCTATTCCTTGAGCTTTGCCCTGCAGGCCTCGACCGCAGCCTCTCTTGGCGTCGCCGTCCTCGGTCTGCTCCTGCCCATCCATCAGCGCAAGGATTCTGATGTTTCGACGGCCGAGACCTTCGAGGCGCCCGCGATCAACCTCGATCTGAAGCCACGCAGCGGGCCGATTGCTGTCAGAATCGAGTATCAGATCGCCACCGATCAGGTTGAGAACTTTCTTGCCTTGATGCTGCAGCGCCGGCGTGCCCAGGGGCGCAACGGCGCCCGGAGATGGATTCTGACGCGGAATCTGCGCGATACCAAAATGTGGACCGAGTCGTTCCACACGCCCACCTGGCACGATTACCTGCGTTTCAATTACCGCCAGACCGCAGCCGATAGAGTGCTGAATGCCAGCCTCTTTGATCTGCATATGGGGCATGACGCGCCGGACGTGACCCTCTCGATCGAACGCCCAACCGCCACGCCTCGCAAAGCCGATATCTTCCGGCCCGACACCCCACACACCTGAACGTCGCCTTGGTCATTCCTCGAAATCACTGGGTGCTATCTCGGTCTTGTCGCCGACGATGCCCCGATCCTCTCCGAGCAGACCGATCTGTCAGTCGATCGGCGCGGCGAGCAACCGTCGCGCTTCCATGGACCCGCAATCGCGAATTTCGGAGGGCACAAGCAAACGTCGATCGGTCTGCAACAATTGCCGATTCTTCTGAGTAAAATTCGGCCTTTCTGCCGTTCGCCTTGTAGTAGCCTCTCGAAGGGTGGGGCTGTCGATATCCGGCGATTGCGGATGACGGCGGCCTCCACCAGCCTCTATGGCGCGAATGCAAACTCGGGAGAAGTCTGTGCAGAATACCGATAAGATTTGGACGATCGTCGATTCAAAGCAGGCGGACTACATCGAGTTGAGCGACCGCGTCTTTGAAATGCCCGAGCTCAACTACCGCGAGGTCAAGTCGGCTGCGGCCCACGCCGAGCAGCTTCGGCGCGAGGGATTTCGCGTGGAGACGAGCATCGCCGGATTGCCGACCGCCGTCATGGGCGAGGCGGGAGAAGACGGCCCGGTGATCGCCATCCTCGGCGAGTACGACGCGCTGCCTGAGCTCTCGCAAGCCCCCGGCGTGTCCGAGCATCAACCGCTTTCGAACCAGCCGGCCGGCCATGGCTGCGGCCATAACCTGCTGGGGGCCGGCGCCATGCTGGCGGCCGCGGCGGTCAAGGATTTCCTCGCCGAGCGTGGGCTCAAGGGCCGCGTCCGCTACTATGGCTGCCCGGCGGAAGAAGGTGGGGCAGGCAAAGCGTTCATGGTCAAGGAGGGCGCCTTCAAGGACGTCGACATCGCGATTTCCTGGCATCCGGCGGATTTTGCGGCGGTGACGGCAGCCATATCCCTGGCTAACACGACGATCGACTTCGAGTTTTCCGGGCGCGCCAGCCATGCCGCCGCTTCTCCGCATCTCGGCCGTTCCGCGCTCGACGCCGCCGAGTTGATGAATGTTGGCGTCAACTACATGCGCGAGCACATGCCGAGCGATGCGCGCATCCACTACGCGTATCTGGATACAGGCGGCATCGCGCCGAACGTTGTCCAAGCCAAGGCCAAGCTCCGATATGTCGTGCGGGCGACGATGGTCTCCGAAGTCCATGAACTCCTCGCCCGGGTCCGGAAAATTGCCGAAGGAGCGGCCCTGATGACGGAGACCACGGTCACCAGCGAAGTCGTCAGCGCGATGAGCAGCTTGCTGGCGAACGCGCCCCTGGAGGACGCCATGCAGCGCAATTTCGATCGGCTTGGTCCGCCTCCGTTCGATGCAGACGACGTCGCCTTCGCCAGGCGCATGCAGAAGAGCGTGACGCCCGCTCATATCGAAAGCGCATTTCGCCGCTCGGGATTGCCGGTGACGGATTTTCCCCTGTGCAACGCGATCGCACCCAAGGAGGTGCCGGGGCCGCGTATGATGGGCTCGACCGATGTCGGTGATGTCTCCTGGGCCGTGCCGACGGTACAGGCGCGGGGCGCGACGTATACGATCGGCACGCCGGGGCATTCCTGGCAGTTGACGGCCCATGGTCAATCGCCGCTGGCGCACAAGGGCATGGTTCACGTTGCGAAGATCATGGCGGGCGTAGCCGCGGACGTGCTCGTCGAACCGGGGTTGCTGGAAAAGGCCAAGGCCGACTTCGAGGAGCGCCTTGTCCGGACGCCCTATAAGGCGCTCCTGCCAGACGACGCCAAGCCGCCTTTCCACATGTTCTGACGAATGGACGGCCATGGCCCGGCCGACGAATGGTCGGGTCATGGCCACGAGCTCGCGCTCGCTCGCCGAGCCTCCTAAGCCCCGCGATCGCCTGTGCCGCAACGGCATTCTCGATGTTCGCTTGCGGACAGGAGGGCATAGTCCGCTTCCGGCGCCGAGCGCCCGGATGGGCTCGGCACCGATCCATCCCTGCGGTCAAATCCGTCGCCATCACTGCTATAGTGGGCGCGAATGCGGGAGATGTCCCGGCAGAGCAGGAGCAGAATGTGACCGAGCGATTTGAACGTCATCGCCAACCCTGGACACATGAGGAACTTGAGAAGCTCAAGTTGCTCGCCAAGAAGGGCATGGCACTGAAGGCGATTTCGAAAGCGATGACCCGCAGCGAGGAATCCATCAAGGACCGCGCCAAACTCGATGGTATCGGGATCGCCAAGCTCCGTTAGCCGAGCTGGCGACCGGGGTGAGTGGTTTGCCGATGTTGTCATCCACTGGCTTGATCCATTTTCGGACCGTCGGATGCCTGAGGAGGGCTGATTGAAAGACACGGGGTTCTATGTGTGGATGACCGTCTTCGCCGTGGTCGTCGGCGTTCTGGTTTGGAGCCTCAGCCCCGGCCCTTCGGAATACCCATCGATCGGAGGGGGCGGTTATGACCTCTCCGGCCCAGTCTACACCCTGGTGCTTCTGGCATTCACGGGCCTCTGGACGCTTGCAACACTGCTAATCGGCTTGAACCACAGCGAGGCACGGGCCCGTCGTCGCGCCTTCATCCTGGCGGTCATGGGCCTCATCACCTTCTCGCTGTCGATCATGATCTGGGGCAACAACCTGAGTTAGCGGGCACGGGGGGCGTGACGCTGGAAATCGGCTATTCGCGACGCGCAGGTCGATCGCCGATCCCATCGGTGTGCCTCTCTCCGGTCGAACGACAGTCGCTGGTCCGATTCGCCATTGGGGTTGGCGCGAACAGCTCTGCCTGGCGCGGAACAGCGGTGGGTGGGCGCAAGGCGCGCTCGCAGGTGGACAACCACGCCTCGGCCGCACGTGCTGGATCGGCCGGTTTTCGGCGTTGCGGCAGATGGACGGCGGAAACGCCGAGCTAGCGGACAGAAGCTGTGTTGGATCGCGCTGGCAATCGCCAAGCCGGGGCGCCAGTAGCAGGCCTCGCCGATGTCGGCTGAGGGTGGATTGCTGACGTTCGCTCGGATCTCCTTTGACCGGCCGCCGCGCGCCAGGAGCGGAACTTGGCGTAGCTCCCGGAGTCGGACGTTCGGGTGCCGGCGTCTAGCGTCGCGAGCTCGCAGCTCCGGCCACCTCTCACCTACGATCCTGACCAGCAGCAGGCGGGTTGAAGCTCGATCCACCGGAATCCGGATCGGGCTCTGCGCATGCTGTTGCTCTTTCTTGTCTATGCCAAGGTACAGGTCAGTCTGGCGATCTATCGAGAGCAGAGGTCGGAGGGGCCAGTAGAGATCCAAGCGCTCAACGCGAACAATTTCCCTCGCTCCTGCTCTGTCACCCCGCTCCGAGATCATCGCGAGTGCTCGGTGGTGAGCGCACTTCTGGCGAGAGGTAATTGATGAAAGCGCTCTTGACGTGCGAGGCGATGCTCCCTCGAAGCGGCGCTGCTGCCGCGGCGGTCGTCATCATGGTGGCGTTCAACGGCATATTTCTGAACGCGAACGGCCTTTTCATGCTGATCGCGCCACTGGCTTGGTACGAAATGGTCCCGGGTGTGACTGATACCGGCTTCTTCAACCAGCACTTCATTCGCGACATCGGGATGATTCAGATGTTTCTCGGCGTGGCGTTCGGCCTCGGCCTGTTCGTGCCGGAGCGTCGCGTTGGACTATGGGCAGCCGCGACATCTTGGCTTTGCGCGCATGCGCTCTTCCATTTTTGGGAGGTTGCCGTCGGAATCTGCTCGCCTGCCGTCATTCCGCGGGACTTTCCGGCGGTGACGCTGCCGGCGCTTCTCCGACTGGCGCTGACCCTCTTGGCGCTGCGCAATCCCCGACAGGCAAGTCAACGACCGGCCGCGGCCTCAGAGCCGCTTGACTGCGCCTCTTCCTGTGTTCGACGTCGGTCTTGATCACCTAGAAATCTGGATTGATTGGCGAATTCGTTGGCCAAGCAGCCCGAGGCCCGAGCTTGGCGCAGGCTGCTCCGAACCTATCGACAAACCCGGAGAACGCATATGAAACCGAGTGTCTTCGCTCTGGCGGCAGCCGCCGTGCTGCTCAATTCGGCCATGCGACCAGCGCAAGCAGCGCCCCGTGCCAAGCCGGTCATCATTCTGGTGCACGGAGCCTTCGCCGAATCCGCGAGCTGGAACGCGGTGATCGCCCGGCTCAACAAGGCGGGCTATGAGACGGTCGCGGCTGCCAATCCCCTGCGCAGCGTGAAGGGAGACGCGGCGGAAGTCGCGACGGTAATTCGATCCATCTCCGGCCCGGTTGTTCTCGTCGGCCATTCCTATGGCGGTCCGGTGATAACAGAGGCTGCGAACGGGCAGGCGAATGTGAAGGCGCTCGTCTATGTGGCTGCGTTCGCGCCGGAGATGGGGGAAACCAGCCTGTCGCTTTCGGGCAAGTTTCCGGGAAGCACGTTGGGAGGTGCTATCCGGGCGGTCGCGACGCAGAACGGTGGGCGCGATCTCTATATCAAGCCGGAGAAATTCCGGATGCAGTTCGCAGCCGACGTTCCGAAAGGCCAGGCTGCGTTGATGGCTGCCACGCAACGCCCCGTTGCCGAAGCAGCCCTGGCCGAGCCGTCCGGGGTGCCTTCGTGGAAGTCGCTGCCGTCGTACATGATCTATGGAACCGGCGATCGGAACATTCCGCCGGCTGCGATGGATTTCATGGCGCAGCGTGCGCGGGTGGTGAAGACCGTCGCCATCAACGGCGCGTCGCACGCCTTGATGATTTCGCACCCCGCAGAGGTTGTATCCATGATCGAGATGGCTGCGTCGTCACGATAGTCGAACAACGATCACGGGGATCGAACTGCGCGTGCTCGACTGAATTCGTCGTGACCATCGCTCATCGGATCACTCGTCAAATAGACATCTGGTGTAGGAGTTCGACGATTGACGGCAGTGTCGGCTCTGTCACTCCGCGACCCTCCGGGACAATGCCAATCGCGGCGACTGAAGGAATTCAATAATTCGGATTTTTATGGTAATTTTATCAGTTTTTATTGTGAAATAATGGAATTGCGAGATATATTACAGAAGTTGAGCTTACCTATTATATGGTCTAGGTGAGTTTATACTTGGATCTAATCGACTGCGCCGTGCTCTCAATCTAGCATCGTCCAAGCCGTAATTTGAACGGTATCGATCAGGAGAGAACCATGAGCCTAGACGTCGCTTCACGCTCCGGACGACCGGGGCCCGAAGAGCTGGTCCCGTCGCGCTACGCGGTGCGGGTCGGCGAGATTGATGTTCTGGTGGTCAGCGACGGGGTGCTGCCGCTCCCGACCAAGATGCTGGGGCATAACGTCGCCGAGACCGACCGGGCCAGTTGGCTGAACGACATGTTCCTGCCGTCCGACGCTTTCGACTGGGCGCTGAACGTAGTCCTGGTGCGCAGCGGCGAGCAGGTCATACTTATCGACGCCGGGCTGGGTCTTGATCCGGAACTGAACCTGCCGCGGGCCGGACAACTGGTTAAGCGCCTGGAGGCCGCCGGCATCGATCTCGGCTCCGTCACCGACGTGGTGCTGACCCACATGCATATGGACCATGTCGGCGGTCTCCTCGTCGAGGGGGTGAAGGACCGACTGCGCCCGGACCTGCGGATCCATGTGGCGGCCGCCGAGGTGAAGTTTTGGGAGGCGCCCGACTTCACGCACGTCAACATGCCGGCGGGTTTCCCGGATGCGCTTCGGTCGGCGGCCAAGCGGTTCGCGCAAGAGTATCGCAGACACCTGCGGCTGTTCGACGAGGAACACGAGGTCGCACCGGGCGTCATCGTCCGCCGTACGGGCGGCCACACGCCCGGACACAGCGTGGTCCGTCTGTCCTCAGGCGGCGACCGCCTGACATTCGCCGGTGACGCCGTTTTCGCTGTGGGGTTCGAACACCCTGACTGGTATAACGGCTTCGAGCACGACCCCGAGGAAGCGGCCCGCGTTCGCCAGCGTCTTCTAACGGAGCTGGCGGGGACCGGCGAACAGCTCGTGGCCACCCACCTCCCATTCCCGTCGGTCGGTCGGGTCGCGGTCGAGGGCGCTGCGTTCCGCTGGGTCCCCGTCTTCTGGGATTATTGAATACCTGTCTGGCCGTCGGCCGAGCTTGGCTGCGCAGGTTTCAAAGCCATGCCGGTTCGGCCGACAACCCGACCTCGACGAGGTCGCCCCCATCCCATCGATCGAACGACGCACCGCATGGGCGGCTGCGCAGGAGGCATCTCATGAAAATCGTCATTATCGGCGGCACCGGACTGATCGGATCGAAGACCGCGGAGCGCCTGCGCAAGCAGGGGCATGAGGTCATTGCCGCCGCTCCGAATACCGGCGTCAATACGATCACCGGCGAAGGCTTGGCCCAGGTACTCGAGAATGCCGAGGTGGTAATCGACCTCGCTAACTCGCCTTCCTTCGAGGACAAGGCCGTGCTCGAGTTCTTCCGGACGTCCGGCAAGAACCTGACGGCGGCGGAGAAGGTGGCCGGCGTCAAGCATCACGTCGCGCTCTCGATCGTCGGCACGGACCGTCTGCCTGACAGCGGCTATCTTCGCGCCAAGGTCGCTCAGGAAGAGATCATCCGGAAATCCGGCATTCGCTATACGGTCGTGCGATCCACGCAGTTCATGGAATTCCTCGGCGGCATTGCCCAGGCCGGCACATCCGGCGACACCGCCCGCTTGTCGACGGGCAATCTTCAGCCGATCGCGTCCGACGATGTCGCCGATTTCGTAGCTGAGGCGGCGCTGGCCGCGCCGGCCAACGGCATCATCGAAATCTCGGGCCCGGAACGCGCGCGCCTTTGCGATTTCGTCGCCCGCTACCTCAAGGCGATCGGAGATGCCCGCACCGTCGTCGCTGATCCGGATGCCCGGTATTTCGGGACCAAGCTGGAGGCCGGCTCGCTCGTCTCCGACAACAATCCCCGCATCGGCCGGATCGACTTCGATCGCTGGTTCGCGACAGCTCCCCGGAAATAATGGCTCGTGGATGAGCCGATTTCGAAGCGGTTCATCCACCTCCATCGTGAAAGGACATTAGACATGACCAAGTCACTGGCGTGCGCCTTTGCGCTGACGGCTCTTCTGTCGATTTCGGCATTCGCACATGACACGCCCGGAGGTGGCGAAGGTGCAAAGGTGACGCTGGTCTACGACCGCGAGCTGCCTAACGTACCAGGCAAGAGCATGAGGGGCGTTCTCGTCGAATACGCTCCGGGCGGATTCTCGGATGGCCACACTCACCCGGCTTCCGCTTTCATCTATGCAACCGTGCTCGAAGGGGGGATCCGCAGCCAGGTCAATGATGGCCCCGTCACGGTCTACAGGGCCGGCGAGAGCTTCTCGGAATTCCCGGGCGACCGTCACGGTGTCAGCGAGAACGCGAGCAAGACCCATCCGGCAAAACTGCTCGCCGTGTTCGTCGTCGATACCGCCCAGCAGGAACTGACCTTCCCGCTCAAGAAGTAGCTGGCGACGCCGGACAGCGATCCGGCGCACTGTCTTCCTCAGCATGAGCTACCACCACCGGAACCTCTTCCCATGCCCGGCGATGACCACTTCCTGCCGTTGGTACTGATAAACATCCTCGGAACCGCTGGCATCGTCGTGTGGCACGTTCAGGGTTGCGACCGTCCGACGGGTCGCCTGATCGTCCAGATCCTGTTCTTCATCGGCATGAGCATCGTGCTCTATACGGGAGGTATCGCTCCGCATCAGGCCGATGATGTCTATGCGGACGGGCTGACCGCGGTGCTTTCCAAATCCGCCAGAATTCTCTGGTGGACCCATCTCGCCTGGACGATCATCGGCTTCATCCACATCTATGTCAGGCTTAATCGCAAGCCGCGGGAAGCACACCTGATCCTGGATATGGCCGTCGCCGGCATCTATCTCGGTGTGGCGCTGTCGGTCATGGGTTTCGTCTTCGGCCTGCCCATCGCCACCCTGGTGACGACCTCGGGCGTCGTAGCTTTGATCCTGGGCCTCGCATTGCAGAACACGCTCGGCGATGTCTTTTCCGGCATCGCGCTGACTCTCGGCAAGGCCTATGCGATCGGCGACTGGGTCCAGTTGAGCGACGGCACGGCGGGCCGCGTCACGGAAACCAACTGGCGTTCGACCAACCTGCTGACCGGGTTGAACAATATCGTCGTGCTGCCGAACAGCATGCTAGCAAAGCAAAGCCTGACCAGCTTGAGCCGCCCCGACGAGTCGCACCTCATTACACTAGGCGTGCGCTTCGCCGCGGGGCAAAGGCCGCGCATCGTAGAGAACGCGATGCGGACCGTGCTGGAAACCAGTACCCGCATCGTAAAGGATCCCCCGCCAGCCGTTGCCCTCAAGGCCATCGATGCGGCGGCCATCGAGGTCGAGTTGCAGTTCCGTGTCGCGAGCCTCGCAACGGGGACATCCGCCAAGAACGAGATCATCGACCTCATCCATGACCAATGCAGCGCGAGCGGTCTTTCGCTGGCCGGGCCTGCCTAGAAGTCTCCATTCTGGTGCCAAGGTGGATTGCGGCGCTCTTCCCGCACGCCGTCGCGCGCAGCAACGGAACACTGGACGATCTCCCTGCAAGTCATGGATTTCCATAAGTGCGGCCGAGGCGTCCTGGCGCTAGTTTCCACTGAGCTTGCCAGCCGGATGTTCGAAGACTGGTGCTAGATGAAGCTGTGACGGTTTCCAGGTAATCCGTCTCGGGAAGGGCACGCGACCATGATTGCAGCGCTCCATCGAACGCCACCGTTCCTCGTGTCCCTGACTCTGGCTATTGGCCTCCTGGCATACTGGCTGGCCGGGTCCACCATAGGAATACTGGCGCCGCTCGGTGCGCTCTTCCTCTATGCGCGAGGATATCTGCTTCGATCGCTCTGGGGCGGGCTGCTTGCCGCCTTTGCCGGTGCGACGGTCACCGCCGTACTATATCCTGGCGCCGTACGGGAAGCCGCGCTTTCCGTTGGCGCATCCGTCGCGGTGGCCGCGTGCATGGGCGCGCTCATCGTGCGCGATCCGTCCAGACGAGGCGCCCGGGACGCGGCCGCGCAACGACAAGCGCCGGGCCATCCCGGTGGTCTCGGGGCCATTCCAGATGACGTGGCCGAGGGTGCGATCCACCCAGATGACAGGGCTGCGATCGCACAGGCGGCGGCCTATGCGTTCTGGACGGGCGTGCCGCAGGTGACGAGCTATCGGTTGCGCCTGCCGGACGGCAGATATCGCTGGACCGAGCTCCGTGCCGAGCCGGGCTATGGCGTCAGCGTCGATGTCGACGCCATGGTTTCGAGACCGGATGATCGCTGGACTGTCACGGAATCGCTTGGCGAGACCGTGCAGGCGGTACAGGCCGCCAAGGTGATCGAGAGCTTGCACGGCAAGGCCTGGGCTTTCGATGCGACAGGGAAGTTCACCTATGTGACCCCTGCTGCTCAGATTGCCATCGACATGGCTCTGGAGGATCTCAATCGCCGTCTCGGCGAGCGGGAATTCATCGATGGCGGTGAGGTCGGCTGGATGCGCGGTGTTCATCCGGACGATGTCGACGGCGCCGCCGCGACCCTGCGCCATTGCCTGAAGACGGGCGAGCCGTGGAACATCGAATACCGCATGCTGCGCGCGACGGGCCACTATGTCTGGCACCGCATTTCAGCGCGGCCGACACGGGATGGCGAGGGGCGCATCACCGGCTGGTTCGGGACCTCGATCGATATCGACGTCTACAAGAAAACCGAGGCTGCGCTGCGAGAGCGAGAAAAGCATCTCGAACAGCTCATCGACACGGTGCCTGCCATGATCTGGAGCATGTCATCGGAGGGGCGACCCATATATCTCAACAGGCGGATCATGGAGGTCACCGGCGCCACGCTAGATACCGTCAAGGCGTCGGATGGGTCTCTTTCTTTGAAGAAGATGATTCATCCGAATTTCTGGGAGCTGGCAGAGCAAACCTTCACGAGATCGGTCGTGACGGGCGCGCCGTACAACATCAAGTACCTCCAACATCGGGCTGGCGGCACCTATCGATGGACGCAAACGCGCGCTGAACCTCTGCGCGACGAAGCCGGTAAGATTATTCGATGGTACGGTGTATCCGTCGATATCCACGATCTGATCACCACACAGACCGAACTCAATCTCCGAAAGCAGGAATTGACGCGGCTGATCGATCTGGTTCCGAGCTTCCTCTGGCGACTGACACCGACCGGGGCGCCGAATTTCTTCAACCGCCGCTTCATCGACTTCCTGGGCATTGACGAAGGCGGCCTCGAGCAATCCCAGACGGAGCGATACGCGGCCGCCCTGAAGGAGGCGATCCACCCGGACGATGCCAGTCGGGTGTGGGCCGAACTCAAGCGTTGTCTGAGCAGCGGCCGGCCCTACGCGATGCGCTATCGCTTACGCCGCCACGATGGCGTCTATCGCTGGATGGACGGGCGCGCGGAGCCGCTTCTGGATGACGATGGCAGCATCATCCAGTGGCATGGTCTGTCCCACGACATCGACGACCAACTCCGCGTGGAGGATGCACTCAGGGAAAGCGAGCGATCGCTGCGTCAGTTGGTGGAGACGCTGCCTGCCCTCATCTACTGCGCCGCGCCGAATGGCGAACCGATCTATCGAAGCGAGAAGCTCGGGGAATTTCTTGGCTTCGGACTCGGAGACAAGGACGCAGAGGGTCAGACACGCCTGGCCGGCACGCTCGAAGCGATCATCCATCCCGATGACCTCCCCGACGTCAAAGAAAAATATGGGCGTTCGCTGGCGACCGGCACGTCCTATGCGATGAAACACCGCCTCCGGCGGGCGGACGGCGAGTTTCGCTGGGTCGAGACGCGAACCGCGGCGATGCGAAATGCCGATGGGGAGATCGTTCAATGGAACGGCATCTCCTTCGAGATCGAAGATCAGGTGCGCGCGCAGGAAGCGCTGACATTGACGCAGGAGCGCCTGGCTCGCGCAGCGCAGGCCGCGAGCCTGGCAGAGCTCTCCGCTTCGATCGCCCATGAGGTCAACCAGCCGCTCGCGGCCGTGGTCGCCAATTCGCACGCATGCCAGCGCTGGCTGACCTCGGACCCGCCCAATCTTGAGCGGGCGCAGAGAACCATCGAACGCATCATCCGGGATGCGAATTCAGCCGCCGATGTCGTCGGCCGGGTCCGTGCCTTGTTCAGGCAGACGGACCAAGCGCGAAACCTCTGCCCGCTCGACGCCATTCTTCATGAGGCGAGGGATCTGATGATGGAAGAAGCGGCCCGGCGCCGCATGCGTATCGAGGTCGAAGTCGGGGCTGGTCTTCCGTCGCTGGAGCTGGATCGCATCCAGATCCAGCAGGTCCTGGTCAACCTGATCCGCAACGGCCTTGAGGCGATGGAGCCTGCTCGGCGCGGGGTTCTTCGCGTCCGAACATTGCGCGCCGGCGATTTCGTCAGGACCGAAGTCCGGGACACCGGCATGGGTCTTGGCGCGCCCGATAAGGTCTTCGAAGCCTTCTTCTCAACGAAACCCAATGGGATGGGCATGGGGTTGGCGATATCGCGAACCATCATCGAGACCCATGGCGGGCGACTGTGGGCAGAGAACAACCAGGACGGCGGGGCGGCGTTCATCTTCACCCTGCCTGTCGAAGCGAAATCCGATCATGACCGTTGACGACACAATCGTGTTCATCGTCGACGACGACGATGCGCTCCGGGAAGCCCTGGGCGAGTTGCTGGCGGCGAACGGTGTCCGATCAGTCCCATTCAGCTCCGCCGGCGACTATATCGGCTCGAACAAGCCCGATCTCCCGGCCTGCCTGATTCTCGATGTCGAGCTTCCCGATATCAATGGGCTGGAGCTGCAACGCCAGATCGCGCAGGGAGACCATCCGCCGATCGTCTTCATCACGGGGCATGGCGACATCCCGTCATCGGTGCGAGCCATCAAACATGGTGCCGTCGATTTCCTGACCAAGCCGTTCAGCGATACGGCGCTGCTCTTGGCCATCCGCACGGCAATAGCGCAGGATCGGGAAACAAGGGCGAAGCGCGCCGAGCTCACGCTGCTGAAGCAACGCTATCACGAGCTCTCTCCGCGAGAGCGCGACGTGCTTCCGCTGGTCGTGAGCGGACTCCTCAACAAGCAAGCTGCGGCCGAGCTCGGCATCAGCGAAGTCACCCTTCAGATTCATAGAAGAAACGTGATGCAGAAAATGGCGGCGTCATCGCTCGCCGACCTGGTGCGAATTGCGGAGCGGTTGGAAATCCCGATCCAGCATTCGCGCCGGATGGGAGGAATCTAAGCGTGACCAAGCATAAATCTGTCGTGGCCGTCGTCGATGACGATCCGAGATTGCTCGAATCGCTTGAGGAATTGCTCGAGTCTGCGGGATATGCGGTTCGTAGCTTCTCGTCCGCGGCAGCGCTGACCCGGGCTGGCCTCTCCGGACTGGATCTCCTCATCACCGACGTCGGCATGCCGGGGTTGAACGGCTTCGAGCTGCGCGACCTCGTCAACCAAGAGCGTCCGGATCTGCCGGTATTTCTCATCACTGGGCGCCACGAGATTGCCGAGCAGATCAGGGCGCGGGCCGTAGAGAGCTTCTTCTGCAAGCCGTTCGATGGCCAAGCCTTACTCGCCGCGATCGCAAGGGCATTAACTCAACAGGGACGTGGAAGGTGAACATGATCATTGACCGCTCACTCTCGCGGAAATCGGTGCTCTCCTCCAGGCGAGGTGCAGCCGAAGAACAGCAGCCTCTCATCATCATAGTCGATGACGACGCCTCGGTCCGAGACGCACTGTCCGAGCTGATGGAGTCAGCCGGCTTCGCAGCGGTTTCGTTCAGCTCGACGCAGGCGCTGCTCGAGACCAGCATGCTCGACCGGCCGGGATGTCTCATTCTCGACGTGCGTATGCCCGGCTTCAGCGGGCTCGACCTCCAGCGTCATCTGACGATGAACGGAAATCCCAAGCCGATCATCTTCCTCACCGCGCATGGCGACATCCCCATGACCGTCCAGGCCATGAAAGCAGGCGCGGTGGATTTCCTGACGAAGCCGGTTCGCGACCAGACGCTTCTGGACGCGGTCAATGCGGCGATCGGGCTGGATGCGGCGCGAAGGGCGGAAGCTGCGAAGATCAAGGGATGTGTCGAGCGCTTGCAGACTCTGACGCCACGGGAGCGCGAAGTCATGTGCGAGGTCGCACGGGGTCGCCTCAACAAGCAGATCGCCTTCGACCTCGGCATCAGCGAGGTCACGGTCAAGCTGCACCGGGGCAACCTGATGCGGAAGATGGAAGCTGCCTCACTCGGCGAACTTATCAGGGCGTGGGAAGCTCTACCGGTTGGGATGCGTATGGCGAACGCCGCCTAGCCTTGGCGCGGCTGGAGCACCGGATTCGGTGCTCCAGAGCTCATGGTCACGGCGTGATGCCTCGCCAATGCGCCGGAATGGCTGGGCGAAGGAAACGGCATGGCGACCTCTCCTGAGATCAGGTCAGCGTGATGCCGCCATCGACGGCCAGGTTGACGCCGGTGATGAATTCCCCGTCGCCGGAGCAGAGAAAGAGAGCCGCCTGTGCGAGTTCTTCCGGCTTGCCCATCCGGCCGAACGGGATCATCCGGGCGGCCTGCTCCTCTACCTGCGCCTGCGTTTCCGGAGCGACGCCGAGCTTTCCAATAATCGGCGTATCGGTCGGGCCGGGGCTGAGCACGTTCACGCGGATGCGCCTGTCCTTAAGTTCCAGTGCCCAGTTGCGCGCAAACGCTTCGATTGCTGCCTTGCTGCCAGCGTAGACCGCGTGACCATCCAGCACCTTGCGGCTCGCGATTGAACTCGTCAGCAGGATCGCGCCGCCATCACGCAATAGCGGAGCGATCTTCTGAACGCCGAAAAACGTGCCGCGCGCATTGGTGAGGAATTGCGTGTCGTAGTCGGCGGCCGTCACGTTGAAGCTCGGCTGAATGCGGATGCTGCCCGCATTCGCCACATAGATGTCGACCTGTCTGAACCGATCGGAGACCAGCGCGGCGACACGTTCGTGCGTGGCGAGGTCGGCGACGTCACCTGCGAGGCCGGTCGCCTGAGACCCGAGGGCGGCGACGGCTTCGGTCACGGCGTCTTCTCGACGACCGATGATCAGCACCTTCGCACCTGCGGCTATGAACAGGCGCGCTGTCGCGAAGCCGATCCCGCTGTTGCCGCCGGTGATCACGGCGACCTTGTTCGACAATTTTCCCATGTGGATCTCCATTGATGATCCACAGTTGGGCCGCTCCTCGTCGAAATCAAAATATGCCGAAGTCGATATGATCTATACATTTGAATAGAGTGAATTGTCTTCGAGCGTATTGATCGTCGTTTCAGGAAGATGAAAAATAAATACGCCTCGAAAACCTGACGATCATACCGATATCGTCGCCGATTTGAGGTCGAAGTATCGGGGTTTCATGTCGAATCGAGCGCCCTGAGCATTTCGGTCCGCAACCAGTAACTGCGCCCTGGAGGCGCCAATGCCCAACAAAGCACTATCCAGTTCCACCGACCTCAGTCGGCGGGACCTCCTTTGCGGCGGCGCCGGCATAGCGGCGGTTGGCACGCTTCCGCTCCAGTCCTCCGCGCAGCCCGCCACCGTTTCCCCTCGCAATAGCAAAAGGAGCCGACGCATGAATTACGTTACAACGCGGGATGGCGTTGAGATTTTTTACAAGGACTGGGGCCCGAAATCGGCCCAGCCACTCGTCTTTCACCATGGCTGGCCGCTCAGCTCGGACGACTGGGACGCCCAGATGCTGTTCTTTCTGGCGCAAGGCTTCCGGGTCGTCGCTCACGACCGGCGCGGACACGGCCGTTCGAGCCAGGTCAGCGAGGGACATGATATGGACCACTACGCGGCCGACGCCGCGGCCGTCGTCGAACATCTCGACCTACGCAACGCGGTGCATATTGGACACTCCACCGGAGGCGGCGAGGCCACGCGCTACGTCGCGCGCCATGGCAGGAGCCGTGCCGCTAAGCTCGTTCTCATCGGCGCAGTCCCGCCGATCATGGTCAAGACCGAGCGGAACCCCGGCGGCCTGCCGATCGAAGTCTTCGATGGCCTTCGGAAGAGTCTCGCTGCCAATCGCAGCAAGTTCTACACCGATCTCGCAGCGGGGCCGTTCTACGGGTTCAATCGCGCTGGGGTCGAGACGGATGCCAGCGTCGTCCAGAACTGGTGGCGCCAGGGCATGATGGGAGCCGCCAAGGCTCACTACGAGGGCATCAAGGCCTTCTCCGAGACCGATTTCACCGAGGATCTCAAGGTCATCGAGGTTCCGGCTCTCGTCATGCATGGCGATGACGATCAGATCGTCCCGATCGGCGACAGCGCTCCGCTCTCGGCCAAGCTCCTGAAAAGGGCGACCCTGACGATCTACAACAAGTTCCCGCACGGCATGGCGACCATCCATGCGGATACGATCAACAGGGACATTCTTGCCTTCGTCCGAGGGTGACGCTCGCAGACGAGGCGGCGAATGAGGCCGCCTCGTCAGGTTTGCAGTCCACCGATCAGGTTCGACGGCTCGGACGCTGGTTGGTCAGTCATCGCATAGCGAAGCTGCGGCCTTCGAACCGACCGTTCGCTGACGACTCCTGGAATCCGTCACTCGAGGCCCTTGAAAGCCATGTCAGATATCCAAAAGGACCGTCGAATTCTGGCCGGCGTTTCCGTGCCGGACACCGAACTTGTGGCCAGCGCTCTCGCTTATGCGCGCCGGGCCTGCGAGCCCTACCTGTACAACCACGTTGTCCGTTCCTGGCTTTTCGCGGCTCTGCTGGGGCAGCTTCGGAATATTCATCACGACGAGGAAGTCGTCGCGGTCGGGACGCTCCTGCACGATGTCACGCTGAATGAGCGCTTCAACGGGCCGCGCCGGTTCGAAGTCGAAGGCGCCGATCTCGCGCGAGGCTTTGCCCGTCAGAGCGGTCTCGACGAGCGCCGCGCCCAGTTGATCTGGGACAGCGTCGCCCTCAACTCGACGCCGTCGATCGGCCTGTACAAGGAGGCTGAGGTTGCGCTCTGCACGGCGGGCATCTGCCTCGATGTCGTCGGGCTGCAATACGACGCGCTCCCGCCGGACGAGGTCCAGCAGATCCTCCTGGCCTATCCGAGGCTCGGGATGAAGCGGCTGATGACGCAGTGCTTCTGCCACATCGCCAGAACCCGCCCTGAAACCAGCTACGACAATTTCGTGCGTGATTTCGGCGAGCGGCTCGTCGCAGGCTACCGCGCGCCGTCATCGGTCGATTTTGTCGAGCGCGCGCCGTTCGACGAGTGACATGCTTCCGGGCAGGGAACGAGGCTATCAAGGAGACGGCGGATGAAGATCGTTGTGGTAGGCGGGACCGGCATGATCGGGTCCAAGCTCGTCGATGCGTTGGCCGGCCGTAGTCTCGAAATCGAAATCGCCTCGCCATCGCGCGGCGTCGATACGGTCACCGGAGAAGGCCTGGCCGAGGCGCTGTCCGGCGCGCGGGTAGTCGTGGACGTTTCCAACTCTCCAACCTTCGATCAGGACGTCGCTCTTGCTTTCTTCGAGGCCTCCGGACGGAACCTGCTCGCTGCCGAGGAGGTCGCCGGCGTCGAGCATCACGTCGTTCTCTCTGCCGTCGGGACCGATCGGCTGCCCGACAGCGGGTATTTCCGGGCCAAGATGATGCAGGAAGTGATGGTGAGAAGCGCAAACGTACCCTACACGATCGTGAGGTCGACGCCCTTCTTTGAATACATCAACGGAATCGTCGAGACAGCCGCGCAAGGAGATGCGCTTCGCATTTCGCCGGCCCTCATCCAGCCCATCGCAGGCGACGATGTCGCGCTGGCGCTGCGAGATGTCGTCCTAGGGCGCGCGCAGAACCGCGAGCTGGAGATCGTGGGGCCGGATCGTTTCCGTCTCGACGACCTCGCCCGGCAGATACTGACCGCGAACGAGGATCCGCGCCCGATCATTGCCGATCGCCAAGCGCTCTATTTCGGCGCGGTGCTGCGTGACGACAGTCTCATTCCGAGTGGTCATCCACGCTGTGCGCAAACGCGGTTCGAGGACTGGCTTCGGCTTTACGTGGCCCAGTCTCTCGCCCCAGCCAACTGAGGCCTCCGACAGCACCCGCCTCGCCGCTGAATATCGATCTGAACCGCCGGGAAGCGGACGTTCCGAACGTCAGCGATGGGCCAAACTTCGATCGCCGCCCCAATGGGCGGCGAATGACCGAATTGGGTCGGGAACGGAAGTCAGGCGAGACGATTGGCAATCTCTGCTTCCTGGCCGCCAGCCAGAGCCCGCCAGGGGCGCAGCCTTGGCGCGCGCCCGTGACGACAACGAGCGCGGCTGCGCCGAACAACTGGACCTCAGAGCCCGAACAGCCTCTCGAAGAAATTCTTCTGGCGCCTGGCGCGCTGCCGGGGTTGGCTCTTGCCGCTTTCATTGGCGTAGCGCAGATCCTGCCCGGCGCCGGCCACGCCCGCCAGGGCGACCGGCTTCTGGTCCTTGAGGGCGATCTTCATGAAATTGTGCCAGATGTCGGTTGGCAGGTTGCCGCCGGATACGCCCTTGGTGGGTGTGCTGTCGTCATTGCCGAGCCAGACGCCGGCAACCAGATTGCCGGTGAAGCCCACGAACCAGGCGTCCTTGTAGTCGTTGGTGGTGCCGCTCTTGCCGGCCATGGGCCAGCCGGGCATGCGCGCCCTTTGAGCCGTGCCGATGACGAAGACGTTGTGCAGCATCGCGTTCATCATCGCATCGGTGCCAGGATCGATGATCCGGCCCGCATCGTCCGGTGCCGGGCGGTTGAAGATTGGGCTGCCATCCGCAGCCTTCACCTCGGTGATCACGTAGGGCACAACCCCGAAGCCTCCGTTGGCGAAGCTGGCATAGGCGCCGACGAGCTCGAGCGGCGTGACTTCGGAAGTGCCGAGCGCGATCGTGGGGTCGGCCTGGAGCGGCGAGGCGATGCCCAGGCGCTGCGCCGTTTGCACGACTGACTGAGGACCGACCTCCATGATGAGCTTCACCGCCACCGTGTTGAGGGACAATGCGAGAGCATTGCGCAGGGTGATCGGCCCGCGATAGCCCCGGTCATAGTTCTCGGGCTTCCAGCCGTTGATGTTGACCGGCGAATCCGTGCGCAGGGTGTCCGGGCGAAGCCCTCGCTCGAGCGCCGTCAGATAGACGAAGGGCTTGAAGGCCGAGCCCGGCTGGCGGCGGGCGGAGGTTGCCCGGTTGAACTGGCTCGTCTCGTAGTTGCGGCCCCCCACCAGCGCTGTCACGGCCCCGTCCGGCCGCATCGCCACGAAGGCGCCCTGGCTCACATTGAATTTCTGGCCCTTGGCGTCGAGTTCGTCCACGAGCACCCGCTCGGCCGCCGCCTGCAGGGCTGGCTCGAGGGTGGTCGAGACCACGATGTCGGAATCGATGGCGCCGACGGTGTCGTCGAGCGCTTCCATCACGTAGTCGGCGGCATAATTGGCGGAGCCGGCCGCTTTGGGACGCACGATCTCGGCCGGTGCGCCAAGAGCCGTGCCGGCCATGTCGGGCGTGATGAAGTCGAGCTCCTTCATCGCCGCGATCACGCGTTCGGCGCGGGCCTGTGCGGCCTCGCGGTTGCGGCTGGGGGCCAGGCGCGACGGGGACTGGACGAGGCCGGCCAGCAGGGCGGCTTCCGAGAGCGACAGGTTGCGGGCCGACTTGCCGAAATAGCGCTGGGCCGCGGCCTCGACACCATAGGCGCCGGCGCCGAAATAGACCCGGTTGAGATAAAGTTCGAGAATCTGGTCCTTGCTGTAGCTGCGCTCCAGCCAGAGCGACAGGATCGCTTCCTGGATCTTGCGCGAGACCGTGCGCTCCTGGGTCAGGAACAGGTTCTTTGCGAGCTGCTGGGTCAGTGTCGAGCCGCCCTGGAGGCCTCCGTCATGGGTCAGATTGCGGTAGGCTGCGCGGAGGAGGCCCATCAGGTCGATGCCCCAATGGTCGTAGAAGCGCCGGTCCTCGATGGCGACGAAAGCCTTGGGCAGGACGGGCGGCAGCTCGCCCAAGGAGATTTCGCGGCCGCCGGTCTCGCCGCGATTGGCGAGAGGCGAGCCGTCGTTCGCCAGGATGGCGATGTTCGGGGGTCTTTTCGGCACCGTGAGCTGACTGAGCGGAGGCAGCTGCGAGGCGTAATAGGCGACGCCGCCACCCAGGACGATGACGCCACCCAGGCAGAGCGCGAGCCCGGAATAGGCGACCTTTCTCAGGAACGAGCCGCCGCCCGCGCGCCGAGCCTTCCCAGGCTGGCGCGACGCGTCATCTCTGGATTGAGAGGCCGGCCCGCGCGCCGTGGTCTCGCCCTCTCGATCCCTGGAGGAGGGGCGACAATCCAGCGCCTGCGCGTCCGACGCCAGCGTGTCGCCAACCGGCTCGCGCCGGTCAAATCCGTTCGCCACCAGTGGTCAGCCCCCAATCCGTGCAGCCGGTGCAATCGGGCGCTTCTGACATCGGGTCTTGGCGCAACTAAGACCAGGAGGTGAAGCCCCTCCGCGCAAGCGCGCTTCATCGTCGGGGAGGGGGGCGCCGACCGGTCGTTGAACGTGACGGCTCTTGGGAAGCCGTCGCTGGTTGCGTTGCGGGCCTGACGCCGACTGTCGTCAACGCCGGCTTCCGGAATCGTGATGTGGAGGATGAGGCTTCCGCGCGCGACTACGGCTTCATCTCGATCCCGAGCTTCGCGCGCATGTCCTTGAACACGACGGCGATCGCTTCGATGATCCGCTTGTCTTGATTGGCCTTGCAGTACTGAATGACCTCGTGCTCCGCTTCCTTCGCCCTCTTCACGTTGAGAAGGTGCTTGTGGGCGAGGCCGTTATACCAGCCGCTATACCAGGTCGTGAGCATATCGGCGTCTTCCTGGAAGGTTCCGGCCAGTTGAGCGCAGGTCATTTTCTGAACATCGATATAACCCTTGTCGTCGGCATAGGCGCTCAATGGGGTCTGAGCAATCACAGGCTGGATCAATGCCGACATCAGGATCGACGTAACGAGGACGTTGCGGATCATCTTAATTTATCCTTTTCTCAGGTTGAGCATTGCTATCTGCGCGAAATACTGTTTCGCGCAGATCGCGGAAGATGTGCTAAAGTATCAGGCCGAAAGAGGATTGCGGTTTCCTGCTGATGCAAGCACAAAGGGTTAGATTATTGGACTGGATACGATATCAGGTCCGATGATTGAGCTTGGACTCTCAGCCGATTTTTTGGACTGCTGGAATTGCCCATGTCCCGTTGATGATCGACGGGTCTGTCTCGCTCGGCCAATACATCCGCAGCATCAGGATGAAATCGCCGGGAGGTGCGGGAAGCCAATTCGACTCCTTGTCCTTCCCCGGTGAATCCTTCTGGATATAGAGATCCGTCGACCCGTCTGGATTTGCCTGCAAGTTTTGGCGCGGGCTGATCGAATATCGGTTGAGCGGGTTGTTCACGAAGAAGTACTGGTCGTCATACATCGTCATCGACCAGAACCCCTCGACGGGCGGCAAATGACCTTTGGCGAAACGCATGACATACGTGTTCGCCCCGTTGTATTTCTGTCCCTCGGCATCCGCCGTCGAGGTCGGGTAGACCGCGTCCTGGGGGCGGTTGGCGCCGAGTCCGATGGCGGTCACGAGAGCCCGCATCAAGTAGTCGGTGCCGTAGATTCCGGTTTTCGTCGTGAACGCCCAGCCGTTCTCGTTCTTGAGCGCCGTGTTGGTCTTGAACTGCTGCATGATCCTGTCGAACGCGATCTCCGGAACGCGCTTGGCGAAATCCGCCTTGAGCTTGCTCTCGTCAAAGTCCTGTCCCGGGACGATGCCGATGCGCGCGAACCTTGCGAGATGAGGCGCATCGGCGGCTGACGGCGGGTTCGTCTTCATCAGCTCGCAAAGCAGCTTGAAGTAGGACACCGCATCCATGCGATTGACCTGATCGCGCACGGCCGTCTTCATGTCGAGAGACGGATCGACCTTGCCCCGCGGCGGCGTGTAGGGCTTGCCGTATGCACTGAGCGGAACGAGCTTGCACTCGTCTTGCAGCTTGTGGACGGCAGCGTAGTCTTCCGGCGTGCCGGTGCAATAGATGCGGCCGAGCAGCCACACGATGCTGGTGAGCGATTTGTACTCCTTCACGCCCTCCGGCAGCGTGCCTTTCCAGCCCGGACCGGTGATCGCATAGGTCTGCGCTCCGGTGCCGGTCGTGCGTTTGCCCGGAACCTGGAACACCGTCGTCCAGCCGTCGAGCATCGGCATCACGGAATAGCGGCCCTTCATGTCGGGGATGCTGAGGACCCAGGGCTCCTTGCCGACATCGAAGAAGGCGGTTGTGTAGAGCGTGTCGGCGTTCGGCGCCGTGACGTCCTTGAACGAAGCGTCGGGGTAGTTGCGCAGCGTGATGAGATGCCCCATCGGCCCCCGCGTTCCCACGGGCTCGGCGACATTGGTCATGATCCGCCGGGTCATCTCCATCGTCACCAATGGGTATCCGAAAGTGTAGGCATCGGTCGCCAGCCAAAAATCCTCGAGACCGTCGCCAATGCCGTGAAAGGCCCCCTGCTGGGCGAGCGCTGAGCGAGCCATTGCCGTGCCGGCGAGCAAGGCGAATCCGCCAAGAGCAGTGGACCGACGAGTGATCTTCATGTGTGACTCCGTAAGTTGCGAAGGACCTGACGCGCTGCAAAGCTCAGGAGCGCGCCGTCATGCCGGCAATCGGCCCCTGCGTGAGCATGTCGTATTGATGGAGCGTGCCGCCGGCGCTCCTCATCATGACCCCTTTTGCCCGCCCAACCTCGATCGGCGCCCATGGCGGCACACCCAACGACGACGGCGGTTCCGTCGCGCCATCTCGCAAACCGCTGGGGGGTGAGTCTTGCCATTCCGCGCCAACGCAGCGGCTCAGTGGGAATCGCTCTTTTCGAGTTCTTGCGATGGAGCGTCCCGCCGTTGCCGGATCGCTGGCGACCCTGAGGCTCGCGATACAGCGTCGCGGACTTCGGTTGTCGCTTGGCGCAGACGGCGTCCTGGTCGGATTCAAGTCCTGGTCGGATTCAAAGAGTAAGCGGGCTGCGGGTGGTCTCGCGCGGAATGAACGCTCCCGCCATCTTCGTCCGGGCCTTGGCCCGCATTCCCGGAATCGTTCCGGGAAGAGCCGTTCGGTAAATATCGACCGGTCGCACATTTGTGGGGGCCCGCTAACCGGGCCCCGCTTCATGCTTCGTCAATGTCCGCTTCCGGACGGTGGTCCGGCGTCCGCAAAGGGTGGTGACAAGCAGACACTGGCGGCGCGCTCGAAAGCGGACCTCCCGAGCGAGAAAGCGGCACGCCTGAAATGGATCTGTTCCGAAAGCTCAGCGTCTTCGGAGCGATTGGAACAAGCTGCTTCGAGGCGGTGGCTCGTCGGCCAGGGCTTTGCTCTGTTTGCTCGCGCGTCCTGTTTCCGGGCAAGCGTCGAGAAGTGACCAACTCGGCTGTGGCCGGGTGAAACGACGTCCGGCAGCCTGGCCGATCCAAACCACGCGCCAATGACAAGACCGTGCCTCTGTGATCCAGCGTCAGCGTCGGCGTCTTCCCTGACGGGATCGGAAGAATGCCCAAGCGATTGACGTGAAATGGCAAGACCCGGCGATCCGGCAATGCGCGAAATGATCGGGACAGGTTTCGTCTGCTGATCGGACAGCGATCGATGGGATGAAGGCTTCGACGATCAGGCCGTGCCGACAGGTCGAAGCCCCGCCCGACATTCGCCCGGAGTCCGGTTGCCTGACGGCCGGAGGATCGATGGAGGGCGGTATGGCTGAGATCGCGATGGTCGCCATGGGATCGGTTGTCTATTCGCTGACCTGCTGGGTCGCTCTTGCGCCTCGTCGCAGATGAGCGGCCAGGGTTTCGGCTTGGACCCGTCCCTTTGGCCGCAATGTCCCGATGCCCGGTGAACGCAGTCGGACAGCCAGGCTCACCCATCCATCTGCGGTACATGAAGGGGCTTGGGCACCAGTTTGATGCCGTTCTCCGCCAGCGTGATCCGCACCTTGGACAGGATCGCCTTGCGGATCTGGAACTGACGCCCGGCCCGGGCCTTGTATTTGGCGCGGATCACCAGAGTGCCTTCCTCGAGCGCTGCAATGCCCTGGCTCTTGAACGGCTCGAGCAGATCGGGGTTCAGGTCCGGATCCGCTTCGATCTCCTGCCCGATCTTCTTGAACAGTTTTCGCACCGCTTCGACATCGGTGTCCAAGGCAACCCGGAACATCATCTTCTCGATGACCCATTCGCGGCTGAAATTCTGAATCTTCCCGATCTGCCCGAAGGGGATCGTCGCAACCGGACCACGCGGGTGCCTGAGGGAGACCGATCGCAGCGAAATTCTCTCGACGGTGCCCTTGGCTCCGGAGGTCTCGATATATTCGCCCTGGCGGAAGGCATCGTCGACGAGGAAGAACAGACCGGCCACCACATCCTTGACCAGGGTCTGGGAGCCCAGCCCGATCGCCAGGCCGAAGATCGAGAGCCCGGTGATCAGCGGCCAGACATTGATGCCCAGCATGACCAGGACGGTCAGCGCCCCCAGCGTCAGAAGCGCGGCCTTGGTGAGGCCCACGAGCAATGGGCCGACGGTGGTGAGCCGCGTGCCGATCATGGCGGTGGGGACCTGCGGATCGCCAGGCGTTTGAGGCCTGATGCGCGCGGCCATGATGGCCACCCAGTTCCAGCAGAAGGCAATGACCAGCACGAGCATCAGGATCTCGCCCGCTTTCATCAGGACAGTGCCCCGCGGAATGCCGACGACATCCAGAATCGGCAGGAGCCAGAGCGTGGCCAACACCGCGAGAATCGATGCGGCGACGACTATGCGGAAGGTGCGCCACAGCGCGCCGGTCAGTTCGCCTCCCTGCGATCGAACCGCCTGCCAGCCGCGTCTTTCGATGGCGACGTCGAGATGAGGCCCGGCGAGAACCAGAAGAAGCGAAAGCAGCAACAATCCGCCCCGCGTCGGCCTTCCGATCGTCAGGTCGAGTTGGATGAAGAGGAAGGCGGCTATGACAACCGCCACCACGAGCCCAGGCCAGAGTGCAGCCAGCTTCCGGCGGAGCGATCCTGCCCTGCTGCCGAAGGACAGAACCCTGGTCACCAGCCCGCGATGACGAAGATACGCCGCTGCGACCAGAATGGTGAACGGCAAGGACACCGCGAATGTTGCGAAGAGATCGCGTAGCGGATCAGCCGCATTCCATACGCGCAGACAGGCAAGGACCACCAGGCCGCCGGCCGCGATGCCGATGGCGACCGCGAGATCGCGTCGCCAACGCCAGAAGATCGACCTGCGACCTGTGCTCAATGGGAAACAGATCATTGTCGCCAGGGCCGAGATCACGACGCAGTTCAGCAAGGCGCGGCGGAGCACCGGATCGGTGACGAGACTGAGGAGCAGCACCCAGGACGCCGCCACCACGAGCAAGGCGGATGCGAACCAGGCGGCCGCCGACAGAAGCGGCCTGGCCTTCACTCTGCCGATGATTGTGCTGGCCAAAGCTGCCGTTGCCGCAGCGGCAGTCAGGCAAACCGCGACAATGCCGAGTGCCAGCAGCGCGGGACTATAGCCAGCGGTTTCGAGACCTTGGATGAAATCATGCCACGCAGTACGGGAAGAGAGCCAGCCTGACAGCCTTGTCGTCAGACCGTTCTCGATCAGCGTGGAGAACCGATGGAGCATCCCGGATGCAGCCTCGAGCTCGTCGGTCCTTGAATCAGCAGCCATGGTCTCGGTCTCGCGTAGCAGTCGACGACACTCGTCTGTCCACGCCAAACGGTTGTCCGGCATGGAGAACGTTTTGGACGCCTTGCAGGGGAGAGGCGCCCCGATATGGCCCGGACAAAGCTGCGGCCTCGGCGGCGCAATCTGGCATTGGGCTTGCCCCCTTCGCCTAGCGCGGGGTCTGCTTGCTGTCGAGCCTGGCAGCCACCGCGCAGGAGACAGTGTCGGCGGACCGCGGAAAGGGGAGATCGCGCTTCGTTGCGCCTGACATTGCTGCTTGTCCCCCGCCTTGCCCGCCGCTCCGGAACCTGCGTGAGCGCTCCGGCTCGCGGCCGCACGCGATCGCGGCTGGATCGGCCGCCGAATCCGTTGCGCGCATTTCGTGCACGGGCAGCCAGCCCGTCTTGCCATTTCGCGCCAAGCGCGACCTTGTTCACCGCCTGCGGCGATGCGCATCCGGTCGAGCTGATCCAGATGATGGAGCAGAAGGTCCATGGCGCGCGTTCGATCACGGCAGCAAATCCCGCGCATCCGGCGCAGGGCTCGCGCCGAGCATGGGGCGATGATCGCGGCGCTCGATGCCGGCGACCGGGCCGGGCGGGTGCAGCTCTGCCGCGACCATCCCGGCCCCTCGCGCGTCGCCTCTATCGCCGCAGTCGAGCAGCGGCAGGGCCGCGATCAGGCGCGATAGGGTGGTTCGACCTGGGGAATCGTCGGCGCGAAACCTCTAGACGGCAGGGCGCTCGCTGCCCTGATGCAATTCGTGCGGCTCCATTGGCTTGACGGAGCCTCCGAGAAGGCAGCCGACAGGCCTATCATCCGCAAATCCCAGGCGCACGCCGATCTCGGACAGGGAACCCATGGCGCGCCCTTGAAGAATGGTGATGCGCTGGCTGTCGCGGCCCACCAGCCCGTTTCCAAGCAAGCCGAAGGCCAGGGCCGCAGCCGCGATGCCGGTTGCTGCATCCTCGGGATAGCCCGAGGATTTGGGGAATTGCCTCGCCTCGAAACGCTGCGCGCCCCGATCGTCGATCGCGTAGGGATACAGGCCCGTGGAGCCGATGCGCCCGCAGCAGTCTTCCGTCCGCCTCATGTTCGACGAGAGGCCATTCAGAAGCGCGGTGCTCTTCATCGGAATGAGGGTCTTGACGCGCGATGTCACCGCATTCTGGATGGGAAGGTCGAGCAGATCACGGCGCGAGAGGTCGAGGGTCGACAGAACCTCCTCCTCCTCGGCCGCAGTCAGGTCGACGACCTTGCCGGCGGGCTGGCTGATCTGGACCGACGGGTCATCGGGATCCGTCAGATCGACATAGCCGGTCACCGGTCCGCTGCGCGTCTCGATGCGCACCTGATCGGCACCGAGCCTGCCAGCCATGGCCAGGCACCAAAGGGCACCGATCGTGGCGTGCCCGCACATTTCCATCTCGTGGCGCGGCACCCAGAAGCGGAAGGCATGATCGAAATCGACACTCGACCCCGGCAGGACGAAGCCGGATTCGTGGCCGAAGCGCTCGGCCACCGCCTGCATTCTTTCGTCCGGCCATCCCGACGCGTCGATCGCAATCGGGCAAGGATTCCCGCCGCTTCCCCTATGGGTGAAGACGTTGACAAGTCTGATGTCGTTCATCGACGCTGCCCGGATCACGTCAGGGACGGCGCAAAGGCGTCGACGGCGGCAGTCCCGGAGCCGACCGGAAACGTCCTCGTCAGATCCGAACAGATGACGAAGTCTTTTGAGTGAGCGGCCTGCATCGCATGTCCTCGCCTGGCTCTTGAAGCGTCCGGCCAGGATAAGGGGCGGGGCGGCCCCTTGCGCGACCGAGCGGGCCTCAAGGTTTGTCGGATCGGGCCAAGTCCCGGCGCGCGGTCGTCGGCGTCAGACCGGTCAGGCGCTTCATCGCCCGCGCGAGGGCGGAGCCGGATTCGAAGCCGACACGCCAGGCGATCTCGCCAATGGGAAGCGTGGTCTCGACCAACAGCTCCTGCGCCTGCCTGATCCGCACATGGTCCTGGAAGGTGGCGATCGAGAAGCCTGTCTTGTCGCGGAACAAGCGGGTTGCATGGCGTCTGGACAAGCCGAACCGATCGGCGACGAGGTCGAGCGGCAGGTCCTTGCTGGCGTTCTGGCTGATGAACGACTTGATCTCCGAAACGAGCATCTCGCCATGACCCTCCGGGCGCGCCCCGGACAGTTCATCGCTTCGCTCGATCTGCGCGAGGCAATTGATCAGCAATGCCGCAGCGAGGTGGCTGCGCGTGACCTGCGCAACTCTGTCGTCGGCGTGTCCACTCTGGCACAGCCCGCGAAGCGACCGGATCTCGGACGTCATCGCGAAAACGCCTGTTCGTCCGAGCTTGCCGCGCACACGGTTCAACGAGCCGATGCGAGCCTCGATCCTCGCCAGTTGTCCATCTGCGGCGTAGATCGCCACATGGTGATGGACCGGCCGGGCTGCCGAGGTCTGGTGCGCGAGGCCCGGCGGAACCACCACGAAACGGTCCTCGCTCAGCCAGGCACCGGATTGTCTGGTCTCGTCGCGGAAATCGACCGCTCCGACATGCGGCAGGAATATCATCAGGCAGTCGTGCCAATGCCACGGCATGCGGTATTCGGAGCCGCCGCCCATCAGCGTCAATTGCTCCTGGCCATCGGCAAGCAGCGCGCCCACCGCGGAGGTATCCCGAAGCTGTTGGATCGACCGGAGCATGTTTGCATGCCTAGCATCCGCATCGAGATCAGAACATCATCCATTCTCGAGGCAGGCCGCGCGCTGGGCGGGTTTCGAGCAGGGGCGCCCATCCCAAGCTGGCGCGATGTCGCTGGGTTCGACCGGCTCTCCCGAGAACCGCAATCCAGTTTTCGGGCCGATGCTTGAGCGTCCGCCCGGAGATCGAGAACCTATTCGTCCCATCTGACCACCGCGCGTCCGCTGGTGACATCCCTTACCAGTTGGGAGACCAGATCGACCTCCAGCTTTGGAACGGACACCGACAGCTCGGCGCCGGTATCTGTGAATGCCTGATCGCGCACCTGCACCCCCGGTCGCTCGGCAAGCCGCGCCTGGACGCGCGCCAGATCGCCGAACGCACAGGTGATCATCGCCGAGGCCGCCTCTATCAGCGCCGTCTTCTCGGCTCCGCGCAGGCAGAGGGCGGCCGTGCCGCCGTAGGCGCGGATCAAGCCGCCGCTGCCGAGCAGGACCCCGCCAAACCAGCGCGTCACGACAACCGCGACACCGTCCAGCGCTTGCCCGTCGATGGCCGCGAGAATCGGCTTTCCCGCGGTGCCGCTCGGTTCTCCGTCATCGTTGAACCGATAGCCCTGTCCGCAACGCCACGCCCAGCAATTGTGATTGGCCGCCGGGTCGGAGTGAGCAGCGATGAACGCCTTGGCCGCTGCCTCATCCGCAACGGGACCGGCCGTCGCGATGAAGCGGCTCTTCTTGATCTCTTGCCGGAATGAGCTGAGCCCAAGGAGTGTGAAGCGGTTTTCCATGCGCCCATGTAAGACAAGTGCCGGGAGAACCCGCCCTTTTCAGACCATGCCGTCGGTCGGACAGGGCAGGGGAATTCAGGTGCTCTATGAAGGAGCCTTGAGCGGCTGGGAAGGCCCATGCCGGTCCTGGCGATGCCGGATGCAGGTCGTCGCCGCAAATGGAGTATTGAGACTCGATTGTCCGGCCCGCGCATATGTTGCGATGTGCGAGAAGGGCGTGGTTTGCTGACGGTCCCGCAATGCCGTCGATTCCACGCAAACGACCTTCTCTTCGCGGAGGGGCCATGTCCCGGGCCATTCTGAAAGGCGCAGTCACTGGTCTTGCGGTCATCGGCTTGGCATGGGGCGGCTATTGGCTGATGAACCGCAGCCTGCAAAGAGGCACTGTGCCTCAGAAGCTTCAAACGGGGTGGTTCTACGCCAGAGGTCTCTGCTCAAGCTTCCTCGGTCATCAAGGGGCATTTGCTTTCAGCCTGAGCGAGCAAAGCGTCGCAGCGATCAAGTCGAAGGGCATCGACTTCTTCGTCGACATCGACAATCCCGACAGTCAGGCAACCAGGCCCTATTTCAGGGGCGGGTGGAAGGAGACGCCTGTCCCTGCAGCGTTCTTCTCGGATGGACTGCCGCCGAACCTGCAGTGTGGTCAGGAGCATGCGTGGCTTTGGCCGCAGGGGATACCGGACGCACTGAAGCGACCAGGCAGTTTCTACCAGGAGTCCGGGACCGCGCGTCTCCTTTTCGTCCTGCCCGAACTTGGGCTGATCGTGGGCAGTGTGTCCGATCGATAGGTCCAACCAAGCGCCTGTTCGTGCCGCCGTCGCCTCAATCACCACACCCATGGCAGCAAGGCTGACCGCGCGTTAGACTGAACCCGGCCGATCGATCGGGCTGGCCCAGGCCGGTACCAAGGATCGGACCGGTGTCGCGGACAGAGTGTCTATCGCCGGCGCAAAGGAGTGTGGGGCCTGATGGACCGCTTCGATGCGATGCAGGTTTTTCTGGCGGTCGTCGACGCCGGCAGCTTGTCGGCGGGAAGCCGCAAGCTGAACGCACCGCTGCCGAGCGTCAGTCGGAAAGTCGCGGAGCTCGAGCGCCATCTCGGCACGCGCCTGCTCGTCCGGACCAGCCGGAATGTCCAGCTCACCGATGCGGGGCGCGACTATGTCGATGCGGCGCGCCAGATCATCGCGCAAATCGAGAACGCCGAGCTGCGGGCATCGGGCGAATACGAGACGCCGAGGGGCGTGCTGACGATCACCGTGCCGATCGCATTCGGCCACGACCATGTGCTGCCGCTCACCTACGACTTCCTCTGCGAACATCCTGAGATCACGCTGAACGTGCTGTCCGTCGATCGCATCGTGAACCTCGTCGAGGAGCACGTCGATGTCGGCGTGCGATTGGGCGAGCTTGCCGATAGTTCGTTCTACGCGGTCAAGGTCGGCGATTTCGGTTTCGTGACATGCGCCAGCCCGGCCTATCTGGCGCGCAAGGGGCGCCCGTCGAGCCCGGAGCACCTTGTCGACCATGACGGCGTCGTCTTCGGCGAGATCACCGAGCCAGGCTGGATCTATCGGCAGAAGGACCGCAGGCTGGAAGGCAAACCCACCATTCGGGTGTCCGCCAATACGGTCACCGCGACCGTCACCGCCGCCGCGCGCGGGGTCGGCATCATTCGCGCGCCTCTCTATCAGGTCGCCAGAGAGCTACAGTCGGGTGCCCTTGTCACATTGTTCGACGCGTATGAGAGCCAGTCCTTTCCCGTTCACCTGGTCTATGCCCGGCAGGGCCTCTTGCCGCTGAAAGTGCGCGTGTTCATCGATTGGATGGCGCCACGATTGAGGCGGCGCTTGCAGGAACTCGCTGCGTTCAGGCCAGCGGGAGAGTAAGCGCAGGGATAGCGCGCCGATCGTTGGCCGCTCGCCAGCAGGCGAAACCGGCGTGGCATCGTCCATATCGGCACGTGAGAGGCTGCCTATCGCTTTGACGATCTGCTGCCGAACTGAAGCCTCCTCTACGTATTGGCAACCCCGAATACAAAGACAGGAGCTTCGCTATGACGACCAAGACTCTCTTCACCGCGCAGGTCCACACCGTCGGAGGCCGCGAGGGCTGGGCGAAGAGTTCGGACGGCCAGCTCGACGTCAAGTTGTCGGTGCCCGGCTCGAACCGTCCCGGCACCAATCCCGAGCAGCTCTTCGCGGCCGGCTGGTCCGCCTGCTTCGAGGGCGCGCTGGCACACGCAGCCCGGGAACGGGGCGTCAGGCTGCCGCCCGAGACGGCTGTCGATGCCGAGGTGAACCTGTCGCTTGACGATGCGGAAGGCTATTTCCTGACCGCCCGCCTGAATGTCAGCATCCCCGGCCTCGCCGATGACATCGCGCAGCAGCTGGTCGAGCGCGCGCATGCGACCTGCCCCTATTCGAAGATGACCCGCAACGGGATCGACGCCCGCGTCGCGCTCGCCGTCGCCGCCTGACCCCATCCAGATGCCGCGGCGCGGATGGCCCCCATGCACGCCGAACCGGGGACGCGGACGGGCTCGTCAGCACCGTTCCCGTCTCCGCTTTAACCCCTGAGGAGAACCGCCATGCCTGGCCCCCACCCCTTGATCGGCCGCAGGAGCTTCATTGCATCAACCGTCGTGGGAACGATCGGCGCGATGCTTCCCGCCGTGAACGCGACCGCAGCTCCGCCTCCCTCGCGCGTCGGTGGCTCGCCGCAGGAGACTGCGGCCGCAGACCCGAAGGCGAGCGGCGACAGTTCGATCCGGCCATTCCGCTACCATGCGACCGACGAAGAACTCGCCGACCTGAAGCGCCGCATCAAGGCGACGAAATGGCCCGAGCGCGAGAACGACCCGACGCAGGGCGTCAGCCTCTCGACCATCGAGAAACTCGCCGCGTACTGGGCGGACCAGCATGACTGGCGAGACGCCGAGACACGGATCAACAGCTACCCGAACTTCGTCACGACGATCGACGGGTTGGATATTCACTTCATCCAGGTGAAGTCGAAACACCCGGACGCGCTGCCGATCATCGTCACGCATGGTTGGCCCGGGTCGATCATCGAGCAGCTGAAGATCATCGACCCGCTCACCGATCCGACCGCTTTTGGCGGCACTGCAGCCGATGCCTTCGATGTCGTGATCCCGTCGCTGCCGGGCTATGGCTTTTCCGGCAAGCCGGCCGTCAATGGCTGGGATCCGCAGCATGTCGCGCGCGCCTGGGCCGTGCTGATGCAGCGGCTCGGCTACCAGCGCTATGTCGCGCAGGGCGGCGATTGGGGCAATGCGGTCACCGAGCAGATGGCGCTGCAACGCCCGGCCGGCCTGATCGGGATCCACACCAACATGCCCGCCACGGTTCCAGCCGAGATTGCCCCGCTGCTTCCCAACGGCCCCGAGCCTTCGGGCCTGGATGCCGAGGAAAAGCATGCCTGGGACCAACTCGTCGATTTCTATGCGAACGGACTCGGCTACGCGCAGGAAATGGCGGGCCGGCCGCAGACGCTCTACGCGCTGGCGGATTCGCCGGTGGGGCTGGCCGCCTGGATCATCGACCACGACATCCGCAGCTACAACCTTATCTCGCGCGTCTTCGATGGCGCGAAAGAGGGCCTGACCCGGGACGATATCCTCGACAACATCACGCTGTACTGGCTGACGAACACGGCCGTCTCCTCGGCGCGGCTGTACCGGGAAAGCAAGCTCGCGTTCTTCGCGCCCAAGGGCATAGCGCTGCCGACCGGCGTCAGCGCGTTCCACGACGAGATCTATCAGGCGCCGGAAAGCTGGACACGCAAGGCCTATCCGAACCTGGTCTTCTACGGGCGCCACGACACGGGCACACATTTTGCGGCCTGGGAGCAGCCGCAAGCGCTGACCGACGATCTGCGCGCGACATTCCGCTCGCTGCATTGAGGTGTTGCGCACAGTGCACGGTTTCGGCTGCGGGCTTCCGCCGAGCCCGCGGCCGGAACGCATCCCCAGGGCATCGAGGCCGAGCGCATCGGCTCGGATCGTGCGGGGTCAGTTGCCGACGCATAAAGCATCGGCCGGAAAAGTGGATTGCGGTTTTCGGGAAAGCCGATGCAAACACAAAGGGTTAGATCATCGGCCCGGACACGATTTCCGGTCCGATGATCTAGCTCTTCGGCGAAGAGTGGTCGCACCTTGAGACGGCGAGGGGGCTCGTCGAAGCGCCGTTGGGTCAGCCGCCGCCATGTTTCCGGATCGCGTCCGCCAGCCGGGTCGCGCTGAGTGAGAGCGGCCGGGATTTGACCCAGAGCAAGCCGATCCGGCGCTCGATGGTGGGCGCCGTGATCGGCACCGTGGCCAGATCCGTGCTCCGGAACATCGCGAAGGTCATCGATGGCAAGGCCGTGATGCCGAGGCCGGCCGCCGCAAGGGCCGCCGCCGAGGGGATCTGGTCGACTTCGTATCGGGGCTCGATCGACAGGTTGCCATGGACGAACCCGGCATCGGTGAGCCGGCGCACCGACGAGGCCGGCGAGATCGCGATGAAGTCGTGTCCGGCAAGGTCCGCCCAGGTCACGCTCTCGCGCCCGGCCAGGCTGTGCTGGCGGTGGCAGATCAGGTGCATGCGGTCCGACGTGACCGGGTCGAAGGCGAAGGCCCCGAGCGCGGCCGGGTGGCTGACGATCGCGAGATCCACGATGCCGTCCTCCAGGAGTTCCGTCGCCCGGTCCTGCGGCGCGTCGCGGATCTGGACCTCGATGCCGGGGAAGCTGCTGCGAAAGGCGCGGATAGCGGCGGGCAGCAGCGTACAGACCACGGATGGCAGCGCGGCGATCGAGACCCGGCCATGCACGCCTTCGTTCCGGCCGGCGATCGCCTCGAAGGTCTGGTGCAGGCTGCGCACGGCATCGCGCGCACTGGCGACGACGTGCCGCCCTTCATAGGTCAGCGTCAGCGCGCGCGTCGTCCGGTGCACCAGCCGATAGCCGAGCTCGGCCTCGATGCGCTTCAGCGTCTCGCTGACGGATGGTTGCGTGATGCCCAGGCGCTCGGCCGCAGCCGTGAGATTCAGCGTCTCGCCGATCGCGACCAGGATCTCCAATTGCCGGATTGTCAGGTTCATGCGGCCTCGGCGCTCGATCGGCCGGGCAGGCGGTGGCTCGCATCCCCGTATGTTTCAGTCATAGGCTTATCCTATGAAATAATGAACTCCCATTATTTGACTTTCTGAATGCAGCGCCATCAATGCATCATGCGCGGCCAGGGCCGGGCTGACGGAAACGGATGAGTTCGGCATGGTGACACAGGTTCGGATCGGTGCTGCGGCGGGCTTTGCCGGGGACCGATCGGATTCGGCCGGGCCGGTGATCGAGGCCTTGGCGCAGCATGACGGGCCCCGTTTCCTGATCTTCGAGACGCTGGCCGAACGCACGCTGGCGCTCGCGCAGATCGACCGGATCGCCAACCCCGCCCGCGGCGAGGTCCCCGCGCTCGAGCGCCTGCTGCGCCCGGCGCTCAGGGACGCCGCCCGGCACGGCATCAGGATCATCGGCAATTTCGGCGCGGCCAATCCGCGGGCCGCTGCCGCGAAAATCCGGGGCTGGGCCGTAGAGGCCGGATATCCCCGCCTGAAGATCGCCGTCGTCGAGGGCGATGACCTTCTCGGCCTGATGAGTCCAGCCGAATTCGCCGCCTGCGAGAGCGATGGCACGGTCCTGGCGCGGGCGCCCGAGATCATCGCCGCCAATGCCTATCTCGGTGCGGGCCCGATCGCCGAGGCCCTGTCGCGCGGCGCCGACATCGTCGTCACCGGGCGCGTCGCCGATCCCGCCCTGGTGCTCGGGCCGCTGATTCACAGCTTCGGCTGGGCCTGGGACGATTGGGACCGGCTTGCCGCCGGCATCCTGGCCGGGCATCTGCTCGAATGCGGGTCGCAGGTCACGGGCGGCTATTTCGCTGATCCGGGCGTCAAGGACGTGCCGGGCATGGACCGGATTGGCTATCCCATTGCCGAGGTCGAGGCCGATGGCAGCTTCGTCGTGACCAAGCCCGACGGCACCGGCGGGCTGGTCGACCGGCGCACCGTCACCGAACAGATCCTCTATGAGATCCACGATCCGGCCGCCTATCTGACGCCCGATGTCGTGCTCGACCTGACTAAGGTCGAGATCAAGCAGGTCGGCCCCGACCGGGTGCGCGTCACCGGCGCCAGGGGCCACCCGCTGCCGCCCACCCTGAAGGCGACGATCTGCGTCGATGGCGGCCATCTCGCCGAGGCCGAAATCTCCTATGCCGGTCCCAATGCCGGGGCGCGGGCAAAACTCGCGATCGAGACCGTGCAGCGTCGGATGCGCCGGTACCATCCCGCTCTCGCCATCCGCGTCGACCTGATCGGCGCCGTCAGCGTCTTCGGCGACCGCGCGGGCTCCGGCGTCACCGGGATCGCCTGGGACAGGCTGCCGTCCGATCTGCGCATCCGCTTCGCGGCCGAAAGCGATGATCGCGCTGCCGCCGAGTGCCTGCTGGACGAGGTCGAGGCGCTGTACTGCGCCGGGCCGGCCGGCGGGGGCGGAGTGCGCAGGCGCCTGACGCCGCGGCTGCGCAGCGCGTCCTGCCTGGTCGCGCGCGACAGGGTCACGCCCAGCGTAAGCTTCCTGGAGGGTATGGGCTGATGGAACTGCTCAGCACACCCCTCCATGCGCTTGCTCATGCCCGCTCCGGCGACAAGGGCAACCGCCTGAATATCGCGCTGGTCTGCCGCCACCCGGCGCTCTTCCCGGTGCTGGCCGCAGAGCTCACGGCCGATGTCGTCGCGGAGATCTTTCGGGCGAGAGCACCCTCCCGGGTCGTGCGCTATGAACTGCCCCGGCTGTCAGCCTTCAATTTCGTCCTCGACGATGTTCTCGACGGCGGCGTCAATGCCAGCCTCGGCCTCGACGGCCATGGCAAGACCCTGTCCTTCCTGCTGCTCGCGGCCTCCGTGCCGGTCCCCAAAGCGGTGCTGGACGCGATCGCCGGCGAGAGCCCGGCAGCGAGCCCCATTTGCCATCCCCAACCCCTTGGAGGCCCGCGATGAGCGCGCAGCCCGTCGTCGATCATCTGCTCGCCCGGCACGATGCCGTGCTGGACCGGCTGAATGCCTTCCTGAGGCTGCCGAGCGTCAGCACCGATCCGGCCTATGCGCAGGGCATGCAGGACACGCGCGAGTTCCTGCTCGACTGGCTCAGGGAGATCGGGCTGTCGGATGTCCAGCTGCTCGATGGCGGCGGTCAGCCGGCAGTCTACGGCACCTGGCTCGGCGCGCCGGGCGCCCCCACGATCATCATCTACGGCCATTACGATGTGCAGCCGCCTGATCCGCTGGCGCTCTGGAAGACGCCGCCCTTCGAGCCGACGACCCGCGACGGCAGGCTTTATGCGCGCGGCGCGTCCGATGTGAAGGGCTCGACCACGATCGCCATCGAGACGGTCGCGGCCTTCCTCGCGGTCAACGGCCGTTGCCCGGTCAATATCAAGCTCTTCATCGAGGGCGAGGAGGAGACCGGCAGCCCGAGCCTGCATGCCATCGTCGAGCGCTATGGCTCGCTTCTCGAGGCCGACGCCATGATCTCCGCCGATGGCGGCCGCGCCAGCCCGAACGTACCGACGATCAATGTCGGGGCGCGCGGGCTGACCAAGCTCGAACTCGTGGTCCGCACCGCCGACAAGGAGCTGCATTCCGGCCGCTATGGCGGCGCGGTCCGCAACGCCCTGCACGAACTCGCCGCGATCATCGCAACGCTCCATGACCGGAATGGCGCGATCGCGATCCCGGCGCTGATGGAGGCCGTGCGCCCGCTCAGCGAGCGGGACCGGCACGACACCGCCGCCCTGCCTTTCGACGAGGCGGCCTTTGTCGGCGATATCGGCGGCATCGCCGCGGGCGAGCCGGGCTACAGCATCCGCGAGAGACTGACGCTCCGCCCCGCCATCGACGTCAATGGCATGTGGGGCGGCTATACCGGCTCCGGCAGCAAGACGGTGATCCCCGACGAGGCGCGCGCCAAGATCACGATCCGTCTCGCACCGGGGCAGGACCCCGACCAGGCGGCGCAGGCGCTCAAGGAGCATATCCTGGCCGTGGCGCGGTCCGGCGTCGCGGTCAGCTTCGAGGCGATCGGCGGCGGCTCGCCGGCCTCGACGCTCGCTGCCGATCACCCCCTGGTCCAGGCCGCCACGCGCGTCCTCAGGACGACGTCGCAGCAGGAGCCGGTCCATGTCCGGCTCGGCGCGACCGTGCCGATCACCGCGATCTTCAAGGAGACGCTCGGTCTCGACACGCTGATGTTCGGCTTCAACCTGCCCGACGAGGACGTACACGCGCCCAACGAGTTCTTCCATCTGGCGTCGATCCCGCTCGGCCTGCAGGCCTGGCCGATGCTGCTGGAGGAGCTCGGACGTTTTCCCGCCGCAGCGTTTGGAGCTGCCGCTCCGGGCGGGAAGGGCTGAGCCGATGGCCGGGATGATCGTCGCGGCCCAGCCCGAGGCCGTCGAGGCCGGAGCGCTGGTTCTCAGGCGCGGCGGCAACGCCGTCGATGCCGCGATCGCCTGCGCCTTCGTGCAATCCGTCGTCGATCCGCAAATGACCGGCATCGCCGGCTATGGCTCGATGCAGATCTACATGCCCGGCCGCAATGCCCATGAGGTGCTGGAATTCTATGCCCGCAGCCCGGCGGCGACCCGTGCCGACATGTGGCAGGACGCGATCATCGGCGAAGCGCCGGACGGCTTCTCCTTCGTGGTCAAGGGCCATGTCAACGAGATCGGCTACCAGGCCGTCGGTTCGCCCGGCAACCTGAAGGGATACACCACGGCGCTGGCCGAATACGGCACCATGGATCTCGCCGATATCATGCAGCCGGCGATCGACTACGCGCGGGGCGGGTTCAGGATCCGGCCCTACATGCATTACTACATGGCGCTGAACCAGTCCGAGCAGGGACGGGTGCCCAATGAGGACCTGCTCCGCTTCAGCGCGACCGGCCGGGAGCTGTATTTCCGGGGCGATGGCAGCCTGAAGCGCCCCGGCGACACCGTCGCCAATCCCGATCTCGCCCGCACCCTGGAGCGGATCGCGGCGGCCGGCCCCGAGATCTTCTATCGCGGCGAGATCGCCGAGCAGATCGCCGCCGACATGAAGGCGAATGGCGGCCTGCTCGCCTATGAGGACCTGGCGAACTACCAGTTGCGCCGCTCGAAGCCGGTCTGGGGCAGCTATCGCGGCCACCGCATCGCCAGCGTCCAGCCGCCCGGCGGCGGCGTCTCGCTGATCCAGCTGCTGCATGTCCTCGAGAATTTCCCGCTCGGCGAGCTCGAACACAATGGCGGCGAGCATCTGCGCATCCTGACCGAGGCGCTGATGCGGGTGACCGCCGACAAGGACGCGCATATCGGCGATCCCGATTTCGTCGAGGTGCCGACCGACCGGCTGCTGGCGAAGGACTATGCCGCGACGCTGGCGCAGAGCATCCGCCGGGGCGAGCGCGGCGCCATCGAGCGCATGAAGCTGAAGCCCGAGGCCAACGACACCACGCAGGTCTGCGTCGTCGACGGCGAGGGCAATGCGGTGACGCTCACCCACACGCTCAACATCCCCAGCGGCGTCATCAGCGATGGGCTGGGCTTCATGTATAACGGGCTGATGAGCGCCTTCGATCCGCGGCCCGGCCGGCCGGGCTCGCTGGCGCCGAACAAGGGCCGCACCAGCTCGCAGATGCCGAGCATCGTCTTCAAGGATGACAGGCCCTTCATCGTCATCGGCGCGCCAGGCGGCACCGCGATCCTGCCGGCAATGGCGCAGGGCATCAGCAACATCGTCGATTTCGGCATGCCGGTCTTCGATGCCGTGGCGGCGCCACGGATCAGCGTGACCAGCAACAGCATCGATATCTCGAACCGGATCCCGCGCTATGTCGCCCAGGAGCTGGAGCGGCAGGGCTATCGCGTCGCGCGCTCCTACCAGGGCTTCGCCTTCGCGGCGCTGCATGCGGTGCTCGCCGATGCCGGGCGCCTGTCGGCCGGCGCCGACCCGCAGCGCGACGGCATGTGGCTGAGCGGCTGAGCCGGAACGAAGCGGCCAGCAGACCTAATTCCAGTCAATCGATCATGAGGACCCCGATGAGCGCATCACTGAAAACCTGGCTTGCGGCGACGCTGCTGACGACGGGGCTCGGCCTCGCGCCCGCACAGGCGGCCCCGCTGCGGATCGCGATCGGCGGCGCCTTCACTTCGATCGACCCGCATTTCTACAATGCCACGCCCAATCATTCCGTCGCGATGCATGTCTTCGACCGCCTTGTCGACCGCGCGCCCGATGTCAGCCTGAAGCCCGGCCTCGCCCTGAGCTGGACGCCGGTCTCCGACACGGTCTGGGAGTTCAAGCTGCGTCCCGGCGTGACCTGGCATGACGGCAAGCCCTTCACCGCCGACGATGTCGCCTTCACCTATCAGCGCGCTCGCAACGTCCCCAACAGCCCCGGTGGCTTCGGCGGCTTCCTGCGCGCCGTGAAGACGGTCGAGGTCGTCGATCCGCTGACGCTGCGCATCGACACCGGCGAGCCGGCCCCCAACCTGCCGCGCGAGCTCGCCTTCGTGCCGATCGTCTCGCGCCATGTCGGCGAGACCGCCACGACCGAGGACTATAATTCCGGCAAGGCCGCCATCGGCACCGGCCCCTATAAATTCGTCAGCCAGACCCCGGGCGACCGGGTCGAGCTCGTCCGCAACGACGCCTGGTGGGGGCCCAAGCAGGACTGGGACAAGGTCACGCTGCGGATGATCACCAATTCCGGTGCACGGGTCGCTGCCGTCCTGGCGGGCGATGTCGACATCATCGACACGCCGCCCGTCGGCGATCTCGAGAAGCTGAAGGCGGATCCGCGCGTCGCTGTCGCCACCACGGAAGGGCTGCGCGTCATCTATCTCGCGCTGAATTCGCTCGAGCCGGGTGCCGCCACCGTCACCGGCAATGACGGCAAGCCGCTGCCGAAGAACCCGCTGCTCGATCTCAAGGTGCGCCAGGCGCTGTCCATCGCGATCAACCGCGAGGGCCTGGCCGACCGGATCATGCAGAAGACGGCCCGGCCGACCGGCCAGTGGCTGCCGGCCGGCACCTATTCCTATGCCAAGAGCGTCGCGGTTCCCGCCAATGACCCCAACAAGGCCAAGGCGCTGCTGAAGGAGGCGGGTTTCCCGGACGGGTTCAAGATCACGCTCTTCACGCCCAATGACCGCTACCCCAACGATGCGGCAACCGCCCAGGCGGTCGCCCAGATGTGGACGCGGATCGGCGTCAAGACCGCGGTCGAGACGCTGCCCTGGAGCGCCTATGCGACGCGCGGCGGCAAGCAGGAATTCGGCGCCGGACTCTGGGGCTGGGGCAGCCCGACGGGCGAGGCCGGCTACCTGCTCTCGAACGTGCTCGCCAGCAACAATCCCTCCAAGGGCCTCGGCGTGTTCAATTACGGGCGCTATGCGAACCCGGCGCTCGATGCGCAGATCGTCCAGGCGCTGGCGACGATCGACGACGGCAAGCGCGAGCAGCTGCTCGTCGGCGCGGTCGAGACGGCGGCGCGCGAGGTGCCGATCATCCCGCTCTTCATCCTCGACAACGCCTGGGTCACCCGCAAGGGCATCGTCATCGACCCGCGCCGCGACGAGCGCACGCTGGCGGTGGATGCCCGCCAGGCCAAATAACACGAGCCAAGTAACCCGAGCCAAGTAACCCGAGCCAAGTAACACGAGCCAAGTAACTCGAGCATCGACATCGCGGCGGACCGGCACGGTCCGTCGCCCGGGGACATCTAATGATTGCCTGGTTCGCCCAACGACTTCTGCAGGCTTTCGCGGTCGTGCTCGCCATGACCGTGATCGTCTTCGTCGGCGTCAACGTGATCGGCGATCCGGTTGCCGTGCTGGTTCCGCCCGATGCCGACCAGGCGGAACGCCTGCGCGTGGTCGCGGCCTTCGGGCTCGACCGGCCGCTCTGGCAGCAATATCTCTCCTTCCTCGGCGGCGCGGTCAGGGGCGATCTCGGGCGCAGCTTCGTCTTCAACGAGCCGGCGCTGCGGGTCATCCTGCAGCGCATGCCCGCGACGCTCGAGCTGGCGCTCGCCGCCATGCTGCTCTCGGTGGTGATCGGCATTCCGCTCGGCCTCTATGCCGGCGTCCGGCCGAACTCGCCGGTGGCGAAGACGATGATGGCCGGCTCGATCCTGGGCTTCTCGCTGCCCAGCTTCTGGGTCGGGCTGCTGCTGATCATGGTCTTTGCGGTGCAGCTGAGCTGGCTGCCGGCCGGCGGCCGCGGACCGACGCGCGAATTGCTCGGGCTGCAATGGTCGTTCCTGACCCCGGAGGGCCTGCGCCATCTCATCCTGCCGGCCCTGAACCTCGCTTTGTTCAAGATCTCGCTGGTGATGCGGCTGGTGCGGGCCGAGACCCGCGAGATCATTCCGCAGGACTATATCCGCACGGCCCGCGCCAAGGGCCTTGGCGAGAGCGCGATCCTGCGGGTCCATCTCCTCAAGAACATCCTGATCCCCGTCGTTACCATCGTCGGGCTGGAATTCGGCTCGGTGATCGCCTTCTCGGTGGTGACGGAGACGATCTTCGCCTGGCCGGGCATGGGCAAGCTGATCATCGACAGCATCAACCTGCTCGATCGCCCGATGATCGTCGCCTATCTCATGGTCATCGTCGTGCTGTTCGTCGTCATCAATCTCGTGGTCGACCTGATCTACACGGCGCTCGATCCGCGCGTCCGGCTCGAGAACTGAGCGATGGGACCTTGCAGGTGAACACCATGCCAACCTTGCGTTCCACCGCCCCGGAAACGGCTGCGCCGGACTTGGCCGCCCCGGACTTGGCGCCCGCCACGCGGCGCACCCCGCTGCAGCGCTTCCTGAGGGCCTTTGCCGCCTCGCGCCTGGCCGTGCTCGGCCTCATTCTGCTCTGCGCGATCATCGCTCTCGCGCTCGTGGCGCCGTGGATTGCGCCGCAGAATCCCTATGACCTGATGCAGCTCGACATCATGGACGGGCAACTGCCGCCCGGATCGGTCTCGGCCACGGGCATGACCTACTGGCTCGGCACCGACGATCAGGGCCGCGACATGCTGTCGGGCATTCTCTACGGCCTGCGCATCTCCCTGCTGGTCGGCCTGACCTCGGCGCTGGCGGCAGCCGCCATCGGCACGACGCTCGGGCTCATCGCAGCCTATGCGGGCGGCCGCACCGGCACCGCGATCATGCGCGTGGTCGACCTGCAGCTCTCCTTCCCGACGATCCTGGTCGCCCTGATGATCCTGGCCTTTCTCGGCAAGGGCGTCGTCAACGTCATCCTGGCGCTCATCATCGTCGAATGGGCCGCCTATGCCCGCATCGCCCGCGCCAGTGCGATGGTGCAGCGGCGCAAGGAATATATCGAGGCGGCAATCTGCCAGGGCGCGTCGTCGCTGCGCATCCTGTTCCGGCACCTGCTGCCGAACTGCCTGCCGCCCCTGATGGTGATCGCCACGGTCCAGATCGCGCGCGCCATCGCGCTGGAGGCGACCCTGTCCTTCCTCGGCCTCGGTGTCCCGATCACCGAGCCCAGCCTCGGCCTGCTGATCTCCAATGGCTATCAGCACATGCTGTCGGGAAAATTCTGGATCAGCTTCTATCCCGGCGTGGCGCTGCTGATCACGGTGGTCGCGATCAACCTGATCGGCGATCAGCTCAGGGATGTCCTCAATCCGCGCGCGCAGGCCTGAGAGCAGAGCCCGCCAGGCCCGCGCGTGCCGTCGGTCATCAGGTCGTCCGCGCCCCGGCTCACGCAGTTGATTTGAGTAGCCGCGGTCCCGGGGGTACATTCAGCGGCATGACCGACGACTATCCTGACATTCTCCGCTCGCCGCTCTGCCAGACCGTCACCCGCGATGGTGTGACGGTGCAGGTCGAGATTTATCGTCTCGCGGACAGCGAGGGCTGGACGCTCGAGCTTGTCGATGAAGATGGCGGGTCGACAGTCTGGGAAGAGACCTTCGCGACCGACGCTGCGGCCTTGGCCGAGTTCAATGAAGGGCTGGAGGAACTCGGGCTCGCTGGTTTGATCGACCCGGAAGGGGACGGAGAAGCGACGGTGCATTAGGACCGAAACTCCTGCTTGGCGACCGGGTCTGATCGGGCGCTGCGTCGCCCCGGACGAAGAAGGCCCGCTTCCGGGCGATGGTCTGCTCTGCCTCCGGCGCGAGCCGCACCAGTCGATTGGCACAGGCGAAAAGCCGCATGTTGCATGGCGCCGCCATGGCGATCGTCCGACAGTCCCGCCCCATCGATGGCCGATCCGTCGCCTGGCTCCTTCGCCTCTTCCCTTCGAAATTAACTTTCTGTTAAGACTTTCGGCGTCCTTTCCGATGACGATGGTCCGCCTGCTCAGGCAGACCGAAGCCCGAAATCAGGAGGTTGCCGCATGAAGCGCGCCGTGATCGCTGCCAATGCTGTCCGTTCCATCGGTCTTCGCCGCCCCGGCCGCAAGGCGATCCCGCTTCTGATTTCACTGGCTGCGCCGGCTCTCGGCGCCTGCAGCATGTCGCCTGTCGAAACCGCTGCAAACTCTGCTGCACCCGCGACCAAGGAGCCGCGCGAGGCCCGCAAGCGCGCCGTTGCCCTGGCCAAGGCCGACCCGCGCGAGAAGGAATGCCTCGTCCGCGCGATGTATTTCGAATCGAACCGCTCGAGCGACGCGGGTCTGCTCAGCGTCGGCACGGTGGTGATGAACCGGGTGGAATCGCCGCGCTATCCCGAGACGATCTGCGGCGTCGTCGGCGCTCCGCGCCAGTTCGCGGCCGGCGTGCTGACCCGTCCGATGGCGGCGCGCGACCTGCCGAAGGTCGAGGCCATCGCCGAAGACATCCTCAACGGAAAGCGCCACGAGCCTGTCGGAGCGGCCAAGCATTTTCATATGGCCGGCATGCGCTTTTCCTATCCCAACATGCACTACGTGACGCTGGCGGGCGGGAACGCCTTCTATCTGAAGGGCGAACGGCCCGAGCGGCGTCGCATCGAAGAGCCGAGCTATCAGCTCGCGGCGGCCTCGACGCCTGAGGCTCCCGCCACCACCGCTTCGATCGTGCCGGCGTCCTATGCGGCAGCGCCGCTGGCCTTCGCGCCGGCAATGCCCGCGCCGGCAAGTGCTGCGCCGGCCATTGCCACGCCCGCTGCCACTGCGCCCGCAAACCCGGCTTTGACCCTTGTCAGCACGATGCGGCTGCCGCCCAGCCGGCCCTATGATCTCGACCTGCCGAAGAAGGCCCTGCGCGCCTTCAACGCGCCGCCGACGAATGGCGTCCGCGTGGCTGCGCTGCCGCCCGAGAGCCGCGGCCTTCGCGGCGGCCTGTCGCTGGACTGACCTGCGCGGGAGCAGCCGGAGCATCGGACCGAAAAGGGGAAGTCCGGTTTTCGGACATATCCGATGCTCGAATACGGGGCGGGGGCGCCGCTGCCCGCGTCCGAACGGGCGGACTTGGCGGCTGACCGTATCCCGCAGCTCCGGCCAGCACGGCAGCGGCTGCTGTTCCGGCCGCATTTTGCGCTTGGAGCGTCCGGCACTCTGGCGGATGCTGTGAGCCTCCCGGGATCACTCCAGAACGGAAAAGGAAACCCTGAAGCATCCGCCCGAAAAGTGGATTGCGGTTTTCGGGGCAAGGCCGATGCAAACGCAGAAGCCTGGATCATCGGACCCGATACGATATCCGGTCCGATGATCCAGGCTCCTTCGGGTCTGATACGACCTGACAGGTGGCGAGGAATGCTTCCAGCGCTGGCCTTGAGCCAAACCGCATTCGAGGAGGACCATCATGCGAACTGCATCGCGCCTGCTGGCGACCCTGTCACTGTCGTCCCTGCTGTTTGGCCCCGCCGCTTGGGCGGCGGGCTTCGAATGCGGGGGGCGGCCCACCGCCGATACGCCGGCCGGGGTCAAGGACATCACCTCGCTGCTGCCGGTTTCGGACCCGCTCGACCATCCGGCGTCGCTCAATGCCGCTGTCGACAGATTGCGCAGCCAGGGCCTGAGCAAAACCCTGATCATCGACAATCTGATCGGCGCCTATTGTGCCCTGTTGGCCAAAGACACAGCGCTGACCGACGCACAGAAGACCGCTCGGCTGCGGAGTTTCAGCCTGCAGGCGACGCGGGCGGTCTACGCCATCGAGGTCGCGGACCGCATCATTCTCGACGTGCCGCTGATGCCCGACGTCGTCGACGCGGTCAGCGCCAGGGCGCGGGCGGCGGGGCTGACCCCGCAGGACTGGATTGCGCAGGCGATAGCCAAGGCGCTGGCCGCGCAGCCATGAACGGCTAGGCTTTCAAGGAGCGGGCGCAAGACTGGACGATCAATCGCAGCGATCCGCAGCCTGGCCATTTGCGCGGGGAGGGCCATCGCATGGCCAAACACGCAGCCTCAGTCGACTCGAGCAGAAAGAGGCGCGAGCGACCGCAAACCCAGTTTGCTGGCTGGCTCCAAGCGAGCCCGTCCAACCATCGGCGGAGTCCTGAAGGCCGAGCTGGATGCCGCCTGCATGACCGGCGCACATCATCAGCACAGTCCGGAGACTGACTGACGGCTGCTCCCACCCCCATCGGGACGTTGCCTTGACCGGTCGCCAGCGGCCGCAGGGCGCACGGGAAGGGCGGTTTGGTGATGGCCCTCGGGGCGTGCGCGGGCGCGCCCGCTCGCTCCGATCAGCCTCCGATCAGTTCCGGAGTTCGGCCTCTCGATTTGAGGAGCGGCCTCGCAACCTGCGGGCGCGGCGCGCCTGTCCCGGATATCATCTCCTTGCATCGGTCATCCAGATGCGCGCTTCTGCTCGCCTCGGTGAGTGAGCGGACGATGAATCTGAAGCATTACGAGGCCTTCTACTGGATCGGCCGCCTGGGCAGCTTTCATGCGGCCGCACGCCAGCTCGGCGTGTCTCAGGCGGCTATCTCCGCGCGCGTCAGGGAGGCGGAGGAGGGGCTCGGCCTGGCCCTGTTCGAGCGCATCGGGCGCGGCGCGGTGCTGACGCCCAAAGGACAGGAACTCCTGCCCTATGCGGCGCAGTTCGTCGCGCTCGCCTCGGAGGTCCAGCAGCGCATCGGGACGCGCGATGCCCTGACGGGCCGGGTGCGTTTCGGGGCGACGAGCATTCACGCGATGACCTGGCTGCCGGGCCTCGTCGAAGGCATCGCGCGCTCCTATCCGGGGCTGCTCCTGGAGATCGCGGTCGATTCCAGCGAAACCCTGCGCAGCGGGCTGGAGCGCGGCCAGCTCGACGTTGCCGTCGTCGCCGGCCCGCTCGACGGCAGCCGGCTCTACAGCGTCTCGGTCGGCGAGGTCTCCAACATCTGGGTCGCGCATCCCCGGCTCAACCTGCCGGCGCGCCCGCTCGCGGGCCGCGAGCTCGCGGCCTGGCCGATCATCTCGGACCGGCCGGGAACGCTGCTGCACAGCCTGATGCTCGAATGGTTCAGGCAGGATGGCGCCGAGCCGCATCGCAACCACAGCGCCTCGCATCTGCCGACGCGACTGCATCTCGCCAAGGCGGGGCTGGGCGTCGCGCTCGTCTCGCACTCGGCGGCGGAGCCGGATCTCGCGGCCGGCCATCTCGTGCGGATCGAGACGACGCAGCCGGCGCCCAGCCTGTCCTATTCGCTCGCCTGCGCGATCTCGCCGCCATCCCCGCCGATGCGCATCGTCATCGATGCGGCCGCGAACTTCATCGCCCAGAAGGGCGATCTCAACATGCACTATGCCGCCGCAAGCCAACTGGATCCGCTGCCGAAAGAAAATCTGATCGGCGATTGATCATGATAGTTTATCAAAAACAGAAAAAATCTGATCTTATGAAAAGTAATATTGACTAAGCTTGCGAGTGTGAGACGGTGATCTCGTCCGCTGGTCGATGAGGTGCACCTATGGCCCGACTGAACCGTCGTCAGATCCTCTCTCTACTCGCCATCGGGGCGACCGGCCTGCCGGCGCGACTCTCCGCACAGGAGCGGGATGCGATCGTCGCGGGGGCGAAGCGCGAAGGACGGGTCAATTTCGCGAACTCGGCCTCGGCGCCCGGCTTCCCGCGCTTCATCCAGGCCTTCACCGCGCGCTACCCTTTCATCGACGCGACGACCGGGCTCTATTCGGCGCCGGCCGGGCGTGTCCTGGCGCGCGTCGATGCGGAAATGAAGGCCCGTGCGCTGACCTTCGACGTCCTGCACGTCGCCAATCTCGCGCCCTATCTCGCGATGGCCCAGCGCGGCCAGCTGCTCGGCTACCGCTCGCCGGAGCTCGATGCCTACCCGCCCGAGGCGTCCGACCGCGACCAATGGGCGATCGCGCGCATCGTCGGCGTGATCATGGCGTATAACCGCAACATCCTGCCGGCCGAGAAGGCGCCGAAAGCCTGGGTCGACCTGCTGAACCCGGACTTCAAGGGGCGCAAGCTCGTCATCCAGGATTCGGCGGCGGGCACCAGCTTCAACCAGATGTATCTGCTGGAGAAGCAGTTCGGCGCCGATTTCATGCGCCGCTTCGGACAGCAGGAGCCGATCATCGTCTCCACCACGGCGCAGCTCATCGACATGCTGGTGCGCGGCGAAGCGCTGGTGGGCGCCACGGTCGACCATTTCCGCGCCTTCGAGCCCGACGCGGTGAAGGCCGGGATCGTCGGCGTCTATCCGAGCGAGGGCATGCCGCTCGCCACCGCTCCGGTCGCGATCTTCAAGGATGCGCCGAACCCGAACGCGGCCCGCCTGCTGGTCGACTTCACCCTTTCGGCCGAAGCCCAGGCCCTGCTCAACACCGAGATATTCAGCGTCTATTCGATGCGCCGCGGCGTCGCGGCGCCCGCCGGGCAGCTGCCGCTCGATCAGACCAAACCGATGCTGCCGCGCGATCTCCAGGATTACGAGCGGGCCTCCCGGCGCTTTCCCGAGACCTTCGATCGCTATTTCAAGGCCTGAAAACGTGTCTGCACCCCCGATACGGCTGGCCGGCGGCTTCATCCGCGGCGCCGGGCAGGAGCGGCTGCTCGCGCTCGCGCTTGCGGCGATCGTCGGCGTCATGGTGCTGGTGCCGCTCGCCGCGGTCGTCTTTGGTGCCGTCGGCGATGAGGACGGCTTCTCGCTCATGGCGCTCGCCGACGTGCTGGCCTCGGGACGCGTGATCGGGAACACCCTGCTCGTCGGGCTCGGCACCACCGTCCTTGCGACGGGGCTCGGCGGGGTTCTCGCCGTCATCCTGGTCCGGACCGATACGCCCTGGCGCGGCGGCCTGGAACAGCTGGTGCTCCTGCCTCTCTACATCACGCCGCTGCTGACGGCGGTCGCCTGGTCCTGGCTCGGCTCGCCGCGCGGGGGATTGCTGAACCTCCTGGCGCAAAGCGTGCTCGGTCCGGTCGGCTCGATCGTGAACCTGCATTCGGCGGGCGGCGTCATCACCGTTGCGGCCCTGGCCTATGCGCCCCTGCCGTTCCTGCTCGTCGCCGGCGCGCTGCGCGCCATGGACCCGTCGCTGGAGGAGAGCGCCCGCATCCATGGCGCCTCGATCGGCGCGGCCTTCCGGCGGGTCACGCTGCCGCTCGCGCTGCCGGCCCTGCTCGGCAGCGCGCTGCTGGTCTTCGTCCAGTCGCTCGGCCTGTTCAGCGTGCCGGCCGTGCTCGGCATGCCCGCCGGCTTCTATGTCGCGGCGACGGAGATCTATCGCCTGCTGAACAGCTATCCGCCGCGGGTGACCCAGGCCGCCGGCTGGGGCCTGCTGCTGCTCGTCGTCACGGCGGTCCTGGTCGCGCTGCAGGCGGCGATCCTCAGGCGGCGCTCCTTCGTCACGATCACCGGCAAGGCCTTTCGCCCGCGGCTCGTCCATGTCGGCGGCTGGCGGCCGGTGCTGCTCGGTGTCGTCCTGCTCTATCTCCTCGCCGCGGTCGTCCTGCCCGTCGCGACGCTGTGCTGGGCGGCGCTGGTCAATTTCATCACCGTCGACCCGAAGCTGATGAGCTTCGACCTGCGCCATTTCAGCTATGTGCTCTTCACCTATCCCAAGACGCTGCTGGCGACGCGCAACAGCCTCATGCTGGGCCTGCTGACCGCGACCGTGATCTGCACGCTCGGCCTGGCCATGGCCTGGGTGATCGTGCGCTCGCGCGGCGCGGCCGCGCGCTTTCTCGATCAGGTCGGGATGATGCCGCTGGCGATCCCGCCGATCGTTCTCGCGCTCGGCCTGCTCTGGAGCTATGTCGGCCTGACCTGGCTGCCGCTCTACGGCACGATCGGCATCCTGCTGCTCGCCTATGTCACGCATTACCTGCCCTTCGGCCTGCGGGCCCTGTCGAGCGCAATCCGCCAGCTCCATCCCGAACTCGAGGACGCCGCGCGCGTCGCCGGAGCCGGCCTGTTCGGCACCTTGCGGCGCATCGTCCTGCCGCTGACCCGGCCGACCCTGGTCGCGACCTGGACCCTGCTCTTCATCCTGTCGCTGCAGGAGATCTCGTCCTCGATCCTGCTCTACACCGCGCCGAGCACGGTGCTCTCCGTCGCCGTCTTCGACCTGTGGGAGGCGGGCAACGTCAACGCGCTTGCCGCTCTCAGCGTCATGCAGCTCTTCGCCACCTTCGCCGCCCTCGTCGTCGTGGCCCGGCTCCGTCAGAAAGCGGTCGCAGCATGAGCGCGGCATTCGTCAGCGTCGAGGATCTCAGCATCGCCTATGGCGGGTTCCAGGCGGTCGACCGCGTCAGCTTCGGCATCGACGCCGGAGAACAGGTGACGCTGCTCGGCCCGTCGGGCTGCGGCAAGACCACGACGCTGCGCGCGGTTGCCGGGCTGGAGCGCCCGAGCGCGGGGCGCATCCTGATCGACGGCAAGCCCGCCTTCGACGGCGCACACGGCCTCGATACGCCGCCCGAGAAGCGCAATCTCTCGATGGTGTTCCAGTCCTACGCGATCTGGCCCCATATGACGGTCTTCGAGAACGTCGCCTTTCCCTTCCGCGTCCGCGGTCGTCCGTCAGCCGAGACCCGGGCGGCGGTCGAGCGCGCGCTCGCCCTGGTCGATCTCGCCCGCTTCGCCGACAGGCCCGCAACCATGCTCTCGGGCGGGCAGCAGCAGCGCGTGGCGCTGGCCCGCGCGGTGGCCTTCGGCACCAAGCTCGTGCTGCTCGACGAGCCCCTGTCGAACCTGGACGCACAGCTCAGGCTCCAGATGCGCGACGAGCTCGCGGATCTGCGCAAGCGGCTCGGCTTCACCGCGCTCTATGTCACGCATGATCAGGAGGAGGCGTTCTCGCTCTCCGACCACATCGTCGTGATGCGCGGCGGCCGCATCGAGCAGGCCGGCCGACCCCAGGAGATCTACCGGAACCCGCAAAGCCGCTTCGTCGCCGAGTTCCTGGGCATGCGCAACATCATCCCCTGCGAACTGGCTGAAACGGGCGAGGGGGCCCGACTGCCGGAAGGAACGGTGCTGCGCGGGCGCGATGTTGCGCCGGGAACCGCGATCGAGGACGCGGCCATCGCCTTCCGGCCGGGCGATGTCCGCCTCGACGACAAGCCCGGAGAGGGGCAGGGCGGCAGCGGCGTCGTCGCGCGCTCGCTCTTCGTCGGCGACGTCCAGCACGTATTCCTGCGGTCGGGGCCGGTCGAGCTTTGCGCTCATGTCCGCCCGCGGCCGGGCCTCGACGAAGGCCGCACCCTGTTTTGGCGCGTGACGCCCGAAGACTGCCTGATCCTGCGCAAGTGAGACACACCATGCAGACTGCAACAAGCCTTGCCAATCGGGGTCTCAGGATCCTCTGTCCCAACGGCCATCTCGGCTTCGCGCCGAGCCGGCGCGGCTCCTTCGACAATGGCATCGAGGCCGCGCCCGACATTGTCGCCTGCGACTCCGGCTCCTGCGACATCGGCCCGGTGCCGCTCGGCATGGACGGAACCGCGAGCCCGCTCGCCTGGCAGCGCCACGATGTCGAGATGATGCTGCTCGGCGCCCGCCCGCGCGGCCTGCCCGTGATCATCGGCTCGGCCGGGGACACCGGCACCGACAGCCGCGTCGACCGCTTCGTCGATCTCGTCCAGGACATTGCCCGCGAGCATGGCCTGCCGCGCTTCAAGCTCGGCTATTTCTACTCGGAGCTGTCCAGGGAGACCGTGCGCGCCAAGATGACTGCGGGACAGACCATCCTCGGCCTGCCGGGCCGCGCCGATTTGACCGAGGCCGAGCTCGACGCGACCGAGCGGATCGTCGCGGTTGCCGGCGTGCATCCCTACATGAAGCTCATGGACATGGGCGCGGATGTGATCATCGGCGGACGCTCGAGCGACTGCGCCATCTTCGCCGCGCCGGCGATCCGCAAGGGCTATCCGGAAGCGCTGGCCTATTATTTCGGCAAGGTGATGGAGTGCGCCTCCTTCTGCGCCGAGCCCTATGGCGGCAAGGAATCGATCCTCGGCGAGATCACCATGGAGGATGTCCGCGTCACGGCGATGCTGCCGGAGCAGCGCTGCACGGTCGCCTCCGTTGCCGGCCACGCCATGTATGAGCGGGCCAATCCCTATTACGAGCATTTCGTCGGCGGCCATATCGACATGCGCGATTGCGTCTACGAGCAGCTCGACGAGCGCACGACGCGGGTGACCGGCCCGCGCTACATCCCGGCCACCGATCTCAGGGTCAAGCTCGAAGGCTCCGGCAAGATCGGCGAGCGCTATGTCGGGCTCGTCGGCATCCGCGACCCCTATACGGTGGCGCGCGTCGACGACGTCATCGCCTGGGCCCGTCGCATGGTGCAGGAGCGCTTTGGCTCGGAGGGCTACCAGCTCTCCTACAATGTCTACGGGCGTGACGGCGTCATGGGGCGGCTCGAGCCCCTGCGCGACAAGCCGGGCCATGAGCTCTGCGTCGTCGTCCAGGCGGTCGCGCCGACGCGGGAGATAGCCGAGGAGATCTGCATCATGGGTACGCGCCAGATGTTCTATGCGCGCCTGCCGGACGTGAAGGGCACCGCCGGCGGCGTCGCCTTCCTGCTCGACGAGGTCATGCCGGCGAGCCCCGCCTATCGCTGGACGCTGAACCACACCATGCCGATCGACGATCCGATGGAGCCCTTCCGGGTCCACATGACCGAAGCGGGAATCTGACCATGAGCCCCGCAAGCCGCCCCCTCTCGGCCATCGCCAAGACGATCCGCAGCAAGAATGCGGGCGTCGATCACATCACCTTCGACGTGATCTTCCCGGACCGCGCGAGCTATGACCATGTCAGGCATAGCGGCGCGCTGTCGCCCGCCGCCATCTGCCAGGTCTTCGGCATCGAGCGTCAGCGCCTGACCGACCATGTCGAGTTCGACCCGGCCTTCGCCATCAAGTTCACGATCGCGCGGGAGGGGGCGAGCGGCAGCCTCGGCGACGGCGACCTGTTCGGGAGCCAGCATTACGCGCCCCTGATCGACATCCCGATTCCGGATCCGGCTGCGGGGTGAAGTGCGGAGGCCGCCCGGCACTTCGTTGATCATCGGCACACCGCTCTGATGCGGCGAGCGAGCGATGCCATGACCGCGTCGTAGAGGGCGCTCCCGACGAGCGCATCTTCATGGCCGGCATCGACATTGGGGTTGTCATTGACCTCGAGCACGAGCGGCCGGTCCCCACACTCCTTGACGTCGACGCCATAGAAGCCGTCTCCGACCGTATCGGCCGCAGCCAGCGCCGCTGCCAGCACGGTTTGGGGCGTGTCCGAGAGTGCGACGGCCTGGGTCAGGCCTTCCCGATAGTCTGGAGAACCAGCGTTCTGCACGACCTGCCAGTGGCCCGGCACCATGTGGTAGCGGCACGCGAAGAGCGGGCGGCGATCGAGCACCCCGATGCGCCAATCGAAACGGGTCCGGATGTACTCCTGAGCGACGAGGATGGGGGCGCGATCGAACCATTGCAGGCAGCGCGCGTGAAACTCGGCCTCGCATTCAACCTTGCAGACGCCTCTGGAGAACGAGCTGTCGGGGAGCTTGACGACACAGGGCAGGCCGAGCAGCGGGATCGCCTGGCCGATGTTCTCGCGGTGCAGGAGCAACGTCTTCGGCGTCGGCACCCGGTGGCGTTCGAAGAGACGGACCTGTTCAACCTTATCGGCGCAGATCCGCATGGAGAGCGGGTCATCGATCGAGGCCAGGCCGAGTTCGGCCGCACGCAGCGCGAACTGGTGGGTGTAATCGTCCAGGCGTGTGTGATCCCGGATAAAGAGCCCGTCGAATTCGGCCAGCCGATCGAGGTCGGCTTCCCCGACGATCGTGACATCCAGGTCCAGCCTGCGGGCACTGGTGAGAAACTGATCCATCGCGGCGCGATTGGACGGGGCGAGCGTCCGGCCCGGGGTCCAGAGCACGGCAAGCGCAGGCCGGGCCTTGAGCGCCGGGATTGGGCATGTCGCTGCAGGGTCGGCTTGTGGAGCTGTCATCCCTGCGCGACCCGGCGGGCTCCGCGTGCCCGATGAAGACCGGAGTTAGCTGCTGAGTGTAACGATTCCTTGAATGCGAGGGATAGGTTCGATCCTGTCCCGGCGCCTGGCAGCGACGGGCGAGCAGATCCATCAGGGGCCGGTTCGCGCCGGAGGGCGCCGGGCGGGCGGGAACTTTGTTGCAGGCGAGGCGTAACCGTCCTGGCAACCTGGAGAGGCGCCATGACCTTGATGATCGCGATGATACTGCTGCCGATGAGCCTCGCCCTGGCCGACACCGAACCCGTCACCAATCCGGTCTACACCTGCAAGTTCAAGGCTGGCGAAGTCGTCATCGAGCAGGTCGAGTCGTCGGGCGACGTGATGGTCAAAGCCGATGGGCAGGCTCGCCAATATGTCATGGACAAGCTGAAGCTCGTCCCGCGCGAGCAGGGCTTGCCGACATATGTGTTCCAGCCCGAGCTCAAGCGCTGGCAGTTGCTGAACGATCGCGGCGAGGCGATCGAGAGTACGGAGTGCAGCGCAAAGCCGTCGCTGAAGACAGGCTGAGCTGGTGGTGAAGCATTTGGCGCGATGGTCCGCCGCCGCAGCGCGAGGTCCGGCCCATGAGGAAAGGGAATGTCCGGGATGGGTGAGGGGAGCAGGCAATGCACGGCGAAGCCGTGATAGGGTCGCCGGATGATACCGCCCATGCTTCCGGATCAGTTCTCTACGGCCAGGCTGATCTTCGCGCCGATCGTGGCTGAAGATGCGCCGCTGATCTTCGAGGCCTACGCTCGGGATAGCGAGGTCTCGCGCTACATGACATGGCGTCCTCATACGGCGCTCGCCGAGACCGAGGCTTACGTTGCCTCGGCGCTGGCCGGGCCGTCTTGCTCCTACCTGCTGAGGGACCGAGGCGACGGAAGGCTGCACGGCGCGTTCGAACTTCGCCAGCCCGCCGCCCATCGGCTCGGTTATGGCTACCTGCTCGCCCGCCCATCCTGGGGCCTGGGGTTGATGTCCGAGGCCCTGACTGCGGTTGTGGACTGGGCCCTGGACCAGCCTGGAATCCGGCGCATCGGAGACGTATGCGACGTGGAGAACCTTGGCTCCGCGCGGGTGATGGAGAAGGCGGGGCTCACGCGCGAAGCGCTTCTCCGGCTTTGGGCCGTGCATCCGAATATCAGCGACGAGCCGCGGGACTGCTTCAGCTACGTCAAGACCAGATGAGCCGCGTCCGCTTCTGGGCGGTCGATTGGCGTAGACCGCGAAGCCGGGCTGCCCCTTTGCCTCGGGCTTTCGATCTCGGGTATCGGGACGTCGGCTATGGGCAAGAGTGCAGGTTAGGCGGGTCGGAAATCCGTCCGGCATCAGCGGGAGGGCCGCGGTTCCTCTGGCGAAACAGTCCTGTTGCCGCGCGATGAGACTGGCGCCTTGTCGGCGCATCCGGCCGGGTTTCCCGGTTGTTACCTTGCGGCAACACGCCCAAAACAAATCACAGAATCAAAGGTTTGCGAGCGCGGGCTGACCGTGCCCGGGAGGAGGCCTGCTAGTCTTTCGCTGATTCTCCCTGCGGCGCCGCGCCGTCTGGCCGAATCCGGGATCTGGGGGATTCGGGGTGGAATTACGGGCCGGCTACGTGCTCAGCGGCGGCGCCAAGGTGAACGGAACGGGCGGCACGCTCGTCCTCGGCGGCGCCACCAACAGCACGTTCGATCTGAGCCGCATCGGCTCCAGCGCCACCAGCTTCAACGGGTTTTCGGCCTTCAACAAGGCCGGCGCCTCGACCTGGACGCTGAACGGCATCTATACCGGGACCAGCAACTGGGGCGTGCAGCAGGGCACGCTGGCCATGGCCAGCCTTGCGGAGGTGACTGGCAACGTCTCCGTCGCGAGCGGCTCGGCGCTCTCCGTCGCGGCGTTGAGCCGCGTCCATGGCCAAGTGACCATCGCCAATGGCGGGACACTGGCGACCACCACCACCACCAACGCCGCAGCGATCGACGGACTGGCCTTTTCCGCCAACTCCAGCCTCAATATCACCGTCACCCGGGCCGGGAACAGTACCGGGCTGGTGACGGTCGGCAACAACGGCCTGGTGCTCGACGGCACGCTGAACATCGACAATTCCAGCGATACGCTCGCGGCGGGCACCTATCGCCTGTTCAACGTCGTTGGCGCGCTGATCAACAATACGATGGTCATCGGCACAGCTCCGATCCAATTCACCTATGACATCGACACCACCTCGACGGCATTCCAGGTCAATCTCCTGGTCGCGGCCAATACCGGCTACTGGAACGGCGCACAGACCACGCCGAACGGCACGGTCAGCGGCGGCAGCGGCACCTGGAACGCGTCGGCCACCAACTGGACCAATGCCGCCGGCACGACCTCAAAGGCGTGGGGCGGCTACGAAGCCTTCTTCCAGGGCACGCCCGGCACGGTGACCGTGGATGGGGCCGGCGTCACAGCCTATCCGATGCATTTCCTCACCGATGGCTACACGATCGGTGGCGGCACGCTGACTCTGGCCAGCCTCAGTGCCGCCAAGCCGATCGTCGAGGTCGCCTCGGGTGCGACCGCCACGATCCAGTCGGTCATCGCCGGCAGCGCCGGGCTCGACAAGACCGGAGCCGGCACGTTGGCGCTCGGCGGCGCCAATACCTACGCCGGCAATACCAGCATCACGGCAGGCACGCTGCAGATCACCGGCACCGGCTCGATCCTCGGCAGCGTCGCCAATAGCGGCGCGCTGGTCTTCAGTCCCAGCAGCGACCTGGCGTTTTCCGGCAATATCACGGGAACGGGCTCGTTGACGAAGCTCGGCGCCAGCACGCTGACCCTGTCCGGCCTCAATAGCTACAGCGGCGCGACGACGATCTCGGCTGGTACGCTGCAGATGAATGTCGGCGCGAACAACACCTTGAGCGGCGCGATCGACAATTCCGGCGCTCTGGTCGTCAACGCGACCGGGGCCGGTGCCGGGCTCGTGCTTTCCGGCGCCGTGTCGGGCACCGGCACATTGACCAAGACGGGCACGGGCTCGCTTCAGCTCACTGCCAACAACACCTATACCGGCCTGACCACCGTTTCAGCCGGCACGCTCTATGTCGGCTTCGGTACGACCACGGGATCGATCGCCGGGGATATCGTCAACAACGCGCCGACGGGTGGTGCGGAGGGCGTGATGTTCTTCCGATCCAATGCGAGCACCTATGCCGGCACCATGTCCGGCTCCGGGCAACTGGGTGTTGGCGGCGGCGGCAGCGTGACCCTGACGGGCGAGAACACCTATACGGGCGGCAGCTTCATCACCGGCGCGACCCTGATCATCGGCAATGGGGCCACCTCCGGTTCGGTACTGGGCGATATCCAGACCAATTTCCCTTCAAATCCCGCCGGCACCGTGGCCTTCAACCGCTCCGATGTCATGACCTTCGCGGGAGCCATCTCCGGCACCGGCGGCCTCGAGCAGCGCGGCACAGGCACGCTTGTTCTGACCGGCGCCAACACCTATGGCGCCACGACGGTCATCACCCGGGGCACGCTGCAGGTCGGCGACGGCGCATCGGGGTCGATCCCCACGGCCACCAACGTCGCCAATAGCGGTACCCTGGCCTTCAATCAGGGGGGCGACAGCACGTTTTCCGGCGCCATCAGCGGTATTGGCGGGCTGACCAAGCTGGGCTCCCACACGCTGACCCTCACCGGCCTGAGTATGTATGACGGAGCCACCAGGGTGATGGCGGGCGAGCTGCTCGTCAGCGGCGCGGGTGCTGGCATCGGTGATCTCAGTGCGGTGACCGTGGCCACGGGGGCGTCCTTCCGCATCGCCAATCATGACGAGACGATCGGCTCGCTGGCGGGAGCCGGTAACGTGACGGTTGGCGGGCGCCAGTTGACCGTCGGTGGCGACAACACCACCACCACCTATTCCGGCGTGATGGCCGGTTCCGGTGCAGTCAGCCTGGTCAAGACCGGCAGCGGTATCATGACGCTGGCGGGAGCCAACATCTATAGCGGCGCGACGCAGGTCAATGGCGGCGAGTTGCGGGTCAACGGTTCGCTCGCTGCCGGCGGCCTCAACGTCGCCAGCGGCGCGACGCTGTCGGGCTCGGGCGTGATCGGCGGGGCGGTGACGGTCGCCTCGGGCGGGACGCTGTCGGCCGGCAACGCGGCGGGCACGCTGACGGTCCGGTCGCTGGTGCTGAACAGCGGCTCGAACACCCTGTTCGAGTTGAACAATGCCGGCGTGGTCGGCGGCCCCGGCAATGACCGCATCATCGTCAACGGCATCGGCGCAGCGGGCAATCTCGCGCTCGCCGGCACGCTGACGGCCTCGCCTCGGCCGGCTACTACCGGCTGTTCGACGTCACGGGCGGCGGCACGATCAGCGGCAGCTTCGACACGCTGGCGCTGACGGCGCCTACGGTCGCTGGAGCTGTCGGCACGCTCTACAATGCGGCCTCGGGCGCGCCCACGCAGGTCAACCTCGCGGTGATCGGCTCGGGTCAGTCTATGCAGTTCTGGGATGGCGGCGACCAGCTCGGCAACGGCACGGTCGATGGCGGCGCCGGCACCTGGAACGAGGGCAATGCGAACTGGACCGGCGCGCCCGGCCATGCCGACATCAACGCGCCCTGGCTCGGTTCCGTCGGCGTGTTCCAGGGCACGGCCGGTGCGGTCACGGTGTCGGGCACGCAGAGCTTCGACACGCTGCAGTTCAACAGCGACGGCTATGCGCTCAGTGGCGGCTCCCTGAGCTTCGGGGTCGCCGGGGGCGGCACGATCAACGTTTCGGCCGGCGCCAGCACCACGATCGCCTCCAATCTGGTCGATGGTGTCGGTACGAGCTTCACAAAGGCCGGTGGCGGCAGGCTCCTGATTTCCGGCACCAATTCCTATACCGGCGCGACACTGGTTCAGGCCGGCACGCTCCAGGCCGGCGCGAACGGGGCCTTCGCGACGGCCTCGGCCTTCACCGTCAATACCGGGGCGACGCTCGACCTCGCCGGCTACAACCAGAGCATCGCCTCGCTGGCCGGTGCCGGCGCCGTGAGCTTGGGGTCGGCGACGTTGACGCTGGGTTCGAACGATCAGACGACCGCCTTTTCCGGCGCGATTTCGGGAAGCGGCGGCCTGATCAAGACCGGCAACGGTGACTTCACCCTCGGCGGCGCGACGAATTACACCGGCGCAACCCTCGTCTCGACCGGGACCTTGCGCGCTGGCGCGACCGGAGCATTCTCTGCCGGCTCGAGCTTCAGCGTGAGTGCCGGCGCGCTCCTCGACCTCGCCGGGTTCAGCCAGAGCATCGGCTCGCTTGCCGGAGCCGGCTCGGTCACGATCGGCGCAGCGACGCTGGCGACGGGTGCAAACAACGCTTCGACGACCTTCTCCGGCACGATCGGCGGCGCGGGAGGGCTCACCAAGACCGGTACGGGCGCTTTCACCCTGTCCGGCAGCAACACCTATACCGGCGCGACGACGATCATGGCCGGCATGCTGACGGTGACGGGGGGCGCCGCGATCAGCGATGCCGGGCGTGTCGTCATCGCCAGCGGCGCGACCCTCAATGTGGCCCAGAGCGAGATGATCGGGGCCCTTGTCGGCGATGTCGGCTCGGTCGTCGCCATCGCCGCCGGCCAGACGCTGACGACCAGCGACAACACCGGCGCGACCTTCGCCGGCAGGTTCTCTGGCCTCGGCGATCTCCGGCAGGACTTCCTCGGGGTGACGTCGGTGTCCGGCACGAGCGACTTTACCGGCGCGACCGTCGTTTCGCGCGGCACCTTGGTGGTGAACGGCTCGATCGCCTCGTCCTCCAGTCTGACCGTTGCAGCGGGCGCCACGCTCGGCGGCTCCGGGCAGCTCCCCGGCACCACCATCTACGGCACGCTGGCGCCAGGCAATTCGCCGGGCACGATCACGGTCAACGGCAACCTGACACTGGGTGCGGGCTCGACCTATATCGCCGAGGTCCAGGGCGCGATCTCCGACCGCGTCATCGTCACGGGCACGGCAGCCCTTGCCGGTGCGCTGCGGATCGTCCCGCTGGGTGGCCCCTATGCCTTCACCACGCCCTATACGCTGCTCTCGGCGGCGGGCGGGCGCAGCGGCACCTTCGGCACGACCGATGTCACGGCGTCGTTCGGCGATGGCGTCACCACGGCTGTGAGCTACACCGCCAATGACGTACTCCTGACACTGACGCCCAAGCCGATCACAACGCTCGGCGTCACCTCGCCGCTGAACGGCTTTGCTGTTGCCGCCGGGCTCGACCGGGCGGTTGCGGGCGGAGCAAACCCGTCTTCGCTGTTCGGTATCTATAACCTGCCGGCAGCGGCGATCCCCGGGGCGGTGAACCAGCTCTCGGGCGAGGCCCATACCGCAGCGCCGGCCATGGCGGTCTCGGCCGCCGACCAGTTCCTGCGGGCGATGCTCGACCCCTTCGCGGCGGGCCGTGGCGCGGCCGGCCCAGGGCCGGGTGAGGCATCGTTCTCCGGCCTCGCCCGCAAGGGCGCCGATGGGGCGGGCCCGGCGGCGCGGCTCGACATCCCGGCCTATACGGTCTGGGGCGCAGCCTTCGGATCGGTCGGGCGCAGCGACGGCAGCGCGCGCGGCGCGATCTCGACGATGCGCATCTCGCCGTCGGCGCCGATTTCAGGATCATGCCCGGCACGGTCGCGGGCTTTGCGGTCTCCGGCGGCAGCGCCCGGTCCTCGCTCGCCGGCGGTCTCGGCAAGGCCGAGGCCGATGTCTTCCAGGCCGGCCTCTACGGCACGACCCGGCTCGGCCCGCTCAACCTCGCCGCCGCCTTCGGCTATGGTCGGCTCGAGAACGACGTCAAGCGCAGCATCCCGGTGCTCGGCAGCGCACTGTCCTCCTCCTATGCGACGACCGCCTGGAGCGGCCGGCTGCAGGCGAGCGCCGCCGTGCTCGACTGGAACGGCCTGACGCTCTCGCCGCTCGCGGCATTGCAGGCGATCCAGGCGCGCAGCCCGGCGCTGACCGAGGCGAACTGGGCCGGCGCCAATGCCGGTGCGCTCACTCTGGCGAAGCGCAACGACATCACCTCGCGCAGCGAGCTTGGCCTGCAGCTCGACTACGCCAGCGGGCTGAACGGG
>NZ_JBFRHE010000012.1:0-208232 GCF_052115715.1 Allobosea sp. 2KB_26
GCATCGACGAAATCGTTGCCGTCGCCGGCCGAGAGCGTGTCGTCGCCGCCCGCCCCGATCAGGACGTCGTCACCGCCCTGGCCGATCAGGTTGTCGGCTCCCGCCGCCCCGATCAGGACATCGCTCAGAGCCGTCCCGACATGCGTCCCGGGAGCCGTGCCCGGACCAGGAGGCGGCGTACCCGTGCCAGCCCCGTCATCATCATCGTCGTCGTCATCGCAGCCGCAATCATCATCGTCGTCATCGTCATCATCGTCGTCGCCATCATCGATGACCGGCATCTCCCCGGTAAAGGTGATCGAGTGGCTGCCATTCGACAGCGTCGTCGTGCCGTCGCCATTGTCGGTCGCTTCGTAGTCCGCCAGCGTCGCGCCATCCGGCAGCTCGATGACGTCCTGAGCCCGAAGCGAGCCAACGATCGTGTCATTGCCGCCGTTCGACCTGAAGACGATGCGATGCGCCGAGCTCAGCGCCGAGATGTCGACCGTGTCGTTGCCGCTCGTGCCGTCGATCGTGATGGTGTTCAGGTTGAGGCTGGTCTGGCTGAAATCGCCGAAGACCTGGATCGTATCGCCGGCGATCGTGGTGTTCACCGGCCCGCCTGGAGGCGATGCAGGCGCGCCGTTGATCACGATCTCCTCGATCTCCGTCAGTTCGGCGATGATCGTCGCCGCCCCGGCCCCGACGCTTCGGGTGATGACGATCTCCGCCGTTCCGGTATAGCCGATCCCGCCTACGCCGGCGGCCGCGGCGCGGGTATAGACGCGGAATGTCTCGGCGCCAGCCGCCCCGGTGATCGCAAAGGTATCGCCAGCAGGCCCCTCGGTCCCACCATTGACGACATCGCGACCATCGCCCACGGCCCAGGCGATGATGTCGTCGCCCGCTCCGGCATGGATGGCATCGTTTCCGGCGCCACCGATGATCGTGTCATTGCCGGCAAAGCCGAACAGGAGCTGAGCACCCGTCCCGCCGAGAAGGGCCCCGTCGGCACCGTTCGTGCCCGCGACGACCTGCGTATAGGTCGTCCCGCCGAACGAGAAGCGCTCGACACCGGTGATCGTGTCGGTGCCCTCGGCCGCGCCTGTCACCACGATCCGGCCGGTCCCATCCAGCGCGATGTCGTAGTCGGTGATCGGACCGGCATAGACCGCGACATCGGCCGTGCCGTCGCCGCCGTCGAGCGTGTCATTGCCGGCGCCGCCAGTCAGAGTGTCGTTACCGAGTCCGCCGTTGAGGATGTCATTGCCGGCTCCGCCAGAGAGCAGGTCATTGCCCGCGCCGCCGTCGATCGTGTCGTTGCCATCCCCGCCATCGACGATATCGGCGCCCCCTCCGGCATTGATGATGTCGTTGCCGGCCAGCCCGTTGATCGTGTCATTGCCACCGCGGCCGTTGAGCAGATTGGCTTCGGCGGTACCGTTGAGGATCTCAACGACTGTGCCATTGGTGTTGCTGCCGACCTTTGCCGTCACATCGGAAATCGCGAACTCGGAGAAGCCGCGCCCGTCGACATAGCTCACGACGCTCCGGATCAACTGGCCCGTCAGGGCAGCCGTAACGGTCAGGTTGGCGGATACCGCGCCGGAGATCGTGTTCCAGGTAATTCCGCCATCGGTCGAGGACTGCCAGCCGAAGCTGAAGGTGCCCAGGCCGTCCCCGTCGCTGAGGCCCGAAGTGTCCGCGGTCAGCACCCCTTCGGTACCTGTGATCGTCAGGGTCCCGGCCACGAGCCTATTGAGGCTGACGGTCTGGTCCGCGAACTTCAGCGCTTCGATGTTGAAGAGCCGGTCTGTGCCGTCGGATTGGCGCGCCCGGCCGGTTGTCGGGTCGATCACCGCCGCGGACTGGGTGACATGCGTGACCGTAACGCTGCCATCCTCATTGCGGCTGATCAGGTAATTGGCCGCGACGTCCCAGTAGACCGCCGTGTCGACGTCGCTGGCCTGGTTTCCGTCGAGGATTTCGCGAACGATGTTGAGCTGGTTCGGAATGATCTCACGGGAGAGCATCAATTCGGGCAGAGTCCGCCCGTTCCAATGCGCAACCGACGGGTCGGCATTGGTGATCGTGTCGGACAGTGTGTCCACCGTCGCGAGTTCATTGCCGTCGCCATCCCGAATGCTGATCCTCACGTTCAACCAGGCGTCGCCGTCGATGATATCGTTACCGGCCTTGCCTTCGATGAGGTCGCTACCGCCACCGCCCAGCAGGATGTCGGAGGCGTCGGAGGTGTCCATGACGATGGTTTCGGTCTTGCCGGCGACCGTCACGGTCGTCCGGTCGAGATGCGCGACCAGCCGCTCCAGTCCCGCGATCAGCGAGAGGTTCTTCTCGAGCAGCGCGTTCGAGTAGGAGTCGAGAGGCGCACCGGGATCGACCTGCGTCGCATTGCCGTTTGCGTCGAAGGCTCCCATGACGACTTCGCGGCCGGTGAGCTTGTCGTTGTATTTCCAACCCGACAGGCCCTCCACCAGATCGAACCGGTCGCGCAGGATGTTGTCCTGCTGGTTCTGGAAGATCGTCATGCCCATGTCGGAGACGGCAGCCTGATTGTGCCCCTTATGGGTCGCCCAGTCGAACCCGGCCATGCCGTTGTTGCGCTCGATGCCTTCGCCCTGGATCATGATGTCGTCGCCTGACTCGGCGTCGTAATCATTGTCGTTGCCGCGGCCGTTGAGCACGTCATGGCCGATGATGGTCGAGTTGAAGAACAGCTCGGAGTTTTCGCCGGCGAGGGTGTCGAAGCTGTCCCCGCCCTCGATCCAGTCGTCACCCTCGTTGCCGGCCAGAAAGCTGCCTCCCGTTCCGCCGCGGATGAAGTCGTTGCCCTCGCCGCCAGAGACGGTCTTGCCCTCCGTACCGCCATAGATGAAGTCGCTGCCGTCGCCCCCGAAGATCAGGTCGAGGCCGTTACCGGGAGTGATGACGTCATCGCCCTCGTCGCCATGGATGACATCGGCTGCGCCGATATCCGTGCCGCTATCGGTGAGGATGTCGTTGCCCGCTCCGCCGTGCAGATGGTCGACGCCGTAGCCGCCCTCGAGACGGTCATCGCCCGCCCCGCCCCAGAGCGTATCGTCACCCTCACCACCGATCAGGATGTCGCTCTCCGAAGTGCCTCCAAGGACGACGTGATCGACACCCGTGTAGCGCAGATAGTTGCTGTCGGCCCCGGGCGTCGCGGGATTGTCGCGGATGACCATCGGGCTGATGGCCTGCAGCACCGGGTTGGTATGCGTCGGGTCCGCCTTGCCGTTGAGGCCCAGGCCCGTGATCTGCTTGGTCGGGTCCATCTCGAGGATGTAGGTGGCCGTCTGGAAGGCCGCGCCATTGATATGCGGTGCGCCGTTCTCACCGGCATCCGTGTTACGCATCAGGAGTTGCGCGAAGGAATCCGCCTCCAGCTCGTTCAGAAGGTTCAGGCCCTGAGTGCGGCTGAGGTAGTAGAACCGGTCGCCGGCCTGCAGTTGCTCCATCTGGTATTCGAAGACATAGGTGAAGCTCGACCCCAGCATCGCGCCGAAGGCCATCTTCTTCTCGGCGAGTCCGCCGATCCAGAAATCGACGGCGTCGAGGCCGGTGATGGTCGCGCCATTGGCGGCATTCGCCCAGGCGCCTGTGCCGTTCAGGAACGCGATGCGGTCGGCCGGCGCATTGGCCCCGCCCATGACCAGCAGGGTTGCGGCATCCCGCTTCTGTTCGAGCGTCAGATTGCCGAGCAAGGAGGAATGCGTGCCATAGGCTGCGATGAAGTTGATCAGCGAGGCCGGGTTCTTCATCGAAAGCGCGAAATCGTACCAGCTCTCGTAAGGCTTCACGCGGCTGTCATGCGTGTCCTCGTAGAACTGGCGGCGGGCCTCATTGAGCGAGGGAATGCCGGTATCGCGAGCGCGCGCTATGTTGAGCGCGCCGAGGTCGAGCGGCAAGCCGACCAGATTGTTGCGCAACGCATCGGTGATGTGCTCGTCGATCTCGTTGCCGACCTGGCGGGTCATGCCGGTCAGGATCGCGGCAGCCGCAGCCTCAGCCGTCGTACCGGCAGCATTGAAGGCGATCGGGTTCAGGAAGGCATCGAATAGCGCAATGTCCGACGCGACGGGATTGCCGTTCGCATCGAGCTTGAACATGTCGATCGTATCGGTGAGCATCGAATGCCCGAAGCGATAGACGACATGGGCGAATTCGGCGACGATCCCAGCATCGATCACCGTCGTGTTGGAGAACACGAAGGGATCGACATCGGGTGCAATGGCACGCGCGAACTCCTCGAAGACGAGATGCTGATAAACCATCTCGGTCGAGAACCGGCCGGCCTGGAACAGACGCTCGCCATCCCAGACCAGCGCGTCGATCTCAGCCTGCGATGTCGGCATCGCCGTGACATCGGTCAGCAGCCACTCATTCAGGAAGGCGACGTCTGCCCCCTCGCCCGTCAGCAACTGCGTCTTGATCTGGTCGATGCGCTGATTGTGCTCGTGGTGGAAAGTATGGTGGACCGAGGTCAGGCCGATATTCTCGTTCCCGCGACCATCGCCGACGATGAAGTGAGCATTGAGAAGTTCGTCGTCATAGGTTGTCGCAATCCCGAACTGGTTCAGGGCAATCTGGTTCCCGGCAACCGTGTCGTCATCGGCAAGGACAAGGATGGGTGCGGTTGCCGGGTTACGGTCATGATCGACCAGGCCGCCCGGCACCGCAGTGTGGGCAATATCATTCAGGAAGGCGCGGCCGGCCGACATGGCGCCCGATGCCGCAGCCAGTGCGCCTAGATCACCTTCTACCGGGCCCCCGGTCGTGACCAGCTGCGGAAAGCCGTCAGCTCCGCGAATAAACTCGCCATAGAGGTCGGTCAGGATCGCCGGAACTCGCAGCACGTCGGCATCGGTCAGCAGGATGCCGAGCTTGGACGCTGCCTGTTCCTTGACGTCGGCCCAGGTGGGAGGGCCGCCATTCGCCCCCTCGAGCATGCGCCCGGTCGCGACGGGCTTGCCGTCCAGCATGGCGTATTCCCGCAGGAAGACCTGGTGGGACGGATTCGAGGTGTAGACCTGGTTCAGATCGATCCAGGGGGTCGTCTCGTTGTTATGCTCACGCACGTCATCGGCGGTACCCACCACACCGTCGGCGCCCGGCTGGTTCTGCGCGCGCGTCAGCACCATGAAATTGGTCGGGCTACCGGCGACGTAGAGCGGATCGTCGGGCTGGAGCGGGATATAGACCGTGCCGTTCCCGCCCTTGCTGACCAGATCAAGCCCATGATCGAAGAACTGGCCGAACAGCGTGAAGAACCCGTTGAACGGAGCGGTGTCGCCCAGATCGGGCGCGACGTTCGGGATAAGGACGGTGTCGCCCTGCATCGTCACGCCGAGCGCGTCCGTCATCGCGTCGTAGGCGACCTGCTTCTGCTGCACCTCGGCCGCCACCGCCGCGGTTGCGACGCCGACGGCCGCCGCCGCAGCGGTGGCATTGCCTACAGCCGTGGCGAGACTTACCTGCGCGCTGGCGAGCGCAGCCAGTGCCGGCCCGGTATCGCCTCCCTCTGCAACCGCCAGATCGAAAGCAGCCTGTGCCACAGCGACCTGACCCTGCGCTGGTCCGATTGCGCGTTGCGCAAGTGCAAGATTGGCATTCGCCTGCGCGAGGCCGCGGTCAGCCGTCTCCCATTCCTCATAGGCCAACACGGCAGCTTCATAGACAGCCGCATGCGCCTGCAGGAACAGATAGGGGTCCTCGTGCCCAAGATTGGTCAGCGCGGAAATGATCGTGGCGGGATTGCCGATCGTCTGATCCGAAATCAGGTTCGAGATCACACGAGGCTGGGAGTCGTAGACATTCCCGGAGGTCTGCTGGTAGCTCGTCGGTGCCCCGCCAGGCCCATTCTCTGCCGGGCGAAAGACCGGATCGAGCAGGCGCGGCATGGTCTGGTCGGACGAGCCGACCCATTCCCTGCCCGGGATGATGTTGTTGTAGGTGCCGTCGACCGTGCGTAGCCCGTAGGGCACCAGCGGATTATCGACCAGCTCGGTCAACGGCGTCCCGGCCGTATGGGCCTCGGCGATCTTGATCTGCTTCAGGATGAACTCAAGGTCGTGCGTATTGAGCTTCATGATACCCTCGCTCCGCCCACGGTGCTGCGTTAAGACCCAAGAATTGCTTCTGCCGCACCGAGCGTCTGCCGTTGCGCCGCATGAAGGACTGTGAGCGCCCTTGCGTGCGACATATCCGACGAACCGCTCGATTACGCTTCGTTAATCAAAAGGATTGCTGGGTGTTGGATCGATTTGAAGAAGATAAGGTCGGCCAATATTCGGCGACTTACGGGCGTGGCGCCGCGACGACCTTTGAACCGACGCTGACGCATCTGGGGGCGAGCTGCCTTACTAGACCTTCGACCAGTTTTCGCTCGCTCCAATGATGATCCGGGCCTCTTGGCCGGTTTCGCTTGCAATACTGATGGATCGCGCCGCCAGATGTGATTTCCCAGTCATCAGTTTGGGCTAATCTCTGCGTGGTGACGTCGACGGGCGACATGCTGAAGCCGGTTCAGGACTTCGAGAGCAGTGACGTGATCACGGGCGTGCCGTTGCGGCATTCGCCTGCGGGGAAAGCTGCGCCACGACGCGCGACGCTGTCGGTGCAGTTCCTGATCGCCGGTGGCCTCGTCATGCAAATCGCCATGCTCGTGGCCGGCTATCTGATCACCGAGCTGGTTTCGCGTGAGGCGATCAGGAGCAAGGCGGCCTCGACCGCCTTGTTCATGCAGAGTCTGGTCGCCCCGGCCGTTCAGGAGCTTGCCACCTCCCAGAGCTTGTCGGCGGGGGCTATCGCACGGCTCGACCAGTTGTTCGCCGACGAGGCCGTGAAGCGCCGCTTTCCCTATTTCGAAGTCTGGACCCCGGACGGGGTCGTGGCCTACTCAAACACCCCCCAGATCATCGGCCATCAGTTCGAGCGCCCCAACGGCCTGCTGCGGGCGCTCACAGGCGAGGTCACGGCCGACCATGCCGACCCCCGTGCAGGCGAGCATGTGATCCGAGGCATCAGGACCCGCTATCTCGAAATCTACAGCCCCATCCGGCTGGAAGGCTCTTCCCGCATCATCGCTGTTGCCGAAATCCACGAGCAGGCCGAGCCCTTCCGGGAGGAGCTTGCAGCGCTCAGACGGAGCAGCTGGCTGGTCGTTGCCGCGGTTACGGCGGCGATCATGCTCGCCCTGTTCGGCATCGTCCATCGCGGGAGCCGGACCATCGAGGCACAAAGGAAGGCCCTGGAGAGGCGCATCGAGGAAACCGAACAGCTGCTCCGCGAGAACCGGCAGTTGTCCGACCGCGTACAGCGCGCTTCGGCCCGGGTAGCGGAGCTGAACGAGCAGTTTATCCGCGGGATCGGCGCAGACCTCCATGATGGCCCCGCCCAGTTGATCAGCTTCTCGATCCTGAAGATCGAGGACGTACGCAATGCCCGAGGCAGGGCCCCGCGCGACCGCTCCCTGCTGACCATGCAGTCGGCGCTCGACGAGGCGATGCGCGAGATCAGGAGCATCTCCAAGGGACTTGTCCTTCCGGAGATCGCCGACCTGCCGCTCCACATGGTCATCGAGCGAGCAGTGCGGGCACACGAAGCGCGCACGCGAACACCCGTGGCGCTCACCGCTGCCGAGCTGCTGCAGCCCGTGTCGCACGCCGTCAGGATCTGCGTCTTCCGCTTCGTCCAGGAGGGGCTGAACAATGCCTATCGCCATGGCGGGGCATTAGGTCAGCACGTGCGGAGCTGGATGGAGGGAACGCTCCTGAATGTCTCGGTGGCCGATAGCGGAGGCGACTCTTCGTCTGCGGAGAAGGACCTTCCCGGCGCGGGCATTGGGCTCTACGGCCTGCAGGAACGGGTCGAGAGCCTTGGCGGAACATTGACGAAGCGCCGCCTCGATGATGGCGGCAATCTGCTCAAGATGACCCTGGACCTCAGTGGAGGGCTGCTCGTTGCGTGAACGAAAATCCATCGTCGTCGTGGACGATCACGCGATCTTCCGCGCGGGTCTGGTCCAGATCTTTTCGGCAAGCGGTGACCTGGAGGTGGTCGGCGAAGGCGCGTCAGCGGACGAGGCTGTCGAGCTCGTGGGAAGGCTCTCCCCGCAGGTCGCCTTGCTCGATGTGTCGATGCCTGGCGGCGGAATTGCCGCGGCGCGACGGATCCACCAGACATGGCCGCAGGTGAAGGTGGTCATGCTGACGGTCTCGGAGGAAGAAGACGTCGTCCTGCAGGCGCTGGACGCCGGCGCGTCGGGCTATGCCTTGAAGGGCGTACCGGCCATGGACCTGATCGCGATCGTCAGGGCGATCACGGGGGGCGAATCCTATGTCCCTCCCAACATGGCCGTGCGCCTGCTGAGTGCCATGCGAGGGCAGCAGGAGGTCGACCCCGTGATCTCCAAGATCCGTGCGCTTTCAGCGAAGGAAAACCGCACGCTGCGCCTGCTCGGACGCGGCTTCAGCAATCGTGAGATCGCCGAAGCGACGGGAGTGCAAATCCAGACCACCAAGTTTCACGTCTCGAACATTCTCGCAAAGCTCGGCCTCAAGAGCCGGGTCGAAGCGGCACTGATCGCGCAAAGGCACCTCCAGGATTAGCGTCGTCGCGGCGCTGATCCTTCGCTGGTCACCTCGGGTTGTTTTCTCCCGCGAAGATGAGGTCCCCCGCCGGGCCGTCGATGAGCTGCGGCAGCAATGCCTTCCAGGCCTCGATGAGTTCGCGGTAATAGTCCGGATCAGGACGCAACACCGTCTGCACACCCATGCCGCGCACCAGGCAAAGCGTCAGGTTGAGGATGATGCGCGCTTGTTGCGGCGGCCGTCTCTGCGGGTCGCAGAACTCCGACCATATGCCGTCGAGCGCCTGATGGAAGCGCTTCACCACAGGGATCATCCGTTCGCACAGCTCCGGGTCGTTGCGGGCCTCGGTGATCATCTCCAGCGAGAGATAGAAGAATCGCCCCGAGAAGAGCTGCCACAGGAACTCGACGAAGCCCTCAAGCGAGAGCTTGCCGCTCTGGACCTCGTCGGCGACGGCCTTGATCTGCCGGGTGCCGTCCTCGAGCAATTCCTCCATGGCGGCGAGCACGATGTCGGCCCGCGCCGGAAAATGATGCAGCAAGGCGCCGCGCGAGACATTGGCCCGGGCGGCGATCTCCTGCGTGGTCGCGGCGTGATAGCCGACCTCGAAGATCTCATCGAGTGCCGACTGAATCAGCCGCTCGCGCGTCATGATGCTGCGCATTTGCTGCTGCCGCGCTGCCTTGCTCACCTTCTCCTCCATCGGCTCGACATGGCCGCACTCGCTCCGCTGTGTTCGGCGACTCAGCACTAAAAAAACAATCTTGCTTGTTTTTTTAGTGCGATCAAGGATGACCTCGACAACATGCCAGCAAGCAGGGAGAGCCGCGATGAGCGACGATTACCAGAACCGCAGCTATGGCGAGATTCCGGTCGGGTTCGGCAGGAAGCCTGGCATTGTCGTGGTCGATTTCCAGAAGGGCTTTACCGATCCGCAGTATCCTCTGGGCGGTGCGCCGCTGGTCATGCGTGCCCTCGAGAACACCGCGACATTGCTCGAGGTCGCGCGCCGTTTCAATGTGCCGGTCGCCAACTGCAACACCGCCTATATGAATGAGCGGGAAATGCCCTATTGGAAGATCACGGCCGTGCGCGAGACCTTCCTGCACGACCATCCGAGCGTCGCCCATGATCCACGCATCTATGATGCGTCCTATGATCTGACCGTGTGCAAGAAGGGTCCGTCGATCTTCTTCAATACCGGTGTCAGCGATTTTTTCACCAAGGAACGCGTCGATACCGTGATCGTCACCGGCTGCAACACCAGCGGCTGCATTCGCGCGACCTCGATCGATTCCTTCAGCTACCGCTACCGCACCATCGTGCCCGAGGACTGCGTCGGGGATATCGAGGAGCAGCCACACAAGGACAATCTGCGCGATCTCGGCCGCCGCTATGTCGATGTGTCGGACCTGAAGACCGTGCTGGCCTATCTGGACGAATGGCACCATCAGAACGCTGCCTGAGGCAGAACCGATGCAGGCGCCCTCCTCTCGCCTCAGCCGTCGACTGTCAGGCTCATGCCGTCGAAGGCGACATCGATGCCCGGCGGCAAGCGCTTGGACAGGCTCTCATAGTCCAGGTCGATATGAAGGTTGGTCAGCACCGCACGCCGGGGGGCGAGTTCGGCGATTGCCTCCAGCGCCTGAGACAGGCTGAAATGACTCGGGTGCGGCGTCTCGCGCAAGCAGTCTAGGATCAGCACATCAAGGCCGGCCAGGGCGGCCCTGGCCTCGGGCGGCATCAGGCTGACATCGGGCACATAGCCGAGATCGGCAAAGCGGAAACCGAGGGCCTCGTAACCCGGCCCGTGCTCCAGGGTGACGGCGCGCGCGCAAATACCGCCCCCTGCTCCTGCGATCGTGAGCGGTTCGCCCGCCTGCATGGAGTGCATCTCGAGGATGGGCGGGTAGAGGCTGCCGGGCGGCGTCTCAAAGATGTAGCCGAAGCGGGTCCGTAAGGTCGCTGCCGTTACGGGATCGGCATAGACGGGAATCCGCTTGCGCATGTGCAGCACCAGCGCCCGCAGGTCATCGATGCCATGGGTGTGGTCGGCATGATCGTGAGTGAAGAGCACCGCGTCGAGGTGCTTGACCTCGGCATCGATCAACTGCTCGCGCAGATCCGGTGTGGTATCGACGATCAGGCCAGTCGTCCCGTTGCCGCTGTTGCGCTCGACCAGGATCGAGCAGCGGCGACGCCTGTTCTTCGGGTTCTTCGGATCGCAGGCCCCCCAGCCCGAGCCCGGCCGGGGCACGCCGCCAGAAGAACCGCAGCCGAGGATCGTGATCGTCAGGGCCATCTTGGGCGTGCGGCTCAGGCGACCTGCGCCACAGGCGCCGCGTGGTCCATCTTCCAGTAGCAGCGTCGCGCATTCTCCGTCGTGACGCGCGAGATCTCGTCGAAGGAGACTCCCTTCACCTCGGCGAGAGTCTTCGCGGTTTCAACGACGTAAGACGGTTCGTTGCGCTTTCCTCTGAACGGAACCGGGGCGAGATAGGGCGCGTCGGTCTCGACCAGAAGCCGATCGATCGGGACGTCGCGCGCAATCTGGCGCAGGTCCTCAGAGGTCTTGAAGGTCAGAATCCCCGAGAAGGACACGTAGAGCCCGAGCTCGACGCCGACCCGTGCCAGTTCCGGGCCTGCCGTGAAGCAGTGCAGGATGGCAGGGAAAGCACCCTTCTCCGTTTCTTCGCGCAGGATCGCGATCATGTCCTCGTCGGCCTGACGAGCGTGGATGACCAAAGGCAGCCTGGTGATGCGCGCTGCGGCCATGTGGGTGCGTAGACCCTGAGCCTGCGCATCGCGCGGGCTCTTGTCGTAGTGATAGTCGAGCCCGGCCTCGCCAATCGCGACACAGCGCGGGTGTTCCGCCAGCCTGGCAAGCTGGTCGGCCGTGACGTCGAGCTCTTCATGCGCGCCATGCGGATGAGTGCCGACAGTGCACCAGACCGAGGCGAAGCGCTCGGCGATCCCGGCATAGGCCGCAAAGCGCGAAACCCGTGTCGAGATCGTCACCATCCGCAAGACCCCTGCCGCCTCGGCCCGCGCGACATAGGCCGCGAGATCCTCGGCGAAATCCGGAAAGTCGAGATGGCAATGGGTATCGATCAGCATCAGGCCACCTGCCCGGCATCGGGCTCGACATAGCGCGGGAAGATCGCGCTCGGAGCCGGTAGAACGGCCCCGCTGGTGAGACGCCCGACCTCGCCCAGGCTCGCGAAGCTGCGGGCGTGCGCGTCGACAGCAAGCAGGTCGAGCAGCTTGCCGGCTGCGCCCGGGATCACCGGTTGCGTCAGAATCGCGACCTGGCGCAGCACTTCGGCGGTGACATAGAGCACCGTGTCGCGCCTGGCTGGATCGGATTTGCTAAGTCGCCAGGGTTCGTTGGCTGCGAAATAGCGGTTTGCCTCCGCCACCAGCGCCCAGATTTCCGCCAGCACGACGTGCAGCGCAAAATCCTGCATCGCCACCCGCGCCTTGGCGAGCGCGCCATCGGCGAGCGCGAGCATGGCCTCGTCGCCTTCGTTCAACACGCCTTGCGCCGGCACCTTACCTTCGCAATTCTTGGCGATCATCGAGAGCGAACGCTGCGCCAGGTTGCCGAGGTCATTGGCGAGATCGGCATTGATGCGCCCGATGATTGCCTCGTGGCTGTAGTTGCCGTCCTGGCCGAAAGAAACCTCGCGCAGGAAGAAATAGCGCAGTTGGTCGACGCCGTAGGTCTCGGCGAGGCCGAACGGATCGACGACATTGCCGAGCGATTTCGACATCTTCTCGCCCTTGGAGAGCAGGAAGCCATGGCCGAAGACGCGCTTCGGTAGCGGCAGACCGGCCGACATCAGGAAAGCAGGCCAGTAGACCGTATGAAAGCGCACGATGTCCTTGCCGATGATGTGCACATCGGCAGGCCAGTAGTGCCAGCGCGGATTGGTCTCGTCGGGGAAGCCGCAGCCGGTGACGTAATTGTTGAGCGCGTCGACCCAGACATACATCACGTGCTTCGGGTCACCGGGGACCGGCAGGCCCCAGTCGAAGGTGGTGCGGCTGATCGAAAGATCCTCGAGCCCGCCCTTCACGAAGCTGACGATCTCGTTCTTGCGCGTCGCCGGCGAGATGAAATCCGGCACGTCCTCGTAGAGCTTCAGCAGCCGATTCTGGAAGGATTTCAGGCGGAAGAAATAGCTCTCCTCTTCGACCCATTCGACCGGAGTGCCCTGCCCGCCCAGCCGCGTGCCATCAGGCAGGAGGGTGGTTTCCTCCTCGCCGTAGAAGGCCTCGTCACGCACGGAGTACCAGCCGGAATATTTGGCGAGGTAGATGTCGCCGGCCTGCTCCATGCGCCGCCAGAGCTCATGCGTCGAGGGAAGGTGATCCGGATCGGTCGTGCGGATGAAACGGTCAAAGGAACAGCCGAGCGTCTGCTCCATCTCCTGGAAGCGCTGGGCCACCTGATCGACATAGGATTTCGCGTCGAGCCCGTTCTGCCCGGCGGTGCGCTGCACCTTCTGGCCGTGCTCATCGGTGCCGGTCATGGCGAAGACGTCATAGCCGTCCAGTCGCTTGAAGCGCGCAATCGCGTCCGAGGCCACCATCTCATAGGCGTGCCCGATATGCGGCGGGCCATTCGTGTAGTGAATGGCGGTGGTCAGATAGAATTTCGGGGCCTGGGCCATCGTTCAGTCCGGACGGTTCGCTTTCAAGCTGCACGCGACCGGCGAACAGCCTCCGACAGATCATGAAACATCGAGATCACGAGCGGCCGGCGGTCGAGATTGTAGGTTTCCACCTCGCGGGCCGCGCGACCCAGCTTCTCCCATACCTCCGCCAGCGGTGCAAGGCGGGCAGCACCGGCATGGGCATGCGCATGGAGATGCGCGGCGAGCCAGCTCTGGATGGTGTCGATCATGATCGCGAAATCGCTCTCGCCGGCGCGGCCCGCGACATCCTCCGCCAGCGCCAGCAGCGTGGTGAGATCGACGCCCGGCAAGGCATCGAGACGTGCCCTGACGGCCTCGACCAGCGCCAGCGTCTCCGGAGAGACATAGGTCAGGGCGCGCCGCACGGAACCGTCCGCGAGCGATGCCGCGCGCATCAATGCGGAGGAGTCGAACGGCGATCCCATGCGCTCCAGCGCCAGCCGGCCGGCCTCGGCGACCGCACCTTCGTCGAGCGCATCGAATGTCAGCAGCCGACAGCGCGAGCGGATGGTCGGCAGCGCCCGTCCGGGCGCATGGGCAACGATCAGGAACAGGGCGCGCGGCGGGGGCTCCTCGAGCAGTTTCAGCAGCGCATTGGCGCTGGAGCGATCCATGTCCTCGGCACTGTCGACGATGCAGACACGCCAACCGCCTTCGGCCGCGCTCGCTCCGAACCGGTCGATGACGCGGCGGACGGAATCGACCGGGATATTGCTGGTCACGCCCTTGCCGTCCGGCTTCACCGTTCGACGCAGCAGATGCAGGTCGGGATGCGACTGGGCCATCACGCGCCGTGTCGCCGGATCCTCTTCCGGCATCGCCAGGCTTTCCACGGAGCCGGCGCGCGCCAGCGGATCGCCCGAAGCCAACAGAAAGCGCGCCGCACGATAGGCAAAGCTCGCCTTGCCGATGCCTTCGGGGCCGCCGAGAAGCCAGGCGTGATGCAGGCGCTCCGAGCGCAGCGCATCCAGGAAACTCCGCTCCTGCCGTGCATGTCCGACGAGCGCCAGCGTTTCGCGCGGATGCGGCGCATTGGGAAGGCGGTCCGGTTCGTTGCTGCTCTCGCGCATCAGGCGTCCTGGTTCAGCGGCAAGCGCTCGCGCACGACCGACCAGGCGGCCTGGGCCAGGTCCTCGGGAGCGAGCGTCGCGTCAAGCACCGAGCAGCGCGCCGGTTCGGCTTCGGCGATGGCGAGATAGGCGGCACGCAAGCTGCGATGGAAGGCGAGCGCCTCGCCCTCGAAACGGTCCTTGCTCTCGCCGGGAGCGCGGCGACGGGAGGCGCGAGCCAGCCCGACCCTGGGGTCGAGATCGAGGATCAGCGTCAGATCCGGCGTAAGCCCATCGATGGTGACCCGCTCCAGCTCGGCCAGCAGCTTGGGCTCGATGCGCCCAAGCGTGCCCTGGTAGACCCGGGTCGAATCGATGAAGCGGTCGCAAATCACCCAGTCGCCCCGTGCAAGCGCCGGCCGGATGCGCTGGTCGATATGGTCGATCCGGGCGGCCGAGAACATCAGCGCTTCGATAAAAGGCCCATGATGTTTCACCCGACCAGACAGAATGGCTTCCCGAATGGCTTCCGCCTTGGGCGAACCACCGGGTTCGCGCGTCAGCTCCGAACGGATGCCCGCAGCCTCGAGCCGTGTGGCGAGCGCACGCGCCAGTGTGGACTTGCCGGCCCCCTCTCCGCCCTCGAGCGTGATGAAACGTCCCATTGTCATGTCTTGCGCCGCTCAGGTCCTGCCGAGCGCCTTGCGCACCCAGCCCGTGGCAGCCTCCATCAGCGCATCGAACGCGCGGCTCTGCAGGCTGCCGGCCTCCACCGACTCGGCCGCATAGAGTGGAATGTCCAGCGTCCTTATGTCGCCGCGCGTGACGAGGAGCCGCCCGATCTCGGCGCCCTCCTGAACGGGAACGGTCAGCGGCCCACGATAGGTGATACGCGCGCTCAGCCGCTCGCTGCTGCCGCGCGGCAGCAGCAGGCTGACCGGCCCCTTGGCCTTGAGCCCCACCCGCCCCTTTGCTCCGCCATAGACGCTGGCCTCGCCGACGATCTCGCCATCGGCGAAGAGCTGGCGGGGTTCGAAGGAGCGGAAACCCCATTCGAGCAGCTTGCGCGCCTCCTGGGCGCGGTCGCGGCCCGACTTCAGCCCGTTCACGACGACGATCAGCCGTTGCCCCTTCTGCACCGCCGAACCGACCAGACCGAATCCGGCTTCATCGATATTGCCGGTCTTCAGGCCGTCAGCGCCAATATCCATGGTCAGCAGCGGATTGCGGTTCTGCTGCCTGATCTTGTTCCAGGTAAATTCGCGTTGGCCGAAGATCTTGTAGAGCTCTGGGTAGGTTTTGATGATGTGATCCGCCAGCCGCGCCAACTCGCGGGCGGTGACCCTCTGCTCGGGGTCACCCATGCCGGTCGCATTGCGGAAGACCGACTTGGTCAGGCCGAGCGCGCGCACCCGCTCGGTCATCAACCGCGCAAAATTCGCCTCATCCCCGGCGATCGCCTCGGCGAGCGCAATCGATGCATCATTGCCGGACTGGACGATGATGCCCTGCAGGATATCGGAGAGCTTGATGCGGCTATGGACCGGCGCGAACATGGTCGAACCGCCGGAAATGCCGCCTCCCTTGCGCCAGGCGTTTTCGGAAATGCCTATCTCGCTGTCGAGGGTGAGCCGGCCCTGCGCGATCTCCTGGAATGCCACCAGGACCGTCGCAAGCTTGGCGAGGCTCGCCGGGACCATGAGTTCGTCCGCGGCTTTTTCGTAAAGCACCGCGCCGGTGGCAGAATCGAGCAGAATCGCGTGCGGTGCAAGAGACTGGAAGCTCTGGGCCAGCGCGGGGGCCGAAGCCGCCAGGACAAAAACAGCCGCCAGCGCCGCGCGTGCGGCGGCCGCAAATCTCGTAGCGATCGAATTGCGATGGCGGGGCGGGTTCATGCCCCGATCTGAAGCAGAGCGGGGCTCAGCCGGTCAAGCCCGATGCGCGTCAATTGCGGGATAACGGCCGCAATGTCTGCGGAACCAGATCCCGAGCCAACGGGTTGCTGCGCGCGAAACGCTCGGCCGGGGCGCGCTCGGGAGCGGCGAACAGGCTGGCGGTGCGCAACGCCGGCGGCCGTGGCGGCAGGACGGCCGGGCGGAGCAGGACCGGGGTCGCGGCATTGGCGATGGTATCGAGGTCGAATGGACGGTTCGGCGGCAGCGGCGCGCCGCGGACCGGGACGCCCGCACTCGACGATGTCGAAACCAGCGTTGCGGCGACAGGCGCGCCCGGCGCGATGGTGCGGACGGGTTGCGGGGCATAGGCCTGGGCGACCGGTTGCGGAGCTACCGGCGCTGCGGCAACAGGCTGGCGCGCCTGCTCGTCGCGCGGATCCTCTAGATCCGGGCTTGCCGTCCGGTTGGTGGCAACCGCAGCGTTGCTTGCGACCATCGTCGGGGCGCTGGTGCCGGGGATCGCCGCCGGGATGCCGTCAGTACGCAGGGTTGCGAGCAGGAGCCGGTCGTCCGAGCCGCCGAGCGAGGCCTGGCCGAGATATTCGAGTTTGATGCGAGCGGTGCCGAGGTGCCGGAAGGCCAGCGCATCGGCCGTCTTCTGCGACACGTCCATGACCCGGCCACCATGGTAGGGACCGCGATCATTGACGCGCACGATGATCGAGCGGTTGTTCAGAAGATTGGTGACGCGGGCATAGGCCGGCAGCGGCATGGTGGGATGCGCGGCGCTGATGCCCTCGCGGTCATAAATCTCGCCATTGGCGGTACGTCGGCCATGGAAGGCCTCGCCATACCAGGACGCGGTGCCGACGGCGGTGTAGCCGACCGGCTTCTCGTAAGGCGTATAGCGCTTGCCTGCGACGGAGTAGGACTTGCCGACGAGTTCGCGGCCACCACCCTTCGGAACGGGTTGGCCTTCGGCAATAACCCGGGGACTGGCCGGCCCGTATTTTGATGACGGGAATGCGCCAATCTCCTTCGACTTGCGGCGCGCAACCTGATCATTCGCGCAATTGGCAAGGAGGAGACCGGCGAGCGCCACGCAGCCAAGTCGCGCGGCACGAAGAGCAAGGGGGGAGGAAGCGGAAGCTCTGTCCGAGTCGGTTACCACATGGGCCAATGCCGGAGCCGAAGAGCTTGCGCCTCGCATCATTATGGTCGTCCGTCGTTGTGCCGAAAGCCATCGCCCGGCCAAGCCGCATCCTGCGGCGAAGCCGAAGTTTTCGGTCAATCCTGTAAAGGGATCGTTAAACGGGCGACTCGCCGAGCGCGAATGCCCCGATCCGGCATCTAGGATGCCCTTGAGCGGGCACAAAGGTGTCCGAAATGCGGCAAGTGTCAACCCGCGACCATTCCGCCGCCATTTTTCAGACAGGCGTTGCCACAATGCAACGCCGTTATTGGGTTGCTCGCGGCCGCGATTTTCGGCCGAAAACGGCCATTTCGGCGGCCAAAATCCCGTCAAGGCGCCCTGAAAGCAGACCTCCAACAGATCCGGCACACAATCAGCCGGTTCAGGGCAGACCGGCGCCCGGCCTGCCGGGCCTCAAGCCCGACTCACATGCAAATGGCGGGCTGATCCGGACACAGCAAAGCCGAACGCATCTCGGCCTGACGTCATCGCACTTGCAAAAACGCCTCGCACCCGGCAATGACAGGCCAACCGGAAGGGTGGCCGAGTGGTTTAAGGCAGCGGTCTTGAAAACCGCCTCCCCGCCCCCGCGTTTTCCGGCATTTTTCAGGAAAACTCAGCTCTGTCAGTCGCTTGCTGCGGACGGTGGAGGACACTAGAGGACATCAGAGGACCCTCGTGGACATCCCGATTGTCCATGAATTGTCCACGCCGGGGCGGCGGCGGAGCGTCCGAAAACGGGCTGTGGAAAGCGCCTTCCGGCTTGACTCCGCAGGCCTGCATGTTCTCTCTATGTTCTCAATTCCGAGGACGTGAACAATGTCAGCCCTGCCGAAGAGTGATTCGAGCCCGAGCCCCGTTGACGGCCAGATCGATGCGATCCTGGAGGAGTTCGGTGGCGACTTCCGGGCTGCGATCGGCGCGCTCATCATCAACCGCGAGGAACTGCTGCGAGACGCTGACAGATCGGCATCTGTCGGCTTCCTGCGAGGTCGGTTTTCAGAAGGAGCGAGGCCGGTCCGCGACCGCCCCCGATGATGGGGCTCACTCTGATCGATGGCGGCAAGGACGGGCAGCTGCCTGCAGAGCTGTCGGTCGAGCCGGTCAGGCGGCGAATTGCTGGCTCGGATGAATAGCCTGAGGAAGGATGCGGTCGGACCCTTGCGTACGACGCCGGCCATGCCCTGATAAGCTGCGATGGGACTGAGGGCTTGGCCGTGAAGTTGCGCGAGCGGACGCTGGAAGAGATTGCGGAGATGATTTGTGGCAACGGCGACCGTGTGCCCTTCGTCTATCGAAGCAGCACCAAGCTCACTCGGTTCTTCCGAGATATCGACACTGATTACGTTCATACCGGCGACACCCGCAGCTTTTGGGTTACGGCCGTTCTGCGCGAGATCATGCTGGAGCCAGCGCCAAACCCGCACACGCCCCCTGAGACGTTTCTACGGGTTATCCGGTCGCTGATGGATAAGGTGGATGCGGTTGATTGGGACCCGGATCGATCAGCCGCCCTGCAGATTCTGAACACGACGCTCAATCGTGAGGGGTTTGAGGCCTTCTACGGCGACGACGACGCTTGCTATCTCCGGAACACGCGCACGAACACTGTCGCGACACCCAGCCCCAACCCGCACCGGCCATTGACCCAAGCGGAGATCGAGAAGCGGGATCACCTCGCCGCATATCTCGACAAGTGCTCCGAGGACCAGCTGATCGAAGAGATCCTGCTCCCACTTTTCCGCCAGCTCGGCTTCCATCGCATCACGATGGCGGGGCATAAGGACAAGGCGCTGGAATACGGCAAGGACGTCTGGATGCGGTACACGCTCCCGACGCAGCACGTCCTTTATTTCGGGATCCAGGCCAAGCGGGACAAGCTCGACTCGTCAGGCATGACGAAGGCTGGCAACGCGAACGTCGCCGAGATCCTGAACCAGGTCACGATGATGTTGGGCCACGAGATATTCGATCCAGAGATCGGCAGGAAGGTGCTCGTCGATCACGCCTTCATCGTCGCCGGCGGCGAGATCACCAAGGCTGCTCGAAACTGGCTGGGTTCGCACCTGGACCAGTCGAAGCGCAGCCAGATCATGTTTATGGATCGCGACGACATCTTGAACTTGTACACCGTCACCGGGCTGCCGTTGCCTGAGGGCGCGATCCCTCCGGCGAAGAACCTCCTTGATACGGACGTCCCGTTCTGACCGCCTTTCACCTGATCGAGCGGCGGACGACAGACTGGTTCAGCCGCGGCTCCAGAACAGCGATCGCTAGCTTCTCGACCACTGACACTTCGAGGCTGTCGGGAATTTCGATCCACTGAACATGGATCGATGCCTTTATGTACGCGCGTCTTTCCAAGCGATCAGGAAACTGCTCGCGAAACGCGGCCTGCAGAGCATGGCCTTCATCGCCCGACACGTGCTTTCTAAGGATGCGGTCATTTAGGCCTGAGGAACCCGCAGCCTCGCCGACATAGATTATCTCTCGGTCGAGGCTGAATGCGTACACGCCGTTCTTTGCAGGCGGGTTTGCACCTCCTACCAAGATTTTAGGCGCCGCCAGCAGGCATTCAACAAGCCGGAGGCTCTTAGCACTCAGGTAGGTGGCTTTAGAGAGCAGATCCATCAGAGTTATCGCAGGCCGGCGACGACGCTCTTGTGAGGCTCGCTGGTCGGGTCGGAGAAGCCGAAGCGGCCGGTGTACATATGCCGGTCCATCACGACAGCCTCTTCGACCAGGCCGTGGGTTCGGAACACGATCAGCCAGAACATGACGTCGCGGATCTCCACGCCGGTCTGCGAGGCGATCTTGTGAGGCGTGGTGCGGACCCGAGATGCTTCGAACACGCTTCGAGTCTGCCACGGCACGTCGCCGGCGACCAGTTTCGCCCAGGCGCTATCCAGCTCGTTATGCTCGAACCGCAGCGACAGGATCTCAGCCGTCTGGCGCTCCTGTTCAGACTTCTCGCCGGCGCGTCGAACCTGGTACTTTTCCAGATGCGCCAGCCAAAACGGGCTCAGAAATGATTTCCGATCACGGTACTGGCCGTCTTTGCCGGTGAACGGAGCCGCATATTCGAGCGCGAAGGCCAAGTCCTGAAGCTCGCGCTCGGCTTCGAGCTGGCCCCGGCTCGCCGCGACATACCCCTCGGCGAACTCTTCATAGGCCCGGAAAGCGGCTTTCTCAGGCGTCAGTCCCCTCAGCCGGCCGAGGCGCTCTCGCCAGTGGAAGCGCTTCTCCTGGAGCTCGTTCGAGACGAACGGTCCGAAGAAGGTTCCTCCGCGCTCGAACGCAGCGTCGAAGGTTTGCGACCAGAGCAGGTTGTTCTTGATGAAACGCAGCATTTTTAGCGGACCCAGTTCGCACCGGCGATTTGATCAGTTGCGGTTCAGGCCCATCGCGCCGCTTTGCAGCTTGCGCTTCCAGAGGGCTTCTTTCGCCAGGATTTCGTCTGGGAGTGTGCCGTTGCCGGCAACCTCCAGGATCGAAACGCGGTAGTCGCTCGGATCGCGGCTCTTGAGGCCGACGTTGCCGCCATGGCCGTCCCGGTAGGTGAGCCACCGGCCATAGAAGCCTTCGATACCGGTGGCCGAGCCTACGTACTGCTCCTTCGTGCGCGGGCAGGTAAGCAGGTAGATTCCCCGCACCGCGGCGAGCGCCGTCGACCAGGTTGCAGGTAAGCGTTCGATCGCAGACAGGTCGGCCATAAATTCAGTGAAGCCTGGGAATTCCGGCTCCCTGAACGAGCGCCAGAGCTCGGTTACGAGCTTGTTTTGATTGTCAGCGCGCTGGATCCATGCGCGACCGCCCTCACCCCATTCGATGACGAGCCGGCCTTGCAGGTCGTCAAAGCGCGAATCGAGTTCGAGCGAGTAGACGTCTCGCGTCCCAGCAGGGTCCGAGCCCGGCGCGTGGGGCCAAGGTAACTCGACCTCGTTGATCCCGGCGTACTGGCAGCCGTAGAGCCCGGCAAACAGCGTCTCGCCGGTTGAGGTGACCACGAAGGAGGCCCAGAACGGGGCCTGCAGCTTCGCCCGGTTCGAGAATGTCTGGACGCGCTGGTAATCTTCGAAGGCCGGCCGGTCATCGCGCCAGAGCTCGTAAGGGCTTCGCCCCTTGGCTGAGCGGTTGTCCTGATGACGCAGGAGGCGGACCGACGACGGCGAGATCCCGGCGCCCTGCAGAAGCATATTGAACAGTATAGGCATCGCGTTCCCCCACCGGCCCACTCGCCTTTGACCCAGACCTTTACGCGATGCAATCTCGCATAATGTTCAAAAAGGCCTCAGGTCACCTCAATGGCGCGCCTCTGACGGGTTGGTCCACCGCCAAGCCGACGGCGCCGGCTGATTACCGCAAGGCGGGCGGGAAGCCCGCGGGCGATACCTCGCCGTACACCAAGCAGCGCGAGGCGCTCCTCAAGCGGCTGCTGAAGCATGCAGCCAATCCCGAAGTGCCTAAACTCGATATCCCCACGGTCCTGCAGTCAGAGATCGCTGAGGCTGGCGGGCTGCAGGAATGGGCTCAGCGGGAGCTGCCGCGGCTGAAGCAGAAGTCCGCTCGCCTGATGTGGTTTCGGCCCAAGAAGCGGAAAAAGTGAGCCGGAGGCGTCTGCCTCAGGCTGCCCAAACCTTCTTCAGCCGCTGCTCGGTCGTGCGAAGCACCTCGGCGACCTCGGGACAGACGTATTTGTAGGCCTTCACATCGTAGCGCTTCTTGGTGATCGCCGCGATCAGGGTGGCCAGTTCGCCAAGCTTGCCGATCGTATCGGGCGTGATTGGGATAACCTTCTGGTCGTATTTGCCGGCGGTGGTGTTCTCATCCCACCAGGCGGTGACCGCCGCGTTGCGCGGCATGGCGTTGCCCATGTGAATGTGAACGAGCTCTCCCTCGACTGCCCTCAGACCGACTGGGCAGTACCAGAGGAACAGCTTGCCCTGGGCATCCTCACCCTGATGTTCGCGATCATCCTGGCTGCGGTGACGGGTGCACTCGCAGGCGCATTCGTCTGCGGCCGTGTCATGCGAGCGATGCTGCCAAATCTGGTCAGGATGCACGTCGAGCACCTGCTGTCGCAGCCCGAGCCGGAGCAGGCGCCGGCGGAACGCGGTGTCGTCGTCCAGTTTCCTTCGCCGACGCGCCACTAGCGGTTTGTGACTTTCAAGCAATCGCCCGAGAAATCGAGACTCATTTTTGATGAGGGTTTGATGATCCGTTCGCCTCAGCCCATCCGCCGTCGACCTGAGAAGAAGCCGCTCCCAATCTTGCGACCACCGCTCAACGGGTTCGTCCTTCCCAGGCTTAACGAGCCGACGGTCACCAACACCGTGATTGGCTTCATCACGCCGTCTGATCGCTCGGCCCAGCAGGCTGCGTGACGCCTTACAGCGTGCGGTCGGGCTTCATTGGATACGACTGCAGCACAGCGCTGGAGAACTGTATCGCGATACCCCGGCCCAGCTGCTTGCCGTGCAAGTGAAAGATTATCGAGTAGAAGAACCAGAGCAGCATCCGGCCAAGAGGGCTGCCTCCCACGGTAGGGTCCGGCACGTACACGTTCAGCTTTTCGCCGCTCTCCGCGTAGTGCAGCGTGTCCAACTCGAAAAACTCACTCGTCGAGGCGATGAGTTCAGCCTTGTTCAGCAGCACGATGTATTTCGGCGGCTCTATCGATCTGTCAGTGAGCGCAAGTTTAATTTTGTCGTAGTCGGCCTTGTCGGCGTCACCGATGATGAGGAAGGACATCGGATCGTGAAGCTTCTGGTTGCCGGATCCCAACTTGCTGATCGTAGCGCTCCGCATGGCATTGAACGATTTGATGCGGTCGGAGAGCTGCTGAATGTGCTTTTCGATCGTGGATCCTGACGATTTGACCTCGCCGATCACGTATGCTGCCGTGAAAGGGATGTAGTTCGCGCCGTCCTGGCCGACGAACATGGCACTCTTGGCCTCGGAATCCGAGATGATCACATCGATCTGAGGCGTGCAGTTCGACCGCGGATCGAAAAGGTAGCCGTGGTCGATGACGAATGGCGCCGGGATACGACTCCGTAGGAATTCGCGAAACGCCTCCTCAAAAGGAGCTCCAGACCCTGCAATGTTGTAGGTCTTATGGAGGATGCGTCCCTCCTGAACGGCTGTCAGGAGCTTCTTGCCGACAGCTTCGAACACCGCGATCAGGTCGAGCTGACCTGGTTGAGAATCGTCAGACATTCAATGTCCCCCCGAGCGCAAATTCCTCGCCCAGGACGACTGTGGCAACCCCAGCCTACGGCCTTCGTCGCCGGCAGCATCCATGATGGCGGCAGAAGCGCGCCCATGTACTATTCGGAAGCCAGAATCGGATTTGCCCCTTGATGTGTGATCAGACAGAACGTTCCCTCGACAGTGATAAGCTTGGCAACAAGGGGCAGTTAGAGTTTGCTCAGCTTTGCGGCGATGATGGACTAATCTGCAATAATTCGGAATCGAGAGATCGCGCTGGCTGGGACTTTGTCGTCGATTTTCCTCAGCTCCACACCCCTGATCAACTGGTCGACAGTAGGCCAGCGCCGATTTCTGCGCGCTTTCAGCAAAAGACTCTTTGGTCCGATAATCGAACGATCCGCTTCAACCTCGCTAAGCTGGAACAACTTGCAAAGTACCCTGGGCCGTCTTTCATTTTCGTCATCAAGTACGACAACGACCTGAGAAAAACGTCATCCCGGATAATCCCCATACTGGGTGATTTCTTGTCTCGGGTACTCAAGAAGCTTCGGGAGGAGCGAGCCGCCGGGACGTACAACGTCAAGGACACAACGTTTAGCATCACAGCAGACAATGAAGGCGAGGAAATCGAGTCGACGCGCGGGGCGATCAAAAAGGCCATCGAACGACATGTTGGGGATGATATCGGCGCCTATTTCAAGAAGAAGGCGGACCAGCTGGAAAGCTTGGGCTTCGTGGCTGGGGCAAGAGAGCTGAATTTCAGCCTGCTGGTGGATGATAAGGCAGACCTGCCTGACATCATGCTCGGCCTTAAGCCGGTAAGGCTTGCATCCCCTATCAGATCCTTCGAAACCCGATTTGAAACTAAGCTTGAAGATAAGTCATTTGGCCCCGCGACTCAAATAAATTTCATCCCGGTTGCCATCGATCAGTGCACGGTATTGTTCCGAGAAAAGCCCAATTCTGCCGCTGTTTCGCTTCACGGCGAGATGTTCAAGGCGCCGGAATTCCCCGGGTTTCCTCTCGTTATTCTCATTAGAACAGATGTTTTCGATATCAAATTCAAGGCAGAATCTACTTTAAGCACGATAACCTTTAGTTCAATTCAGATAGCGGACGATGAACCTGCATTGACGCCGACTACCTGGCACAAGTTGTTCACGATCGGCGCGATCGTAGGATCGGGCGGAGCCAGGGTCGATATCCGTCCCCGGAAGCGACAAAACGTTAGCATTCCAAGTCTGTCTGCTAACAATGCGATCGACATTGAATCATCAAGGGACAACGCTCGACTTGCAGATAAGCTCGCGAAAATCCTCTCTTTCGCGGGATCTGGAACTGAGCCGAAACTGTCTATTCGACAGCTGTTTAAGCAAGGTGACACAATCGAATACATCTATTCGATAATGAAAGGTGAAAGGATTGAAGCTCCGATTGCGTTAGCCTCCTTTGGCTCCGAAACGGATAACGGCATCCTCGGAAGACTGAAAACCGTCCAGCGAGGGGTCTTTGTCATCTATATCGAAATTGGCGATCGACTTCTTGTTTGCGCCGCAGACGTCGCGACATCCCTCTCCGAAGGCGAGAGGGGTATTGTATTTACGTCAAACGATCCGACCCTTCGCGAGATCGACCTGATACCTCCTGAGGATTACGAGGAGTTCAGCCAGCGCCAGAAGGGTGACGCCATTCTGTTGATTGCATCTGAGCCTCCAAGCTACCTACAGACGGCCCCACTTCAAGAACTCGCGTAGCGGTCCGCCTCATCCACCAAAAGGTCGCTTCTGGCCATTTTTTTTCGTTGAGCGCGCCGGAAATCGCGGCGACGCTAAATGGGTGCTGATCGCTGGCACCTAGCGAATCGAACCCTCTTTATGCGGTCAGCACACCACTCGCGCCACTCAAGCCGGCGGCGCGACGTCCTGGCGCCGGCGGGGCTGGGCACGGTTTCAATCCGAGCCCGAGAAGTGTCCGAGTTTTTGAGCCAGAAAGAAGTCGCTGCCGAGCTGAAGGTCACCCCACGGACGATCCGCCGCTGGATCGCGGCCGGCATGCCCTGCAGCGTCAGGCGCCGCAAAGTGTGTCGCATCAACCTTGCCGCGGCCCGCGCGTGGCTCGCGGACGGCCCGGGCGTCAGCGCTCCCGTAGTGAAGCGGCGCATTGGGCGTCCGCGCAATTTGGATCGCGGGATGGCCGCCTAGGCCATCGGGAAAACCCGATCGAACTCGCCTGGGAATGGCGGCGGCACAGCGGCGATCTGATTTGGGAAGCGTTCGCGGCAGGCGTTGATCATCAGCCAACTCGCGTAGTTCGCTGTCTTCTCCTCCATGAGCGTGCGGATACCGACGGGGCCGAATATGCCGGCAACCCATTCCAGTTCGGCGACCGACATGATCGTCGTTGGTCGCTGATCCAGCAGCTCGACCGGCATGCCGAGCTCGACGAACTTCGCCTCGGTGAGCGCCCGCAGCCGCTTCGGTATGTCGTTGCCGAAGACGAGCCAGTCCTCCAGCGTCACGATCGCGAAGAACACCTTCTTGGCTGGGTCGAAAGCCAATTGCGGATATCGGCCTGCCTCGTAGTCAGCGTAGGTTTTGTGGAGCTGGACGATGGCCGCGACCATCTTCGCCAGGTCGCGCTCCAAGGTAGCTGGGTCTCCTAATGTCTGTTTCGATGGCACGGTGAGGCGAGCGGTTTTGCACTCGACGAAGATGGCTGCGTCGTCGCTGTGAACGATCCAGTCGACCGTGTCCTCCCCACCGGCCGCGGTATTGTAGCGAGCCTCAGGTAGCAGGCTCAGCCCTGTCCCAGCAGTTCGATCCGCGATCACCTCTCCGACATAGGCTTGAAATGACGCGCCATAGTGGTTGGCGAAATCGCGGTTCTTCACCAGGAAGTAGTACAGGCCCTGGGTCATCCGCCAGAACATCAGCGTCGGGATCGGACAGGCGAGTTCGTCCTTACCGCCATGGGAAATCTGGACGAGTGGGAATTCGTGCAGCGGCGAGAACGCGAAGGCGAAAGCGTCGTCGAGAGCGTGCAGAGCTTTCAGCTTCTCGGCGATCGAGACCGAGCGCCGCGCCATCAGGCCGACGAATATGTCGATGTCGGCGCGGGTGAGATCGCGCACTTCGATTGCCGGATTCCTGGCGGCTCTGGGAGCGGTCTGTAAAAGACCCATGAAGAGCAGGCCGATGCGAAGAAACTGCTGAAGTTCGAGACCGGTCTCCTGCCGGAATAGAGACGCGATCGGTGGATGGCCGAAGATTTTGTAGTAGCGGAGATAATTCTCTGCCGAGAACCTCATTATCTGCCACGGGAGTTGCAGATGCAGGATCCGGTTCATCTCCAGGAAGATCTGGTCCGCCTTGTTGAACTCGCCATAAATCTCCTCATTGAGACGCTTGATGTCATTGACGACGGCTCGAAAGTCGGCCCAGCGCTTGAGCGATGCGCCGTTTCGTGAAGCCTCGCCAGCATGGCGAATGACCTCGCGCGCCAAGCGGTCGAGCTCCCATTCGGCCACCATCCCGCGCCGAACCTCGAAGAATTTACGATCTACCTCGATGCCAGCCGGGAATCCGAAATCGTCGTGCTGCAGGTACTGGGCGTAGGCCCAGATGACACCCAGGGCCTCGCGCCGTTCCAGATTGCGGATCTTGGATCGCAAGTCTTGGTAACAGGCTTCGACGGACATTGATTTCAGGCAGCCATCGGCATCGTCATCGAATCCAGCATCTTGTCGACCACGCTGCGATCGCCGCCGGAGCGGAGGAACAGATCGATCATCTTGGATATCTCATCTGTGATGGCGAGCAAGTTCGAGCGCCGGTTCTGCTTCTCCAGGACGACGACCGCGTTGTAGTGCGAGTAGCGCTGGACCATCTCGGTCGTGCTGTGGCCGGTGATCGACATGACCTCGGCCATCGTGAGCCCGGACTCGAACAGCCGCGAAGTGGCTTCGTGGCGCAGGTCGTGGAAATGCAAATCCTTGATCCCCGCCAGTTCCAACGTCTCCTGCCACATCTTGTCGAACCGGCCGAGGCTGATGTCGAACAGCCGATCAACCTGGTTGTTGCCCCCTAGATCGCGCTTGGCGTCCTCCATGAGCGCGTGAAGCTCGTGCGTGACCGGGATGATGCCTACGGTTTTCTCGCTTTTCTTGCCCTTCGGGAACCTGATGACCCGGTTGCCGCAGCCGATCGAGCGGGCGTAAACCTCCTTGAAGCCGAGCACGCGGTCTTTCCGAAGAGCCGTCTCGATCGCGAAGAGCACCGCATGCGTCAGCACGGGTTCCTTCTTGCGGCTAATCTCCAGGATGGCCTCCAGCTCACCCTCCATCAGCCGCCGGTCACGACCAGGTGACGGAGGCGGCAGCTTCGGAAGGGCGACCTTCGGCATCGTGGGATACGTCTCGCGGGCGAAGTTCATCGCCCGGGTGATGACGCCGATCTGATTGTAAAGGGTCGTCCGAGCCGGCTCCTGCTCGTCCTTCTCATAGCGGCGCGCGATCAGCTCGTTGGCGTAGGCATTCAGCCCGCCCGTGTGAACGGCGAGAACTTTCATCGAGGCGATGCGATCTTTGAGGACCAGGTTGACCCGGTTCCGGTCCTTCCTGGCGTTGCTCTCCTTGCTGTGCGTGAGGCCATGCGTGCTGAAGGCCTTCAGAATATCCTCGACGGTCAGATCACGAAGCGCGCTGTTATCGATGTAGCTGCCTGCGTTGATGGCGCTCCGCGTCTTTGCCGCCCAGAGCCTTGCCGCCGCCATCTGGTCCTTCCGAACCGCCGGGGTATCCTTGTGGAGCGGAAAGCTCTCCTGGGCTGTCAATCCCTTGAGTCGAATTCTCACACGAAGTGTGCCAGAAGGCAGGCGCTCAAATCCCGGGTCCAGTTCCTCGGCCATGTCGACTCCAAAAATTCGTGTCCACGAATTGTCCACGAAAGTCTGAAGTCAAAAAAGCGAGTTGGGGGTGCTCATCCACCAAACAGCTTGCAAATACGGGGCTCTCGGGGCATTGAGCGCGGCACGGAAGGGTGGCCGAGTGGTTTAAGGCAGCGGTCTTGAAAACCGCCGTGGGTGCAAGCCCACCGTGGGTTCGAATCCCACCCCTTCCGCCAATACTGCTTGCCAGCCGTTCCTTGCTGCAACGCATTGAAACAGCGAAAATGCGCCCCCCTTCGCGGCTCTAATTTTCGTCGGCTCCCAATTCGCCCCAGCCATACATAGCGATGCAAAGATCTCAGCCTCGGTCGGTGGCTGCGAGTTGAGGAGCGTGCTACCGCCTCGTCAGCGAGGCGGTGGGTGGGCGTCCATGGATTTGAAGGCATTCCAGATCGAAGTGACGTCGGAGGGCGACAGCGCCCGCCAGGTCTTCTTCGTTGCAGCAGAATCAGGCGAGGCCGCCGTCGCACTATTGGCCAATCATTCGGCCTTGCTGCCCAACTTCAAACTGAAGCTGCAGCGCCGCCTGAGCGATGCGGAGATCGATATTCACCAGCTAGGGCCTGGGATGATCGTTCAATGGATGTGAGCGGGCTTGCTCCGCGGCGTATCCCGCGATGGCAGCGCGCTCGATTTCAGCCCAAACCTGTGGCCTAACCGTATATCCGTTCCGGCGGCATGCGCGCATCGGCGGGCGGCTCCGGTCCGCTATCGCGAGATCGGCCTCTGCGATTGTTTGCAAAGGGGTGCGAATCTCTTCGGCAGCTTCTGAATATTCTGCGGAGAGCCGAGCCCGAGCGGCGGCGGCGGCGTAACGTTTCCGCATCGCCCCTGCCGCCCCTCACCCGACATGAAACCAAAGCCGGGTATGAGGTCGGGTACTTTTGCCGCAGAGAAATCCCCTAATCCCAATAGGAACGCATGAAGTAGGCGCGGAAAATCGCGCCGCGCGATTGGGACAGGCCCGGTTCGCTGTCATCGTCGGCGGCAAGCCTCGCCGCCTATCGATCCTCTTCCGGCCTTCTCGTCATTCTGAGCCAGGCCCGTCTGGCGCCTGCTGCCCCGAGCTTGCCAGAGATCGCCGCCACGCGAAGCGCAGGATCACCCCCAGCGATGCCGCAAGTGGTATCGCCAGCAGCACGCCGATGAAGCCGAACAGCCATCCAAAGGCGAACAGCGCGAACATCATCCAGACCGGGTTGAGGTTGACCCGGCGGCCGATGAGGCGCGGCGACAGCACATAATCGGCAAGCATCTCCCCTACGATGAAGATGCCGCCCACGACAGCGACAGGGACCCAGTTCGGCCAGAACTGGGCCATTGCAACGCAGGCCGCCACGAAGAACCCGGTGGCCGCGCCGAAATAGGGGATAAAGCTGATGAGGCCGGCGGTGATCCCGATCACAATGGCATGGTTGAGCCCCGTCATCTTCAGGGCTGTCGCATAAAGCACGGCCAGAACGAGACAGATGACGGCCTGGCCGCGCACGAAGCCAGCGATCGTATCGTGGATTTCGCGCCCAAGCGCCCGAGCATCGTCGCGATACGCCGGGGCAAACCAGCCGTCGACCGTCGCCACCATGCGTTGCCAGTCAATGGCGAGATAGATGGCGATGATCGGCGTCACCACGAGCAGCGAAAGTAGCGAAACCAGGGCCAGCCCACTCGACCACAACGAGCGAAGGAAACCATCCAGCCAGTTGCTGCCCATCGTCTTGGCGAGATCGGCGGAGGATTGCGCGATATGGAGTTCGCCGCCCATGACATTGCGCAGCCAGGGGAGGCTCGCATCGCTCACCAGCGATTGGAGCCGCGCGAGGTAGCGGGGAAACTCCTCAACGAAGAATCTGAGCTCGCCAATGATCGCTGGGAGCATCACCAGGAGAAAGGCAACGAGGCCAGCAACCATGGGCAAGAAGACGGCCAGAGCCGCAAGGGAACGATTCATGCCGAACCGCTCCAATCTGTCGACCACCGGAACAAGCAGATAGGCAAGCAAAGCGCCGACCACAAACGGCAGCAGGATTTGGCGCAACAGCACCAGAGCAACCAGGGCGACCACTGAGACCGCAATCCAGAACCTGGCTGGTTGCGCGATCTTCATCGACGTTCTGCGCACATGGGTTTCAAGCTCGATTCCCGGTTTCGCTCCGCCCGATCCCCGGGCGGAGCGGCGAGAGTACAGCGTTCTCTTCAGTGCACGATCAGGCGGGCGAAGGCGATCTCACCATCGGTCACGTAGTGGTTGACCTGTCCGACCTGCAAACGTGAACCGGATTGGTGCAATACGACGTCACCGATCATCTGCTTTGCCCTCAACTGCGCGACGATGTAGTTGCGCTCCGCATTCGTGTCCGAATCGGTCGCATGGGTCACTTGGAACGTCAGTCGGGTGAGTGATAACCCCGTATCTCGGGTACCCGCACCGACCCATAATACAGGCTGGTCGGTCGCTGGCTTATCGGTATTCAACCAGAAGCTCGCGACCGTCATATCATCCTCGGAATGGGCGAGGCTCAGCGCCCAGAAGCGGATGTGATGGCGCTTGCGCGGGCTGTTGTCGATGGGCTCCTGGAAGCCGATGTCCTGTTTTCGTCCAAAGAGATAGAGGGTGCTGAAGGGAGCGGTCGGATAGGTCGAGTTCAGCAGAAACGCTCGTATCATTCGCCACGAGCTCGCTATCCCCAAGCGATCAGCCGTCGACCAGCCCGCTGCTGCAAACGCATCGCGGAGTTGTTGAAATGTGCCGATGAGGACGAGGTTCACAGGGTCGCCGGGCAGGCCATCTCCGGTGATCGTGTATCGGGGGATCAATCTCCGGTGAAGAACCCTCAGGCCCATTCGAACCACGTTCGGCAGAATGACATAGGCCGCCAAACCGTAGGTCAGACTCGCGGCCAGGATCCATGGCAGCCTGTTGTCCGCCGTATCGAAGATGACGAAGACGATCAGCCACACGCTGACGACGCCCAAACAGAGAACGAGGAATCTCTGAAAAAGGCGCGCGAGTAGTCTCAACGTTCTCTGTCCCGACCGGTGCTGGGTGAAATCGCCATCGCTGTTCGTCGTGGGGATTTGGGCATCCGAACACAAACCACATGAGTGACGGTGCTGTTGGCGGGCAGAAAACCGGTGGTCCCGTCGGATCCCTATCCTAGTGTAAGCTTGGTACTGGCGCTATGGCCGCGGGCCGGCGTGCCAAATCGGACAGGCAGCAAGCGGCTCAATGCCCGCCAGAGGTGGACAGGACGTTCACGACCAGCACGCCCGTCACGATCAGGCCCATTCCGATCACCGCCCAAAGATCGAGCTTCTGGCCGAACGCAAACCACCCCACCGCCGAGATCAGGACGATGCCTGCGCCCGACCAGACGGCATAGGCGACGCCGACAGGCATGCTCTTCAAGGTAAGCGACAGGAAGTAGAACGCGACGCCATATCCGACAGCGACGATGGCGGTGGGCCCGAGTTTCGAAAAACCCTCAGACGCTTTGAGGGCCGAGGTGGCGATGACCTCGGCGACGATCGCAACGGCAAGGGTCAGATAGGCGTTCATGCCTCGCCTAAACATCCTTGTGTGACGCTCTCAAGGCTCCCGATCGAAGGGAGGCCGCAGCAGCCCGCGCGCCGAGGCGCTGGCGACGCGTCCCCCGGGGGCCGTTTGGGCGACGCCTCCCTGAGAGGCCCACGGCGGCCGCCCCCTAAGGCACCTTCAGGCCCAGTTCGGCAAGCAACTGGCCGGCTTGCTGGCGAGAAATCGTTGCGCCGCGAAAGAGTGTGGCGTCAACCAGCCTCAGTCCGCCCAGATCGGCTCCCCGAAGATCGGCCCCCTCGAAGCGCGAGCCATTCAATGCTGCATCCCTCAGACTGCAATCCTCGAAGACAGCGTCCCGAAAATCGCATTTCCTCAGGTCAGACTGGCTGAAATCGATCTTCCTCAGCGTGGTCTTGCGGAAACTGAACGCTGGCAGCTTCGCGCTGACGAGCAGGACCTCCTCGAACCGGCAGTTCAATGCCCTGGCTTCCGACATATCCGCGCCCGTCAATTTGCAGCCAGCGAAGGACGCAGAGACCAATGTCGTTCGGCGCAGAACGGCGTTGTTGAAATCGCCAGATTGAACGCGGGCATCCGATAGATCGGCGCCCATGAAGTCAGCGAAGGCCGCTCGACAGCCGAGCCATTGCACGCGCTCGAGCTTCGTACCTCTCAGCTTCGCGCGCTTGAGGCTGCACCGCTCGAAGAGCCACCCCGACAGGTCGAGCCCCGACAGGTCCGCCTCATCAAGATCGCAAGCGATCACATGATGCGGCATGCGCAGCTCCAAGAGAGCTGCCACATCGGCTCGCTGCAGGGTCCGCTCCGCGACGGACTGAATGGGATCATCAGGCATGCGCTCCCGTAGCAACTGGCCGGGAGATGATCAATTTCAGCACCGTCGGAGCGCGGTCGTAGTCACACGATCTCAGGGCGCGCCGCCTTCCCCAAGGGCCGAGCCAACGAGCCTAGACAGAACATCCGGCGACGGCGAATTGTTTACCCAGGGGCAGTAGACAGCACAGCATCTCGAGCCGGACAGCCTCTACAGTCGAATCATTGTGAACCTCGTACCAACGGCCATTCTGTTTCTGTTCGCGGCAACCTTCTGCGCCGTTTGGCTGGCCGAACGCCGAAGCTGGTATCTGCTCCATTTTGCGCAGGCGTTCCTGGGCTTTGGCCTCGGGATGCTCGTCCAGACAGCACGGACCCCAGCCGATTTCGGGTTGAACACGATGCTGTACGGGATGCTCTATGTTTCCGGCACGCTGAGTTTCGTGACTGGCGTGATGGTGCGCTCCGGCCGGAGCCCATCGCGTTGGTTCCTTGCGATCTGGTTCGCCGCGATCATCGGCGCACTGGGTTATTTCTATTATGTCGACCGCAACCTCATCGTGCGCATTCATATCGTGAGCTTCGGCCTTGGCGGCATCGTCGTCTCAGCCGCCTGGATCATGCGGTCGCTTGCGCGGGGAAGTGCCACGGACAGGGTGATATTCTGGCTGGTTCTGGTGTTTGGCCTGCACTTCTTCCTGCGTACGCTGCTGACGAGCGAACTGGCCGCAGCAACATCCGCCTCGGCGTTCCTGCAATCCGGATTCTGGACCTGGGTGCAGTTCAGCGCCTCGGTCTTCGGGGTCGGGATGGGCCTTGGGCTGCTGCTTGTCATGGGCCTGGATGTGACGGCCCGGCTGCGCAAAGAACGCGATACCGATCCGCTCACGGGGGCGTTGAACCGGCGCGGCCTGCAGGGCCGGTTTCAATCTCTGGGCGCGGAGCGTCACTTTTTGGGGATCAGCATCGTCGCCTGCGATATCGATCATTTCAAGAGCATCAACGACGCCTATGGCCATGCGGCGGGGGACGCCGTGCTGATCACAATCGCAGCCTCCATCCGGGGCGCCGTTCGCAGCAACGATGCCGTCGGTCGCATCGGAGGCGAGGAATTCGTCATCCTGCTCAAGGATACGACGGCAGAGCAAGCCTTCCATTTCGCGGAACGCCTGCGCGGCGAAATGGCGAGGATCTCGTTTCCCAAGCTGCCGCCCGATCGAACCGTGACCTGCAGTTTCGGCATCGCCGAGCTTCGCCGAGGAGAGACGCTCGCACATACGATCGGCCGCGCGGATCAGGCTCTGTACGCCGCCAAGAACGCCGGACGGAATCGTACGCGCACGGCCGCGACGTTGGCGTCAGCGCGATCCTAGGCATCATTGCTGGCATTGAGTTCGTCCAGCTCAAGCCCGTCCTTGTCGTTCGGATCCGGCAACAGCCCCTGCCCCGTCGCCCAGCGCGCCACAATCTCGGCGACAGCCTCTTCACGCGATCGACGTGACTGGATTTCCCGCAGATAGCGATCGAGCGCAGTCAGTTCGGCAGCACTCAGATGGATGGTCAGGGGCGTCCTCGGCTCGGCTGCAGGCATGGCATACTCCCGTGCGCTCACGCAACGGAATGCTCGCCTGGCGGCGGCAATCCGACTCTCGAAGCATGACAGGATCGCGGGGCGCAGCAAGGCGCAACAGCCCTGCAGGCTCCGGCGAAAGTCCCGATGCCCCCCTTCAGGCATGTCCATGCGTCAAGCCCATGGCAATGTCCCGCGTCGAAGAGGAGGGTTTTGGCGAACCAAATCCGGATTCCGACGTTTTCCGCTCAAGCCGCAATTGCGGTTCCTGAATGGAGGAAACGATGTTCAAGCACTCAATCGCGCTGACGGCCGTCGGAGCTGTCATGTTTGCGACGACCGCGTTCTCGCAGACCAGTGCGCCCTCATCGAACGCCCCCTCGGCAGCTCCTTCGGCTCCGGCGCCCGCCGTGGAGCGGCCCAAGCCGCCAGAGAACAATCTCGCAGGCCAGGGCAAGTGGCGGGCGTCCAAGCTGATCGGTGTCGATATCTACGGCTCCGACAAGAAGAAGGTCGGTGATGTGACGGAAGTCCTGTTCGACAAGGCAGGCAAGGTCGAGATGGTGACCGTCGGCGTCGGCGGCTTCCTTGGTATCGGATCGAAGGATGTTGCGATCCCCTTCGAACAGGTAACGTGGAGCGAAGAGCCGATGATGGCTCCTGCTCCGGCCCCCGCCCCTGCCCCCGCCCCCGCCGGAGGGAGCGGCAGCATGAGCGGCCCGGCCACGGCTCCGGCGGCGACTGCACCTATTCCGCGTGGTCCGATGATGTACCCGGACCATGGCGTCATCAGCATGACGAAGGAACAACTGACGGCGGCGCCGGCCGTGACTTATGTCAGCCACTAATTGGCATCCCGGCCCGTCCAACCCGCGGGCCGGTGGCCTCAGATTCTAGTCGCCGGCTAACTGAAGCTGACTGCCCTGTCGCGCGGTCAGCTCGGAGAGATCAGGCAGGATTGCTTCCGGCAGGTCATCCGCGATCAAGCCCCGCCCGAGGCGTTCCCCTGCCTTGCCATGGAGCCAGACGGCAGCGCAGGCGGCCTGGAAGACTGGCATGCCCTGGGCCAGCAGCCCCGCGATGAGGCCAGCCAGGACATCGCCGGAACCCGCCGTCGCCAGGGCCGAACTGCCGGTCATATTGATCGCGGCCGTCCCACCGGGCTCGGCGATGACGCTATCGGGCCCCTTCAGGACGACGACCGCACCGGTGGCCGCCGAAGCGCGGCGCGCCCGTTCGAGCTTGGACGGAGGCGTCATCACATCTGCAGACGAAGCGAAGAGGCGCTCGAACTCCCCTTCGTGCGGCGTCAATACGCAAGCTGCGCCGCCTGGCCTGATCCTGGAGCCGACCGGGGCGGACGCGGTTTCTGCCGCGAGCAAGGTCAGCGCATCCGCATCGAATACCGCTGGGACATTCGAGCGCTGCGCGGCCAGGACGGCTTCGCGAGCTGTTCCGTCAAGCCCGAGCGCGGGTCCGACAAGAACTGCGCCGAGCCGCTTCTCGGCCAGCAGGGTTTCGATATCGGCTGCCGAGGCGACCGCACGCTGGATCAGCGCATCCGGGCCGCGGGCGGCATGAGCGGCAAGCGCTTCGGGCCGGCACGCAATCGTCACCAGGCCGGCGCCGATGCGCAGCGCCGCACGTGCCCCGAGTCGGGGCGCACCGACACCCGCAAGCCCCCCCCCCAGGACGAGCACCGCGCCGCGCTTGTATTTATGGGTATCGACCGCGTGGTGCGGCCACTCGGCGTGCCACAGCGCCGGAGCGTTGCGAAAAGTTCGCGCCTTCAGGGCGCCGTCGCCAAAGGCCACCTCCGCTGTGATGCCGATATCGGCAAGCGTCACCACGCCGCATAACCTGCGCCCGGGATAAAGCAGATGCCCCGGCTTGAGGCGAAAGAAGGTGACCGTCTCATCGGCGTCTATGACCGCTCCATCAGCGCGTCCGGTCTCCCCCGAAACGCCGCTGGGGACATCCACGGCGATCACCGCGGCTTCCGAGGCGTTGACACGTTGCACCACGGCGGCGACGTCGCCGGCCAGCGGCCGATCGAGGCCAGCGCCGAAAAGGGCGTCGACCACGACGGCTGCCCGCTCCGGAGCGGCAGAAGAAATCGGCATGACCTCACCGGTCCAGGCCTGCGCCATTGCAAGAGCATCGCCCCTCAGGGCTTGACGGTCGCCCGATAAGGCAAGCGTCACCGCGAAACCGCGCTCGCGAAGGAGACGGGCTGCGACGAACCCGTCGCCGCCGTTGTTGCCGGGGCCACAGAGAACCAGAATGGGCTGTCCGGGCCGGGCCCGCCGGCTGACGGCATCGGCGACCGCCCTGCCCGCTCGCTCCATCAGGACGGGCCCCGTCGTTCCGGCCGCAATCGCAGCCCCGTCGGCGCGCGCCATCTCGCTTGGGGTCAACAGGGCAAAGGCGATCTCGTCTGCTGTGCTCATCGCGCGATCATCCGGAAGCCGGACGCTCATAGCAAGATCGGGCGCGCGGATCTCGTTTGGCTATCGATTGATCATCTGCATAAATTATGGGCGGAATATCGCCTCATGATGAGGCGATACCTGCCACGCTCCCTCATGGCGAGGCACACGCGCCGATGCTATGAGCACATACGGCGAGTGTTCGTCTGCCACGGCGGAACGCTGAGCCGGCCTCCGAGCCATCGGGAAAAGGCCGATTTTCAGCGCATCGACGATTGGACCGGCAGGCGGTATCGAGGAGCGGACGAATATCCGTTTCCAACCACGCGCAAGGGAGGCCGGTCGGCGCATGAAAAAGATCGAAGCGATCATCAAGCCCTTCAAGCTGGATGAGGTGAAGGAGGCACTGCAGGAAGTCGGGCTGCAGGGCATCACCGTGCTCGAAGCCAAGGGATTCGGCCGCCAGAAGGGCCATACCGAGCTCTATCGCGGCGCCGAATACGTCGTCGACTTCCTGCCGAAGGTGAAGATCGAGATCGTGCTGGCCGACGAGATGGTCGAGAGCGCGATCGAAGCCATCAAGAAGGCCGCTCAAACCGGCCGGATCGGCGATGGCAAGATTTTTGTATCGTCGGTGGAGGGGGCGATCCGCATCCGCACCGGAGAGACCGGCGCGGACGCGATCTGAGGGCTTCATTCCCGAACCCGCGAAATCGGCGTCCGCCGGGCGAATACCCGCGGATCGATGAATGTTGAGAAACTGCTTTCAAGAGGAATGCTGAGATGAAGAGCGCCAAGGACGTCCTCAAGGCGATCAAGGACAACGACGTCAAGTATGTCGACTTCCGCTTCACCGACCCGCGCGGCAAGTGGCAGCACGTTACCTTCGACGTCACCATGATCGACGAGGACATCTTCGCCGAAGGCACGATGTTCGACGGGTCGTCGATTGCCGGCTGGAAGGCGATCAACGAGTCCGACATGCTGTTGATGCCCGATCCGACGACGGCCGTGATGGACCCGTTCTTCTCGGCAGCGACGATGGTGATCACCTGCGACGTGCTCGAGCCTGCGACCGGCGAACCCTATAATCGCGACCCGCGCGGCATCGCCAAGAAGGCCGAAGCCTATCTCAAGTCGACCGGTATCGGCGATACGGTCTATGTCGGTCCGGAAGCCGAATTCTTCGTCTTTGACGACGTCAAGATCTCGGCCGACCCCTATAACACCGGCTTCAAGCTCGATAACGTCGAGCTGCCGATCAACGGCATGACCGATTACGAAGGCGGCAATCTCGGCCACCGCATCGCCACCAAGGGCGGTTACTTCCCCGTCCCCCCGCAGGATTCGGCGCAGGACATGCGCGGCGAGATGCTCGCAGCCATGGCGGCGATGGGCGCCAAGGTCGAGAAGCACCACCACGAGGTCGCCTCCGCCCAGCACGAGCTCGGCCTGAAGTTCGACACGCTGACCCACATGGCCGACACCATGCAGGTCTACAAGTACGCGATCCACAACGTGGCGCAGAGCTACGGCAAGACCGCGACCTTCATGCCGAAGCCGATCTATGGCGATAACGGCTCGGGCATGCACGTCCACCAGTCGATCTGGAAGGCCGGCAAGCCGATCATGGCCGGCAACAAATATGCCGACCTGTCGCAGGAATGCCTCTGGTACATCGGCGGCATCATCAAGCACGCCAAGGCGCTGAACGCCTTCACCAACCCGTCGACGAACTCCTACAAGCGTCTCGTTCCGGGCTATGAGGCTCCGGTGCTGCTGGCCTACTCGGCCCGTAACCGCTCGGCCTCCTGCCGTATTCCGTGGACGACGTCGCCGAAGGCCAAGCGCGTCGAGGTTCGCTTCCCCGATCCGATGGCAAACCCCTATCTCGCCTTTGCCGCACTGCTGATGGCCGGCCTGGACGGCATCGTTAACAAGATCGATCCCGGCCCGGCCATGGACAAGGATCTCTACGACCTGCCGCCGCGCGAGCTGAAGAAGATCCCGACCGTCTGCGGCTCGCTGCGCGAGGCGCTCGAGGCACTGAAGAAGGACAACGCCTTCCTCAAGGCCGGCGGCGTCTTCAACGACGATTTCATCGAGAGCTATATCGAGCTCAAGATGCAGGATGTGGCGCGCTTCGAAATGACGCCGCACCCGGTCGAGTTCGCGATGTACTACTCCTACTGAGAGCTCTGCGCCGGAAACATCCCGGCGCAGTCGCCTTGCTCCCAACCGCGACGGTTCGCGGTCCACCTGAAACGCCGGGGCGGCAACGCCCCGGCTTTTGTTCTGACAGAGCCCTCAGACGTAGCGATTATGCCCGAAGGTGACGCTGCCGACGGCCGTTGCGAGATCATTGCCGTAATCGGCCGTTCCGACGCGATTCATCGTGGTGCCGGTGAAGACGGTCGGCACGATGCCACCGAGGCTGGCACCGTTGACGATGTTCCCGGAGACAACGACCGACCGTCCACTGTTCGTCACAGCTTCGTTCGAGACGCCAATACCGATAGCCGCGTTACGCACCAAATTCCCGGAAACCACGAGCGCGCGTGCAGCCATGTTGATGCCGGCCTGGATGCCCACCCGCGCAGCTCCGTCAATAAGGTTGCCGGAAACCACGCAGTCCTGCTCGACGACGATGCCGTTTCCGATCGTTGAAGGCGGATAGTAGCCGGGATCGGGAATCGGATTGTCGGTGACGTTGGAGATGCGGTTGCCTTCCACGATGACGCTGCGTGAAACGCCGTCGGAGAACTGGCCGGAGTTGGCGACGAGAATGCCGCTACCGACCGTGTCGAGGCTGTTGTTGGAAACGATGCAACCCGTGAGATCAATTCCCGCACCCGGCGCCTCGATGAAGATCGCCGCTTCGCGCGTGTTGTAGATATTGTTGTTGCTGACGTTGTGCAGCCCCCCGCCATTGCAGCGGATGGCGGAGAATTTGACGCTGAAGATCTTGTTGTCGGTGATCGAAACGCCAACGGCTCGGAAGACGCTGACGCCATTGCCGTTCTGCCCAGTCCCGCCGGCAACCGTATCGACGCCGTTGATGAAGTTGCCCGTAATCGTCGAGCTGTCACCGGTGATCGTGTCACGCCAGACCGCGATACCATTGTTCAACATGCCGGTAATGGTGTTGTTCAGCGCCTTGATCTGGGCGTTCTCGCTCCAGATCCCGACGGAATGGTTGCCGAAATAGCAGGACCGGAAGACCGCGCCGGACGAACTCGCGACATAGACTCCAATGCCAGGCGAGTTCATGATCTGGCAGTTATCGAACAGGACGTCCTGGGCATTGCCGGCGATTGCGATGAAGGCCGGGCGCTGAGAGACATAGTCTGTCAAGGCCCGGTTCTGGCCGTCGAAGAAAATCCCCTCGAAGCGAACCTGGTTCTGCCCTTCGATCCGAAGGAACGTATTCGCTCCTGTGAAACGCAGGACGACCGAGCCGGGCATGGCGCGAACCTGCAACGGCTTGCCGCCGCCATTCGTCGTCAGGACCGTCACGGTGCCTGAGTCATAAACACCGGGCTGAAAGAAGAGAGGCCTTCCCTGATTGCGGGCGTAGTCGAATACGGATTGAAGGTCGGTGAATGCAGTCCAGCCGGAACTCGCTGGAGCGGTGCGGGCAACCACAGCGTCGTCGAACAGGGCGTAGGATGGCATCGAATATCTCCATAGCGAACATAACAAGAACGATATGGGTTGATATTCCTATTTTCGTCAAGCGCATCCTGCATAACTCACAATGCCTGAGCGCGGCGGCGGCCAGGGACAACGACGACCGGGCGGCCATTAAGCGTTCGGTAGAGGATTGGGGCTATGCGTCGCGATCCATGCCGTTAGGGGAGATTGCGGCGATGCTGCAGATCAAGGAAGGGCGTCTGACATACGCCGTTCAGCGCGCGCATGACCTTCTGATCAAGAAGATCGTCCCGAGCAGCAGAAAACACCTTCCACCCCACCCTCGGATTGCGGTGATCCCGACGGACTATCTCGGCATCTCGATCATTGGGAATGGAGTGTATGAACGTCGCGAGATCGCGTTCCTCAAGGCCCTCTTCAACGCGAGGAACCTCGGCTCATGCATCTTCCTGGATATCGGCGCGAATATAGGAAATCATTCCATAAACTTCGCAGATTCGTTCGAAGAAGTGATATCGTTCGAACCCAATCCTCCTATCGCCTCGCTGCTAAAGACGAACATCGTGCTTTCGCAAACGGGCAACATTCGTGTTCATGAAATCGGCCTGGGCCAAGCCGACGCCGAGTTGAGGTTTTCCTTGCTTGAGCAGGGAAACGATGGGAGCGGCAGCTTCGCGTCTGGGCAGGGAGACCTTGTGCTGCCTGTCCGCCACGGCGACGCATTCCTTGCTCAACGAGAGCCCGCGATTGCATCGGGCGCGAAGCGGGTCGGGTTTGTCAAATGCGACGTCGAGGGCTTCGAGGCAGATGTCTTCGCGGGCCTGCGGCAAACCTTCTCATCTCATCGCCCGATCGTTGCGTTTGAGAGCAACGACAGGACCGCGGGTGAGAGAGCTTGGGCTGAACTGAAGTCTGCTGGCTACGATACCCTGTCCTGTCTGCGGGAAACCGGAGATGACCGGGGCAAGATTGCCCAGGAGTTGAGCCGACTGACATTCGGCTATTCCTGCTGGCTCGAGGAAGTCGCCAAGGTTCCGATGCGACGCTGCAATCTTGTGGCTAGCTTCGGTTCGCTGATCTGAGGTTCAGCCCGCACACCGGCCGCCCGGGACAAGCCGACGCCGATCAAGTGCTCGAATTCAGGACGCGTATGTCTGGCTCCCGTCTGTCTCCCACACCCTCCGTGATCATCTTCGGCTCGGCGAGACCCGTCACCTGCGCGGTGATGGACTATGCGCGGCGGCTTGCCGACGCCATCAACGCGCAGCGTCCCGGTTTTGCCGCCCTTCACATGGTCGAACCCGACCAGCCCATCGCCTTCGTCCGTGCCATCGCCGGGTCGCTGCACGAGGGCCGGATTGCGCATTTTCAGCTTCCTGTCGAAGGTTGGGGGAACGCGATCCTGCCAGGTTCGGCACTGATGTTGGCGCGGCTCTGGACGCGCAAGGGCTATACCGTCGCGACCTTGCACGAGTGGGCCTCGCTCAACCGGCTGCGCTACCTCTCGATGATCCCCGACATCCTTGCGACCGATGGCTTCATCTTCGTTTCGCAACAGCAGCGCGAGAGCTTTCTCAAGACTCCGCTGGTCGGACCAAGCAGGAAGCTCGCTGCCCCGGTCATCCCGATCGGCCCGAACATCATGCCGGCGCGGATCGATCCGGAGCGGGTCTTCAAGGAGCGAGCTAAGACGCGGGGCAACGCCACAACGCAGGCCGATATCGTGATCGGCTATTTCGGAGTTCTTTATGCCAGCAAGCGCCCGGACATGCTGCTGCGCGTCGCCAAGACGCTGCATGACCGCGGCACCAGGGCCCGGCTACTCGTCTGCGGCGATTTTCTCTGGGACAAGCCCAGGGATCGCGAGACCTTCTTTGCCCTCGCGCGCGAGCTCGGCATCATCGACTGGCTCGACTTTCGCGGCCGTATCGACGACGAGGGCGAGTTGATGGCGACGCTTTCGGCCGCTGATGTTTTCCTGCTGCCTTTCACCGACGGCATCAGTACGCGCCGGGGCAGCTTCCAGGCCGTCAGCCAGCTCGCGATCCCGCTGGTCTCGACCGAAGCCGAGCGTCGAGACGAGTTCGACCTGTCGCCCTCCCTGAAAGCGAAGATCGACAGTCCCGCGACGGTGCTTTGCCCGGTCGATGCAGCGCCTGAAGAATTCGCCGACGCCGTCATCACCGCCCATCTTCACAGGGCGGACGCGGTTGGTGTCGATCTTTCCGCCGCATGGGATGAAGCGGCGCGGACGCATCTCGCCTTCTACGACCAGATGATCTCCGATCGTCGGCTCTGACAGGCGGCCGACGCCGTTCTCCGCCCGAGTTTACACCTGTCGGCTGGCGTGCGCCTCAGCGCAAGGCGAGCGCCACGACGCCGATCAGCGCAACCGAGGCTGCGAGCCACCACAATTTGCGACCCTGGCCAGCATCGATCGAGCGGGATCCGGTCAGTAGCGCCATGTCCTCGTAACCAAAGGATTCACCGGCAAGGCGCGCAGTGCGCTCGAGCCCGGCCATCTTCATCCCTGGAACCGACGAACGCGCGACCACGACAGCCTCCCACTTTCCCAAAGTTCCGTCAGCTGGCAGCCATTAGCATGCTGACGAATCTCGACCCCGTCACTCTCGTTCGTGCCGGGTTAATGCGACATGAACCATGCGCCTGGGCACCGCATGACATGCTCGCGTGACGCCTCTGCGACGCTCGCTCGGCTGAGGGTTCGGTGCACAGCAAGGAGCGGAGCGACGATTCTCCTGCTTGTTCGGAGCGATGTTCGTTATATGTCTGGGAAACAATCGTTGCAGCCGGCAGGAGTGTCGGCCCTGGCGATGTCCCGGATGCGCTATTCTATGAGCGCTGCGAATCAGGTGATCGGCGAACGAAATGACGGAGAATGGCGATCTTTTCGGTGAGGGCAGCGGCGAGCAGCCGCAGCGGGCGCCCGAGCCATCGCCGGTCAAGCGTGACGCGGCGGCTTCGAGCAAGCCTCCGCAGCAATCGGCCTCACCCTCCGTACCGCGCAACGGCACCTTGTCCGAGGCGGGCTATACCGCGTCCGCCATCGAAGTCCTCGAGGGGCTCGAGCCGGTGCGCCGTCGGCCAGGCATGTATATCGGCGGCACCGACGAACGCGCGCTGCATCATCTCTTCGCCGAAGTGATCGACAACGCCATGGACGAGGCCGTCGCCGGCCACGCGACCTTCATCGACGTCGAATTCTTCGAGGACGGCTCGCTTGCCGTCACCGACAATGGCCGCGGTATCCCGATCGATCCGCATCCGAAATTCCCCGATAAGTCGGCGCTCGAAGTCATCATGACCACGCTGCATGCCGGCGGCAAATTCGACTCCAAGGCCTATGAGACCTCGGGTGGACTGCACGGTGTCGGCGTTTCCGTGGTCAATGCCCTGTCGGACCGGCTCGAGGTCGAGGTCGCGCGCGGCCAGATGCTCTATCGTCAGGTCTTTTCGCGCGGGGCACCGCAGGGGCCGCTGGAAACTGTCGGGCGCGTCGCCAACCGGCGCGGCACGAAGGTGCGTTTCCATCCCGACGCCCAGATTTTCGGCGAGGGAGCCCATTTCTCCCCTGCCCGCCTGTTCCGGATGGCGCGCTCGAAGGCTTATCTCTTCGGTGGCGTGGAGATCCGCTGGCGCTGCGCGCCCGCGCTGCTGAAGCCAGAGGGCGATGTCGCGGCGGAGGCCGTCTTCCGCTTTCCCGGGGGCTTGCGCGACTATCTCGGCCGCGAGATCGAGGGCAAGGATCTCGTCGCCGAGCCGATCTTCTCCGGCAAGATCACCAAAGATGGCGGCCACGGCTCGCTGGAATGGGCCGTGGCGTGGCTGGCAACCGGCGAGGACGGTTTCAGCTCGTCCTATTGCAACACCATTCCGACCCCGGAAGGCGGCACGCATGAGCAGGGCTTGCGCGTCGCGCTGCTGCGCGGTCTGCGCGACCATGCCGAGCGTATCGGCCAGTCGAAGCGCATGGCGCAGGTGACCTCCGACGACGTCATGGCGACCTGTGCCGCGATGCTGTCGGTCTTCATCCGCGAGCCTGAGTTCCAGGGCCAGACCAAGGACAAGCTTGCGACGCTGGAGGCCGCGCGCATCGTCGAGAACGCAGTGCGCGACGCCTTTGACCACTGGCTCGCCGCCGCGCCGCAGCAGGCACTGAAGCTGCTCGACTGGTCGGTCGACCGGGCCGAGGAACGCCAGCGCCGCCGGCTCGAGAAGGAAGTTTCGCGCAAGACCGCGACGCGCAAGCTTCGGCTGCCCGGAAAGCTCGCCGATTGCAGCAGCGCCGGCGCTGCGGGCTCCGAACTTTTCATCGTCGAGGGGGATTCCGCCGGTGGGTCGGCCAAGCAGGCGCGCAACCGCGCGACGCAGGCGATCCTGCCGCTGCGCGGCAAGATCCTCAACGTTGCCAACGCGACCCGCGAGAAGCTGAACCAGAACCAGCAGTTGGCCGACCTGATCCTGGCGCTCGGCTGCGGTATCGGCAGCCAGTTCCGCGAGGATGACCTGCGCTACGAGAAGGTCATCGTGATGACCGACGCCGACGTTGACGGCGCGCATATCGCCTCGCTGCTCGTCACCTTCTTCTGGCGCCAGACGCCACGCCTGATCGAGAAGGGCCATCTCTATCTTGCCGTGCCGCCGCTCTATCGGCTCCAGCATGGCGGCAAGAGTGTCTATGCCCGCAACGACGCCCATAAGGACGAACTGATCGCGACTGTGTTCAAGGGCAAGAAGCCGGAGATCAGCCGATTCAAGGGCCTGGGCGAGATGATGCCGGCGCAGCTCAAGGAAACCACGATGGACCCAGCCAAGCGCATCCTGCTCAAGGTCATGGTCGATCATGAGGCGCGGGACGAGACCTCCGATACCGTCGAGCGGCTGATGGGCAACAAGCCGGAAGCCCGCTTCATCTTCATCCAGGAGCGCGCGGCCTTTGCCGGCGAGCTGATCGACCTGTGAATCCAGAGGCGCGGCCGACATATTCGGGCGCGCGCGACCCTCGCATTTTTGTCGGTGAGGCCGTCAAACTCGGCGGGCTGTCAGCAGGGTGTGCCGACGGCATCCTGCGGGTATGTCGAACCGCAGCCGCCCGCACCCAAACACGCCGCATGACGATGCCGATGCCAGGACAGGCTCCCATGCTCAACCATGGCCGATGATCGCATGGGGCAGCCTGCTTCCCCTCCACCTCGACGCCACGCGCTGGCTTCACCCAGCTGGGACGACATCGCGATCTTCCACTCCGTCGCCGTCGGTGGGACGCTGGCCGTGGCAGCGGTCGCGCTCGGGCTGAGCGAGGCAACGGTTGCCCGTCGCCTCAAGAATCTCGAGACACAACTCGGCCTGCCACTGTTCAGACGTACGGCGAACCGGCTTGTTCTCACCGAGATCGGCTCAACTCTCGCCGGCGATGCCAGTGACATCGCCACTGCGGTGGAGCGCTTCAGCAACCGGACGCGTGCGGCACGCTCCGCCGATGACGCGCCTGTCAGGGTGACGGCGACGACCTCGATCAGCCTGTTCCTGACCATGCATGCGACGACGATCTCGGCCCAGGCGGGGGGTGTCGAGATCGGCATCATCAGCACGCGAGAGCGGCTCGACCTGGCCCGTGGGGATGCCGATATCGCGATCCGGATGCGCCGTCCTCCGCAGCAAAACGGCTATTTCAGCCAGAAGATCGGGCGGCTGGTACAGGCGCTTTATGCGCGCCGCGATGTCGATCCTCTGACGGCGCCTATCATCTCGGTCAGCCGCGACGTCTCCTCCCGTATCGAGGAGCACATCCTGAACTGGGCCAATGGGCGCCCGATCGCGGCCCGCGTCGGAGATTCAGCCGCGCGCTATGAGAGCATTCGCTCGGCGGGCGCCGTTTCGATGGCGCCCTGCTTCATGGGTGATTTCGATGAGACGCTGATCCGGCTCGCCCCGCCGCCGGACGAGACGTCCGACGAGATCTTCCTCGTCTCACACGAGGTTTCGCGCCAGCGGCCTGCGGTGATGGCGGTGCTGCGGGCACTTCAGGTGCTCTTTCGTGCAAACCGGACACGGTTGAATGGCATTCTCACGACCCCGGAAAGCATTCGCTAACCAAGCTTTTACTGGCTGGCGCGCAAGATGCATCAAGGGGCCGCATTGCGCCCCAACGATGCGGGGCGCCCCATGCGGGTCATCAAACTCTTCTTGAAGAACGAACGCGGCAGCATGGTCGCAGATGTTGCCAAGGCCGGCGCGGCGATTGCCTTCCTTTCGGTCATCGCCGTCAATTTCGTGTCCACCCAGACGGCGCAACATCTCGACACCGAGCGTTTGAGCCAGGTCGCGTCCGCGGCGTCCAAGGGCCAGATGATCGACCCGCTCGTCACCGGTTCGATCCGCAAGAGCGCAAACGAAACCAGGCTCGACCCCTGCTCTGCTCCGCGCTGAGCGTCAGCCCAGCCAGCTCAGCAGCGCTTCTGTAACCGCCTGTGGCGCTTCCAGTGTCGAGAGATGGCCGCAATCGGGAACGGTGAGCAGCCGCGCGTTGTCCCCGATCTCATCGGCGATCTCCCGGGCTTCCGCGACAGGTGTGATCTGGTCCTCCGCGCCAACCAGAATCATGGTCGGCACCGAGATGGCGGCAAGGCCTGGCCGGGAGTCCGGCCGCCCCATGATCGCCCTCTGCTGGCGAACAAACCCTTTTGCGCCAATATCTTCTGCCATTTTCCGCACATCGAGGCGCAATGCCTCGTCGGTCAGGCGTTCCGGCGCCACGAGCTTTTGCCAGAGCAAAGTCGTGACATTGTCGAAGGCCCCCTTCTCGGCGAGGGCGATCATCTGTTCACGCGGCGCGTTGGTTTCCGGCGTCGCCGGCTTCGCACTGGTGTCGAGCAGCGCCAGCCGCGTCACACGTTCCGGCGCACGGCGCATGATGTCCAAGGCGACATAGCCGCCCATCGACAGACCGCAGAGCGCAAACCGCTCCGGGGCCGCCTCCAGCAGCCGAGCTGTGATGGCGGCCAGGTTATCGTCTCGGGCATGATCGGCGACGAGGACCGGCCGCCCTGGGGCGAGCGCCGGCCATTGCGGTCCATAGAGCGCCGCAGTGCAGCTCAACCCGGGAATCAGCACAAGCGGCTCGTTCATGGCGATCATACCTTCCGTTCTTGCCTAGTTTGTTGACTTTCCCGCGTTATTTCTGCATTGGACAGGGGTCCGAAGGCGCGCAGGAAAGAGAAGTCGCGCCACCGTCGCGGTTGATAGGTCGTCCCGCCACGTGTCACCGACCCTGAAGAAGCGCAACTCTCGATGTCTTTTGCCGAACTCGGCCTCAGCGATAAAGTTCTGACGGCGGTCACAACCGCAGGCTACTCCACGCCTACCCCCATCCAGGCTCAGGCCATTCCCCACGTGCTCGCGCGCCGCGATGTCCTCGGCATTGCGCAGACGGGCACGGGCAAGACCGCCGCCTTCACCTTGCCGATGCTCACCATTCTGGAGAATGGCCGGGCCAGGGCAAGGATGCCGCGCACTCTGATCCTGGAGCCGACTCGCGAGCTCGCCGCTCAGGTCGAAGAGAATTTCTCGCGCTATGGAGTCAACCAGAAGCTCTCGGTCGCGCTGCTGATCGGCGGCGTCTCCTTCGGCGATCAGGACGCCAAGATCACCCGCGGTGTTGACGTATTGATCGCGACGCCAGGGCGCCTGCTGGATCACGTGGAGCGCGGCAAGTTGCTGCTGACCGGCGTCGAATTGCTTGTCATCGACGAAGCGGATCGCATGCTCGACATGGGCTTCATCCCCGACATCGAGCGCGTCTGCAAGCTTGTGCCTTTCACGAGGCAAACCCTGTTCTTCACGGCGACGATGCCGCCGGAAATCACTCGGATCAGCGAGCAGTTCCTGCATAATCCTGTGCGCATCGAGGCTTCGCGTCCCGCGACGGCAGCCACGACCATCACGCAGCGCCTGATCGCCTCCAATTCGCAGGACTATGAGAAGCGCGACACGCTTCGCAAGCTGATCCGCGACGCCAAGGACCTGCAGAACGCGATCGTATTCTGCAACCGCAAGCGCGATGTGGCGACGCTCCATAAGTCCCTGCTGAAACATGGTTTCCCTGCCGTCGCGCTACATGGCGACATGGACCAGTATGCCCGTATGGCGGCACTGGAATCCTTCCGTACCGGCGAGAATCCGATCCTGGTGGCGAGCGACGTCGCCGCCCGAGGACTTGACATCCCGGCCGTCAGCCACGTCTTCAATTTCGACGTTCCGACCCATGCCGAGGACTATGTTCACCGCATCGGCCGTACCGGGCGGGCGGGCCGGCTCGGCGCGGCCTTCACGATCGTGACGCGCCACGACGACAAGCTCGTTGCAGCCGTTGAGAAGCTCACCGGTCAGCCGATTGCCTGGGAAGGTCCCGGCCTCAACGACCTTCCTCCCGGCGAGCCGCGCGACGAGCGTCGCAGCCGCCGCGACGACAAGCGTTCGCCACGCGGCGGTCGCGGGCGTCCCATTCGGGCCCCGCGCGAGGACGCCGCGCCGTTGGACGATGTCGCCGTCGTGGACACCGCAGATCGCGCTCCTCGCGACGTCCGCCGCCGTGGCGAGGACAGGCCGACAAAGACCCGCATTCGCCATGCCAGCGAGCAATCAGCGCCCGCGGCAGCACCCGCACCCGTACATCCACGCTCGCATGAGCGGCGCCGGGATGAGGATGATCGCGAACCCAAGGTCAAGGGACTGGGCGATCACGTGCCGGCCTTCCTGCTGCGGCCCGTCAAGGTCGGCTGACACGGCAGCATCAACGGTATCTTAACACCGTTCCTCCAATCTTACCGAGTGGCTAGGGCTTCCCGCAGCCACCCTGCGGGGCGCGATTGCCGCCGTCATGACGGACAGAATGTCCCGCTTCGATTCACAATCGAGCCCGAGATGGCCGGTGTGGCCACCGGGGTCGGCTCCGGTCGGGCGATGACGATGAGCGAACAGACGCAGTCCTCCCAGTACACGTCCGACCTCCCCGAGCGTGTCGTTGTGGCCATGCGTCAGCATGGCTCTCCCGGCTATCCCCGTGCCTTCGAGGTCTGGTACGCACATCTCAGCGGCGAGATGCCCGCGCTCAGCATGGCAATGGGCGCTATCATCACCGGTAGCGAGGGCCAGGTCGGTGCTGCCGATATCGACAACCTCTATGACCGGTTCATCAGCACCGAACGGCTCGCGCGCCAGGCCGAACGCACCAGCCTGCAGGTTCTCGGCGAAATCGACAGCTTGATGTCACTGGTCGATCGCGCGCTGGATTCGAGCGAGCGCTATCACGGCCGCCTCAGCGCGATGTCGGACGAAGTCCCGCCCATGACCGACCGGCAGCGCTTGCGCGAATGGGTCGAAGCGCTGGTCATGTCGACTCGCGAAGAGGTGGTGCGCAAGACCCAGCTCGAGTCGCAATTGAAGGACAGTTCCAACGAGATCCGGCATCTTCGCGAGGCTCTGGAAACGACGCGGGCCGAGGCGTTGACCGACCCGCTGACCGGCCTCGCCAATCGCCGGCACTTCGAGGAGATGCTGCAGAAATCGATCGACCAGGCGACCCTGCAGCGCGAACCCTTTGCGCTGGTCATGGCCGATATCGACTTCTTCAAGACCTTCAACGATGCGCATGGCCATCTGACCGGCGATCAGGTGCTGCGCCTCGTCGCCCGCACCATGAAGGACAAGTTCAAGGAGAAGGCGGTGATCTCGCGCTTCGGCGGCGAGGAGTTTGCGATCATCCTGCCGGAAGCCGATATCGTCGCGGGCAAATTCGGCGCCGAGACGGTGCGCCAGGCGCTCCTCACCCGCGAGCTGATCAAGCGCTCGACCAACGAGAACCTCGGCCGGATCACCATTTCGTTGGGAGTCTCGGCTTATCGGCGCGGCGACACGGCCGGTTCACTGGTCGACCGCGCCGACCAAGCCCTGATGCAGGCCAAGCGTGACGGCCGCAACCGCACCATCACCGAAGAGGCACTGGATACGACAAGTCGCGTGGCCTGACCGGCTGCTTCACCGGGGATCAGGGGCTGGTGAGCGCGGCTTCGGCACGCGGCTTGATCTCGACCGATTCGCCACAGCCACAGGCCGAAACCTGGTTTGGATTGTTGAAGACGAAGGTCGAGGAGAAACGGTCGCTCCTGAAGTCCAACTCGGTACCGAGCAGGAAGAGCACGGCCTTGGCGTCGACGACCACGGTCGCATCCTTCTCGGTGACGATCTCGTCGCCCTTATGCGCCTCGCGTGCGACCTCGAAGGTATATTCCATCCCGGCGCAGCCGCCCTTCTTGACGCCGACGCGAAGGCCGAGCGCCGGCGCGTCCGGATTGTCGAACGCCGATTGCGCCATAATCTCGCGGATACGCGTTGCAGCAGCGTCGGTTAGCGACACTACCTTCAGGCCCGGAATCGAAAACATCCTCGTCCCTCCTCGATCGGGTTCAAGGCCCGATGAAACAGGATTGCATCTCCAACATAAGGATCGGTAAGCGCAACGTCGAGGTGTTGCGGCGCAACGGCGCCATTTCATTGCACGCATTGCATGACGGGCGGGGGCATGCACTGTGGCGCTCTCACCAGAAGCGGCTCGAACACACATGACCTATCGCCTGCACCGCCCGGAATCGCTCCACGCCCTCGTCCGCGAGATGGTCACAAGAGCCGGCTGGACGGAGGCGCAGGCGCAGGAAACAGCGCACCATCTCGTGCTCGCCAATCTGAGCGGCCATGACAGCCATGGCGTCGGCATGATCCCGCTCTATTTCAACTCGCTGGCAGACGGGAACCTGAAACCGGACGCAGCGCCCGTCACGAAACTCGACAGCGCCCCCTTCCTGATCATCGACGGCCAGGTCGCGCTCGGGCAGCCCACTGCGCGCAACGCAGTGGAGCGTGCAGCCAAGATGGCGCAGGACGGCGGCGTTGCCATCGTCAATCTGCTGGACGCGCACCATATCGGCCGCATCGGGCATTATGCCGAGATCGCTGCGGAGGCGGGACTGATCTCGTTCTTCTGGGTCAACGTCGCGGGTCGTCCGCCGATCGTCGCGCCTTATGCCGCCAAGGAAGCCCGTTTCGGCACCAATCCCCACGCCATCGGCATTCCGGTGCCTGATGGCGAGCCGATCATCCTGGATTTCGCCACCAGCCGCATGGCGCATGGCAAGGCTCGCGTCGCGCTGAACAAGGGTGTTCAGGTGCCGCCAGGCTACATCATCGATGGCGAAGGCAGGCCAACGACCGATCCGGCCCATGTCTTCCAGCACGCCATTCCCGACCTGCCGCTCGGCGCATTGCTGCCCTTCGGCGACCATAAGGGCGCCGGCCTCTCGCTGATTGCCGAACTGCTCTCGGCCGGCCTGATGGGCGCTGCCCGTATTGACCAGAAGCCACAGAAGAGCTGGATCATCAATTCGCTGTTCGGTGTGCTGATCGACCCGTCCCGGCTGGAGCCGGATGCCGGGCTCCGCAAGAGCCGGACCGAGAGCTATCTCGCTTTTGTTCGTGCAGCCAAGCCGCAGGACCCGGCCAATCCCGTGCTGGCGCCTGGCGACAAGGAGCGCGCGGTCCGCGCCGAACGCGGCCGCTCGGGCATCCCCCTTGACGATGAGACCTGGTCACAGATCAAGGGGGCGGCGGCGCGCTACGGCATCGACGCGGAGCAGTTCTGAGCGCTCACGCTCGCAATGGGAGCACCAGGGCGCCAATGACGCTGGATGACTACAACGCGTTCTGCGCCTCCCTTCCAGCGACGAGCCACGTCGTGCAATGGGGCGGCGCACATGTCTGGAAGGTCGGCGGCAAGGTTTTTGCCATTGCCGGCTGGAGCGGTGGAAAGCCGCTGGCCGTCACCTTCAAATGCTCGGATATGGCCTATGCCATCCTCCAGGAGCAGCCCGGCCTGCGGCCCGCTCCTTATCTCGCCTCACGGGGAATGACCTGGATCCAGCGGCAATCCGATGAGAGCATGGCCGACGATGCGCTTCGGGATTATCTCCGCGAGAGCCATCGCCTGATTGCGCTCAAACTGACGAAGGCGCTGCGCCAGCAATTGGGGCTGGCCGGTTAGAACATCGGCCCGAAAGGGGGGGGCGCGGTTTTCGGGAAAGCCGATGCGAACACAGAAGGTTAGGTCATCGGACCGGATACGAGATCCGGTTCGATGACCTAAAGCTGCGCCTCGCCGCGCAGCACCGGTACGCATCCGCCGGCGACGGTCGCGCGGATGCCATTCTCGGTGCGCCGCGCCGTCAAATGCAGCAGGCTTGGGCGTCCCATCTCGACGCCCTGGGTGAGTTCGAAGCGCGCGCTCTCGCCACCATCGAGCGATAGCAGCAACGCCGCCAGCGTGGCACTCGCCGACCCCGTTGCCGGGTCCTCCCACGTGCCGGCCAGCGGCGCAAACATGCGGGCGCGGATGCTCTCCCCATCGCGCACATAGAGGAAGAGCGACAACCGCTTCTCCAGCTCCGGATGCGCTGCCTCAAGCGCCCGGAACGCTGCGAGATCGGGTACGGCTCGCGCCAGAGCCTCCGCCTTCACTTCCGTCAGCACGAAGCGCACGCCGACCGAGGCCTGGAGCGGCTGGTGCGCGGTGACCACCACATCCGAAGGCGCCAAACCGGCACAGGCGGCAATGCCCGCAACGGGGAGCGTGATGCCCGTAGAGAGTGGCTGCGGCGCTGCGATGGTGGCGCCGATCACCGTACCATTGGCATCGCGTTGAATCTTCACTTCGACGAGGCCTGCAATCTCCTCGAAGAGGAGCACACCATCCTTATCCCGGCCATGCCGCGCCAGCACGCAGGCCGTGCCCACATTGGGATGGCCCGCAAACGGCATCTCGGCGGTGCGGTGAAAGATGCGGACACGTGCCGTGTGGGTCGGATCGTCGGGCGGCAGTACGAAGGTCGTCTCGCTGAGATTCATCTCCGCGGCCAAGGACTGCATCTGCGCGTCCGACATGCCGCGCGCATCGGTGAAGACGGCCAGCGGATTGCCGCCAAAGCGACGGTCCGTGAAGACATCGATGGTTTCGAAGGGGTAGGATGGCATGGCGGCTCCGATCGACGCTAAATCCGGTGGTTCAGAGGGATTTCCCTTGCCATGAATTAGGGACTTGGCAAAGTGCCAAAATGAATGTGGCAGACCTGTTCCGAGCGCTTGCCAATGAGCGCCGCCTCCAGATCCTGGATTGGCTGAAGGATTCGCGCGCGCATTTTCCGCCACAGGTCGACGGAGATCTGGTCGAGGACGGGGTTTGCGCGGTCTTCATCGCCGAGAAACTCGGCATCAGCCAGCCGACACTGAGCGAACACATGAAGATCCTGGTGCAGGCCGGGCTGGTGACGCCGAAGCGGATCAGGCAGTGGACCTTCTACCGACGCGATGAGGAGCGCATCCGCGCTGCCAAGACAGCGATGCTCGCCGAGCTATAGCTCTGCGCAGATCATCGCTCCTTCGTGGCTGCGTCGTAGCTCAGGCTCCAGCCGTTGCCCTGCAGCCAGACCCGCGCGGAGGATTTTTCGGCGCCGCGCCTCAGGGTGCGCACAAACTCCGCATCTCCGCCGCCGAACGCCGCCCATAGGGCCGCCTGCTCGGCCGGGGTTCCCGCCAGGGCGCCCTCGGCGCAGACGAAGGATGCCATTCCCAACCAGGCGACGCTGAACCTCTCGCCATGCGGTTCAACCAGGTAGCCCGCGCCGCGAAAGGAATGTCGCCCTCTCCTGCCCCTTGCATCGACCGGCGCGGGCACGCCAAGCGGGAAGATCAGCCGGCCGCCGGGCGCGAGGCGATCGAGCCATGCCTCGGCCGGGCGCGCGGCGGCGAAATTGACATAGATGCAATCGACCGGCTCGCACGGCCATTCGGCGCCGTCGCCCTTGACGACCGTGACCGAGGGCTGGTCCGCCAGATTGCCAGCGGCACGCTCGGCCAAGGCCGCATCATACTCGACCGCCAGCACCTGTCCTGAAGGGCCGACGAGCTCTGCCAGGATTGCCGTATAATATCCGGTGCCAGCGCCGATATGGACGACACGCTCGCCCGGGCGCGGCCTCAGTGCGTTCAGCCAATGGGCATGAAGGCTTGGGCTGCCATTGTTGACGCCGCGCTCCGGCGCCAATGCGATCAGGACATCCTGATAGACGACGGTCGGATCGCTGGAGGTCAGGACCGCATAGCCGCCGCCGCGCGACATATGCCATGGCGGCGGGCCGATGAAGCGCTCGCGCGCGACTGCCGCAAAGGCGCTCTCGAGAGCAGGATTATCGACGACACCGACGCTGGCGAGCATTTGCCGGGCATAGGCGCGCCGTACGATGGCGAGCTCCCGCTCGTTCGTCCTGCGCTGTTCCGGCACGGAAGCCCGCCTGCCCTTGTCACCACATGTCGAGGGCTACCCTGGCCTCGTCGGACATTCGGGACTGGTCCCAGGGCGGATCGAAGGTCATGTTCACCGTCACCGAGGCGACGCCCGGCACGGCGCTCACCGCGTTCTCGACCCAGCCCGGCATCTCGCCGGCAACCGGGCATCCTGGCGCGGTCAGCGTCATGTCGATCGCGACCTGGCGGTCATCGGCGATATCGACCCGGTAGATCAGGCCGAGTTCATAGATGTCAGCCGGAATTTCCGGGTCGTAGACCGTCTTCAGCGCCGCGACGATATCGTCGGTGAGACGATCGATCTCCTCCGGCGGCAGGCCCGAGCTCGCTCCCATGCTGGGGGCGTTCGGCTTCAGCTCTTCGGTGGCGCTCTCACTCATCACAACAATCCCGTTCAGGCGAAAAGGCTCTCGGCCTTCCGCAACGACTCGACCAGATGGTCGACCTCTTCCAGCGTATTGTAGAGGCCGAAAGAAGCCCTGCAGGTCGACGTCACTCCATATCGGGCCAGAAGCGGCATCGCGCAATGGGTACCGGCTCTGACTGCAACACCTGCGCGGTCGATCACGGTCGCAACGTCATGCGCATGCGCGCCCTTCAGCTCGAAGGAGACGATCGCCCCCTTGTTCGCAGCCCTACCGAATATCCGGATCGAATTCATCTCGCCGAGCCGCTGCATGGCGTAGCTGGTGAGCTTGACCTCGTGGGCAGCGATATTCTCGCGGCCCAGCGCCATCATGTAGTCGAGCGCGGCACCAAGCCCCACGGCCTCGACGATCGCCGGCGTACCGGCCTCGAAGCGATGCGGAGGGTCGTTATAAGTGATCGTATCCTCGCTGACGGTGACGATCATCTCGCCGCCGCCCTCATAGGGGGGCAGCTTTTCCAGCCATTCGCGCTTGCCCCAGAGGACGCCCGAGCCCGTCGGCCCATAGGTCTTGTGGCCGGTGAAGCAATAGAAATCGCACCCGAGGGTCTGCACGTCGACCGGCAGATGCACCGCGCTCTGGCTGCCGTCCACGACCAGCGGAATCCGATAGGCTTGGCAGATGGCAGCAACCTCGGCGATCGGAACGATCGTGCCGATCGCATTCGACATATGGGTCAATGCCACGATCTTGGTGCGCGGCGAGATCAGCTTCTCGAATTCCTCGACGAGGAAATTGCCGTCCTCGTCGATCGGCGCCCATTTGATCACCGCGCCGTGCCGCTCGCGCCAATAGTGCCAGGGCACGATGTTCGAATGGTGCTCGAGGATCGAGAGGATGATCTCGTCGCCTTCCTGGATACCGAGATGGCGACCAAGAGACGAGGCAACCAGATTCAGCGCACCGGTCGAAGACCGGGTAAAGATGATCTCTTCGAGATGGGCGGCATTGAGGAAGCGGCGCGCGCTTTCGCGCGCCGCTTCATAGGCCTCAGTCGAAGCGTTGGCGAGATAGTGCAGGCCGCGATGGACATTGGCATAGTCCTCGCGCATCAGCCGGCTCATCGCATCGATGACGACATTCGGCTTCTGCGCGGAGGCCGCATTGTCGAGATAGACCAGCGGCTTGCCGTAGACCTCCCGGCTCAGGATCGGGAAATCCCGGCGGATGGCAGCCACGTCATAAGGCTTCACCGGCGCATTCATGGTCAGGCCTTTCCAGGATTGCGTGGCCTGTCGGCGACGAGCACGCCGGCATGGCCCCAGTCCTCGCGCTCGATCTCCTGAATCACGATATGAGTGTTGTCCGGATTCTTGCCGAGCACGCGCACGAGTGTCTGCGTGAACTCCTTGACGATCTCGGCCTTCTGTTCGCGGGTCGCACCCTTGGTGATCTGGAGATTGACGTATGGCATCAGGCTGCCTTCCCGGCTGTGTGCTCGCGGTTGGCGAGCCAACCTTCGACTTCGCCCATGATCAGGTCGCGCAATGCCTCGTCGGCAACGAACTCGACCGCCTCGCCGGCAAAGGCCTGCAGAACCAGCGCCTCGGCCTGAGGCCGCGGCAGGCCGCGCGCCATCAGATAGAAGAGCTGCTCGCCGTCAATCTGCGCCACGGTGGCGCCATGGCCGCAGACCACGTCGTCGGCGAAGATCTCGAGCTCGGGCTTGTTGAACATGGTCGCACCGTCGTTCAGGAGCAGCGCGTTGCTCTTCATGCTGCCGTCGGTCTTCTGCGCATGCTGGCGCACGATGACCTTGCCCTGGAAGACGCCGGTGCCTTCGCCGCCGATGATCGACTTGAACAGCTCGCGGCTGGTGCCGTGAGGGACTTCATGGTCGACCACAAGCGTCACGTCGGAATGCTCCTGGCCGCCGAGCAGGTTGACGCCGCGTAGTCCGACTTCGGTGTGCTCTCCGGCATAGCGCACGAAATGCTGCTGGCGGACTGTGCCCGCGTTGCAAATCAGCGCGAAGGAATCGAACTTGGCATGGGCGCCAACGGTCGCGAGCAGGCTCAGAACCTGCACGGTCTCGGCCGGTTGGCGCGTCACGAGGCGGATGTGCTGAATCTCGCTTTCGTCTCCGGCTTCGAAGACGATCGCCGTGTTGATTTGCGCAGCTCTCGCCCCCGCGCTCTCGCTGATCTCGACGATCGAGCCCTTGACGCCCTTGCCGGCAAGCACGACCGAGCGGCTGAAGATCGCCTGCTCCTCGTCGCCGGAGGCGAGCGAGATGATCGCGATCGGGGCAGCGAGTTCGGTGCCTTCCGCGATCTCGACCAGGACACCGTCGCGCATCAGCGCGGTGTTGAGCATCAGGCCGGTATCGTCTTCGGCGACGCCGGGGCCGGACAGAATCCGCGTCAGATCCTCGCGCGGTGAAACCAGCGCGTCGGCCAACGCATGAACCGCGACGCCCTCGGGCAAGGCATCGAGGCCCGAAAGCTCCGCATTGAAGGCGCCGTCGATCAGGACGAGCCTGAGGCCGTCCAGCTTCAGCGTGGAGAGGCGGTCACGCACGGCCTGGGTTGCAGCATTGCCGTCGGCGAGAGGCTTCGCTTCGCGCAGCATCATGCGCAGATCCGTATAGCGCCAGGCTTCGAGTCGGCGATGCGGCAGGCCCTTGGCCTCAAAGCCGGCGAAGGCGTCTTCGCGCAGCTTGCGAACCGGCCCAGCTCCCGGCAGCTCAGCCTTCACATTGGCGAACTGCTGGGCGAGAACCTGCTCGGCTGCGGTCTTCAGCGGGGTGACGATGGCCATCAGGCGGCCTCCCCGTAGGACGCGTAACCGCTCTTCTCGAGTTCCAGGGCGAGTTCCTTGCCGCCGGTGCGGACGATGCGGCCCCTGGCCATGACATGCACGGTGTCCGGGACGATATGCTCGAGCAGGCGCTGGTAGTGGGTGATCACCAGGAAGCCGCGGCTCTTGTCGCGCAAGGCGTTGACGCCGTTGGCGACAATCCGCAGCGCGTCGATGTCGAGGCCGGAATCGGTTTCGTCAAGGATGCACATGGACGGCGCGAGCAGCGCCATCTGCAGGATCTCCATGCGCTTCTTCTCGCCGCCGGAGAAGCCGACATTGAGCGGGCGGCGCAGCATTTCACGATTGATGCCAAGGCCATCGGCAGCAGCGTTGACGCGCTTGATGAAGTCAGGCGTCAGCAATTCGTCCTCGCCGCGAGCCCTGCGCTGCGCATTCATCGCCGCCTTCAGGAAGGTCATCGTGGCGACGCCGGGGATCTCCAGCGGATACTGGAAGGCCAGGAAGATGCCGGCGGCGGCGCGGGCATCGGCCTCCATCTCCAGCACGTTCTCGCCATTCAGCAAGATCTCGCCGTCGAGGACCTCATAGTCCTCCTTGCCGGCGATGACATAGGACAGGGTCGATTTGCCGGAGCCGTTCGGCCCCATGATGGCAGCGACTTCGCCGTCATTCACGGTGAGGTTCAGGCCGTTCAGGATCTGGGTGTCCTCGTCGGCGATCTTGACGGTCAGGTTGCGGATTTCGAGCATTGGTCAGAGTTCCGGTTTCTGCCGCGTCGCGCTCGGTCTTGTGCCAAGCATCCGCGGCTGGTGTCTGTTCGAGAAGGGCGTGGCTGGTCTGGACATGCCAGACCATGATGTCGCGCTAGCCGACGGAGCCTTCGAGCGAGATGGTGATGAGCTTCTGCGCCTCAACGGCGAACTCCATCGGGAGTTGCTGCAGCACCTCCTTGACGAAGCCGTTGACGATCAGCGCCACCGCCTCCTCCTCGGAGAGGCCGCGCTGCTGGCAGTAGAAGAGCTGGTCCTCACCGATCTTCGACGTCGTTGCCTCGTGCTCGAAGATCGCGGTGGCGGTCTTGGCCTCGATATAGGGGATCGTGTGCGCGCCGCACTGGTCGCCGATCAGCAGCGAATCGCAGTTGGTGAAGTTGCGCGCGCCCGTCGCCTTGCGATGCGCCGAGACCATGCCGCGATAGGTCGAGTCCGACTTTCCGGCCGCGATGCCCTTAGCGATGATCTTCGAGGTGGTGTTGCGGCCGAGATGGATCATCTTGGTGCCGCTATCGACCTGCTGCATGCCGTTCGAGACGGCGATCGAGTAGAACTCGCCGCGCGAGCCGTCGCCGCGCAGGATGCAGGACGGATATTTCCAGGTGATGGCGGAGCCGGTCTCGACCTGCGTCCACGAGATCTTCGAGTTCTTGCCGCGGCAATCGCCGCGCTTGGTGACGAAGTTGTAGATGCCGCCCTTGCCCTCGGCATCGCCGGGGAACCAGTTCTGCACCGTCGAGTACTTGATCTCGGCATCATCGAGCGCGATCAGCTCGACCACCGCTGCGTGGAGCTGGTTCTCGTCGCGCTTCGGCGCCGTGCAGCCTTCGAGATAGCTCACATAGGAGCCTTCCTCGGCGATGATCAGCGTGCGCTCGAACTGGCCGGTGTTCTGCTCGTTGATGCGGAAATAGGTCGACAGCTCCATCGGGCAACGCACGCCCTTGGGGATGTAGACGAAGGAGCCGTCGGTGAAGACCGCGCTGTTCAACGTGGCGAAGTAGTTGTCGGTCACCGGAACGACGGTGGCGAGGTACTTCTTTACGAGCTCGGGATGCTCCTGGATCGCCTCGGAGATCGAGCAGAAGATCACGCCGGCCTCGGCCAGCTCCTTCTTGAAGGTGGTGACAACCGAAACGGAGTCGAAGACGGCATCGACCGCAACGCGGTTCTCCGGCGCGACGCCAGCGAGGATTTCCTGTTCGCGGAGCGGAATGCCGAGCTTCTTATAGGTCTCCAGGATCGCCGGATCGACCTCGTCGAGCGATTTCGGCTGCGCGCCCATCTTCGGCGCGGCGTAGTAATAGATGTTCTGATAATCGATCGGCGGGTAGTTGACGCGCGACCAGGTCGGCTCCGTCATCGTCTTCCAGCGCCGGAAGGCATCCAGCCGCCATTCCAGCATCCATGCCGGCTCGTTCTTGCGCGCCGAGATGTAGCGGACCGTATCTTCGGTCAGCCCCTTGGCGGGCTTATCGACTTCGAGCTCGGTGACGAAGCCGTATTTGTACTCGGTCACGTCAATCGACTTGACCTGATCAATGGTCTCCTGGACCGCTGCCATATTCAGTCTCCAGTCGCGGGTTCAAGGCCCGCCGGTTCTTTCAAGATAGTCGCCGGAACAGTCAGGCCGCCGCCTGCCTCTCCCGACCGGTGTTCGCGGCAAGCGCCTTCGCGTATGCCGCAAGGAAATGAGCGATGTCGGCCTCGGAAGTGGTCCATCCCAGGCTCGCCCGCAAGGCCCCTGCACTCATGACAGGGTCGACGCCCATGGCATCCAGGACATGCGAGCGCTTGACCTTGCCCGAGGAGCAGGCCGAGCCGGACGAGAGCGCTATGCCAGCGAGATCCAGCACGATCAACGCCGTTTCCGCCTTGATCCCCGGCGTCGCGAAGGCGCTGGTATTCGGCAGACGCGGAGCAGCGTCACCGAACAGGACCGTCTCCGGTGCGAGAGCAAGGATTCCAGCTTCCAGTGTGCTGCGGAGGCTCGAAAGCCTGGCCGCCTCTGTCGCGATTGCCTTGCTGGCGATCTCGGCAGCAATGCCGAAGCCGACGATGCCGGGAACGTTTTCGGTGCCGGCACGCCAGCCGCGTTCCTGCCCACCACCGCGAACCGGCTTGTCCGCAAGTTCGTAGGCGCCGCTGCGGAGAACGATCGCGCCAACACCCTTCGGGCCGCCAAACTTGTGTGCAGACAGCACCAGAGCATCCACCCCCAGTGCATTGATATCGATAGAAATCTTGCCGGCAGCTTGAACCGCGTCGCAGTGCAGGAGTGCGCCGTAACGCCTGGCAATGACCGCTGCCTCGGCAATCGGCTGAATGACACCGGTTTCGTTATTGGCAAGATGCAGCGACACGAGCGCCCGCGCGCCGGGCTGCTCGCTGGCCAATCTCTGCAGCCGTGCCTCGAGCCAGGCCAGATCGGCGAGCCCCGCGGCATCGACCGGAATGGCTTCCGCGGCACCGCCTGCGAAGCGATGCCCCTCGCGGACGCAGGCATGCTCGGTCGCGCTATAAAGCAGCAGCGAGCCTGGCACGCGGACGCAATCGCGCCCGCCGCTGCATTCCATCAGCCCCGGCGAAAGCACCGTCGCATTGGCCTCCGTGCCGCCGCTGGTGAAAACGACATTGGCCGGCCTGGCGGCGCAAAGCTGTGCGACCTGCTCCCGTGCCTTCTCGACAGCCGCCCGCGCCAGCCTGCCCTCGCCGTGGACGGAGGATGGATTGCCGGGCATGCGCAGCGCGGCCAGCATCGCCTCCGCCACGTCCGGACGAACCGGCGTGGTGGCGTTGTGGTCGAGATAGCTGCGGGCTGACCCGGTCACGTTTGCGAAGCTCCGATCCAGCATCGGCCTGGCCGGCACGAAATGCTTGAAATTGCACCCCTGCGCCGTGCTATAGCCGCCCATCCAACCGGCCGTGTTCCGGGACCGCAGGTTCGCCAAAACGGCAAACCGCTCGTTTGTTCCGGTCTTGTTCACGGCTGTTAGAACTATTCTAAGCGCTTGATGTAGGGCGCGAGCGGCAGGTCCGTCAAGGGCAGCGGGACATTTTGGACGGCAGTTTGCCCCCGATATGCCGGTTGCGCGCGGCTCTGCCCCAACAAAAGGCGAGTGTGATATGCCCGAGGTGATTTTCAACGGACCGGCCGGACGGATCGAAGGTCGCTACCAGCCCGCAAAGAAGAAGGGCGCCCCGCTCGCCATCATCCTGCATCCGCACCCTCAGTTCGGCGGCACGATGAACAACCAGATCGTCTACAATCTGTTCTACACTTTCGTGAACCGCGGCTTTTCGGCGCTGCGCTTCAACTTCCGCGGCGTCGGCCGCAGCCAGGGCCATTTCGACCATGGCGCCGGTGAACTGTCGGACGCTGCCGCTGCGCTGGACTGGATGCAGGCGCTGAACCCCGAGGCCAAGAGCTGCTGGATCACCGGCGTCTCCTTCGGCGCCTGGATCGGCATGCAGCTGCTGATGCGCCGCCCGGAGATCGAGGGCTTCATGTCGATCGCCGCGATGGCGAACCGCTACGATTTCTCCTTCCTGGCACCCTGCCCTTCCTCCGGACTGTTCGTGCACGGTTCGGAAGACCGCGTGGCGCCGGTCAAGGAAGTCATGGCCGTGATCGAGAAGGTGAAGACCCAGAAAGGCATCCAAATCGAACACGCCGTCGTCGAGGGCGCTAACCACTTCTTCGATGGTCGCGTCGACCAGCTGATGGAGGCGGTCAGCCTCTATCTCGACCGCAAGGTCGGCCCCGAGATCAGCAAGGCCGAACAGGAACAGGTCTGAATTCAGCCCTCATCCCAGGGAGCCGCGGAGCGGCATCCCGAAGGGCAATCCAGTGCGCGCTGGAGACATCCTTCGGGACACGATCCGCGGTCGCTCCTCAGGATGAGGCCGCCTTATGTAAACGAGCTTTCGCCATGACGACTTTCAAATCCGATCTCCTGCGCGTTCTCTCCGAGCGCGGCTATGTTCATCAGATCTCCGATCCGGAAGGGCTCGATGCGGCTGCGCTGAAGGGGCCGATCAGCGCCTATATCGGCTTCGACGCGACGGCGACGTCTCTTCATGCGGGCTCGCTCATCCAGATCATGATGCTGCACTGGATGCAGGAGACCGGTCACAAGCCAATCGCACTGATGGGCGGCGGCACCTCGATGGTGGGTGACCCGTCCTTCAAGGACGAGGCGCGCAAGCTGCTGACGGTCGAAGACATCGAGCGCAATCTGGCAGGTATCCGCAAGGTTTTTGCCCGCTATCTCGACTTCGATGGCGCGGCGAGCATGATGAACAATGCCGACTGGCTGCTCGGGCTCAACTATCTCGAGTTCCTGCGCGATGTCGGCCGACACTTCTCGGTCAACCGCATGCTGTCCTTCGATAGCGTCAAGATGCGGCTTGACCGCGAGCAGTCGCTGTCCTTCCTCGAATTCAACTACATGATCCTGCAGGCCTACGACTTCGTGGAGCTGAACAAGCGCACGGGTTGCGTGCTGCAGATGGGCGGCTCCGACCAGTGGGGCAATATCATCAATGGCATCGACCTCGGCCACCGCATGGCGAATGTGCAGCTCTACGCGCTGACCTCACCGCTGCTGACGACGGCCTCCGGTGGCAAGATGGGCAAGACCGCCAACGGCGCCGTCTGGCTCAATGCCGATCTGATGAGCCCCTATGAGTTCTGGCAGTTCTGGCGCAATACCGAGGACGCCGATGTCGAGCGCTTCCTGAAGCTCTACACCAAGCTCCCGATGGACGAGATCGCCCGCCTGGCTGCCCTGGGCGGTTCCGAGATCAACGACGCCAAGAAGGTGCTCGCGACGGAGGCCACCGCATTGCTGCATGGGCGCGAGGCTGCGGAAGCGGCCTTCGAGACGGCGCGCCGGACCTTTGAGGAGGGCACGCTCGCTGAGGACCTGCCGAGCGTCGGAGTCTCGCAGGCCGTTCTCGACGCAGGCCTCGGCGTCCTGACCGCGTTCGTCACCGCCGGCCTGGTGCCCTCGACCGGCGAAGCCCGCCGGCAGGTCAAGTCCGGTGGTCTTCGCGTCAATGACGAGGTCGTCACCGATGAGCGCGCGGCGCTGGGTGCTAGCCATCTCTCGCCGGAGGGCGTGATCAAGCTCTCCTTCGGCCGCAAGAAGCATGTCCTGCTGCGGCCGGAATAAGCGGCTCCAAGTCGCGACACCAAGTCGCGACACTGAACCAGGCTCAGCGCTGGGCCTGGCTCGGCGCCGGGACCGGTGATCTGGTGGGGCGCTCCAGGGGGGCCCCCCCGAGCGGATCGACGAAACGACGCAGAATGCCGGGCGCGATCGCGGAGAGCGGATTGATCGACATGGTCGGCGCGCTGGCAGATCCCGATATCCGGAAATTCAGGGCGAACAATCCACCATACTGACCTCCGCCAAGGATCATCCCCACGACCGGCACCTGCGCGAAGGCATTGTTGAACGCATAGCTCGGCACGAAGGTGCCGCCGATATCGACCTTGTCGCGGCCGTAATCGACATTTCCCTGAAGCGTGAACCCGATCTGCTGGCCCCAGATTACCATGTCCGAGACATCAAGGCGGCTGGCAGATCGGGTGAATTCCGCCCTTAGCTTGGTGAAGGCGACCTCGCTGGCATCGATGCGGCCTCCTGCTCCACCAACGCGATCACCGGACAGGGCCGTCACCGCCTGCTCTCCGAGGACCCGCCACAACGCCGGCTCGTCGCGCACGACGAAGTTGCGGAAGAGCAGCTCCCCGCTTTGGCGCGTGTCGCCGGGGCCCAGCGTCAGGACCAGATCGCCCCCGTGAGCCCGGCGGTAGAAGTCAAAGAAGCGCAGCACCGAACCGCCATTCTCCGACTGCAGGACGAGTGTGCCGGCGCCTTCGCCTTGGCGGGCCTGCCTTGCAGAAACGCTCGCCCGGCCGATGCGACCGTCGAAATTCAGGGAGCGCAGGTCACCATTTCGCTTCGAGAACTTCAGCACGCCGTTGCCGATCGCCTCGTTGTTGAAGCCGGTCAGGATCGGCACGTCGAGATCGACATCGACGTCGTTTCCCCGCGCTGCGTTCTTGTCGCCTCGTGCCGCGGGAGCCGCACCGACCTGCAGGTCACGAATGAAGGGCCGCACATCGGCAACCTGCCCGCGGATCACCAGCTTCGTTACCGTACCGTCACGCTTGGCCTCGACCTTGAGATTGTCGCCGGGGGATATCCGAAACTGCGAGAGGCTGGCCGCCTCAAATCCGCTCTGCTTGTTGAGTTCGATCTTGCCGCGGATCAGGACCGGCAACGCATCGAGCGTGAAATCATCGAGATCGGAACCATCGGCATCGACGATGTAGTTGAAGGTCGCTTTCCCCGCCCGCCCGGCGGGCTTGGCGAAGCCGGGGATCACCCCATCGATCGCAGTCTTGGTCAAATCGAGTTCAACGCGCGGCGCGGCGTCTGCGCCCTTCCCTAGCTGTTTCGACACCTTGACCTGCACGGGACCGTTGACGCCAAGTTCCGGCCCGAAGCCGCGCTTCTGGCGGGCGGCGTTGTCCAGCGTGAAGCCGAGCGTCGCTTCGCCCTGTCCCTTCGCGTTCTGGCGGATCTCCATCTGTGCGCGCTCGCCGCCGACGCGGCCTTCGCCCCGGATCGAAAGACCAGTTCGATCGAATCCGACGGTGAAATTGGCTGCTTCGAGCTTCTCTGTGCCAAGCAGTGTATCAGAGGCTACGTTGGAGAGCGTGCCTGAGCTCTGGACCACGACGTCGGAGGGCTGGATTTCGGCGACCATCGGCAAAGCGATGACGGTCTTCAGGTCACTGCTGCCACGGATCGACGCCGGATCGCCTGCTCCAGGATTGAACTCCTTGAGCGCGGGAAAGGTGAAGAGTGCAGCAACCGCGTCAGCCGGCCCGACTGAGCGGAAGCCGATCTTGGCCTGGGGACGCGGCGCCCAGGTATCGAGCATGCCAAAGCTGCCTTCGCTCAACGCAAGCTTGCGGCCATCCCCCAGATCGGCTGTCGCCTTCGGGATGGTAAGCTGGACCGTCCGGCCCGTCGCGGTACCGTTGACCGCGCCGTCGATCAGCGGCGGCAATCCCGGCCCCGGCAGATAGCGCACATTCGTCGCGTCCACCGTCACGAGCAGCGCCTTGTCGGGCATGCCTGCGCCTCGCAGCATCCGGGCGTGATCTTCTGCCGGCAGGTCGACCTTCACATCCACTGCTATGAGACGGCCTGCGGCCACCTCACGGCTCAGCGAGGCGTGCAGATGGGGCGCAGTCCACTCGGGCCAGATGGCAAGGGCGGCCCGCGCGTCCGAATCCGTCGCCCGGACCCAGAACTGCTGATAGGGTGATTCGCCCCGCTTCTGCACAAGCCCGGTCATGTCGACCGCGATCAGCGGGCCGCGCAGTGAGAAACTCTCGATACGGACCTCCCCGGCTGCGCTGTCGAGGACGATGCCGCTCTGAATGCTGTCGATGGCGACTGCCGGATCCGAGCCGATTCCGGATATCTGCCCCTTTGCGTCCAGCCCGACGCGCCAGACGCCATTCTCTCCACGCAAGCTACCGGAACCGCGCAGCACCGTCGGACCAGCCTTGAACTCCGCCGAGGTCACGCGGAAATCAGCCAGCCCCGTTCCGCTCTCCAACTCGACATGCGCAGTATCGACCGAGATCGGTGCGACCGGGCTGTCACGAAACGCGATCGTGCCGGGAAGGATGTCGAAGCGCGCCGACATCTTGCTTTCGCCGCCTGGGCGCTGAGCCAAGGAGATCCTGCCCTTCATCGACAGCCCGTTGATCGCGACGCTCGACGTGCCCACGGCGAGAGCAACAGCCTCGGCCGGCTCGAAGCGAACGACATCGATCTCCGCCCGCCGCGTGCCATCCGGATCGGCCGACAGATCGACAACGAGTTCCTTCCAGCGCGAGCCGGTCCGGCCCTTCATCGTAAGGCGGCTGACGCCGTTGCCGACACGCGACAATCTGATGTCGACATCCTCGAGACTGGTCCTCTGTCGACCATCGGGATCGACCAGCGCCAGCCTTGCTCCGCGCATGCCTGCCGTTTCGAGCGCGCCCAGAAGACCGTCTCCGGCAGCAACCGTCGCGACGGCCTCCATGATGTTGGTAAAGACGTTCCAATGACTGGCATCTGGAATCGCAGGCGGCTGTACCACGGGTTCGGGGGGGGCCGCATCCGCATTCACGATCAACGCGCCGTCATGATTGACGCCGAGGCGCATGTTGACGCCACGCAGGTCGACCGACACCAGCCGGATTTCGCCGCGCAGCAGCGCCAGCGGCACATAACCGAGCACGGCCTCCGGCGCACGGAAGGCCGCACCGCTGCGGTGGCGGAACGAAACCTGCCTGACCCTGAGCTGGGCATGTCCGTCGATCCGGCTGAGCTCCGCGCTGCCAGCCTCGACCTGCCAGTCTGGTCCGAGCCGCTCTGCAATCGCAGCTGAGATTCGGCCCTCCAGGCCCGAGAGCGGAATCATCCCGGTGACCAGCAGAGCGCCAGCCGCGCCCGCCAGCGTCACCACAGCAACGGCCACCGCCACCACGATCGTGACAAGCCCAGCCTTCGCGCGCCGTGCGACCGCAGCGACCTCGTCGCAGGTCGTGCTTTCGGGGGGCACAACCCGCGGCGGCTCCTGACCGACCTTGTCGTTACGTTCGTTCACCAAGGACTTTCGCGTTCTGAAAGGGGCCGAAATGCGACTTCGGTCCGGCTTCACCAGATTCTATGAGTCTTCGCCGGCCTGAATGGCCCTAGGCGGGTTACACGGATGTTGCGGCCAGACTAACCGATTCGGCTTTTGCTCCATCCAGGCTGGCTGGCGCATGAACGGGCGGCACACTCTGCCCATCGATTCTTTGCGCTCCTTGCAGCGCGATCGCGACGAAAGGAAGGCAATTCATGGGCTTGCAAGTGGGCGATCTCGCGCCAGAATTCACGTTGCCGAGGGATGGCGCGGGCACGGTTTCGCTCGCGGACCTCGAGGGACGCAAGGTCGTACTCTATGCCTATCCAAAGGACGATACTGAGAGCTGCACAAAGGAAGCCATTGCTTTCAATGGCTTGCATGCGGAGTTTGCCGCGGCGGGGGCCGATATCATCGGAATCTCTCCCGATCCGATCAAGCGTCACGATCGCTTCAAGCAGAAATATGCCCTCACCTTCCCGCTTGTCGCCGATGAAGCCCGCGCAGTGCTCGAGAACTACGGCATCTGGGTCGAGAAGAGCATGTATGGCCGCAAGTATATGGGCGTGGAGCGAACCACCTTTCTGATCGACCAGGACGGCCGCATCGCGCGGATCTGGCCGAAGGTGAAGGTCGCGGGCCATGCCGAGGAGGTCCTGGCGGCCGTCCGGGCGATGTGACAGCGGCAGAATGCTGAGCCGGCGCCGGCGATTTGCAAAGGATTAACCCTAACAAGGTCTACTCGCATCATCGGCAGCGTTACATCCGGTTTTGCGTATGACTCATCCCGCCTCGCCTGGTCCGGCCCTTCCCGTCACGGGACTGGCCTCACACAAGAGCTACACGATCCGCCGTTCGACGGCCTTCGCGGGCCTCTCGCTTCTGGCCCTTACGACCGCCTGGGGTGGTGTGACGGGCTGGTACATCCTCAGCAAAGACGACATCGCGGCGCGGCTGATCGCCCGCGAGACCACCCGGCAATATGCTTATGAAGACAGGATCGCGGCGTTGCGCGCCGATATCGACCGCCTCGCCAGCCGCGCCCTGCTCGATCAGGATGGCGTCGAGGCTCGTGTCGACGAACTGGCCACGCGTCAAGCCGAGCTGGAGAGCAAGCAGGCCCTGGTCGCTGCCGTCACCGAAACGCTGCAGGCCGGCGGCATTGCATCGCCTGCAAAGGTTCCGCTGCGTTCACGCCTGATCAAGGCGGAGGAGCCGATCCGCGCATCGAGCGTCTCAAGCTTCGCGCCGATCACCTCAAGCAAGCCGATGCCCGCTCCCGACCTTCCAGGGCTCCGCAGCTCGGAAGAGCACAAGAGCCTACCATGGCAATCGGGCGAGGCGGAGGAAGCTCCGCAAGCGCCCGCGCAACGCGTCGCGGAATCGCTGACCAGGCTTGACCAGTCGCTGTCCGAGACAGCCACGGCTCAACTCGCCGCGCTGCGCCATATGGAACAGTCACTCGCCGAATCTCAGAAAACACTGCGCGGGGCGCTGGCGGAGACCGGGCTCGACACCGACAAGCTTGCCGCCACGACGACGATCGCCAAGGGTGTCGGCGGCCCCTTCGTCCCCTTCAAGGTCGATGCGTCCGCCGGTCCCTTCGAGGCCTCATTGAGCGCCCTGCAACCGCGCATATCGGCGGTGTACCGGCTGCGCGGGCTTGTCGAGCAATTGCCCCTTCGCAAGCCGATGCAGGGCGAAGTCGACATGACCTCGAACTATGGCTATCGCGTCGATCCCTTCACCCGCAGCCCGGCGATGCATACCGGAATCGACTTCCGCGCCGAAACCGGAACGCCGATCCGCGCCACCGCGCCCGGCAAGGTCGTCTCGGCTGAATATACCGGCGGCTACGGCAACATGGTCGAGATCGAGCATGCCGGCGGCATCACCACGCGCTACGCTCACATGTCGGCCATCAGCGTTTCAGCCGGGCAGATGGTGACGAGCGGGACCGTGGTCGGCAAGGTCGGCACGACGGGGCGCTCGACCGGCCCCCACCTGCACTATGAAACCCGGATCGAGGGCGAGCCAATCGACCCGACACGCTTTGTCCGCGCCGGAAGCAAGCTCGCCAGCCAGCTTTAGAGCATCGGCCCGAAAAGTGGATTGCGGTTTTCGGGAAAGCCGATGCAATCAACGAAGGCTGGCCTACCGGACTGGATATGGAATCCGGTCCGATGGGCTAGAAGGTCATCGTCGCGGCATTGATGACGCCAGCCGCAAGCGAGGCGGCACCAAGAAACAGCGCAGCGGCCAACTCGCCAGCAGCGATCCGCGCTGACAGGTTGGGCAGCACGAGCCTGACCAGGAAATAGACCAGCAATTGCACGACGAGGGCGACGATGCCCCAGACCACGAGGTCGACGATCGTCGTTGCATGGACCACGGCGCTCGACAGCGGCAGAGCAAAACCCGTGAGACTGAGCCCCAGCGAGAGTGCCGCCGCGACGTTGTTGCGGCGGATCAGGCCGAATTCATTATGCGAGGTCGCCAGGGTGTAGATCAGCAGATAGACGGCGACGAGCCCGAGCGACGCTGAAAAGAAAAGTGCAAAATCCGGCAGTCGCGCCAAAGCTTGGCCGAGCATCGTCATCCCCCGAGTGATTCTGTGCGCGATCCTGCGCTTCAGTTCGCCTCGAACGCAACCGTGCAACCCATGGCGGAGCCGGCCGGCACAACGATGCGGTTACCGATCTGCCGCCACTGGACCTCAGCCGCGCCCAGAATCCCACGCACCACATCGAGATCGTTCACCAGGACCGCGAATCCGGCGAAGTGTGGATCCTTCCTCCCCTCCTCGACGCCAAAGAGCTGGCAGGCGGCATGCAGCGTCAGAATATCGACGCGACCGCGCGGAAGGGCAGCGCTGATGCCGAGCGAATTGGATTTCAGACTGCGCTCGCCAGTGAAGGCCGAAAGAAAAACGTGGTGGTCGGTCGGGTTCTCGGCAACCATCACGGCAGAGGCCAGTGCCTGCACGCCGTTCTGATGCTGCTGGAAGGCCGGATTCCAGAAATTCTGCGGCTCGTGCTGCTGGCAGACGAAGAAGCCACAAGCGGGCGCCAACGCGTTACGGGCAAAGGCCAGCGAGAAGGCGACGCGGACCTCGTTCCCGTCGGGACTGCGCGCCTGACGCTCGAAGAAAAACGGCTCGTAGTCGCCGATGCCGGCTGCCTCGAATATCTGCGCGTCGGCCTTCGCATCGCGACTTTCGAGAACCAGCATCGACAGGCCCTCTGCCCGGGCGAGCTGATCGCGGACGAAGGCTCCGAAGGAGAAGCGCCGATGGGCATGGGGTGGAATGGCCCCGGAGTCGCCGATCGTGATCAGCTCCAGGAAGGTCCCCGGAAACTGTACGATGCGGTTCTCCGTGCCCCAGGGGTGTCGATTGCGGGCTCCAACCCTGAAGCCCATCTTCGCGTAGAGTTCGCCGGCAGCATCGAGGTCACGCACGCCGATGACGAGATGATCGAGGCCACGTGGCCGATTGGGCTGGGACATGTCACGAATCGCCGTTGCTCAGGCCGCGCGTCGCGGTCTCAGGCGCCGGCTGTAGCAAGCTTTGCCGAAGCGGTCACGGCTCGATGTAATGCGGCACGAGGCGCGACGTGTTCTTGGTGATCGTCGTCACATCCTCGCGGATGCATAGCCCGCAGGGTTGCGAGGCGACGAGCCATGAACCCAGCACGGCATGGTATCCGGCAAAGGAGGCGAGCGGCGCGGCATCCTGAAGGATGAAGCCCTCTGCCCCATAGGGGCCGTCATCGCTCTCCAGCACCGTTCCACGTTCGACCAGCGTGATGTTGGCGCCCTCGCGGGAGTAGAGAGGCTTGCGGACATAGCGGGGATTGAGCTCCGCGCAACGCGGATCGCCCTCGAAGTGGGCAGGCAGCAGATTCGGGTGGCCGGGCTCCATCTGCCAGAGGCAGGCAAGCAGGCCCTTGTTGGAGAGAAGGGCCTTCCAGGGCGGCTCGATGAACTGACAGCGCGAGCCGGCCAGGGCGTTCGCGTAGCTCTCCCGGAAGAGCCACTCCCATGGATAGAGTTTGAACAGCGTCTCGATCGGCAGGTTGGCTCCGTCGCAGAATCGTCCGTCGGGGAGCAGTCCGATCTCCTCGATGAAGGTGAAACGCGCGTCGAGGCCGGCCTGCACCGCGCAATCCTGGAGATAGTCGACGGTGCCCTTGTCCTCGTTACTGTTCTGGACGCAAGTCAGGTGCAGCCGATAGGGCGAGGGCTCGCGCAGGGCCGCAAAGGCGGCGATCAGTCGTTCGTGCAGCGAGTTGAACTGATCGCTATCCGGCGGGAGGGCCCCCCGTGCCATGGCCTGCTCAAGCCAGTCCCATTGCACCGCGCTCGATTCGAACAGCGCGGTCGGCGTATCGGCGTTATATTCCAGCAGCTTGGCCGGCCCGCTACCGTCATAGGCCAGATCGAGCCGGCCATAGAGGTTGCGGTCGCCGCGCTGCCAGCTGTCGCGGATCAGCGGCCAGTGCAGCGGCGGAATTGCGAGCCGGGTGAGGATCTCCTCGTCGGCGATCGCGCGCTCAACGAACGCGAAACAAAGCTGCTCGATCTCACCTGTCGGCGCCTCGATATCGCGCTCGATCTCCTCCAATGTGAAGGCGTAGGCAACGCTCTCGTCCCAGTAGGTCTCGCCGTCGAGCGTATGGAAGGCAAAGCCCAGACGCTCGACCTGCGTCTGCCAATCCCGACGTGGTGCCAGTGAAACCCGCCGCATCTCAGGACGACGAGGAGGAACTGTAGGAGCGGGAGGTCGAGCCGAAACCGCCGCGAGAGGCGGCGCTCGGCATGCTGGCGACGCCGGTCGACGAGACATTCCGCGCGACCAGAGCCTGTCCCGAGGCTGTCGAATAGGCGCGCGAACGTCCGCCTGTCCCGCCACCTCCGGACGATGACGACGAGGATCGGGCCTGCCGACATTCATCAGCCAGACTGCCGGGCGGGCAGGCCTGGCGCGTCGGCGGCAGCAACGGCAGGGCTGCACCGCCGCCCTGCGCGAAGCTGCGCGCGAGCATAATTCCGGCAAGCGCCGGAACAACGACCTGCGCGCCGTTCCAGACCGCGCTCTGACAGGAACCGGAGCCATACTCGGCTTCGCAGGCGCTGGCATTGGTGAACTTCTTCGCGTCGCGGAGGTGGGTCGTGGAGGCTTCGTTGAAGCGCTGCTCACATTGGCTGCCGGACATTTGCCCGGCGGCGCGGCAATCGGCGAGCGAGTTGTAGACGAGCGCATCCTCGGCATCGTCGTCAGAGCGCGGCCACGCTATCGCGACCAGCACCACCCCCACCGCGGCCAATCCGATCTGCGAGGAGCGTTTCATGACCGCCTCCCCCTCAAACCGTCATGCTGGCGGCCGCCAGCGTGCCGCTGATCACCGCGATCACCGCCAGCATCGCGGCAGACGGGAGGCGATCCTCCTGGATCTTCTTCGAGAGATCAGGAATCAGGACGCGAGCAAGCCCATAAGCCGCAAACTGGATCAGCATGGCGGCAAGCGCCCAGAGCACGCAGTCTGCAATACTGCTCGCCTGTGCGATCGCCCTTTCGAGCGGGATCGAGAAACCGGCGAGATTGCCGCCGAGTGCTATCGCGGCGGAGAGATTGCCCGCCCGGATCAGGACGATTTCGTCATGGGCGGTCAGCCGCATGTAGACGAGAGCGAAGCCTGTGATCAGCGCGGATCCGACCACGAAATACAGCAAAAAGGCCGGCAAACCGGCCATCGAGACCGCCATATCGTTCCCCCCCGAGTCGCTAAGCGACTATAAGCCGCCGGTAGCGCTGCACCAGCGGCTTGTCGGGATATCGAGGTGAGTGATCAGGCCGGAAGCTCGCACCGCCCGTCTCGGATCAGACCAGGCGGCTCTGTACCACCGCCGCCTCGACGAAGCTGGCGAAAAGCGGGTGAGGCTCGAATGGCCGCGACTTCAGCTCGGGATGATACTGCACGCCGATGAACCAGGGATGGTCGGGATACTCGACCGTCTCGGGCAGAAGGCCGTCCGGCGAAACGCCGCAGAACTTCAGGCCATTCGCCTCAAGCCGCTCGCGATAGCCCATATTGACCTCGTAGCGGTGGCGGTGGCGCTCGGAAATTTCGGTCGAGCCGTAGATTTCGGCGATCTTCGAGCCGGGGCTGAGCTTCGAGGCGTAGGCGCCGAGCCGCATCGTGCCGCCCAGATCGCCGCCGGCCGCACGCATCTCGAGATCGTTGCCGCGCATCCATTCGGTCATCAGGCCGACGACAGGCTCCTCGGTGGGACCGAACTCGGTCGAATTGGCCTTCTCGATATGAGCGAGGGAACGGGCGGCCTCGATCACCGCCATCTGCATGCCGAAGCAGATGCCGAAATAGGGAACCTTGCGCTGCCTGGCGAAGGTCGCAGCCTTGATCTTGCCCTCGGCACCGCGATGTCCGAAGCCGCCGGGAACCAGGATGCCATGGACATGCTCCAGGAAGGGAGCCGGGTCCTCCTTCTCGAAGACCTCCGATTCGATCCAGTCGAGATTGACCTTGACCCGGTTGGCGATGCCGCCGTGCATCAGGGCCTCGATGAGGGACTTATAGGCGTCCTTCATGCCGGTGTATTTGCCGACGATGGCGATCGTGACTTCGCCCTCGGGGTTCTTCACGCGCTCGGAAATGCGCCGCCAATTGCTCAGATCAGGCGCTTCGCCGGCGTCCAGGCCGAACGCCGCCAGAACCTCGGTGTCGAGCCCTTCGGCATGATAGGACAGCGGCACGTCATAGATCGAAGCAACGTCCCGGGCCTCGATCACCGCGGTTTCGCGGACATTGCAGAACAAGGCGAGCTTACGGCGTTCCTCACGCGGGATTTCGCGGTCGGTGCGGCAGAGCAGGATATCGGCCTGGATGCCGATCGACCGCAGCTCGGCAACCGAATGCTGGGTCGGCTTCGTCTTCAGTTCTCCGGCCGTCGGGATATAGGGCAGCAGCGTGAGATGCGTGAAGATGCACTGGCCGCGCGGTAACTGCTGACTGATCTGGCGAATGGATTCGAGGAAGGGCAGGCTCTCGATGTCGCCAACCGTTCCGCCGATCTCGACCAGCGTGAAGTCAAAGTCTTCATTGCCCGTGAGGACGAATTCCTTGATGGCGTTGGTGACGTGCGGAACGACCTGGATCGTCGCTCCGAGATAGTCACCCCGGCGCTCCTTGGTCAGGATGTCCATGTAGATGCGGCCGGTGGTGATGTTGTCGCCCTTGTTGCAGGGCCTGCCGGTGAAGCGCTCGTAATGCCCGAGATCGAGATCGGTCTCGGCTCCGTCATCGGTGACGAAGACCTCGCCATGCTGATACGGGCTCATCGTGCCCGGATCGACATTGAGATAGGGATCGAGCTTGCGCAGGCGGACCTTATAGCCACGTGCCTGCAGGAGAGCTGCGAGAGCTGCCGCCGCGAGGCCCTTGCCAAGCGAGGATACCACGCCGCCGGTGATGAAAACGTACCGCGTCATGGGAGATCACCTTTAACGCCTGGGTTTCGATTCGCTAAGCGCGTCCTTGCAGACCCGCCCCGCTGTTTATGCTTGTCCACAACAGAGAAGGGCCGGCCTTCCGCCAGCTCTTCCCCAAAAGAGAAGGGCCGGTTTCCCGGCCCCTGCCCCGTCCTCGTCACTGCTGCGGCGCTGCCGGCGGCGTCGGCGGTTGTGAGCCGCCCTGATTCTGCATCTGGCGCAGCTGGTCGAGCACCCCGCCTCCCGCGTTGGGAGCGCTCGGACCGGTCGGCGCCGCGGGAGCGGTGGTGCCCGGCGCGCCGTCGATGATCGAGCGCTGCGTCCGCCCATGGGTGGCCATGATCGCCAGAGCAATCGAGGTCAGGAAGAAGAGCCCGGCAAGGATCGCCGTCGCGCGGGTCAGGGCATTCGCCTGGCCGCGGCCGGTCATGAAGCCGCCGACACCACCGCCACCGCCCGAACCCATGCCCAGGCCGCCGCCTTCGGAACGCTGCAGCAGGACCACGCCGACGAGCGCGATCACGATGATCAGATGGATGACGATGAGAACGTTCTGCATGATCCCACGAAATAGGTATGACGCGGGCCGCCACAAGAGTGCCCCACGCCGCATGTCCGCCAATTGCGGGCTCGGCGGCGCACATAGCATGCAGTTGCCGGGTGCACCACCCGGCAATTGCGTCATTCGTGCAATGCTGCCCTCAGCCGGGCGTCAAGGGTCAGCGGCAGGCGCGCGCGATTCCGAGGAAGTCCTCGGCTTTGAGGCTGGCGCCGCCGACGAGCGCGCCGTCGACATGCGGGACATTCATCAGTTCGGCCGCGTTGGACGGCTTGACCGATCCGCCATAGAGCAATCGCACACCGGCGGCGGCTGCCTTGCCGAGGAGTTTGCCGAGTTCGCCACGGATCGCCTCGTGCATCTCGGCGACGTCGGCAGCGGTCGGTGTCAGTCCGGTGCCGATGGCCCAGACCGGTTCGTAGGCGATGACGAGGGTCGCGGGCGTCGAGGCATCGGGAACCGAGCCGCGGAGCTGTTTCCTGACCACGGCAAGCGCCTTGTCGGCTGCGCGCTCGGCTTGCGTCTCGCCGACGCAGACGATCGGGACGAGCAGGCAGCGCTGTGCCGCCTCCGCCTTGGCCCTGACGATGGCATTGGTCTCGCCGTGGAGGGTACGGCGCTCGGAATGACCGACGATCGCATAGCCGGCGCCGGCATCGGCCAGCATGGCGGCAGAAACTTCCCCGGTGAAGGCTCCGCTCTCCTGCTCACTACAATCCTGTCCGCCCGTGGCAATCCGCGAGCCGGTCAGGGCTGCCGTCATGGGGAAGAGCAGAGTCGCAGGCGGGCAGATGGCGAGATCGACCGTGTGCTTCAGCTCCCGGTCGTAGCCCCTGGCTATCTCGGTTGCGACGGCGAGCTCGGCTTTGAGCCCGTTCATCTTCCAATTGCCCGCCACCAACGGCTTGATGCTGCGCGTCACCATTTTTCTCCTCTTGTCTCGCTCCGGGCTCTACCAATGCCCGCAGCGCGCCGCAATCGGCCGGCAGAAGCACGGTGAAGATTGCGGGCAGCGTGATCGGTTCCTATAAGCAGCGCCGACAAAACGCGAAGGCTCGCGTCGCAGCGATGCGGCCGGAGAGGGAAAGAACGACCCCATGATGATGAATCGCATCCGCAAGGCGGGTCAGGGCCTCATTGGCAAGCTCATCATCACAGTGATGTTCGGATTCCTGATCCTGTCCTTCGCGATCTGGGGCATCGGCGACATCTTCCGAGGCTATGGACGCAACTCGGTCGCTCAGGTCGGGAAGACCGAGATCGGCCTCGAGCAGATGCGCGTGGCCTATCAGAACGAAGTCCAGAACCTGACGCGCCAGCAGCGCCGCTCGATTACACCCGAAATGGCGCGAGCGCTCGGTCTCGACCGCCAGGTGCTTTCGCGCCTCGTCACCGAGGCCGTGCTCGATCAGACCGCGAGCCGGATGCGGCTTGCCGTCTCCGACGAGACCATCCGCAACCTGATTTTCCAGGACCCGGTCTTCCGCGATGCCTCCGGCAACTTCTCGCCGGCACGCTTCAACGAATTGCTGCGCTCGAACGGGCTGAACGAACAGAATTATGTGCGCGAGCAGCGCGCCACGATCCTGCGCCAGCAGATCGCCGAGATGGTGGTCGGCGGCGTGACCGCTCCGGTCGCGCTGCAGGAACTCGGACATCGCCTGCGCAACGAGCGACGCGCAGTGACGTTCGCCAGGCTGCCGCCGGCTGCCGCCGGTGAGATTGCGGCACCGACCGAAGCTCAGCTCAAGAGCTATTTCGACGAGCGCAAGGCGAGCTTCCGCGCTCCCGAGTTCCGTAGCGCCAACATACTGACGATCTCGACCGAGGCATTGGCCGACCCCAGCAAGGTCACCGACGAAGAGGCCAAGGCCCGCTACGAGCAGGTCAAGGCCCAGCGCTTTGGTTCGCCCGAGAAGCGCACGATCCAGCAGATCACCTTCCCGAATGCCGAGGAGGCGCAGGCTGCCAAGGCGAAGATCGATGCCGGCGAGGCGTTCGAGGCGATCGCTGCGGCGCGCAATGTCGCCGAGAAGGACCTGACGCTCGGCACCTTCACGCGCAATCAGGTTTTCGATCCGGTTGTGCGCGAGGCCGCGTTCGCGCTTGCCCAGGGTGCCGTCAGCGCGCCGGTCGCCAGCGCGTTCGGCTCTGTACTGCTCCGCGTCCCGACGATCGAACTCGAGCATGTCCGGCCGTTCGATGAGGTTGCTGCCGAGGTGCGCAAGGACGTCGCGACCGGCAAGGCCGCCAGCCAGCTCACGGACCTGCATGACCGGATCGAGGACCAGCGGGCCGCTGCCAAGCCGCTTGCCGAGATCGCGCGCGAGTTCAACCTGCCCCTGCTGACGGTTGGCCCGGTCGATGCCAGCCTGGGCAAGCCGGACGGCACGCAGGAGCAGCCCCTGCCGGGCGGCGACGCCACGCTTCCCGCCATCTTCCGCTCGGATATCGGCGTCGACAACGAGGCCATTCGCCTGCCACGCGACACGGGCTATGTCTGGTTCGATGTGACCAAGATCGAACCCTCGCGCGAGCGGACCTTTGACGAGGTCAAGGGCGAGGTCGAGCGCCAATGGCGGGCAGACGAGGTGGCGAGCAAGCTCTCGGCCAAGGCCCGTGAACTCGTACAGCGTCTCGATTCCGGCGAGGCCTTCGATGCCGTGGCCGCCTCGGCCGGTCTGGTTGTCGAGCAGGCCGCGGATCTGGGCCGGCAGGACCAGAAGCCGGAACTGCCCGCCAATGTCGTCAGCCTGATCTTCGGGACGCCTGTCGGCAAGAGCAACTCGGCGCTGGGCGCAAACGACAGCGGGCGCGTCCTCTTCAAGGTCGTTTCTGCGACGGTACCGCCCTATGCCCGCACGACGCAGGAAGCGGAGAACTTTGCCCGCCTGCTCGGCTCCAGCGTCAGCGAGGATATCCTCGCGCAATATGTCGCGAAACTGCAGAGCAATCTCGGCGTCACGGTCAACGAGACGGCCTTCCGGAACGCCACCGGCGGCGCGCAGAACTGATGTCTGCGCCCTCCGAACTGTCCTCCTTTGTGGAGGCGTATGATGCGGGAGTGCCACAGCTTCTGCGGCGGATCCTGGTCGGTGATTGCGAGACGCCCGTCGCCGCCTTCATGAAGCTGAGGCACGCCACGTCCGGCCCGAGCTTCCTGCTCGAATCGGTCGAGGGCGGCGCCGTACGCGGGCGTTACTCGATGATCGGCATCGAGCCGGACGTGATCTGGCGCTGCCATCGTGGCGAGGCTTCGCTCTGCCGGCCGGCATTGGGCGAGGCCTTCGTCGCCGATCCGCGCCCCGCCTTCGAGAGCCTGCGGGCTCTGCTTGCCGAGAGCGCCATCCCCGACGAGGACGGCCTGCCCCCGATGGCGGCCGGCGTCTTCGGCTATCTCGGCTACGACATGGTGCGGCTGATGGAGCGCCTGCCGCAGCCAAAGGACACCGGGACGGGCGTCCCCGACGCGATCCTGACCCGTCCGACCCTGATGGTGGTGTTTGATACCGTGCGCGACGAGATTCATCTCGTGACGCCTGTCCGCCAGCAACCGGGCGTTGCCGCGCGCGTCGCTCATGAGCGGGCACAGGAGCGGCTCGACCGGGTCACGGATATCCTCGAGGGCCCTCTCCCCCCGGAAGCCGACATCGATATCGCGGCGCTGCCGCAGCCCGACATCGTTTCCAACACGACCGAGGCCGAGTTTCACGCCATGGTGGCGAAGGCGCAGGACTATATCCGCGCCGGCGACATCTTCCAGGTCGTACTGTCGCAGCGTTTCGAGGCGCCCTTCGCCCTGCCCTCCTTTGCGCTTTACCGGGCGCTGCGGCGTGTCAACCCTGCGCCGTTCCTGTGCTATCTCGACTTCGCTGATTTCCAGATCGTCTGTTCGAGCCCCGAGATCCTGGTCCGGCTGCGTGACGATACCGTCACGATCCGGCCGATCGCCGGCACGCGGCGGCGCGGTGCGACAACGGAAGAGGATGAGGCGCTCGCCGAGGAACTGCTGGCCGACCCCAAGGAACGGGCAGAGCATCTGATGCTGCTCGATCTTGGCCGCAATGACGTCGGCCGCGTTGCGCGGATCGGCTCGGTCAAGGTCACCGATTCCTTCTTCATCGAGCGTTACAGCCAGGTCATGCACATCGTTTCCAATGTCGAGGGAGCGATCGACCCTCAGCATGATGCGCTGGCCGCACTCGCCGCGGGCTTCCCGGCCGGCACCGTCTCCGGAGCGCCGAAGGTGCGTGCCATGGAGATCATCGATGAGATGGAACATGACGCGCGCGGCGCCTACGGCGGCTGCATCGGCTATTTCGGTGCCAATGGCGAAATGGACACCTGCATCGTGCTGCGCACCGCCGTGGTGAAGGACGGCCGCATGCATGTCCAGGCCGGCGCCGGCATCGTCTATGATTCGAACCCGGCCTCCGAACAGCTCGAATGCATCAACAAGGCCAAGGCCCTGTTCAAGGCAGCGGAAGAGGCGATCCGTTTCGCAGCGCGCGCTGGCCGGGGACAATAGTGCCCCTGCCGGAGCCCGGGGGCGCCGAAGCCGGTACGGTCGTCGAAATCCTGCGGGTCTTCAGTGATGCGAGCACGCGCCCCTGCCTGGTGCGGACGACGGACGGCGGGCTGCATGTCCTGAAGCTCGCCGGCGCCGGGCCAGGGCCTCGTGGCCTGCTCATCGAGTTCCTTGCCCTGCGCTTCGCGAAGCTGCTCGGCGCACCGGTCCCGGATGCCGAGCCGCTGCTGCTGCCGCATGGCTTTCCATGGATGGTCGGTACCGACGAATTCGACGAGATGATCCAGCGCAGCTTTGGCTGGAATCTCGGCGTCGGTTTCATCCCGAATACCGCCCCGGTCGTAGCCGCGGAGCTTGGCCCCGACGATGCGGCATGTCTCCGGGCGATCGCGGAGGCGGATTGCTTCCTGCACAATGTCGACCGGCCGCGCTCGAATCCGAATCTCCTGCGCGGGGCGGGCGGTACGCTGCACGCGATCGATTTCGACGCCTGTCTCTATTTCGACAGGGCTCTGGCCGGCCGCCTGCCCGCCAGCTTTGCACTTCCACGCACGCACCTCCTGGCAGGCATGATGACGTCGATCGAGGGCAAAGCGCTCGATCCCGACCTGCCGGTATCCTGGCTGGCGGAAGCACCGCCGGAATGGATCGACGCCGCTGGGCGCGAGGTCCCCGCCATCGCCAATGCGCTTGCGACCTATATCCGGCACTGGAACGCCCTCAGCGCCGGCCGGGCGCATGAGGGCTGACAATCAGCGCGCGGCCAGCGTCGGCGAGAGCGGCGGCTGCGTCTCCCAGGCCTTGCCGCTGCGGCCTTGCTCATAGCCGAGCTGGAACAGGGCCTTCATATACTCCGTATCGAATTCGGAGCGCTGATTGCCTTGAAAGCTGTCGGGAATGGCGGTGAAGGCGAAGCGCGCATGCAGTCGCTTCGCCATCTCCGAGATCGCTGCGATATTGGCGAGCGCCTGGTATTTCACCAGCGTCGAGATCGAGCGTGTGGCCAGCCCCGCCACGGTCTGGGTGCTGGCCTTGTATTCCGGCTTGAGCTTGCCGTTGCGAATGACATAGAGCGCAAGACTGCGTTCCTGACCGAGGTTGCGCCGGGCAGCACCGTTGAGATCAAGACCCGGTGGCGCGAAGAAGATCTGCGAGGTGACGCCGCCGTCGACGTGAAGCTCGTCGAAGACCTTGCCATTGCTCGTGACATTGAGGCGCACGGCCGGAAAGACCGCCGGTATGGCCGCTGAAGCGAGCAGGATGTCGACGAAGAGCTTCTGCCGGCCCGGATGCTGACTCGCGGCGATGCTGCCCACGTCCCAGATCACCGGCCGCTGAGCGTCGAGATTGGTGGTCTGGACCAATAATCGGCGGCCTTTGCGATGCTCGGCGGCGATTTCATCGAGCAGTTGCTCGGTCGCATAGCGTTCAACCAGGTGGCGCAACGGCGTCGTATCGTAGAGGGATTCGCCAAACAGCCCGAGGATTCCCTTGCTGCGAAAGAGATCGCTATCGCCGTAACGCGTATAGATCTCCTCCAGGGCGCCGTCATAGTGCGAGCCGAGGAACGCAAAGGGCGCGGCGAGCGAGCCGGTACTGACCCCGGTGACAACCTCGAATTGGGGCCTGTCGCCGCGCGCAGTCCAGCCTTTCAGGAAACCCGCGCCATAGGCCCCCTCTCCGCTCCCGCCTGAAATCCCGAGGAATGTTGCGGCCACCTGGCATTTGCTACAGCCCGAAGCAGCGATCTGCCTGTACTGGATATCGAGATATTTGCTTGTGGTGGGGACGACCGCATCCCCCCAGAAGCGGATCGTGCCGAATCCGACGACCTCGGCTGTCGACACCCCTTCGGCAGGCAGAGCTTGCGGACGTTCCCCGGAATTGCATGCAGCCAGGCCGAGCAGCGCCGAGGCCAGCAGCACGCGCCTGATCGCCCTGGCCCGACGCAACATCGCCATGCCCCACACACCGAACGCCCCCCGCAAGATTGCGCGGTCTCATCAGGACCATCTTGTCGCCAGCACGCCTGCGAACGCAATCGCGATGGAGCCACGCTCCGACAATAACTTGACCACTTGCCCCCCGAACGGGCATGACCACCTTGCCATCATCGCGACCGGAGATCTCGTTAGCGGCAATGCGTATCCTGCTGATCGACAATTACGACAGCTTCACCTGGAACCTCGTCCACCTGATCGGCGGGCTTGGGGCGGAGGTCGAGGTTCGCCGCAACGATGCCCTTACCGTCGAAGAGGCGCTGGGCGGAGGGCATGACGCAATCGTATTGTCGCCAGGTCCCTGCACCCCCAATGAGGCCGGCATCTGCCTTGACCTCGTGCGCCAGGGCGCCGACAGGAAGCCGATCTTTGGCGTCTGCCTTGGCCTCCAGACCATTGGTCAGGCCTTTGGTGGCGAGATCGTGCGCGCGCCGCTGCCGATGCACGGCAAGATTTCGACCATCAGCCATCACGCCCGCGGCCTCTTTCACGGCGTCAACGGGCCGATCCAGGCAACGCGCTACCACTCGCTCATCGTGGCACGCGAAAGCTGCCCGACAGAGCTGGAGATCGAAGCCGCGACGGAAGACGGGCAAATCATGGCACTCTCGCACCGCTCCCTGCCGGTGCATGGCGTGCAGTTCCACCCCGAGAGCATCGCATCGGAGCATGGTGCGACGATCCTGCGCAATTTCCTCGGCCTGGCGGAACGATGGTCGCAGACACAGGACCGCGCCGCCCTTTCCGAAACAGCCTGACTTCGAAGAACCCATGGACGATTTCAAACCCTTCATCGCCAAGGTGGCGACCGGCGCCTCGCTCTCCCGCGAGGAGGCGCGAGATGCCTTTGACACCATCCTGTCCGGCGAGGTCACCAATGCGCAGGCGGCCGCCTTCTTGATGGCGCTGCGCGTCCGTGGCGAGACTGTCGAGGAGATCGCCGGCGCGGTCAGCGCCATGCGCGGCAAGATGCTGCCGGTGAAAGCTCCGGCCGGCGCGATCGACATCGTCGGAACCGGCGGCGATGCATCGGGCTCCTATAACGTCTCGACGCTGGCTGCGATCATCACCGCTTCCTGCGGCGTGCCGGTCGCCAAGCATGGCAATCGCGCCGCCTCGTCACGTTCCGGAGCGGCCGACGTGCTCACAGCGCTCGGCGTCAAGGTGGGGCTCGAGCCCGCGGGCACGGAGCGTTGCATCGCAGAGGCCGGCGTCGGCTTCATGTTCGCACCGACCCATCACGCCTCGATGCGGCATGTTGCGCCGGTGCGCACCGAACTCGGCACCCGCACCATCTTCAACCTGCTCGGGCCGCTCTCCAACCCGGCCGGTGTCAAGAGGCAGCTCGTCGGCGCCTTCTCAGAGACCTGGCTCGAGCCTATGGTGCGCGTGCTGTCTGCGCTCGGCTCCGACCGCATCTGGGCCGTGAACGGTTCTGACGGCCTTGACGAGATCACCACCACCGGGCCGACCCGCGTCGTCGCGCTCGACAAGGGCAAGATCGAGAGTTTCTCGATCAGCCCGGACGATGTCGGCCTGGCCCGTGCAAAGCCCGAAGATCTGCGGGGCGGTGAACCGGCACAGAATGCCGAGGCGCTCCGTGCGGTTCTCGACGGCAAGAAGACGCCCTTCCGCGATATCGCGGCCTTCAATGCTGCCGCCGCGCTCGTCGTGGCCGGCCAGGCCAGCGATTTGCGCGATGGCCTCGCCCGCGCCACCTCGGCGATCGACAGCGGCAAGGCCAAGGCGACGCTGACCGCCCTCATCGCCTGCTCGAACGCGTGAGGACGTCATGAGCGACATCCTCGCCCGCATCGAGGCCTATAAGCGCCAGGAGATCGCCGCAGCCAAGGCCGCAGTGTCCCAGGCGGAGATCGAGCAGCGCGCCCAGGCTGCTGGTCCCGTGCGGGGCTTCACGGCCGCGCTTACCGCGAAACACGCGGCCGGCAAGCCTGCATTGATCGCCGAGATCAAGAAGGCCAGCCCGTCCAAGGGGCTGATCCGCGCCGATTTCGACCCGCCATCTCTGGCGCGCGCCTATGCCGAAGGCGGCGCGGCCTGCCTGTCCGTGCTGACAGATGCGCCCTCTTTCCAGGGACAGCCGGAATTCCTGCATCAGGCGCGCGCGGCGAGCGGCCTGCCCGCCCTGCGCAAGGATTTCCTCTACGACCCCTATCAGGTCTTCGAGGCTCGCGCCTGGGGCGCCGACTGTATCCTGATCATTATGGCTGGCGTCGATGACGGGACGGCCCGCGCGCTGAACGAGACGGCAAAGTCGCTCGGCATCGACGTTCTGGTCGAGGTTCATAACGAAGCCGAGCTCGATCGTGCCCTCGAGCTCAACAGCCCGCTGCTCGGCATCAACAATCGCGACCTTCGCAGCTTTGCCGTCGATCTCGCCGTCACCGAGAGGCTGGCGCCGCGCGTCCCCGCGGACCGCATCATCGTTGGCGAGAGCGGCATCTTCAGCCATGTCGACATCGCACGGTTACAGCGTGCCGGCGTCCACACCTTCCTCGTTGGCGAGAGCCTGATGCGGCAGGACGATGTCGCCGCTGCGACCCGTGATCTTCTGACCGGTTCTGCGCGCAGCGCAGCATGAGCAAGCTCAGCCATCTCGACGCCAGCGGCCAGGCCCATATGGTCGATGTCGGCGACAAGGAGGAGACCTCGCGCATCGCTGTCGCCGAGGGCTATGTCGTCATGCAGCTCTCGACCTTGGCCATCGTGCGCGATGGCGACGCCAAGAAGGGCGACGTGCTTGGCACCGCGCGCCTGGCTGGAATCATGGCCGCCAAGCGCACGCATGAACTGATCCCGCTCTGTCACCCGCTGCTGATCAGCAAGATCAGCGTCGACCTCACCCTGGACGAGACATTGCCTGGGGTGCGCGTGAGCGCTGAGGTCAAGATGAAGGGACAGACCGGCGTCGAGATGGAAGCGTTGACCGCTGTCGGCGTCGCGTGCCTCACAGTTTACGACATGGTCAAGGCGGTCGACCGGGCGATGCGGATCGAAGGCATCAGGCTCGTTCACAAGTCCGGTGGAAAATCCGGCACCTTCGATCTCCCGGAAACTGCGCGATGAGCCTCACGCCCGTCCCCGTCGCCCTGAAGGCGCTGATCGACAGCGTTCCGGCACCGACACCGTCAGAAACGCTGCCGCTCGCACATTGCGTAGGGCGCGTGCTCGCCGCCGATCTGCAGGCGCTTCGCACCCAGCCCCCCTTCGCCCATTCCGCAATGGACGGATACGCCGTTCGCGCAGACGACATTGCGCCGGCAAATGAATTGCGGGTCATCGGCGAATCGGCTGCCGGTCGCTCCTTCTCAGGGATGGTCCGCTCGAATGAGGCTGTTCGCATCTTCACGGGCGCTCCGATGCCTGAGGGCGCCGATACCATCCTGATTCAGGAGAATGCCGACGGCGTCGGCAGCTCGACGATCCGCGTGCGCGAAAGTGCCGAGCGCGGCAAGTTCGTTCGTCAGGCAGGATTGGACTTCTCCGAGGGCGAGGTGTTGCTTCTCGCCGGCAGCCGACTCGACAGTGCGAGCCTCGGCCTCGCGGCAGCCATGGGCCACCCCACACTCGCTGTGCGTCGCAAGCCACTGGTCGCGATCCTCGCGACCGGCGACGAACTGGTCCAGCCGGGCGAGCCGGTCGGACCCGACCAGATCGTCGCGTCCAACAGCTTTGCACTCGCCGCGCTGGTTGAGCAGGCCGGCGGCACAGCGCTCGATCTCGGGATCGCCCGCGATGATCATGCCGACCTCGCCGACAAGATTGGTCAGGCACGGAAGACCGATGCCGATGTGCTGATCACCCTGGGAGGAGCCTCGGTAGGTGAGCACGATCTCGTCCAGGCAGCGTTGATCGGGCAAGGCATGGCGCTCGGTTTCTGGAAAATCGCCATGCGGCCGGGCAAGCCGATGATGATGGGTCGCCTCGGCCGTATGGTCGCGCTCGGCCTGCCCGGAAACCCCGTCTCGTCCATCGTCTGCGGGCATCTCTTCGTCGTGCCGCTGCTCAGGGCCCTCCTCGGCGTACCGGAACCGGAGCGCGATCTGAGTGAGCCTGCTATCGTCGGAAGAGATTTGCCGGCAAATGATGAGCGGCGGGACTACATGAGGTCGGAACTGATTCTCACCCCGGAGGGATGGCTGGCAACGCCCTTCACCAAGCAGGATTCCTCGATGCTGGCCAGTCTGGCCCGCGCCGACGCGCTACTGATCCGCGAATCATTTGCTGCGCCGGCAAACAAAGGCGACAACTGCCGGATCATCCGCCTACGCTGAGCGTGCTTGCGGAACACAACGCGAACCTGTATGGTGTTCGTGCTTTGTTTCGATTCCGTACGAAGAGCGCTGGCGGGGACCATGCTGACACGCAAACAGTTCGAACTGCTTCGTTTCATCCAGGAACGCCTGCGCGAGACTGGGGTGCCCCCCTCCTTCGACGAGATGAAGGACGCGCTCGATCTGCGCTCCAAGTCCGGTATCCATCGCCTGATCATGGCGCTGGAGGAGCGCGGTTTCATTCGCCGCCTGCCCAATCGGGCCCGGGCGCTCGAGATCATAAAGCTGCCTGAAGGGGCTGGCGGCCCTCAGGCGACGCGCGGACGGTTCAGCCCCTCCGTCGTCCAGGGTGGCCTTGGCAAGGTCCGGCCGATCGCACCGCCCCCGGAAGAGGACGTGCGCTCCACGGTCGCGATTCCGGTCATGGGGCGGATTGCCGCCGGTACACCGATTTCCGCGATCCAGAGCCGCAGCCATAGCGTAGCGCTGCCTGCCGATATGCTTGGCCCCGGTGAACATTTTGCTCTCGAGGTGCGCGGCGACTCGATGGTGGAAGCCGGCATCCTCGACGGTGATACGGTCGTGATCAAACGGCAGGACACGGCCAATACCGGCGATATCATCGTGGCCCTGATCGATGACGAGGAAGCGACGCTGAAGCGGCTGCGCAAGCGCGGCTCCTCGATCGCTCTGGAAGCCGCCAATCCCGCTTATGAAACAAGAGTGCTGGGACCGGACCGCGTCAAAATTCAAGGCCGCCTGGTCAACCTGATGCGGCGCTACTGAAGCCGATCGTGGTCTTCAGCGGCCACGGGCAGCGGGGCCGTTGACGATGATTCCGGCGGCGTAGTGACAGACCGCGCCCGCTTGCGGCTCCAGGGGCGATCAACGCCACCCTGCTCGGATAAATGCGTGCGCCAGCCGCCCTTGTGGCTGACAAGGGCCGTTGCACCATCGCGCGACAATGCCAGGCGGTCGATCAGCCGTGCAGCGCAAGGACTGGTCCAGGGAATCGGCGTGATGACGAGGTCAGCGCGCCTGCAGTCCTCGACGATGGCCAGGCGATCCCGAGCAAAGGCAATGCTTCGTCCATCCTTGCTGCGGACGACACAACCCAGAGTGTCGCAGGCTGCGCCTTCCCGCAGGCTGTTGTCGTCAGGCCGGCGATTATCGCCATCTGCGTTCAGCCATTGTTGCAGCACGAAGCGGCTCGGTTGACCGGCCAGGATCATGCGGTCATCACCCCCGCGGACCAGGATGCCGGAGCCATCACGTTCGATCAGGATATCGGGCCTCTCCGGCTTGGCTGCCACGACCAGTCCCGCGATCAGGGGAACGACGGCCAGAAAGCGCAGCGGTGTCGTCCAGAGCGTGATCCAGAGGAGCGCGGCGGCAAAGCATGCGAGCGCCGCGGTCCCGAACGCAGGAATGACCACTGCGGAGTGGTCGAATCCTGCAACCCAGCGCGCCGATTGCAGCACATAGTCCGAAGCGACTCCCATTAACGCCCAGGCCAGCCAATCCAAACCGAAGGGATAGGCGAGCACGCCGAAGACGGCCGCAGGCATGACGATCAGTGAAACGAACGGCAAGGCGAGCGCGTTGCCGAGCAGGCCGAAGGGGTTGAACGTCTGGAAGTGATAGGCACCGAAGGGGGCGGTTGCTACCGTCGCCAGCAGGGTCGTGACCGTAAGCCCGACGACCGCGATCCAGATCGGACGCAGCGGCCAGGGCAGGTTCGCTGGGGCCTCGGAGTGGCCGCGATCCTCCCAGCGCTCGGCGAAGGCGATCAGAGCCGCAACAGCACCAAAGGACATCTGGAAGCTCGGACCGAGCAGCGCGTCAGGCTCGCGCAGCAGAACGATCATCGCGGCAAGAGCCAGGTTGCGCATGCTGAGCGCCGGGCGATCGACGAGGATCGCACCGAACATGACCAGCGTCATGATCAGCGAGCGGACCGTCGCGACCTCGGCTCCTGAGAAGATGCAATAGGCGGTGGCACCGAGCATCGCGGCAAGGGCGGCGAGTTTCTTCACCGGCCAGCGCAATGCCAGCGTTTCCGACAGCGCCAGCAGGCCACGGACCAGGCCGAAGATCGTGGCGGAGGCCAGCACCATGTGAAGGCCGGAGATCGAGATGATGTGATAGATACCGGCCGCGCGCAGATCGATATTGGTCGCCTCTGTGATGAGGCCACGCTTGCCGGTGACCAGCGACGCTGCCACCGCGCCAGCCTGCCCTCCCCCGATACCGGCGATGCGCTCCGTCAGGGCATTGCGCGCCCGGTCGACCATTGCGCGAAACTGAAGCTCGAGAGGTGGCTGCGAGGGCGGTGGGGCGAGCGTGATCTTTCCCGGAATGGTCCCGACTGCCCCGAGCCCCCGGAAGAAGGCATCGCGGCCGAAATCGTAGCCGCCTGGCCGCACCGGACCGGGCGGTGGCAGGAGGCGCGCGACAGCGGCAATATGATCGCCCGGTGAGACCGAGCCCCCCTTGACGTTGACTCGAACCCGCCGTGGCAGGCGTTCGGGCTCCAGCCCGGCAATGCCGGTCACCAGGACTACAAGGCGCGCGCCAGCGTCACGCGCCTCGACCGATTCGACAAAGCCGGTGAGTTGTCCGACGCGCGTTCGATCGAGCATCGGCGCTGCGATCGTCGCCGTGCGCCAGGCCGCGGCACCAAAGCCGGCGAATATGGCAGCAAGGCCGACGCAAACGAGCATGACTGGGCGCCATGGGCGCGACAGCGCGGCCATCGCAGCGGAAACGCCAAAGCCGGAGAGTGGGACCCAGACGGATGGCTCGCGATCTGCCGCGAAATAGAGCAGGATGCCGCTTCCGATCAGCACCGGCAGCCAGAGAAACAGCCGCCTGCGCCCGGCCTCGATCGCGATGGCGTCCAGGAATCGCGCGCGCCATTCGGCGAGAAGCAACCCAATGGCAGCGGCGTGGAGCCCTCTCTCGGGAATGCGGAACGGTACGGCACGAATACGCGCACCGCGCAGCCGGCTCGGGTCTGGCGGCACCTCGCGCATAAACCGTCCCTCGGGCAGCCGACCGGATGCGATCTTGCGCTTAACGTCGGCCCCATCAGCATGTTACAGGGGCCGCGTCGGTTGTCATGTTCGATTGACGTCTTGTTCCTTTGCCGCTCTGTCGGCCTCATTCCCCGTCCTGCCGGAGCCTGCCTTTCATGAGTGATGCGGTCGTTACGCGCTTCGCGCCGTCTCCAACCGGATTCCTGCATATCGGCGGCGCGCGTACCGCGCTGTTCAACTGGCTCTATGCCCGCCGTCATGGCGGCAAGATGCTGCTGCGCATCGAAGACACCGACCGCGAACGCTCGACCGAACCGGCCATCGCAGCGATTCTCGACGGTCTGTCCTGGCTCGGCCTCGATTGGGACGGCGAGACCGTCTACCAGTTCGCCCGTGCGGCCCGGCATCGCGAGGTCGCCGAGCAGATGCTCGCGGCCGGCAAGGCCTATCATTGCTATGCGACGCCGCAGGAACTCGAGGAGATGCGCGAAAAGGCGCGCGCCGAGGGCCGTCCCATGCGCTATGACGGACGTTGGCGCGATCGCGATCCGGCAACCGCTCCGGCCGGCGTGAAGCCGGTCATCCGCCTGCGCGCGCCGCAGACCGGTGAGACCGTGGTCGAGGACGAGGTGCAGGGCCGCGTCGTATGGCAGAACGAGAATCTCGACGACCTCGTGCTGCTGCGCTCCGACGGCAACCCGACCTATATGCTGGCTGTCGTTGTAGACGACCATGACATGGCGGTGACCCATGTCATCCGTGGCGACGACCATCTCACCAACGCCGCCCGTCAGACCCAAATCTACCAGGCGATGGGCTGGCGCGTGCCAAGCATGTCGCACATCCCGCTGATCCATGGGGCGGACGGCGCGAAGCTCTCCAAGCGCCATGGCGCGCTCGGCGTCGATGCCTATCGCTCCATGGGTTATCTGCCGGTGGCCCTGCGCAACTACCTGCTCCGACTCGGCTGGAGCCATGGCGACCAGGAGATCTTCTCGACCGAAGAGATGGTCTCGCTGTTCAATCTTTCCTCGATCGGCCGGTCGCCGGCACGTTTCGACTACGCCAAGCTGGAGAGCCTGAACGGGCTCTACATGCGCCAGGCCGATGACCGTGACCTGCTCGATGCACTTAAGCAGATCCTCCCAGAGATCGGCCCCGCGCATGGCCTCGGTCCCGAGCTCGATCCGGCTCTCGAAGCCAAGCTGCTTGCTGCGATGCCGGGGCTGAAGGAGCGCGCCAAGACGCTGATCGAGCTACTCGACAGCGCCTCCTATCTTTTTGCGAAGCGCCCGCTCGCGCTCGACCAGAAGGCGGCGACGCTGCTGGATGAAGGTGCCCGCCAGCGCATGCCCAGCTTGGCCGAGAAGCTTGCCGCAGTGAACGACTGGACTCCGGCGCCACTCGAGGCTGCTGTCCGGGCCTTCGCCGAAGAGCAGGCACTCAAGCTCGGACAGGTGGCGCAGCCGCTGCGGGCCGCCCTGACCGGACGCAGTCAGTCACCCGGCCTGTTCGATGTGATGGCGGTGCTCGGCCGCGAGGAAACGCTCGCTCGCCTCAGCGATCAAACGTGATCAAAGGCAGGGCAGCCCCGCCTTTGTGATTGGTTGAACCCCAGGGGCAAATGGGCTAGTGACGCCGCATATGCTGCGGGTGTCCGGAGCGGCGCCCAGTATAAATATTGCTTTAGTATCAGTCGGATGTACCGTCCCGTGCCTGCGATCCCGTCACATGGCCGTTACGCAGAGCTACTCGGATGATGATTGCCGTTCCGGCACCCTTTCGTGCCGGCTCGGATGGAACGAAGATTGATCAGCAGCGAGCCTGAAAGGATCGGTATCGATGAGCGGAACCAACAGCCAGCTGAGTGTGGACGGAAAAACCGTCGACCTGACGGTCAAGACCGGATCGATCGGCCCGTCCGTCATCGATATCAGCAAGCTCTACGCACAAACCGGGATGTTCACCTATGATCCCGGCTTCACCTCGACCGCGAGCTGCGAGTCGGAAATCACTTATATCGACGGCGACGAGGGTGTTCTGCTCCATCGTGGCTACCCGATCGAGCAGCTTGCCGAGCATGGCGACTTTCTCGAGACCTGCTATCTCCTGCTCTACGGCGATCTGCCGACAGCGGCGCAGAAGGCGGATTTCGACTATCGCGTAACGCGCCACACCATGGTGCACGAGCAGATGGCCCGCTTCTTCCAGGGCTTCCGCCGTGACGCGCATCCGATGGCGGTGCTGGTGGCGTCAGTCGGCGCGATGTCGGCCTTCTATCACGACTCGACCGACATCTCGGATCCGCAGCAGCGCATGATCGCGTCGATGCGGATGATCGCCAAGCTGCCGACGCTGGCCGCGATGGCCTACAAGTATACGATCGGCCAGCCTTTCGTGTATCCGCTGAACTCGCTCGACTACACCTCGAATTTCCTGCGCATGTGCTTCGCGGTGCCGGCTGAGGAGTACAAGGTCAACCCGGTGCTGTCGCGCGCACTTGACCGCATCTTCATCCTGCACGCCGATCACGAGCAGAACGCCTCGACCTCGACGGTGCGTCTCGCCGGCTCCTCGGGCGCCAATCCCTTCGCCTGCATCGCGGCCGGCATCGCCTGCCTCTGGGGCCCTGCGCATGGCGGAGCCAATGAAGCGGCCCTCAAGATGCTCGAGGAAATCGGGTCGGTCGACAACATCCCGAAATACATCGCCAAGGCGAAGGACAAGAACGACCCGTTCCGCCTGATGGGCTTCGGGCATCGCGTCTACAAGAACTACGATCCGCGCGCCAAGATCATGCAGAAGACGTCGCATGAGGTGCTGAACGAGCTCGGCATCAAGGACGACCCATTGCTCGACGTGGCGATCGAGCTTGAGCGCATCGCGCTCAGCGACAGCTACTTCATTGAGAAGAAGCTCTATCCGAACATCGATTTCTATTCGGGCATCACCTTGAAGGCGATGGGCTTCCCGACCTCGATGTTCACCGCCCTCTTTGCGCTCGCCCGCACCGTCGGCTGGATCGCGCAGTGGAAGGAAATGATCGAGGATCCGTCCCAGCGGATCGGCCGCCCGCGCCAGCTCTATACCGGGTCGCCGAAGCGCGATTACACGCCGATCGGCCGTCGCTGAGAACAACCTGACACGATCTTTATGACGAAGGTCGAACCCCATCGGATTTAACAATCCGGTGGGGTTTATCATATGGTGCGCCGCCATAACCTGCGTTCCGCAGAGCAATGACGGAAAACGCCAGATGGACCGCATCACAACACCGAACCGCCGCGCTTTCATGGCTGGGGCCGGGGCGTCCGCCCTCGTGGCCGGCAGCTTGCCCGCGCGAGCCCAGAGCTTCCCGGCACGGCCGATCATGCTGGTCGTGCCCTTTGCCGCTGGCGGCTCGACCGATATCGTCGCCCGCCTTGTCGGTGCGAAAATGGCCGAGTCCCTTGGCCAGCAAGTGGTGATCGAGAACCGCGCCGGCGCAGGCGGCAATGTCGGCTCGACCGCGGTCGCACGCGCCGCGCCCGATGGCTATACGATCCTGATGGGCACGATTTCGACCCATGCCCTCAATCCGGCGATCCTCAAGGTCGTGACATTCGATCCGGTCAAGGATTTCACGCCGATCTCCCTGTTGGCGGTCGTGCCCAACGTCATGGTCGTACACCCGAGCTTTCCGGCCAAGACGGTCCAGGAGGTCGTCAAGGTCCTGAAGGACAACCCAGGCAAGTACTCCTACGCCTCATCGGGTGTGGGCACGCCGCTGCATCTTTCGGGAGAGCTCTTCAAGTCGCTCGGCGGCGTGAGCATGAACCATGTTCCCTACCGCGGCGCCGGCCCGGCGCTCAACGATGTCGTGTCGGGCGCCGTGCCGATCATGTTCGACAACCTGCCCTCCTCCGCGCAGTTCATTCGCAGCGGCCAACTCCGCGCGATCGGCGTTACTACGAAGGAGCGCGTGCCCTCGTTCCCGGAGATACCGACCATCGCCGAAGGTGGTCTTGCCGGCTATGAAACCTATACGTGGAACGCGCTATTTGGTCCGGCGAATATGCCAAGGCCAGTCGTCGAGCGCTTGAACGCCGAGGCCAACAAGGCGCTGACAGATCCCACAGTGAAGCAGCGCTTGAACGATGTCAGCGCCGTCATCGTCGGCTCGACACCGGAAGCCCTGGGCGAACACGTCAAGGTCGAATTCGCGAAATGGGGCCCCATCGCCAAGGCATCGGGTGCGGCGCTCGAATGAGCGCTGCACCGCGCTGATCAGGCCGCCAATAGTCCCAGGGCGGCATCGACCGCGTTCTCGGCCGGGCTCGCCCCGGCCGATTTCATGATGCGCTCGACATCCGCGAAGCCGGTAAGCTGGGCCTCGCGCACAGGGCCATCGCTCAGGACCGCCAACAAGGCTGCGCTGAGCGCTTCGGGTGAGGCTTCGTCCTGGATGAACTCGGGAACGATACGCGCGCCCGCAACGAGATTGGGCAGGATCACGGTGGGCAGCTTGATCAGCCTGCGCGCCAGCATCGCTTCCCAGGCAGCGCCGCGATAAGCTGCGACGAGAGGCACCTGTGCCAAGGCAAGTTCGAGCGTCACGGTCCCGGAGGCCGCGAGTGCTGCGCGCGCCGTGCGAAAAGCTTCAAGCTTGGCGTCCTCGCCGTCGACGAGATGCGGCTTCACCGGCCAGGTCGAGGCAGCCTCTTCGATCATGCTGCGCAGATGCGGCACGGCCGGCAGCACGAAGCGCGCGCCGGGCACCTTGTCCGCGATGCGTGAGACCGTCTCGCCAAAGGCCGGCATCAGGTGGTTGATTTCCGAGCGGCGGCTGCCGGGAAGGACCAGGATGTCCGGCGTCGAAGGGGCATTGCGCCGCACCTGTTCCTCGTCACTCGGCCGCAGCTCGGCGAGCCGCTCGATCAAGGGGTGACCGACATAGATCGTCTTCGGTCCGCCCAGCCTTTCCAGCGCAGCGGGCTCGAAGGGCAACAGCGCCAGGATGCGATCGACATGTGGCGCCATCTTGCGGGCGCGGCCCGAACGCCAGGCCCAGACGCTGGGGCAAACCCAATGCGCAATCGGGATTGCGGACGATGCCCGTCGGACTTTTTTCGCGACGCGCAGCGAGAAATCCGGGCTGTCGATGGTGAGCAGGAGATCAGGCGCGAAAGCAACGACCCCCTTGGCTGCATCAGACATGCGCCGGAGCAACAGGGGCAGCCTCGCCAGGACCGGACCAAACCCCATCACGGCGATATCGGATTGGGGAAAAAGCGGCCGCAGTCCCTGTGCGATCAGGCCCTCTCCGCCGACGCCCACGATCTCGAGCGGACGATCACCCAACCGCTGCCGCAGGACGGTGAGAAAACGCAGTGCCAGAGCATCACCAGACGCTTCGCCCGCAATGACGGCGAGTCTGAAGGGCCGGTTCACGCGACGCCCTCGACGAAGAGGCCAAGCTCGTCGGCCAGTGCGCCCAGTCGAACGCTGTCTCCGACTAGCACATTGCCGGCGCGAAGTGCGATGCCGGAGAGTCCGGCCTTGGCCGCGTTCCGCAGGGTTTCAGGTCCGATCGCCGGCATGTCGACGCGCAGGTCTTGGCCGTCCTTGGGGGCCTTGACCAGAACGCCATCGCCCTTGTCGATCTTGAGACGCCCTGCGCTCACCAGCTCGGCGACGCGCCTGATCATGGCGTCGGTACCCTCTGCAGCCTCAATTGCCACGATACGATGATCGGCAACGATTGCGGCCTGACCGACATCGAAGGGCGACAAAGCCGCCAGCAAGGAGAAGCCATGTTCGATGCCGTCGCGCGCCACGGCCGAGACGCTGCGGCGCCCCAGTGGGCCGAGCGGCGCGGTCAAGCCCGGAGCGATCTCGGCTGGACCATGAACGCGAAAACCCCGCCCCTCGAAGAACTGGACCACGCCCTTGAGCAAATGATCGTCTCCGCCGCGAAAGGCGCGAGCGAAGTGGGGCAGGTATTTCAGCGTCGAGGGCTCGGGCATCAGCGAGCCAAAGCTCGGCCGCGGCAGCGCGCCGATCATGACGATATCGACGATCCCGCGTCGCTTGAGCTCGTCGAGCAATCGCCCGAGTTGTCCCAGGCGATAGACACGCGAGGATTCAGGATCGAAATCGCTCGGGTTGGCTGCGCCGTCGATCGCCGCGATATAAAGCTGATGCCCCCGCGCTGTCGCTAGCCGGGCCAGATGCGGAGGGTATTCGCCGCCTCCGGCTATGATCGCGAGAGGAAAGGCGCCGGTCGCTGCGTCGCTGCCCGTGCTCACCGGTCGGGCGCGTTGACGTCGCGCGGAATGCAGATGGCGCGGTCGCTGCCCGAGCGGATGAAATCGAGGATCTCGAGCATCAGCGGGTGCGACGCAAATTCAGTCGCCACATCTTCGACACGCTCGGCCAAGGTGCCTTCATCGGCGAAGAGCAGGCGATAGGCGCGGCGCAGCTCATGAATCTGCTCCCGCGAGAAACCACGCCGCTTCAGCCCGACCAGATTGAGCCCGGCCAGATGCGCAGGATTGTCCCGCACCATGCCGAAGGGAATGACATCATTCATCACGCCGGCGCCGCCGCCGATGAAGGCGTGCTCTCCGATGCGAACGAACTGGTGGAGTCCCGTCCCGCCACTGACGATGACATAGTCGCCAACCTTGACATGGCCGGCGCTCATCACGTTGTTCGAAAAGATGACGTTGTTGCCGATCTCGTTGTCGTGGCCGACATGCGAATTGGCAAGGAACAGGCAGCGGTCGCCGATGACCGTCTTCATGCCGCCGCCTTCGGTGCCCGGATTCATCGTCACGCCTTCGCGGATCATGCAATCCGCGCCAATCGTCAGCGTCGACGGCTCGCCATGATATTTGAGATCCTGCGGCGGGTGGCCGATGGAAGCGAAGGGGTAGATCCTGGTCCGGGGGCCGATCGTGGTTCGGCCGGCGATTGCAACGTGGCTCAACAGCTCAGCGCCGTCCCCGAGAACGACATGGGGGCCGACCGTGCAGAACGGACCGATAACGACCCCCTCGCCCAGCTGCGCAGCCGGGTCGACGACCGACATCGGATGGATAGTCGCACTCATGAAGGTTCTGTCCTGATTTCGACGGAAAGCGGCTGGCCTTAAGCCACCATCGCGGAGATCTCAGCCTCCGCGACAAGCACGCCGTCAACTTTCGCCTCACCGCGATAGAACCAGATATTGCGCTTGCGGGCGACCTTGGTGAGGTGGAAACGCAAGGTATCGCCCGGCACGACCGGTTTGCGGAACTTGGCCTTGTCGATCGTGGTGAAGAGGACGGACTGTACCGCTTCCTCGTCAATTCCCCGCGCGCTGACGACGAGCACGCCGGCGGTCTGCGCCATGGCCTCGATCATCAACACACCCGGAAAGACCGGACGGCCGGGGAAATGTCCGGTGAACTGGGGTTCGTTGGCGGTGACGTTCTTGATGCCAATGCCGGACTCGTCGCCATTCATCTCGATGACACGGTCGACGAGAAGGAACGGATAGCGGTGGGGAATGCAGGCCATGATCTTCTGAATATCGGCCACACCCAGCGATGTCGTCGCGTCGGTCATGCTCTCCCGTCTCCCGCGCAGGCCTGCCGGCTTCGCCCGCAAAGTTGTATCGTTTAAATCGATGCCGGAACAGGACGTTGCGGCTCGCGCCGGGTTCCTGTCAGCTTCTATGCCCGTTTGCCGGAAATGGTACCGGTGGATCAAGCGAATTCGACAGGAGGCCCGCGCTTCGCGTGGATTGCAAAGGCTGCCTCGCGCTCTCGCGTACCGTCAGCTTTCCGAACCGCCCGAAGACTTGCCGCGCTTTGCAACAAGAGATTTGAGAAGCGCTGTTTCGCGCGCCCAGCTGAGCGCCGGTTGCGCGGGGTAACCGCCATAGCGCGCGCCGCGAGGGATGTCACCGGCGACGCCGCTCTGAGCGGCAACCTGCGCGCCCATCCCGACCGTGAGATGCCCGGCGAGTCCGACCTGGCCGCCGAGCACGACGAAATCTTCCAGGGTCGAAGAACCGGCGATGCCGACCTGCGAAACGATCACGCAATGGCGGCCGATCACGCAGTTATGGCCGATCTGAACGAGATTGTCGATCTTCGTGCCTTCGCCAATGACGGTATCGCGGCTTGCGCCCCGGTCGATGCAGCTATTGGCACCGATCTCGACATCGTCCTGGATGATGACGCGACCGATCTGCGGCACCTTCATATGGCCCTTGGGGCTCATCGCGAAACCAAAGCCGTCCTGGCCGATCCGGACACCCGGATGAATTATGACCCGATTACCGACCAAGGCGGACTGCAAGGTGCTGCCTGCCCCGATCGCGCAATCACGCCCGATGCGGACCTGGGGTCCGATCACGGCATGCGAGGCGATCACGGAACCGGCGCCGATTTCGGCTCCGGGACCGACAACGGCGCCCGGATCGATCGTGACGTTATCCTCGATCCTTGCGGTCGCGTGGACGAAAGCCCCCGGCGCGACGCCCTGCGAGCCAAAGACCGATCGTGGCTTGAGCGCTTCTGGATAGAAGCGCGCCATGATCCTCGCAAAGGCATGGTAGGGCGCGGGCGAGACGAGTGCGACGGTGCCCGAGGGAACGCGGGCGGCAAAGCGAGAAGAGACCAGGCACAGCCCAGCCGACGTTCCGGCCAGCGCATCCGTATATTTGGGGTTGTCCATATAGGCGATGTCATCGGGTCCGGCAGCCTCGAGGGCAGCCGCGCCGGTAACGAGCCGCGTGGCATCCACCCCTTCCGGAAGAGTGACGCCTGAAATGGCAGCGACCTCGCCGTAGCTCAGCGAGGTCGCGATCGGGAAGAATTGTGGATCTGACATGCAATGGGTCCGTTGCGGGGCGTTTCCGCCCCGCCGCGTCAGAAGCGGGTGCCGCCGGAGAAGCGGAAGGCCTGCAGACGGTCGCCGCCATAGCGGACACCGGTCGTCGGATCGCGCACGCCATCATCCTTGGTAAGGGCATAGGCGTAGTCGAACCGGATCGGTCCGAGTGGCGACTGCCAGAGCAAGCTTACGCCAACCGAGGACCGGAGGACGTTCTTGTCGCGTACGCAAGCCACGTTGCTCTGGTAGATGGATGTGCTCGGAACGGCGAACTGTCGAGCCTCGGATCCAGCCGGGCAAAGCCCCGTCGTCGTCGGGACCGGATTGGTGACCACCTTCGAGCCACCATCATAGTCGAACAGCGTACCGGCATCGGCAAAGACCGCGCCGCGCAGGCCAAGGTCACGCGGCAAGCCCCAGATCGGGAACTGCACCTCGACCGAACCACCGAAATAGCTCTGGCCGCCGAGAGCGTTGGCCGTCGGGTCGTTCAGCACGTCGCGCGGGCCGATGCCGGACGGGGCGAAGCCGCGCACCAGGCTCGGGCCGAGGAAGTAGTGATCGACCATGCGCAAGTTGCCTTGCGTCGCCTGGACGTGACCGCCCTGGACCCGGAGGAAGCCGACGACATCGTCGAAGATCTCGCGATAATAGCGAGCGTCCGCCGCGACACGCAGGAACTTCGAGTCGCCGCCGAGGCCGGCGAATTCCGGCTTCAATTCGGCAATGAAGCCGTTGCGCGGCGTCTGGTAGTTATCAAGCGAGTTGTAGTTCAGCGTCACGCCCGCGAGCGAGGTCAGTGTCGTGCCACGCGCTTCCTTGACCGCAAGTGTCGCTTCGCCATTCGTCAAGCAGTTGAAATTCGATGTTGCTGCAAAGGCAGAGCCTGGAGCTCCAGGTGTAATCCCAGGGATCGGAACCGAGCAGTCGTTATACGGCCGGCTCGACGTGTTCGGGATCTTGATCTCGGTCGTATAGAGCGAGTAGCGCGGCGTGATCGAGAACTCTTCCGTGATCGGGAAGGTGAACCGCAACTGACCGCCGGTCACGCGACTTTCGTAGCGGCCGATATTGTAGTTGTCGTTGTACTTCGAGAACAGATCGATACCGGCCGCGATACGGCGGCCGAGGAAATAGGGCTCGGTGAACGAGAAGTCGATGCCCTGGGTCCGCTGCCCCAGCGTGCCGGCAATCTTCACGAACTGGCCGCGGCCAAGGAAGTTTGATTCCGACAGCGAGACTTCGCCGATGACACCGTCAGACGTCGAATAACCGCCCGCGATCGAGAAGGAGCCGGTGGCCTTGTCCTCGACGTCGATGTTCATGATGACCCGGTCAGGCGCGCTGCCCGGCTCATTGGTGATGCGAACCTTGTTGAAGAAGCCGAGGTTGTTCAGGCGCCGTTCGGCGCGATCAACCATCACCTTGTTGTAGGCATCGCCCTCACCCAGGTCGAGCTCGCGGCGGACCACATAGTCGCGAGTCCGCGTATTGCCGCGCACATTGATGCGCTCGACATAGACCCGCGGGCCTTCTTCGACGACATAGGTAATGCCGATCAGGCGGCCAGCAGCGTCACGGTCGCCGCGCGGACGAACCTGCGCGAAGGGATGACCGCGGCGCGACACTTCGGTCGTGAGGCTGACGAGGGACTTTTCGACCGCCTCGGCATTGTAGGTATCGCCAGCCGAGGTCGCGAGGAGCCTTTGCATGGTCGCCGAGTCGATATCGCTGAGCTGAGAATCGACTGCAACATTGCCGACCTTGTACTGCGGCCCTTCATCGATCGTGACGTCGATGACCCAGCCACCCTTGGCGTCATCGAAGCGCGCGTCGCTCGCAACGACCCGGAAGTCGGCATAGCCGTTCTTCAGATAGAAGCGGCGAACCAGATCGAGATCGGACGCGATACGGTCGGGATCATAGACGTCGGAGGTCTTGATGAAGCTGAGGAAGTTCGATTCCGTCGAGCTCATCAACCCGCGCAGGCGCGATGCCGAATAGGCACCGTTACCCGCGAAATTGATTTCCTTGATGCCGGTCTTGCCGCTCTCGGCAATAGTGAAGACCACGTCAGAGCGACCGTTGGGCAATGGCGCGATCCGCCCGGAGATCGTCGCAGTGCCGTAACCGGCCCGGCGATAGACTTCCTTCAGCCGCTGCACATCAGAGTCGATCAGCGCCTGGCTCAGAGGGCCACGCGCCTTCGATTCGACCTGCTGCAGCAACATGTCGCTCTTGAGGCGCTTGTTGCCTTCGAACGCGACGCGATTGATCGTGTCGTTCTCGTGAACCGAGATCACAGTCTGGTTGCCGCGGCGGCTGACCTGGACGTTCGAGAACAGCCCGGTCGCCATCAGGCTCTGCCGAACCTCCTGCGGACCACCCTGCCCTGCATAGGACCGAATGGTCTCCGCATCGACGCGACGGTTGCCTTGGACAATCACGGCCTGCGCAAAAACTACGCCACCGCTAACGGCCAACATAAAGGCCGAAAGTCCGACTGATCGAGAGAGCCGCATTTTGAAAGACCGGCTCTTTGGGGTCGACGTCATCGGGTCGCCTATTCCATTTAGTAGGTCACCACCCCAACCGGGGACACCTGCCTTTGGGCAGGTGCATGGCGACATTGCAGACCAATCGCTTCTACAAAGTTTCCGACGAGGTGCAAACGAACATTGTCGTTAACAAATTATTTTTAACCGCGTCGTTGCCAGGAGGCCACGCGCCTCGCGCCGAGAGCCCGATTCGACGCAGCTTTCGCGCCGATCGGCAATGAATCTTGCCGCAGGAGACATCCTTCGTGGGCTTGCCAGCCGGAGTCTACAGACGCGAGTGAACGTGGAGAATGTCATTCCAGGTCACGAAGATCATCAGCATCAAGACCAGCCCAAATCCGACCCGAAAGCCGATTTCCTGGGCGCGCTCGCTCAAGGGACGGCCGCGGAGAGCCTCGATCGCATAGAACATCAGATGCCCACCATCGAGCATCGGAACCGGCAACAGGTTCATCAGGCCGATCGAGACCGAGAGAATCGCCGCAAGATTGATCAGTGCGAGCAGGCCGCCGTTGGAAGCGACCATCCCGGAAACCTGAGCGATGCGGATCGGACCCGAAAGCTGGTCCGTTGATTCACGCCCCGTGACCAACTTGGACAGGTAGTCATAGGTCCGGTCGACCACGAACCAGGTCTCGGTAAATCCAACCTTCACAGCTTCCCCGAGGCTGTAATGCTGGGTCGTCCAATCCTCGGCGCGGCGGGAGGCCTGGACCCCGATAACGCCGATGCGCTGTTTGCCAAGAGCCGTCGATGTCTCGTCAAGATCGGGCGTAACAGGCAGGGTCACCATGGTGCCGGCGCGATCGACCGTCACCGAGAGAGTCTCGTTCGGGTGGGTCGAGACCACTCTTTGCATGTCGCTGAAGCTGCGGATCTGCTTGCCGTCAATCGTCAGGACGATATCCCCGGCGAGCAGGCCTGCGCGCTCAGCCGCCTTGCCGGCGATCACCTGTTCGACCCGGGGCGTCAGGATCGGGCGGCCGAAGGCGTAGACGGTGCCGGCGAAGATGAGAATGGCCAGCAGGAAATTGGCGATGGGGCCAGCCGCGACGATTGCAGCTCGTTCACCGATCGATTGAGCGGGGAAGGAACGCGCCCGCTGTTCCGCCGTCATACGCTCGACTTCAGCGCTGTCGGCCGCGGAGCTCGAGGGATCGGCATCCCCGGAGAATTTCACATAGCCGCCAAGGGGGATCAGCGCGAAGCGCCAGCGCGTGCCGTGCTTGTCGACGAAGCCAAAAAGCTCGCGGCCGAAGCCGATCGAGAACACCTTCACATCGACGCCGCACCAGCGTCCGACGAGAAAGTGCCCGAGCTCGTGCACAAATACAACGATGGTCAGGACAAACAGGAACGGCACCAGATAGCCGAGCAGGAAGCTGCCCGAGTTCCAGACGGTCGCTGCAATATCCATAAAATTCTCCCGATCCCTGCCCCTTACGTGACAGTGAAGGTGCCCCTCGACAAGAGGAGGCGAGCGCGGTTTCTCGCCTCATGGTCAATAGCAAGGGCAGCTTCAATATCGACCGGCGCCCCGATGCCGGCACCGAACCCGCTGCAGACGGCATCGACGAGAGCCGGGATGCCGGGAAAGCTGATTCGTCCGGCAAGAAAAGCCTCGACCGCGACTTCATTGGCGGCATTGAGGATGGCCGGCACCGCGCCTCCGGTCTTCAACGCTGCAATTGCCAGAGCAAGCGCCGGAAAGCGGGCAAGATCAGGGCGCTCGAAGGCCAGGGGAGCGGTCGTCACAAGATCGACAAAGCGCGTGGCCGGCGCATCCAGGCGGCCATCGACACCGAGACAATGCGCGGCGGCAACCCGCATATCCGGAACAGCCATGCCCGCCGTGACCGAGCCATCGCGGAAGGTGACGAGGCCATGCACGATCTGCTGGGGATGCACCAGAACCTCGAGCTGATCATGGTTCAGCCCGAACAGGAAATAGGCCTCGATCAGTTCAAGGCCCTTGTTCATCATGCTGGCGGAGTCGATCGTAATCTTGGCGCCCATTGCATAATTCGGGTGCGCCAGAGCCTGCTCCGGCTTGGCAGCTGCAATGCGTTCTGCAGACCAGGTGCGGAACGGCCCCCCCGATGCCGTCAGCGTCATGGAACGGATCGCCGAGATCGGCTCGGCTCCAAGCGCCTGGAAGAGAGCATTATGCTCCGAATCGAGCGGAAGAACATGCGCTCCCACCGCCCTGGCCCGCGCCATCACGGCGGCCCCGGCACAAACCAGACTCTCTTTATTGGCCAGCGCAATCACGCGGCCCGGCGTCAAGGCTGCGAAGGTTGCCTCCAGCCCGGCCGCTCCGGCTATGGCACTGACGACGATATCGCTCGGCATCGCGACGGCATCGAGAACGGCCTGGCGGCCCGCCCCACTGCCAATGCCGCTGCCAGCCAGGGCCTGCGCCAGAGCGTCACCCCCTGCGTCATCGGCTAGGGCGGCGAAGCGCGCACCGGTCTCGACCGCCACCCGAGCAAGGCCGGCTGCGTCCCGGCCGCCAACCACGACATCGATCTTCAGGCGATCAGGATTCTCCGCGACGACATCACGCGTCGACCGGCCAATGGAGCCCGTGGCTCCAAGAAGAGTGACGAGACGGCGCATGACGTCGTCAGAACTCCAGGTGCGCCAGGAACAGTGCAGCACCAACAAGGACCAAGACGGCCCAGTAGCCATCAAGCCGATCGAAAAAGCCACCATGGCCCGGGATCAGCTTGCTCGAATCCTTGGTACCAAAGCGGCGTTTGACCGCAGATTCAAAGAGATCGCCAGCCTGACTCACGATCGAGGCCAAGAGCGACGCGGCAATCACGAAGGCTGGACCAGCGGCTGCCGTCGCTCCCGGGGTCAGCATCCAGACGGCGTAGCCGCCAAGCGTGCCGGCAGCCGTTCCGCCGAGCGCGCCGGACCAGGTCTTCTTCGGACTGATTGCGGGCATCAGCTTCGGACCACCAAGGGCGCGGCCCGTAAAATAGGCGGCAATATCGGTCAGCCAGCAGACCGCGAAGGTCCAGATGATCACAGCAAACCCGAATTCCGGAAGTGCGCGCAGCGCTGGCGTGATCAGGGCAAAGGCGAGCGCATAGGCGACACCGCAGGCTTCCAGCCAACCCCGCCTTTCGAGGACCGGGGTCAGGACGGCCCCAAAGAAAGCCGCGAAGGCCGAAACACCAGCAAGCGCCACCGGGTTGATCGGAGCGAGGCCGAGCGCCAGACCGGCAATCGTAACGCCGATGCCTGCGGGCACCGCATTCCGGCGGCTGACGATCGCGAGCCATTCATAGGCGACCAACCCGGCAGCAAGCGCCCAGATGAGTCTGAACGGCCAGCCTCCGATAAATGTCGCGGCGACAATGCCCGCAGCCAGCACCAGCGCGGATGCGATACGCAGCTTCAGTTCGCTCGGGCCGGCAGCCGGACTGCCGGAAGGTTCGTCACTCACGCTACGCCCACATTGCGGCCGGATGGTTCCGACACACCGCCGAAACGGCGTTCGCGGCGGCGATACTCAGTCAGCGCCTCTTCCAACGCGGCACGATCGAAATCCGGCCAGAGTACCGGGGTGAACACGAATTCTGCATAGGCGGCCTGCCACAGCAGAAAATTTGAGATTCGCGTCTCACCCGACGTGCGGATGACAAGTTCAGGATCAGGCAGATCGGCGGTATCGAGCCGCTCGGACAGGCTGCTCTCATCAATCGCACCGGCGTCGATACGGCCCGCCGCAACATCCGAGGCCAGTCGGCGCGCCGCTCGGACGATCTCGTCGCGCGAGCCGTAGTTGAAGGCGACGACGAGCGTCATTCCCGTGTTGTCGCGCGTGGTCGCCTCGGCATGCTCGACCAGCCGGCGCAGATCGGGTGCCAGATCGCTCCTGCCCCCAATAACACGGACACGCACGCCGGCCGCACCGAGCTCGGTCAGATCCTTCTCGATGAAATGCTTGAGCAGCGTCATCAGAAACGAGACTTCGGCAGCGGGCCGGCGCCAGTTCTCTGTCGAGAAACTGTAGACCGTCAGAATCTCGATGCCGAGATCGCTGGCGTTCCGCACAGTACGGCGCAAGGCCTCCAGCCCGCGCCGATGCCCTTCATGTCGCGGCAGACCGCGCAACTGAGCCCAGCGCCCGTTGCCATCCATGATTACTGCGACATGGGAGGGCCCTGCAGCCTGGACACCCGGACGCTGGCCTGCTGACATTCTCGTGCCTCTTTCGGCGTTGCGTCCCGAACCCTTGCCAGCGGCTCAAACCCGCCGGGCGACAGGATCAGACGTGCAGGATTTCCTTTTCCTTCGCCGCCAGCGCCTGATCGATTTCGGCGATATGCTGGTCTGTGGCCTTCTGGACCTGATCCGACTCGCGCGTCACATCATCCTTGGTCAGATGACCGTCCTTTTCGAGCTTCTTGATCACATCGATGCCGTCGCGCCGGACATGGCGCACGGCGATCTTGGATTCCTCGGCATATTTATGGGCGACCTTGACCATCTCCTTGCGGCGCTGCTCGTTCAGCTCCGGAATCCGGATGCGCAGCACCTGCCCCTCGGTCTGGGGGTTGAGGCCGAGATCGGATTCGCGGATCGCCTTCTCCACGGCCTGGACCATGCTGCGGTCCCAGACCTGAACACTGAGCAGGCGCGCCTCAGGCACGCTAACCGTGGCAAGTTGGGTCAAGGGCGTACGCGCGCCATAGGCCTCGACCTGGATCGGATCGAGAACGTTGGCGGACGCGCGGCCGGTGCGCAGGGAGGCGAGATCGCTCCTGAAGGATTGCACTGCACCCTGCATCCGACGCTTTACGTCGGCGAGGTCGAATGTCGTCTGGGCCATTTTAGTCAAGACCTTGCAGATAATCGAAAACCGGCGCGACCATGGCCGCGGCCCCGCTCAGGGTCAAGGATTTCATACTCCAACAGCACCTTCCCGGGACAATCTGCAAGGGAAAATCCTCCAGATGCAGGACGGGCATGGCGCACGGACGATCGGAGACAGTGGCAAGACCACGCGACGCTTCCTAGTTTGAAGGTCGGGCCTCCGTCGTGACGTCATCGGCCGGGTTCGAGCAAGCTCTGAGGAACAACCACGTGCCCCGTCTGAACCGCATCATTGAAACCGCACTCTATGTCGAAGATCTCGATCGCGCGCAGACTTTCTACGAGACCAAGCTCGGCTTGAAGCCGATGCTGCAGACCAGGACGTTGTTCGCCTACGATGTCGGCGGAGAAAGTGTGCTTCTGCTCTTCCTCCGGGGGCAATCCCTCCACACCCAATCATCAGCCAACGGCAATATTCCGCCGCATGACGGTCATGGCCCTCTCCATATCTGCTTCGCGATCGACACCAGCGAACTCACGGCCTGGGAAGAGCGGCTCCAGCAGCACGGGATCGATATCGAGGGCCGGATGAGCTGGGATCGCGGCGGAAGCAGCATCTATTTCCGTGATCCCGACGGCCACCTGCTGGAATTGATGACGCCGGGGATCTGGCCGAACTACTGAGTCGTGTTGCCGCAATGGAACCCGAGGATCAGGGCGTCACATAGGTCGCCCTGCCCTCGCCGCGCAGAACGGCCGCAAGCGCGCCGGTTTCGGCGATCGAGAACACAACGATGGTCAGCCCGGCGTCGCGCGCCAGCGCGAAGGCAGCCGTGTCCATCACCTTGAGATCATGCCTGATCGCCTCGGCATGGGTCAGGCTTTCGTAGCGCTTGGCGTTCGGATCCTTCTTCGGATCGGCGGTGTAGACGCCGTCGACCTGCGTCGCCTTCAGCAATTGCTGGCAGTCGAGCTCGGCCGCCCGAAGGGCCGCTCCGGTATCGGTGGTGAAATAGGGATTGCCCGTGCCGCCGCCAAGGATGACGACCTTGCCATGGCTGAGATGATCGAGCGCGCGCCGGCGCGCATAGCTCTCGCAGAGCGAGGGCATGGGCACAGCCGACATCGCGCGGGCTGGGGCGCCGGCAATCTCGATGGCATGCTCGAGCGCGAGCGCGTTCATCACGGTGCCGAGCATACCGATCGAGTCGGCGCTTGGTCGGTCGAGGCCCTTGTTCAAGCCCTGGACACCGCGAAAGAAATTGCCGCCGCCGACGACGATCGCAATCTCGACACCTTCATGCGCTGCCTTCGCGATATCGGCGGCGAGCGCCGTCAGAGTCGTACCGTCGAGGCCGGATCCTGCATTTCCCGCAAGGGCTTCGCCGGAGAGCTTCACAAGAACGCGTTTGGGTCTCACCGGCTTTCTCCATGGACTGGGACGGCGCGATTCGGCACCAACATCGTCTTCTTACAAAAAAGGCCGCGCAGAGCGCGGCCTTTTTCAGATCCTATCAACCGGCTTCTCAGCCCGTCGTGCCACCGGCCGCAGCGACTTCGGCAGCGAAATCGGTCTCTTCCTTCTCGATGCCCTCGCCGAGCGCGAAGCGAGCAAAGCCCGTCAGCTTGACCGGAGCACCGACCTTGCCCTCCGCTTCCTTCAGCACCTGAGCGACGGACTTCGAGCCGTCATGGATATAGGCCTGCTCAAGCAGGCAGTATTCCCTGGCGTAGCTCTTCAGGCCGCTCTCGGTGATCTTCTCGAGCACGTTGGCGGGCTTGCCGGCATTCTTCTCGGCCAGGATCGCCTTCTCACGCTCCAGGATCGCCGGATCGACCGAAGCGAGATCGAGCGCGACCGGATTGGTGGCGGCGACGTGCATGGCAAGCTGACGACCGAGGGCTGCGAGCTCCTCGCCCTTGCCGGTCGTCTCGAGACCGACGATGACGCCGATCTTGCCGAGCCCATCGGCGACCGAGCCGTGGACGTAATGGCCGATGACGCCGGCGCTGACCTTGACCTCGGCGACGCGGCGCAGGGTCATGTTCTCGCCAATCGTGGCGATGGCATTGGCGATGGCGTCAGCGACGGTGCCGCCGCCCGGATAGTGATGGGCGAGCAGCGCCTCGACGTCGCCGCCGCGCTCCAGCGAGACGTCGGCGATCGTACGGGCGAGCGCCTGGAATTCGAGGTTGCGCGCAACAAAGTCGGTCTCGGAGTTCACCTCGGCGACGACGCCGCGATTCTCGGACACGGCCACGGCGACCAGGCCTTCGGCGGCAACGCGGCCGGCCTTCTTGGCAGCCTTGGCCAGGCCCTTGGTACGCAGCCAGTCGATGGCGGCCTCGATGTTGCCGTCGGTCGCGGCCAGCGCGGTCTTACAATCCATCATGCCCGCGCCAGTCTTGTCGCGGAGTTCCTTCACCATGCCGGCGGTGATCGCAGCCATCTGTCGTTCCTTGCTGTCATGTGCCGGGCCTGCGCAACACGACGCTGGCGGCCGACGGCACGGTCTTCGATTTCAGAGCGCGCCATAGCGCGAAGGGAAAACGCCGACGCTCCGTGACCGGCCGTCGGCGTGACTTCATTCATGTGCCGCGCATTGCTGCGCTGCCGAGGCGACGCGCCGATGACGCGTCGCCCTGAGCGTGCTCTCAGGCCTCGGCGAGATCGCGCGCCTGGGCAACCCAGCCGTCGCGCTCGATGCGGCCGCCGAGCTTCAGCTCGGAATCAACCTTAGCGACATCGGCCGGCGACATCGCGGCGATCTGCCAGAAGTGGAACAGGCCGCCGTCGTTGAGCTTCTGAACCAGTTCCGGGCCCATGCCGGAGAGCTTCATGAAGTCGTCCGGCGCGCCGCGCGGCGCGGTCAGCAGTTCGAACACCGGGGCTGCGTCTGCGGCCGGCTCGATGATCGCCGTCTCGACGATCGGAGCCTCGGCAGCGCCGAGATCGATGCCATGGTCGCCCGAGGCGCGCGAGATGCCGTCGATGGCCGAACGGGCGATCAGGTCGCAATAGAGCTGGATAGCGCGGCCGGCGTCGTCATTGGCCGGCACCGGGAAGGTGATGCCATCCGGATCCGAGTTCGAGTCGACGATGGCGGCGACCGGGATGCCGAGGCGCTGGGCCTCCTTGATCGCGAGCGCTTCCTTGTTGGTGTCGATCACGAAGATCATGTCGGGCGTACCGCCCATGTCCTTGATGCCGCCGAGCGCCTTCTCGAGCTTGTCGCGTTCACGCGCCAGCATCAGGCGCTCCTTCTTGGTCAGGCCGGTGCTGCCGCCATTCAGGAGCTCGTCGACCTTGCGCAGGCGCTGGATCGAGGCCGAGATGGTCTTCCAGTTGGTCAGCATGCCGCCGAGCCAACGGGAGTTGACGTAGTACTGCGCCGAACGTTTGGCGGCGTCAGCGATCGAGTCCTGCGCCTGACGCTTGGTGCCGACGAACAGGACGCGGCCGCCACGGGCCACGGTGTCGCTGACGGCCTGCAGGGCGCGCGAGAGCATCGGCACCGACTGCGACAGGTCGAGGATATGGATGTTGTTGCGGGTGCCGTAGATATACGGCGACATCTTCGGGTTCCAGCGGTGAGCCTGGTGGCCGAAATGCGCGCCGGCTTCAAGCAACTGGCGCATGGAAAAGTCTGGCAGAGCCATGATTCGATCGTCCTTCCGGTTGAGCCTCTGGGGTGCGAATGAACAAGGCATGGACTGCCAAGTCACCGGAACGCCTCGGGAGTGAGGCGATGCTCCCCATGTGGGATGGCCTGCGCCTTACACGGGAAAGCGTGGGAACGCAAGGCTCGCACCTCAGCAGGTCATCGGCGCCGTGGCTTCTTTTGCGCGCCATGCGCCCATGCCGCCTCGAGCGCTCCGGCAAGCTCAGCCAAGCCGAGCCTGGAAAGATTGGCCGTCGTCCAACCTAGCTTGCCCCAGGCATTTGACACGGGACTGAAGGCATCCGGCGCCATCAGGCACCTGAATTCCTGCTCCTCGGGCGAGAAGCTGAAATTAGCGCTGCAACCGTCAGGAGCGAGAGTGACGTAGATTCGCGAAACCTTGAAGGCGGACCGGTCGAAGTGCGGAGCCTCGATCGTGCCGTCCAGAGCCAGCGCCAGACGGCGCAGATCATCTCCCGTCGCCATCGTCCTCCCCTCCCAAACCGGAACGAATTCAGCCGGAAGCCGGATTCGCCGGCCTTACCATGGCCGGCGACCATAACCCGAGAGCGCGACCCCGGATCGCTATTTGGGCAGGGCTGCGCCCGCTTGCTTCACCACATCGCCAATCTGCTTGCAGTAGGTCGCGGCCGATGCATTCTGGGCCTTGGCTATCGCCTCGATGTCCTGCGTGACGCCCATCATGGCGATCGTCCCCTTCTTGCCCTGCGCTTCGGCGGCATCCCCGCCGCTCTTGTCGGCAGGAGCCGGGATCAGGCCGAGCATCTTCTTCTGGATCTCGACCACATCAGCTCCGATGTGACCTTTCTCGTTGCAGTAGGTCAGTATCCCAAGCTGATTGCGACCTGATTGATAGACGATCGCGAGCTGGTCGGCCTGGCTCTGCGCCAAGACCGGACCGGCAGAGAGAACGGAAACCAGTGCGCCAACTGCGCAAAAGGGCTTCAAAAGAAACGACATAACGGCTTTCCCTCAAGCAATGAACATCGGATCGACGCGTACCCCGTTTCCCCAGGGTCGTGACTAACCTTGCGGGTAGGTCAAGACAATCGCGCGACTGTCATGGCAGGGTACACTCAACCGGAGGTCGACCCGCAGCGCGCTCGCCGCCAGCATTCCCGATGGTCCCCTTTTGCAAAGGATCCGGACAACCGTCCGCCGTACGACGGCACTGCTCGGACGCCAGGCGTCACGCAGCTGTCAGGGTTTCCAACTCGGGCGCAGACATGGCCTGAGCGATCAGTGTGAAGTCATGAGCGCTGACGGCAACCAGCCCGAAGCGAAACAGGTAGCCCCAGTTCAGCCGCCCGGATGTCAATTCCAGGTTGTCGAGCAGCGGCTTGATCGATGCCTCGGATGCGGCAAGCCAAGCGACATCGCGCCGGAACGGTCGAAAGCCGCCCCCCATATCGGCAGGATAGGGCTCGTCGCCGCAGACTCGACCGATCGCGGTGAAGGCCTGCAGCCTCTCCCCGCCACCGAAGGTTTCAGTCGGCGAGTAGCAGGCGACGCCATCACCGGCCCGAATCCGACGCAAGGGCCCGGCCTTGCCATGGCAAACCTGCATGAAGCCTCCGGCCAATCCTAGCCGGGCATGCTCGGCTGAAGCGACCACGATCCAGTAGCCGGCCATGCTCGCCTCCTCAGGCTTCGGTCGGAGAGAAAACACGCAGGCGATGGCCATCCGGGTCGGTCGCGACGAAGGTGCGGCCGAAATCGAGATCGACCGGCTCCTGAAGGATGGTGATGCCGCGCTCCTTCCACTCCTGATGGATCGCATCGACCTGATCAGCGCGATCGACAGGCATGCCCAGCTCTCCGCCGCCGCCGGCTGCTTCCGCTCCGGGCTCGACCGTATGGCGCGACCAGAGCCCGAGCATGATGCCCGACTTCAGCGCGAACAATGCAAAGGTCGGAGAGGCTTCAACCGGTTCGGCTCCGAGCAGCGCACGATAGAACCGGCAGCTCGCAGTCGGGCTGTCGACGTAAAGGATGACGAAACTGGCGTTCTGCATCGGTCATGTCTCCGGTTGGGCGATGAGGAGATCCTAGATGCAGATGCTGCCAATTTCCGGCAGTGTCGCTCACGATGGTTGCGGAATTCCCTCCCGCTCGCGCCACTCCTTCAGCAAGCCCTGGCGTCGGCGCGGATAGCGGATGTCCAGCGGCTGAACCTGCGAGATGCGGTCGGTGCGGAAATGCCGGAAATCCTGCCGCAGTTCGCACCACGCGACGACGACGCGGACATGGTCGAAAAAGCTCAAGGCGAACGGCCAGACGACCCTCTCGCTCGCCTTCCCGACACCATCACGGTAGAGGATCGAGAGTTTGCGCTCTGAACGGATCGCCTTGCGGATGGCAGAGAGATCGAAGCTTTCCGCCATGATCGCGGCACCGGGACCGACTAACAGGGCGGACGCCTCGGCATCATCGCGCAGATCACCTGGCAGGACGGCGAGGATCTTGGCCAGCGCATCGCGCGCCGCCAGGGCAAGACGACCATCAGCCCGGTCGGACACCCAGCGCGAGCCGAGCACCAGTGCTTCGATCTCGTCCTCGGAGAACATCAGCGGCGGCAGCATGAAACCCGGCTTGAGAATATAGCCCAGTCCCGGCTCGCCTTCGATCGGCGCGCCTTGCGCCTGCAAGGTGACGATGTCGCGGTAGAGGGTGCGTATGCTGACACGAAGTTCGTCGGCGAGCCGCCGGCCGGAGACCGGGCGACGATGGCGCCGCAGCAGCTGGATCAGGTCAAACAGGCGTTGCGAGCGCGACATCTGCCTGCGTCACATCGGTAACTCCTGCGGGGCGAAGCGCCTGACCCCAAGCGCCGACATGTCGGACCAGGCCTTGGCTAGCGAGCCATTGAGATCAATGGCTCGGCAAGCCTCCTCGACAACAAAGGTTTCCAGCCCACTCCGGACAGCATCCTGCGCGGTCCAGTTGACGCAAAAATCCGTCGCGAGCCCGACAATGGCGACTCGCGAGATGCCGCGTTCCTTGAGATAGCCCCCCAATCCTGTGGGAGTCACACGGTCGGCCTCGAAGAAGCCGGAGTAGCTGTCGATTCCGGAGCGATAGCCCTTTCGGATGATGGCCTGGGCATGCGGCAGGTCGAGGCCTGGATGAAACTCCGCGCCTCGCGTGCCCTGGACACAGTGATCAGGCCAAAGCACCTGCTCGCCATAGGCCATCGCCACGCTCTCAAAATGCGTCCTGCCAGGATGGTGCGAGGCAAAGGAGGAGTGCCCTGCCGGATGCCAGTCCTGGGTCAGGACCACCGTTTGAAAGCGGCGACCGAGCGCGTTGACCACGGGGATGATCTCGTCTCCACCAGCAATGGCGAGAGGTCCGCCCGGGCAGAAATCGTTCTGCACATCGACGACAATCAGGGCTGTCATGCTGCCCTCTCCGCTTCTCAGCGCAATTCCACGCTGACCACGCCCGGCGCCGCCCGTACCGCGTTGGCAATCTGCTGGTTGACCGGGTAGCGGCCCGGCAACTCGATCTCGACCTCCTGCGCGCCATCGTCGAGGATCATGATCACCGCAACCTTGCCCTCGGCGCGGGCGCCTTCGCGCGGGCGAATGCGCTCCGCAATGCTGCCCAGCGCCCTGTCGTCGCGCAAGTAGACCAGCAGATCCTGTTTCTGGCGAGCGGCCAGATCATCGAGTACCTCGACATCCTCGATGCGGGGTCGAACATCCTCGCCATCGAGCACCGCGCTGAGGCGCAACACCAGCGCCCGGCCCGGCTCCAACAGATCGCGGTAGCGCTGCAGTCCCTCCGAGAACAGGATCGCCTCGAACTGCCCGCTGGGATCCGATAGGTTGACGATGCCCATCTTGTTGCCGGACTTGGTGCGCCGCTCCGACTTGTCGATGACCGAGACCGCGACTTTGGCGACGGAGGTCCCGTTTGCCCTGACCGTCTTGGCAAAATCGGCAAAGCGCTGAACGCGCAGCCGCTTCAACACATGTTCGTAATCGTCGAGCGGATGCCCCGACAGGAAGAAGCCGACGGCGTCATGTTCGCGCCGCAGTCGCTCGGCCGGCGCCCACGGCTCGGTCGGCGGGATGCGAAAGGCTTCCGCGACGGAGCCCCCACCAAAGAGCTCGGACTGGCCACCGGCAGCCGCCTCGCGCGTGCGGTTGGAGAGCGCCAGCATGCCGTCGATCGCGGCCATGGCACGTGCGCGGTCCTTCTCCAGCGGATCAAGCGCACCAGCGGCGATCAAGGCCTCGATCGTGCGGCGGTTGACGAGCTTGGTGTCGATGCGGCGCGCAAAATCGGCGAGATCGCGGAACGGCCCGTCCGAATTACGCGCCACGACGACGGATTCGACCGCCGTGCGCCCCACCCCCTTGATCGCGCCGAGCGCGTAGCGGATCGCGCCATCGGCCACGTCGAACTCGACGCCCGAGCGGTTGATCGAGGGCGGCTCGACCGTGATACCGAGGCGCTCGGCATCACGCCGGAATTCCGAGAGCTTGTCGGTGTTGCCCATGTCGAGCGTCATCGACGCGGCGAGGAACTCGACCGGGAAATTCGCCTTGAGATAGGCGGTCTGGAACGCGACGACGGCATAGGCGGCGGCGTGGCTCTTGTTGAAGCCATAGTCGGCGAACTTCGCGAGCAGGTCGAAGATCTCGGAGGCGATGCTCTTCGTCATGCCGCCTTCGACGGCGCCCTTCACGAAGCGGTCGCGCTGAGCGTCCATCTCCGCCTTGATCTTCTTGCCCATGGCGCGACGCAGCAAATCGGCCTCGCCGAGCGAATAGCCCGAGAGCGCCTGCGCCACCTGCATCACCTGTTCCTGGTAGACGATGATGCCATGCGTTTCGGCCAGGATCGGTTCGAGCTTCGGATGGAGATAGGTGGGATCCTCCAAGCCCAGCTTGCGGCGGCAATAGGTCGGGATGTTGTCCATCGGACCCGGCCGGTAGAGGGCGACGAGCGCAATCAGGTCCTCGATCCGGTCGGCCTTCATCTCGACCAGGGCCTTGCGCATGCCCGCCGATTCAACCTGGAACACGCCGACCGTCTCGCCGCGCGCCAGCATCTCGTAGCTCTTCGGATCGTCGAAAGGCAGCTTGGCGAGGTCGATCTGGATGTCGCGCTGGGCAATCAGCGTGACGGCTGTGGTCAGCGTCGTCAGCGTCTTGAGGCCGAGGAAGTCGAACTTCACCAGGCCGGCCTGCTCGACCCATTTCATGTTGAACTGGGTCACGCGCATACCGGTGCGCGGATCGACTGAAAGCGCGACGAGTTGCTCAAGCGGCCGATCGCCGATCACCACGCCTGCGGCGTGAGTCGAAGCGTGGCGGTGAAGTCCCTCCAGTTTCTGGGCAATTTCGAGCAGGCGGGCCACAACCGGCTCTTCGTCCGCAGCCGCCTGCAGCTTCGGCTCGCCGGCGATCGCCTCCGGCAGCGAGATCGGCTTCGCCGGGTTCTGCGGCACCAGCTTGGTCAGCTTGTCGACCTGGCCATAGGGCATTTCCAGCACACGGCCGACGTCGCGCAGCACGCCGCGCGCCAGCAGCGTGCCGAAGGTGATGATCTGCGCGACGCGCTCCTCGCCATAGCGCCGCTTGACGTAGTCGATCACCTCTTCGCGCCGGTTCTGGCAGAAGTCGATGTCGAAGTCCGGCATCGAGACGCGGTCGGGGTTGAGGAAGCGCTCGAAGAGCAGGCCGAAGCGGAGCGGGTCGACATCAGTGATCGTCAGCGCATAGGCAACGAGTGAACCCGCGCCGGAGCCACGGCCCGGCCCAACTGGGATACCCTGGTCCTTCGCCCATTTGATGAAGTCCGAGACGATGAGGAAATAGCCCGGGAATTTCATGCGGTTGATGATCGAAAGCTCGAAATCGAGCCGCGACTCGTATTCACCGACCGTATAGCCCGAAGCCGGGCCGTGCTTGGACAGCCGAGCCGCCAGACCGGCGCGCGCCTGGACCTCGAGTTCCTCTGCCTCGTCGCGCCCTTCCTCGCCGAAACGCGGCAAGATCGGCTTGCGTGTCGCGACGCGCCAGGTGCAGCGCATCGCGATCTCGACGGTGGCGGCCAGCGCCTCCGGCAGATCGGCGAAGCGGCGCTTCATCTCGGACCGAGTGACGAAGAAATGCCCTGGCGTCACGCGCCGACGCTCGCCGTCAGAGACCAGTCGCCCTTCGGCTACGGCAAGCAGCGCGTCATGCGCCTCGAAATCCCCCGCCTTGGCAAAGAAGGGCTCGTTGGTCGCGACGATGGCGAGGTCGGAATCATAGGCGAGCCTGAGCAGATGCGCCTCGACGGCGGCCTCGCCATCACGGCCATGGCGCTGGATCTCGACATAAAGCCGATCGCCGAAGATTTCGGCAAGCTTGGCCAGGCGCGCGCTGGCCTGGGCTACCTGCCCGGCACGCAGCGCACTGTCGATCGGGCCGCCCGGCCCGCCGGTCAACGCGATCACGCCGTCATGATGTGCCGTCAGTTTCTCGAGCGACGAAATCGGCTGCCCGGCGCCTCCGCTTGCCAGGCACGCTTCGGTGACGAGTTTCATCAGATTGCCGTAGCCCGCCTCGGACATGGCAAGCAGGACGATATGCGGTACGGCCTGCGCCTGAACGGGCCGGCGGCCGCTATCGATCTCGTCGGCGAAATCGACCGAGAGCTGGACGCCCACGATGGGCTGGATGCCGCCACCAGCAAGCTTCTCGGAGAATTCGAGTGCGCCGAAGAGGTTGTTGCTGTCGGTCAGCGCCAGAGCGGGCTGGCCGTCCGCAGTGGCGAGCTTGGCCAGGGTGCTGACCGTCATGGCCCCTTCGAGCAGGGAATAGCTCGAATGAACGTGGAGATGGACGAAACCCACCTCGGACAAAATGCGGGATCGGCCCTGCTCTCGACTCATCGGGTCACCTCGTCCGCCCTTATGGAGCGAGCCGACGGGTCCAGTCGAGAGGCTTTCCGCCGGCTGTGGATGGCTCAGACGCTGGGGGCGGCGAGCAGCGCCGCCCAGAGCCAGATCATCCCAAGGAAGAGGCCGAGCGAGGCAAGCTCCACCATTCCGACGACCAGCTTACGTGCTAAAACCATCTTGACCTCCAGATGTTCGCTATATGTCCATCATAATTCCTGTTTTGTTCTCGTCAATCGCGCAGCGTTAGTTCCATCCTGGACGTCTGGATGGCGGTTAACATCCCCTTGATGGTGGTGAAGGGCAGTTAACCCTTCGGCGTAGGTCGCTTACGCTTCCCGTCAGTGCATTCAGGCTCGTCCACGGCTGTCGGCGTCGCGGAATCTGCTAGAGAGCCGCATGGACCAAAGTTCAGATGCCTCCGGCGCTTCCGTCGCTAATCCCCGCTCAAACCCCGTCGAGGCGAACAAGCAGGACGAGCGCGCGCCGGCCTCCGACGGCACTCGCGGCCCCGCGCTGGGCATCGTTCTGATGGCCATATCGATGCTGTTCATCCCCGGCGCGGATGCGATCGGCAAGTATCTCAGCGGGGCGCACTCCCCGGCCTTTCTAAGCTGGGCTCGTTATGTCGCAGCGCTCGGCTTCGTACTGCCTGTCGTGCTATGTGTGCAGGCGCGCGCGCCGGCGCCGCTGATTGGCCGCAACCAGATCCTGCCGCAGCTTCTGCGCACCGCCTTCCTGGTTGGCGCGATGACGCTCTATTTCACCGCGATTGCGCGCATTCCGCTTGCCGACGCGCTGGGGGCCTACTTCATCGCTCCGATTATCGCGACCCTGCTGGCCATGATTGTCCTGCGCGAGCGGCTTGATCGCCGAAAGCTGGCGGCCGTCATTCTAGGCTTTATCGGAGCCATGCTGATCGTGAGACCGGACGCTGAAGGCAGTTCCGGCACACTGATCGCGCTGGCGTCGGGCGGACTGATGGCGTGCTACCTCGTGATGACGCGTGCCACCGCCCAGGACAGCACGCCCTTGTCGACGCTGACCATCCAGCTCGTCTTCGGTATCCTGTTGCTGACGCCTATCGTCCCGTTCCAGTGGACGGTGCCCAATCGCGAGGAGATTCTGCTGATCCTCCTGATGGGCCTGCTTTCGGCCGGCAGCAACCTGCTCACGATCAGCGCTTTCAGGATGGCGCCGGTCTCGACGCTGTCGCCGCTGGTCTATCTCGAACTGCTTGGCGCGACCGCGCTGGGTTACGCGATGTTCGGCGATTTGCCATCAGCCGCGACCTGGATCGGCATTGTCGTGATCGTGATTGCGGGCCTTGCAGTGGTGGCACCGGCTCGGGGAAAACGCAGGAACGCCCAATAGGCCCAACCCGCGCTAGCGCAGCGGGACGACCAGCCCGTCGCGGATCGTCACCTGTCGGTCCATGCGCCGGGCGAGGTCGAGATTATGGGTCGCGATCAGGGCCGCGAGACCTGAAGCACGGGCCAGTGCCACCAGCGTGTTGAAGACATGCAGCGAAGTGTGCGGGTCGAGATTGCCAGTCGGCTCGTCCGCCAGGAGCAGGCGCGGCGCATTGGCGACCGCACGCCCAATCGCGACGCGTTGCTGCTCGCCGCCGGAAAGCTCGCCGGGAAGATGATCGAGCCGCTCGCCCAGACCGAGAAAGGTGAGCAGCTCAGTCGCACGCTCTTCGGCTTCCCGCTTCCGCAGACCGCGAATGCGCTGTGGCAACATGACGTTCTCGAGCGCCGTGAACTCCGGCAGCAAATGGTGGAACTGGTAGACGAAGCCGATCTCGGTGCGGCGCAGCCGGGTGCGGCCCTTGTCGTCCAGCTTGCTGGTCGCGATTCCGCCGACAAAGACCTCGCCGTCATCGGGCTTCTCGAGCAGGCCGGCGACATGGAGCAGCGTCGACTTGCCCGTACCGCTCGGCGCGACGAGTGCGACGAGTTCGCCTGGCCACAATGCGAAATCCGCCTTGCGCAGGATTTCGAGCGGGGCGTCGGTCTGTGGGTAATGGCGCTCGATCTGGGAGAGGAAAAGCGCCGGTGTTTCGCGTTGCATGGCCACGGGTTCTTCTGCCTCAACCCATCCGCAGGGCCTGGACCGGGTCCAGCCGAGCCGCCTTCCAGGCAGGATACAGCGTCGCCAGCAGCGACAGGACCAGCGCCATCCCGACCACACTCGCCACTTCCCGCCAGTCGATCACGGAGGGGATATCGCTCAGGAAGCGTACGGTCGGGTCCCAGAGATTGGCCCCGGTGATCCAGTTCAGCGTGGCCATGATCGACTTGATGTTGTTGGCGAAGAGAACACCGAGGCCCAGCCCCGCCAATGTACCGAACACGCCGATGGCCGCCCCCGTGATCAGGAAGACGCGCAGCACAGTGCCGCGAGACGCCCCCATGGTGCGCATGATCGCGATGTCCTCCGTCTTGTCCTTCACCAGCATGATCAGACCAGAGACGATGTTCAGCGCGGCCACCAGCACGATCAGCGTGAGGATGATGAACATGACGTTCCGCTCGACCTCGAGTGCGTTGAAGAAGGTGCGGTTGCGCTGTCGCCAGTCGGACAGCACCAGCGGCCGGGGTGCATCGGCCTCGATGGCGTCGCGCACGACCTGCGTCCGGTCCGGGTTGTCGATGAAGACCTCGATGACGTTCACATCGCCGTCGCGGTTGAAATAGGCCTGCGATTCCGCCAGCGGCATGAAGACGAACGAGGCGTCGAACTCGGTCATGCCGATCTCGAACACCGCCTGGATGGGATAGGCCTTGATGCGCGGAGCGGTCCCGAATGGGGTTGAGGCTCCCTTCGGCGAAACCAGCGTGATCGTATCGCCAGCCGTCAGCGAAAGCGCTGCGGCAAGCCGACTGCCAATGGCGACGCCTGCCGCCGCGTCAAAACCGTCGAGCGTGCCGCGCTTGATATTGTTGCCGATGAAGGGGATCGACTTGAGATCTCCCTCGGAAATGCCACGCACCAGCACGCCGCTATTGGCATATTGCGACGAAGCGAGCGCTTGGCCTTCCACCAGGGGGATTGCGAGCTTGATGCCGGGAACCTGCCGCAGCCGTGCCGCGACCGCTTCATAATCATCGAGCGGGCGATCGATCGGCGTCGCAAAGATGTGGCCGTTGACGCCGACGATCTTCTCCAGGAGCTCTTTCCGAAAGCCGTTCATCACCGACATCACGATGATCAGCGTGGCGACCCCGAGCAAAATGCCGAGGAAGGAGAAGCCGGCGATGACCGAGACAAAGCCCTCGCGTCGACGCGTGCGCAGATAGCGCCCGGCGAGCAGCCATTCGAAACCCGCAAAGGGGCGTGTTCCGGTGGGCTGTTCCATTTCGGTCGACATCGACTCCACCGCCACGTTCATCGGCGCCTGCTCCGCTCCGCGATCATGACGCTCCCACTCAAGCCGGGCGGCCCGGGAAGCGTTCCAGCGCAGCCGCGAGCGAGACGAGTTCGCGCTCTCCGCCGGCGCGGCGTTTGATTTCGACCTTGCCCTCGGCCAGCCCCTTCGGGCCGACGATGACCTGCCACGGCACGCCGATCAGGTCGGCCGTCGCGAATTTAGCGCCCGGCCGGTCCTCGGTGTCGTCATAGAGCGTGTCATAGCCCTTGGCGGAGAGCGCGCTGTAGAGCTGCTCGCAGGCGCCATCGGTCGCGGCATCGCCGGTCTTCAGGTTCAGCACCGCGACGTCGAATGGCGCGATTTCGTCCGGCCAGACGATACCGGCGTCATCGTGGCCGGCCTCGATCAATGCTGCGACGAGGCGGCTCGGGCCAATGCCATAGGAGCCCATATGCACCGGCACCTGCTGGCCGTCCGGCCCGGTCACCGTGGCGCCCATCGGCTCGGAGTACTTCGTGCCGAAATAGAAGATATGACCGACCTCGATGCCGCGCGCCGACAACTGCTGGCCAGCAGGAACCGCGTCGAACGCCGCCTTGTCGTGCATTTCCTCGGTCGCGGCGTAGAGGCTCGTCCATTTGTCGACGATGGCCTGCAACCCGTCGACGCTGTCGAAGTCGGTATCGACCTTCGGCGTCTCGAAGCTGAGATAGTCCTTGTGGCAGAAAACTTCGCTTTCGCCGGTGGATGCGAGGACGATGAACTCATGGCTCAGGTCGCCACCGATCGGGCCGGTATCGGCGCGCATCGGGATCGCCTTCAGGCCGAGCCGGGCGAAGGTCCTGAGATAGGCGGTGAACATGCGATTATAGGCATGCCGCGCGCCGGCCTGGTCGAGGTCGAAGGAATAGGCGTCCTTCATCAGGAACTCGCGCCCGCGCATCACGCCAAAGCGCGGCCTGACCTCATCCCGGAACTTCCACTGGATATGGTAGAGGTTGAGCGGCAGGTCCTTGTAGGACTTCACATAGGATCGGAAGATGTCGGTGATCATCTCCTCATTGGTCGGCCCGTACAGCATGTCGCGGTCGTGCCGGTCCTTGATGCGCAGCATCTCCTTGCCATAGGCGTCGTAACGCCCGCTCTCGCGCCAGAGATCGGCCGACTGAATGGTCGGCATCAGGACCTCGATGGCGCCCGAACGATTCTGCTCCTCACGAACCACTGCGTTGATCTTGTTGAGCACCCGCAGGCCGAGCGGCAGCCACGAGTAGATTCCCGCCGATTGCTGGCGGATCATGCCGGCGCGCAGCATCAGGCGATGCGAGACGATCTCGGCTTCCTTGGGCGTGTCACGCAGGATCGGCAGGAAATAGCGGGAAAGGCGCATCGGAAAACTCGTTCGAGGGCAATACGCGGCTCAGCGCGCAGCGAGTCATGTTGTCCCAGAGACACCATCGCCGCCGGCAAAATGCAAACGCAAATCCGCAGAATGCGGAGGAAGATGCCAAACGATCGGCTCGGCTCTCGATTGTCGCTGGGTCAGCGTGCCGGGAACTTCGCCTTGAGGCGGCCGCTGACCACGGATGGCACGAAGGCCGAGACATCCCCTCCCATGGAGGCGATCTGCCGCACGAGCGTCGCAGTGATGTGGCGCGTCCTCGCAGAAGCCGGCAGAAACACGGTCTGCAACTCGGGCACCATGGCCTGGTTCATGCCGGAAAGCTGCATCTCGTAGTCGAAATCAGTGGCGTCACGCAGGCCGCGAATCATGATGGTCGCACCAGCCTCCCTGGCCGCCTGGACAGCGAGATAGTCGAAGGTCACGACCTCAATGGCGACGTTGGCAGCAGCGGCAATCGGGCTTGCAACCTCCTGCAGCAGGTGGGCGCGCTCGTCGGCAGAGAAGATCGGGGCCTTGCCCGGGTGAACCCCGATAGCGAGCACTAGCCTATCGCATAGCTGGCAAGCACCAGCGATCACATCGGCATGGCCATTGGTGATGGGGTCGAAAGATCCGGGATAGAAAGCGGTTCTGCTCATGGGACAGCGTTAACCTCGGAGCGCCCTTGCGGCAAGCGCAGCGGCCAAGCGGGCCTATCTGAACGATGTCGCTCCGACATCCTGCGGCGGCATGGACTGCCAGGTCACGGACGGTTCGGCGCGACGATCGAGCAGAAGCGCGCTGAGCACGCCGGCACTGCCCAGAATCAGGGAGATGATCGCCAGCGCGGCTGCGGTCGTGGAGAAGCGCCGCTGAACCATATGCCGGGGGCTGAGATGCATCGGTTTCTCTTTGCGAATCATGGATGTAGACGCAATCCCATGGCTGAGGGGCAGCTCCGGCGGGGCCGTGGCTGCTTCATGTCAAAAGCATGACTGGTCTTTCGATCGCGTTAGCCCGCAGCGTTAACCATTGCTTGCCATGGCCCCAGGCCCTAAATCCGCGCCATGCTCACGCTCAACGATATCACCTACAGGCTCGGCGAACGGCTGCTCCTGGACCGGGCCAGTGCGGCTCTGCCCGACGGATCACGCGTCGGTCTTGTCGGCCGCAACGGCACCGGCAAGACCACGCTCTTTCGCATCATCACCGGCGATCTCTCGCCCGAAGGCGGTTCCGTCAGCGTGCCGCGGGGCATGCGGATCGGTGGCGTCGCCCAGGAAGCTCCGGGAGGCCCGGAATCGCTGATCGAGGTCGTCCTCGCAGCCGATACCGAGCGCGCGGCCCTGATGAAAGAGGCCGAGACCGCGACCGACCCGCTGCGCATCGCCGAGATCGAGACCCGGCTCGCCGATATCGGCGCACATGCTGCCCCGGCCCGGGCCGCAACCGTGCTGCACGGGCTCGGCTTCGACGAGGCGGCGCAACAACGCCCCTGCTCAGATTATTCGGGCGGTTGGCGCATGCGCGTTGCGCTCGCGGCCGTGCTCTTTGCCGAACCGGATCTGCTGCTGCTCGACGAGCCGACTAACTATCTCGATCTCGAAGGCACGCTCTGGCTCTACGACTATCTGGAGCGCTATCCGCATACCGTCCTGGTGGTGAGCCACGACCGCGAACTGCTCGACACCTGCGTCGACCACATCCTGCATCTCGATCAGGGCAAGCTCACGATCTATCGCGGCGGTTACTCCTCCTTCGAGCGCCAGCGCGCCGAGAAGCAGATGCTGCTCGCCAAGCAGCGCGAGAAGCAGGACGCCGAGCGCAAGCATCTCCAGGCCTTCGTCGATCGCTTCAAGGCCAAGGCCTCGAAGGCGCGCCAGGCGCAATCGCGGGTCAAGCGGCTGGAGAAGATGGAATCGATCGCGACCATCGTCGATCGGGACGTGCAGCCGTTCAGCCTTCCGGGTCCGGAGCGACCGCTCTCCCCGCCCATGGTGGTGCTGGACGATGTTAGCGCCGGCTATGGCGAGCGCAAAGTGCTGTCGCGGCTCGACCTCACATTGCTGCCGGACGATCGCATTGCGCTGCTCGGTTCGAACGGCAACGGCAAATCGACCTTCTGCAAGCTGATCGGCGGGCGGCTCCCGCCCCTGTCTGGCGATCTGCGGCGTTCGTCGAAGCTCCAGACCGCTTATTTCGCCCAGCATCAGCTCGACGAGCTGCGGATGGAGGAAACGCCGGTCGCGCATCTGCGCGACCTGATGCCAGATGCCCCGGAAGCCAAGGTGCGCTCGAAGGCCGCGCAGATCGGCTTTCCCGCGAGCAAGGCGGACACCCCCGTCAAGAATCTGTCCGGGGGAGAAAAGGCGCGGCTGATGCTCGGCATCGCTGCGTTCGGTGGCCCGCATCTGCTCATCCTGGACGAGCCGACGAACCATCTCGACATCGACAGCCGCACGGCCCTGGTCAAGGCCATCAACGATTATCCCGGCGCGGTCATCCTGGTCAGCCACGACCGCTTCCTGATCGAAGCCTGTGCCGATCGGCTCTGGCTCGTCGGCGACGGCACGGTGAAGAATTTTGACGGCGACATGGAGGATTATCGCGCCCTCGTCCTCGGTGGCGCCAAGGCTGCCCGTCGCGATAAACCCGCTGAGACGGCGAACACCAACAGCAAGGCCGAAGAGCGCAAGGGTGCAGCCGTCAAGCGCGTGGCCCAAGGGCCGCTGCGCCAGAAGCTGAACCTGGCCGAGGCACGGATCGCCAAGCTGACCGGGTTGATCGAGAAGGTCGACGGCGTGCTCGGCAACGGCGCGGCATTCGCGCGCGATCCGGAAAAGGCCCTGCAGCTCTCGCGTCAGCGCGCGGAATTGGCGGAGGCACTGACTGCCGCCGAGGAAGAATGGCTCGGGCTGAGCGAGGAACTCGAGAGCGCCTGAAGCAGCCTCGGCGATAGGTTCGGACGAAATCCGAGCCTACCGTCCGATGCTTGGATCATCGGGCCAGATTCCGTAACCGGTCCGATCATCCAAGCTTCAGTGTTTGCATGAGCTTTCCCGAGAGCATGAGCTTTCCCGAGAACCGTAATCCGGTTTTCGGCCCGATGCTTCAGCCCTCCCCTTGCCCCGGCTTGACGATCCGACTGAGGCGGTTGTCGGTGAACATATAGATCTCGCGGCCGCCGGGCTCGGAATAGAGCACCTGCACCTCGCGCTGCCCCTTGCCGCTCTCGCCGATGAGAACATCCGTCGGCCGGGCGCCCTTCAACTTCACGAGTTCGCATTCGGTCACGCCGAGCGCGATCTCCTTTGGTAGGGGGCGCGTCGACGGATCCAGCGAAACGTCCGCCTCGCAGCCACCGTCGGCGGTGAGCATGGCTTCCTGAGTGGATGCGCGGGCTGAAGCGCTGCTGGTTCGCGTGCCGCTGGAATCCTGGGTGAAGGAGAAGCCGCCAATATCGACGGAACATCCGCCCAGAGCCACAGCGCACGCGAACAGAACAGGCAATCTCACGCTTTCTTCTCCCAGCGACCGGTTTCGTCCTGCTGCCAGTAGCTGGCCGACGCGCCCGTGGCACGAACCGCCTTCCAATCCTCGCGCGCAGCCGCGAGCGCGTCGGGATCGTCGCCGTCGAAGATGAGGACGACGCGCTCGTAATCCTGCAATGCGTCGGGAATACGGACGCCGTCGGCGCAGATTCGGACCTGCGCTGCGTTGGGATTGTGGGGCTGCGTCGTCAGTACGACCGGATTTGTCGGTGCATCCGGCTCGCTTGCCATGACATGCGGCAGGAAGCTGTCATCCGCATAGGTCCACAGATGATCGTCCAGCACGCTCGCCCGCTCGGAACTGGAGACCTCGATGACCACCTTCTGGCCACGCGATAGCGCCCGATCGAGGATGGTCGGAAGAACCTGCTCAAGCGGACGTGACTGAAGGTGGAAGAACAGGACTTCCGTCATGAAAGCCCTTTCTTATTAGAGCATTGCGAAACAACGTTTCGAGAAGGGATCAGGTCTCGTAGTGGTTCGCGACGAGCCGGTCGAGGAGGCGCACGCCCCAGCCCGAACCCCAGGAGCGATTGGTCTCACTGTTCGGCGAGCCCATGCCCGTACCAGCAATGTCGAGATGGGCCCAGGGCGTTTCATTGACATGCCGCTGAAGGAACTGCGCGGCGGTGATCGAACCGCCATAGCGCCCGGCCGAGTTCTTCATATCTGCGAACTTTGAATCGATCATCTTGTCGTAGGCTGGGCCAAGCGGCATGCGCCAGACGGTTTCGCCAGTAGCCTTGCCAGCGACAGCGAGTCGTTCGGATAGCTCGTCATCATTCGAAAACAGCCCGGCATTCTCCTGCGCGAGCGCCACCAGAATCGCTCCCGTCAGGGTCGCCAGGTTGACCATGAAGCGCGGCTTGTACTTGTCCTGCGTGTACCAGAGCACATCGGCAAGGACGAGGCGCCCCTCGGCGTCGGTATTGATGATCTCGATGGTCTGCCCTGAAAGCGAAGTGACGATGTCACCGGGGCGCTGGGCGTTGCCATCCGGCATATTCTCGACCAGCCCAATCACGCCAATCGCATTGACCTTGGCCTTACGTGCTGCGAGCGCATGCATCAGTCCGGTGACACAGGCGGCACCAGCCATGTCGCCCTTCATGTCCTCCATGCCCGCACCGGGCTTCAGAGAGATGCCGCCAGTGTCGAATGTGACCCCCTTGCCGACAAAGGCGACGGGCTGAACGCCCGACTTGGCGCCATTCCAGCGCATGACGACGACGCGACTTTCGCGGCGCGACCCCTGGCCAACGCCGAGCAATGCCCGCATGCCGATCTTCTTGAGCTGCTTCTCGTCGAGAACCTCGACCTCGACGCCAAGCTTCTCGAGCTTTGCGGCGCGTTCGGCGAATTCTTCGGGATAGAGCACATTCGGCGGCTCGTTCACGAGATCGCGAGCAATCTCGACGCCGCCGGCGACGGCTTCGCAAGCCTTGAGGGCCTTCTTGAGCGCTGCCGGGTCGGGCGTGCGCAGCGTCACGGTGATCGGATCGGCATCGTCGGCTTCGCGGGTCTTGGTCTTGTAGCGGTCGAAGACATAGGCTCGGAGCCGCAACCCCAGAGCGATCGCGGCGGCTTGTTCGGCACTGATTTCAGCGTCAGGCAGGGCGATGATCACATCGGCGGAGCGGCCACTGCCAAGCTTGGCTGCGACAGCCCCGCCCAACTTGGCGAAATCGAGCCTATCGCCATCTCTATCCGGCCCGACGCCGATGACAACCAGGCGTTCATATCCGGCGCCGTCAGGCGCCAGCAATGCCATTCCGGAGAGCGCCTTGCCCTTGAACTTGTCGGCTGCCGCGGCTCTGGCGAGCAGTGCATGAGCGCCCTCTCCGAGCCAATCTTCGGCAAGCTTGGCGGGCGTCAGCTTGTCCGACACGAAAATGACGAGGTCCTGCCCGCCGATGGTGTTCAGGGCTTTGACCTCAAGCTTCAGGCGCTGCGACATAAGCTGCTCACAATTGGCGGGAATAGGGCTCATCAGGAAGGTCGTGAACATGGTGCGAACGATTCCCGTTTGCGCCATGATCGTGGCTATACCATAGGGAGTGTTTGGCGAACCGTCCAAGGGGAGCCTCGGACTGCCCTCGGGTTCACCGGAAGCTAACGCGTGCGTCTTCTCCGTCTCGACCGCTATATCCTGAAGATCGCCGCGGTCGCAGCGATCGTGCTTCTGATCGGGCTGACAAGCGTGATCTGGGTGACGCAAGCGCTGCGCGAAGTCGACCTGATTACCGGCAAGGGCCAGACGATCTATATCTTCTTCACGGTGACTCTGCTTTCGTTGCCGGCGCTGATCGCGGGCATCGCACCTGTCGCGCTGTTCATGTCGACGCTCTACACGCTGAACCGGCTGAACGGCGATTCGGAGTTGATCGTCATGAATGCGGCCGGAGTCGCGCCGTACCGACTGACTCGCCCGTTCATCGTGCTGACGCTGGCAACCTCCCTCCTTGTCGGCTGGATGGCGATTTCGGTCATGCCGTCGGGGTTCCGGGCGTTGCGGGACCTGATCACGCTGATCAGGGCTGATTTCGTCGCCAATGTCGTGAAGGAAGGCCAGTTCGTCTCACTCGATTCCGGCGTGACGTTTCACTACCGCGAGCGTTCGGGTGACGCGCTGCTCGGCATCTTCATGCAGGACCGCCGCGATCCCAGCCAACCCGCCGTCTACATCGCCGAGCGCGGCCGAACAGTGGAATCGGACGGCAACAGCTTCCTGATGCTGGAGAAGGGGACGATCCAGCGCGAGGCCAAGAACAAGGAATCGACTTCGATCATCTCGTTCGAGCGCTATGCGCTCAATCTGTCGGCCTTGTCGGGCGAGCCGACAGGCGGCGATGGCGAAGGCAATGGCGACAAGGTGATCTACAAGCCACGCGAACGCACGACCTGGGCCTTGCTGCGACAGGATCCGAATGAGGCCTATTACAAGCTGCAGGCCGGGCGGTTCCGCGCCGAACTGCACAATCGTCTTTCGGCGCCGCTCTACCCCATCGCGTTCATGCTCGTCGCCTTCGCCGCCCTGGGCGAAGCGCGTACGACGCGTCAGGGCCGCAATGTCGCGATCCAGGCAGCGATTCTGATTGTCGGTGCGGTCCGCATCGGCGCCTACGCCGCGTGGACCGCCAGCGTCAGATCAGGCTTTGCAGTCGTCCTGCTCTACCTTCTGCCTCTGGTCACAATCATCTGCTCTACGGCCCTGATCATGTTTGGCGCGTCGCTGAGGCCGCGGCTCAACAAGCTGTTCGAGCCGATCATCCTGTCGCTATCCGCCCTGCCCTCTCGCCTGCGTCGCGCCTGATGCTGCTTGTCTCGACCTTCGGCCGATACCTGACCAAGCGCTTCACACGCGCCATCATCAGCGTGTTCAGCACCTTCTTCTTTCTGATCCTGACGCTCGATTTCGTGGAGTTGATGCGTCGCGCCGGCGATTCTCCGCTCGCGACGACGCCACAAATCATCAAGCTCGCGCTCTTTCGCGCACCTGCGGTGGCGGAGCAGATCTTCCCCTTTGCTGTGCTGTTCGGCGGCATGTTCGCACTGCTGACGCTGAGCCGGAAGCTTGAGCTCGTGGTGGCCCGCTCCGTGGGCGTATCAGCCTGGCAATTTCTGCAACCGGCCGCATTGGTCGCAGCAGTGATCGGCTTTGTCTCGATCATGATCTACAACCCGCTCGCGGCCGAACTGAAGCGCAGCGCGACGGCCCTCGAAGCCAGGCTCTTCGCGAGGAGCACCCAGGCGTCCGGGGCGCAGGAAATCTGGATTCGCCAGCGCAGCGTCGACGGACAGGCGATTATTCGCGCTGCGGCAGCCTTGCCGGACGCGTCAGGCCTCTCGCAGGTCGCGGTCTTCAACTTCGATGCGAATGGCGGCTTCAACGAGCGCGTGGAGGCGCGGGAAGCGATCCTGCATCGCGGCTATTGGGAATTGAGCGACGCACGCGTCGTGTCTGCCACGGAAGAGCCACAGAGCTACACGACCTATTTGCTCGCAACGACTCTGGAGCCCGAACAGGTGCGGCAAAGTTTCACCCCGCCCGACGCTGTTGGGTTCTGGTCGATGCCGACAGTGATCGAACGGACGCAGAAGGCCGGCCTTGATTCCACGCGCTACGAGCTGCGCTATCAGTCGCTCAAGGCGCGGCCGCTTCTGCTCGTTGCCATGATCTTGGTGGCGGCATCCGTTTCCTTAAGATTTTTCAGATTTGGTGGTGTTACGAGATTGGTGATAGGTGGCGTGGCGGCCGGGTTCGTGCTCTATGTCGCGACGCAGCTGTCGGAAGAGCTCGGGGCATCAGGGATCGTCAATCCCATGGTGGCCGCGTGGTTGCCGGCGGTTGTGGGGACGATGCTTGGGGCGCTCGCTCTCCTTCACCAGGAAGACGGGTAACTAGTACTGTGCCTATGGTTAATTTTGGATTGAGCATATGGCCTCTGGCGTGAGACGCATGGCTCGTTTTGCCGCGGCGACCGCCCTCGCCTCGAGTTTGGCCTATTGCCTGACGGCAGGAGGGAGCGCTTTCGCGCAAGCTCCGCAGAAGCCGCAAGAGCGCATGGTCGTCGACGCGCGCGAGCTGGTCTACGATAACAAGAACAACAGCGTCTCAGCCGTCGGCGACGTCCAGATTCTCTATCAGGGCCGTACGATCGAAGCGGACAAGGTCACCTATGACCGCGCCAGCAAGCGCGTCATCGCCAGCGGCAATGCCCGGATCACCGAGTCGAACGGTACCGTCATCACCGGCGATCGCTTCAATCTGACTGACGATTTCCGCGACGGTTTCATTGATTCGCTGCGCGTCGTGAACCCGGACAAGACGCGGTTTACAGCTCCGCGGGCTGAACGCACCGACGGCGAGACCTTCGTCTTTGAAAAGGGCATCTACACGGCTTGCGAGCCCTGCAAGGACAAGCCCGAAAGGCCGCCGCTCTGGCAGGTCCGCTCGGCGCGGATCATCCACAAGAAGTCCGAGCAGACGATCTATTACGAATCGTCCCGGCTAGAATTTGCCGGGGTTCCGATCGCCTATATCCCGTACATGTCGGGCCCGGACTCGACGGTGAAGCGCAAGAGCGGCTTCCTGTCGCCGGCCTTCATCAACACGAGCGCGCTCGGGTTCGGTGTTGGCCTGCCCTATTTCTTCAACCTCGCCCCGAACTACGATCTCACAGTCACGCCAACCTATCTCTCGCGGCAGGGCTTCCTTGGCCAGGCCGAGTGGCGTCACCGACTCGTCAACGGGTCCTACAACATCCGTGCAGCCGGTATCTTCCAGGCGGAGCCGGATGCGTTCCAGCCGACGCCGTACGGCGCGCGCGACAGCGATTTCCGCGGCTCGCTGGAAACCACTGGCAAATTCTATCTGAATCCGCGCTGGACCTACGGCTGGGACATCGCGATGTCGACGGACCGCTGGTTCTGGAAGAACTATCGCATCCGAAGCGAAAGCATCAGCTCGACGACCTATCTGCAGGAATCGATCTCGACCGGCTATCTCAACGGCCAGAGCCCGAATGCCTGGTTCGACCTGCGTGGCTATTATTTCCAACCCCTGACGTCGTCCGATTGGCAGAAGCAGCAGCCGCTCGTGCTGCCGGTGTTCGATTACAACAAGCGGGTGCACAAGCCGGACGTCATTGGCGGTGAACTGGCGTTCAATGTGAACGTCACAAGCCTGACCCGGGATGCCGCTGCCTTCCAGCAGATCCCAGCCCAGAAGAACTTCCTGATCACGACGCCGAACCCACTCTATGACGGCTGCGCCGTCTACCAGAAGGACCAGTGCCTGGTGCGCGGCATCGGCGGTTCGGTGGCGCGTGCAACAGCGGAAGTGTCCTGGCGGCGCAATTTCATCGATTCGCTCGGTCAGGTCTGGACGCCCTATGCGTCGGTTCGCGCGGATATCTTCTCGGTCAATCCGTCCACGACCGGCTTTTCCAACGCCAACGTTTCCTCGATCTTCAACACATCGGATGATGTCTTCGGGCGCGTCATGCCGGCGGTCGGCCTGATGTATCGCTACCCCTTCGTGGCCAAGACCTCGTGGGGCACGCATATCATCGAGCCAGTCGCCCAGTTCGTTGCGCGTCCGAACGAGACGAATGTCCTGCGCGTCGCCAATGAGGATTCGCAAAGCCTCGTCTTTGACGACACCAACCTGTTCGAGTGGAGCGGCAAGTTCTCCGGCTATGATCGGGTCGAGGGTGGCACGCGAGCGAATGTCGGCGCGCTCTACACGGGCCGCTTCGGTAAGGAGGCCTACGCCAATTTCCTGGTCGGCCAGTCCTTCAATCTCGCTGGGCGCAATTCCTTCGCACAAGCCGACCTGGTCAATACCGGCCTGAATTCAGGTCTCGAAACGACGCGGTCCGATTTCGTCACCCGCGCGCAGATCTCGCCGTTCAAGAACTTCTTCCTGACTGGCGCGGCGCGGCTGGACGAGTCGACATTCGAGGCGCAGCGGATCGACGCAGGTGCGACCTACAGCAATGGTACGGTCACGACCTCTGTCACCTATGGCCGCTATGAGCCTCAACCCGAGCTGGGCATTCCGCGGCGGCGCGAGGGTCTCGGCCTGAACGGCTCGCTCGGGATCGCACAATACTGGCGCGTCCGCGCCGGGGTCTTGTTCGACCTCGACAAGTACAAGTTCGACCGGGAGCGGTATCGCGACGCCTTCGTGGCGGCCCAGCTCAATCCCGTTGCCCTTGCGGCACTTACCTACCCGAAGACCGGTCCGTTCCAGCCTGCCTCGATGAGTCTGGGTATCAACTACACCGACGAATGCACCGTGTTCGACATCTCCTATTCGCAGTCCTATGCCGACCGGCAGTCCGGCGCCACGAAGGATACGCGGACGGTGATGTTCAAGCTCGAACTGCGCACCTTGGGTGAGATCAGCTACTCGCAGAACCTGGGCCAGGGCTCGACAGGCGACGGTGTCGCCTCTCGCTGAGGGTGGAATCAGGATTACTGCGAGCGAGCCTGTGCGGGTGGAGAAGAACGTGTCACCGCGACTGCTCGCTCTCACGCAAGGTGATCCGGCAGGGATCGGCCCCGAACTCGCCTTGAAGGCCTGGGTGCTGCGGGAACCCGCAGCCCTTCCGCCGTTTGCCTGCATTGCCGACCCCGGCCTTTTGGAAAGCCTGTCACGACGGCTGGGCCTCGATGTGCCCATCGTTGGCTGCGCCTGGCATGAGGCAGAGGCGCTTTTCGAACAGGCCCTGCCCGTCATTGCGCTCGAGAAGACCGCGATCGTGGTATCCGGACATCCTGATCCTGCAACCGCTGCGGGGACGATCGAGGCGATTGATCGCGCCGTCGCCGCGGTGCGCGAAAGACATGCGGCTGCGCTGGTCACCAATCCCATTGCAAAAAGCGTTCTTTACGCCGCCGGTTTCAGGCATCCCGGCCATACGGAATATCTGGCGCATCTTGCGGCGGATGGAGGCAGGACGCCCCACCCTGTGATGATGCTCTGGTGCGAAGATCTGGCGGTTGTTCCGGTGACGATCCACGTGCCGCTCAGTGCGGTACCATCGCTGCTGACGACGGATCTGATTGTCGAGACGGGGCGAATTGTCGCTCGCGAACTGGCCGCCCGCTTCGGAATTGCGCGGCCGCGGATCGCACTCAGTGGGCTGAATCCGCATGCGGGAGAAGGTGGAGCGCTGGGCGAGGAGGATGCTGCGGTGGTGGCGCCAGCCGTCGAGCAGCTCAAGGCGTTGGGAATCGACGCAAGCGGTCCCTATCCTGCCGACACAATGTTCCATTCGCGCGCCCGCGCCGGGTACGATGCGGCACTGGCGATGTATCACGACCAGGCCCTGATCCCGATCAAGACGATCGCCTTCGACGAGGGCGTCAACGTGACGCTTGGCCTGCCCTTCATCCGTACCTCACCGGATCACGGAACGGCCTTCGACATCGCAGGCCGCGGCATTGCCCGCCCCGACAGCCTTTGCGCCGCGCTGCGGCTGGCAGCCCGCATGGCAGCCCATTTCGAAAGCCGCCTGCCATGAGCCAGATCGACACGCTGCCGCCGCTGCGTGAGGTGGTTGAACGCCACGGGCTGATGGCGCAGAAATCGCTGGGCCAGAACTTCCTGTTCGACCTCAACCTGACAAGCAGGATAGCCCGCGCCGCCGGGCCGCTTGACGGTGAGACGGTGGTGGAGATCGGCCCTGGCCCCGGGGGGCTGACACGCGCCCTGCTGGCCAATGGCGCGGGGCGTGTCATTGCGATCGAGCGTGATCGACGCTGCCTGCCGGCGCTGGCAGAGATCGCCGCACATTACCCGGGACGGCTCGAGGTGATTGACGGCGATGCGCTTGCCGTCGACCTGTCCACTCATCTCGGCGGTTCGCCCGCCCGGATCATCGCGAACCTGCCCTATAATATTGGCACGCCGTTGCTCGTTGGCTGGCTCAGCCAGGAACCCTGGCCCTCCTGGTGGAACTCGCTCACGCTGATGTTCCAGCGCGAGGTGGCCGAGCGCATCATTGCAACCCCGGAGCAGCGCGCTGACTATGGCAGGCTGGCCGTTCTCGCGAACTGGCGTTGCGAAACCAAGATCCTGTTCGACGTGCCCAGGTCCGCTTTCGTGCCGCCGCCGAAAATCACCTCCTCGGTCGTTCAACTCGTGCCGCGACTGAGGCCAGAGCCCTGTGAACAGAGATTGCTGGAGCGCGTCACCCTGGCCGCATTCGGCCAGCGTCGGAAAATGCTGCGCCAGAGCCTCAAGGCCGTGACACCCGATCCGCTGCCGATGATCGAGGCCGCCGGCCTGTCGCCAACAGCCCGCGCAGAGGAAGTGCCCGTTTCAGGTTTCGTGCGCCTCGCCAACGCCCTGGCTGGGCTGAAGGCCGGATAGCGGCGCTCCCTACGCGATTGCCTCGCTGAGGAGGCCGGCGACAAACTCACTCATGCCAATCGCGCGCGAACGCTTCAGGCGCTCGGCAGTAAGGATGGCGCGGACCGATTCATAGGCAGCACCGAGATCGTCATTGATGATGACGTAGTCATAGACGCTCCAACGAGCGATCTCGTCGCGGGCGTTGTCGAGCCGCTTGGCGATCACCTCAGGCGCATCCTCGGCGCGACGCACGAGGCGAGAGCGCAGTTCCGCCATCGATGGCGGCAGGATGAAGATGGCGACGACATCCTCGCGCGCCTTTTCAAGGATCTGCTGCGTGCCCTGATAGTCGATGTCGAAGAGCACATCGCGGCCAGCCTTCAGCGCATCCTCGACGGGCTTGCGCGGCGTCCCGTAGCCATTGCCATGGACCTCGGCCCATTCGAGCAGATCATCGCGCTCGCGCAACGTGTCGAAGGCAGGGCGGTCGATGAAGTGATAATGGACGCCATGGATCTCGGAGGGGCGCTTGAGCCGGGTCGTGACCGAGACCGACAGATCGAGATTGGTTTCCTTCTGCGACAGCGTTCGCGTCAGGGTCGATTTGCCCGCTCCCGAGGGAGAGGACAGGATCAACATCAGGCCGCGACGGGCCGGGCGCACCAGATCGGCCATCAGCCGTCACTCCACATTCTGAACCTGTTCGCGCATCTGGTCGACGACCGTGCGCAGCTCGAGCCCGATGCGCGACAACCCGGCATCACCGGCCTTGGCGCAAAGCGTCGAGGATTCTCGCCCGAATTCCTGCGCAAGAAAGTCGAGCTTCCGGCCGATCGGCCCGCCCTGATCGAACAAGGCCCGCAACGCGGCAACATGAGCATGCAGCCGGTCGATCTCCTCGCGGATATCGGCCTTGACCGCAAGCAGCGCGGCCTCCTGATGGAGGCGCTGCGGGTCGAGTGCCGGGCTGGCATCGAGCAGGGCCTGCACCTGCATCGCGAGCCGTGCACGGATCGCTTCCACACTCCGCCCGGGATGCTGCTCCGCCTCGTCGGTCAGACGGCCAATGCTGGCAAGGTGGCCCGTGAGAACGGATTCAAGCGCTCGCCCCTCGGCGGAGCGTGCTTCCTTGAGGCCAAGAACCACCGCTTCCAGGCCGGCAAGCAAGGGAGCCTCGAGCTGCGCCAGGACATCCTCGTCCTCGTCGGCAATCTCGACCACGCCGCGAATCCCAAGCAGCGCGTCAAAGGAGGCCGGACGGATGCTGTCGGACGCGGGCAGCCTCGCGACGGATTCCAGCAGGCCCGCAAGCACCGCCTCGTTGATACGGGGCTTCGCCGGCCGGGCATCGCTGTTGATCGAGAGATTCACGTGCAATGTACCGCGAGAAAAAGCGGCGCCGAGGCGCTTGCGCGCAGCCTCGGCCAGGGCTTCGAACCCGGAGGGCACCCGGACACGCACATCGAGGCCGCGCGCATTGACGCTGCGGATTTCCCAAGCCCAGGCATGAAGACCTGCGGTACCGGCTGCGCGGGCAAAGCCGGTCATGCTCTCGATCGCCATGGACGCTGAAACTCCCCCCGACGGCTCACCGTGCGATCGCAATGCGCAGGATCACCACTCGACGCTGTATCTGATGCGGCGGGACCGTAGTGAGGGGAAACACCGCTCGCAAGTCGCGCTGCACACTCCGCAACGCGAAGATGGGGAGAAACCGGGTGCGGCTGCCAATACTTGCCCGAGCTGCTCAGGGACGCAGTGCCGGAACCTGCTTGGGTGAGTTGAGATCGTAGCTTCGGTTCAGCAGCGGATCGCGGTTCGTGCCTTCCGACGCATCGAAGGCGCGGGTGCGCGCGCCCGCCGGACCATCCGCCGAGGCACGGCGGTTGCCTGCCGCGGTCTCGATGTCTCCGGACGCCGCATCGGCCGCCCGTGAGGCGCCAGGCGCTTCGGTGCGGTTATCCGGCGCCGGCGGCGGCTCCACCTTGTCGACATTCGAATCCGGCGAGGGCTTGCCGGCCTCCCGCCGCTGCGACTCGACCTGCCGCCAACGGGCCACATTGCGGTTATGCTGCTCCAGGGTCTCGGCGAAGGCATGCCCGCCGCTGCCATCGGCAACGAAATAGAGATCCTTTGTTCTGGAATGGTTGACCACGGCCTCCATTGCGGCGCGGCCCGGATTCGCGATCGGGCCCGGCGGCAGGCCGTCGATGACATAGGTGTTGTAGGGCGTCGCCTGGCTGATCTCGTTGCGCTGGATCGCGCGGCCGAGCGTGCCCTTGCCGCCGACGATCCCGTAAACGATCGTCGGGTCGGATTGCAGCTTCATCTTGCGGTTCAGACGATTGATGAAGACGCCGGCAACGCGCGGGCGCTCGTCGGCTCGGCCGGTTTCCTTCTCGACGATCGACGCCAGGATCACCAACTCCTGCGGCGTCTTGATCGGCAGGTCCGCAGGGCGGCGATTCCAGACGTCGTTGAGGACACGGCGCTGGTCGCGCGTCATCCGATCGACGATCGCCTGCCGTGTGAACCCGCGCGGAAACTTGAAGGTATCGGGCAGGATGGTCCCCTCGCGAGGCACCTGAATGACGTCGCCCGTAAGGAGATCGTTGTCGCGCAGCCGCGCAATGATCTGTTCGCTGGTCAGGCCTTCCGGCACGGTGATCGAATGCTCGACGGCCTTGCCTTCGGCAATGATGTCGAGAATGTCTTGCTGGCTGGCGCGCGCCTTGAACAGGTACTCACCGGCCTTGAGCTTGGTCCAGTTGCCGGAGATCAGCGCCGAAACCTTGAAGGTCCAGGGATGCTCGATCAGTCCCTCCCGCTGTAGCAGCTCGGCGATCTCGGTGAGGCCGCTTTCCTTGGGAATGATCAGGACACGGTCGCTTGCGAGTGGCCCTGGGGCCTTGCTCTGACTACCGACCACCGCGATTCCAGCGCCGACGACGCCGGCCAATACGAGCGCAGTCGTGAACAACCCGCTGAGCATGCCGATGAAGGGATTGCGCCTCCTGCGACGCGCCTTCGGCGGCGGAGCAGGCGGCGCCACCGGCTTCAACGCCTCGCTCGGGCTCTTCGGGGCAACGCGGGGCGAAGTGTTCACAGTGCTGGCGCTCGCGTTCTGGTGTCTTGAGGTTCGCCGCAATGCCCTGGCGATGCGACGCATTCCGAGCCTGTCCCGAAATCCGGTGATAGACTAGCAGAAATTATGGCGAAAGCGCGCTGAGCCTCATCGGCCGGTGCGTCAGTCGACGAAGCGCCGGATCACCAGCGAGGCGTTCGTCCCGCCAAACCCGAAGGAATTGGAGAGAGCGGTCTCGATGCTGCGCTTCTTCGCGACATTCGGCACCAGGTCCAGATCGGTCTCGACGGATGGGTTGTCGAGATTGATCGTCGGCGGTGCGATCTGGTCGCGAATCGCGAGGACCGTGAAGATCGCCTCGATCGCGCCTGCCGCGCCGAGCAGGTGTCCAGTCGCCGACTTGGTCGAGGACATGGCGGGCTTCCGCGGGGCGTTGGCGAGCAGCCGCTCGACTGCCCGCAGCTCGATTTCGTCGCCGAGCTGGGTCGAGGTGCCATGCGCGTTGATGTAGTCGAGATCGCCCGCCGTGACGCCGGCGCGATCGAGCGCCGCCGACATGCAACGATAGGCACCGTCGCCATCTTCGGCCGGCGAGGTGATGTGATAGGCGTCACCCGACATGCCGTACCCGACGATCTCGGCATAGATGCGCGCGCCGCGGGCCTTCGCATGCTCGAGATCCTCGAGAACGACGACCCCTGCCCCCTCGCCCATGACGAAGCCGTCGCGATCCTTGTCATAGGGACGCGAGGCCTTCTCGGGCGTGTCGTTGAAGCCAGTGGACAGAGCGCGACACGCGCAGAACCCGGCAATGCCGATGCGGTTGATCGCCGATTCGGTGCCACCCGCGACCATCACCTTGGCATCGCCGAGAGCGATCATCCGCGAGGCGTCGCCAATGGCATGGGCGCCGGTCGAGCAAGCCGTGACCACTGCGTGATTCGGCCCCTTGAGGCCGTGCGTGATCGAAACATAGCCGGCGGCGAGATTGCTCAACCGGCCGGGAATGAAGAAAGGCGAGAGGCGGCGCGGGCCGCGCTCCTTGAGCAGGATCGACGCTTCATAGATGCCGCCGAGCCCACCAATGCCGGACCCGATCGCGACACCGGTCGCGATCTGATCCTCATAGCTTTCGGGTTTCCACCCGGCATCATTGAGCGCCTGCGTCGCAGCCGCCATTGCGAAGACGATGAAATCATCGACCTTGCGCTGTTCCTTGGGCTCCATCCAATCGTCAGGATTGAAGGTGCCGTTGGAACCATCGCCGCGCGGAATATTGCAGGCGATCTGGGCGGGAAGGTCGCTCGCGTCGAAGCTCGTGATCGGACCGGCGCCGCTGGCGCCGGAGATCAAACGTGACCAGGTCGGCTCGACGCCGCATGCAAGCGGCGTCACCATGCCAAGCCCGGTCACCACGACACGTCGCATGGTGTAGCTGCGTGGGCTCATGATGCAGTAACGGCCAGAGGCCGATCAGGCGCTCTTCGAGAGGAACTTGACGGCGTCGCCGACCGTGACGATCGTCTCGGCAGCGTCGTCCGGAATCTCGACGCCGAACTCTTCCTCGAAAGCCATCACGAGCTCGACCGTATCGAGGCTGTCGGCACCCAGATCTTCAATGAAGTTGGCACCTTCGACGACCTTCTCGGGTTCGACGCCGAGATGCTCGATCACGATCTTCTTCACGCGCTCGGCGACATCGCTCATGGATCTTTTCCTCAAAGCTTGAAACGCATCGCTGGATCGCGATGCGTGTAGGGAACCGCTCCCGCCACCCGGCACCCCTTCCGGAATGCCGCCGGGGCGGAACTCTTAAGGCTGCACAAACGCAACAACAGGGTTCGCGTCAAGTCCCCCCGAGCACGCGCGCTGCAGCGCGACGGCGCTAGTTAACACACTCGTCGAGAGCTGACGAGAGCCGGAAACCGATCTCGGAAGGTTACAAAGAACCTTCTCAAGACCTTCAAATCATTGCCATTCCACCGTTGACGTGAAGCGTCTGCCCGGTCACGTAAGCGGCCTCGTTGCTGGCGAGATAGGCAACCGCCGCAGCAACATCGTCACCCACACCCAATCGGCCCATCGGCACATCGGCAAGGATGCCTTCGCGCTGCTTGTCGTTGAGGGCCTGTGTCATCGGCGACTCGATGAAGCCCGGCGCAACGACGTTCACCGTGATGTTGCGGCTCGCGACTTCCGCAGCAAGAGCCTTGGACATCCCGATCAGCCCGGCTTTCGAGGCAGCATAATTGCCCTGCCCGGGATTGCCGGTGACGCCGACGACGGACCCGATCGAGACGATGCGGCCATAGCGACGGCGCATCATCGTCTTCACGGCGGCCCGCGACAGCCGGAACGCCGCCGTCAGATTGACGGCGATCACGCTGTCCCAGTCCTCGTCCTTGAGGCGCAGGAAAAGATTGTCGCGCGTCACGCCAGCATTATTGACGAGGATATCGAGCCCGCCGAGCTTCTCTTCCGCAGCCGGGACGAGCGCCTCGACCGAATCCTTGTCCGACAGGTTGCAAGGCGCAATCACGGCGCGCTCGCCAAGCTCGGCAGCGAGAGCCTCGAGCGCCTCGACCCGCGTACCAGACAGCGCGACGCTGGCGCCGAGGCTATGGAGCGTGCGGGCGATCGCGCCGCCAAGTCCGCCGGTCGCGCCGGTGACCAGGGCTTTTCTCCCCGTCAGGTCAAACATGCTGCCTCCCTTTTATATGGACCCGGCATCCTGCCGACTCACCCGTTCTGGGCACTGTAATTGCGGATATCGTCGGCAGCGCCGAGCGAAACCGCGCTGGTACCCGCTGCGATACGCTTGACCAAGCCGGCCAGCACCTTACCGCTCCCCGCCTCGACGAAACGGGTCACGCCAGCATCGGCCATGGCCTGCACACATTCGCGCCAGCGCACGGTTCCCGTCACCTGCGCCACCAGCGAGGCGCGGATCGCGTCGGGGTCGCTCAGCGGAGCCGCACCGACATTGGCCATCACCGGAACAACCGGCGCCGCCAGGGCGACCCTGGCCAGGGCCTCGCGCATCGCATCGGCGGCAGGCTGCATCAACGCACAATGGAAGGGCGCCGACACCGGCAGAGGCAGGGCGCGCTTGACGCCGCGCTCCCCGGAAAGCGCAATCGCGCGCTCGATCGCTCCCTTGCTCCCGGAGAGAACGACCTGCCCGCCGCCATTGTCATTGGCCGCCTCGCAGACTTCGCCTTGCGCGGCATCCCTCGCGATCTCACGCGCTTTCTCGAGCTCGACGCCGAGGAGCGCTGCCATCGCCCCCTCGCCTGCCGGCACGGCCTTCTGCATGGCGTCGCCGCGAATCCGGAGCAGGCGAGCAGCATCCGCAACCGAGAAGCTGCCCGCAGCCGCCAGCGCGGAATACTCACCGAGCGAGTGGCCAGCCACGAAGGCTGCATCGCGCTGCAGCGACAGGCCGGCCTCCGCCTCAAGGACGCGGATCACGGCAAGGCTCACCGCCATCAGGGCCGGCTGGGCATTGGCGGTCAGCGTCAGCTCCTCAGCGGGACCATCCCACATGATCGCCGAAAGCTTCTGCGACAGGGCGTCGTCAACCTCGGCGAAGACTGCCCTGGCCACAGGAAAAGCGTCGGCCAAGGTCTTGCCCATGCCGACGGCCTGAGAGCCCTGGCCGGGAAAGATGAACGCGGTTGTCATGCTGAGAAAATCCCGATGTTCATAAATTAGTCATCGCGACGGCGCTCTCACATTGCTTGGGAGGCCAAGTCAAGCTTTGCTGGAGAATTCGCAGCCACTTGTGCAGTGATTTGGCTTGCGGAAATGGCCACGACCCTGTATCAGCCGCCTCCTGTTTGTTCGGCCGGAGGCTGAACGGATGGCGGGCGCTTATCAAGTATCCCGCAGGTTCGGCTCTCGAACCGCCATCCCGTGTCTCCGCCTTCGATGAAATCCTGTCGGGCCTTATCCAGGGCTCGGAGGGCTCCGCGCCGAGCGAAACAGGGTGAAACAAAGGAAGGCCATAATGGCATTGTACGAGCATGTGCTGCTCGCGCGGCAGGATGTCAGCGCGCAGCAAGTCGAAGCTCTTGTCGAACAGTTCAAGGGCATCATCGAGGCGAATGGCGGCTCGGTCACCAAGACCGAATACTGGGGCGTGAAGTCGCTCGGGTATCGCATCCGTAAGAACCGCAAGGCTCATTACTCGCTGCTGAACATCGACGCTCCCTCCGCCGCCGTGCTGGAGATGGAGCGCCAGATGCGCATCAACGAAGACGTCCTGCGCTTCCTGACGATCCGCGTCGAGGAGCTTGAGGAAGGCCAGTCGGCCATGCTGCAGAAGCGCGATCGTGACGACCGCGGCGAGCGCGGCGGTGACCGCTTCGAGCGTGGTGGCGACCGTTTCGATCGCGGCCCGCGCCGTGACCGTCCGCGTCGCGAAGACGAGACCACCGAAACCACCGGCACGGAGGCCTAAGCCATGTCGACCGCTTCCGCCGGCGCCCGCCGCCCCTTCTTCCGCCGCCGCAAGTCCTGCCCGTTCTCGGGCGAAGGCGCTCCGAAGATCGACTACAAGGATGTGCGCCTGCTTTCGCGCTACATCTCCGAGCGCGGCAAGATCGTGCCGTCGCGTATCACGGCCGTTTCGGCCAAGAAGCAGCGTGAGCTCGCCCAGGCGATCAAGCGCGCCCGCTTCCTGGGCCTGCTGCCCTACGTCATCCGCTAAGCGGATTGCGACCCATCGCCGGTGCCTGGCACCGGCGATGGCCGAACCCCTAGTCGCCCAGCGGTGAAACCCCGCCGGGTATGTTGAGGCGAGATGCCTCTCACCCTGCCATTTTCGAGCAGTGGGACAGCAGGACGAAGAATGCTTCCGATCGTCGGCATCGGCGCGGGCCTGGTCTCGGCCCTTCTTTTTGCAGTGGTGATCACCGGATCGCCGCTGGCGATTCTGCTGTATTCTGCAGCCCCTCTTCCGATCTTCATCGCCGCACTCGGCTGGAATCATCGCGCCGGGCTTGTTGCGACCGCAGCCGGCGCGATCGCCGGCATGATCGCGCTCAGCTTTGCCGCCGGGCTGAATTATGCGCTGATCGTCGCGCTGCCGGCCTGGTGGATTGCCTATCTGGCGCTGCTTGCCCGCAATGACGGCACCGGCGTCGCCGAATGGTATCCGCTCGGCCATCTTCTGGTCTGGATCGCCGCGACGGCCGCGCTGACCACCGTCGGCAGCGCACTCGTGATGACGACGGACTACGACACCTATCGCACGGTAATTGCACGCGTCATCGAGAACCTGCTCTCCGAGATGGTGCGCAGCCGGCTTATCGCCTTGCCTGCCGATGTGAAGGTCTCCGAACTTGCGCTGACGCTGGCGCCCGCGGTCCCCGTCGGGATCGGCGCGTCCTTCGTCACGACGATCGTCGCCAATCTCTGGCTTGCGGCGAAGGCAGTGCAGGTCTCCGGCCGACTACCGCGTCCGTGGCCTTTCATTCCGGCAACCACTGTTCCGCGCCGCGCGCTGATCCTGCTCGGCCTCGCGATGGCGACAGCCACGCTCGGCGGTTTCATCGGCGTTGCCGGAGCGGCGATGACCGGCGCCCTCCTCGCTGTCTTCATGTTCAGCGGGCTGGCGACGATCCACGACCTGACGCGCGGCAAAGCCTGGCGCGGCCCGGCGCTGATCTCGGTTTATCTCGCTCTCGTCGTCATGCAGGCCCTGCTGACGCCGCTGCTGTCGCTTGCCGGCATCGTCGATTCGCTGCTGGGGCGCCGAAAGGCCTCTGGCCCGCCCTCCGTTCCACCCATGCCTAACGCCTGACATCAAACACAAAAAGGAGAAGACCAATGGAAGTGATCCTGCTTGAACGCGTCGCCAAGCTCGGCCAGATGGGCGAAGTCGTCCGCGTCCGCGACGGCTTCGGCCGTAACTTTCTGCTGCCCCGGGGCAAGGCGCTGCGCGCCACCGAAGAGAACAAGAAGCGCTTCGAGACGCAGCGCGCCCAGCTCGAAACCCGCAATCTCGAGCTCAAGAAGGAAGCCGATTCGGTCGCCGAGACGCTGAACGGCCACTCGGTCGTGATGCTGCGTCAGTCGGGCGAATCCGGTGTGCTCTACGGTTCGGTCTCGACCCGCGACATCGCCGAGGCCCTGACTGCAGACGGCTTCAGCGTCGATCGCAGCCAGATCACGCTGAATGCGCCGATCAAGACGCTCGGCCTGCACACCGTTCCGGTCGTGCTGCATCCCGAGGTTTCGGTCACCGTCACCGTCAACATCGCCCGCTCCGCCGAGGAAGCCGAGCGCCAGGTCCGCGGCGAGAACGTCACGGCTCGCGAAGAGTTCGACCTTGACGATCTCGGACTCGAGGTCGGCGCGGCGCTGGCCGAGGCCGGCGATAACGACGATCGCTGAGACGACCTCGTCTGACCATGAGTCAAGGGCGCCGTGGCAACACGGCGCCCTTTTCGTCGGAGGGGTGTGAAGATCGGGAGGAAGCTGCATTGCATGCTGGCATCGGGCGTCAGGGTGCTAGACTACAGAACACCCGACTCATCACAGCCGAGCTTGCCCGCAGATCATGGCCACTGCCACCGCCCTCGTTGCACGTCTCGACAATCAAGAGGCGGAGTATCGCGTCCAGCCGCATAATATCGAGGCTGAACAGGCGTTGCTGGGCGCAATCCTGGTCAATAACGACGCATTCTACCGCGTCTCCGACTTCCTGCTGCAGGACCATTTCTTCGAGCCGATCCACCAGCGCATCTTCGAGCTGACCGCGAGTCTCATCCGAGCGGGCAAGATTGCGACGCCGATCACGCTGAAGACATTCCTCGCCGAGATCGACCTTGGCGGCATCACGGCCTCGCAATACCTGGCGCGCCTCGCGGCCGAGGCCACGACCATCATCAACGCGCAGGATTACGGGCGGACGATCTACGAGCTCGCCATCCGGCGCCTGCTCATCGGCGTCGGCGAGGATCTGGTCAACGTCGCCTATGACGCGCCGGTCGAGATGGCGCCTCGCGAGCAGATCGAAGAAGCCGAGCGTCGGCTCTACGAGCTGGCCGAGAAAGGCCGCTACGAGGGCGGCTTCCAGAAATTCGATGGCGCGCTTCGTCTCGCGATCGACATGGCGGCGAGCGCCTACCAGCGCGCCGGCGGTCTCTCAGGCATCTCGTCGGGCCTCCGCGATCTCGACGCGCGCATGGGCGGTCTACAGCGCTCGGACCTGATCGTGCTTGCCGGTCGCCCGGCCATGGGCAAGACCTCGCTCGCGACCAATATCGCATTCAATATCGCCAAGGCCTGGCGCGGCGAGCGACAGGATGACGGCTCGCTCAAGTCCGTCGACGGCGGCATCGTCGCCTTCTTCTCACTCGAAATGTCGGCCGACCAGCTCGCGACCCGTATCGTCGCCGAACAATCGGGCATCTCGTCCTACAAGATCAGGCAAGGCCGCATCTCCGAAGGCGATTTCGCGCGACTGGCCGATGTTGCAAACCAGATCGAGAAATTACCGCTCTATATCGACCAGACCGGCGGCCTCTCGATCGCCCAGCTGATGGCGCGCGCACGGCGACTGAAGCGCCAGAAGGGGCTCGATGCTCTCTTCATCGACTACCTCCAGCTGCTCTCGGGTTCGGCCAAGAAGGGCGAGAACCGTGTGCAGGAACTGACCGAGATCACGACCAGCCTGAAGGCGCTGGCGAAGGAGCTCTCGGTACCGATCATCGCGCTCTCGCAGCTGTCGCGCCAGGTCGAAAACCGCGACGACAAGCGGCCCCAGCTCTCGGACCTGCGCGAATCCGGCTCGATCGAGCAGGACGCCGACGTCGTGATGTTCGTCTATCGCGAAGAATACTACCTCAAGGGAAAGGAACCGCGGGCCGGTACGCCGGAACATGCGACCTGGCTCAACGAAATGGAGGTGGCCCATGGCCTCGCCGAGTTGATCATCGGCAAGCAGCGCCACGGCCCGACCGGCACCATCGCCCTGCAGTTCGATGCCGACGTCACACGCTTCTCCGATCGCGCCGAAGAAGCCCATCTGCCGGAACAGATATGACCGCCTTCGATACCCCGGATGCCGGCACGGCCGGCGCAACACTGACAATCGATTTGGGGGCGCTGGTCGCGAACTGGCATGCACTGGGGCAGCGCGCCGGCGGTGCCGAAGCCGGCGCCGTGGTCAAGGCCGACGCCTATGGCATCGGCATCGAACCTGCGGTCACGGCTCTCGCAAGGGCCGGCTGCCGCACGTTTTTCGTCGCCCATCTGTCCGAGGGCGTTAGGGCGCGAGCCGTGGCTCCGGACGCAGCGATCTATGTACTGAACGGCCTCTTGCCAGAAGCTTGCGGCTACTTTGCCCAGCACGACCTGTCACCGGTGCTCGGCTCGCACGAGGAACTGGTCGAATGGGCCGCATTCCGCCAGGGCGGAGCCGCAGTCAGGCCGGCCGCCCTGCATGTCGACACCGCGATGAACCGGCTCGGGCTCTGGGCCGGCGAAGGTTTGAACCTCGCTCGTGAGCGCCCGGGCACGCTCACCGCAGCAGGCATCGGCCTGGTGATGTCGCATTTCGCCTCGTCCGAGGATGAAGCCGATCCGGCCAACGCGCGCCAGGCCGCCGCCTTCGCCGAGATTGCTGCGGCCCTCCCCGGCATTCCCGCCTCGCTGAAGAACTCTTCGGGGCATTTCCTCAAGGATGTGCCGTCCTACCAGATCACCCGGCCGGGCTATGCGCTCTATGGCGGCAATCCGACGCCGCACCTGCCCAACCCGATGCAGCCTGTCATCGGACTGGAAGCACGCATTCTCCAGCAACGCGAGGTCAAGGCGGGCACGCAGGTGGGCTATAACGGCCGCTGGACGGCACGGGGTGCGCGCAAGCTCGCGACGATCTGCCTCGGCTATGCCGATGGCTACCCGCGCAACGCGAGCTGGACGGATAGCAGCACTGGTGGCTCGGCCATCGTCGGCGGTGTCACCTGCCCCTTCGTCGGCACGGTCTCGATGGACCTGATCATCATCGATGTCACGGAAGCACCCGCGGCTGCTGCCGTGAGGGGCGCGCCGGTGACGCTGATCGGCGGCCCGCTCGACCTCGAAGCGGTGGGTGCCGGAGCCAAGACCATCGGCTACGAAATCCTGACCGGTCTCGGCGGACGCTATGCGCGCCGCTATGTCGGGCTCTAGTGCCGGATGGCGAAACGCGGCCCGACCTATACCTGCCAAGCCTGCGGAGCGGTCTATCATCGCTGGCAGGGCAAATGCGACGCCTGCGGCACATGGTCCTCTCTCAGCGAGGAAGCACAGGCCGCGCCGGTACCCGGCGGGCGCGTCTCGTCGAACAGCCGTGCCCGGGGCCGTGTCTTTGCGCTCGAGACGCTCAGAGGCGAGACACAGGATGCTCCCCGCATCGTCGCCGGCATCGGTGAGCTCGACCGGGTCACCGGTGGCGGCTTTGTGCCGGGCTCGGTGCTGCTGATCGGTGGCGATCCCGGCATCGGCAAATCGACCCTGCTGATGCAGGCCTGTGCCGCGCTCGCCAATGGCGGCCATCGCGTCGTTTATGTCTCGGGCGAAGAATCGACCGGGCAGGTGCGCCTGCGGGCCGAGCGCATGGGCCTCGCCGATGCGCCGGTCGACCTTGCCGCCGAAACCAATGTCGAGGACATCGTCGCCACGCTCAACCAGGGCCAGCGCCCGGCCCTCGTGGTGATCGATTCGATCCAGACCATGTGGTCGGGCGAGGTCGAAAGCGCGCCGGGCACAGTGACGCAGGTCCGCGGCTCGGCCCAGGCACTGATCCGCTATGCCAAGACCAGCGGCGCCTGCCTGATCCTCGTCGGCCATGTCACCAAGGACGGACAGATCGCGGGGCCGCGTGTGGTCGAGCATATGGTCGACGCCGTTCTCTCCTTCGAGGGCGAAGGCGCGCATGCCTTCCGCGTCCTGCGCGGACAGAAGAACCGCTTCGGGGCGACCGACGAGATCGGCGTCTTCGAGATGACCGGCAAGGGATTGTCGGAAGTTACTAATCCATCAGCGCTTTTCCTGGCTGGCCGAGACCAGGCTGCCCCCGGCGCCGCCGTCTTCGCCGGGGTCGAGGGTACGCGGCCGGTCCTGGTCGAGATCCAGGCGCTGGTCTCGCCGACCTCGCTTGGCACGCCCCGGCGTGCCGTCGTCGGCTGGGAGAACAGCCGTCTCGCCATGGTGCTCGCCGTGCTCGAAACCCATGGCGGCCTCAGGCTCGGCCAGCACGACGTCTATCTCAACGTGGCCGGCGGCCTGCGGGTCAACGAGCCGGCCGCCGATCTGGCGGTTGCCGCCTCGCTCATCTCCTCGCTGACCGGAGCGATCCTGCCGGCCGAAGGCGTCTATTTCGGCGAGATTGCCTTGTCGGGGGCGATTCGCCCGGTTTCCGTCACGGCGGCCCGCCTGCGCGAGGCGGCCAAGCTCGGATTCGAGGCGGCGCTCCTCCCCGCCGGGGGAGCGGATTTCGGCGAGGGCAGCGGGCTTGGACTCCGCCGTTTCGGGCATGTTGCCGAGCTTGTCGCCGACATTGCGGCCCGCGCTCCTCGCAGGGATGTGAAATGAACCGCCCCCAAGGGTGACGGAACCCCTTCGAACGCGTATAGCAAAATCGTTGCGGCCAGCCCATTTCTTGCGGGCCACCCCTAGATGCTAGAGAAGCGGCTTCCTACATGCCTGTCACAATCCTCGATCTCGTCGTCATCGGCGTGGTTTTGATCTCGGCGTTGCTGGCCGCTGTGCGCGGGCTGACACGAGAAGTGTTGGCTATCGCGTCCTGGGCGACGGCAGCCGTGGTGGCTTGGGTGTTTCATCCCCAGCTCCTGCCGCTGGCACAGCAACATATTCCGAACCAGACCATCGCGCTGGTCGCCGTGATCGCGGCCCTGTTCCTGGTAACATTGATCATCGTGTCGCTCGTGACTGCCCGGATTTCCGATTTCGTCCTCGACTCGCGTATCGGCGCGCTCGACCGGACGCTCGGCTTTGTCTTCGGCGCGGCCCGCGGACTGCTGCTGGCGGTCATCGGTTACGTGTTTTTCACCGCGCTGATGGGCGACAAGAACCTGCCGACCTGGGCAAAGGACGCCAAGGCCAAGCCGATCCTCGAAGAGACCGGCCGCTCGCTCCTGACGATGCTGCCGCAGGATATCAATTCCGACTTCGTCAAGAAGCTGCTGAAGCCCAAGACCGGCGAAGAGCCCGCCGAAGTGCCGGCCGAGGAGCCGCGCCCGCCGGCGAGCCCGACCGCCGACCCGCAGCGCCGCACCGAGGTGCCGAACGCCAACGACCGCCAGGCGCTGCAGCGTGCGATCGAAGGCACACGCCCGGCAACACCTGCCCAAACTCGTCCGTAATTAGAGCGTAACGCAGCCGTGTTACAGCGTATGGAGCCCGTAATGACGTCTCACCCCGAGACCCACGACGCCTTCGATCCCTATGCCGACCGCCTGCGCGAGGAATGCGGCGTTTTCGGCATCTTCGGTCATGCCGATGCCGCCGCGCTGACGGCGCTCGGCCTGCATGCTCTCCAGCATCGTGGCCAGGAAGCGGCGGGTATCGTCACCTTCGACGGCAGACGCTTCCATTCGGAGCGGCGACTCGGCCTTGTCGGCGATGCGTTCTCGGAAGCCTCGGTCATCGACAAGCTCCAAGGTGCGCAGGCGATTGGCCATGTGCGCTATTCGACGACAGGCGAGACGATCCTCCGCAACGTCCAGCCGCTCTTCGCCGAACTGCATGGCGGCGGCTTTGCCGTTGCGCATAACGGCAACCTCACGAACGGCCTGACGCTGCGCCGCAATCTCGTCCGTGACGGTGCGATTTATCAGTCGACCTCCGACACGGAGGTGCTGCTCCATCTCGTCGCCCGCAGCCGAAAGACCCGCTTCATCGATCGTTTTGTCGATGCCATCCGCCAGATCGAGGGCGCTTATGCCTTCGTCGGCATCACCAATAAGAAGCTGATTGGCGCACGCGATCCGCTGGGCATCCGCCCGCTCGTGCTCGGCGAACTCGACGGCGCTCCGATTCTGACCTCCGAGACCTGCGCGCTCGACATCATCGGAGCCAAGTTCGTCCGTGAGGTCGAGAACGGCGAAGTCGTCGTCATCTCCGAAGACGGCATCGAGAGCCACAAGCCCTTCCCGCCGGTTGCGGAACGCCCCTGCATCTTCGAGTACATCTACTTCGCCCGGCCGGATTCGATCGTTAAGGGCCAAAGCATCTATGAGCGGCGCAAGCGCATGGGTGCACAATTGGCAGCTGAAGCGCCAGCGAATGCCGATGTGATCGTGCCGGTGCCGGATTCCGGCGTGCCAGCTGCCCTCGGCTTTGCCCAGGCAAGCGGCGTTCCCTTCGAACTCGGCATCATCCGCAACCACTATGTCGGGCGCACCTTCATCGAGCCGACCCAGAAGGTCCGCGAACTCGGCGTGCGCCTGAAGCACTCGGCCAATCGCAGCGTGGTCGAGGGCAAGAGCATCGTTCTGGTCGATGATTCGATCGTGCGCGGCACGACCTCGTTCAAGATCGTCAAGATGATGCGCGAGGCGGGCGCGCGCGAGGTGCATTTCCGCATTTCGTCGCCGCCGATCACCCATCCGGACTATTACGGCATCGACACGCCCGACCGCGAGAAGCTGCTGGCGGCAACCCACACCCTCGAAGAGATGCGCCAGTTCGTCGGCGCGGATTCTCTCGCCTTTCTCTCGGTCGACGGTCTTTATCGCGCCATGGGACATGAGCGGCGTGATCCCGTCCGGCCGCAATTTACCGACCATTGCTTCACCGGCGACTACCCGACCTCGCTGACCGACGTCATCGGCGAGAGCGCCAAGCAGGAATTGTCCCTCCTGGCCGAAGCCGGCTGATCACCCAGAGCATATGATGACCAAGCCTCTCGCAGGGCGCATCGCGCTCGTCACTGGCGCGTCGCGCGGTATTGGCCGCGCCGCAGCCCTCGCCTTCGCCAATGCAGGCGCGCATGTCGTCGCCCTGGCGCGAACCTCAGGCGCGCTTGAGGAACTCGATGACGAGATTCAGGGCATCGGCGGCAGCACGACGCTGGTACCTGTCGACCTCAGCGACGCGGCGGCAATCGAGAAGCTTGGCCCGGCTCTGCTGCAGCGTTGGGGCAAACTCGACATCCTGCTCGCCAATGCCGGCATCCTGGGCCCCCTGACCCCGCTGACCCACGCCTCGCCGAAGGAATGGGCCAAGGTGTTCGAGACCAATGTCACGGCTAACTGGCGCCTGATCAAATCGGTGGAACCGGCGCTGCAGGCTTCGGATGCGGGCCGAGTCATCGTGATGTCGTCAGGTGCGGCGCATAAGTGCTTGGCCTATTGGGGCCCGTACTCGATCTCGAAGGCGGCCGTCGAGGCCATGGCGCGCACCTATGCGGCCGAGACCGTGACGACCCCGCTCAAGGTGATGATCGTCAATCCCGGCCCCCTGCGCACCCGCATGCGGGAAGAAGCGATGCCGGGCGAGGATCCGCTGACGCTGAAGACCCCCGAAGAACTCGCTCCGCATCTCATACGCCTGGCCTCGCCCGACTGGAGCGAGACGGGCAAGATTTTTGACTTTCCGCAGGGCAAGGTACTGAGCCCGCAGATGCCGGCCTAGGTCGCCGATCAGTCTCTTTGCGTGGCATGGGATTTCTCCGAAAGGTGGATTCGACTTTTCGGTCCGATGCCCTTGGGTGACGAGCGATCAGGCCCCTGGGCGCGGCGATGCACGCACCAGCGTGATCAGATCGGGAATGGTGAGGTTTGGCAGCGCCACCATCTCGTCGAGCGAAAACCAGCGTATCTCGACATGCTCGTCGCAGAGATTGACCGCCTCTCCGCCCTCCCAGGCATGCACGACATAGATGTGGTGCAGCGCCTCGCCGTTTCGTTCGGGAAAGCGCTCCGGTTCCGACAGCACCAGCTGATAGCGCGTCGGAACAAGGCCGACCTCCTCACGACATTCGCGCAGAAGCGCCGCCTGGAGGCCTTCACCCGCTTCGACCCGGCCACCGATCGCGTCCCAGTGATCGGCCCATGCGCGCTTCCAGGATGCCCTCAGGCCGAGCAGAACCGTGTTCTCCGGGCTGACGAACAGGGCGCTGACCGTCTCGAGCATCCGCCCTTCCATTTCGCCTACTCCGCCCGCAGCCAGCGGAACAATCCGGCGTCGTCTCCGCTCTCCAAGGCAGTCGCGACACGCCGACCGACCGCGGCGCCAAATTTGTAGCCATGCCCCGAACAGGCGGAGACCGCGAGCGCCTTGCCAATCCGGCGCGCGAAGAATGCGCCATCCTCGGTGAAGGTATAGGCGCAGGTCGCGGTACGCTTGACGCGATACTCATTGAGCCGAACGAGCGGCGGGGCGAAATAGTCCCGGATCTGCTCGCCTTCCCCGGGATGAGGCTCACGCTCCTCATCGGGCTCTCTCGGGCGGCGATGGATTCCGGCGCCCAGCTTCAGTTCGGTCCCGTCCACTGGGGGCAGGATATAGCCGTGTCTGTCCCCACCGACGCTGACCATGGCGGGCGCACGCTGCCAGGCCTCATGAAGATCCCTGGGCGGATCGAGATAAACGACCGCAGTGCGGTAGGTCTTCAGCGCATCGCCGAGTTCCGGGAACAGACGCAACACCCAGGCCCCAGCCGTCACGACGATCTGGTCGGCAGCAATCCGCGTCCCATCGTCAAGGATGACGACACCGGCATCCGCCTCCACGGCCGAGACGCGCGCATTGGCCTGAATCGCGACGCCGCGTTCCGCCAGAAGCCGGAGCAGATCCGCCGCAATCCGTGCCGGGAAAAGTGCGCCGCCGTCAGCACTAAAATAAGCGTAGCGCAGGCTTGCCGCATCGAGAAAGGGCCAGCGCGTCGCAGCTTCGGCAGGCTCATGCAACATGTAGGGCGCTGACATCCGGTCGAGCCCATCGCGAAACTGCTCGCCCTCGTCGCCCTTCTCCAGCGACACGCCGAGAACGCCGCAATTGGCGAGATGGGACCGGCCAAGATCACCCCACATGTCATCCCATGCCGCGAAAGCTTCCGGGATGGTGCGGGCATAGCCGTCGGCACTGCCATAGGCGCGACGGATGATACGATGCTGGTCGCCCGAGGCGGCGTAGGGATTGGGAATCACCGGCGCCTGCTCGAGCAGCGTTACCTCATGGCCACGCCCGCTGAGAGCCCAGGCGGTGGCAAGGCCGCCAATGCCCGCACCGACGACGGTGACGATCACTTGCGCTTGTTTCGATCGTAGGGATTGTCGCCACCACGCGTGTGCAGGCGGATCGGCGTGCCCGGCAGCTCGAATGCCTCGCGCAGATTGTTGACGAGATAGCGCGTATAGGACACCGGCAAATGGTCGAGCTGGTTGCCGAACAGCGCGAAAGTCGGCGGGCGTGCCTTCGCCTGCGTCATGTAGCGGATCTTGATGCGGCGCCCAGCGACTGCCGGAGGTGGGTGAGCCGAGAGCACGCCTTCCAGCCAGCGGTTGATCCGCGCCGTGGAGACGCGACGATTCCAGACGTCATAGCTCGCGAAGACAGCCTGCATCAGCCGGTCGATGCCCTCGCCCGCCAGGCCTGACAGCGGAACGATCTGCACGCCGCGCACCTGCGCCAGCAAATGGTTCGCCTTCTCCTTGAGCTCCGCCAACAGGCCCTGCTTGTCGGCAACGAGATCCCATTTGTTCAGACCGATGACGACCGACCGGCCTTCGCGCTCGGTCAGGTCGACCAGCGTCAGGTCCTGCTTCTCGAAGGGAATGGTCGAATCGAGCAGGACCACGACGACTTCGGCGAAGCGAATGGCCCGAAGCGCATCGGCGACCGAGAGTTTTTCGAGTTTCTCCTCGATACGGGCGCGCTTGCGCATGCCCGCCGTGTCGAAGAGCTTGACCGGGCGGCTGCGCCACTCCCAGTCGACCGAAATGGTGTCCCGGGTGATACCGGCTTCCGGCCCCGTCAGAAGACGGTCCTCGCCAATCATCCGGTTGACAAGGGTCGACTTGCCGGCATTGGGGCGGCCGATGATGGTGACGCGCAGCGGCTTGTTGGGGTCGCTCTCCTCGTCGAAATCGGCAGCCGGGGCTTCGGCCCAGGCTTGATCGTCCTCGTCTTCGTCCGGCTCGTCGGCAATGAAGGGCACAAGCGCTTCAAGCAGATCAGCGGTGCCTTCGCCGTGCTCGGCTGAGAACGGCACAGGGTCGCCAAGGCCGAGCGCATAGGCCTCGAATGTGCCGTCCTTGCCCTTGTTCCCTTCCGCCTTGTTGGCGAGCAGGATCACAGGCTTTCCAGAACGGCGCACCAGGTCCGCGAAGGGCCGGTCCATCGGCGTCAGGCCAAGCCGGGCATCGATCATGAAGAGGATCACATCGGCCTGGGCGATCGCTGTCTCGGTCTGAGCGCGCATGCGGCCCGCGAGCGAGTCCTTGTCGGCCTCCTCGAGTCCGGCGGTATCGATGATGCGGAAGCGCAAATGGCCGAGTGAGGCATCACCTTCGCGCCGGTCGCGGGTCACGCCCGGCCGGTCATCGACCAGAGCGAGCTTCTTGCCCACGAGCCGGTTGAAAAGCGTCGATTTGCCGACATTCGGCCGGCCGATGATGGCGACGGTCGCGGTCATGGTGTTCAAATTCGTCCTGTTACGCGCCGGGATCGGCGCGTCGGGTCAATTCTTGGTCTCGACGGCGCCGCCGCGCACCAGAGCGAGATAGAGATCGGTACGCTGGCGTAGCACCTGCGGCGATTGCGGATCGGTCACGATGGCATCGAACCAGCGGCCGGCATCCTCGAACAGATTGGCCTTGAGGGCGGCAATGCCGAGAAACTCACGGGCCGAATGGCGCCAGACGCCCTGCGGAGACGCGAGCGGCTCAAGCGCGGCGCGGGTCTCGGTATAGGGCGCAAGATCGACGCGCAACATGCCGGCACGAAGCCGGGCAAGATCGCGATAGAGCTGATCGAGAGAGCTGTCATTCGCCAGCGCGTCGAAGGCCGTTGCGCCTGCGGCAGCGTCGCGCTTGCCGGTCTCGGCCGCCAGGCGGAACCGCGCGATCTGGCGGTACCCTGCCGGCGCGTTGGCCGCGAGGTCGACGAGGATCGACTCCGCCTCGGCGCCACGGTTGTCGCGCGAAGCCCTCAGCGCCTCTTCCAGCCGCGCACCCACGGCCTGCGAAGCCTGCTGCTCGCGATAGAGCCAGACCTGCCAGGCCGCGACGGCCACGACAGCAGCCACGGCCAAGCCGATGAGCAGGTTGCCATATCTCTTCCAGAGCGCCGCCGCCTTGTCGCGCCGGACCTCCTCGTCGATCTCACGAAAAATATCGGCCATAGGGTGTCACAATCCTCTTCACCCTGCCGGGTAGCATTTTCGCTGGCCGATTGCGAGCCGGATCAAGCGTGGCGTGGCGTGGTAGGTTCAGCCCTGAACAGCAAACTGCCGTCGCCATAGGAATAGAAACGGTATTTCTCCGCGATCGCATGGGCATAGGCCCGTTTCATGAGGTCGAGCCCGCAGAAAGCCGAGACCAGCATGAACAATGTCGAGCGCGGCAGGTGAAAGTTCGTCATCAGGATGTCGACGGCCCTGAAGCGATAGCCAGGCGTAATGAAGATGGCCGTATCACCGGAGAACGGCGCGACGACGCCGTTCTCGCCGGTGGCGCTCTCGAGCAGCCGCAGGGCCGTGGTGCCGACGGCAACGATGCGGCCTCCCCTTGCCTTGACCTGGTTCAGCGCTGCTGCAGTCTCCGCGCTCACACTGCCCCATTCGGCATGCATGCGGTGCTCGCGCGTATCCTCGGCCTTGACCGGGAGGAACGTGCCAGCGCCGACATGAAGCGTCACGAAATGGCGGGATATGCCGCGTGCATCGAGGGCTGCAAACAGTTCCGGCGTGAAGTGGAGACCGGCAGTCGGGGCGGCCACGGCTCCATCGGTGCGGGCGTGAACCGTCTGGTAGTCATGGGCATCAGCCTGATCGGTCGGACGCTTGCCGGCGATATAGGGCGGGAGCGGCAACTCACCCATCCGCGCGATCGCTTCATCCAGGATCGGCCCGGACCAGGCGAACCGCAACTCGACCTCGCCGCCCTCGCCCTTTCCGACGACCTCGGCATGCAGCGCGCCGAGCTCGCACGCATTCGACGCCGCGTCCGAGCCGAACACCACCGTCTCGCCAAGGGCCAGCTTCTTGGCCGGCCTGGCGAAGGCAAGCCAGCGGTCGGACGCTTCGCGCTTGTGCAGCATGATCTCGACACGCGCCGAGGCCTCTCCCCTGACGCGTCGGCCATAGAGTCGGGACGGGATCACACGCGTATCGTTGAGGACGAGCGCGTCGCCGGGCTGAAGCAGGCTGGCAAGTTCGCGAACGCCGCGCCCCTCGAATGGTTCGGCTGCATCCGGCCGCACCACGAGCATCCGCGCAGCATCCCGTGGGCTGACGGGCCTCAGCGCGATACGCTCTTCCGGCAGGTCGAAGTCGAAAAGTTCGACATCCACGATCGAATCCGCCTCACAAAACTGCGAACCAAAACAAGATAAGCCCCCATCCATCGGGATGCGCCTGCGGCGCTGCCGGGATGAGGGCCCATCTGAACTCAAGCCCCATTCGCACGGGGCCTGTGGCGATATCAGGCCGCGTCAGCCATCACCTTCATCGAGACGATGGAGTCCGGGTCACGCACCGGTTCGCCGCGCTTGATGTTGTCGACATTCTCCATGCCTTCAACGACCTGCCCCCAAACCGTGTACTGCTTGTCCAGGAAGCGGGCGTCGTCGAAGACGATGAAGAACTGGCTGTTGGCCGAGTTCGGGTTCTGCGAACGGGCCATCGAGCAGATGCCCCGGACATGCGGCTCGGCGTTGAACTCGGCCTTCAGATCCGGCAGGTCGGAGCCGCCGGTACCGGTGCCATGCGGGCAGCCGACCTGAGCCATGAAGCCGTCGATGACGCGGTGGAAGACAATGCCGTCATAGAAGCCCTGGCGCGCGAGGGTCTTCAGGCGCTCGACATGGCCAGGAGCGAGGTCCGGGCGCAGCTTGATGACAACGCGGCCCTTTGTGGTTTCCATGACGAGGGTGTTCTCGGGATCGAGCGACATCAGATCGGCCTTTCATTGGACGGCGCACGGCCGTGGAAGCGAATGGTGAAGGGTCGCCCCGCGATACTCGCTCCGAAGCGCGGCGACAACCTCACAGGTGCGCAGTTCCGGATGGCGTCGATCACGGAGGCGGTGAACCGTTCCCGCAGATCGGGATCGGTACGGCGCGTTTCCCAGGTGACGCGCGGCTGGCCAAAGATGCTGCCGTCGCGCCGCAGGCTGAAGCGGACAGTCGCCATGGCGCTGTCGCTGGAGCCGGTCATCGCAGGCGGATTCCAGCAGCGTCGAAACGCTGGACCGAGCTCGGAAATGCGATCGACAGCATCGCCATCAAAGGCCCGGGTCACTGGTGACACGGACCCGCTCAGCCCCGAATCGACTGGGGGCGGCAGGCTTGGAACCGCGCGGCGTGGCGCGTGCTCCCCGAATGGCCCACCGATTCCTGGCAGGTAGCGCTGCCCCGAAGGTGGCGGCAGAACCGGGTTCTGCGAGCCGGAAGGCGGCGGCAGAACCGGGTTCTGCGAGCCGGAGGGCGGCGGCAGGCCGAGATCGTTTGTGTCCTGCGCCGCGCCAGCGCCGACCATGACGATCGACAGGCCGGCGACGAACAGGGGCAGGACACGCGACATGGCTGCAGCCGCTCCTTGCTATTTCGCGTCGGACTGAAGACGCATTCGCACGATCTTGTCGGGGGCGCTGACCTGGCCGTTATTGGCCGAGCTGCCCTTCTTGATCTTGCGCGCCACGTCCATGCCGGACACCACCTCGCCGAACAAGGTGTACTGCCCGGTCAGCGAGCCACAGCCTTCGTAGCAGATGAAGAACTGGGAATTGGCGGAATCGGGCGATGCGGAACGCGCCATTCCGACCGAGCCGACCTTGTAGGGCGTGGGGGTGAATTCAGCCGGGAGATTCGGAAGGTCGGACTTGCCGGTGCCGGTACCAGTGGGATCACCGGTCTGGGCCATGAAGCCATCGATGACGCGATGGAAGACGATACCATCATAGAAGCCACGCTTGGTCAGCGCCTTGATCTGCTCGACATGCTTGGGAGCCAGATCGGGACGAAGGCGAATCGTGATGTTGCCGTCCTTGGTCTCGAGCACGACCGTATTGTTGGGGTCGGAGGCCGGCGCTTGCGCCTGGGCGCAGCCGAGCGACGCAGCAAGGGCGAGAATGGCGAGAGAACTGCGCAGCATGTGAAGCATCTCCGTCGTTGCCGGAGGATCCGGCCGATGATTACGGGCGTCGTAACGGCATCCTTTGACCGGAACAAGGCGTTGAGCCGCCTGATCTGGAGCATGCTGCACTGCACAAGAGCAAACTTCATTTAACTTGCAAAAAGATCAGGCTAGCGCTGCCTAAATGGGTGACAGCCCTGTCACAATCGGATACTCATCTGGCGCTGGGCTCGCTCGGGGAAACCTTGAGCGCCGCGGACCAGGTCTCGGGAGGAACAAACGCCCGCCTAGTATATGAGTCGTACGCAACCAGATGTGCGCCGTTACTGCGGAAAAAACAGACTCCAGGGCAAGGCTTCGGCCTTGCCCTTTGTTTTTGGCGTTACCGTCCGCTGTCGATCAAAGATCGTAGGCCGACCAGATATACCAGACGAACACGAAGATGATTGCGGCCAGGATCGTTGTAATCAGCGCCTTCTTGGCGAGGCCCGGAAGCACGGGGGCGCCTGGCTCGGTGCCCTGAACGACCTCCCCGTCCTCCGCCTGACTGCGGACTCCGAACGGCAGGGTCACGAACAGAACCGTCCACCAGATCACGAAATAAACGGCGAGACCGCCAGCAATGGTCATGGCCTGATCCTTTCTCGGGCGGAGGCGGTCATCTCATGGCAAGCCAGCGGGATTGCGGCAAGGTTCCTCGCTGCCGCAGCCCGTCGCAATCCACGCGAAAGCCTATCCGGCCAAGGCGACGCAGGAGAATGCGACGCGCGCTTCGGTGGGCACGCCGAACCGCGCGGTATGGCGCGCCGGCAGGCCGCCGGGAAAATGCTTCACATATTCAGCATTGCAGGCGGCGTAGTCGGATGGGTCGGTGATCAGCATCGTCATCTGCACGACGCGGTCGAGGCTGCTGCCGGCCTCCGTCAGAATCTCGCTGATCCGCCCCAGCGCATTGCGGACCTCATCGGCCGGTGTTTCACCGCGGTGGATGCCGTTTGCAGGATCATGCGGAGCCGAATGTCCGGAGACAAAGATCAGCCCCCCTGCCCGCGTCGCCGCACTGAACGGGCGTGGCGAGCCTGCTTCGGGCTCCCCGATGAACTCGATCATCAATCGTCTCCCGCATGTTTCGCGCCGCGCGATTTCAGGCCTGTTCCAGTTCAACGAGCGTCCCGCAGAAATCCTTGGGGTGCAGGAACAGGACAGGCTTGCCATGGGCACCGATGCGCGGCTCGCCGGAGCCGAGCACGCGCGCGCCCGTTGCCTTCAGCCGGTCACGCGCCGCAAGGATGTCGTCGACCTCGTAGCAGATGTGATGAATGCCACCATCGGCATTCCGCTCGAGAAATTTCGCGACCGGCGAATCCGCCCCGAGGGGCTCGAGCAACTCGATCTTCGTGTTGGGCAACTCGACGAAGACGACCGTAACGCCGTGCTCAGGCTGCGGCAGCGGCTGGGAGACGCGTGCACCCAGCGTATCGCGATAGAGCGCGCTTGAAGCCGCAAGGTCCTTTACGGCGATGGCGACGTGGTTGAGGCGACCGATCATTGAGAACTCCCTTGCGTCCGGCAGGTACACTGCCGTCCGTGCTGCCGACACCCGCGAAATAATCGGACCGGATCTCGTATCCAGTCCGATGATCCAACCTTTCACTGTTAGAATCGGCCTTCCCGAAAACAGCAATCCACTCTTCGGGCCGATGCTTTAGACCTCGATCACCAGCGCATGCACCAGCGGCTTCTTGCCCCATTCCTCGTTGACGGTGCTGCGCAGGCCACGCTCCAGCGCGTTGCGCAGCGCTTCAGGGTCGCGACGGCGGGCCTTGGGGATGTTGTCGAGCAGGTCTGAGACAGCATCGGCGACCAGTTCGTCGAAGGGCGTGCCGTCGCGCGCGGTTGGCGGCAGGCCGAGCACGGCAATCTCCGGCTCGCCGGCGATGCCGCCCTTGTCGTCGACCGCAACCGCGACCGAAATCATGCCGGCAAAGGAAAGCCTGCGACGCTCCTGGATCGTCTTCTCCGTAGCGTTCACCAGGAGAGCGCCGTCCTGATAAAGCCGGCCATGGGGTGCTTCATCGATCTTGCCGGCGCCGTCGGCCGTGATGGCGATGATGTCGCCATTGCCGGCACGAACGACGTTCTTGACGCCGAGCCCGCGTGCGAAGGCCGCGTGTTCGCTGAGATGCAGATCCTCGCCATGGGCGGGAATCGCGATCTTCGGCCGGAGCCAGCCATAGAGCCGGGCCATCTCCTCGCGGCGCGGATGGCCCGAGACGTGGACCAGATGCGTGCGGTCGGTGATGATCTCGATATTGTCCCGTGCCAGCGCATTCAGGATGTTGCCGACCGCCTTCTCATTGCCCGGAATGGTGCGGGACGAGAAGATCACGCGGTCGCCTGGCGACAGGGCGATCTCGGGATGATCGTCGGACGCAATGCGCGAGAGTGCGGCGCGTGGCTCACCCTGACTGCCGGTGAGCAGCGCCACAACCTTGTCGCGCGGCAGGTAGCCATAGTGCTCGACGGAGCGGAATGCCGGAATGCCGTCAAGGTAGCCGCATTCGCGCGCGACATCGATGACACGGTCCATCGCGCGGCCAACCACGACGACATCGCGATGACCGGCTATGGCAGCTTCGGCGACGGCTCGCAGGCGGGCCACATTCGAGGCGAATGTCGTAACGGCGACGCGGCCGGGCGCCGAAGCGACCAGTTCCTTCAGCTTGGCTGCGACGTCCGCCTCACTCGGGCTGATGCCGTCGCGCATGACGTTGGTCGAGTCACAGACCAGGGCGAGTACGCCCTCGTCGCCAAGCTCGCGCAGTCGCTTCTCGTCGGTCGGCAGGCCGACTTGCGGGGTCGGGTCGATCTTCCAGTCACCGGTATGAACGACGAGGCCAACAGGGGTTCGGATCGCCAGAGCGCAGGATTCCGGAATGGAATGGGCGACCGGCACGAACTCGATCTCGAAGGGGCCAAGCGTGACATGTCCGCCCTGGGCGACGACGTTGATCGGGACCTTCGGAGCGCCGGGCTCGCCCAGCCGCCGCGTGGCAAGCAGCCCAGCCGCGAACGGCGTGCAGTAGACGGGCGCGCGCAGGGAGGGCCACAGCGCAGCGAGCGCGCCGATATGATCCTCATGCGCGTGGGTGATCACGATGCCGAGCAGATTGGCCCGTTCCTCGATGATATAGCGCAGGTCGGGCAGGACGATGTCGACGCCCGGAACCTCGGGACCGGCAAATGACAGGCCGCAATCGACCAGGATCCATTTGCGCCGCCCTTCAGGTCCGAAGCCGTAGAGTGCCGCATTCATACCGATCTCGCCTAGGCCGCCGAGGGGAACGAAGACGAGTTGGTCGCTGGAACGGGTCACGGGAAATCCTAAGGCAGAAGGCAGGCGCAGGGCGCGCCGGATGAATGGCAAGGCCTAGCATGAAGGCCGTGGAAGAGCGACAGGAGCCGCCCTGGGACAGGCGTGACCGTTCAGCCGGGAGGGCCGAAATAGAGATCGCCTGCGTCAACCAGATGGCGCGCGCCGGCGACATCGAGTTCGAGCCGGCCCGAAGCGTCGAGGCCAAGAAAGCGACCGCTCAGCGGCCCCTCCGCCAGGCGCAGGGTGATGGTCTCGCCGAGGAATGCTGCACGTTCGAGCCAGGCCGCCCGGGTCGGGCCAAAGCCGCCCGGCAATGACCAGGCATTGAAGCGGGCAACCCAGGCGTCGCTGAGCGCGGCCAGCAGAGCCTCGATACTCGCAGCCTGGTCTTCGGCCTTCAGGAAGGTCGCTGGATAGGGGGTATCGTCCGGTCGGCTGGCGACATTGACGCCCATGCCGATGGTGACCGCAAAGCGCCCTGCCCGGCTCTCGCCTTCGAGCAGCAGCCCCGCCGTCTTGGCGCGGTCGATCAGCAGGTCATTGGGCCATTTCAAAGCAAGGCGCGGAGCAGAGAGGCCGGTCACCCTGGCTGCGGCGTCATGCAAGGCGAGGCCGGCAACAAAGCCGAGCTGCGGCGCCAAGGCAGGCTCGCAGGGCTGCACGAGCAAGAGGCTGGCGTAGAGATTTCCGGGCGGAGAGCCCCAGTTGCGACCATGACGACCGCGCCCGGCGCTTTGGCTGCGAGCCACGATCCAGAGTAAGCCAGGGTCGCCCTGGTCGGAGGCGCGACGCGCCTCTTCCATGGTCGAGCCGACCGCGTCCCGCACGATCAGCCGGTAGCGGGCGGCGCGTGCCGCCTCGCCGAGCACGCCGCCCGCCCCCTTAGAACAGCGACTTGGCGGCAGCAGCAGCCGAGTCGAACAGCGGGGCCGGCACGAAGGAGAGCATCAGCACGAACAGGGTCGAGACCAGCAGCACGCCGCGCACGCCGATGTCCCCCTTCTCGAAGGCCGGCTTCGCCTCGTCGAAATACATCACCTTGATGACGCGCAGGTAGTAGTAGGCGCCGACCACGCTGGTCACCACGCCGATCACGGCAAGTGCGTAGAGCTTGGCATCGATCGCGGCATAGAAAACGTAGAACTTCGCCCAGAAACCGGCCAGCGGCGGAATGCCGGCGAGCGAGAACATCATCATCGCCAGCGCGAAAGCCATCCAGGGATTGGTACGCGAGAGCCCGGCAAGCTCGGAGATGTCTTCGACGGGCTTGCCGTCGCGGCGCATCATCAGAACGCAGGCAAAAGCGGCAAGCGTCGTGGCGAGATAGATCGCCATATAGGTCATCACGCCCTGGACGCCCGCTGCCGTTCCCGTCGCGAGGCCAACCAGCGCGTAGCCCATATTGGCGATCGAGGAATAGGCGAGCAGGCGCTTGATGTTGCGCTGGCCGATGGCAGCGAAGGCGCCGAGCGCCATCGAGGCGATCGACATGAAGATGATGATCTGCTGCCACTCATGCAGCGCGCCCGGGAACGCCCCGACGAAGATGCGAACCATCATCGCCATCGCAGCCATCTTGGGCGCAGTCGCGAAGAAGGCGGCGACCGGCGTCGGCGCCCCCTCATAGACGTCCGGCGTCCACATGTGGAAGGGCACAGCCGAGATCTTGAAGGCAAGGCCGGCGGCGACGAAGACGATGCCGAAGATCAGCCCGAGGCTGATATGCTCGCCGTGAACCGCCTGGGCGATGCCGGAATAGGTCACGGTGCCGGTGAAGCCATAGACCAGCGAGCTGCCATAGAGCAGCATGCCCGAGGACAGCGCGCCGAGGACAAAGTATTTCAGGCCCGCTTCGGTCGACCTGGTATTGTCGCGGTCGAAGGCGGCGACGACATAGAGCGCAAGGCTCTGCAGCTCGAGACCGATATAAAGGCCGATCAGGTCGCTGGCCGAGATCATCATCATCATGCCGATCGTGGCGAGCACGACCAGCACCGGGAACTCGAAACGCATCGAGCCGTCGCGGCGCATGAAATCGCCTGCGAGCACGATCGCCGCGCCTGCACCGATCAGGGTCAGCGCCTTCATGAAGCGGCCGAATCCGTCAGCGACGAAGCCGCCGTTGAAGGTCACTGCCTTGCCGGTGCCTGCCAGCACCAGCACGAGCGCGAGCGCGAGCAAGGCAAGTCCGATGGCTTCGAGCGTACGGGTCGCGCCCTCGCCGCGAATAGCGCCGTAGAGCACCATGGCGATCGCGCCGATGGCGAGGGTGATTTCCGGCAGAGCTGGGCCGAGGGCGGGCAAGGTCATTGCTGCCAAACCTTACTGTACGACCAGCATCGCCGTTTTCGCGGCGGTGAGTGCGGCCTGATAATTCTTGATGAGGGCTTCGGTCGGCGCGGCAAAGGCGTCGAGGATGGTACCCGGCGCAATGCCGTACCAGATCGTCAGCAGCATCAGCGGAGCGAGGATGACGACCTCGCGGGTGTTGAGATCGGTGATGCCCTTGAGCTCGGGCTTCACAAGTTCGCCGAACACGACGCGGCGATAGAGCCAGAGCGCATAGCCAGCCGAAAGGATGACGCCGAAGGCCGCAAAGAACGCGACCCAGGGATTGGCCTTGAAGGCCCCCAGGATGGTCAGAAACTCGCCGACGAAGCCGGCCGTACCGGGCAATCCGACATTGGCCATGGTGAAGACCATGAACGCGACGGCGTAACGCGGCATCCGGTTGACCAGTCCGCCATAGGCGGCGATTTCGCGGGTATGCATGCGGTCATAGATCACGCCGACGCAAAGGAAGAGTGCGCCGGAGACCAGCCCGTGGCTGACCATCTGGAACATCGCACCCTGAATGCCCTGCGGCGTCAGGGTGAAGAGGCCCATGGTGACGAAACCCATATGGGCGACGGACGAGTAGGCGATCAGCTTCTTGATGTCCTCCTGCATCAGCGCCACCAGCGAGGTGTAGATGATGGCGATGACGGAGAGCGCGAAGACCAGCGGCGCAAACATCGCCGAGGCTTCCGGGAACATCGGGATCGAGAAACGGATGAAGCCGTAGCCGCCCATCTTCAGCAGGATCGCCGCCAGGATGACGGAGCCCGCGGTCGGTGCTTCCACGTGGGCGTCAGGCAGCCAGGTATGGACCGGCCACATCGGCATCTTCACGGCGAAGGATGCGAAGAAGGCGAGCCAGAGCCAGGGCTGCATCGAGACCGGGAACTTGTGCGCAAGCAGCGTCGGGATGTCGGTGGTACCGGCATTCCAGTACATAGCCATCAGCGCGAGCAGCATCAGCACCGAGCCGAGCAGCGTGTAGAGGAAGAACTTGTAGGACGCGTAGACGCGGCGCTTGCCGCCCCAGATGCCGATGATCAGGAACATCGGGATCAGGCCGGCCTCGAAGAAAACGTAGAACAGCACGAGATCGAGCGCGACGAAGACACCGATCATCAGCGTTTCGAGGATCAGGAACGCGACCATGTATTCGCGAACCCGCTTCTCGACCGACGTCCAGGACGCGAGGATGCAGAACGGCATCAGGAAGGCGGTCAGCACCACGAACGGGAATGAGAAACCGTCGACGCCGAGCTTGAACCTGATCGCATCCGAGACCCAGCCATGGGTCTCGACCAGCTGGAAGGCCGGATTGGCCGAGTCGAATCGGCCCCAGGCGACGCAAGCCAGGAAGAAGGTCGCGATCGTCGTCGCCAGCGCGACATAGCGAGCGTTGGAGCTGACCGAAGCCTCGTCGCCGCGTTGCGCCAGGATGAAGGCGGCGCCGACCAGCGGCAGGACGAGTAGACCGGTGAGGATACCGAAACCGAACATCATCTCACCCGCGAGTCAGCAAATACCAGGTCACCAGGCCCGCAACGCCGATCAGCATGGCGAAGGCATAGTGATAGACAAAACCGGTCTGGAGCCGGACGACGCGGTTGGTGACATCGACCACCCGAGCCGAGACGCCATCGGGGCCGAAACCGTCGATGATGAAGCCATCGCCCTTCTTCCAGAGGAAGCGGCCGAGCCATTTCGCCGGACGAACGAACAGGAAGTCGTAGATCTCGTCGAAATACCACTTGTTGAGCAGGAAGCGGTACAGGACAGGGTTCGCCTTCGCGAGCTTGCCTGGCACGTCCGGGCGCAGCACGTAGCAGTAGAGCGCGCCGACGAAGCCGACCACCATCGCGATGAAAGGCGAGGCCACGACCCAGCCGGGAACCTCGTGCATCGCGTGCAGGATGTGGTTGTCCTTGCCGGTGAACAGCGAGGCCTTCCAGAAATGCTCGTAGTCGTGGCCGATGAAGGCTTCCTTGAAGACGAAGCCCGCGGCAACGGCGCCGAGCGCGAGCACCGCAAGCGGCACGAGCATGCTGAGCGGGCTCTCATGCGGCTGGTGCGCGTGGTCGCCGTGACCGTCATGGCCATGTCCGGCATGCGCAGGGTCGTCGTGACCATGCGCGTCATGGCCGTGGCCGGCCCAGCGCGGACGCCCCTCGAAGGTCATGAAATACAGGCGCCAGGAGTAGAACGAGGTGAAGCAGGCAGCCACGACCAGGAGCACGAAGGCGTAGTCGGTAGCGAAGCCATGCTTGGCCGCAAAGGCGCTCTCGATGATCGCGTCCTTCGAGAAGTACCCGGCGAAGAACGGGAAGCCGGTCAGCGCCAGCGTGCCGATCGTCATCGCCGCCGCGGTGAAGGGAATGTGCTTCCGCAGGCCGCCCATGTGACGCATGTCCTGCTCATGGTGCATCGCGTGGATGACCGAGCCGGCCCCGAGGAACAGCAGCGCCTTGAAGAAGGCGTGGGTGAAGAGGTGGAAGATGCCGGCGGAGTAGGCTCCGACGCCAAGCGCGACGAACATGTAGCCGAGCTGCGAGCAGGTCGAATAAGCGATCACGCGCTTGATGTCGTTCTGCACCAGACCGACGGTCGCCGCGAAGAAGGCGGTGGTTGCGCCGATGACGACGACGACGGTCATTGCGACCGGCGCATATTCGAAGATCGGCGACAGGCGCGCCACCATGAAGACGCCGGCGGTGACCATGGTCGCGGCATGAATCAGTGCCGAGACCGGGGTCGGGCCTTCCATCGCGTCAGGCAGCCAGGTGTGGAGCAGGAACTGCGCCGACTTGCCCATCGCGCCCATGAACAGCAGCAGGCAGGTCAGGGTCAGCGCGTTCCACTCATAGCCGAGGAACCGGAAGGTCTGGCCGGTCAGCTCGCCCGCCTTCGGGAAGATGCTGTCGAAGGTGACCGAGCCGAACAGCACGAAGACCAGGGCCAGGCCGAGAAGGAAACCGAAATCGCCGACGCGGTTGACGACGAAGGCCTTGATCGCAGCCGCGTTCGCCGAGGGCTTCTGGTACCAGAAGCCGATCAGCAGATAGGAGGCGAGACCGACGCCTTCCCAGCCGAAGAACATCTGGACCAGGTTGTCCGCCGTCACCAGCATCAGCATGGCGAAGGTGAAGAGCGAGAGATAAGCGAAGAAGCGCGGCCGGTGCGGATCCTCGTGCATGTAGCCGATCGAGTAGAGGTGCACGAGCGAGGAGACGGTGTTGACGACGACCAGCATGACCGCGGTCAGCGTGTCGATGCGGAAGGCCCAGTCGACGCGCAGATCGGCGGATGCGAGCCAGGTCGCGACCTGGATGCGCGTGGTGCCCGCGCCGAAGCCGACATTGAAGAAGGCGATCCAGGACAGGACGGCCGAGACCATCAGCAGCGAGGTGGTGACGATCTCCGAGGCACGTGATCCGATCAGCCGGCCGAAGAGGCCGGCAATCAGGAAGCCGAGGAGCGGGAGGAAGACGATCGCGTGATACATGGCAGCTAGCAGGGCGCGCAGGCGCGCTCAGCCTTTCATCATGTTGATGTCTTCCACCGCGATCGTGCCGCGATTTCGGAAGTAGACGACAAGAATGGCGAGGCCGATCGCGGCTTCCGCCGCCGCAACAGTCAGCACCAGGAGCGCAAAGACTTGGCCGACGAGGTCGTTCATGAACGACGAGAAGGCCACGAAGTTGATGTTGACCGCGAGCAGGATGAGCTCGATCGACATCAGGATGACGATGACGTTCTTGCGGTTGATGAAGATGCCGAGCACGCCGAGCGTGAACAGGATCGCGCCGACCGCGAGATAATGTCCCAGGCCGATCATCAGACGGTCTCCTCAGGCAGGCCGGCGCGCGATGGCACCTTGCGCACTTCCATCGCGGTTTCCTTGGTGCGGGCATTCTGGGCGACGACGTTCTGGCGCTTGACGCCGGGACGGTCGCGCAGGGTCAGCACGATCGCGCCGATCATGGCGACGAGCAGCACCAGACCGGCCGCCTGGAAATAATAGACATACTGGGTGTAGAGCACCTGGCCGAGCGCCTCGGTGTTGCTGATATTGGCCGGGATCGCGGCGACAGGCGTGCTGACGATCTTCGGATCGATCACCCAGGCGCCAACCACCAGCAGCAGTTCGACCAGGAAGATCAACCCGACCAGCGCCCCGACCGGCAGGTAGTTCAGGAAGCCCTGGCGGAACTCGGCGAAGTCGACGTCGAGCATCATCACCACGAAGAGGAAGAGCACCGCGACCGCGCCGACATAGACGACGACCAGCAGCATCGCGAGGAACTCGGCCCCGAGCAGCAGGAACAGGCCCGCCGCATTGACGAAGGCCAGGATCAGGAACAGCACCGAATGAACGGGGTTGCGCGACGACACCACCATGAACGCCGAAGCGACGGTGATGCCAGAGAACAGATAGAAGAATGCCGCTGCGGCGTTCATCTCGGTCAGCCCTTCCGCCCTTGCGGGCGGCCCTCGTTTCAAGCGTGCCCAAGCGAGTCAGGCACAGTTTTGAGCGTCTATAGAGAGGCCCGCCGGACGCGACAACCGCGCGACGCTCCCCATCCCTCGTCATCCCTGCCCGCTGCCCCGGATGCCCGGAGCCGCGGAGGACTTCACCGCCTCAGCGATACGGCGCATCCATCGCGATGTTGCGCGCGATCTCGCGCTCCCACCGATCGCCGTTCGCCAGCAGTTTTGCCTTGTCGTAGAACAGTTCTTCGCGGGTTTCGGTCGCGAATTCGAAGTTCGGCCCCTCGACGATGGCGTCCACCGGGCAGGCTTCCTGACAGAAGCCGCAATAGATGCACTTCGTCATGTCGATGTCGTAGCGCGTGGTGCGACGCGTGCCATCATTTCGGCGCGGGCCGGCCTCGATGGTGATCGCCTGCGCCGGGCAGATCGCCTCGCAGAGCTTGCAGGCAATGCAGCGTTCCTCGCCATTGGGATAGCGGCGCAACGCGTGCTCGCCGCGGAAGCGCGGCGAAAGCACGCCCTTCTCGAAGGGATAGTTGAGCGTCGCCTTCGGCTTGAAGAAATAGCGCATCGACAGGAAGAACGCCGAAACGAACTCCTTGAGAAGCAGCCCTTTGGCGGCTTGCGCGAGTGACATCGCTCTCATCCTCTTCACAAACTCAACCGAACAGCAGACGGCCGAGCAGGTAACCCAGAATGGGGAAGAACCCCATGGTGCCGATCAGAAAGACGATCCTGAACAGCCTGATGCGCCGTTCGTAATCGTCTTTCTCCTCGCGTGTCGTCGAGGTATCCGTCCGGCGCAGCGCGCGCTCGACGAGGCCTCCGACGACCTTGTAGTCCACCCACCCCAGGACCAGACCGACGGCAGCGCCGATCAGCCCCGCGGTGGATAATTCCATCAGCGCACCGGCCCCCAGCCGGTGATCTGCAGCACTGCCGCGACGACCACGACCGAGACCAGCGAGATCGGCAGGAACACCTTCCAGCCCAGCCGCATCAGCTGATCATAGCGGTAGCGCGGCACGAAGGCCTTCACCATGGCGAACATGAAGAACACCAGGCAGATCTTGAGCGCGAACCAGAACACGCCGGGCAGCCAGGTGAAGGGCGCGATCGGGAACGGCGGCAGCCAGCCCCCGAGGAACAGGATCGTGGTCAGCGAGCACATCGTCATGATCGCCACGTATTCGCCGAGCATGAACAGCAGATACGGCGTCGAGGAGTACTCGACCATGAAGCCGGCGACGAGCTCGGACTCCGCTTCCGGCAGATCGAAGGGCGGCCGGTTCGTCTCGGCCAGAGCCGAGATGAAGAAGACGACGAACATCGGGAACAGCGGCAGGAAGAACCAGCGCAGCATACCCCAGCTCGTGTTCTGCGCCTCCACGATGGCCGACAGGTTCAGCGAACCGACGCAAAGCAGGACGGTGATGATGACGAAGCCGATCGAGACTTCGTAGGAGACCATCTGGGCCGCCGAGCGCAGGGCGCCGAGGAACGGGTATTTCGAATTCGAGGCCCAGCCGCCCATGATCACGCCATAGACGCCGAGCGACGAGATCGCGAAGATATAGAGGATGCCGACATTGATGTCGGCGATCGCCCAGCCATCCGCGACCGGGATGACCGCCCAGGCCGCGAGCGAGAGCACGCAGGAGACCAGCGGGGCGAGCAGGAAGACGCCCTTGTTGGAGCTCGACGGGACGATCGGCTCCTTGAAGACGAATTTCAGCAGGTCGGCAAAACTCTGGAACAGGCCGAACGGCCCGACCACGTTCGGTCCGCGCCGAAGCTGCACCGCCGCCCAGATCTTGCGGTCCGCCAGCAGGATGAAGGCGATGAAGACGAGCAGGCAAACCAGCAGCAGCAGGCTCTTGCCGAGAATGATCGCGAGATCGAGGACGATATCCCAGTTCATCTGGCCTTACTCCGCCGCCTGCCGCATCCGGCCAGAGGCCAGCGCCGAGCATTCCGCCATCACGGCCGAGGCACGCGCGATCGGGTTGGTCTGGTAGAAATCAGAGACCGGCGAGGCGAAGCCAGCCTTGTCGGTCTTGCCGCCGAGTCCCGCAAGGGCGCTAAGCGAAGAGGCGTCAGCCGCGGGAAGCGTATCGAGCCCGGCGAAATGCGGATGGGCAGCATAGAGTGCCTGGCGCAGCGCCGCGAGCGAGTCGAAGGGCAAGGTCTTGCCGAGTACACCGGAGAGCGCCCGCAAAATCGCCCAATCCTCGCGGGCATCGCCCGGCGGGAAGGTGGCACGATCGGTCATCTGCACCCTGCCCTCGGTATTGGCATAGGTGCCGGACTTCTCGGTATAGGCGGCGCCCGGGAGGATGACATCGGCGCGATGCGCGCCACGGTCGCCATGCGTGCCCTGATAGACCACGAAAGCCCCGGCCGGGACTTCGACCTCGTCGGCGCCGAGCAGGAACAGCACATCAAGTGCGCCGGGCGAAACCATGCCGGCGACATCGAGTGCCCCCTCGCCCGGCACGAAGCCGAGATCGAGCGCACCGACGCGCGCGGCCGCGGTATGCAGCACGCCGAAGCCGTTCCAGCCATCCTTGACCGCGCCCAGCACCTGTGCCGCCTTGGCGGCGAGCGAGAGGATCGCTTCGCCATCCGCGCGGGCGAGAGCGCCCTGCCCGACCAGAACCATCGGCTTGTCGCCGGCGGCGGGAGCGCGCTTGACGAGATCGGCCAGGGTCTCGGGACCAGCGCCGAGATAGTCATGGGCGTAGGTCAGATCGGCCTGTTCGCCGATCAGCGAGACCTTGAAGTCACCGCGCAGCCAGCGCTTGCGGATGCGGGCGTTAAGGATCGGCGCTTCCCTGCGGGGATTGGCACCGATGATCAGCAGCGAGGTCGCATCCTCGATCCCGGCGATGCCGGCATTGAGAAGGTAGCTGGCGCGGCCATGCTTGGGATGCAGTTTCGCACCATCCTGGCGACTATCGATATTACCGACCCCAAGCGAGGCCATCAGGCTCTTGAGTGCGAACGTCTCCTCGACCGCGGCAAGGTCGCCGACGATCGCGCCGACGCGCTCAGGCCCGGTCGCATTCAGCCGGTCCGCGATCAGCGCGAAGGCCTCGTTCCAGCTTGCAGGCTTCAGCGCGCCGTTCTGCCGGATATAGGGCCGGTCGAGACGTTGCGTGCGCAGGCCGTCGACGACATGGCGGGTCTTGTCGGAGATCCACTCCTCGTTCACCGCCTCGTTGACGCGCGGCAGGATGCGCATCACTTCGCGGCCACGGGAATCGACCCGGATGGCGGAGCCGACCGCATCCATCACGTCGACGGATTCGGTCTTGGTCAGTTCCCAGGGCCGGGCCTTGTTTTGGTAGGGCCGCGAGGTCAGCGCGCCGACCGGGCAAAGATCGACGATATTGCCCTGGAGTTCCGAACCCATCGCTTGTTCGAGATAGGTCGTGATCTCCATGTCCTCGCCGCGGCCAATGGCGCCGAGATCGGTACCGCCGGCGACTTCGGTGGTGAAGCGGACGCAGCGCGTGCAGTGGATGCAGCGCGTCATCGTCGTCTTCACCAACGGGCCAATATACTTGTCCTCGACCGCGCGCTTGTTCTCGGCATAGCGGGAATTGTCCACGCCATAGGCCATCGCCTGGTCCTGCAGGTCGCACTCGCCGCCCTGGTCGCAGATCGGGCAGTCGAGCGGGTGATTGATGAGCAGGAATTCCATCACCCCTTCGCGCGCCTTCTTGACCATCGGCGACTTGGTCGAGACGACCGGCGGCTCGCCATTGGGGCCGGGGCGCAGGTCGCGCACGCCGATGGCGCAGGAGGCCTGGGGCTTCGGCGGTCCGCCCTTCACCTCGACCAGGCACATGCGGCAATTGCCGGCGATCGAGAGCCGCTCATGGAAGCAGAAGCGCGGCACTTCGGCGCCGGCAGCCTCGCAGGCCTGAAGCACGGTGTAATCGGCCGGGACGTCGACCTCGATACCGTCGATGACGAGTTTGGTCATGGTCTTACTCCGCCGCCATCAGCCGCGCCGGCTCGGAATGCGGATTGGCGGCATAATCGTCGATGCGCTTTTCGATCTCGTGACGGAAATGCGCGATCAGGCCCTGGATCGGCCAGGCCGCGGCATCGCCGAGTGCGCAGATCGTGTGGCCTTCGACCTGCTTGGTGACGTCCAGCAGCATGTCGATCTCGCGCTTCTGCGCCCTGCCCTCGGCCATGCGGTTGAGCACGCGCCACATCCAGCCCGTGCCCTCGCGGCACGGCGTGCACTGGCCGCAGCTCTCATGCTTGTAGAAATAGCTGATGCGGGCAATGGCGCGGACGATGTCGGTCGACTTGTCCATGACGATCACCGCGGCGGTGCCGAGGCCCGAGCGCAGCTTCGAGAGCGAGTCGAAATCCATCGGCGTGTCGATGATCTGCTCCGCAGGCACCATGCGCACGGAAGAGCCGCCGGGGATGACGGCGAGCAGATTGTCCCAGCCGCCGCGGATGCCGCCGCAATGGCGGTCGATCAGCTCGCGGAACGGGATACCCATCACCTCTTCGACGTTGCAGGGCTTATTCACATGGCCCGAGACGCAGAACAGCTTGGTGCCGACATTGTTCGGGTTGCCGAGCGAGGAGAACCAGCTCGCGCCGCGGCGCAGGATGGTCGGCGCCACCGCGATCGACTCGACATTGTTGACGGTGGTCGGGCAGCCATAGAGGCCGACATTGGCCGGGAATGGCGGCTTCAGCCGCGGCATGCCCTTCTTGCCCTCGAGGCTCTCCAGCAGCGCCGTTTCTTCGCCGCAGATATAGGCGCCAGCGCCGTGATGCACATAGAGATCAAACGGATAGCCGTGCTTGTTGTTCTTGCCGATGAGGTTTGCCGCATAGGCCTCGTCGACGGCGCGCTGCAGCGCCTCGCGCTCACGGACGTATTCGCCACGAATATAGATGTAGGCCGCATGCGCGCCCATGGCGAAGGAGGCGATCAGGCAGCCCTCGACCAGCGTATGCGGGTCGTTGCGCATGATCTCGCGGTCCTTGCAGGTGCCGGGCTCCGATTCGTCGGCATTGACGACGAGGTAATGCGGACGCCCGTCGTTCTGCTTCGGCATGAATGACCACTTGAGACCGGTCGGGAAGCCGGCGCCGCCGCGCCCGCGCAGGCCCGAGCGCTTCATCTCGTCGATGATCCAGTCGCGCCCCTGCTCGAGCAGGAACTTGGTGCCGTCCCAGGCGCCACGCGCCATGGCGCCCTTCAGCGACAGGTCGTGCCGGCCGTAGAGGTTCGTAAAGATGCGGTCGCGATCTGCGAGCATGTCTCGCCTCACTCTTTCGGCTTGTCGCTGGGCTTGGCAGCCCGCGTACGGCGCGCCGGCGCATCAGCCGGCTTCGCAGATTCAGCAACGGCGTCCTTGTCGACCTTGCCGCCGGCTGCCGGTGTGTCCTGCGCGGAGCCCGCAGGCTGGGCCGGGGACGAAGGCTTCGGACGGGCGGGAGCCGCCGTCTCGGTCGCAAGCTTGGTCTCAACCGCAGCCGGCGTCGCCTCGGCAGCCTTGGCCGCTGCTTCCGCCGCAGCCGTGGCGGCTGCAGCCTCGGCCGCCGCCTTGCGCTGTTCGGCGACGCGAGCCTGCCAGTTGCCGGCCCCGATCACGGAGCCGTCATAGAGGCCCGGATCCTTCAGCGTTTCGCCACCACCGACCGGTTCTGAGCAGGAGCGGTCGACCTGCGGGCCGGGCTTGGTCGGACGATCATGTCGCAGATCATCGAGGAGCGCGCGGAAATTCTCGGGCGTCAGGTCTTCGTAATAGTCGAAATTGACCTGCGCCATCGGGGCGTTGCAGCAGGCGCCGAGGCATTCGACCTCGAGCCAGGACAGCTTGCCATCGGCAGATACGGTCGATTGCGGGCCGATGACATCCTCGCAGACCTTCTTCAGCGCCTCAGCACCGCGCAAGGCGCAAGGCGTCGTGCCGCAGAGCTGGATGAAGTGAGCGCCGACCGGCTGCAGGTTGAACATGGTGTAGAAGGTCGCGATCTCCAGCACGCGCATCGGTGCCATCGAGAGCTTCTTCGCCACCGCCTCGATCGCGGCGCGCGGAACCCAGCCATGATGCTGTTCCTGAGCCTTCCACAGCAGCGGAATCACGGCGGAGGCCTGCCGGCCTTCCGGATATTTGGCGATCTGCTGGTCGGCCCAGTTCTCGTTCGCCGCCGTGAAGGCGAAGGAAGCGGGCTGAATATGATCGGGTGCGAGACGACGGACGGACATTAGCGGTCCACCTCACCAAAAACGATGTCGAGAGAGCCGAGGATCGCGGAGACGTCCGCCAGCATGTGCTTGCGGCACATGAAATCCATGGCCTGGAGATGGGCGAAGCCCGGAGCCTTGATCTTGCAGCGATAGGGCTTGTTGGTGCCGTCGGAGACGAGATAGACGCCGAACTCGCCCTTGGGCGCCTCGACGGCGGCATAGACTTCGCCTTCGGGAACCTTGTAGCCCTCGGTGTAGAGCTTGAAATGGTGGATGAGCGCTTCCATCGAGCGCTTCATCTCGCCCCGCTTCGGCGGCACCATCTTACCGTCGAGGGACGAGACCGGCCCGCCGCCATCGGCCGCCAGCAGCTTCGCGCAGCACTGCTTCATGATGCGCACGGACTGGCGCATCTCTTCCATGCGGATGCAGTAGCGGTCGTAGCAGTCGCCGTTCTTGCCGATGGGGATGTCGAATTCCATCTCCTCATAGCATTCATAGGGCTGGCTCTTGCGCAGGTCCCAGGCGGCGCCGGAGCCGCGCACCATCACGCCCGAGAACCCCCATTTCCAGCAGGTGTCGAGATCGACGACGCCGATATCGACATTGCGCTGCTTGAAGATGCGGTTGTCGGTGAGCAGCCCCTCGAGGTCGTCGCAGACCTTGAGGAACGGGTCGCACCATTCGGCGATATCGTGGATCAGCGAGGGAGGCAGGTCTTGGTGAACGCCGCCCGGCCGAACATAGGCCGCATGCATGCGCGCGCCGCAGGCCCGCTCGTAGAAGATCATCAGCTTCTCGCGTTCCTCGAAGCCCCAGAGTGGCGGCGTCAGCGCGCCGACGTCCATGGCCTGCGTGGTGACGTTGAGGATATGCGAGAGGATGCGACCGATCTCGGAATAGAGCACGCGGATGAGCTGGCCGCGCCGCGGCACGGTCACCCCCATCAGCTTCTCGACCGCAAGCGAATAGGCATGCTCCTGGTTCATCGGCGCGACATAGTCGAGCCGATCGAAATAGGGCAGCGCCTGCAGATAGGTCTTGGCTTCGATCAGTTTCTCGGTGCCACGATGCAGCAGGCCGATATGCGGATCGACGCGTTCGACGATCTCACCATCGAGCTCCAGCACCAGGCGCAGCACGCCGTGTGCCGCCGGGTGCTGCGGCCCGAAATTGATCGAGAAATTGCGGATGTTGTGCTCGGTCATTCTCAGCCCGCCTGTTTCGCGGCGAATTCGGCGACGACCTGCGCGCCGGTCTTGCGCGGCCGCTCTCCTGCAAAGGCATAGAGCGCTGGCTTCTCGTCGATGAAGATTTCTTCGGTGAAGGCGAAGGGCGAAAGGTCGTCGAAGCTCTGCATCGAGACGGCGACATGCCCCTCTGCGCCGCGCAGCCGCCAGAACAGACTGGAGCCGCAGGTCCTGCAGAACACACGCTCGCCCCAGTCAGAGGACGGATAGACGCCGAGCGCGGCGTCGTCGTCGACCGTCACCCCGGTGCAGGGCACGGCCATGAAGGTGCCGCCGCTCCATTTCCGGCACATGCCGCAATGGCAGACATCCATTTCCAGCTTCTCCGGCACGGCCGCAAAACGGACCGCGCCGCAGAGACAGCCTCCGGACAGGGATTTGTCGGCAGCAGCCATCGCGTTCAGGCTCCCTTCGCCTTCTCGTCACCGGGCAGCACGTAATCCGTGCCTTCCCAGGGGCTCAAAAAGTCGAAATTCCTGAATTCCTGGGTGAGCTTCACGGGTTCGTAGACGACCCGCTTCTGCTCGTCGTCATAGCGTACCTCGACGAAGCCGGTTAGCGGGAAATCCTTGCGCAGCGGATAGCCCTCGAAACCGTAATCGGTGAGGATCCGGCGCAGATCCGGGTGTCCCGAGAACAGGATTCCATAGAAATCATAGGCCTCCCGCTCGTACCAGTTCGCCGCCGGGAAGATATCGATGATCGACGGAACCGGTGTCGCCTCGTCGGTCTGCACCTTGACGCGGATACGCCGGTTATGGCGCGGCGACAGCAGATGATAGACGACGTCGAAGCGTTTTTCGCGGGCGGGATAATCGGCGCCGGCGATATCGGTGAAGTTCACGAAGCGAAAGCGCGGATCGTCACGAAGCGTCGCCATGAGCTGGACGATCGACGCGGCCTCGACCTCGACCGTCAACTCCTCGAAGGCGACGACAGCGTTCACGACCGCGCCAGGCAGCGCAGCCTTGATCTCTTCACCGAGTGTCACGAGCTCTTCGCTCATCTCAACCTCAACCTTTTCGCCGCTCGCATCGTCACGACCGGAGCAAGACCCGCCTTGGTGCAGGGCGTTTAGCGTTCGATCGTGCCGGTGCGCCGAATCTTCTTCTGCAGCAGCAGCACGCCATAGAGCAGCGCTTCAGCAGTGGGCGGGCAGCCGGGAACATAGATGTCGATCGGCACGATGCGGTCGCAGCCGCGCACCACCGAGTAGCTGTAGTGGTAATAGCCGCCGCCATTGGCGCAGGAGCCCATCGAGATGACGTAGCGCGGCTCCGGCATCTGGTCATAGACCTTGCGCAGCGCCGGAGCCATCTTGTTGGTCAGCGTGCCGGCAACGATCATCACGTCGGACTGGCGTGGGGACGCGCGTGGCGCGAAGCCGAAGCGCTCGACGTCGTAGCGCGGCATCGACAGCTGCATCATCTCGACGGCGCAACAGGCGAGGCCGAAGGTCATCCACATCAGTGAACCGGTACGCGACCAGTTGATCAGGTCGTCGGTCGCCGTGACTAGGAAACCCTTGTCCGCGAGTTCGTTGTTGATCTCGACGAAGAAGGGATCGCGCGCACCCACCGGCTTCCCGTCCGGGCCGAGCAGCCCCCGGGGCGCGGGCGCGACGAGCGGATCGCCGCGGTCGATCGCTGTGATTGCCATGAAACTACCCTTGTGAACCCGTTACCGTCAGATCAACACCGAGGCGGCGCCTCGCGAGCCGACGGTTAGTCCCACTCCAACGCGCCCTTGCGCCATTCGTAGACGAATCCGACGGTCAGGACGCCCAAAAAGATCATCATTGACCAAAAACCATACCAGCCGAGATCGCCGAATGCGACCGCCCAGGGGAACAGGAAGGCGACCTCGAGATCGAAGATGATGAACAGGATCGAGACCAGATAGAAGCGGACATCGAACTTCATGCGCGCGTCATCGAACGCGTTGAAACCGCACTCATAGGCGGAGAGCTTTTCAGCGTCCGGTTTTGAATACGCGACGGCGAACGGTGCGATCAGCAGCGCAAGACCAATGACCATGGAAACGCCGATGAAGATGGCCAGCGGCAGGTAGTCGCTCAGCAAGGACGGTACAGGTAATGCTTGCATGGACAACCTCGCTTCGCGGGCCCAGACCCGCGGCACACGCATCGGCAGTCGATTAGCCCCTACTCTAGAATCACGCAAGGGTTCGCCGCGTCGCACAACCGCGCCACCGCAATGAACCAGACGCATTGCACGCATTTTTTACTGCGAAACCGATAGCTCGCACCAAGTAGCAGGCGCGCGCCGCGACAAGATGGTTACGAATCGGCTTTATTGCGGGAATCAGCCGCCCCAGGAGCGAGACGCATGGTCCGACCACTCCACCATATCGCGGCGCTCGCGACTCTGGCCGGAAGCGTGCTCGCCCCCGCTGGTGCAACACATGCCGAGAGTATCGATCTCACCCGCGCGACCTGCGCCGATTTCAGCGCCATGACCGGCAACGACCAGAGTCAGCTCGTGCTGTGGCTCGCCGGCTATTATGCCGGCGGCGCGCAGCGTCCGTTGCTCGACGTCGAGAAGGTCACCGCGGCGCCTGCCGAACTTCTCTCGCTCTGCGCAAAGACGCCGCAGCTTCCGCTCCTCGGCGCCGAGACACGCGCCGTCTTCCTGCCAGCGCCCACCCCCTGAGATGCCTTTGCCTAAGCCCTTGCCTACAGGAAATACCGGATCGCCCCTGCCGCTCAGGTTCCCGTTGCCGCTGCTCGCGATCGTCTTCGCCTTGTCGGCATCTCACGCCGGCGCAGAGGACGGCCAGATGATGCTGGCGCCGCTCCCACCCGGACGTCCCTTCGATCTGGACCTGCCGGCAAAGGCGGCGATGCCTGCCATCGTGGTCCCTCCCCCGGCCGCCCCGGTTCTTGCTCCCGTGCCAGTCGCCGAGCAGGCCGATTCTCCGCCGGCCCCGAATTCGCCTGCCGCGACAGAACCCGATGAAGATGAAGGCCCGGAATGGCCGAAGCTGACACCCGGCCAGAAGGCCGGAGCGGAGCCGGCCTTCGATCCGGACGAAAAACCGGACCGGCCGGGCATCTCGACTGACCCCGGCACCTCGACCGCCTGCCTGCCGCAATTGCTCAAATCGATTCTCGGCAAGATTGCCGACAAGTACGGAGCCGTGAAGGTGACCTCGACCTGGCGGCCGCCCTGGCGCGCCCGGCGCGGCTCCTATCATAAGCGCTGTGAGGCCATGGATTTCCGCGTACCCGGCGTGCGGCCGCGCGTCGTGCTCGACTATGCCCGCTCACTCCCGGAGGTCGGCGGCCACAAGGTCTACTGGAACGGACTTATCCACATCGACACGGGACCACGCCGGCCCTGGTGAGACTGGAGGGGCCTTATCCTGGCTTCCCCTGTTCTCAAGGCTTGAAGGCGCGGCGATGAAGCCTTAAACCGCAACTCGGAGGGGCGGTTAGCTCAGTTGGTAGAGCATCTCGTTTACACCGAGAGGGTCGGCGGTTCGAGCCCGTCACCGCCCACCAGCGCCCGGCACCATGAATTCAGGCCAGTTCCCGCCCTGCTTCCGGCAGAGCGCGGGGCCGGTGTGCTCATCTAGCCCCATTCTGTCCGCGATTGCCGCCCCCAGGGATTCGTTCAGGCTGTCGCGGCAACGGGTGTCTATCGGTCCATAGCCCTGTTCTGCATTCTCGATCGGCAGGGTGGTTGATTGCACCGTACATGCGACGGCCCTTTGACCCTTTTGCAAGGCACCGGCCGTGAAGTGTCGTTATCCTGTGCGCGCGGACAACGCCCAGAGGTCGCCGAGCCGTTCACAGGGACGCCGTTCTCGTGACGTGCACGATGATCCAGGGAGCGCCCCACAGCAGCAGCAGCAAGACGAGGATCAACAGCCACGCTCGCTGCCATCCGCACAATCCGACCAGTTCAGGGCCGGGGAGATGAGAGCTGCTGGCGCCTCCCCTGGATCGTGCCCCGTCGTTTCGCTCAGCTGCTCGAGCAGCTTTCTGATCGTGTCGCCCCGCACCGATCATCGCCGGGAGATCTGACGGATCGCGCCATCGAGACAGCCCAGTATGTGAGCGTCGCGAGCCTCTGAGCGGAGCAGCGCCGGATGGTCGCCAGCCTGCTCCACAGGCTCACCCAGCGGCCAGCTGGTTACCATCCCGATCGGGTCGATCATCTGCGCTGCCCGCGGGCCTGCGACGCCATGCGCCTCAAGCCGGAGGCAGAGTTCCGCTCGCAATTGTCGAATGCGCGTCGCGTCCGTCATCGTTTCGCCCCCGCCCGGGCCTGTTGGTTAACCACAGGTAAGCATGAGCAGATTTCGGCCGGCAAGCGGATTCGTGTGCGAACAAAAAGCCGGCAATGGAGCCGGCTCGGCGCTCCGCGATGCCATGAAGCCGCCCTCTCCAATGGGGGTGGCCGTTGCGAGCGTGTCCGAAAGTTGTCGGCCGAACCGGCCTGTTGATAACTCGGCTGAGGTGCTTCGGCTGAGGAGCCTGCCGAATCCGTCTTTGGACCGGGCCCCGGCCCATTTTCGGGGTTCTGAGCCTCTGCCCGGCTCGAGCTTTCACGACGCGCGACGGCTCACGCGAGCAGCCGAAAGTGCCGATGAAATCGAGTTCGAGGCGACTTGTGTCTCGTTTTGCACTGCAAAAGTCGGCGGCTTGCGCCTGCCGGCGCACCCGACGGTTTGGAATTTGGGGAAGATGAATTTTGCCGGCACCTCGCGCTTGACACCGCCGGCCCGGCACCCTAATCCCAACCTCGCTGAGGCCAAGACGCCTTAGCCGCCCAGCGCGGGCGTAGCTCAGTTGGTTAGAGTGCCGGCCTGTCACGCCGGAGGTCGCGGGTTCGAGCCCCGTCGCCCGCGCCATTTATCTCAAGCAGATAGATGAAAATTCGCATCCACCGTTACAAGCGGTTTTGGATGATGTTGGGCCCGGGGTGACTGCTCCTCCCGCCTTCGCCTCTCATTGTTTTCGGTGTGGTCCAAGCACGGTTTCGAGCGCTCCATCACGACGTGTTTGATGCGTCGAAGTGACCGCCGCAGGCGCTGCAGATTCGCCGTCTGCACGCGCCGTCGATTCTCGCTTCGAATCGGAAGACGCTCTCGCGCCTATGGCACTGGTCGCAGCCACAGGGTGTGAATCACGCCGTCGTCAGTCCAGCCGATTCCGCATTCCAGCACGCCGGGCGCGGCGAAGCGCGCCTCATAGACATCGACCCCACTCTGTCCGACGCCGTTGAAGCGCAGCGCCTCCAGAGCCCCCTTGGCCAGCAACGCAGCGCTCACCAGGGAGAACTGCTCCTCGACGGCCACAGCCAGTTCCGGGCTCATCTTCTCGACATAGCGATATCCTGCCTGATGCTCCTCGATGACGCGGCGCAGTGTCGTCTCGCTGTCGGGATGCGGGAGGTTGGACTGGACCCTGCGGCCCAGCGCCTCTGCGATCCTCCGGGCCTCGTCCGCGCTGATGCGCTCGGCCATCGATTCGTGGCCATCCTGATGGAGGACCAGGGCCTCGGCGCGCCCGCCAGGACCGGGAACAAAGCTGACCTGCGCTGCTGGAAACTTCAGAAAGAACTTCGTGGCGCTCTCGGCAAAGAGTTCCACGGGCATCTGCCCCGACGTTTCCAGAAGAAGCGCATCGCCCTTTCGACTGATCGACAGGATCAGCCCGGAGGTGAGCCGGTAGTCCCCGACATAGTCGTCGAGCAGGGCCGGATCGATCGTGATAGCGGGGCGCGGCCGCGCTTGCTCATAGCGCCGCCAGGCGACTTCGTCGGTCTGCGTTTCACTCATCGTGGCCTCCTTCGCCAGCTTGATCAGTTCGTCGGTCGACAATGAGCCGCCGGTCGACAGCTTCGCCAACGCCGCCCCGACCAGAGACAGCCCACGCTCAGTGCGGCTGTGCTGCTCCCGCAGGGCGGCTTGCTGCAGCGTCAGGATGCGATCGAGATCGACCGCCTTGCCCTGCAGCAGCGCGGTGATGCGTGCCAGACTGAGCCCGAGCTGCTTCAGCGCAAGGACCTCATGCAGGCGGGCGATCTCCTCGGCGCCGTAGAGCCGCCAGCCCTTCTCGGTGCGGCGCGGCTTGATCAGGCCGCGCTTCTCGTAGGCGCAGCGCACGCGCCGTCATACCAATGCGCTCTGCGCATTCATGAGCGGCCAGCAACATGTTTCTGTCGGATCGGTTGCTCATCTCTGCTCCTCGACCCCGGCGTAAGCTATGACCCAGGGACCGGCTCAAGCGCCTTCTTCGGCAAGCTGCGAGCGAGCGGAACACAGCGCAATCACGACAACCATCCGGAAACGAAAAAGGCCGGCAGCGATGCTGCCGGCCTTCTCGTCACTCGTGCGTCGTGCGGGATGCCTCAGTGGGCGACGAGCCCACCGGAAGCGTCATCCTCAGCCGCCTTGGGCCGAACCGCCGAGAGGTCTTCCTCCCAGACGATCGGCACCGGCTGGCGGATCAGCGCGTGCTGGAGCACCTGCTCCATGCGCGCCACCGGCACGATCTCCAGACCGCTCTTCACCGACTTCGGCAGATCGACCAGGTCCTTGGCATTGTCCTCTGGGATCAGCACCTTCTTGATACCGCCTCTCAGCGCGGCCAGGAGCTTCTCCTTGAGGCCGCCGATCGGCAGCACCCTGCCCCGCAGCGTCACCTCGCCGGTCATGGCAAGGTCACGACGGGTCGGAATGCCGGTCAGGACCGAGACGATCGCAGTCGCCATGGCGATACCGGCCGATGGCCCATCCTTCGGGGTCGCGCCCTCGGGAACGTGGACGTGGATGTCGCGCCGCTCGAAGAGCGGCGGCTCGATGCCGAAATCGATGGCACGCGAGCGGACATAAGATGCCGCTGCCGAGATCGATTCCTTCATCACGTCGCGCAGATTGCCGGTGACGGTCATCTTGCCCCGACCGGGCATCATGACGCCTTCGATCGTCAGCAGTTCGCCGCCGACCTCCGTCCAGGCAAGACCCGTGACGACACCAACCTGATCCTCGGTCTCGGCTTCGCCATAGCGGTAGCGCGGCGGGCCGAGATAGTCCTCAAGCACGGTCGGGGTGATCGCGACCTTCTTCTTCTTGGTCAGGATGATGTCCTTCACCGCCTTGCGCACGGTGTTGGAAAGCTCGCGCTCGAGGTTGCGGACGCCGGCCTCGCGCGTATAGCGCCGGATCAGCGTCATCAGGGCCTCGTCATCGATCGACCATTCCTTGGATTCAAGGCCGTGCTTCTTGATCGTCTCCGGAATCAGGTGACGACGAGAGATCTCGACCTTTTCTTCCTCGGTGTAGCCAGCAATGCGGATCACCTCCATGCGGTCCAGAAGGGCCGGCGGAATGTTCAGCGTGTTGGCCGTGGTCACGAACATCACGTTCGAGAGGTCGTAGTCCACCTCCAGATAGTGGTCGTTGAAGGCCGCGTTCTGCTCGGGGTCGAGCACCTCGAGCAGAGCCGCCGAGGGATCGCCACGGAAGTCCTGACCCATCTTGTCGATCTCATCGAGCAGGATAAGCGGATTGGCGGTCTTCGCCTTCTTCATCGACTGGATGATCTTGCCGGGCATCGAACCGATATAGGTGCGCCGGTGGCCACGGATTTCGGCCTCGTCGCGCACGCCGCCGAGCGACATGCGCACGAACTCACGGCCGGTCGCCTTGGCGATCGACTTGCCGAGCGAGGTCTTGCCGACGCCGGGAGGACCGACGAGACACAGGATCGGGCCGGCGAGCCGGTTGGCGCGCTGCTGCACGGCGAGGTATTCGACGATGCGGTCCTTGACCTTGTCGAGCCCGTAGTGATCGTCGTCGAGCACCTGCTGGGCGACGGCGAGGTCCTTCTTGATCTTCGACTTCTTGCCCCACGGAATGCCGAGCATCCAGTCGAGATAGTTGCGGACCACCGTCGCCTCGGCCGACATCGGCGACATCTGGCGAAGCTTCTTCATCTCCGCCATCGCCTTGTCGCGGGCTTCCTTGGAGAGCTTCGTGTTGACGATGCGCTCTTCCAGTTCGGCCAGCTCGTCGCGGCCTTCCTCGCCGTCACCAAGCTCCTTCTGGATCGCCTTCATCTGCTCGTTGAGATAGTACTCGCGCTGGGTCTTCTCCATCTGGCGCTTGACGCGCGAGCGGATGCGCTTCTCGACCTGCAGAACCGACATCTCGCTTTCCATCAGCGAGAGCACCTTCTCCAGGCGGTGCGCGACATTGACGATCTCGAGCACGGCCTGGCGGTCGGCGATCTTGACGGCAAGATGCGAGGCAACCGTGTCGGCGAGCTTGGAGGGCTCGTCGATCTGCGAGACGGCGGCAACGATCTCGGGCGAGATCTTCTTGTTGAGCTTCACATAGCTCTCGAACTCGCTGACGACCGAGCGGCCGAGTGCCTCGACCTCGACCTTCTTGCCCTCTTCCTCGGAGAGGCCGATCGCATCAGCCTGATAGAAGGCTTCCTCGGCGACATAGGAGGTCGCCTTGGCGCGGCCGACGCCCTCGACCAGCACCTTGACGGTGGAGTCGGGCAGCTTCAGCAGCTGAAGCACGCGGGCGAGCGTGCCGATCTCATAAATGTCCTTGGTCGCCGGATCGTCATCGCCGGCGTTCTTCTGCGTCGCAAGCAGGATCAGGCCGTCGGTCTTGACCACTTCCTCAAGGGCGCGAATGGACTTCTCGCGCCCGACGAAGAGCGGGACGATCATATGGGGGAAAACGACGATGTCGCGCAGGGGGAGAACCGGATAGGTGCCGGTCTCGCCGGGAACGAAAGGAGCGCGGGGCGCCGAGCCAGTCATGACTTATCCTTTGCAGTTGCGCCCGGCGAACCCCCTGATGGGCGGAACGATCGGACGTAAGCGGCTAGACGACCATTCGCCTGACCGCCCCCGCGGGCCCCGCCCTTAGAAGGCGCGCGACTCTCGCAGGTGCACCTAAAGTGGAGGCTTCTGTGCCGGCTTTCAAGCAAGCCGAAGAGGTCTTCCAACGTTGCTTTGCCGCAAGGAGCGATTCCGGCAAGGCAACGGCCTCTCGAACGCAAAACGCGCGCCAACCGGCGCGCGTTCCCGAAATTACAGGATTCAGCGGATGTCAGGCCGAGGCTGACTTCGCATCTTCCTCGCGTTCCGCATAGATGAACAACGGACGCGACTTGTTCTCGACAGCCTCCGGCCCGATCACGACCTGCTCGACGCCTTCCAGCCCCGGCAACTCGTACATGGTCTCGAGCAGGATGCTTTCCATGATCGAACGCAGGCCGCGTGCGCCTGTCTTGCGCTCGATTGCCTTGCGCGCGATCAGGCTGACGGCCTCGTCGGTGAAGGTGAGTTCGGTATCCTCCATCTCGAAGAGGCGCTGATACTGCTTCACCAGCGCGTTCTTCGGTTCGGTCAGGATCGTCTTCAGCGCCGCCTCGTCGAGATCCTCGAGCGTCGCCAGGACCGGCAGACGGCCGACGAATTCCGGGATCAGGCCGAACTTCAGCAGATCCTCGGGCTCGACCTCACGGAAGATCGCGCCGGTACGGCGGTCGTCCGGGGCCTTCACGATCGCGCCGAAGCCGATCGAGGTGCCCTTGCCGCGGCTGGAGATGATCTTGTCCAGTCCGGCGAAGGCGCCGCCGCAGATGAACAGGATGTTGGTGGTGTCGACCTGCAGGAATTCCTGCTGGGGATGCTTGCGCCCGCCCTGCGGCGGCACGGAGGCGACCGTGCCTTCCATGATCTTGAGCAGCGCCTGCTGGACACCCTCGCCCGAGACGTCGCGGGTGATCGAGGGATTGTCTGACTTGCGACTGATCTTGTCGATCTCGTCGATATAGACGATGCCGCGCTGCGCCCGCTCGACATTGTAGTCGGAGGCCTGGAGCAGCTTCAGGATGATGTTCTCGACATCCTCGCCGACATAGCCGGCCTCGGTCAGCGTCGTCGCATCCGCCATGGTGAAAGGCACGTCGAGGATACGGGCGAGCGTCTGCGCGAGCAGCGTCTTGCCCGAGCCCGTCGGCCCGATCAGCAGGATGTTCGACTTCGCCAGCTCGACGTCGTTGTGCTTCGTCGCGTGCGAGAGCCGCTTGTAGTGGTTGTGAACCGCAACCGAGAGCACCTTCTTGGCGTGGTCCTGGCCGATGACATAGTCATCCAGCACCTTGCGGATCTCGCGCGGGGTCGGCACGCCGTCCTTCGACTTCACCAGCGCGGATTTGGATTCCTCGCGGATAATGTCCATGCAGAGCTCGACGCACTCGTCGCAGATGAACACGGTCGGTCCCGCAATCAGCTTGCGAACCTCGTGCTGGCTCTTGCCGCAGAAGGAGCAGTAGAGCGTGCTCTTCGAATCGCCGCTGCTGACCTTACTCATCGTTCATCTCCATTTCCGGAGTCGGTCCACACCAGCCGAAGCGGGTGCGGGCGTCGTCTCTCCGTCATAATAGGCCGCTCAGTTCGCGATTATTAGGTTAACGCGCCAGGCCGAGACATCTGACCTGAAAACCTGACCCAAAACCGGACACCAGCTGTGCCTGTCCGCTCACCCGAGTCCCCATGCAAGCATGGGGCCGCTTTCCAAATCAATATGGGACGCCCGGCTGAGCAAGCCAACCCACAGATAGCGGGGCGGCTCGTCGCAGCCGACACCAGACGAAAGCCGAAACGCCCAAGGCGTGCTTCGGCCCCTGCCCGGTTCTCCATTCCGGCCCGTTCAGGCCGCGGCGTCTTCCGGACGCCGATCGATGACCTTGTCGATCAGGCCGAAATCGCGGGCCGCCTCGGCAGTCATAAAGTTGTCGCGCTCCAGCGCAGCCTCGACCTCGTCGTAGTTGCGCCCGGTATGCCTGACATAGATCTCGTTCAACCGGCGCTTGAGGTTCTCGACCTCGCGCGCGTGGATCAGGATATCGGTGACCTGGCCCTGAAAGCCGCCGGAGGGCTGATGCACCATGATGCGCGCATTCGGCAGCGCGAAGCGCATATCCTTGGCACCCGCGGTCAGCAACAGCGAGCCCATCGAGGCCGCCTGCCCGACGCACAATGTCGTGACCGGGCAGCGGATGAACTGCATCGTATCATAGATCGACAGGCCTGACGTGACCACGCCCCCCGGCGAGTTGATGTAGAAGGAAATTTCCTTCTTCGGATTCTCTGCCTCGAGAAACAGCAGCTGCGCCACGATCAGCGAGGCGGAGAAATCCTCGACCGGGCCGGTCAGGAAGATGATGCGTTCCCGCAGCAGGCGCGAGTAGATGTCGAAGGCGCGCTCGCCGCGGCTCGACTGCTCGACCACCATCGGGACGAGATTGTTGTAGGTCTCGATCGGATCGCGCAGCATGGGTCTATCCTTGGGGTCGCGGTCGCCGGGAATCAGCGGATTTCGTGAATGCCATCCACATAAGCACGCGGATCGTGGCTGAAAAGGGAAGCGCCGCCCTGGCCATTGCCGGGCGGCGCCAATCTTGAATCAAGGTTTCCGAAAGTCTCAGGCCGAAGCGTCGTCGGCCTTGGCTGCGTCGTCGGCCTTGGCCTCGGACTTCTTGGCCTTCTTGGCGGCTGCCTTCTTCGGCTTGGCCTCACCGGCCTCCTCAGTGGCGTCCTCATCGGCGTAGAGCGCCTCGCGGCTGACCGTCTGATCCTCGACCTTCACCTGGCTGAGCAAATGGTCGACGACCTTCTCCTCGAAGATCGGAGCGCGGATCTCGGCGAGAGCCTGCGGGTTCTTCTGGTAGAACTCCCAGACCTGCTTCTCCTGCCCGGGGAACTGACGGACGCGCTCGACCAGGGCCTGGGTGACCTCGTCATCAGAGATCTGGACCTTGGCCTGCTCGCCGATTTCGGCCAGCACAAGGCCCAGGCGCACCCGGCGCTCGGCGATCCGGCGGTACTCGGCGCGGGCCTCGTCCTCGGTGGTATTCTCGTCCGCGAAGGTCTTCTTCGCGTCCTTCATGTCGGCCTCGACCTGGCTCCAGACGGCAGCGAATTCCTGCTCGACCAGGGTCGGCGGCAGCTCGAACGTGTACTTGCCATCAAGTGCGTCGAGCAGGCTCTTCTTGATCTTGCGGCGCGACTGGGCGCCGAAATCACGGCCGATCTGCTCGCGAACGGCGCTCTTGAGCGCATCGAGCGACTCCATGCCGAAGCCCTTGGCGAGTTCGTCGTCGATCTTGAGGGCGTCGGGGCCCTGCACGTCGTCGACGGTGACCTCGAACTCCGCCGGCTTTCCGGCAAGGTGGGTCGCGGTGTAGTTCTCCGGGAACGTCACCTTGACGGTGCGCTTCTCGCCGGTCTTGGCACCCTCGAGCTGGTCTTCGAAGCCGGGAATGAACTGCCCCGCACCGAGATCGAGTGGGATGCCCTCGCCGGTGCCGCCGTCGAAGGGCTGGCCCTCGAGCGTACCGACGAAGGAGATCATCAGGCGATCGCCCTTCTCGGCCTTGGCCTTTTCACCCTTCGAGGTGAAGCTGCGATTCTGCGACGCCATGCGCTCGAGCGCAGCGTCGACTTCGCTCTCCGGCACTTCCGCAACCGGCTTGACCAGCGAAACATCGGAGATGTCGGCGAGCTCGATCTTCGGCAGGACCTCGAGCGCCACCGTGAAGGCGAGGTCGCCCTTGGCTTCCATCGCGGCCTCGATCTCGTCCTTATTCTCGGGGAAACGGATCTGCGGCTCGAAAGCGAGCTTCAGGCCGTTATCCGCGACGATTTTCTGGTTGGCCTCGTTGACTGCGTTCTGCAGCACATCGGCCATGACCGAGCGGCCGTAGAGACGGCGCAGATGCGCGACCGGTACCTTGCCGGGGCGGAAACCGTTGATACGCGCCTTGCCCTGCAGGCCCTGCAGGCCATCATCGAGCCTGGTCTTGAGGTCGGCAGCGTTCAGCACCACCTGGAATTCGCGCTTGAGGCCCTGGGACAGGGTTTCGGTCACGTTCATTGTTTCGTTCCGCCAACTGCTCGTTAATTCAAAAATCCAAACGCGCGCCGTCGGGTTGCCCGCCGCCGCGCTTGAGAAATCCGGCCAAGTCTGGTGCGGGCGGAGGGACTCGAACCCCCACGACTTTCGCCGCTGGAACCTAAATCCAGTGCGTCTACCAATTCCGCCACGCCCGCCGACCCGATGCGCTGCGCGCGAGCAAACGCAGCGCCGCCATCGTTGGGCCGCGGTGCTATACGCATTTCAGGCGCAGCATGCAGCAAAAAAATGCGACGGTTCTGCGAAACCGCTGAAACAGGCATGCCATCCCGGCCTCTCGCCAGATCGCGCGCCACGGATTATGCCGCTTGCCATGACCGACAGAAGCGCTCGCCGTCCAATCTCTCACAGTCTCCAGGCGACCATGCCAACACGGCGCATGGTGCTGGCGGGGCTGGGCGCCAGTGCAGTTCTGGGCGAGGCCGGCGCACAATCCTTGCCGACCGCCCCCGCAGTGAAGTCTCTGACGAAGAACGCCGATTCGGCTGCGCTGCCGAGCCGGAACCTCGTTGTCGGCCCGGCGAAGGCGCGCTTGCGGCCGTCTCCGGCGCCGGAGAGCGAGGTCTGGGCCGTCGATGGCGAAACGCCAGGGCCCGTATTGCGGATCAAACTGGGGCAGACGCTGCGGCTCCGGCTGGAGAACCGAACGACGAAACCGCTGAGCCTGCATTGGCATGGTCTGCGCGGATCGTCCGAGATGGATGGCGTCGGCGGCTTCAGCCAGCAGCCGATCGCGCCGGGAGCCAGCTTCGAATACCGGCTGACGCCGCCCGATTCGGGCTTCTTCCTGTATCGCCCTCTCCTCGTCGGGGCCTCGTCCGAGCCAGCAGGACGCGGCCTGGCCGGCCTGCTCATCGTCGAGGAGACTGAGCCGCCACGCGTCGATCTCGACCTGCCGGTGATCCTCGCTGACTGGCTGCTGGGCGACGACCAGTCGATTCAGCCCTTCGACGCAAAGGGACCGGAGGGAGCCGCGGCCGGCCGGCTCGGCAACTGGATCACCGTCAATGGCAAGGCGCCGGCCCAGCGCATCGCGCTGCCTCCAGGCGCACGCGTTCGGCTGCGCCTCGCCAATGCCTGCAATGCCCGGATCACGCGGCTGCGCTTCGAGGGCATCAAGCCGTTCGTCATGGCCGTCGACAGCCAGCCGACCGATAATTTCGAACCCGTGCGCGCGCAGCTGCCCTTCGCTCCCGGCACGCGCTACGATCTCGTCTTCGATATGCCGGATGAAGCCGGCGCCACGGCAATGGTCACGGCGCTCACCGGCTCGGGCGTCCCTCTCCTGCGCTTCGTCGCGGAGGGAGCAAAGCAGGCGGCGGCAGGCGAAATCGCCGCACTTAAGCCGAACCCGACCCTGCCGCCCGCCGTGCGGCTGCAAGACGCCAGGCGCAGCGAAATCGTCGTGACCGGCGGAGCCAAGGTCACCGCCGACAGCAAACTGGACCTCTCCGGCCTTGATCTCGCCCGGCCCTGGGCGATCAATGGTGCTATCGGCACGCCCGATGCCAGGCCCCTCTTCAGCGTCAGGCGCGGCGCCCCGGTGGTGATCGCAATCGACAATCGCACCGCCTTCCTGCAGCCGTTCCATGTCCACGGCCATAGTTTTCGCCTGCTGCATCCCCTCGACGACGGCTGGGAGCCCTATTTCCTCGATACGGTCCAGATCCCCGAAGGGCGGCGGCTTCACATCGCCTTCATCGCCGACAATCCCGGCCGCTGGCTCATTTCGTCGACTGTGCTGGAGCGATTCGATCTCGGTCTCTGGACCTGGTTCGAGGTGACGTGACCCGCAAGCTCCGGCTTGACCTCAGCGGGACGAGGGCCCTAAGCCCGCCGCCAACAACCGCATTGGAGCCGCCATGTCCGCCAACGCCATCGTCACGATCGGCGCCGACCTCGCAAGGCCGGTCCGCTTCGGCAACGCTCTGCCTCTCGCATTGATCGCTGGCCCCTGCCAGATGGAAAGCCGCGAGCACGCGCTCGAAATCGCCCTTGCGCTCAAGGAGATGGCGGTAAAACTTGAGATCGGGTTGGTCTTCAAGACCTCCTTCGACAAGGCGAACCGGACCAGCGTCAAGGGGCAGCGCGGCATGGGCCTGGAGGCCGCCCTGCCCGTCTTCGCCGAGATCCGCGAACGCACCGGCCTGCCGGTCCTGACCGATGTGCACGAAGCCGGGCAATGCGCGGCCGTGGCTGAGGTCGTCGACGTCCTGCAGATTCCTGCCTTCCTGTGCCGTCAGACCGATCTGCTGGTTGCCGCCGCGCAGACCGGGCGCGTGGTCAACGTCAAGAAGGGCCAGTTTCTGGCCCCCTGGGACATGGTCAATGTCGCAGCCAAGGTCACCGAGAGCGGCAACCCGAATGTCATGGTCACCGAGCGCGGTGCCTCCTTCGGCTACAACACACTTGTCACCGACATGCGGGCGCTGCCGATCATGGCCGAAGGCATCGGCGCGCCGGTGATCTTCGACGCAACGCATTCCGTCCAGCAGCCGGGTGGCAAGGGCGCCTCCACGGGCGGCCAGCGTGAATTCGTACCCGTGCTGTCGCGGGCAGCGGTCGCGGTCGGCGTCGCCGGCCTCTTCATCGAGACCCATCCAGACCCCGACAATGCACCGTCGGACGGCCCCAACATGGTTCCGCTCGCGGACTTCCCTGCGCTGATCGCAGAGCTGCAAGGCTTTGATCGGCTTGCCAAGGCGAGGCGCGCGCCGGTTTAAGGCGCGTATGGACAAGATCGTTACCGCAACCAAGCCCGCCTCGCTGCGCCCGCTGATCCTGGTCCTCGGGGCCTGCGGTTTCGCATCGACCTTCACCATGCGGATTCTCGATCCGCTGGTGCCGACACTAGCGGCCGAGTTCGGCCGGACGATCGTGCAGATCGCCGCCATGGCGACCGCGTTCTCCTTTGCCTACGCGGTCGGTCAACCCTTCCTCGGCCCGATCGCGGATTCGGGCGGCAAGTTGCGGACGATCAGCGTCTGTCTCGGCCTGCTCGCCCTGCTCTCGATGGCGGCCGCCTTCTCCCTGTCCTTCGACGTACTGACCGTAATCCGGGCGAGCACGGGCATCGTCGCCGGCGGCGTGATCCCCATCGCCATGGCCGCGATCGGTGACCGCGCGCCGATGGCCGAGCGGCAGGTACTGCTCGGGCGCTTCCTTGTCCTGATGATCGTCGGACAAATGGCGGGAGCCGCCTGCTCGGGCGTGATCGCGGAGCATTTCGGCTGGCGCAGTGTCTTCGTGATGGCCGCTGCCATGGCGGCGGCTGCAGCGCTCCTTGTCATCTTCGTGCTGAAGCCGCGGCCGGATGCGGCACGGCTGCCGCTCAGCTTTGCCGGCGCGCTGGCGAATTACAGATCCGTCTTCGCCAACCCGCGCAGCAAGCTGCTCTACGCGATCGTCATCACCGAGGGCAGCCTGATCTTCGGCATGCCACCCTATGTGGCGGCGATCCTGCAGGAGCGCTCAGGGATCGGTCCCTCACTGGCCGGGCTGGTGATCGCCGGAACCGGACTTGGCGGCATCATCTATGGAATCCTGACCCGCATCCTGGTCGAGCGCCTCGGACCGGCCCGCATGACGGTCACCGGAGGGCTCCTGATGGCGACGGGTTATGTGCTGTTCTCACTGCCCTTCCTGCCTTGGTGGAGCGCGGTTGGCCTGTTCACCCTGAACGGGTTCGGCTTCTTCCTGATGCACGGCACCTTCCAGGCTCAGGCGACCGAACTCGCTCCGACCGCGCGCGGCTCGGCCGTCTCGCTCTTCGCCTGCGCGCTGTTCCTGGGCCACGCGATCGGCCCGGTCGCCATGGGCATCGCCCTGCATCTGCTCGGCACGACAGGCGCGATCCTGCTCTTCGCGGCAGGGATCGGCCTGCTCGGCATCCTGACTCCGCGCATCCTGCCGCTGGCAGGCTCGCGGACCTGAACTCAGCGACCGCGATAGGGGGCGACACCTTGATCGGGCAGCCAAAGCCCCTTCGGCGGCTCGCCGGTCTGCCAGAACACATCGATCGGGATTCCACCGCGCGGGTACCAATAGCCGCCGATGCGGAACCATTCCGGCTCCAGCAGCTCGACCAGGGTCTTGCCGATATTGACGGTACAATCCTCGTGGAAGGCTCCGTGGTTGCGGAACGAGCCGAGATAGAGCTTCAGCGATTTCGATTCGACCAGCCATTGGCCGGGCAGATAATCGATGACCAGGATGCCGAAATCAGGCTGGCCGGTCACCGGGCAGATCGACGTGAATTCCGGGCAGGTGAAGCGGGCGAGGTAATTGGTGCCCGCATGCGGATTGGGCACGCGGTCGAGGCGGGCCTCCTCCGGGGATTGCGGCAGGGCGCTGGATTGTCCCAGCTGCAGGGTCGAGGCATCGATCGTCATGGTCATGGCTCCTTGAAGGCGGCCTTCTAGAGCCTCGGGCGCGCCCGCGCCACCGGCCAATCGCCGCGACGCCTCTTTCCGTTACGCCTGTGCTTGGCTAGAAGCGCCGCATCCTTCCGTTTCGCCTCGCACCGGAGCCTCCCATGACCGCGATCATCGACATCATCGGCCGCCAGATTCTCGACAGCCGTGGCAACCCGACCGTCGAGGTCGACGTGGTGCTCGAAGACGGCTCCATGGGCCGCGCCGCGGTTCCTTCCGGCGCCTCGACAGGTGCGCATGAAGCGGTCGAGCTTCGTGACGGCGACAAGAGCCGCTATCTCGGCAAGGGCGTGCTGAAGGCGGTCGAGATCGTCAACACCACCATCGCCGAAGCCCTCGTCGCCATGGATGCCGAGGACCAGGCCGCGATCGACCAGACCATGATCGATCTCGATGGCACCCCGAACAAGAAGAAGCTTGGCGCCAATGCCATTCTCGGCGTCTCGCTCGCCGTCGCCAAGGCCGCAGCCGAATGTTCGGGCCTGCCGCTCTATCGCTATGTCGGCGGCACCTCCGCCCGCGTCCTGCCCGTGCCGATGATGAACATCGTCAATGGGGGCGCCCATGCCGACAACCCGATCGATTTCCAGGAATTCATGATCATGCCGGTCGGCGCGCCCTCCTTCGCGGAAGCCCTGCGCATGGGCGCCGAGGTGTTCCACACGCTGAAGAAGGCGCTGCACGACGCCGGCCACAACACCAATGTCGGTGACGAGGGCGGCTTCGCGCCGAACCTGAAATCGGCCGAGGCAGCGCTCGATTTCGTCATGCAGGCGGTCGAGAAGGCCGGCTACCGGCCGGGCGAAGACATCGCGCTGGCGCTCGACTGCGCCGCGACGGAGTTCTTCAAGGACGGCTCCTATGTCTATGAGGGCGAACGCAAAACCCGCGATCCGAAGGCGCAGGCGAAATACCTTGCTAAGCTCGTCGGCAACTACCCGATCGTTTCGATCGAAGACGGCATGGCAGAGGATGACTGGGACGGTTGGAAGGCCCTGACCGATCTCGTCGGCAGCAAGTGCCAGCTCGTGGGCGACGACCTCTTCGTCACAAACGTCACCCGCCTGTCCCAGGGCATCAAGAGCAAGACCGCGAACTCTATCCTGGTGAAGGTCAACCAGATCGGCACGTTGACCGAGACGCTTGCCGCCGTCGAGATGGCGCAGCGTGCCGGCTACACCGCGGTGATGTCGCACCGTTCAGGCGAGACCGAGGACTCGACCATCGCCGATCTCGCGGTTGCGACCAATTGCGGGCAGATCAAGACCGGCTCACTCGCCCGCTCGGACCGCACTGCGAAGTACAACCAGCTGCTCCGCATCGAGGAGGAGCTCGGCGCCCAGGCGATCTATGCCGGGCGCTCGGCGCTGAAGGCGCTGGCCTGAGGCTGAAAGCGCCCGCTCTCACCAGCTCGGCAGGAGCTGGCTGGCCGTCGAGACCGTCCAGGTCCCGGCGGCGCCGACCCGGTCGGCGAGGCCGCCCAGCGCGCGGCCGGCGCGCGTGACGCCATCCGGCAGTTCCAGTCCCAGCAGGCTTGGCCCGCGCGTTGAAGCGACGGCCGGCGCAGCATCGCCCGCGGAGGCTGCCAGTTGCAGCGGTGGCGAAATCGGCAAGGGCTGCGCTGACGCGACGCTTGGCTTGCTCCGCTCGCGCGGGACGCTGTGCGCCGCCGCAGTGACTGGGGCGCTGCTACGTTGCTGTTCAGCGCGAGCCAATGCCTGAGTCGTGCCAGCTGGCAGAGCCCAGCTTGTCGCCATCGGCATCAGCAAGGTCGCCGGCACCGCCAAGGCCCTGGCGGGCGAGACGGGCTGAGCATTGCTTGTGCTCATCTGATCGCGATGCCGCTCCAGGAACTTGCTCACGGGCGCTTCCGAGGCATCTGCAAGCGCGGCATCAGGCTGCGATGCCCGGACGATCTGCATGGTCGCGCGATGGGCCGCTCCGGACTGGATCTGAAGAAAGGCCAGGACTCCGGCGGCAGCCACGGAGGCCGTGACAGAGACCGCCACCTGGCCGCCGAAGCTGCGCAGGACCCGGCCGATCGCCATCTTCGTCGTATCGTCGTTCATGAGTTCATCCCTTGGTCGCCCCATGAGAAGCGGCCGGACGCGGCGACAAAATGGCGCAGCCGGGGAGCAATTGCGGCCCCGACAGATTTCCCATCCCGCAAGCGGTGCGGGCGAGCCATGCAGCATCGGGCATATCGCGATTGTGCAATGCGGGATTAATCGAGGCATGGACAGGATCGCCGACGCTTCGCTGATCGATCAAAAGGCAGCGCGGCTGCGCTGGCGGCTTGCCGTCATTGGCATGCTCTGCAGCGTGCTGATCTTCGGCTCGAACTTCGTGATCAGCCGGCATGCCGTACTCAACGGACTGAGCCAGCATGATCTGCTTGCCCTGCGCTTCGCGACCGCCGGTCTTCTGCTGCTGCCGATTTTCCTCCGGGATGGCGGCTTGGCGACATGCGGCGGGGTAACCTGGCGGCGCGGCATCTGGCTCGCGATCACCAGCGGCTTCCCGATGACCTATCTGATGCTGACCGGGCTGACGCTTGCCCCCGCGGCCCATGGCGCCACCATCGGCCCCGGCACCGTGACGCTGATCGGCATCGCAGGAAGCGTCGTGTTGTTTGGCGCCCTGCTGACGCGGAAACTGATCATCGGCGTCATCGGGGTTCTCGCAGGCCTGGCCTGCCTCGGCATTGCCGGCAGCACCGGCTCGACGGCCGGCACCTTGCGCGGCGATCTCTGCTTTCTCGGCGTCGGGCTGCTCTGGGGCTTCTACCCGCTGCTGATCCAGCTCTGGAAGGTCAACGGGTTGAAGGCAGCGGCGATCGTCTCGATCCTGTCGATGGCCTATCTGCCGTTCTACTTCGCGTTCTATTTCCGCGGCTTCGATGTCGCGCCGTGGTGGGTGCTCGTCGCGCATGCGCTCAATCAGGGCGTGCTCAACGTCATCATCGGCCTGTGGATCTGGGGCTGGGCGGCGCATGTGCTCGGCGCCTCGGTCGTCGGGCGATTTCCCCCCTTGATCCCGGTGACCGGCACCCTGCTGGCCATCCCGATCCTTGGTGAAATCCCGGGCCCGCTTCAGGTGGCGGGCTTTATCCTGATCATTGGCGGCCTGTTTGTCGCGTCATGGCGCCGCCCGACGCGCGCGATGGGCCATGGACATCAGGCCCAGATTCCAGCCGACGCAAAGCAGAAGCCCGAGGCCGAGCGCCGGCCATGATCCGAGCGGCACCGCCGTCAGGTGAACAAGGCCAAGCGCAAGGCCGAACCCGAGAAGGCCGAGCGCGCAGTTGGCGATGACGGCCGCCGTCGCGGGGCCACCAATGCGCGGCTGCAGCATAGCGATGAGGCTCGACAGCACGATCGGAAATGCGGCCAGCACACCGGACCAGCCCGGGCCGACGCGCGCGCTGATGGTCGTCACCGTTCCCGCCAGCCCAGCGACGCAAGCGGCACGCAGCGGGATCGCGTACCAGGGCCGTCCAGGAGGCGCCGCCGGTCTCGCCGCCAGATACGGCCTGAAGAGCATGTGGAGGCCGGCAAAGACCGCAACGGTCAGCACAGCCATGACCATGACCGGCGGCGTGAGCTGCCGCAGCACGAATGCGATCGTCAACCACATCGCCAGCCCGGACACGAGGCTCGCCACCGTGCCGAGGCGTTGGGCGAGCAGGACATAAACCAGCGCCAGGCCGGAATTCGAGAGATTGGCGGCCATGCTGCCGAGCGCACCGGCGGCGATGAAGGCCGGGTCGTGCTCGAGCGCGAGGAAGACATAGACCGGCCCGGCCGAAATCGGCAGCGTCGCGATCAGGGCCGCAACAAGCGGACCGGTCCGTTCGGCCAGCAACGAACAGCCGACCACGATCGCTGCCGCGGTCGCCATCTTGAGCAGCAGCATGCCGAGCCAGGGGTCGATCATCGCTCCAGCCGGGAATCCGTTGCCGCGATCCGGATCATGCCGGCTCGCCTCTCGCCCAGCCTTCCTTGGTCTCGGCAATGAAATCGGCAAGTGTTCCGGCCGCAATCGCGGCGCGCAGCCCGGCCATCAACTCCTGATAATAGGCGAGATTGACCCAGGTCAGCAGCATCTTGCCGAGCATCTCGTCGGCCTTGACGAGATGGTGCAGATAGGCGCGCGCATAGCCGTTGGCGGCCTGGCAGCTCGACTTGGGGTCGATCGGCCGCGGGTCGTCGGCGTGCTTGGCATTGCGCAGATTCATCCGGCCGAAGCGGGTGAAGATCTGGCCATGGCGGCCGGCACGGGTCGGCATCACGCAGTCGAACATGTCGACGCCGCGGCTCACCGCCTCGACGATATCATCCGGCGTGCCGACGCCCATCAGATAGCGTGGGCGCTCCTGCGGCAGATGCGGCTCGACCGTTTCGATCATCGCCAGCATCACATCCTGCGGCTCGCCAACCGCGAGGCCACCGATCGCATAGCCCTTGAGATCCATTTCGACGAGCGACCGGGCGCTCTCGACGCGCAGCGCCGGTACGGCACCGCCCTGGACTATGCCGAAGAGCGCCCTGCCCGCGGGATTTCCGAAGGTTGTCTTGCAGCGCTCGGCCCAGCGCAGCGACAGGCGCATCGCCTTCTCGGCGACCTTATCCTCGCATGGCAGCGAGACGCATTCGTCGAGCTGCATGACGATGTCGGAGCCGAGCAGATTCTGGATCTCGACCGAACGCTCGGGCGAGAGCATGTGGCGCGAGCCGTCGATATGCGACTGGAAGGTCACGCCCTCCTCGGTCAGCTTCCGGAGCTGGGAGAGCGACATCACCTGGAACCCGCCGGAATCGGTCAGGATGGGATGTGACCAGTTCATGAACCTGTGCAGACCGCCAAGACCGGCGATGCGCTCCGCGCCGGGGCGCAGCATCAGGTGATAGGTATTGCCGAGCACGACATCGGCACCGAGCGCCTTGACCTGCTCGGGATACATTCCCTTGACGGTCGCGGCTGTGCCGACCGGCATGAAGGCCGGGGTACGGATTACGCCGCGTGGCATGCGGATCTCGCCGGTACGGGCAGCGCCGTCCCGACCGAGCAGATGGAAGCTGAAATCGGTTGTCATGCGCAGCGAGGTAGCGCAGCAGCCGCGACAACGGAAGTGCAGCGCACGCCGGCCCACCGTGACGGCACGGCCGGGCGCGGTATGATCATGGATCAGCGCGGGAAGGCCGCCTCGTAGACCGCCGGCTTGAAACCGACCAGTGTCCGCGAGCCAAGGTCGAGCACCGGCCGCTTGACCAGGGAGGGCTGCGCCAGCATCAGCGAAATTGCCTTGCCGGTGTCGAGCCCCGTTTTGTCGGCATCGGGCAGAGCGCGAAAGGTCGTGCCGGCGCGGTTCAGGACCGTTTCCCAGCCATGCTCCGCACACCATGCCTCGAGGCTGGCGCGTGCTACACCCACGGCCTTGTAGTCATGGAAGCGATAGGCGACCCCGTGCTCGTCCAGCCAGGTTCGCGCCTTCTTCATCGTGTCGCAGTTCTTGATGCCGTAAATCGTGATCGCCATGTCGCCCCCTGCCTGTACGCCTTGGTCTAGGCAGGGAATCGGCAGGGCTCAACCGACGCGAGCCTTCTCCCCCAGAAAATCGAGCAGGGCCCGGATACGCGCCGGCAAGGGGCCGCCTTGCCCCAGATAGACAGCGTGCACCTCCTCGAGATCGCCGGGATTGCTCTCCTCTAGAACCGGCCGCAGCCGTCCCGCCCGGATATCCTCGCGCACGGTGAAGGTCGCGAGCCGCGCAAGCCCCACCCCCGCGACGGCCAGATGCCGCAAGGCTTCGCCATCGCTGGTCTGCGTGCTGCCGACGATCGGGACGGTGACGGCTTGACCGTCATCCAGCAGCGGCCAGCCTTCTATCGTGCGAGCGTAACAAAGTCCGATGCGGTTATGATCGTCGAGTTCCGCGACGCTTTTGGGTTCGCCGAACCGCTTCAGATAGCTCGGCGCCGCGACGATCGTCATGCGGGTCGCGCCGAGCTTGCGGGCAATGAGATTGGAGCTCTTCAGCGGCCCGGCCCTGACCGCGACATCGGTACGCTCTTCCATAAGGTCGATGACCGCATCGGTGTGCACTATGTTCAGCGTCACGCCGGGGTAGCGCGCCAGAAATTCCGGCACGACCGGCGCGAGAATATGCGTGCCGTAGGAGGCGTTGGTGTTGAGGCGAATGCGGCCTGTCGGGCTCTCGCTGGAGGAGGCGCTGCGCTCTGCCTCGTCCAGATCGGCCAGGACGCGGATGCTGCGTTCATAGAAGATGCCGCCTTCCGGCGTGAGCTGGAGCTTGCGCGTCGAGCGGTTCACCAGTCTCGTGCCAAGGCGGGCCTCCAGCCGCGCGACGAGCTTGCTGACAGCCGAAGGCGTCATCCGGAAGGCACGGGCCGCCGCCGAGAAGCCGCCGAGCTCGACGACCCGGGCAAAGACCTCCATCTCGCCGGAGCGGTTGATCTCCAAACGTGCCATGATGAATTCATCTCACAAATGATGTTCCTTGCGGCAACCTAACGCACGATGCTGCAACGCGCCATCTTGCCACGAGACATTCCCCGTCTTGCGGACAACCACCATGCCCATTGCACTCTATGCCCTCACCGCCGGCGCTTTCGGCATCGGCGTCACCGAATTCGTCATCATGGGGCTTCTGATCGAGGTCAGCGCCGATCTCGGCGTCTCGATCGCTTCGGCCGGCCTTCTGATCTCCGGCTATGCGCTCGGCGTCGTCGTGGGGGCGCCGCTGATGACCGCCTTCACCGCGCGCTGGCCGCGCAAGACCGTGCTGCTCGCCCTCATGGTCATCTTCACGCTGGGCAACGCCGCCTGCGCATTGGCTCCGGATTACGGGCTGCTGATGGCAGCGCGCATCCTCACCGCCTTCGCACATGGCACCTTCTTCGGCGTCGGCTCGGTCGTCGCCACGGGTCTGGTCCCGCAGGAGCGCAAGGCCTCGGCCATCGCGATCATGTTCACCGGCCTGACGATCGCCAATATCCTCGGCGTGCCGTTCGGTACCTGGCTCGGGCAGCAGCTCGGCTGGCGCGCCACCTTCTGGGCTGTGACGCTCGTCGGCATCGTTGCGCTCGCGATCATCGCGGCCTTTGTGCCGAAGGACAAGACGGCACCGGAGGCCAGCGACTGGCGCACCGATCTGAAGGCGATGGCGCAACGCCCGGTGCTGCTCGGCCTGCTGACGACTGTCCTTGGCTTTGCCGGCGTGTTCGCGGTCTTCACCTATATCGCGCCGATCCTGACCAAGGTGACGGGGCTCGGCGATAGCCTGGTCTCGCCGGTCATGCTCGTCTTCGGCGGCGGGTTGATCGTCGGCAACCTGATCGGCGGGCGACTGGCCGACCGTTACCTGGTCCCGACGGTGATCGGCAGCATGCTTGTCCTGGCTGTGGTGCTCGGCCTGATGACCTTCGCCATTCACGATGGCATCGCAGCCACCATCTTCGTCGGACTGCTCGGCGCCGCCGGCTTCGCGACCGTGCCTCCGCTGCAGATCTGGGTGCTGGAGAAAGCCTCCGGGGCGGGCCAGAGCCTCGCCTCCAGCCTCAATATTGCCGCCTTCAATCTCGGCAATGCGCTGGGCGCCTGGGCCGGCGGCGCCGTGATCGACCACGGGCCGGGCCTGACGGCCGTCCCCCTCGTCGCAGCGCTGATGCCGATCGGCGGCCTCATGGTCGCACTCTGGAGCCTGCGCCTCGATCGCAAGGCCGCGCTCACGGCACCGGCCCTGAGTCGCTGCTGAGCGATTTCATCCAACCAGACTTATCTGCTCCATCACACCATCAAGGAGAGCCATCATGGACTATCGCAATCTCGGAGCATCCGGCCTCAAGGTCCCTGCCCTCAGCTTCGGCGCCGGAACCTTCGGCGGCCAGGGCCCGCTCTTCGGAGCCTGGGGCACCACCGACGCCACGGAAGCCCGGCGACTGGTCGACATCTGCCTCGAGGCCGGTCTCAACCTCTTCGACACTGCCGATGTCTATTCCAACGGCGCGTCGGAGGAGGTGCTGGGCGAAGCGATCAAGGGCCGCCGCAACGAGGTGCTGATCTCGACCAAGACCAGCCTTCCGATGGGCGATGGACCAAACGATGCCGGCTCGTCGCGCCCACGCCTGATCAAGGCGGTCGAGGATGCGCTCCGCCGGCTCGGCACCGAGCATATCGACCTGTTGCAGCTCCACGCCTTCGACGCGCATACGCCGATCGAGGAGGTCCTGTCGACGCTCGCTGACCTCGTGCGCGCCGGCAAGCTCCGCTATGTCGGCGTCTCCAACTTTGCCGGCTGGGAGCTGATGAAGTCGCTCGCAATCGCGGAAAAGCATGGCTACCCGCGCTATGTCGCGCATCAGGTCTATTACTCGCTGGTCGGGCGCGACTACGAATGGGAACTGATGCCGCTCGGGCGCGATCAGGGCGTCGGCGCACTGGTCTGGAGCCCGCTCGGCTGGGGTCGCCTCACCGGCAAGCTGCGCCGCGGTCAGCCGCTGCCGGAGGGAAGCCGCCTGCACCAGACAGCCGAGTTCGGTCCGCCGGTCGATGATCACCGGCTCTATGCAGTGGTCGATGCGCTCGACGAGGTCGCCAAGGAGACCGGCAGATCCGTGCCGCAGATCGCGATCAACTGGCTGCTTCAGCGCCCGACCGTATCGAGCGTCATCATCGGCGCCCGCAACGAGGAGCAGCTCCGGCAGAATCTCGGAGCGGTCGGCTGGTCGCTGACCGCCGAGCAGATCGAGCGGCTGGATGCAGCAAGCAGCGTGACCGCGGCTTATCCCTATTTCCCCTATCGCCGTCAGGCGGGGTTTGCCCGGCTCAACCCGCCCATCGTCTGAGACAGCAGGACAAGCCAGCCTGACGCCCGAGCGGCGTCAGGCATTGACCGCGAGCGCAGCCACGATGGTCATGACGAGCAGGGCGATCTGCGTGAGCTGGAGTTCGCCCTGACGGATCCAGTAGGCAAACCAGAGCCCTCCGCTCATCATCGATAGCCAGACCAGCACCATCACGCCGAGCCCCGCAGTCGAGAACCAGATTCCCCGGGCCGGAGCTGCGGCAGAGAGACAGGCGTGGATCAGTTCAACCGCGCCAAAGCCGAGCAGCACGGTCGCAAGAGCCTGCATCATAAGGATGCCCGCGAGCGCGAGAACGGACCAGCTCCCGGAGTGCAATGCCCGCCGCAGCAGCGGTGTCGGAATGGCGGGCTCCTCCTTGAGCGGCGTCATCGCCAATGTGCGCGCAATGGCACCGACCGCCCCGCGAAAGTCGCGGATATTGTTCAGGACCGTGATTGCCGACCAGAGCGCAAGGCCGCCGACCAGCATCGTCTTGAACAGCAGGATCGCTGAGGGCAGATCAGGCACGATCCACGCCTCCGACAGGTCTTGAAGCGCGGTTGAGGAAGACCTGCATCTGCCGGGCCGACTGAATGTCGCCCCGCCGCTCGGCAGCCGCAATTCCGCTCTGCCACGCCGTGCACGCCGCTTGCGTCAGACCTCCCAGCAACCGGGCGCGGCCAAGCTGCGCCCACGCCGCCGAATAATCGGGATCAAGCGCGACCGCGCGCTCGAGATGCACGATCGCGGCCGGGCTGTCGCCGTGCTTCAGGCAGGCAGTGCCGAGCGCGAAGCGGAGGATCGCGCTATCCGCGCCAGCCGCCAACCGCGCCGAGAGCCGCTCGGCGAGTCCCGTCACCGGCTCAGGCCGGCAAGCGCGACGCGACGACCTCCCAGTCGACGAGGTGATCGACGAAGGCCTGGAGGTAATCGGCACGGCGGTTGCGATAGTCGACATAGTAGGAATGCTCCCAGACATCGCAGCCGAGCAGCGGGGTCTGGTCATGGACCAGCGGATTGATCGCGTTGGCTGACTTGGTGATGGCAAGACGCCCTTCCCGCGTCTGGACCAGCCAGACCCAGCCGGAACCGAACTGGGCAAGGCCCTGCTTCACGAACTCGGCCTTGAAGCCATCGATCGTTCCGAAATCGTCCTTCAGCCGGGCTTCCAGCCTGCCGGGCATGCCACCGGCGTCGCGCCGCAGCGAGGGCCAGAAGAAATTGTGGTTCCAGTGCTGGCCGGCATTGTTGAAGATCGCCTCTGCGCCCGGTTTTTCGAAGGAACCGCGAATGAGCTCCTCGAGGCTCAAGCCTTCGAAGGACGAGCCCGGAACAAGCTCGTTGAGCTTGGTGACATAGGCCTGATGGTGCTTGCCGTGATGCAGCTCCAGCGTCTCCGCCGACATAACGGGTGCCAGCGCATCGGAGGCGTAAGGCAGGCTCGGAAGGGTGAAGGGCATTATCGTCTCCAGCGCGGGCTTGCAGTGAGCTGCCGCAAGCTCTATAAAACAAGTATTAACTTGGAATATTGGCGTCCCACAAATATGTCAAGCCTTCACTTGGAAAATGAATCCTCGCTGCCCCGCCCACCGGCGGAGCGGCTCCTGACCCTGTTGAAGACACGCGGGGCGCAGACCGCGGCCGATCTAGGAAAGGCGCTTGGCACCACGGGCGAGAACGCGCGGCAGCAACTCGCGAAGCTCGCAGCCGACGCGCTTGTCGAAACCGAGGCCGTATCCCGAGGCGTTGGCCGTCCGACCCAGTTCTGGCGTTTGAGCGACAAGGGCCAGGCGCGCTTCCCCGACAGCCATGCGGAGCTCACGGTCAGCCTGTTGCGGTCCGTGCGCGAACTCCTGGGGGCAGACGCGCTCGACCGTTTGATCAACGCCCGCGAAACCGAGATGCGCACCGCCTATCAGGCGGCCATGGTGGACGCCGAAGGGCTGGAAACCCGCATTGCGGCGCTCACCGAGATCCGGAGCCGCGAGGGCTATATGGCCGAATGGCAGCGATCCGACGATGGCTGGCTTCTGATCGAGAACCACTGCCCGATCTGCGCCGCCGCGTCGATCTGCCAGGGGTTTTGCCGCGCCGAACTCGCGATCTTCCAAGACGCGCTCGGACCGGACTGTTCAGTCGAACGAGAGGAACACATCCTCCATGGCGCGCGGCGCTGTGGTTACCGCATTCGACCTTCAACATAGCGGGTGCAGCGGCCAGCGCCCCAGAATCTCGTATCGGCCTTGTCCCTGGAAACTCTCGATCAGGACAAAATCGCGGGCAACCCAGCCGATCGGCCGCTCGAGCCCCATGGGAGGTACGAGCTCGCGGTCGTATAATATGGTCACATGGGGCGTCGAACCTGCCTGACCCCCCGGTTTCAGCCCGACCCTCTTGAGCGCCCGATCAATGGTGCGGCGCAGTGTCGAAAGGGCGGCGAGGTCCTCCCCGCAGCACAGGACAAGGGCGTGGGGTTCACCGCCACTGAAACTGAGGAACCGGTCAAGGCTCACGGCAAATTGATGCGCTTCGACCATTCGGCCCGCTTCCTGTGCCGCGGCGACAATCTCCTCGGGCAATTCGATGAAGTTGCCGACCTTGTTGAGCGAGACATGAAGCAGCCTCGTCGGGCGCAGCCGGCCATGCAGGTTGAACTCGGCGCGAAGGTCGCCGGCAAGATGGGCAATGTAGTTCGCGGTATCCGGCTCCGGCAGGAGGGCGAAGAAGATCGCGACATTCTCGCGGCTGCCTGGTCGTGGTGGGCCGCGAAGGTTCTGCGGAAGCCCGAGATCCGGCATCAACACATCAGACGCGTCGACAGGTGTCATCTCGCACCTCGCTCTCGACCTGTCCGGCAAGCCGTCAGACCGCTAGGGCAGCGCTAGATCCGATACCTCTTGTCCTGCTGCCGCTAGCAAGGCCTCCAATCGCAGCGCGACCGACCTCAGCGCTGTGACGCTCGCCGGAGGGGGACCAGGGCGCGCACTCGATCAAGAGATTTTGGAGCTTTCAAGGCAATCGGGGTTCGGGCTTCGCCTCGTTCAGCACGTCGCTGTGATCTGCGAGGTCGCGCGGCAATCCAGGCGGCAGGATCTGCGCCAGGGTGGCCTGTGCCTTGCTCCAGATCGGCAGGGCCTCCTGCAGCCGCCGCACACCAGCTTCGGTCAGCCACACCGCACGGCGCCGCAGATCCGTCTCCACGACCGCGATCTCGATGAGCCCCCCACGCTCCAGCGTCCGCAGGTTGCGCGACAGAGTCGATTGCTCGAGCCCGGTCCGTTGAGCGAGCGCACCGAGCGTATCGTCGCCGATGGTCGCAATCTGGGCCATCAGTCCGGCTTGCGCCGCAGTGAGGCCAAGGCCCGCCAGTTCCCGATCGATGAACATCGAGATGCGTCGCGCCGCGAGCCGGGTATTCCAGGCCGGGCAAGCGTCGACCAGGGCGCGAGCCTCACGTCGCAGGCTGCCGTGCGATTGCGTCTCAGCTTTCATAGATATATGCATCTACAATAGATGTAGATGCATGAAAATAGGCAACCGCGCGTTCCGTGCGCGCCTCACTCCCCTCATGGCAGGCGTCCAATGACCGCATTCGCCCTCAAGCGTGTCTACGAGCAGCCGGCTGCCGCTGACGGCAGGCGCATCCTGGTCGACCGGCTCTGGCCCCGCGGCATCTCCAAGGAGAAGGCGCATGTCGACCTCTGGCTCAAGGAGATCGCGCCGAGCGATGCCCTGCGGAAGCAGTTTCACGGCAAGCCCGATGATTGGGACGCTTTCTGCGGGGCCTATGCGGACGAGCTGACAAGCGAGACGGCGCAGGTCGCCGCCAAAGAGCTCTTCCAGCATCTGCGCGAAGGTCCGGTGACCCTGCTCTACGCGGCGCGCGACGAAGAGCGGAACAATGCGGTTGCGCTCAAGATCTGGTTGGAAAAGCAAGGCTCCTTGAGATGAATTGCCCGGACCGAACCATCCTGGACCTCATCGGCAGCACCACCCTCCTCGCCCTGCGGCGGATCGCACCGGCAAGCGACGCCCGGATCCTGCTGAAGCTGGAAAGCGAAAACCCGACAGGGAGCATGAAGGACCGGATGGCGCTCGCGATGGTCGAGGCCGCCGAAGCGGACGGCCGCCTGAAGCCGGGAGATACCGTCGTCGAATATACCGGCGGTAGCACGGGGGTCTCCCTGTCGCTGGTCTGTGCAGTGAAGGGTTACCCGCTGCATATCGTGACTTCGGACGCCTTCGCACGTGAAAAGCTCGAGCATATGAAGATGCTGGGCGCGAAGCTTCAGATCATTCCCAGCGAGAGCGGTCGCATGACCGAGAAACTCACCCGCGACATGATCGAAGCCGCGCGGCTCGTTGCCGCCGAGACCGGCGGTTTCTGGACCGACCAGATGAAGAACCGCGACCAGATGGCAGCCTATCAGGGGATGGCTGACGAGGTCTGGGCGCAAACGAATGGCAGGATCGACGGCTTCGTCCAGAGCGTCGGCACCGCCGCCTCGCTCCGCGGAACCGGCGAGGCGCTGCGCCGGCACAACGCCGCGGTCACGATCACGGCTGTGGAACCGGCCGAGTCCCCGGTGCTGTCGGGCGGCGAGACCGGAGCCCACAAGATCGACGGGATCGGGGCTGGCTACGTCGTACCGCTCTGGGACAAGAACGTGGCCGACCGGATCGAGCTGGTTTCGACGGAGGAGGCTGCTGCCATGGCCAGCCGCCTCGCCCGGGAGGAAGGCCTCTTCGCGGGAACGTCGACGGGAGCCAATGTCGTCGCGGCTTTACGCCTCGCCGATCAACTCGGCTCCGGCGCGACCATCGTCACCGTGATGTGCGACACCGGCATGAAATATCTCAGTAAACGCTGAGGCGCTGCCGGTCGACGCTGCGCGATGTCGCGTTCCCATCGTGCCGGTTTGACCGCTCGCGCGTTCTCCGGTCCGAGGCGCAGCGACGTGAAGGACCGGTTTTTGTCGCACAGTCTATCCGCATCGGCCAATCGACTGGATTTCAGGCTATATTTATCGGACGTGAGATACATTATCGGAAACGGACGCCATACAAACTACTTCACTCTTCTCGATCAGAATAATTCTTCATAGAAATTCATGTCACTGGCCCAGGCGGCCAATTTACCCTAGTGGATGCCTCCCGGCGTGCTCGTTTGATATTTTTTGTTCGGATGTCGAAATCCCAGATTGGGCAGCGTTCTTGGGGCATCGAAACCAAGCTAATGGCCCAACCAGATGATTTTTCCGATTACCTCGCTCTATGCGATCCCCCTGGCCGTGATTTTTCTGGCCCTGTGGATCGGCGTCACCAAGACCCGCTCGGCATTGAGCGTCTCCATCGGAGATGCAGGCAATGCCGATCTGCACGAACGCATCCGCCGGCATGGCAATTTCGTCGAATGGGTGCCGATGATCCTCATCCTGATGGTGCTCGCCGAGGGCCAGGGCGCCGGCCCGCTCTGGCTGCATGCGGCCGGCGCGCTGGTGGTCATCGGCCGGATCTTGCATCCCATCGGCCTGCGCGCCGATGCCCCCACCCATCCCCTGCGGATCGCGGGTAACTCCGCCTGCATCCTTGCAACCCTGACGCTGACTGTGGCCCTCGCCCTCGTGGCGCTTGGCTCTCGCCCCTGACACCTCCCGAACCTGCTCAACACCGGAGACCTGACATGCAGTACATGGCGCTGATCTATAGTGATCCGTCCCTCGAGCCAGCCTATGGCTCGCCTGAATTCGAGATGATGATGAAAGGCTATTTCGCCTTCAACGAAACCCTGAAGGCGGCGGGCGCCTATGTGGCGGGCGAAGGCCTGAAGGATGTCGATACGGCCACGAGTCTGAGGATTCGCGGTGGCAAGGTGGAGACGATGGACGGCCCCTTCGCCGAGACCAAGGAACGCCTCGGTGGGTACTATATTTTCGAGGTTCCCGACCTGGATGCCGCCCTGCGCTTCGCGGCCATGATCCCGTCGGCGGCCTATGGGACGATCGAAGTGCGGCCGTTGATGGACTACAACGCCTGATGTCGGACACCGCTCCCGATCCCCGATCCGTTTCCTGTGCCATCGAGAATTTGGTGCGGATGGATCGGGGGCGGCTTCTGTCTGCGCTGATTGTTCAGCTGAGGAATTTCAGCTTGCCGAGGACGCACTGCAGGACGCCCTGGCCTCGGCGGTCGTGCATTGGGGAAGGACAGGGCTGCCTGCTTCTCCTCAGGGCTGGCTCTTGAAGACCGCGCTGCGCAAGGCGATCGATCGTTTGCGCAAGTCGGCCCGTGAAGACCGCAAGGCTGGCGAGATCGCCCGGCTTTCCATAGCGGAAGCAGCCGAGACGACGACCGAGGATATTGCCGATGAACGGCTGCGGCTGATCTTCACCTGCTGCCATCCGGCGCTGGAGCCCAAGACCCGCGTCGCACTGACCCTGCGCACCTTGGGCGGACTGAGCACGGCGGACGTTGCCGCTGCTTTCCTCGACAACGAAACCACCATGGGCCAGCGCCTTTCGCGGGCGCGGACAAAGATACTCGCGGCCGGCATTCCTTACGCCGTACCCGGACCGGAAGCCTGGTCAGAACGGCTGCAATCCGTTCTGACCGTCGTCTATCTCATCTTCAACCAGGCCTATTCCGGCACGGACGAATCTCACGCCAGTCCCTTGGGCGAAGAGGCCATCTATCTTGCGCGCATATTGAATGGCCTACGGCCGGACCAGGCCGAAATCGAAGGGCTGCTGGCGCTGATGCTGATCACCGAAGCCCGCCGCGCGGCACGGCTCGATGCCGGCGGAACCAGCATCCCCCTTGCATTGCAGGACCGCAAACTGTGGGATGGCGCCCGGATTGCCGAAGGGCTGGCGTTGCTCGATCGTGCCATGGCGCGGCGCGCGCCGGGGCCCTTTCAGATCAAGGCGGCGATTGCCGCCTTGCATGCCCAGTCTGAGCCGCCCGACTGGCCGCAGATCATCCTGCTCTACGACGCCCTGTTGCGGATGGAACCGACGCCGGTTGTGCAATTGAACCGTGCCGTGGCATTGGCAGAGGCTGGCGCACTGGGAGCTGGTTTGCACGCGCTTGAATCGCTTGCCCCAGCGCTCTTAGCCTATCAGCCGTTTCATGCGGCGCATGCCGAATTGCTGTCCCGCTCGGGCCCGACCGACGCTGCCCTTGCGGCCTTTGATCGCGCCATCGG
>NZ_JBFRHE010000013.1:0-126948 GCF_052115715.1 Allobosea sp. 2KB_26
GATGTCGGCATGGTCTTCCAGCACTTCAACCTGTTCCCGCATCTGACGATCCTGGAGAACCTGACGCTGGCCCCGATCTGGGTGCGCAAGATGCCGAAGAAGGATGCCGAGGAGATCGGCATGCACTATCTCAAGCGCGTCAAGATCCCSGAGCAGGCGCTGAAATATCCGGGCCAGCTCTCGGGCGGCCAGCAGCAGCGCGTCGCGATCGCGCGCTCGCTCTGCATGAGCCCGAAGATCATGCTGTTCGACGAGCCGACCTCGGCGCTCGACCCCGAGATGGTCAAGGAGGTGCTCGACACCATGGTGAGCCTGGCGGACGAGGGCATGACCATGCTCTGTGTCACCCACGAGATGGGCTTTGCCCGCCAGGTCGCCGACCGGGTCATCTTCATGGATGCCGGCCAGGTCGTCGAGATGAACGAACCCAACGAGTTCTTCAAGAACCCGCAGCACGAACGCACCAAGCTCTTCCTCAGCCAGATCCTGCACTGAGGGCGCGCGGCCTTGCATCCACCGGAGGCGAGGTGCGTTCGAACGCGCCTCGCCACGGGGCGCGGCCGGTGTAATCTGCCGCCCCCCGCCGAGGTGCCATGACTTGAACCATCGCCAGCTTGAGACGTTTGCCGCCGTGATGAAATCCGGCACCGTCTCGCGCGCAGCCGAGTTGCTCGGCATCACGCAGCCGGCGGTCAGCCGCACCATCGCCGAGCTGGAGCGCTCGGTCGGCTTCCTGCTGTTCGACCGGGTGCGCAACCGCATCATCCCGACGCCCGAGGCCAAGCTGTTCTATGCGCAGGTCGAAGCCTCGTTTCGCGGCATGGACACACTCCGGGCCACGGCTGCCCGCATCCGCGACCATGGCTCCGGACAATTGCGGATCGGCTCGCTCTCGGCGCTCGGCTCGTCGCTGGTGCCCCGCGCCGTCCGGCGTTTTCGCGAAGGCCATCCCGATATCGGCGTCACCCTGATGGTGCTGCCCTCGCGCGACGTGCGCGAGGGCGTCGTCTCCGGCCAGTTCGATATTGGGCTCGCCGCCGACGAGATCGATGTCAGCGGCGTGCTGCACCAGCCCTTCGTCTCGCCGCGCGTGCTCTGCGCGATCCCGCGCGAGCATCCGCTGGCCGAGCGCGACCTGATCACGCCGCATGACCTGCACCGCCTGCCCTTCGTCGCCTATGTGCCGGAGGACCGGACCCGCCAGCGGCTCGACCTGGTCTTTCATCAGGCCGAGGTCAGCCCGCATGTCGTGGTCGAGACGATCTATGCCGCGACCGTCTGCGCGCTCGTCGCCGAAGGCGTCGGCATCGGCCTGGTCAGCCCCTATGCGGTCGCCGGCGCCGATATGAGCCGGATCGTGCTGAAGCCGTTCGAGCCGGCGGTGCACAGCAAGAGCCTGCTGATCCTGCCGCTCGACCGGCCGAAATCGCAGCTGGTGCGCGATTTCATCGATTGCCTGCTCGCCTCGCGCTGAGGCCCGCGCCAGCAAGACATCAGGTCAGGATTGCGGCATCTAGCCGTCTCCCGCCTGATTGTCGGCGGCAAAACCAGCGCTATCGTCGATCTGGACGCAATCGGGATGAGAGACCACTGGATGCCCGCGATACCCCTGCCCTTCGTGGTTGCTCTGCTGCTGGCGATCCTGCTGATCCGGGTCCTCCTTCAGGACCGGACGCCCGTCCGGCCAGCGAGCATCTTCATCGGCGCCTGCATTCTGCTGGTGGTTACGGTCGGCTTGCGCTGGACGATCGATGCCCGTTGGGTCCGGTTCCTGCAGCCCGTCATGGCGGCCTTTCTGCCGCCCATCGCCTGGCTCTGCTTTGCAAGGCTGCGGCAGCCGTCCGCGCTGCGATCCTGGCCGCATGTCCTGGTTCCCGTCGCAATCCTGATCCTGTCTGCCCTGTGGCAGAATTGGCAGGCGCCGATCGACCTCATTCTCGCCCTGCTCTTTCTCGGCTATGGCGCGGCTCTGGTTCGCCACGGCCAAGCCTCGCCTGATCAGTTCGGGAGCGTGCGTCTCTCCGATGCCCAGGGCGCGCGCCGGGCCGTTTCCGCCATCGGCGGGCTCCTGGTCTGCTCGGGGATCATCGATCTTCTGATCGCCGCGGATTTTGGTTCCCATCAAGGCAGCCACGCAGCCTCGATCGTTGCAGCCGGCAACCTCCTGCTCCTCCCCATCATCGCCTATGCGATCGCGGTGATCGGCCGCAGCGTCCCGGACGACGAGACGCGCGATCGATCCGGCTCGGACCCAGCCGAAGACGCCGGGCCCCGGCCGGATGAAGCCGCGTTTCCGGCCGCAACGGAGGACGACGCCAGGATCATGGTGCTGGTCGAGGCCGCGATGCGCCAGAAGGCGATCTATCGCGATCCCGATCTCACCCTGAACCGCCTCGCGCGCCGGCTCGGGCTGCCCTCACGGTCGATATCGGCCGCGATCAACCGCACGCTTGGTCGCAATGTGCCGCAGCTCGTCAATGAATATCGGGTTCGCGAAGCCCTGCGTCTGCTCGGAGAGACCGACCTGCCGGTCACGGACGTGATGTTCGAGTGCGGCTTCCAGACGAAATCGAACTTCAATCGGGAATTCGCGCGCGTGACCGGCACGACGCCGAGCGAGTATCGCCGCGCGGGCGGAGCGCGTGCCGGGGAGACGAGCCGCTCTACGGCCTGACCGGAATGGACCTGGCGAGAAAGCCGATCACGAGAAAGGCGATTTCGCGGTGGATCTCTTCGCGGCCGCGTGGTCCGTCATCCCTGCAGATGATGCCGCTGCCGGGCTCGACCTTTTCGATAAGGGCGGCGGCATCCGGCTTGCAGAGCCCGACAAAGGCGAAATGCGTCGCGTCCGGAATGGCGACCGAGGTCGCGGAGGGCTTGCGCAGATGCTCCGCGAGATAGCCGGATTCAAGCTTGGCCGGTAACCCGTCGATATCGATCCCTGCGCCGATCACCAAGGCCGGAATCTGAAGGCTCGCCAGGCTGTCCGGCGTAAAACCCCGGGCAAGGCCGAGATCGAGGGAGACGAACGCCTTCAGGCGCGGGTCAGCCATGCTGCGTTCGAGTTCGACCCTGTCCAGGCCGAGCTCAGTCTTGAGACGGCAGGCTCGGGGGCTCGTATTGGCCCTGCAGTCGGCCTCGAACCGCTTGGTGTCGAAGCGAGCGCCAGCCTGTGCCGTAACCGTCCATCCTCCCAGGGAATGACCGATCGCGGCGATCCGGCTCGGGTCGACCCTGCCCGCGAGTGTTGCATCGCCTGCCACGACGTCAATGACCCGGCTCAGATCACGCGGGCGTTCCCACAGCACCGCCGCCTGCGCAGGATCCATGTCGAATGTCGTCGTGCCGGGATGGTCCGGAGCCGCGACGATGGCGCCGCGTGCGGCGAGTTCCGCGGCCAGCCAGGAGAGATTGCGCCAACTGCCGCCATGGCCATGCGACAGGACGACGAGCGGCAGATCACCGGAGAGAGGTGCGGCGCCGCGGATGACGGGAACCCCATGGAAGGCAGGATTGTCTCCGACGATCTCGGTGCCGCCATCCTGTCTCGTCGGATACCAGATGCTGACCTGAAGCGGCCGCGTCCCGCCCGTGTCGAGCGTGGTCTGCCGGAAGCCGATGCCGGCGGCGGAATGGGCAAGAACCGTCGTGATCAGCCAAAATCCGGCTGCGCAAAGTAATCGTCCAGGCATGGAAACCTCTCGTTGGAATGAGCGGCCTTCATGAGTCGAACGCCGTCCGTCGGAGACCTCGAACGCGATCGAGGACGCCGGCATGGGTGGATTTCGTTTCGCTCAGCGCCAGCGTCCCCGCCTCGGCGGCTGTTATTCAGCCGCCTACGATCGCAGGGGCCGATAGGAACCCGAGGCGCGGCAGGGACGCGCCGCGCAGGTATAAGATTTAGGCATCAAGCTATTTCCCCAGCTGAATTGTCGCGAAGGGCCCCGCCGCTATCGTGGCGCAGCAGGCTTGGCCTGCAGTGATGGCCGGAGCCACGCAGCAACGGCAACAGGCCGTGGCGCGCCGGCCTCTAATGACAGGGGATTTATCGATGAGCTTTCCTTCCCGGCGCCTGGCGCTCGGTGTCGCCGCCCTTGGACTGGCTGCGTTGAGCGGCTGGACCGCGCAGGCCCAGCAGCCGGATCTCAAAACCCTCTCGGGCAAGACCATCACCATCGGCATCCATAACCGCTCGCCCTGGGGCTATCGCGACAAGGACGGCAATGTCGTCGGCTATCACCCCGACCTCGTGCGCGCGGCGCTTGCCCCGCTCGGCGTCAAGGCGATCGAGTTCACCGTCGCCGATTTCGGCGCGCTGATCCCGGGCCTGCTCGCCAGCCGCTTCGACATCATCGCGTCCGGCGTCGCCATCACCCCGGCGCGCTGCCAGCAGGTGCTGTTCAGCGAGCCCGACCTCTCGGCCGGGGACGGCCTGCTGGTGCTCAAGGGCAACCCGCTCAAGCTGCACAGCTACGAGGACATCGTGAAGAACCCGAACGTCAAGCTCGGCGGCGGGCGCGGCACGGAGAATGCGAAGAACGCGCTGGCCGCCGGCGTCCCCGAAGACCGGCTGCTGCTCTTCCCGAACAACGAGGCCGTGGTCAGCGCCATGCTGGCCGGGCGCGTCGATGCCGCGACGCTGTCGGCGCCGAGCGTCGCCGGGCTGATGGAGGCCGGCGGTATGAACGCGATCGAGCGCGCCCTGCCCTTCAAGGGCTATGTCAAGCCGGGCGGGCAGGAATACATGATGGCGACCGCCGTCGTCTTCGCGCCGAAGGACAAGGAGCTGCAGGCGCTCTACAACGCCAGGCTCGCCACGCTGAAGACCGACGGCACGATGAAGGCGATCATGGCGAAATACGGCTTCACCGATGCCGAGATGCCGCCTGAGGCCTCGACCGCCGATCTCTGCGCAGCCAAGCCGTGAGCGCCGGCCCGAAAACGCCAGCCCGATCATGAGCTTCGCCGATGTCCTTGCCGGGATCTATCAGGGTTTCGGCGTCACCGCCTCGGTGACGCTGCTCGGCATGGCCTATGCCGTGCCCTTCGCCTTCATCGCCGGCGTGCTGCAATTCAGCACGCGCGGCTGGCCCCATGCCGCGATCACCGCGGTGATCGAGTTCTGGCGCTCGTCGCCGGTGATCATCCTGCTCTACGCTTTCTACTACACGCTGCCGGGCTTCGGCATCCGGCTTTCCGGCCTCGCGGTCGGAGGGCTGGTGCTCGGCCTCAATATCGGTGGCTATGGCAGCCAGGCGGTGCGCGCCGCCCTGCAGTCGCTCGATCGCGGCCAAGCCGAGGCAGGCCGCTCGCTCGGCTTCCGGCGCTGGCAGATCCTGCTGCTGATCGAGCTGCCGCAGGCGCTGCTGGCGATGATGCCGACCTTCGTCAACCAGTTCATCCAGCTGGTGAAGAGCACGGCCCTGGTCTCGCTCATCACGCTCAGCGACATGACCTTCCGGGCCAAGGAAATCTCGCAGCTCCATTACGACCCGGTGAAGGTCTATACCGGCCTTCTCGTCGCCTATTTCGTGCTCTGCTACCCCGCGACGATCATCGGGCGCTGGCTCGAGCGCAAGGTCGGCGCCGGGCGGAAATTCGCCCATGACGTTTGACCTCGCCTTCGCCCTCTCGATCGTGCCGCCGATCGCGCGCGCGCTGACCACGACGCTCGCGGTGACGCTGCTGAGCTGCGTATTTGCCGCCCTGCTCGGCTTCGGGCTGGAGATCACCCGCCGCTCCAGCAAGCCGATGCGCTACGCGATGCGCTTCGTCATCGACTTCATCCGCTCCACGCCGGTGCTGGTGCAGCTCTACTTCCTCTACTATGTGCTGCCGGTCTACGGCATCAAGCTGCCGGCCCTCGTCGTCGGCGTCGCCGCGCTCAGCCTGTATTACTGCGGCTATCTCGCCGAGGTGTTCAAGGCCGGCATCGACGGGATTCCGAAGGGACAGTTCGAGGCCGCCAAGGCGCTCGGGCTCAACCGGACCAAGACCGTGCTGCTGGTGATCGCGCCCCAGATGCTGCGCAACATCGCCGCGCCGATGGGCAATTATTTCATCTCGATCTTCAAATCGACGCCCTATCTCGCGGTCATCGCCGTGCCGGAATCCTTCGGCTCGGCCCTCGACATCGCCTCCGACACCTTCCGCTACGGCGAACCGATGGCTGTCGTCGGCGCGCTCTTCCTCGCTATCGCCGTCACGCTCTCCTTCCTCATCCGCAAATTCGAGGCGCATCTCGCGCTCTCGGCCCAGCGCTGAGGTCCGTCCAGGCCAAGAATCCTGCCCGAGCATTGAATCCTGCCCGGGCGTTGAATCCCGCCCGGGGCACCGCGTTCGCCCGGGCATCGCCGCAACCCGCTCAAATCCGAGATCGATCATGGACCAGGCCTTCCTCGACCAGCTCACGCAATGGCGCCGCCAGCTGCATGCGCAGCCCGAGCTGTCCGAGCACGAGCATGCCACCTCCCGCTTCGTGCAGGAGAAACTCACCGAACTCGGCATTCCCTTCGTCGCGGGCGTCGGCGGCACCGGTGTCGTCGCGACTTTGTCCCGGCCGGGCTCGAACCGCACCGTCGGCTTACGCGCCGATATGGACGCGCTGCCGATCCAGGAGCTGAACAGCGCTCCTTACGCCTCGCAGATTCAGGGCGCGATGCATGCCTGCGGCCATGACGGCCATACCGTCGCCCTGCTCGGCACGGCTGCGACGCTGGCCGCCGACGAAAGCTGGAAGGGCCAGGTCCAGTTCATCTTCCAGCCCGCCGAGGAGAACGGCGTCGGCGCCAAGGCGATGATCCAGGACGGGCTGTTCGAGCGCTTTCCGATGGAGCGCGTCTTTTCCTTCCATAACTGGCCGGGGCTCGAAGCCGGCACCATCGCGGTGCATGACGGGCCGGTCATGGCGGCGGGCGGGCGCTGGAGCGTCACCCTGCACGGGCTTGCCGGCCATGCCGCGATCCCGCACCAGACCCGCGACCCGATCGTCGCCGCCGGGCACCTGATCGTCGCGCTCCAGACCATCGTCGCGCGCAATGTCGATCCGGTCGACGCAGTCGTGCTCTCGATCGGCCAGATCAGCGGCGGCGTCGTCAGCAACCAGATCCCGGAAAGCGTGACCCTGCTCGGCACCTTGCGGACCTACCGGCCCGAGGTTCGCGAGGCGGTGATCAAGCGGATGGAGAGCATCATCGCCGGCATCTGCGAGGCCTATGGCATGCAGGCCGATGTCGAGATCCTGTCGACCGGCCGGCCGATCATCAACACCCCGGCGGAAGCCGCGCTCTCGGTGCAGGCGGGACAGGCGATCGGGGCGCCGGTCCGGCGCGACGTCCGGCCGAGCACCACCGGCGACGATTTCTCCTTCCTGATCAAGGAGCGGCCGGGCGCCTATGTCTGGATCGGCAACGGCCCGGCCGGTCCGGAGGGCGAGCTCCACAATGCCCGCTACGATTTCAACGACGCGATCCTGCCGGTCTGCGTCGGCTGGATGAGCGAGGTCGCCAGGCGCGCGCTCGCAGATGCCGCGTGAGCCATAAGAGCCAGGCATCGCCTCATGCCCGCAGCCTGATTGTCCCGCCCCGCCAAGCGCTTACACCTTGTCCCACGAAAGGGATCAGCCATGCACGACCTTACCCGCTGCGTTCACCACCCGGCCGTCAACGAGGAGGGCTATGCCAGCCTCGCCGTGCCGACCCATCGCGCCTCGACCATCGTCTACAAGGACGCCGCGAGCTTCGCGGCGCGCAAATATCGCGGCTTCGACGGCTATACCTACGGTCTGCACGGCACGCCGACGACGCGCACGCTGGAGGCGCAGCTCAGCGCGCTGCATGGCGGGGTGCGCACCGTGCTGGTGCCCTCGGGCCAGGCCGCCGTCACCATCGTCATGCTCTCGGTGCTGATGCCCGGCGACAAGGTGCTGATCCCCGACCATGTCTACCCGCCGGTGCGCAGCTTCTGCGAGGAATACCTCAAGCCGCGCGGCATCGATTACGGCGTCTACGACCCGCTGATCGGTGCTGATATCGCCGACCTGATCGACGACGCCACGAAGCTCGTCTGGGTCGAGTCGCCGGGGTCGGGCACGATGGAGGTCCAGGACGTTCCCGCCATCGTCAAGGCGGCCAAGGCCAAGGGCGTGCTCGTCGGCTGCGACAACACCTGGGCGACGCCACTGATCTTCAAGCCGCTGGCCCATGGCGCCGATTTCGCCTGCGAGGCGCTGACCAAATATGTCGGCGGCCATTCCGACCTGCTGCTCGGCTCCGTCACCGTCTCCGACATGGCGCTGCGCGAGAAGATGAAGGAGACGCTGCGCGCCTTCGGCGTCGGCGTCTCGCCGGATGAGTGCCAGCTCGCGCTGCGCGGCATCGAGACCATGGGCCTGAGGCTCGCCCATATGGGCAAGGTCTCCGAGGATTTCGCCCGGCGGCTGACGCATTCGCCGGCAGTCGAGACCGTGCTGCACCCGGCGCTGCCCACCTGCCCCGGCCATGCCTTCTGGAAGCGTGACATGGGCCGCTCCTCCGGCGTCTTCAGCGTCGTCCTCAAACGCGTTGCCGAGGCAGATCTTGAAGCGGCCCTGACCGCGCTCAAGGTTTTCGCCATCGGCGCCTCCTGGGGCGGCACGCGCAGCCTGATCGCGCCGATGGCGGTCAAGGGCGACCGCACAATCACCCCCTGGATGCCGGAGGGCACCGTGCTGCGCATCAGCATCGGCCTTGAGGATCAAGACGACCTCTGGAACGACCTCGACGCGCTGCTCGTCGCGCTCGAACGCAGGCCGGCCGCCAAAGTGGCCTGAGACAACCGATCCGGACCCGTCCAGATCCAAAAACCGACGCGGCGGGAGCAGGCGTCCGCCGCGCGGGGAGAACTTTGCCCCATCGCGATCGCGGCAGGATCATGATGCCTGGTTCAGACTGGTGCGCTGGACGCTGTTTGCCCAGCTCAACGCGAGGAGTTCGGCGTCACCAAGGCCAATGCCAGGGCGCTTGCCGGAAACTCGACCAATCCCGAAATCCGGCGCTTCCTCGGCCGGGATGGCCCAACAGAAAACGGGCCGCCTCGGGACTGCACTGGCAAAGAGGCCGGCCCTGCCCGCTTGCGCGCAGCCCTCGGAATGCGATTCAGCGTTGCAATTGCTCGGCCAGCTCTGCGACATTTGTGACTCTTCGGCCAAACCAATGCCGAATCGTCTCCCTGTTCGTCGACAGCTCGACCCCGTCCGGATCGAGGCCGCTGACGCGCCATTGGCCCGGGGCTTGTCCGGCAAGCGCAACGAGGGCGGCGAGCTCGGCTGCCGAACCGTTCAGGCGATCGATCTCGTCTCTGGCGCGGGACATCAATGGTTCCGCCCCTGAAAGCTCCGTCTTCAAGGCGGCCGCCGTCACTTCATTGGCGTTCTGCGCCGGGCCGCCATTGATCTGCAGGGCCTCGACCTCGACGCGATAGAGGCAGGCATCGGGCAGATCCAGATAGAGCTTCGATTTGGGATAGCGGCGGGCATAGCGTTCCTTCGCGTCATTCTCCTCGGCGGCCGGGATCAGATGCGCGCGGCCGACCAGCGTCAGGCGCGGGCGCGTGAGCGCATCCGGAGCGCCTGCCTCGGCGAGCCCGAGCGAGACACGGTTGTCGGCTTCGATATTCCGGGCGTGAACGGCGAGCCTTGCGACGAAGAAGAACGGAGTGCCATCCGGCTCGACCGCCAGGTTGGTGGCCATCGTATAGGGATAGCCACTTTGCGGATCGAGCGTTGCCAGGGCAGCGAGCCGGGCCGTTCTCAGCAAGCTCCGCGCTTCCTGCATGGCCTTGAAGGGACGGGCAGCAGCCAGGTTGAGTTCGATTCCACGGGGCGTGATCGGGGCCGTCGGCTGCAGCTGCATGGTTCGTCTCGCATTGGTTGAGCGGGCCGAGATCTACACGCCGCGCCAGCGTGGTCGATATATCCGATCGTGCGAGCCGGTCCTGCTTCGGGGCTCCTTGCTCGACGGCAGTTTCCCCCTATGATCAATATCATCGCTGGCGGGTGTGACGCGCCGCTCGGCTGGTACTGCCCGTCATCGGGCCGCCATCGGCATCCTTCCTAGACCCCGATCCCGAATGGCTGGCGCAATAGGCCAGGGCGAACGGCCCGATCGCACCCCATGCGACGATCGACCTGCCAGGAGCGTTCGACATTTAGCTGGCGGCCCGTGAAGCGGCATGGCTAGCCGGCGGTGCCGGCAACCGGTATTCCGCCCCGACATCCGCCGCGGCACGTGCCAAGGGAAACAGGCAATGGTCAGCATTCTCGGGGTTTCAGGGAGCTTGCGACGCGGCTCTTACAACAGCGCGTTGCTGCGGGCGGCCCAGGCGTCGATGCCTGACGGGGCGGAACTGGTCGCAGGCACCATTGCCGGTATCCCGCTCTACAACGCCGATGACGAGGTCGAGACCGGCATTCCACCCGCCGTTCAGGTCCTGAAGCGGCAACTTGCCCAGGCCGACGGGCTGATCCTGTTCACGCCGGAATATAACAACTCGATCCCCGGCGTGCTGAAGAACGCGATCGACTGGCTATCGCGCCCGGCGAGCGATATCGGCCCGCTCTTCGGTGGGCGTCCCGTCGCCTTTCTGGGGGCCTCCATGGGTGGCTTCGGCACCGTTCTCGCGCAGGAGGCCTGGCTGCCGGTGCTGCGGACGCTCGGGACCCGTCCCTGGTTCGAGGGGCGCATGCTGGTCTCGCGCGCACAGAATCTGTTCGATGAAGCGGGTGAACTGAGCGATCCCGCCACCCGGGATCGCTTGCGCGGGTTTCTGGCCGGCTTTTCTGCCTTCGTGGCTTCACAGGCAGGCTGAAGATCCTACAGACAGTCCAGCCTTGTGATCATCACCCCTGTCCTGTCGATCTCGAATGTGCGCGCGTCGACATAGGTCACCAGGGCGCCGGTATCGAGCGTGTAGGAGGTGCTGCTCAGGCCGGGGTAGAGGCGCCAGACAATGACAGTGTATCGGTTTCCATCACTGTCTTCGCATGGCTCGCGATAGAGTTCGGTCGGCATGATCGCGATGGAGCGGGGGTGTGCCGGCAGAGTTGCACTGCGGAGAGCCGACCAACCCGTTCTCCATCTTGGATGATACGGCTTCGGGAGCGAACCCATCTTTGACACCACAACGCAACTGCCTGGACTCAACGATTAGGCGGCTCGCGTGTTCCCTGCCTTCCCCGGATTCCTCGCGCCTCAGCGTTCGGCCTCAGTGCCGATGCATCTGCCTCCCAAGGCCGAGCCAATAGTCGCCTGACCGGCCCTTCCCTTCAAAGTCCCCGGGGGAGGAAGAATGGCGACCCAATCTGTCAACCGAACCCTGTCCAGTGCTATTCTGGACGGTAATGTCAAAGGGTTGCCAGGAACGGATCGAGCGCTGCACTCTCATCGTTTGGGGATACAGCCACGCTGGAGGCCTCGCCTATGCCCGAGTTTCCGATCTTGCTGACCATCAGGACGGAGCGTGAGTTCCGGTTGGTCTGTGAACGCATCAGACAGCTTGAAGGCAAACCACCGAGCCCGATCAGAACGATAGAATTGCGACGGCTAAGGGCAGCTGCATTGCGGTTTCTGCCTCCAGCGTCCGAGCCGCACCCGACACCCCACGGCGTCAGGGATAGCGAGGCTAGGTCCGAGGGGTGACGGAGGCAGAACGCTTGCGCGGGAATGAGCGGGTGGTGGTTCGCTCAGTACGCGATCGCGCCGGGCTCTCCCTCCTTAGGCTCGCCTGGCCGCAGCCTTAGGCTTGATGAAGACTGAGGTCACGGCTGGTTCGGTTGCCCGGATCCGCCTTTCGATGCGCTCGACGCTCGCCTCGATCCCGGTCGTGGTCAGGTCGTCCTCGAACTCGAGGCTCAGCGCGACGACGATCTCGTTGGGACCGAGATGAACGGTCGTCATGCCATTGACCGTCCTGACCTCTTCGTCGGCGCGGACGATCGCCAGGATGGCCTGTTGAACCTCCGGGATGGCGGCCTCGCCGAGCAGGAGTGCCTTGCTCTCACGGGCCAGGAAGATGGCGGTGGTCGCGAGAACGGCCGCGATGCCGAGCGAGGCGACGCCGTCCAGGATCGGCTGGTCGAACCATGCGGCCGCCGTGATGCCGGCGAATGCGATGGCAAGGCCGATCAGGGCCGCGGAATCCTCGAACAGAACGGAAAAGACGGTTGGATCCTTGCTTTGCCGGACTGCATCGAGATAGCCAAGCCTGCCTTTGGTCTTCCGGAACTCCTTCAGCGCGACGCGCCAGGAATAGCCTTCGAAAACCAGCGACAGCCCGAGCACGACGTAATTCACCAGGAGATTTGTCGCGTGGTGGGGCTCGACGATGTGAAGAACGCCTTCGTAGAAGGATACGCCGGCCCCGACGGCAAAGACCATCAGGGCGACGATGAAGCTCCAGAAATAGAGCTCGCGACCATGGCCGAGCTGATGCAGGGCATCAGGCGGGCGCGCCGCGCGCCTCAGGCCATAGAGCAGGAGCAGGCCATTGCCGGTGTCGACCAGGGAATGGATGCCCTCGGACAGCATCGCCGAGCTGCCGGTATAGGCGGCCGCACCAAACTTGGTCAGCGCGATCAGAAGGTTTCCAGCGAGGGCGGCGTGGATCACCCTGCGTGAGCCGGTATGTGCTGCCATGCCGGTGCTCCCCGCCTGGTCTGGTCAGCGTCGTGAAGGTCTCGCCGGACACAGACCTAATCCGTCAGAACACTCACTTCGTCATCGCTCAGGGGGTCGCCATCCGCGGTGATCCGTTCCACCCGTCCTTCGAACAGATCCTCCGCGACGGCCTCCAGGGCGTATTCGATCGACGGATACTCCATCCAATAGACAGTTTCGGCCTCGCCGGCATGTTTGTCACGCGCACGGAGCAGGACGCCGATCTCGACGCCGGCGTATTTTGCGATCACGTCGACGGGTCTCATGTCGGTCACTCCTCCGTTGCGTGTCGAAACGGAACTGTTGAGGTGAGACGGTGGTTCCGTATCGCCTTGGGGTTGCGGAGCGCAGCGCCCAGGCTCGAAGGCCCGCCAAGGGGGCGGTGGCGGAAGCCAGGCCGGTCGAAGAGCAGCGCTGCCGCCCACCCTTCCCTTCCATATTACGGCCATGTTTTGGGGGCGCAGTCCGTCATGCCATGACGCGCCGTCGGCGAACGTCATGCTCCGTCCTGCGCCTCTGATCAGCCAACGGTTTGCCAACGCGTTGGGGAGATCGCCATGCGTGCTGATGGCTCCAGCCGTGTTTCCAGCCGCGGAGTTCCGAGCCACCGAACCGTGCCGGCACGGCAACGGGCGAGACGAGACAGGGTGCGTCGGGGCCACGGCGATCGCTTCAGCGATATGGCCGGGCCCCCGTCCGGTTGGCTAAGCCGGCACCATGCTGCCGGATCGATCGATTGTTTCATCAGCACAACCAGGGCAGGCTGAGGAGGATGGTGCGATGCATGATCTCAACATAAACGGCCACTCCCTGTCGGTTGATGCTCCCGACGACATGCCGCTGCTCTGGGTGATCCGGGACATTTTGGGCATGACCGGAACCAAATTCGGCTGCGGTATCGCCCAATGCGGCGCCTGTACCGTTCACATCGACGGCGAGGCGACCCGCTCGTGCATCACGGCGATCAGCGATGTCGCCGGCACGTCCATTACGACGATCGAGGCCATTGGCGAGACGCCTGCCGGCAAGGCGATCCAGGCGGCCTGGCTGAACCTGGAGGTCGCGCAATGCGGCTACTGCCAATCCGGGCAGATCATGTCGGCAAGCGCGCTGCTTGCCGGCAATCCCAAACCCACGGACGCCGATATCGATGCCGCGATGTCCGGCAATATCTGCCGCTGCGGCACCTATTTGCGCATTCGTGAAGCCATCAAGCAGGCCGCGGCATCCGCCGGCGCACAGTGAGGATGCAGTCATGGCACATGTGCAGAATCTCCGGGATTCCCGCGTTTCGCGTCGGACGTTCCTCCAAGCCGGTGCGGCCGTCGGCGGCGGATTGCTGATCGGCTGGCCACTGCAGGGGGCAGCACAACCGGCAGCGACCGCCGCGCAGGCGCAGCCCTTTGCACCCGGCGCCTTCATCCGCATCGATCGCGCGGGAAAGGTGACCGTCATCTCCCCGATGATCGAGATGGGCCAGGGCACCTATACGTCGCTGCCGATGCTGATCGCCGAGGAACTCGACGTCGCCATGAGCGATGTCGCGGTCGAGCCCGCTCCCGCGAACGCAAAGCTCTACGGCAATCCCCTGATCGCCGGCGTGCAGATGACGGGCGGCTCGACCTCGATCCGCGCCTTCTATCTGCCGCTGCGCCAGGCCGGCGCCGCCGCGCGCAAGATGCTGATCACTGCCGCCGCCGCGAAGCTGAACACGGATGCAGGCAGTCTGACGACCGAACCGGGCCATGTCGTCCACGCCGCGAGCCAGCGCCGGATCGGCTATGGCGAGCTGGTCGACGCTGCGGCCACACTCCCGATACCGAGCGATGTGGCGCTGAAGGACCCGAGTGCCTTCCGGATCATCGGCACGCCGGCCAAGCGGCTCGATGCGCCGGCCAAGGTCAACGGCACTGCGATCTACGGCATCGACGTCAGGCTGCCGGGCATGAAGGTCGCTACCGTCTCCGCCTCTCCGGTGTTCGGCGGCACGGTCGCGTCCTTCGATGAGGCGGCGGCCCTGAAGGTTCCAGGCGTCCACCAGGTCGCGAAGCTCGAGAACGCGATTGCCGTCATCGCCGATCACTATTGGGCTGCCAAGCAGGGGCTCGAAGCCTGCGCAGTCAGGTTCGACGATGGACCGCATGCGACCGCCTCCACGGCCGATGTTGTTGCCGCCTTGACAACCGCTTCGGAAAAACCCGGCGCCGTTGCCACAAGCGAAGGTGACGCGACCGCCGCCCTCGCCAAGGCTGCGACCAGGGTTGCTGCGATCTATGAGGCCCCGTTCCTGGCCCATGCCACGATGGAGCCGATCAACTGCACCGTCCAGGTCACGAGCGACGGCTGCGATATCTGGGTCGGCTCGCAGGTTCCCGATATCGCTCAGCTCGTCGTCTCGAAACATCTCGGGCTGAAGCCTGAGCAGGTGCGAATTCACAACCATCTGCTCGGCGGCGGTTTCGGGCGCCGGCTCGAGGTCGATTTCATTGCCCAGGCGGCGCTGATCGCCAAGCAATCCAAGGACCCGATCAAGGTTGTCTGGAGCCGGGAAGAGGACATCCAGCACGACATGTACCGGCCCTATTACTATGACCGGATCAGTGCCGGGCTCGATCGCCAGGGCATGCCGGTCGCCTGGAGCCACCGCATCGCGGGCTCGTCGATCATGGCCCGCTACTTCCCGTCGGCCGTGAAGGATGGTGTCGATCCCGACGCCGTCGAGGGGGCCGCCGAAATCCCCTACGCAATCGCGAACAGGCATGTCGACTATGTCCGGGTCGAGCCTCCGGGAATTCCCACCGCGTTCTGGCGCGGCGTCGGTCCGACCCACAATGTCTACGTGGTCGAGAGCTTCATCGACGAACTCGCCGCAGCCGCGAAGAAGGACCCCGTCGATTATCGACGCGCACTTCTGGCTGGGAATCCGCGTGCGCTCCATGTGCTTGAACGCGCCGCGCAGAAGGCGGGATGGGCAACGCCGCTGGGGCCACGCCAGGGGCGCGGCATCGCCTTGTCGCAATCCTTCGGCAGCTATCTCGCCGAGGTCGCCGAGGTGACGGTCTCGAAGAGCGGTGAGGTCCATGTCGACCGCGTCGTCGCCGTCGTCGATTGCGGGGTCGCAGTCAATCCCGACACCATCGTGGCGCAGATCGAAAGCGGCATTATTTTCGGCATCACCGCGGCTTTGTACGGCGAGATCACCCTTAGAAACGGCAGGGTCGAGCAGACCAATTTCGACACCTACCAGATGCTCCGCATCGACGCGGCCCCGAAGATCGAGGTCGAGATCGTCGGAAGCGCGCAGGCGCCTGGCGGGCTTGGCGAACCCGGCACGTCGGCGCTGGCGCCCGCCGTACTGAATGCGGTCCATGCGGCAACCGGCATCCGGCTCCGCAAGCTGCCGATCAAGCCTGAGATGCTGGCAGCTGGATGATCACCAGCAGGGCCCCGCCCCGATGTGCCGGCTGGCCGGCCGCGCAGCCATCGTCATGGACAGCATGGGCCGGCTGCCGACAGTCTCCCCAAAGCCACATCCCGCGCTGCATAAAGGCCTGGCGCGCAAGATTAACGGTCGTGTAACGGCAGATTAACGCCAGCGAATACAGCGCCTCGACTAGAGTTTCTTCCAAAGTGCCTCGTTCCCAGCGATGGGCCAATGGGGAACCGCGGGGGGACATATGAATATTTCAACTCGGCCCAGCGCAGCGCAGATCGTCTCGTCAGCATTCTCACAGGCTATCGCGCATGGCGGCGCGATCGGCCGGCCTGTCGGGGGACGCTCATGGCCGGCGCCGCTGCCCAGGCCCGACACCCATTCGCAGACTTGCGCCTCGCGCAGCATTGTCTGGCCGTTCCCTCCGGGCGCGGAGTGTTTCGCGGCCTGGAAGACGGCGCTGTCGCGCCTGGTCGACTGCGCCATACCGGCCGATGCAGACCCGGCCCTGTTCGACTTTCATGGCCGCTCCTGGCAGCTCCCCGAGGCCTTCGTACAGATCAATGGCGGGTCGGCCATGTCGATGTCCCGGACCCAGCGCGTCATCGACGACCGGCCAATCTCCCAGATGTCGCTCTATGTGCTGACAAGCGGAAGTGCAGTCGCCGATTATGACGGACGCAAGCGCAGCCATGGACCGGGCGACGTCGTCGCCGTCGACTACTCGCTGCCATATGAATCCCATACGCCCGGCTATGAGGGAATCACGCTCACCTTCGACAGAGCCAGCGCGCCGGCCGGGCTTCAAGGCGACGTGCATGGCATGGTACTGACGGCCAGTAGCAGCACAGGCAAGCTTCTTTGCACCCTGATCCGGTCGCTGGTGGAGCATATCGACGGGCTTAGCGTCGACCAGGCGCAATCGGCCGTCGACGGCATCCTGCGCTTTGCCGCAGCCACCCTTCCCTCCGGCGGGCCGAGAAAGGAGCGCGAGGATGTCCCCCTCTTCGATCGCGCCCATCGGCTGGCCCGAGGCAGGCTGTCCGACCCGGATTTCGGCCCCGACGACCTGATGGCCGCGCTGGGCGTATCGCGCTCGAAACTGTTCCGCTCGTTCGAGGCCCATGGCGGCGTGCGGCGCTGGCTTGTCGGGATCCGGCTGAGCGCCAGCCTGCAGGTCATGATCAGATCTGCTGGAAAACTGAAAATATCGGCCGTCGCGCATCAGCACGGATTTCGCAGCGAGGCCCATTTCAGCCGTGCGTTCCGGAAGCGCTATGGCATGAGCCCGAGCGCGGCGCAGGCCTCGACCCTGCACGCGCATGGCAGCCTGGCGTATCTGGGCTGGGCGGAGGAAGATATGGGAACCGAGGGTTCTTCGATGGCCGAGGCCTGGCTCGCCTCGTCTCGCACCGGAGACTGGGCCGGGACCGGTGGGGAGCGCCGATTGCGAACATGATCCGGTTCCCGCGCATAAGCGCTTCACCGTCACCGAAACCGAGCGCTGCTCGCCATGGGCTGGCGCTGGCCCGAATTACCGCAATCCCTGCTGCATGCTCAGGATTTCGGCCCGCAGCCTGCCGACGACGGAATCGATGAAAGCCGAAACGGCCAATGGCAAGTGGGCCCGGTTGGGGTAGACGACGCTCATCCCGAGATTGCGACGCATGTATTGGGGCAAGACCGGCACCAGTCGGCCAGCGGCGAAATCAGCCGTCCCCAGGATTGGCGTCAACGCGATGCCGAGGCCTGCCATCGCCGCCTTTCGGATCGCCTGCGCGGTATTCGCCATGACGCGGCCGGTGACGGTCACCTCCTCCTCGGCGCCGTCGGGACCTTGCAGGCGCCAGGTCGCATAGTCCCGGGCCTGCGGCACGAACAGACAGTCATGATGGGCCAGATCCTGCACTGTGGCCGGCGTCCCGCGTGCGGCGAGGTAGGAGGGGCTGGCGACAAGTCCGATCGAGCGCGTCTGGATCTTGCGCACGACATAGTTCGGACCACGCGTTGCGTTTCCTCGGAAGGCGACATCGATGCCCTCTTCGATCAGATCGACCGTGGCATCGCTTAACGCGAACTCGATGCGTACCTCCGGGTATGCGGCCAGGAATTCGGCCACCCATTCCATCTTGTAGAAGTCGAAGAAATCGGCGGGCATCGCCACACGTATCAGCCCCCTCGGGACCCGCGCGCCGGCCATCAGGTCCTCTCCTGCCTGCTGCAATCCGTCCACGGCCGCGGCGCTATTGCCGTAGAGTTCATGCCCGGCATCGGTGAGTTTCAGTTTCCGGGTCGATCGCTGCATGAGCCGGGCGCCGAGCTGCTCCTCCAGTTCCTGGATACGCCGGCTGACCGTATTGGCGGGAATTCCCAGACGACGTCCGGCCTCCGCGAAACTGCCGAAGCGAACAACCTGCACGAACAGGCCGATGTCGTTCAGGTCGAGCATGCGGATATTCCTTCGAAAAATGAGGGAGTCAAATCCGATATCCCCAACTAGTCAACCAAACATGCGGCGCTCATTTTCAGGGGGAGCGGGACTTCCACTCGGTCCCGATTGTCCAATCAGCCTGAAAGGAAGCAGCCCCATGACCAGGAACCCGCATATCGGCATCGTCATCGGCTCGACGCGAGAGGGCCGCTTCAGCGAGCGGGCGGCCGCATGGTTTCACAGGATTGCGGCTCGGCGGACCGATCTCAGCGTCGAAATCATCGACCTGCGCGACTACCCGCTGCCATTCTTCGATGAGCCGGCATCGCCAGCCTGGGTGCCACCAAAGGACCCGGTTGCAGAGCGCTGGACGGCGAAACTCGCCGAGCTTGACGGGCTCGTCTTCGTCACGCCCGAATATAATCACGGATACAGCGCCGTGCTGAAGAACGCGCTGGACTATGCCTTCCAGCCCTTCAACCGCAAGCCGGCCGCCTTCGTCGGCTATGGCGGCGTCGGCGCCGCACGCGCCATCGAGCAACTGCGCATGGTTGCCGTCGAACTTCAGATGGCTCCGATCCCCAAATCCGTGAATGTCGGCATGGCCGAGTTCCTTGGCATCTGGCAGCAGGGCAAGGATTTCGTGGATTTTCCGCATCTCGAACAGGCGGCGGTCGCTCTGCTGGATGACCTGTCCTGGTGGAGCCACACATTGCAAGCCGGGCGTCAGGCCGCATCGACACAGGCGTCGGCCGCCTGAACGCTTCAAGCCGGCGCTCGGTTCACCCACGCCGGCGAGGACGGTCTGCCGGGACGGTCCAGCGCAAGGAGATTGGTCATGGATCAGAAGCTTGTCGTCGTCGTCACGGGGGCCACCGGCCAACAAGGTGGCGCGGTGGTGAAGACCCTGCTCGAACGCGGTCACGCGGTTCGCGCCGTCACGCGCAGCACCGACTCCGCGAAGGCGAGAGCGCTCGCACATGCAGGCGCCACGGTCGTGCGCGCGTCACTCGAAGACACAGCCGCGCTCACGAAGGCGCTCGAAGGAGCGACCTCCCTCTTCGCGATGACGACGCCATTCGAAGGAGGTCCGCAAGCCGAGACGCGGCAGGGCATCTCGGCTGCGGACGCAGCCAAGGCCGCAGGCGTACATCTCGTCTTCAGCTCGGTCGGCTCTGCCAATCGACAGACGGGCGTCCCGCATTTCGACAGCAAATACGAGGTCGAAAAGCACATCGCCAGGATCGGCGTGCGCGCCACGGTCCTGGCGCCCGTCTATTTCATGGAGAACCTCGCTTTCGGCAAGGAGCAGCTCGCGAAGGGCATCTACGCCACGCCGCTCCCGCCGACGAGAAAGCTCGCGCAAGTCGCCGTCGCGGATATCGGGGCCGTCGCCGTTCGCCTGCTTGAGAACCCAGGCCGCTTTGCAGGTCAGCGCTTTGATCTCGGGGGCGACGAACTGACGGGCAACGAGGTTCTCGCCATCCTCTCGCGTGTCACCGGTCGTCCCTTCACCTATGTCCAGGTCCCGCTGGACGTCATCCGCCAACGCATGGGTGAAGACTGGGCCAAGATGTACGCGTGGTTCGACCATGTCGGCTACACCCTCGATCGCGCGGCGCTCCGCCGTGAGTTCCCCGACGTCGCCTTTCACGACTTCGCGTCGTGGGCGAAGGCGCAGGATTGGAACACGCTTCTCCAAGGCGCCCAGGACGACGCCGCTCAAGACGACGGCGCTCAAGACGATGGCGCCCCGGACGACCGCGCGTCCGACGCCTTCAGCCCCCCGTGAGCGAGGTGATACCGATGGGCCGGATCCCAACCCACACAGTCGAGGATGCCCCCGCCGCATCGCGGCCGCTCCTGCACAAGATCGTCCAGGCCACCCCGACGGGACGCCCGGCGAACCTGCATGCCCAGATGGCGCATTCTCCGGCGGTCCTGACGGCGTACACGTCGCTACGGGCCGTACTTGCCGAGCAGACCAGCTTCGACCCGAAGGTGGGTGCGGCGCTGACCCTCGCGGCCGCGTCCGGAGTCGGTAACGGCTATATGACCCGTATCGCCAGTCGGCTCGCCCAGATGAATGGCTGGACCGAAGAGCAGGGCACGGCCTTGACGACGGGCACCTCGACAAACGACGCCAAGATCGATGTGCTGGCCGGCCTGGTCAGGGAATCCGCTGCCAATTCGGGATACGTTGCCGACGCCACCTGGACGGCAGCTCGGAAGAGCGGCTGGAGCGATGTGCAGCTGACCGACGCGTTTGCGTTCCTGGGGGCGACGGTCTTCACGGGATACTTCCTGAATTACGCGCGAACCGATCTGGACATCTGACGTCCATTATTCCCCCTTGGAAGGCCGCTTTCCCCTGCGGTAAGGGCGGCCTTGCCCGCCGATCTCATCTTGATGACTGGACGTCCCAATGCGCGGCTCCACCCGGTTCGGGGCCGTGACAGCGCGATCGATATCGCGGATCGAGCGTTGTGGATGTGATCTGAAACCTTCCGGCTGGCCCTGGAAATCGCGACGATCTGCCCGAAGAAAACCGGCCTTCGGCAAGAAGGCCCAAGCAACAAGCACCGGGTGAGGCGCGACGATTTCATGCAAAGACCGCAAGATGGCGGAGCGCCGGGCGCGCATCCCGCGCCGACGCAGCCGTCCGCTCTGGGCCGCGTCCTGCGCAAGGCCTGGGCCCTCGTGACGCTGGCGAAACGCCGCTCGCAGGAGGACGAAGCGTGGGATGGGCTGGAGGTCTTCGACATGCTCGGCGGCTGGCAAGGCACTGGCGCGAGGCGCCGCAATAGCGAGCGACGCGCGAACAGGAAACAGCCGCAGCGCCAGACGTCATGAGCCCAGGTCGGGCTCGGGATTCCAGGTTTTCATCGCGGTGGCGAACTTAACGCGGATGCGGCCGCTGAACCGGCAGTTGGACAGAAACATGTGAGGATGCCGCGACGATCGGCTCGTCACGGCACTACGGGAATCGCTAAGGCTTAGCCTGTCATTTCAGGAGATTCGCCTTGTCTGCCCCTGCCCCTTCCTTCGCCTGGTCACATCTCGCCGGGCGCGAAGTCTCGACCTCGTCGGAAGAATGGCGGCACGAATGCGAGATCGCCTATCTGCTGGCGATGCCGACCGCGAAGCGCAACACCTTCCTCGATGGCGTTCCCGGCTCGACCGATCGCGAAGAGCGCGGCATCAAGGGCGTTCGTGGCGAGGCGGCGGTGGCCAAGCTCCGCGCCGAAATCATCCGCCTGCACGGCCTCAAGAACAAGACCTGACCAAGGCGCTCCCCGCGACCGGTGCCGGCCGCGCGGTGATGGTGACGCCAGTTCAGGGGTTTGTCGACCAGCCGGATCTGGGCCGGCCGTCGCCGGTCGCCTCAGCCATCATTCGACGAGTTGAGGTCGTCCAGCTTCAGCACGTCGTCCCCTACGAGGCCCGCCGCCTGGCGCAGCGCGTCATTGACGCGGTCCTGCCAGCCTGGTCCGCCGCTCTGGAAATGATCGAGGACATCGCGGTCGATCCGCAGCGTCACCATTTCCTTCGCACCGGGAAGCGCGGGTCGCTTCTCGATCACGGGCGGCGCCTTCGGGGCAGCCGGCTTGAACAGGGCTTCCGCCTGGTCGCGGGCGCTGGTCGGCCGGCGCGGTCTGTCGTGGTTCATGATGCGTCCCTGCTCTTGCTGCGGGCTTTCCTGACGACGTCAGGCTCGTTGGTCAAACGCTCGCGGCGTTCCGTCTTCTCGGCCGTGCTTGCGTCCATGTCGCTCATGGCATGGTCCACCGCGCGTGCGGCGCGGGCCCGCACCGTGCTGGCGCTGACCTTGAGCGAGGCATGTGACGCTGTCGGGACAGCCGTGGGCACAAAGCCCTTCCGCAGCCGCACGCCCGCGCCTTCGCCATTCTCTGGGATGAAGATGATGCCGGCTTCGGACAAGGCGGCCTGCATCTTCTCGACGCTGCTCATCCTTGCATCCTGGCCCGCCTCGAAACGGTTGACGGTGTTGACGCCGACGCCGGCCTTCTGCGCCAGCTCAGGCATGCTCCAGTTCAGGGCCGCTCGGGCCATTCGGCATTGATATGATTTCATATGGTGATATTATCACCATATGCGATGAGTATCAAGTTTTTCCAGCACATTTGCGACCGCCCCCTGGTCGGAAGCGACACGCTTGAAAGCCAAGGAGCGCCCCTGCCGGCGCCCCTTCTCCGTCAGTCCGATTGTGTCCGACGCTGCCAGACCATCGACTTTCTGTGGTCGCATCGGCTTTCCCGAAAACCGCGATCCACTTTTCGGGCCGATGAACCTTTGACGCCGGCATCGGCTTTCCCGAAAACCGCGATCCACTTTTCGGGCCGATGAACCTTTGACGCCGGCATCGGCTTTCCCGAAAACCGCGATCCACTTTTCGGGCCGATGCCTTAGATGAACAGCGGATCGGTCGAGAACGGCGCGGGCGCCGGGCCGAACAGGAAGTCATCCTGGTCGAGAAAAACCTCCTGCCCAAAACTCTCGAAGAGCGTGATCTGCCCGCGCTCCGAGGTGATCGTCGTCTGGAAGTCCTCGTTGACGATCGACAGGTCGGAGAACTGCAGGCCGCTGCCGCGCAGGTCGAACAGGTCCGAGCCGTCCTGGAAGCCGGAGACGGTGTCGCCGAAGAAACTGCCCTCCGTGCTCCAGCGCCCGGTTCCGCTGTAGACGAAGAGGTCCTGTGCATTGTCGAGATCGAAGCCGAATTCGTCGCGCCCGGCCTCCATCTGGTCGTCGGCCGCGCCGCTGATCAGCCGATCCGAGCCAGCTCCCCCGTTCATGCCCGAGCCGACCGCGCCGGCATGCAGCTCGTCATTGCCGGCATCGCCCTGCAGGCTGTTGTCGAAATTGCTGAAGGAGCTGTCGCTGCCGAACAGGACGTCATCGCCCTCGCCGCCCGAGGCGACCCCGCCGCCATCGCTCGTCGCGAGCGTCAGCCGGTCGTTGCCCGCCTCGCCGAACAGGTTGTCGAAGCCGCCCGGGCCGCCATCGAGGATATCGTCGCCGGCGCCGCCATGGATCTCGTCGCTGCCGCCAAGGCCGGTGACCTGGTCATTGCCGCCAGCGGCGAAGATCCGGTCGTCCTCCGGCGTGCCGGTGATGACGTCATCGCCATTCGTGCCGGCGATGACGAAATCGGTGCTGGTGAAATCGCCGGTCGTAAAGTTCTGCAGGCCAGCGAATTCGACCGTGAAGTCGTCGGCATCGAGCACGCCGTCATCATTGGTATCGGCCACAAGGAAGGTATTGCCGGCGCGCTGGATATAGCCCAGCTGCGTCAGCTCATCGCCACCGCCTGGCAGGGCCGCGCCGATGCGCGGATTGGCGTTGATCGCCCCGACCCAGGCGAATTCGCTGCCGGAGAGCTGGAGCACATCGCCATCGGCCAGACCGGCACGCTGGAAATCGGCGACGAAATCGCGCACCGAGAAGCTCGAATCCGGCTGGAAGGCGCCGGCGTTGAAGTTGAACTGGTCGTTGCCGGCGCCCCCCTCGATCCGGTCGGCGCCTTCTTCGCCTTCCAGCTCGTCGGCGCCCGCTCCGCCACTCAACTGATCATTGCCCCGGCCGCCGAACAATTCGTCGGCGCCTGCGTCGCCGAACATCGCGTCGGAGCCGTTACCGCCAAACATGTCGTCATCGCCGATGCCGCCCGAAAGCGTGTCGGCGCCATCGTCACCGTCGACATTGTCGTCGCCTGCGCCCCCTGACACCGTATCGTTTCCGTCGCCGCCGGCCAGCACGCCGTCATCGCCGGCGCCGCCGTCGATGGTGTCGTTGCCGGCATCGCCTGTCAGGAAGTCGCGACCTTCGCCGCCATTGATCGTGTCGGCGCCATTGCCGCCCTGGATGCGGTCGATGCCGTCACCGCCATTCAGGGTATCGGCGCCGTTGCCACCTTCGATGACATCATCGCCGGCACGGCCGTTGATCGTATCGTTGCCGCCCAGTCCCAGGATCGTGTCGTTTCCCTGGGTACCGTTCAAGGTGTCCGCACCATTGGTGCCGGCGATCACGAAGCGCGTGCTGCCGAAATCCGATTGGACCAGGTTGAGCTGGCCGTTCAGGCGGATCGTCAGATCGCCCACATCATAGCTGCCATTGTCGTTGGTATCGGCCAGCACGAAGGTGTTGCCGCCATTGAATGCGTAGGAGACGGCCGCCAGCCCGTCGCCACTGGTCCCGATCGCGCTGCCGAGCGAAGGCATGGCGGCGAGCTGCCCGCCGAAGCTGAAGCGCGTTGCGGGACTGAAGGCGTCGAACTCCAGCGTATCGCCGATGGCGTTCCCGGCGCCCTGGAAATCGGTGACGATATCGGTCAGCGCCGCGGTCGAGGTTCCCCCGAACGGGTCCCATTCGAACCTGTCATTGCCGGCGCCGCCGGTGAGCGTGTCCACGCCCGCGATCTCGAAATTGGAGTCGCCCGCGAGCGTGTCATTGCCGGCGCCGCCTTGCAGCGCGTCGGCGCCGCCGCCGCCGGCCAATTGATCGTCACCGTCACCGCCTTCAAGCGTATCATTGCCGCCGAAGCCGAGGATGAAATCGGCGCCCGCCAAACCACGGATGAGGTCGGCGTCTTCCGTGCCAAAGAGAGTGTCGTCTCCAGTTGTGCCGTCGATATTGGCCATGATCCTGCTCCGAATTGGTGGAAATGCCCCCGGGGAGCCCATGGATTTCTTGGCGGACGGACGCAGATGCCCGCGTCTGGTCTTCATCAACCGTCCGGCCGCGCTGTCACGATCAGGGGGCGCGATCGCCCCCTGGCAACAGCGCTGCATATCCGAAGCGCGCGCGCGCGAAGCTGACGGGACCTGTCAGCGTAATGTCAGTTTGGAGCGTGTAGGATGGAGAATTGACCTGGTTGAGCCGCAGGAATGGACCGCTCCTTCGCTGCCGCCCAGGTGGAGGCCCGATCATCCGGCGAATGGACCGTCACCAGCCGCGCGGTACCGATCAGGCGTTATGGCGCCCTACGGATCTGCTCTCGCGCGGCGAGCTTCGCCCACGCCTTCCACGAGCCCCTTGGCGGCAAGCTCGTGCCGCCCGACGCGCGCGCCGTCGCACTGGCGGCCGATCCGCTCAATAGCCCAGCGCGCGGAGCAGGACAATCCGGAACGGATGCGTAAACGCGTAGACCACGAGAATGATCGCGAGCATGACCCCGATCCAGATATGCCGACCGGATCGGGGCATCTTATCCAGCACCGTGCCGGCGCTTTCCCGTCACCGGGTCAGCGGCGCCAACACGGCTGCTGCGAGGATCACGACGATCGCTGTCCGGAACAGAACCCAGTGACAACGCGTCATCGTCAGGTCGGATCTTGATTGCGCATTCATGGGCAACTCCCTCACGCACTCTCAAACGACGGGCGGAGGCTCGCGCCGTTGCCGGCAAAGGACAAGCAGAAACGCATGAATTCGGCTTGCAGAGGCGTAAGTATTCGGCACCAGTTGCTTAAGCGCCACACCTGGGACGCGGTACAAGAATGCAATCGCAGGTCGATTTCTTGCCGCCCCCTCCCCCGAATGCCAGCACATTCCGCGAATACTGGAATGACAGCAAGATGGCAGGCGGCGGGCTTCAGCGCAGTCGGGTCAGAACCGGGACACGCCCCAACGGCCCCTCGGGCGGCCTCGGCGCGCCCTCTCTTGGACCTTCACAGCACAGACTGGCGCCGCCCGCCAAGGGCGAGCAGTCTCTGCATCGATCAGGAGACGACCTTATCCGCCAGATACGACCCCACTCCCCCGCTCACACCGACAAAAGTCATAAACTGTAAAGTCTCCCCCCGAGACTCGACGTCGAACATAATGAGATACAGCAATGCTAAAGCCAGCATGAATGTTGAACCAAACAGCATCCTGAAGCTCTTCTCATGAGCTATGGCAAGCGCTCTAAATCTGCTCTCATAAGCTATGAAAAGCGCTCGCAACTTAGCCAACGTCATAATGCTCCCCCAATTTCCTGCCCGCAGAACGCCGCGGGCTGGACGCTGAAGCGCAAGCTTCAGATCATTCCTGCGCGGAACGTCGCTCGGGGCCGCCGAACAGCGCAATCACCGTCGCGACCTTCTCCCTCGTCCCCGACCTCTGGCCCTTGCGACCACTGTCCCTGCTCGGAGCCTCATTTTACATCGACGATGAAAGTACTCTGCCGCGTGCCGCGCCCGCCGCCGTCATTGGTGATGAAATCATATTTCATAGTGAAGCTGTCCTGCCCCCGAAATCCGGCGCTCGGAACATAGGCCACCAGCCGGCGATCGATCACCTTGCCCTCACAGGGGTGGCCCTTCTCCGTGATGGGAAATGCCTTTAAAGCCGTCTGCACGCGCCCGTTTGTCGGCCGCGTGGTCAGCGTCGTCTCAGGCGGCTCCCAGCTGTTACAGCCGGAGACCGAATACATCCCCAATGCAGACACGATGACCGGAGTATTCGCTTTGGTCGTGACCGTGGTTGTGTTGCAGCCCCCTGCGAATAGCGTCAGCGCGGCGCAGCAGATCAATCGTCCAGAATTCACGTGCCCCCCTGCCCGAAACGGGCGCTTGATTGGATTTCTCGGCGTTACGCCAGATCTAATGCGGCAGGCGGCGGCACTCGCGCGATCTCGGGGCTCCGGCTCATCAGCCAGGGGATACCGCCGGGAATGGCCAAGGCGGTCTGATCGGCATGCTCGGAGCGGCCCGCGCTCAGATCGCCCGGCGCAGTGCCCTGCGCCCCGCCCGCCTGCTCCGCCATCACCCGAGCCTCCTGCCCGCAAAACGCTTCGGCCTGGATGCTGGATCGCAAGCTGCAGTTCATTCCTGCAGATGCGCTCATGGGTTGCAAGATCGACCAAGGGCGAGTTGCGAGCTTTTCTCCTCACGTTGCGTCAATGATACAGCCCGCAGGCAGCAGGAACGCGCCAGGTTTGGTCAAGCCTGCTTAAGGCAGGCCCTCATCTCGGTGAGGGCCCGCCGCCCGCGGCAGGCGGCGAGATTGGACGGCAACCGCGTCGGGATCGGCGTCGCGACGGGGAGTTGCCGCCGACCTGGCAAAGCAGCCGTCAGGTCATGGCCCGACGATCGCCGAGACGTCGATCGCATAGATCTGCCGCTCATGCTCGTGCATCGAGTCGATGCAGACGGTTCTGCCGTCCTGGCTCCACCGCGGATGCAGGTCGCAGCGGTTCTCCTTTGTCAGCTTCGGGTCGGCATAGAGGGTGCCGATATCGTAGCGGATGTCGTTGGCGACGTCGTAGAGGATCAGGATCCGCTCATTGCTGACAGGGTCGGGATAGGTGTCGGTCAGCAGCCAGCGCTGATCGACCGGCGAATAGGTCATGTGCCCGTTTTCGGTGAGCACGCCCTTGCCGACGATGGAGACCAGGGCAGGCTCGGCATCTTCGTAGAGATGGTAGTGGATCGCGCCGGCATGCGGGCCCCAGACGATGATGTGATGGTCATCGCGCCAGAGCGGATGGGAGATCTGGTATTCGGACTTCTCGTAGTCGAAGGTGCCGACCGCGGTCGGGTCGAAGTCGTCCTGCAGCTGCGGCAGCGGATGGTCCGAGCACTCCAGCAGCCTGATGCTGCCGCCATCGGGATCCATGGTGATCAGCCGATGCAGGAAACAGGTCTCGTCCTCGACGCGCTCGGTCCAGCGATGCAGGAAGAGGATGCGGCTGGAGGACGGATTGATCTCGATATGGCTGACCCAGTGGATCGCCTTGTCCATGGATGGGCGGTGATCCAGCGCCTTCAGATCGGCATAGCTGACGAGCAGCCTGGTTTCCCCGGTCTCGAGATCGAGATGGTGGATTCCGTCGTCCCCCGGGCAAGGCTGCAGGTCGGCGCGGCGCCCGGCGAGACCGGCATAGCCGATCGTCTTGTGGGTGACGTAGAGCCGTTCATAGTCGACCGTCAGCGCGTAGCGGCCATTGGGGGCCGCGACATAGATCGGCGTGTCCAACTGGCGCGAGCGGCCGCTGGCGCGGTCGAAGATGACGGAACCGAAGCCGGGATAGAGGCCGGTGCTTCCATCGGTGCGGATATTATAGATCAGCCTCTCGCTGCGTGCCGCGTCGAGCCATTGCAGCTGGCTGCCCATCTGCCAGTTCCAGGCCGTCGTGCGGCCGCAGGCATGGAAATCGCCGCTCCCTGCGAGGTCGAAATAGCCGATTTCGGCGACGCTATCGGGCGCCAGCTCGAAATCGCGTGCCGCGACGCGGTGCCCGAGCAGGACACGATTCCCCGCACCCCAATTGGTCTTGTCGTAATAGCCGAAGAAGTAATGGCCGGCGCCATTGCCGATCCGCGAAATCGGACAGGTTCGCGGGATCGGTTGAACCAGACTATGCATCGGCGTCACTTGTGCTCTCGAGAGATCCGGGCGGAGCGCCGCCCGTAGCGGTTGCTTCCGCCGAACCGGCGAAGCGAACAGGCGACGAGAATAGGATTTTGGGGGAATACGAAAAATTCTTTTTTGAAACGTCTTTATACAGAAATGATATATGCTGACGCAGGCGTCTGGGAGGACAACATTCATGGGCAGGCCACTGAATTTCCAGCAGATTCAGGTCTTCAAGACGGTCATGGAAACCGGCACGACGACCAAGGCCGCGATCGCGCTCAACACCACCCAGCCCTCGATCAGCCGCAAGCTCGCCGACCTGCAGCAGGCCACCGGCGTGCAGCTCTTCGAGCTCCATCACGGGCGGCTGCGCCCGACACGCGAAGGGCGCCATCTCTACCAGTCGGTCCGCAAGCATTTCGAAGGGCTCGCGAAGATCGAAACCGTGGTCGGCATCCTCAGGAAATCGGGTGCAGGCGTGCTGCGCATCGGCAGCACGCCGACGCTCGCCACGGGGCTGCTGCCGAAGGTGATCGAGCGCTTCATGCAGCGCTTCCCCGGCACCTTCATCAGCCTGCAGACCGTGCCGACGCCCCAGCTCGAGGAACACCTGCGCCAGGAGCTGATCGACCTCGCCCTCACGACCGGGGCGATGGATACGGCGTTGTTTCAATGCTCGACGATCGCCCGGGCCAAGGCCGTCTGCATCGTGCCCCACGACCATGAACTCGCGCGCCTGCCCTCGGTCGATCTCGACACGCTCCAGCGCTTCAGGCTGATCCTGCTCAACGACTCCGACAACATCGTCATCCGGATGCGCGAACTGCTGGGCGAGAACGGCTATCCCGAGGATGTCGCGGTGGAAACCAATTCGTCGATCACCATCTGCGCGCTCGTCGCCGCGGGCGTCGGGATCGGCGTCGTCAATCCCTTCATCGCCAATACGTTCTCGGGACAGTTCGCGATCAAGGACCTGAACCCGCCCATCCCGGTCGAGGTGTTGCTGGCGCAATCGATCACCATGGCTCCGTCCATGCTGACCAAGGCCTTTTCCGAGATGCTTGTGTCATAGGCCCCGGCATCGTCGCGCGATGCCGGGCGTCATGCCGCTTTCGGCCTGTCCCGGCGTGCCATGGCCATGACGCGGTCGAGGATCGTATCGGTTTTGCCGAGCCAATCCGACATCCGGGCTTCCATGGCGATGTCGGGAGCGATGCCGAAGCCGTCATACATCTCCCCGCTCTTCTGGAAGGAGGCCATCGTCGACAGCCTCACCCTGATGCGGCTCTGCGGCAGCAGGAACGGGATGCTGTTGCCGCTGCGCCCGTTGCTGGCCGAGCCGACCAGCGTAACGTTCCGCCAGCCCTTGAAGGTCGACACGAAGATGTCGCCGGCGCTGCCGACGCCCCAGTCCATCAGGACATAGACCGGCCGGTCATAGTGCGGCTTGCCGGCAACCGCGGGCAGCACCCCGAAATACCAGTCGGTGAAGTCGTCGTCCGGCACCTGCCATTGCGGCTCGAACCCGGCAAGAAGCGCCTCGAGCGCCATCCTGTCGGCGGCAGGAAGGCCCGGGTCGGCCCGATAGGACATCGCCTTGTCATCAACCTTGAGGAGGTCGATGAGGGTCTGCAGCGGGGTCTGCGCCGGGGCCCGCAGCCTTGCGACATTATGGATATAGGGGCCGTCTTCCGGCGTCATGAAATAGGGAAAGAGCGCCGACAGGCATTCCCGCGTCCCGCCGCCACATTGCCGCGCATCGATGATCAGCGCATCCGTGTCGCGCAGCGGCGCCATCAACTGGTCGATGCGTGCGGCCAGCGCGCTGTCGTTCTGGGAATGGATGCGGAGATAGCCGATATTCCCCGGCCGGATGCCGCTTTCGGTCGGCAGCGGCAACAACGGCCCGGGCGCCATCTGCGCCGCCGCGACGGGCACCATGACCGTTCTGACCGAATGATTGCTCGCGTCGCAGAGCTCGAATGCGATGTTCGGCTCAGCCGGCAGTCCAAGCTCCCGGCGCATATAGCTGACATGGCGAAGCAGCCGCAGGCTGCGGGCGAGGCGTTGCGAGCGCGAGGCGTAGGGGCCGCTCGTGATGTCGCCGGCTCGCTCCAGCCATTGGAAGAACGGCAGGCCGTCGATCGACCTGACGAATGGATGCTCGCCATCGAGCAGGCGCCGCGTGTCCGGATCATAGGCAAAGGCCAGGTTGTGTTCGATGCCGATCGCGACCGGGCTGTAGCCATCCGGCAGGACCTGCATCCAGTCGACGACCTGGGCATGTGAATCGCCGAGATGCTGGACGAGCTTCTGGACCTGGAGCGTGAGATTGCGGACCGAGACCCGTTCCGGAAGCCGCTCAGCCATGGCGTCGATGGCCCGTTCATAGGGATAGCCGACGGCCGCCACATAGGAATGGCGGGTGCGAATGATCTCCCGCAACGTTTCCAGGTCGGCCCGGGCCTCCTCGGCGGCGATCAGTCGTTCAAGCGGACCCGGCTCGACGAGGCGGTTATTCAGGAAGGCTGCGAAGGCGGTCATGCAATCCAACTGTTCTGACGGTCGACTTCATTGATGGGCTTTGGCGATCGCGGGCGTGTCTGCGCCGGCAGCCTTTCACTGACGCTCGCGAAGCTCCGGCGCCGCACGGGACCGACCGGGAGGCAGGCCGATCTCGACGCCCTGCGGCGCCGGCTCGGGATGGTGGCAGGCCGCGAAATGCATGTCCGCGTCACCGCCCGAGGTGAGCTCCGGGCTGACGCGTGCGCAAAGATCCGTGGCTTTCCAGCAGCGTGTCCGGAAATGGCAACCGGACGGCGGATCGGCCGGATTGGGCGGGTCGCCCTGGAGCGTGATGCGCTGGCCCTGCCGGGCCGCCTGGCGCGCCCTGGCCTGCGGAATCGCCGAGATCAGGGCCATCGTGTAGGGATGGCGCGGCTGCGAGAAGATGGCGTCGCGGGGGCCCATCTCGACGATACGGCCGAGATACATGACGGCGATCCGGTCGCTGACATAGCGAACGACCGAGAGGTCGTGGCCGATGAAGACGAAGGTCAGGCCGAGGTCCCGGCGCAATTCTCCGAGCAGATTGAGGACCTGGGCCTGAACCGAGACGTCGAGCGCCGAGACGGGCTCGTCGAGAAACAGGACTTTTGGTTCCAGGATGAGACTGCGCGCGATGCCGACGCGCTGGCGCTGGCCGCCGGAGAGCTGGTGCGGATAGCGCTCGCCGTGCTGCTGAGCCAGTCCGACCTTCTCGAGCATCGCCAGAACGCGCTCATGCCGTTCCGCCGCGTGCGGAAAGAGCCCGGCGATGCGAAGCGGCTCCTCGACGATTTTGTGCACCGTCATGCGCGGATCCAGCGATGCGAACGGATTCTGGAAGACCAGCTGCACGTCCTGGCGCCAGCGCCGCAATTCGCGCGCGTTCATCTTGAGGACGTCGCTGCCCTCATAGAGGAACGATCCGCCGGTGGCCGGAACCAGGCGCAGCAGGGCGTTCAGCAGCGAGGACTTTCCACAGCCGGACTCGCCGACGATGCCGAGTGCCTCCCCTCGCCTGACCGAAAAGGAGACGTCCGACACCGCCTGGATCGCCCCGACCTGGCGCCGCAGCAGACCGCCACGAACCGGGTAGTGGCAGACCAGACCGTTGACCTCGATCAGCGGCGGCGAGGCGTCGGCCGCTCTAGGCGACGGCGCGGCTGTCATCGGCGAGAACCTCTTCACTGAAATGGCATGCGGCACGCCGGCCGGGCGCGATCTCGCGCAAGGCGGGGCGCGTTTCGAGGCAAATCGGCCGGCGTAGCGGGCAGCGCGGCGCGAATGCGCATCCCGGTCCGGCGGTCGCGAGACTGGCGGACATGCCGGGGATCGAAGGCAGCGTCTCCACGCTGCTATCGAGATGCGGAACGCAGGCCGCCAGCGCTCTCGCATAGGGATGGGCCGGGTTGGTCAGGATCTCGTCCGGAGTGCCCGTCTCAACGACGCGGCCGGCATAGAGCACGATGACGCGGTCGGCGACCTCGGCGACGACGCCGAAATCATGCGTGATCAGCAGCAGCCCCATGCCGCGTTCCTGCTGCAAGCCCACGAGCAGGTCGAGAATCTGCCGTTGCACGGTCACGTCCAGCGCCGTGGTCGGCTCGTCCGCGATCAGGAAGGCAGGCTCGAGCGCGATCGCCATTGCGATCATGGCGCGCTGGCGCATGCCGCCCGAGAATTGATGCGGATAGGCGCCTGCCCGCTCCTCGGCGTTCGGCAGGCCGACCTTCTTCATCAGGGCGATGGCCTCGCGCCGGGCGTCAGCCGCGGTCGCCCCGCGATGGACCCGGAACATCTCGGCGATCTGCCAGCCGATGGAATAGACCGGGTTGAGCGCGGTCGGCGCATCCTGATGCACCATCGCCATTCTGGAACCCCGAAGCATCCGCCGCCGCTGCGCCGGCATGGTCAGGAGGTCCTCGCCCATGAAGCGGATGCTTCCGCCGGTCACGCCCGCGGTTGGCGGCAGGATATCCATGATCGCAAGGGCGGACATGCTCTTGCCGGCGCCGGATTCACCGATCACGGCGACGACCTCGCCGGGGCGCACCTGGAAGGAGAGGTCCGCCACGATCGGGATCGCGCCTGCGCCGCGCCCCAGCGCCACCGAGAGCGCCTCCACCTCGAGAAGCGGCTCCCCGCCACTGGTTGTCTTGAAGCCAATCATTGTGCTGCCGGGCATCGTTGTCACCGCGAGCGAGGGTCGAAGGCGCGGCGGACGGCTTCGCCGAGCATGACCAGGGCCAGGACGGTCACGGTCAGCACCAGGCTCGGGAACATCAGCATATGCGGCGCGCTGGCGAGATAGGGCTGGGCATCGCTGATCGCAGTGCCCCAGGAAATGGTCGGCGGCTGCAAGCCGAGACCGAGATAGGAGAGCGTCGCTTCGGTTCCGACATAGCTGCCGAGCGAGAGCGTCGCGAGGACGAGCAGCGGGGCGACAGCGTTCGGCAGCACGTGGCGCAGAGCAATCCATAGGCTGCTCGCCCCGGCAACGCGCGCGGCGCGGACATATTCGGCGTTCCGGATCTGAAGCACGCTGGCGCGCATCAGCCGCGCCTCGGTGGCCCAGCCCAGCAGCGAGAGCACCAAGGCCAGGCGCAGCACGCCGCCGCCGGTATTGCCCAGCGTGGCGAGGATGACGATGGCCCCGAGCAGGGTGGGCAGACCGAGGACGACATCGGTGACGCGCGAGATCACCGCATCGATGATGCCGCCGTTGAAGCCCGCCACGAGCCCCAGGGCTCCGCCGATCAGCGTGCTCCCAAGCGTCGCGAGAAGCGCGACGGCCAGCGAGGCGCGGGCTCCATAGACCGTCCGCGCGAAGACGTCGCAGCCCTGGATGTCGAAGCCGAACCAGCTGCCATAGGCCGGGGGCTTGCGCGAATTCAGCAGGATGCAGCGCTGCGGATCGACATTGGTGAAAAGGCCGGGCGCGATCGCCATCGCGGCGAGGATCGCGAGCACGACGAGGGCGACCCAGACGAGCGGCGACCTGCCGAGCAGGGCCAGCGCCTCGCCGGTGAGCGAGCGGTTGCGCCGGCGCGGCTCGACGCCGTCTTTCGCGGCGCGCGGCGTGGCCTGAAGCAGATCAGTCATAGTGGATCCGTGGGTCCAGGAGCGCGTAGGAGAGGTCGACGAGGAGATTGATGACGAGATAGGCGACCACGATCACGGTGACGGCGCCGACGATGGTGATGCCGTCATGGCTGCGGATCGACTGGACGATCAATCCGCCGATGTCCTTGCCGACATAGGTCACGGCCGGAATCAGGCTGTTGCGCAGGGCGTGCACGCCGACGACACGTGCTTCGCTCAGCCCCTTGGTGCGGGCGGTGCGCACATAGTCGCTTTGCATGCTCTCGATCACCGCCGACCGCGTCAGCCGCGACAGCGTGACCTGATGCGCCAGCGCCAGGACGATCGCCGGCAGCAACAGCTCGTACAGGCTGGTGGGGTCGCTGACCGTCACCGGAAACCAGCCGAGCCGCACGCCGAAGACGAGCTGCGCCAGGTTGGCGACGACGAAGCCGGGGAAGGCAATGATCACCAGCCCGATCAGCGTGGTTGCGGTGTCGAATGTCCTGCCTGGCCGCAGCGCCGCGAAGACGCCGATCGTCACCCCGAGCAGCACCTCGATCAGCACGGCGAGCAGCGCCAGGCGGATCGTGGCGGGAAAGGCCGCGAGCAGCTGCTCCGAAACATCCCGCCCCGTGAAGGAGCGCCCGAGATAGCCCCGGCCAAGATCGGCCAGATAGTAGCCGTAGCGGACGATCAGGGGCCGATCGAGCTTGAACTCCTCGGTGGCGGCCGCGACGAAGGCGTCGGGGCACTCGCGATCGCCGCATTTGCCCGCGAGTGGATCCCCCGGCATCCCCCAGGCCAGGAAGAACACGATGAAGGTCGTGCCCAGGAACACCGGAATGAACTGCAGAAGCCGGCGCAGGATATAGCCTGTCATGTCTTCGCTCGCGTTTCCCGGCCGTGGCGGCTGCCCCGCCTCATTCCTTCAGCGCCAGCGCGGAGTAGTCGATGCGGCCGTTCGCATAGAGCGTGACCGAGCGCACCTTCGGGGAATGCCCGACGGTCATGGCCGGGTTCCAGAGCGGCACGCGCGGCATGTCGGCAATCAGCAGGCGCTCGGCCTCCTGATAGGTCTTGATCGCGGCGCTCGAATCTTCCGTCGCGGCCTTGTCCAGCAGGGCGTCGAAGGCTGCGCTCTCATAGGCGCCGCGGTTGGAGGTGCCCTCCTTCGAGTAGAGCGGCACCAGCGCATTGTCGATCGACGGGTAATCCATGGTCCAGTTCGATGGAAACAGGCCGTCGACCTTGCCCGACCGGGTATAGGAGCGGAACGCGGCGTTGTCGGAGAGGGCCGAGGTGACGCAGGTGATGCCGAGCGTGTTCTGGATGCTGTTGCAGACCGCATCCATCGCGGATTTCACCTCGCTGTCGCCGGCATAATAGACCTTGATATCGCCCTTGTAGCCGCCCGCCTTGGCCAGCAATTCCTTGGCCTTTTCGGGATTGAAGCTGCAATACTCGCCGCAGGCGCCGGGCTGATAGCCCTCGACGCCGGGCGGCACCCAGCCGGTCGCGGGCTGCCCGATGCCGTTGAAGAGAATCTCGACGATCGCCTTGCGGTCGATCGCCATCGACAGCGCCTGCCGGATCGCCGGCTTCAGCAAGTGCGGGTTGGCATCGGTATAGGGCATGCCGAGCGCCTGGATGTTCGCGCGCGGCTGGACCACGGCGCGGCCGCGCAGGTCGCGCTTCCAGAGATCGGCGACGAGTTTTGACGCCGGAATGTCGCGCAGCAGGTCGAGATTGCCGGCCACGAGATCGTTATAGGCCGCCTCCCGGCTCGTATAGATCCTGAGATCGACGCCCTTGATCGACGGCTTGGCCGGCCCGCCATAGCCCGGGAAGGCCGCGAGCTTGTAGCCGGTATCCGGCGTCCCGGAGACGAGCTGGAACGGCCCGGCGCCGACCGGTTTCCTGCCGAAGGCCGCCGGATCGGCGAAGAACGAATCCGGCATCGGGTAGAAGGCCTTGTAGCTCAGCTGAGACTTGAAGACCGGCACGGGAAGCTTCAGCTCGACCTGGAATTCATGGTCGTTGAGGACCTTGAGCCCGCTCATCGCCTTGGTGGCGGGAACCGGCGGCTTCTCGCCCTTGGCCGCCTTCGGATTGAGATCGCCATAGCCGACGATGACGGAGAACCAGTCGTTGTTCGACTGGCCATTCGGCCCGTAGGCCGCCCAGTTCCAGGCATCGACGAAGTTCCGGGCCAGAACCTCGGTTCCATCGTGAAACTTGCGCCCGTTCCGGAGCTTGATCCTCCAGGTCTTGTTGTCAGTGGTCGTGATCGCCTCGGCGATATCGTCGATGATCGCACCGGTTTTCGCGTCGTTCGTCACGAGCCCGGCAAGGATCGGCTGCAGGACGTCGGAGCCGCAGGTCTCGGTCGTGTTGGTCGGAATCAGCGGTCCTGCCGGTGTGCAGGCCGAAACGGAGACCCAACCCGGCTGCGACGTCTGGGCCTGACCGGCGGTCGTGCCCGCCGCCAGGGCTCCCACCATCGCTGCAGCCTGCAATGCAGCGCCAACCAAAAACCTGCTCTGTTTCATGTTCCACTCCCAAAATCGGCAACGCTCCGCTGGAACGTCGAGCCGTCGTCGCAAAGGTACCCAGTCGCCAGTCTCAGGTGATGGCCCTGACTCTTCTGATCTTGGGGCGGAGCGCCGCCCGGAGCCGTCCAGAGCCGGGGCCGCAGGACGGAGAAGGCAGAGGATAGAGCCCCGAGGAAATACGGAAAAATTCTTTTACGGAACATCTCTATGCGGAAATGATATACGGCCAACTGCCGCGCGCCCCCGGGCTGGGCCACAGCGAAACCGGGCCAGCGGATTGAAGCAGCCGCCCATCCCGGGGCGGAAAGCCCTGTGGCGCATGGTGGCAGAGGCAGCTCCCGGCAAAGCCCCTCAGGGCCCCTCTCTCGAAAGGGCCCACGCCAACGCCGCCCACACCGCGCGCCTTGCGGCAAGCGTCGGGGTTGGCGGCCAGCTGTGCTAGGATCGGCGTCGCCACGAGCCATGCCCCCGGGGGCGAAACCGACGAGCAAGAGGGCCATCATGTCCGGGCTTGATCCGTCGCCTATCATGCAGGTCGGAATGGGGTTCTTTGCCTCGAAGACGCTGCTTTCGGCCGTCGAGCTCGGCCTCTTCACCAAACTCGCCAGCCAACCGCTGACCGGCCAGGACATCGCCGCGGCCTTGCAGCTCAGTCCGCGTGCCGTTCCGGATTTTCCCGACGCGCTGGTTGCGCTCAAATTCCTCGAACGCGACGGCGATGGTCCCGAGGCGCGCTATGCGAATACGCCGGAGAGCGGGTTTTTCCTGGACCGGGACAGCCCCGCCTATATCGGCGGCATCCTCGAGATGGCGAATGCCCGTCTCTACCGCTTCTGGGGCGACCTCACCGAGGCGCTCAGGACCGGCAAGGCGCAGAACGAAACCAAGGTGTCCGGGGAACCGCTGTTTGCGACGCTCTATGCCGACCAGGCGCGGCTCGAGCAGTTCATGAACGCGATGTCCGGCATCTCGGCGGGTAATTTCAAGGCGTTTGCGGGGGCGTTCGACTTCTCCAAATACAGCACCCTTTGCGATGTCGGCGGTGCGACCGGGTTGCTCGCCTGCACCGTTGCGGCAGCCCATCCGCATCTTCGCTGCACCAGCTTCGATCTGCCCAAGGTCGTGCCGATCGCCATGCGCAGGATCGAACAGACGGGCCTGACCGACCGGGTCACGGCCGTCGGCGGCGACTTCTTCACGGATTCACTGCCCCAAGCGGATGTCATCACCATGGGGATGATCCTGCATGACTGGAACCTTGCGACGAAGAAGGCGCTGATCCGGAAGGCTTATGATGCGCTGCCGCCGGGCGGTGCCTTCGTGGTGATCGAGACGCTGATCGACGATGCCAGGCGCGAAAACGCCTTCGGCCTGCTGATGTCGCTCAACATGCTGATCGAATGCGGCGACGCCTTCGATTATACCGCCGCCGACTTTGCCGGGTGGTGTCGCGAGGCCGGGTTCAGGGCGTTCGAGACCGTCAGGCTCACCGGCCCATCAAGCGCCGCGATCGCCTATAAATAGCCGTCCTATCAGTCGCCAGCGCCTGCAAGGCGCGGGTTCGCAGGCCAAATACCTCAAACGCATGGCCCCGCCGCGGTGAAACGGCGGGGCCAAAGTGGTGGCGCCGAGAGGTGGCCTAGAGAGGTGGCGGCGTGGCGCAGCTCTCAGGGCTGTCGGCTACGGAGGGCTAGGCCGCCTTCCGGTTGATGCCCGATTCCGCGAGCTTGCTGAGCTTCTTGTCGGCTGCGAATTCCTCGTCGAGATTCTGCTGCAGCAGGGTGGCGCAATCGTTCCGGCCGAGCTGCTTGGCCCATGCGACAAGCGTGCCATAGCGCGTGATCTCGTAATGCTCGACCGCCTGCGCGCAGGCGATGATCGCGGCATCGACCACCTGCTTGTCGGCGACCTCGCCGAGAACTTCGTCGGCTTCCTCCAGGATGCCGTCGATGGCCGGGCAATCGACGCCCTTGGCCTCCGCGCCGTGTAGCTTGAACACCTGCTCGAGCCGCTTGATATGGCCTTCGGTTTCACTGCGATGGGCGGTAAGTCCCTGCTTCAGCTGCGTGTCCGTGGCCTTCTCGATCATCTTCGGCAGCGACTTGTGGATCTGCTTCTCGGCGTAATAGATGTCCTGAAGCGTATGGACAAAAAGATCGTCCATCGTCTTGATGTCCTTGGAAAAAAGTCCCATTCCATCCTCCTGGTTCTGACCCCGCCGACGCCGCTGGACCGGCGCGCTTCCTGCCGGGAGCAACGTGTTGGCCGGCGGCCTGTTCCACGCCACGGCGCGCTCAGAGGGTGGCGGCCCTCGCCCCCGGGTTCCTTGCGCAGCTGGTGGGGAAGCGAGCACCCGCCCCTCCTTTTCCGGCGGCCGGCCTGTGACATCAGCGCGCTGGAACCTCGCCCATGCCGCGACGTTGCATGCGCAAGCTGGGCCTGACGACACGGGAGGCCATGATGCGAGACGGTTACGGACGGAAAATTCCCACCGCTGAGACCCCGAATACCCTGTCCCCGGGACATGGCGAGCAGGGCAAGGGCCAGGGCACGCGCGGCGAGCAGAGACGGGATCGGACACCGGCGGGGCAGAGCCCCGACAAGGCAGCCGAACTCCCTCCTCCCGGGATTTGTGAAACATGAGGTGATGGCGATGGCCACGGAGAAGCACACGGACGCGCCGGTGCCTTATCGCACGGCGCAACGCCCGGGACAGTCGGGCGCACAGGAACAGCGTCGCGCCGGCCCAAGCCCCTTGTCGCAGCACCAGACCGGGCCGCATGCCCCGTTCGAGGCTGACGAGCACGAGGGGACGGCCTCGATCAAGCATGCCGGCCAAGGCAACCCGCAAGAGGCCGCCATTCCACATCCAGCCCCCGCCCCGAAGAAGCGCTCGGGCTGAGACAGGCGCTATCGGCATTCCCCGGGACTGGGCGGCTCGCTCAGTCCCGATAGATGCGCGCGGGCGGCGGGGGAACCTGCCCGGTGCGGAACAGCATCACGCCCGCCCCCGCGACGAGCACCAAGACGATCAGCCAGATGAGGATATCGAGTTTCAGAGAGCGCGAGCGCATGGCAGGACCGCCCGGGCATAATGAACACCACAACTTTTGTACTAACCCTGGACGGCACGCTCGGGTTCCGTGCGGCGTCCCGATAAGAGGGCCGCGCGGCATCGTGCTCGCTCGGCAAGCGCTCGAAGGCCTCCCAGGATTCCGAGCGATGCCTGCAGTCGGCATGGCTGGGCGTTCACCGACAGCCGCATGACCGGCCAGGCCTTTGGACAGCGAAGGCGAATGCCTTTGTCGGCAGCAAGCAGGCCCCGGCGCCTGAAAGCCAGCGCCTGCTTCATGCTGTTCGATGAAATGCTGATCGCTGACGGAAACGGCGGTTTGGGGTGGGACGCCGCGATTTCCTAAGCTAGGTTTCCGCCATGCAACTGCTCTTTCTCTATGGCCCGGTCGCCTCGGGCAAACTGACGATCGGCCGCCTGATCGCTGAACGAACGGGCCTGTCGTTGTTCCATAACCACCTTGTCGTGGATGCGGTCGCCTCTATCTTCCCATTTGGTTCGGAGGAGTTCATCCGCCTGCGCGAGAGCGTCTGGCTGGAGATCATCTCGTCGGCTGCGGCCGCAGGGCGCTCGCTTGTCTTCACCTTCGCGCCGGAACCCACGGTCGCACCTGATTTTCCGCAAAGGCTGTCGCAAGTCGTCACCGCTTCTGGCGGCGACGTGCTCTTCGTCGCGCTTGAGTTGGACGGGGCGGAACAGGAGCGTCGCCTCGTCGCTGCGAGCCGGGCCGAGTTCGGCAAGCTCCGGTCCGTCGCGTTGCTGCGCGAGTTGCGGCCCGCCATGGCGGCCTGCACAGACCAGATGCCGCGTCCCGCGCTTCGGATCGACACCGGGTCGATGACGCCATCCGATGCCGCCGACATCGTCATCGGTGCGATGGGAGGCCCGAAGCGCCAGAGCGACGCTCCTTTAACAACACCGCCGGATATCGGCTCAGATTCGTCCGCGCCGGCTAATAGCCGCCGATGATCGGGAGGATTTCCCCGGTGATGTAGCTGGAGCAGTGCGGCGAGGCGAGGAAGACATAGGCCGGCGCGATCTCCTCAGGCTGGGCCGGGCGCTTCATCGGCGTCTGCGCCCCGAATGTCGCGACATCCTCGGCCGTCTTGTCGGAGGGATTGAGGGGCGTCCAGACCGGCCCGGGCGCGACCGCGTTGACCCTAATGCCGCGCGGCACGAGATGGGCGGCAAGCGCGCGGGTAAAGGCGTGGATGCCGCCCTTCGTCATGGAATAATCGATCAGCGCCTCACTGCCCATCAGCCCGGTGACGGAACCGGAATTCACGATGGCGCCGCCGACTTTCATATGTTCGAGGGCCGCCTGCGCCATGTGGAAATAGCCGTAGAGATTGGTCTTCAGCGTCGTGTCGAAATGCTCCTCGCTCAGATCCTCGAAGCGGGCGGAATGGACCTGGAAGGCGGCGTTGTTGACGAGCACGTCGAGCTTGCCGAAGGCCTTGACGACCTTTGCCACCGCCTTTCGGCAGAAGGCCGCGTCCCGGACATCGCCGGGGATCACCAGGCAGCGCCGGCCTTCGGCTTCGATCGCCTGCCCGGTCAGCTTCGCGTCCCCAGCCTCACCGAGATGCAGGATCGCAACATCGGCGCCTTCGCGGGCAAAGAGCACGGCGACCGAGCGCCCGATGCCGGAATCGCCGCCCGTGATGATGGCGACCTTGCCCTCGAGCTTGCCCGAGCCCTTGTAATAAGGCGCTTCATACATCGGGGCCGGATCGAGCACGGCCTCCGAGCCGGGCTTGGCCTGATGCTGCTTCCGGAAGGGCGGCTCGGGATAGCGTCGCGCCCCCGCCTGCATCGCTCCGGATTTCGCCTTGGTCGGCCTGGAATCCGACTGTGCGACCTGCCTCTGGATCCGGCGCTGCTGCTGGATGGTGGAGTTCGCCGCGCTTTCGGGCTTCACGCGAGGCTTGGTCGTGGATTTTGCCATCGTGGCCTCCGTCTCATCGCATTTCGGAGTTGAACGGGCGGCGCCGGCCCAGGTTCCCCGACCGGGACGGGATCGGCGCGCATCAGCCGATCCGTGAGCTGCCGCTCATCCCTGTCGGGGCCTGTCTGCCGGCAGCGGCTCCTCTTTGTCCTGCCGCGCAATCAAAGGGCCGTTCGCGAGGCCAGGCGCGGTGCGCAGCAGCGCCAGCAAATGGAGCGTGGCAGGACTGAGATAGCCGCCTCGGCGCAGAACGGCATAAATCGGATTGGCGACGCTCAGGTCCGCGACCGGGATTGTCGCGAGCGAGCCAAGCCGCCGCTCCTCGTCGATCGCGCTTTCCGGCAGCAATGCGATGCCGAGGCCGGCCTCGACCAGCCGCTTCATCGCATTCAGGCTGTCGATCGATGTCCAGCGGATCTCGCCGATGCCGCGTTCCTGAAACTGCGCGAAGATGTTGTCCGCGAAGGTCTCGCGCTGATCATAGGCGTTGCGAAATGCGAACCAGGATTCATGGCGCAGCGCCGCGAGCGACGTGAGCCGCCTGCCCGCGAAACGATGCTCCGCGGAACAGACCACGGCCATGGTCTCCGAGGCGATATGCTCGCAGACGAGATCCGGTGCGAGGTCGAGGAGATAGCGAAGCCCGAGCATCGCTTCGCCGCGCCGGACCCGGTCGCTCACCTCGGCGCTGGTCGCGGTGCTGATCGCGAGATCGACCTTCGGATGATCGGCAGCGAAGCGCTTGAGAACCGCTGTCAGGTTCGTGCCGGCAAGTGTGCCGACCGCCACGATCGCGACGCGGCCGGCGACCTCCGTGCGCATCGCCTTGATCGCGCTCTCCGCATCGCGCAGCGCGGCCAGCACGCGTTCGGCGTGGGGCAACAGCGCGCGGCCGGCTTCGCTCAGCACCACGCCCCCGGGAGCGCGCTCGAAGACCGGCACGCCGAGTTCATCCTCGAGCAAGGCGATGCGCCGGCTGATCGCCGGCTGCGAACGGCCGAGAACCTCCGCAGCGCTGGAAAAGCCATTGGCCTGATGGATGGTGACGAAAGTCAGAAGCGCTTCGCTGTCCAGGCCCATGAAGAACATGCCCATGCAAAAAGCTGATTGACCCTAGAGAGACTATGATTTCGACGGATGGAAAGGCAAGGGCTATCGAAGAGCACTCGAAGACGGCGCTGCAGCGCGAACCGGACGGAGTCGCATCATGACGGCAAGGATTTCGGCGCCTCCGGCCCCTGCTCCCGCGTTGCCTGCCTACCACTCCCCTGCGCATGTTCGCGCCGCGCCGTCGCATCCCGATCCCTACCCCTATTACGGCCGCCTCGCCCGCGAACGCCCGTTCTTCCGGGACGAGGCCAATGGCTGGTGGGTGGCGGCGAGCGCGGCCGCAGTCACCGAGGTCCTGACCAGCGAAACCTGCCTCACCCGCCCGTTGAGCGAGCCGATCCCTGTGGCGCTACAGGGTGGCGCAGCCGCCGAGATCTTCGGCCGGCTCGTGCGCCTGCGGGATGACGAGGCGCGGGCCAAGCTGAAGGAGGCGGTCACGAACGCCGTGCGCAGCATCGATCTCGGTGAGGTCGCGGCCCTGGCGCGCAGGCGTGCGGCCGAACTCGACGACGAACTCGGGCCTACGCTCGATGAAGCGAGCACGACGCAGTTCATGTTCGCACTGCCCGTGCAGGTCATCGCGCTGCTGCTCGGCATATCGCGGGACCGGTTTGGCGACGTCATGGGCTGGCTCGGCGCCTATGGTGCAGCCGCCGCGGCTGCTGGAACCGGAATTCCCGCGCTGACGCCCGAATTGCTGAGATCGGGACATCAGGGCGCGCAGGCGCTGTTCGACCTCGCCAGTGCCGTCGGGAACGCCGAGGCGCAGCGGGGCCCGCTCTTCCAGGCGCTGCTGCGCGAAGCGACGCGCCTCGGCTGCGACGAAGAAAAGGACCTGATCGCCAACGCCCTTGGCTACATGGTCCAGGGCTTCGCCGCGATGGCCTCGCTGATCGGGTCGACGCTGCTCGCGCTCGCGCGGCGGCCGGAACTCTTCCGACAGGTCGAGGCCGACCGGAGATACTTGCGCCCACTGATCCAGGAGGTTGCGCGCTGCGATACCGTCACCAGCAGCACCTTCCGTTTCATGGCGCAGGACGGCGAGATCGCCGGACATGGGCTGCGCCGGGGTGATCTGATCATCGTGCTCCTGGCAGCCGCGAACCGCGATCCCGCGCTCAATCCCGAGCCGGATCGCTTCGATATCGCGCGCAGGGACCGCAAATCCCTGGAGTTCGGCGCCGGTCGCCATGCCTGCCCCGCGGACAAGGTCGCAGCTCTGATCGTCGAGATCGCCGTCGACCATCTGCTCACGCGCGGTGTTCCGCTGGAGCGCCTGGAGCCCTGCCTGTCCTATGCCGCCTCGGGGCATGTCCGCACGCCCTTGTTCAAACGCTGAGCGGCTGTCCAAATCCCCTGAAAGCGGATAGGCCATGGTGCGCCCAGGCCAGGCTTCCAGCGGCACTGGCTCAGCAACGCGCGGCAACACGCCCATCGTTCCCCGCCCGGATCACACCCTGACGTAACGGCGCTCTTGCCGGTTCTGATGAAGCTGCTAGCATCGGCGTAAGCTTTTCCTGCGCCTACCTTCCCCCGACATTCCAGTAAATCCGACGTTTCTCCGTTCCCTGAGCGAGATGCGGCCCCATGGACAAGAAGCTGACGCCCCCATCCCTCAGGGAGATCGTATCGCAATTGCGATATGACTGGTTCGGCAAGGATGTGCAGCAGACTCCGACCGTCAGCTATGTTTGGACGGCCGATCAGTTCGGGCATTTCGGCCTCGGCTTCCAGATCACCTTCCTGTTCGGCTGGATCATTGCCGCCCTCTTCACCGATCTTCCGGCCTGGAAGACTGCGATCATCGCTGCCCTGCTCAACATGCTGCTCTGGATCGTCAAGGAGGTGCTGGACATCGTCCGCGAGCGTCGGCGCCAGGGGCCGCTCTTTCCGTTCAATCGCCGCGAGCTCTGGTGGAATGTCGCGACCGCGCTGTTCTTCATCAGCGCCGGCGCGATCGTCGCCGGCGCTGCGGGGCTCGGCGGCGTCCAGGCGATCGTGGCACTGCTGGTCATGCTCGGTCCCGCCGCGCTGCTGGTGCTCTGGTGGGTGAAGCGCAAGATGACCTTCCAGCAGGTCGGCCTGCCCTTCCTGTTTCGCCTGACCAATCTCTGCTCGACCATCGAAAAGCCCGATCCGGGCTATCGCGACGCGCTGATCGCCCTGTCGGAGCCGCCGGCGAAAGGCGCGAATGCGCCGCGCTTTCCGCATGTGCTGCTGACCGGCACCGTCGGCTCGGGCAAGACCTGCCTCGCCTGCGGCATCGGCACCGAATACGCCTTCCGGCTCGGGATCGCCCGCTACACCACCCTGGTGAAGCTGTTCGAGGCTGCGGTGGAGCGCGAAGAGGAATCCGAGTCCGCCCACCCGCCGCTCGAGGAACAGGATGGCCGCATCCTCTGGCCCTGGCGCAATGTCGACCTTCTCATCGTCGACGATGTCGATGCGCTCCTGGTCGAACCGCCCCTGCCGAAGCCGACCACCGCGACTGCGGCCGAAGCCACGGCCAAGCGTCCGGTCGACCAGAGCGCGCTGCGCAGGATCGTCTTCAACCAGCTCGCGATCGTCGGCATCCAACGCTTCAAGGCGCGGCGCACGGTCTGGGTCGTCAGCGATCCCAGCGAGGCGCTGGAATGGCGCGACACCATCGCCGAGGCGCTCGGGCTGCCGACGCAGGACGACACCGCCCTGCCCGTCATCCGCCTGCTCAGGGACGAAAAGGCGCTCGCCGCGCTGGGCAAGACACGGGCTTGAGGAAGACGCAGGCCTGAGGAAGACGCGCGCCCGGGGAGGTCCAGCGCCTCGGCGCGGCTCAAGCCTCCCGGACCAGGAGCACGTCGGCATCGACACCCCGGAGAACGCCTTCCGCGTGGCTCCCGATCGCATCCTGCACCAGCCCTCGGCTGCGATGCGCGCCGACGACGACGAGGCTGACGCCGGTCTCCTGCACCTGCCGCCTGATCACGTTGACCACGGCCCCATCATCCAGGACCGGCTCGATGCGCTCCCGCACGGCCTGCGGAAGCTCTGCCGCCGCGAGAAACTCCGCCATGTCGTCGGCAGCCTCGGCGTGCAGATGGTCCGCCGCACCCTCGACCTTGTAGCGCCCGGTCGCCGCTTGCGGATTGACGTGCAGCAGCACGAGACGCGCCGTCGGAAAGAGAGCAGCCGCGGTCAGCAAGGCCGCGCGCGAGCACTCGGAGAAATCCGTGGCGACGAGGATGCGGTCATAGGGGCGCTCCGCCCGCTTGCGGACGACCAGCACCGGCACGGAGGCATGGCGCACGATATGGTCGACCGCCGTCCCGGTGACATAGTCGCCGAGGCTGTTGAAGCGCGCGACGCCGGTGACGATGACGCCGCTGCCGCGCTCCGCCGCCAGATCCGCCAGCACGCTCGGGGCCGAGCCGACCCGGACGACGAATTCCGCCTGCGCCGCCGCCGGCGGCAGCTCGGCGCGAAGCCGCGCCGTCGTGTCCGCCAGGTTCGAAACCTCGTCCTCGAGGACATGGGCGATGGCGAGCCTCGCCCGCCACGCGTCGGCAAGACGCAAGGCGCGGTCGAGCGGGCGATCGCCCCTGGCCGAAAGATCGGTCGCGATCAGGACTTCAACGGGAGGCGCTTTGCTCGTCTCAGCCATGTGAACAACCCGCTCCGGAAACGCGATGACCTCGTCGGCGCCTTGGATAGCATGCCGGCGCACCGCGATCATCCGCTGCCGGCGGGGGCCGGATGCTCAGAGACAAAAAGCCTCACGCGGCCTCTCAGTTGCCCCAGTCGACAAGGGTGAGATCAAGCGGCAGCGCGCGCTTGAGCGCCAGAGGAGGCACGAGCGGCGTCAGGCTTACGGGCGAGCCGGTTTCCGCCGCCCGGTCGAAATCCGCAGTGCCCGCCAGATCGATCGCCTTCACCGTGGCGGCCTCAAAGACATAGGGCAGGCCATTGGCAAGAAGTGGCGAGGGCCCGTCCATGACATGCAGATGCAGATGCGGCTCCGAACTGTTGCCGGTATTGCCGACCGCGCCGATGACATCGCCGCGGCGCACCCTGTCGCCGGTCCTGACGCGGACGCTGCCGGGCTGCATATGGGCGTAGAGCACGAAAGCGCCCCCGCCAATGTCGAGGACCGCGAAGTTTCCGTCAGCCTCGCCGATCGGCAGCCCGTCGGGGAGCGCCCCGGGCACCTGATCGGCAAGATCGGCGCGCATATCGACGACGGTGCCGTCGCTCACCGCCAGGATCGGCTGGCCATAGATGTGATAGCTCGCGACCTGCTTCCGATCGCCCGCGAAGAGTCGGCCATCCCCGCCAAGCTTCTCCCAATCGATGGCAAAGCGCTGGGCGAGCCGAAAGGCGCCGTTCAGCGGCAAAAGCGCCCGGACATGCCGGGTCGAATCGCAGCAGCCGTCGCCCGCGATATAGTTGTCGCCCCGAAGCGGTGGCCCGAGAACCGGGGGCGCCGAGCGCGTGACAGCGGTCGCACCGAGCTGGATCGCGGCATCCGCCTTGAACTGATCGAACCACGCATCGACCTTATGCGTCAGCCGTTGCGGAGCCGCGCGCCCCGGCGGCAGCGCGATATGGAGAAAGGCGACCCCGTATTGAAAGCCGCCCAGTTCCGCCGACTCATTGCCGCGCCGGCCGGCGGGGGAGAAACGCCGCGCGATCTCGGCCTCGTCGAGCGTCGCCAGCGGCTCGTTGTCGTCGTCGCCGTAGAGAGTGAACCGCTTCATCACGACGCGCTCGCCGGTCACGTTCGAAAGCTGCAGCTCGTAGACGATATGCTGGCGACCATCGGAGCCCAGCACGGGCTGCGGCGCGAACAGAACCTTGCCGATGAGCCCCGTCAACGTCACGCCCTGCTGCGGGGTGGCCGCGGATTGCGCCCAGGCCGTGCCCGACAAGGGCAGCGGGACCACGACGGCGATTGCCGCGAGACGCATCATTCCGGTCAATGGGTACATCGCAGCGTCCTGTTGCGGATATGGGGGGCTCAGGCGGGCGCCAACCGGTCGAGTGTCAGCTCGATATCGGCGAAATCCCTGGGGGCGGCTTCACAAAGGGCGGCGGTCGAATGCATGCCGAGCGAGGTGACGATGCTTGCCGCGAGGCCCCGCCTGGCGGCATCGGCGCGGTAACCCAGGCCGGCCAGCTCTTGCTCGATTCCGTCCGCGTCCGCATCGAGATAGCCCATCCGCGCGGCCAGATCCTCGATGCTGCGGCCATGCGCGCGCAGGAACAGGATGCGGCAGGCGACGGCGCGGGCATTGGGATCATGGACGGCTGCGCCGCTGAGAATGCCGCCGATCAGGTTGGCGGGCGGTGTCGGCACATTCAGCGCCAGGAAGAACAGGCGGTGCGTATAGGAACATGTCAGGGCGCTCTGCGCCGTGCGCCCGTCGCTGAGCAGCTGTCCCTGCATCGCGACCGGGCGGTTGAACAGGTTTTCGCTGTAGCTGATCTGCAATTGCTGCATCGGATCAGCGTAGATCCGCATCGCGCCGATGATCAGCCGGCCCGCCTCGACACGCGACCAGGCCGGCGAAATCGCGAGATAGGTTCCGGCCAGCCAATGCTCGCCGGGCTGTCGTGATCCCGCCCGGGCGGCGGATGGGGTGACCGGGACTGGCACCGGCACCGGCGGCAGACCGGCCTCGCCCCTGAGCGTCGCAAGCACAGTTTCCGGCACGCCGAAGCGGGTGCAGATCGCCTGCTGGAACTCCTCGAACGAGGACGAGGCCAGGAAGGGCGCCGTCAGCGAACCGCCGAGCACCCTCGCCCAATCCTCATAGACGCTGGAGGCACGCGGCATCGCCTTGCCCGAGAGCCATTTGTAGGCGTTCTGGGTGACGAACAAGGTGGCGGGATTGACCGCCGCAAAGCGCGCGCAGAGTTCCTTGTTGGTCGGGCAGCCCAGGGCGAGCGCGGTGAGTTTCAGCTTCAACGCGAGGTTGAACCAGGCTCTCTCCCCCGGCGTCTGGCCGATCTCCACCCCAATATGGTTCACCGGGCCCCCAGGGATTGACCCGCCTTCGCGGAGTGATGCCGGCCGATGCTAGAGCATCGGACCGAAAAGTGGAATCCGGTTTTCGGAGAAATCCGATGCTTAAACAAAGAGCTAGATCGCCGCTCCTGCGTCCGAACGGACGCCCGGCGATCCAGTGGACCGACGGTCGCGACACCAGCCGGCAGGCGGGGGTTGGCTTAAGCCGTGAACCTATAAACTCGGTAAGTCAGATCGAGCGGATCGCCCCGAGCTGAACCCATACCCACTCGGGGTTTTGATCATTGTCGGCCCAAAGGTCGACGCTTACGCGCCCCTCGGGAACCGGCACGTTCAAATACCTGAAACTGCTGCTGTCCGTCAGGGTGACCACGCCGCTAGGTGCATTTATCGATCCGCTGAAGAGCTTTGGGCCATCAGCCTTACAGCTTTCGTCTGCGATGGTTACAAGCGAGGCGCCATCGACGTGGGATAGAACCCAGAAGGCTAGGCAGTCGTCGGCTGCGGTAACGAATGCCGCGCTGACATCCGGCGGGACTGAGACAGCTGGTGCCGAGTCCGCCAGAAAGAGGACCGGATGTGCGGTATCGATCTGCATCTCGAACTTCGCCATGAACCACCGTGCCTCCACCGACTTGCACGACACGACATCTTTCAGTGCCTCAAGAAAAGTGATTCAGCGTCGACACGAACCGATATGATCTGGCCGATCCGCAGCCCCGCGATCGCCGGTGACGACGGTGTTCCGACCGGGGCCTGAAGCAGCGTCGTTTCGTCTTGGCCCTCGACCGAAAGCGCCATGACGCTTCGCCGTCCTAAGACGGCTTCGGCCCCCCGCTTCGCAATGCGTTCCGTTCGGCTAGCCAGGGGGCCGAACGGAACGCCCGGCGCTGTCTACTCGGCGTAGGATTGGGTCGCCCAGGCGGCCTTGAGCTTCGGCGAGACCTGGGCGCCGAAGGGGCCGAACCATTTGTTGAACAGGGCTTCGGCCTCGCCCGACTTGAACATGTTCGCCATGGAATGATTGACGATCCAGAGAATCGTCGGGTTGAGCCTGGGCACCATGAAACCCTGGGGCGCATAGCCGTATTCGGTGCCGACGATGGTCAGGGCGTCCGGGTTCTTCGACTGCCGGATCAGGCTGTAGAAGGCGCCATTGTCGCTGAAATAGGCGTCCGCACGCCGCGTCTCGACCGAGATCAGCGCGGCGGCGTGGTCGTCGACATTCTGGATGCGGATGTTCAGGCCCTTCTCGGCGACGAGCTTCTTCAGGTCGGGCTCGCTGCTGCCGCCGGTGGCGACTGCGACGATCTTGCCGTTCAGGTCCTCGTATTTGGTGATGCCGGAATTCTTCAGGACGAGCAGCTGGCTCGACGAGACATAGGAGACCGAGGAGAAATCGACCTGCTTGTTGCGGCCGAAGGTGTTGACCGTACCGCCGCACTCGAGATCGACCGTGCCGTTGGCGACGAGCGCCTGGCGGTTCTGGATGCTGACCGGGACGTATTTGATCTTGAGCTCGGGCAGCTTCAGCTCCGCCTTGATGTCCTCGATGATGCGCTGGCAGAACTCGACGGAATAGCCCGACGGCTTCTTGTCATTGTCGAGGAAGCCATAGGGGTAGAGCGTTTCGCGAATCCCCATGGTGATGGTGTTGGTGTCGCGCAATTTCTTGACGATCGCGTCGACCTCCTGGGCCTGGGCCGTGGCGGCCAGACCGAAGGCCAAGAGCCCGCCGATAGCGGCAACAAGGTTCCGTCTCATATTCTTCTCCCCTTTGCAGCGATTGCTCGCATGATTGCCCGCGCACCGGCTGATGCGCGGGAGTCTAGATCGTTGTTGAGCATCGGATTTCTCCGAAAGCCGGTATCCACTTTTCGGTCCGATGCTCTAGCTCTTTGTTTGAGCATCGGATTTTCCCGAAAACCGGTGTCCACTTTTCGGTCCGATGCTCTAGAATCCGGTGCGGGCCCGCTCCCGCAGCTGCTCGCTGCTCATCTGCTCGAAGCCGAGCGCGGGCAGCAGATCATTGTCCCCGACGAAGTCGCGACCATAGGCCGCCGAGAGCATGGTCAGTCCAGCCTCGTGCAGCGTCGCGGGCTGCCCGGCGAGCCGCCCGAGCAGGACCGTCGGCAGCAGGCCGAAGGGCGCATCCTCGAGCACATAGCGGCTGGTCAGGGTCGCCGGGCCGAAGCCGCCATTGCCGCGTTGATGCAGCTCCGCATTCATCTCGGCGATGCTCGCGACCGGCAGCTGGTAGGAAAAGGCATAGTGCTCCTTGATCGTCCGCACCGAGACGTCAAAAGCCTGCGCGATCGCCAGCCGCTCCGCGTCGAGCAGCTCCATCACGCGACCGACCGCCGGCGTGACGTTCTCGGCCTGCCCCCAGCGTTCGCCGCGCTCCATCCGGGTGAGGTTGAACAGCGCGATCGCAAGATGGTTCTGCGGGTTGAGATTGCTGAGCGCGATCGCGAGCAGCCCGTCGCGCTTGACGAAGCGATCGCCGAACAGGGCGGTGCAAAGCGCGTGGCCCTCGTCGAGCCCGGATTCCGGCACGGTCGCGATATCGATCTTCGAGCGCAGCGAATTGACCGCGGCCTCGGTCGGCGACGCCCTGCGCCCCGTCGTCAGCGTCGTGCCCCAGGCGATGATCGGCGCGCGAATGCCGCGCTCGGCCAGGAGCCGCGAGAGATAGAGCGCCCCGAAGGAGGCGTGCGAGCTGATGATGACCGGCTGCCCCTCGCGCAGATGCTCGGCGGTCGCCTCCAGCGCCATCTTGTGGGCGTTGCCCGGCATGGCCAGCATCACCACGTCGGAGCTGGTGACGGCCTCCTTCGCACTCTGGGCGATGCGGGGATGGAAACTGGTCTCGATCGCGCCGCTGGCCCGCAAGGGAGCCCCCGCCGCCAGCTCGACCGTGCCGCGGCCGGAGGGCGACCAGAGCATGGGATCATGCCCGCAGATTGAAAGCTGGGCGGCTGCGCCATAGGCGGCGGCGCCTGCTCCAAGGATACTCACGCGCATGGGATCTGGGCCTTTGGATCGGGGGACGAAAAGGGGCGGCAGCGAACCGGCGCGAACGCAGGCACCTGCCATGGTGCGTGCGTCGCCGCGGGGTCGATTAATCCGCTATAGTGGAACACGCTCAAGTAGAACCTCGCTCCTGCCTGACCTTCTGGTAGAGCAGAACCATCAGCCCACGGGCCGGCTGACCGAGCTCGTTGCAGATCGAGTGGGGCACATCGACGGGATAGCGTGCGGTCTCGCCGGCCTTGACCGGATAGCGCGAGGTCCCGCTTGCGATGACGAACTGGCCCGACAGGACCGTGAAATGTTCGACCGCGCCCGGTGCATGCGCGGCGCTGTCGAGCCGGCCATGGCCGGCAATCTCGACATCGTACCATTCGACAGTGCCGGCCAGGCTCGGCGGGCTGAGGATGCGCAGCTGGCAGGAGCCGTCGGCACTGCGGATCTCAGGCGTATGCTCCGGCGGAACGATCTCGATCGCGCTGCCGCCAGGGGAGGATTCGCTGCCTTGAAGGAGTGCGGAAATTTCGATCTGCAGCCCTCGCGTCAGGCTCCAGAGCACCGCGAAGGTCGGGTTGGCCTCGCCCCGCTCGATCTGCGACAGCATCGATTTCGAGACGCCGGAGACGGCTGCGAGCTGCTGCAGGGTCAACCCCCGCGCCTTGCGCTGGCGCTGGAGGATCGGTCCGATCTGGGGGGCGCTCAGCTCTGTCATGCCGGCGGCCTAGTGCGTCAGGACCTTGGTCAGGAACTGTTTGGCGCGCTCGGTCGCCGGGGCGGTGAAGAACTGCGCCTTGGGCGTGTCTTCGAGAATCTCGCCGCCATCCATGAACAGCACCCGGTCGGCGACGCGCTGCGCGAAGCCCATCTCATGCGTCACGACCATCATGGTCATGCCTTCGAGCGCCAGCTCCTGCATCACCTCCAGCACCTCGTTGATCATTTCGGGATCGAGCGCCGAGGTCGGCTCGTCGAACAGCATGGCGGCCGGGTCCATGGCGAGCGCACGCGCGATGCCGACGCGCTGCTGCTGTCCTCCGGAGAGCTGGCTCGGCCGGCTCGTCATCTTGCTGCCGAGCCCGACCCGCATCAGGATCTTCTCCGAGCGTTCGTCGGCTTCGGCCCGGGAGCGCTTCAGAACATGGATCTGCGCCAGGCTGACATTCTCCAGCGCGGTCATGTGCGGATAGAGCTCGAAGCTCTGGAAGACCATGCCGATGCGCGAGCGCAGGGCCGGCAGATCGGTCTTGGAATCCGAAACCGAGACGCCGTTGACGGTGATCGTGCCACGCTCGAACGGCACGAGACCGTTGACGCATTTGATCAGGGTGCTCTTGCCCGAGCCCGACGGGCCGCAGATCACCACGACCTCGCCCTGCCGGACCGTTGCCGAGCAGCCGCGCAGGATCTGCAGCTTGCCATAGGATTTGTGCACGTCCTCGACGGCGATCATGTCGTGCGGCCCTTCCTGTAGAACTCGACCGCCTTCGTCGCCGACAGGCAGATGATGAGGTAGACGACGGCGACCAGCGTATACATTTCGGTCGGCCGGCCATCGCGCGAGGCGACGATGCTGGCTGTCGTCAGGAAATCGTGCAGCGCCACGACATAGACCAGGGACGTGTCCTGGAAGACGATGACGATCTGGTTCAGGACGAGCGGCATCATCGCGCGCAGGGCCTGCGGCATGACGATATGGCGCATCACCTGGCCGCGACGCAGGCCGGTGGCGAGGCCGGCCTCGGCCTGCCCCTTGCGGACATTGGCGATGCCCGCGCGGATGATCTCGCAATAGAAGGCGGCCTCGAACATCACGAAGGCGATCAGCGCCGACATCAGCGAGCCGATCGGCCGGCCGATCGCCAGCGGGATCAGGAAATAGAACCAGAACAGCACCAGCACGAGCGGCAGGGAGCGCATGACGGTGACATAGGCCGCAGCCGGCACCGCAATGAAGCGGTGGGTCGACAGCCGCATCAGGGCGAGGCCGAAGCCGAGGACCAGCCCACCCACGGTCGCGACCAGCACGAGCAGGGCACTGAGCGCCATGCCCTCGGCGAGGAAGCTCCAGGAACGGGCGATGACGCCCCAGTCGAAATCGTTCATGTCGCGGCCTTCCGCAGGGCCGAGCCGCCGATGCGGTCGTCGATGAAGCGCATCAGCGCCGTCACGCACAAGCCGATGACGAGATAGCCGACCGTGGCGAAGGTGAAGGCCTCGAGCCCCTGGAAGGTATAGTTCTCGACATGGCGGCTCTGCGCCGTCAGTTCGAGGACACCGATCGTCAGGCTCAGCGATGACAGCTTGATCGTGATCAGGAATTCGGAGGTCAGCGGCCCGACGATGGCGCGAAGACCGAGCGGCAGCACGACCAGCCGAAAGGCCTGCACGGGACGAAGCCCCGTCGCCAGCGCAGCCGGCAGCAACGGATTGCCGACCGCCTCGATCCCGGCCCGGACCTGCTCGGCGACGCGCGATCCGGCAAACAGGCCGATCGCGACGACGGCGGTGACGAATTCAGGATAGGGCAGATCGCGCTTCAGCCAGAGCCCGATGGATTCGGGCACGATCTCGGGCAGCACGAAGAACCAGAGGAAGAGCTGGACCAGCGGCGGGATATTGCGAAAGACATCGATATAGATGCCGGCGACCAGGCGGGCGCCGCGGGCCGGCAGGCTGCGCGCAATGCCGACGCCAAGACCGATCGTCAGCGCCAGGACCCAGCTGACCAGGCTGATGGCGAGCGTCCATTGCACGCCGCTCCACAGCCACTCCCAATAGGGCTCCTGCAGGAGGATGGACCAGTTCCAGCGGTAATTCATGCCGCGGGCGCACGGCTAAGCCGTGATCCAGGGACCGCTGCCATCCACCGAGTCCCCATCGAATCCCTCCCAAGATTCCACTATACCGGAATGATGAGATCGGCCGTCGGGGATTGTCAACAGGCGGTCATGATATTGAGCCATGCGACGCGAGACTGGCCAGGGCGATGACCGGCCAGCTGCCATGCAGAATCCGTGGGGCGCGGATATCCTGTGCTTCCAGCGGCCGGAGTGCCCTCCTGGGCCGGCAGTTCACGAACCTCTCCCCTCATTGCACGGCGGAGGAGCCCTGTGCTGAAACCGACCGGTTCGCGATCATCGGCCTCGAACGCTTCGGGATGCGCCAAACAGTCCGGCCCGTCGGCGATCCCAGCGAGGCGCGGGACTGGCGCGACACCATCGCCAACAAGCCGTGTCGACCGCCTTCACGGCGCACCGACGGCCCTGGCCAAGACGAGCAAGCACCGGCGGAAACCGCAGTCTGCGCGTCCGAACCGGGGCACAATGAAGGCCGGCGCGCGAGGCCGCCGGTGGCAGCCTCGCGCGCCTTCTGGACGACCCCGGAACGTTCGGGGCATGATCAAATCGAAATTGGAAATGAACGATCGATATCAGGCGATAAAATACGCTCTACTGAATCACGTTGAATATCAACAATATGATAATATAATCACAGTAATTTATGCTTCTATCAATATATGCAGTAAGTAATATGTACCATATGAAGATCTATTCTTTCTACCCCTCGTTTTGCCCCCCATTTGAAATTGCCGCCCAGCACCATTGTCGAACTGTCCCAGCCCGTATGTGATGAAGATCACATACGGGCTCGGGTTTTTCAGGTGCCACAGACGGGTGAGACAGTGCGGCTGAGCCTGCCTGCCATCCTGGCTTCAACCTCGATCGGGAGAGATTGGAATGTCAGGCCGGTCGCTCCAAAGGCCCTTGTTCTTGCCCTTGTTCTCGTTGGCATGCGTCGCCTTGGTGGCGGCGACCTCTGCGATCGCGGCGGACGCCCCGCAGCACAGGACATTTCAATCGCGGACCTGCCCGGTCTGGGACAAGGACCTGCATCACCTGCTCGACTGGAGCGAGGCGTTCGGCATCCACACGCCTGAACTGCGCCTGAGCGTTCGCGCAGAAGCCCTCAAGCTTCGGGAAAGATGCCTGCGCGATCTCAGCATGGCCTCGCTCAATCGCTACGTCATGCTGATGAAGCTGCTTTACGATGACGAAGCGGACGAGGTGGAATCCTACGATTGAGACGCAAAGGACGCTGGAGACAAAGTGCACCCCTCGGCGAGCGCGGCACTCCCCTGGCGCACGTGGTTCGAGACGTCGCCACTGGGGGCACCGACGGAAGGCGAGATGGCCTCGCGGCGGGAGATTGGCTTACATCACACTGTCATAATTCAGGAGCGTCGATCCCTGGCCAACAGGGACCGCAACCATGCGCCATATAGCATTCGCTCTTCTGACAGCCGCCACGCTGGCCTTCTCTCCCGTTCATGCCGAGGATGCGAAACCCTTCGCGACCGGCAAGACGATCGACCTCACAGCCGTCCTGAAGCCGCCCCCGGCGCCGGACTCGGTCCAGACGAAGGCCGAGATCGGTGAGGTCCTCACCATTCAGGTGACGCGCACGCCTGAGATGGAAGCGCAGGCCCAGGCCGATGCCGTCGAGGATGTCTGGCGCTTTTCCGACGTGATGGGCCCGGCCTTCAAGACTGAAGCGCTGCCGATCTTCTCGGCCTTCTTCGATCGGATCGTGGCGACTGAGGGCGCCGTGGTCGATCCGGCCAAGGACAGCTGGAAGCGGCCGCGGCCGCATCAGGCGAGTCCGTTGGTCAAGCCTGTCGTGAAGACCTCGAACTCCGGCGCCTATCCCTCCGGCCACACCACCGTCGGGACCTTGATGGGCATCGTGCTGTCGAACATGGTTCCGGAAAAGCGCGCCGAGATCATGGACAGGGCCTGGGTCTATGGCTGGAACCGCGTGATCGGCGGCATCCATTATCGCTCCGATATCGAAGCCGGCCGCATTGCAGGCTCGGTCATCGCTGCGCGCATCTTGGAGCAGCAGGATTTTCAGACCGAGTTCACCGCCGCCAAGGCAGAGCTGCGCAAGGTGCTTGGCCTCTGAGCGATCAGCGAGAAACGGGTTCGGCGGCGGGTCTCTCCCCTTCCGAATCCGCGCCTTGCCGATCGGCCAGCAGACGTAGCCGTCACAGCGCTGTCCAAGAAGAGCCCCGGCAGCGCGGCATCAAGCTGCTTTACGATGACGAAGCGGACGAGGTGGGATCCAACGATTGAGACGGCGCCGATCTGGCTCCGTCCTGGCGACCGGCATCGCTGCGTGCAGCGTCCCGCTCGGCCGGCACGACGACCCACTCCAGTGGATCATGCTCCATCGCGCGCACGACGATCGACCAGGCAGCGCTGTTCCATCTGGCCCCCCTCCTTGTCGTCCTGGCCAACTCGGCGCCCACGAGCATCGGGTTGACGACCGGTCCTTCAAGCAGTCGCCAGACCTCGTACATCTCGCGCCACAGCGTTTGAGAACTGCTCTCGGGACCTGGCACGCTGCGACGGATCAGCTTGACCACCAGCGACCATAGTTCGTTGATCACGACGAGGGTGTAGATGCCCAACAGCCATATGCCGGTTGTTGTCCAATCGAAGTGGAAGGCCGCCCCTATCCCCAACAGAGGCACAACGATAAAAAAAGCGGCAGACGCCAGCTGCAGCTGGAATTCGGCCTTCCATTTGAGATTCCGGAGTTCCTCGAGGTTGCCGCGGGCCCTCAAATAGCGACGCCGGCGCCATGGGTCCCCCGGTTCTTCTGCTTTCTTCACCGCTTCCCCGAACCTAGACAGTTCGTGCGTCACGATCGCATCGACGAGCATCCAATCGAGGACAGGGTGCCGCATCCACGGTTGCGCCAGATAGTCTGCGACGCAGCTGTTGAACTGGTCCTCGCGGAGCGAGGTCTGATAGCGGCTTTCGTAGCCCTCCACGTATCCGCGGCCCGGATCGCGCCGCTGCCACATCACACGCTCGGCAGCCTTCCGGGCCTGGTCTTCAGCCGGGCTGCCCCACCACCGATGTTTGCCGTCGCTCAGCGCCGCCTGCGCCCTCCTGAGGACTGTGTACGACTGATGAAGACGCTCCGAATATGCCGAGCCGTCGCCGCCTGTCTTGATCGTTTCGGCAAGCGCCCGGGTGGCGAGCTGTGTCATGAGCCAGCGCATCTGATGCCCGTCGAAATCCTCCCCGGGCGAAAGGCGGATGTCGATCCATCGAGTTGTGTAGGCGATTGCCTCCGGCACCGACAGCGCTTCGCCCCGGCCGGACGGGATCGGCACGGGCCTATATTGCGGCAGGATGTCAGCGCTCAAGTCGTTGCACCAAATCCGGGGGGACGCCGACAGGGATGGGCGGCAGCATGTTGACGCCGCGCTCGCGGGCGACTGAGCGGAGCTCCCGCGGCGCCATGCCGAAGCGCTCCTTGAAGGCGCGGCTGAACTGCGCCTCGCTGGCGCGATCGTCGCCGTTGATCGCCTCATGGTAGCGCTGCATCCGGCGTAGCGCTTCCGCCCCCGCAAACATCTCCTGGCTCTGCGCGACGGACACGGCCGCCTCCTCGACAGTCATCAGGCGCCCCTTGCCCGCTTTTCGCGTCGCCGGATCTGCTTCGCCGCACGCAGTATCAAAGGATAGCAGACGCAGCGTCAAGTACACCGCAATGTCCCACATTAGACTTCGTCCGTTTTGCTGCGACGGTCTTCGGCGCGGCGAAACTGCCGAGGTTTCATGCGCGACCATCTGCACCGTGCCTTGCGCCGGATGACGGCCCGGATCGAGCACGCACTTGAACGGCGCCGGGCTTGAGGCCGGGCTCGGCGTGGTGATGGCGATTGCGATTGTCCCTCCCGGGCGCAGCGGGAGGGACGATCGCGGATCTGGGTCAACACCGCCGGCGCGGCTCAAGCCCCCGCACGAAGCCCCCGTCAGGACGACTGGCCAGCAGGCGTCCCTTGGTGAAAGACCATCTGCCAGCGGCCCTCGATGAACCGCCAGATCGAGCTTCGCAGCGTATGCCGCTCCTCGCGGCCATTCGCGACGCGAAAACTCAGATAGGTCAGCAGGACCACATCATCGGCCAGGGATCGGAGAACGAAATCCCTGGCTGCCGGCACGTCGACCGTCTCGGCATTGCCCTCGGCAAGGCTTCGGATCACCTCGGCCTTCTCGTATACACCGCCTGATCGACCGAATTCGACGAAACCTTCCGCCAGAAGCCGATCAAGCGCTTCCGGAGACGCTCGAACCGCTGGCTTGAACAGCGCTTCCTCCAGTCCCCTGATCAGGTCGAGATCCTGTTTCACCCTGCCCTCCTGCCCGCCCTACGCAGCCGCCGCCGCATTCACGAACGCCGAGATCTGGCCGGCGTCGCGGAGATAGACCACCGGGATATGAGCGGCGGTCGCCACCCGCTCGCGCTCGATCTGCGGTCGCTTGTCCCTATCGAAGGCCCAGACATATCGGAGGAAGCCGAGGAACTCCGCGTTCAGCTTTTCGGTGCAGCCATCGGGGAGATCGGGCCGCGGCCGGTTCAGGATGCTGCGCCACAGGACGCGGGCCAGGCAGGTGGTCCGCGGGACGTCGAGCCAGATGACGATATCGGCGCGCGGCAGCCTCAATTCGAAGGTCTGGCTGGAGTAGTTGCCCTCGCAGATCCAAGCATCGCCGGACACGGCGTCCCGCACGCGATCCCGAAAGAGCCGGGGCTCGGCCTTCGTCCAGCCGGCCTCCCAGAACAGGCGGTCGAGATGCACGACCGGCAGCGCGAGGCGCTCGCCCAGTGCGCGCGCGAGCGTCGACTTGCCGCTGCCGGCATTCCCCAGGATCACGATCCGTCGCATTGGCGCAGGCCATTCCTCTCGTTTCGACCTGCTCATACACCAGGGCGTGGACTCATGAGCGCGCAGGCGCGAAGGCTGCGAATGGTCTTGGCCGTATCCACGGCTCGCATCACCTCCCCCATCACTGCAACTCCCACAGCACCAGCCTCGATACAGAGTGACGCGCGGTCGCAGGTGATGCCGCCAAGGGCCACGACCGGCAGGCCGATCGCCGCCCAGCGCCGCAGCACGGTCAGGCCCAAGGCCGGGCCATAGCCAGGCTTGCTCGCCGTCGCGAAGATCGGGCTCGCCGTGACATAATCGGCGCCTGCCGCTGCTGCCGCCCGGACATCGGCCTCGTCATGCGCGGAAACGCCGATCAGCGCGGAGACGCCGAGCACGGCGCGGGCCGCGGAGATCGCTCCAGCCGATTGCAGATGGACGCCCCGCGCCCCGACCCGGGCGGCGAGATCAACATCACCGCCGATCGTCAGGACCGCATCCGCCATGCTCACGAGCTCATGCAGCTGCAGCGCCAGGCTGCGGCGTTCCGCCTGATCGAGATCGCGATCGCGCAGCCAGATCCAGCGTGCCCCGCCGGCGAGCGCCGCAGAGACAAGCTGCGGCAAGGGCTTCACGGCCTGATGCCGGTCGGTGACGACGAGCAGCCGGTCGGGCAGCCTGTTCACGAACCCACAAGCCCGAGCTGGGGGCTGGACGGCTGAGCCCGCCCACGCCGCGGAATGCGCCCCGCCAGGCGGGCGTTCCAGCCGGCCTCGACGGCGTGACGCATGGCGAGTGCCATTCGCACGGGATCATCGGCCTTGGCGACGGCGGTGTTGAGCAGAACCCCGCTCGCGCCGCATTCCATGGCGATCACGGCGTCGGAGGCGGTGCCGATGCCGGCATCGACGATCACGGGCACGGGCGAGCGTGCACAGATCAGCTCGAGATTGGCTGGATTGGCGACGCCCATGCCCGAGCCGATCAGCGACCCCATCGGCATCACGGCGGCGGCTCCGAGATCAGCCAGGCGCGCGCAGATGACCGGATCGTCGTTGCAATAGGGCAGCACGACGAACCCCTTGTCGACAAGTTGGCGCGTCGCCTCCAGCAACTCGCCAACATCGGGATAGAGCGTCTCGCGATCGCCGATCACCTCGAGCTTGATCCAGTTGGTGCCGAGCGCCTCGCGTGCAAGCTCGGCGGTGAGGATCGCGTCGCGCGCGGTCTCGCAGCCTGCCGTGTTGGGCAGGAAGCGGCGGCCGGCAAGCAGGCGCAGCGTGTCGGAGCCATGGCCCTGCAGCGAAATGCGACGCACGGAGAGCGTGACAAGGTCCGAACCGCTGGCCTTGATGGCATCGACCATGATGCGCTGGCTCGGATAGCCGGCCGTGCCAATGAGGAGCCGCGACGACAATGACGTGCCGGCGATGGTAAGGGCCTCGATCGGGGTGTTCATGTCAGCCTCCCGCGAAGGCACGGATGATTTCGACGCGGTCGTTGCGCGACAGAGGCGTCTGCGCCCAGTCGACCTGCCGCACCACGGTGCCATTCAGCGCGATGGCGAAGCCCTGCGGTCCCGGCAAGTCCAGCTCGGACGTCTCCTCCTGCCAAAGCGCCGCCAGATTCTCGGCCGCGCTCTCGCGGTCCTTGCCGTTGATGATGAGTTTCATGAGATTGCCTCCAGAGTTGGGGTGAAGCGCGCCTGGCCGAATGAAGCGGCCGGTCCCGTGATGCGATCTTCGACGAGGAGTTGCTCGATCGCGGCTGCCGTGACGGGGGCGAGCAAATAGCCGTTGCGGTGATGCCCGGTCGCAACGAGCAGGCCCGATATCCCCGTCTCGCCAAGGATCGGCGCATCGTCGATGGAGGTCGGGCGAAAGCCGGACCAGATCGCCTCGACCGGCATTTCCTCGATCGAGGGCAGTGCGCGCCGGGCACCGTCGAGCAGGGCATAGACGCCGCCAGCAGTCACGCTGTCGTCGAAGCCGCGTTCTTCCATGGTGGCGCCGACCAGGAGAGTGCCGTCGCTCTTGGGGGCGAGATGCACTTGCTCGGTCCAGACGACGCGCGCGAGCGTACCGGTCCCGGGCGTGCTGCGGAGCGCGAGCGACTGGCCCTTGAGCGGGCGGACGGGGATGTCGAGCCCCTGAAATCGGGTCCAGGCGCCGGCAGCCGCAATCACGACCGGGGCCTTGCAGAGTCCGCGCGGCGTCGAGACGCCGAGAACGCGGCCCCCGGCCAGCTCCGGCTCGGCCTCGCAGGCTTCGACCAGGTGCGCTCCGGCCGCGAGACAGGCGCGTCGCAGCGCCGCCATGACGCGCGGCGGATCGACCTGATGGTCGGCGGGGCAGAGAATGCCGGCAACGACCGAGGGCCTCAGCCCGGGTTCGCGTTCGCGGCATTGCGCCCCGCTAAGCCATGCCGCCTCGACCTCGGCGCGCCGTTGCAGGTCATGGCGGAAACGCAGGCGCTCGACCTCTTCACGCCCCAGCGCGACCAGCAGGACACCGTCCCGGCGATAGTCGATGCCGAGCCCGCCATCGGCTTCGAGCTCGCGTGCAAAAACCGGCCAGAGCCGCTGGCTTTCGAGCGCCAGCGGCAGATGGTCCTCGCCGCCCGGCTCCAGCTCGGCGGCCGCGGCCAGCATGCCGGTCGCGGCAAGGCTTGCTCCCTGTCCGATCGTGCCACGCTCGAAAACCGTCACATCAAACCCGCGCCGGGCCAACCGCCAGCCGATGGACAAACCGATCAGGCCACCGCCAATGATGGCGATATCGGTGGAGGACGGCACCTCGCAGGCGACGGGCCCAGGATCGTCGCCAGATCGGCGAAGGGTGGTGTGTGGCGGGCCGCGCATGGCAAACTCCTCGCCCAGCTCGGGTAAGGAGATCTGGCAGCCCTTCGGCTGCCGGCAAGTGCCTCGACGCTCCATCCCTCCGCCGGTATGAGCCGGATCAGGTTCGAAGGATTTCCGCGCGCCTTTCCGGGGAACACCCGGTCTGCCAGCGGTTTCTCAGCCCCTTGCCGGGGATCTCCCTGGAATGCGCGCAGTCTGGAGCCGGGGCAGCAGCGAGGTCAAGAGCCAACCCGACACAAATGTCGGGAGGACCCAGGCTGGAGGGCCACGGGCCGGAATCTTCGCGGGGCCATCGAAGCCTCTCGACTTGACGCTCGTGCGCCGACGGGAGGCCGGTTATCGTCCGTAGGCCTGCGCGATCTGGCCGACCAGCGTCGCCCAGGGCATGTCGAGCGCGCCATAGACGGCCCCGGCTTGCGGGTGAGTATTGTCCTTCAGGATCTCGACCATCAGGGTCGCATAGTCGGACACGACCACGCCGGCCTGGACCATCCGCAGCAGCCCGGCCTGCCGCTTCGTCTCGCTGAACGTGCCCGACGCGTCGACAGCGACATAGGATTCATAGCCCTTGCCGATCGCCGTCATGGCGGGGAACGCAGCGCACACCTCCAGCGAGATGCCGGCGAAGATCAGCTTCCTGCGCCCCGTCGCTTCGATCGCGGCTGCAACCTTCGGGTCGTCCCAGGCATTGACCGAGGCCCGGTCCAGGATCGTGACGCCGGGCAGCGCCGCGACGAGTTCGGGAAAGGTCGGTCCCCACATGCTATCGCGCGCCGTCGTCGTCACCACGATCGGCAATTTCAGCAATTGGGCGGCCTTGGCGAGCGCGACGACATTGTGCTTGAGCTCGCCGGTGGAATAATCCCGCACACCGCTCATCAGCCCGACCTGATGGTCGACGAGAATGAGCGCGGCATTGTCGGAGGTCAGCGGGGCATAAGGTTTGGCGGGCGCGTTCATCGGTCGCTCCTCATCAAGGGCGGGTGATGCAACGACTATGGCCGCCAGCCATATGGAACAGTAGCCTCGCCTTTGAAACGCCGGCGTTCTATATCTGGAACGATGACCGACGCTGTCGACCTCTCCGGCATGGCTCTCTTCGTCAGGATCGTCGAATCCGGCTCCTTGAGCGCCGCCGGCCGCCTGCTTGGCCTGCCCAAGGCGACGGTCAGCCGCCAGCTCGCGCTGCTGGAGCAGCGCATGGGCGCGCCCCTGCTGCTGCGCTCGACACGGGCGCTCAGCCTGACCGACACGGGCCGGCGCTATTTCGAGCGCGTTCGGCCGATCGTGCGCGATGCGGAGCTCGCCCAGGTCGAGACGCTCGCCGAGCATGCAAGCCCGAGCGGGACGCTGAAGATCTCAGCCCCCGTCGCTTATGGCCAGCATGTGCTGGCGCCAAAGCTTTTCACGTTTCAGCAGCTTTATCCGGCGGTCCGCCTCGACCTGCGCCTGGGCGACGAGCTCGTGAACATCGTGGCCGGCGGCTTCGACCTTGCGATCCGGCTCGGCCGGCTCGACGACAGCGACCTGCGCGGCCGGCTGCTCGAACGCATCGACATGTGGCTGGTCGCCTCGCCGGATTATCTCGCGCGTGCCGGGACACCGCGGGCGGTGGCGGAGCTTGCGAACCATCGCGGCATCCTGACCCGCAGCGATCTCGACCAGTGGACGGTCGATAACCAGTCGATCCGCGTCCGCTGGCATATCAGCACCGGCAACATGTCCGTCACCTGCCATGCGGCGTGTGCCGGCCTGGGTATCGCCCTCGTGCCCGGTTTTCTGGCGGATGCCCCGATCGCAGCCGGAAGCCTCACTCGCATCCTGCCCGAACATCCCATGGACCAGCTCGAAGTGACGGCGTTGCAGGCGCGCTCGGTGACACCATCGATCGCCGTCAAGGCGCTGCTGAAGCACCTCGCCTGACCCTATTCACCCGCTCTCCGCTTCCGCTGCCGGCACGCGCGGCCAGTCGGGCAACTTCACGAGGGAGCGCTCCGCCCGCCGCGCCAACAGCCTGCATTGTCCGTAGCGCCCAAGCAGGCGCGACGGCGGAACGTTCCGGACCATGAGCCGTTGGACCTCTACCGTCGCGACAAGAAGGCGGTTCAGGAGAAGCCCAGTGCCTACAGACGCGGAAAAGCCGGTTGTTCTCATCGTCGAGGACGAACCGATCATCAGGATGTATGCGGCCTTGCTCGTCGAGGAGGCCGGGTACCTCGCCGTCGAGGCAGCGACCGCCGACGAGGCCCTGGCCATTCTGGAGCAACGCGACGATGTCCGCATCCTCTTCACCGATGTCGAGATGCCGGGTTCGCTGAACGGCCTGCAACTGGTCGAGGTCGTGCGCGAGAAATGGCCGCCGATCGGGTTGATGGTGACCTCGGGCCATGTCCGGGTCGACCCGCAGAAATTGCCCGAGCGCGCCCGGTTTTTTCGAAAACCCTATTCCGAGAGCGAGATCATCAGGACGCTGAAATCCTTGCCGGCCAGCGCCTAGGCGCGCCTGACCGACCAGGCGCGAAGGAAACGGCCGGTTCCCGCGCCGGGGCGGGATCGGGACAGTGCCCAGGAAACGGGCTTGAAACGGCCTTCCGCGCACGACCGAGGGGTTTGCATCCTTCGTGACGGCGCAGACCGGACATCGAGAAATCTGCTGCTATTCGCCCGCGCGCAAGCCGATGAGGCACTGCGCGCAACTCGTAAATCAGCCGGAGAACTGGTAGGATCGCAGGCGGGCGACGCTTTCCGATTGCTGGGCGGACACAGGCATGCGGAAATTCGACTACTACGACACCGTGCTGGTACCGTGGTATTCAGAAGATGACTTTCCTGCCTTGCTGGACATGGCCGGGAAGGACCCGAGGATCCCCCGCTCCTATTCCGAATGGAAGCGCCAGGTCGCTGCCGCGACGGAGCTGCTTCTGGCCAAGGGCAAGACCGTCCAGATCATCACCGTTCGCCCCGCCGAGTATCTGGAGTGGCTGCAAAGCACCCATCGCAGCAACACGGTTGCGGCCCGCCTGCGCTATCTGAAATGGCTGGCCACGCAAAACGGCCAGAGAGCGGCCGTCCTTCCCTTGCCGGCAAGGGTGCTGTCCGACGCAGGCGGCGAGAGCTAGCCGCACAGGGTTCGCCCCTGCCAGGTCACAAGGGGCCTGCCCCCAATCATGCGGTCCCGCCTGGCAGCGAGCGCCTTTGGCGCCCCCATAGGAAACAGGCAATGGCGGCTGCTTGCACCACGGAGGCGACCGCAAACAGCGCGGCTCCATCGAAACTCGACAATCCGGTTGGCGACATCGTCCGCAGAGCGCCGAACACGGCCGGCGCAAAGGAATAACTCGCCTGTCCGATGGCAACGATCAGTGGAACGACGCGGGCAACGTCTGCCTTGCCGAATTCGACCTGTGCGATGAGCGGCGGCAGGGATGTGGCATTGCCAATCCCTGCACCGAACAGAATGACGCCCATGATCATCAGCGTTGCGTTGGCATCGCCCGCGATCAGGAGGGTCAATGACCCCGCGATCTGGACCGCATAGCTCGCGCAGGCGACGAGACGACGGTCCGCTGAGGCAGGCATGACAAGGCCGACCACCGTCCTGCCTGCGATCGCGGCGATCGTTGCGCCCCCCAGGGCCAACCCGGCATTTTGAGGCCCGATGGCGGGGACGAGCAGGGAGAACAGATGGGCGAGAAGGCCGATCTGGGCGAACAGACCCAGCGCCATCCCTGCCGCCAGCGTCAGGAAACGACGCTCCCGCCACAGCGAGCCCTTTGGCATGGCCGCCACAGCCGAAGCGCTGACCGCGGCCGGAACTGGGCCTGGCCGAATGCCGTCAGGGAACTGGTTCAGTCGCTCGGGGGTCTTTGAGAACACAAGAATCGACAGGACAAGAATAGCGGCGACCATCGTCACGCCAACCACGATCGCCGCCTTGAGAAAACCGATGGCGAGGATGAGAGCGACCCACAGAGGTGAGAAAATCACGCCGCCGATACTGGCTCCGTTATAGGCCATCGAGAGAGCCGCAGGGCGGGACCTCACGAACCAGGGGGAGATGATCGCGTTGACGGCTGCGGCGCCCATCGCAACCCAGCCCACGCCACTCAACAGAGCCGCGCAGAAGAGTTGCCACGGCTCGCTGGCCATCGCCCAGCCGACGACCCCGGTCGCAAGCAAGGCCGCCCCGAGAGCCGTCACCATGGGAACACCCAGGCTTCGATAGAGGCGCGGCAGATTGGCGATGACGATCGCCCCGACCAGAAAGTGCAGGGTGACAGCCGCAGAGACCAAGGCCACCGACCAGCCGGTCCGTTCGACCACGGTTTGCAGGTAGATCGGCGGCCCGTAGAAACCGACGCCCCACCCGAATACCGCCAGAACAAAGGTCGCAGCGACGATATGCCAGCCGAAGAACGGCGGCTTCGCTGAAAGAGAGGACATGATGAAGCTCCTGACGCGGCTCAGGCGCTTATGGCAGCATCGGGCGGATAAATGCTTCGGTCCCGGCCGTAGCATTCCCAAAAAACGCCTCGGCCATGCTCCGCCGGGGAGCCACGGAGGCCGGACCATTCGGCAGCCCTGGCGCTATGCGCGAAGATGGGGAACCTCCCCGACCCGGCTCAGGTCTTGCCTTCGACCCAGCGCCCGATCATCTGGTACTGGACCTTCGCCTGCTGGTACTCCCTGTAGAAGCTGAGCAGGTCGCGCAAGGGGTTCGAAAGGCGCTCCAGGCCCGACATGAAGGCGACGACGGTGCCGATCGTGGTCCGTCCGTGGATCACCATCCAGCCGCCGACGACGAGAACCATCAGCGGTCCGATCGCGTTTGCGATGTTGAGCAAGGTCTTGAGGCCGTATTTCAGGAAGTAGAACCGGATGCGATTGCGGAAGATCGCACGGATGGTGGCGGATTCCCTCGCCGTTTCCCTGGAGTGGCTGCCGGTCTGGGCGACGGTTTCATCACCGAGCTTGCGCACCAGGCTGACCTGCCTTTCGACCAGGACGTTGAGGTCGGCCTGCATATAGAGCGCGAGGAAGATCTGCGGCAGCAGGAAGACCAGGCTGATCAGCGCAATCAGCGGCTGGATATAGAGCATATAGGCCATGATCACGCAGAGAAACGTCAGATTGACGACGAATTCCGAGATACCGACCCCGACGAAGCCGCCAACACCGTCGATCTCCCGGCCGATGACATTGACCGTCTGTCCGCTGGTGTGTTCGTCCGGCGAGACGCGCTCGGATGCAACGATCGTCAAACGGTCGCGCGAGTTCTTCACGACGCTTTCGCTGACCCAGCCCTGATAGACGAGAAGCGCATATTTCAACGCGGCCTGGATCAGGACGATCGCGAGATAGGCTGCCCCCATCAGAAGCAGGGTCCGGACGTCCCTGTCGGCGATCGCGACGTCGACGATCCTCCTCTGCAGATCGATCGGCGCGAAATTCAGCAAGGCCACCGCTATCGCGATCAGCCCGACATAGAACTGGTGGACGCCGCTTGCGCGCCAGACGAAGCGGCTCAGCGTCTGGTCGGACGCGATCGCCGGAGCCGACGCCTCGCTCGGCCTGATCCGCCTGAGAAGGGGGAGAAAGATGCTGCTCACGGGGGACCTTGTCGACGCCTGGACGACAGGGAACGAACGGCCTGGCAGACATGTTCCGGCGTTGGGCCTCGCCCCATCATGCGCTTGCCTGAACGGAGACACGCCAGACCAGGCAGGTAGCTTCCACTTTCTCGCTATGATTTTGACCGCAACTTTTGCCGAGTTCGAGGCAGAGCTCATAAAAATGCGAACCCGCGCGGGTATGGCCATGGCGGGCGCTAAAGGGAGAGCTGCGCGGCACCGAGCCGACATTCTCCGGGCGCGGCCGCGGCCCGTGCCGGCGACCGCCGTTGATCGCTGCCCTCCGGCGATCAACGTCACGCGCGCCCGGTTGGCAATGTTCGGGCAATCCGCGTGTTCTGATTAATGAGACCGGCGCACGCATGGGGCGATGGACGGACCAGTCCGTCACCGTGCGTCGAAACCGGCCGCCAATACCTTGTTCCCGCCCCTCGCCTCCTCAGCGGCGAGGGGTTGTGTTTCAGTACGACCGTTCGTATATAAATTATCGCGATGAGGGCAAGCCGGTTTCCCGCCTTCGCCAGGGAACGCCATGGGCAGACACAGAAAGCACGATCCGGAGGAGGTCCTGAACGCGGCGGAGCGGGTGGTCCTCAGCCGCGGCGCGGCCGGCCTCTCGATCGATGCCGTCGCCAAGGAGGCAGGCATCGCAAAATCCAGCGTCCTCTACGACTACAAGTCGAAGGGCGCCGTGCTGGAGGCGCTGATCGGGCGGATCATCAAGGCCGACGAGAAGAAGGTTGCCGCCGCGGTGGCGGCAGCCGTTGCCACCCCAAATCCCGAACTGTTCGGCAGGATCGAGGCCACCGCCGCCGGCCAGCCTTCCGCGGACGAACGCGCCATTGCGATGGCGGTCAGCGCGGCGGCCTCCCACGAGGACGCGTTTCAGCGCAGCATGCGCGATTGGCTCGCCCGCGACCTCGACGCGATCCAGGCCGGGACCGAAAAGCCCTTCGCGTCCCTGATGGCCTATCTCGCCCTCTTCGGGCTCTCGTCCATCGAATATCAGGGGTTCCGCGAGTTCGAGCCTTCCGAACGCGCCGCCATCCTGAACGGCATCAAAAGCATCTTCGAACGCATCTCCGAGAATCCGGCTTCCCCATGAATTCCCAATCTGCCTCTGCCCCTTCCCGCCTGTCGAAGGTCGGGGAGCAATCCCTTTTGCGCCGGTTTGGCGCCGTCGCGGTCATCCTGTCCATGACGGTGGCGGCAGCGAACGCCCAGGACCCGTCCCGGATGCCGCCGCCTGCCGTCGCCGTCCTTCAGGTCGAGCCGCGCGCCGTTCCGGTCGTGCGCGACCTGCCCGGCCGCATTGCCGCGACGCGTGTCGCGGAGGTCCGCGCCCGGGTCTCGGGCATCCTGCTGGAGCGCGTCTTCCAGCAAGGCACGCTCGTCAGGCAGGGGGATGTGCTCTACCGGATCGACCCCAAGCTTTTCGAGGTCAGGGTCGCGAGCGCGCAGGCCGCCCTGCAGAAGGCCAAGGCCGGCAAGGCCAATTCCGAACAGCAACTCGCGCGCCAGAAGACGCTGCGCGAGCGCGAGGTGGCGAGCGGGATCAATTTCGAGAACGCGGAACTGGCGCTCGCCCAGGCCAACGCGGATGTCGGGCTGGCCGAAGCCGCGCTGGCGGAGGCGAAGATCAACCTGGATTACACTGAGGTTCGGGCCCCGATCACCGGCATCATCGGGGCAGCCCTGGTCACGGAGGGAGCGCTCGTCACCGCCGACGCCCCCCAACACCTGGCCTTGATCCAGCAGATCGACCCGGTCTACGCGGATTTCACGCAGTCGGCTCAGGAGCTTCTGGCGCTGAAACGCTCGGTCGATGCCGGCAAGCTCGCTAGCCCTGAGCCGGGCAAGGCCCGTGTCGAGCTGGTCTTCGACGACGGCGCCACCTATGCGCAGGCCGGTTCGCTCCTGTTTGCCAGTGCCAGCGTCGATGCGACGACCGGTCAGGTGACGCTGCGTGCCGAGTTCCCGAATGCGAAGGGCGACCTGCTGCCCGGCATGTATGTTCGTGTCCGCCTCGAGCAGGCGGTCCGGGAGGGCGCGATCACCGTGCCGCAGCGCGCCATCGTCCGCACGCAGGAGGGGCGAGCCCAGATCTACGTGATCACGCCTGACAATACTGCCGAGGCGCGTGACGTCGAGCTTGGCGAGGCCATCGGCTCCGACTGGCTCGTCCTGTCCGGTCTCAAGGCCGGCGAAAAGGTCGCGGTTGACGGCGTCCAGAAACTCCAGCCTGGCGCAAAACTGGCGCCGGAGCCCTGGTCGCCTGCGACCGATGCTGATGGCTCGAAGAGCCGATAGGTCCTGACATGGCACAGTTTTTCATCAGGCGGCCGATCCTCGCCTGGGTCTTCGCGCTGTTCATCTGCATTGCCGGCGCGCTGGCCCTGCCCTTCCTGCCGATCGCGCAGTACCCCAAGGTCGCGCCGCCGCAGCTGACGATCTCGACCGCCTACCCCGGCGCCTCGCCCCAGGAGATCTACCAGGGCGTGACCCGCCTGATCGAGGAAGAGCTGAACGGCGTCGCCGGGCTGCTCTATTTCGAGTCGACCTCGGACAACTCCGGCTCGGTCTCGATCAACGCGACCTTCCAGCCCGGCACGGATATCGATCAGGCGTCGGTCAAGGTCCAGAACGCGATCAAGCGGGTCGAATCCCGGCTGCCGCGGGCGGTCACCACGCAGGGCGTTTCCGTCGAGGAGGCATCCGCGGGCTTCCTGATGATCGTCTCGCTGACCTCGCTGGACGGGCAAATGGACGAGGTCGCGCTCGGCGACTACCTCAACCGCAATGTGCTCGGCGAGCTTCGGCGCATCGAGGGTGTCGGCCGGGCGCAGCTCTTCGCGGCCCAGCGCGCCATGCGCGTCTGGATCGACCCGGTGAAGATGGTCGGCCTGAAGCTGACCGCCGACGACATCACGGCCGCGATCAGCGCGCAGAACGCCCAGGTGGCGGCCGGCCAGATCGGCGCCGCGCCGAACCCGGTCAGCCAGGACCTGACCGCAACCGTGCTCGTCAAGGGCCAGCTCGCGAGCGCGGCCGAGTTCGGCGAGATCGTGCTGCGCGCCAATGCCGACGGCAGCACCGTTCGGCTGCGCGACGTCGCGCGCATCGAGCTCGGCGCGGAAAACTACAATTTCAGCAGCCGTCTCAACGGCAAGCCGAGCGCGGCGGTGGGCATCCAGCTCTCGTCCACCGGCAACGCGGTCGCGACCTCGCAGGCGATCCGCAACAAGCTCGCCGAGCTTTCGCGGTTCTTCCCCAAGGGCGTCGAGCAATCGATTCCCTACGATACCAGCCCCTTCGTCTCGGCCTCGATCAAGAAGGTGCTCCTCACGCTGCTGGAAGCGGTCGGGCTCGTCTTCATCGTGATGCTGATCTTCCTTCAGAACATCCGCTACACCGTGATCCCGACGCTCGTCGTGCCGGTCGCGTTGCTCGGAACCTGCGCGGTCATGTACGCGACCGGGTTCTCGATCAACGTGCTGACGATGTTCGCGATGGTGCTCGCCATCGGCATCCTCGTCGACGACGCCATCGTCGTCGTCGAGAATGTCGAGCGCATCATGGCCGAGGAAGGCCTGTCTCCGCGGGCGGCGACGAAGAAGGCCATGGGCCAGATCACAGGCGCGATCCTCGGGATCACGCTCGTGCTCGCCAGCGTCTTCATCCCGATGGCCTTCTTCCCCGGATCGACCGGCATCATCTACCGCCAGTTCAGCCTGACCATGGTCGTCTCGATCCTGTTCTCGGCCTTCCTGGCCCTGTCGCTGACGCCGGCGCTGTGCGCGACGTTCCTGAAGCCGATCGCTAGGGGACATCACGAGAAGAAGGGGCTCGGCGGCTGGTTCAACCGCAACTTCGACCGGGTTACCGCCGGCTACTCCCGCAGTGTCGTCGGCCTGGCGAAGCGGGCCGGTCGCGTCATGGTGGTCTATCTCGCGCTCGTCGTCGGGCTCGGCTACCTCTTCGTCAAGCTGCCCAGCGCCTTCGTGCCGAACGAGGACCAGGGCTATGTCATCGTCGACATCCAGGGCCCGCCGGAAGCCAGCGCCAACCGCACGCTCGCCTCGATCAAGCAGATCGAAGGCATCTTCCAGGCCGACCCAGCCGTCGCGAATGTCGTGGCGATCCAGGGCTTCAGCTTCTCCGGCAACGGCGCGAATGCCGCGCTTGCCTTCGTGACGCTGAAGGACTGGAGCGAGCGTGGCGCCGACAGCTCGGCCCAGGCCGTGGCGGACCGGGCCAATGCCCAGTTGTTCAGCCTGAAGGACGCGACGACCTTTGCCCTGTCGCCGCCGCCGATCGAGGGTTTTGGCACGACGAACGGCTTTGCCTTCCGCCTCCAGGACCGTGCCGGCGCCGGCCAGCGCGCGCTCGCCACGGCGGCCGCGGACCTGCTTGCCCGGGCCGGCAAGAGCAGCGTGGTCACGGGCCTGCGCATCGAGGGCATGCCGGACGCCGCGCAGCTTCTGCTCGTCATCGACCGCGAGAAGGCCAACACATTCGGCGTCACCTTCACCGACATCAACACCACGATCACGGCCAATCTCGGCTCGTCCTATGTCAATGACCACCCGAACGCCGGACGCATGCAGCGGGTGATCGTGCAGGGGCGCGACCGCGACCGTCTCCAGGCGGAGGACCTGCTCAAGCTCAACGTCCGCAACGCCCAGGGCGGGATGGTGCCGCTGTCGTCCTTCGCGATCGCGCAATGGCAGAAAGGCGCTCCACAGATCGTGGGCTATAATGGCTACCCGACCGTCCGGATCACTGGCGAGCCGGCTCCCGGCCAGTCCTCGGGCGCGGCCATCGCCGAGATGGAGCGGCTCGTCGCCGAAGTTCCGGGCGGGTTCGGCTTCGAATGGACCGGGCAATCGCTGGAGGAGATCAAGTCCGGCTCGCAGGCGCCCATGCTGTTTGCGCTCAGCATCCTGTTCGTGTTCCTGCTGCTCGCCGGTCTCTACGAAAGCTGGTCGATCCCGCTCTCGGTGATGCTGGTCGTGCCGCTCGGCATCATCGGTTGCGTGCTCGCCGTCATGCTGAGGGGGATGCCCAACGACATCTACTTCAAGGTCGGACTGATCGCGATCATCGGCCTCTCCGCCAAGAACGCGATCCTGATCGTCGAGTTCGCGAGGGATTATTATGCGGAGGGTCGGTCGCTGCTGGATTCGGCGACGGATGCGGCAAAGGTCCGTTTCCGGCCGATCATCATGACCTCGCTCGCCTTCGCGCTCGGTGTCGTGCCGCTGGCGATCGCGACCGGCCCGAGCGCCGCCAGCCAGAACGCGCTCGGCACCGGCGTGCTTGGCGGCATGATCTCGGCGACCGTGCTCGCGATATTCTTCGTACCGGTCTTCTTCGTGTTCGTGCTCAAGCTGCTCAGGACCAGGCGGCCGGGCGACCAGCACGAGGACGGCACCGCAGAGGCTCCCGCAGCAGCGACTCCGGCCCTGTCTCAGGAGCCAGCCGGCGGGGTCGCGGTCACGTCGGCAAGCTCCTCGGCCTGACGGTTCGCCGCGAGGTCGAGGCCGGCTTCGAAGAGTGTCGCCAGACTCCGTGTCCGGTCGCGCCAGCGGGGTTGCCTTCGCCGGCAGGCCGGACCGCGCAGGCCTTCCGGCGCCCCCGCCGCGCCTTCACGGATGGTGCAGCATTCGCGCACGCCCAAGGCGGTCCTTCCGACACGGGGAAGGTCGCCGCGGCCTAGCCTTTGAGCAGACGTTTCGAAGGTCGCAGGTGGGCGGGAAGCCGAACTTCGCGACCGCCGCCGCAAACGCCTTGATCGCGTCAGAAGCTGACCCAAGGGCGGTTCCAACAAGCGGACGCTGGAGCGAGCAGTGAAGCGACGTTGAGCATTAGCCGATTTCACCTTTTCAAGCGCAGGGCGTCCACGAGCAGGGCAAATGCCGGAGTAGGCTGACGCCGGCTAGGGTAATACAAGTGATAGCCGGGATAGCTTGGACACCAGTCTTCAAGGACGCTGATCAAGCTGCCGGCTTCGAGATGATGCCGTACCTTGTCCCGCGGCAGGAAGCCCAGCCCAAAGCCATCCAGCGCGGCCTTCTCGATCAGTTCGATCGTGTTGAAGGCGAGTGGTCCGTCAGCGCGAACCTTAAGCTCGCGCCCGTCCTTCCTGAAGTCCCAGACGAAATGTCCGCGCGAGGCGGAGAGGCGAAGGTTGATGCAACGGTGCCGTACCAGGTCCTGGGGAATGGTCGGAGCCGGCAGCTCCGTAAAATACGCGGGTGACCCGACCATGGTCATTTCGAGGTCGGGCGCGATGCGGACCGCTATCATATCCTTGTCGACATGCTCCCCGAGGCGAATGCCGGCGTCGAAGCGCTCGGCAACGATGTCGACCAAGCCATAGTCGGAGACGATCTCGACGCTGACGTCTGGGTACCTCGGCAGAAAGGTCTTCAGCACCGGGTAAATGATGGTGTCCGTCGCATGCTCGACCGACGTGATGCGGATCGTGCCGGCGGGTTTCTCGCGCATCTCGCTCAGGGCGGCGAGGCTCTCATCGAGCCCGCTCAAGGCCGGGACCAGCGTCTGCAACAAGCGTTCGCCGGCATCTGTGGGCGAGACACTTCTGGTGGTTCGTCTCAGCAGGCTGAGGCCTAACCGGCCTTCCAGACGTCGCACGATCTGGCTGAGGGCCGACTGGGACATGCCGAGCTTCGCCGCCGCCAGCGTGAAGCTGCCCGCCTCGGCGACGGCCATGAAGGCCGACAGATCGGCAAGATCCTCGCGTTTCATTCAGTGCGCCTGCTTCTAGGTTCATGCAATTCATAGCGGCTAATCGCTAATAGCGACAGCGCGTACGTTACGGCCATCGGAACAGCGCTGGCCCTTGGGCACACCAACGGCAGCCTCATCAAAAGGGAATGGCCATGAACGAAGTGTCCGCTACGTCCACCACCGGCTTCAACCGTCGTAGCGTTCTCTCGCTCGGCTCGGTCCTCGTCGCGGCGATGATCGTCCCCACCGTGGTCAAAGCCGCTCCGGCATCGACGGCTGCCAAGGTCGGTGGAGCGACGGTAAAGGCCGTCCAGTTCAAGAACAACGCCATCACACTCGCCGGCAACCTCTATCTGCCCGCCGGCTTTACCGAGGGCCGCAAGTATGCCGCGATCATCACCGTCCATCCGGGCGGTGGCGTGAAGGAGCAGACCGCAGGACTCTATGCGCTGAAGCTCGCTGAGCAGGGCTTCGTAACGCTTGCCTTCGACGCCGGCCACCAGGGCGCCAGCGGCGGCGAACCGCGCTTTCTCGACGATCCGATGCGGCGCGTCGGCGACATCTACAGCGCGGTCGATTACCTCATTTCGCTCCCCTATATCGATGCGAACCGCATTGGCGCGCTCGGCGTCTGCGCAGGCAGCGGCACGGCCATCAAGGCCGCCTCCACCGATCGCCGGATCAAGGTCGTCGGCACGGTGAGCGCCGTCGACGTCGGCGCCGCGACCCGCAAGGGCTGGGACGGAAAGGCCACCGTCGCCGAGCAGATCGCCACGCTCGACGCCGTTGCCAAGCAGCGCTCGGCCGAGGTCACCGGCGCCGCCCCGGTCTACGTGCCTTACGTTCCCGCCGTTGGCGACAAGACCGCTCCGCGCGATCTTCAGGAGGCCGCCGATTACTATCTGACGCCTCGCGGCCAGCACCCGAACGCGCCCAACAAGCTGCTGCTGACCAGCCTCAGCGCCATGGTCTCGTTCACGGGCTTTGACCAGATCGAGACCCTGCTGACCCAGCCGCTCATGGTCGTCGCCGGCAGCGAGGCGGGCTCGCTCTGGCACAGCCACGAGCTGCACGCCAAGGCGGCGGGGCCGAAGGAACTGTTCGTCGTCCCAGGTGCCACGCACATGGACCTCTATGACGGCGCTGGCGCCGACCTCGCGGCGGGCAAGCTGGCCCCGTTCTTTACCCGCACGTTGGCTTAAGCGGCTGAGGTGTTGGCCGCATGACGACGCGACGCGCCCAAATCATGCTCTGGGGCTTAGCAGCACTGATCGTAGGGATACCGGTGGTTTCGACCATCTCGGTCGTCATTATCGAGAACAGGCAGCATACGAAAAATATGGTTCTGGCGGACGCGTTGCGCGCTTCGCCAGAGCAGCAACAAAGCCGCGATCTGGTCGTGTATTTTTCGCGCTCCGGCAACACCGAGCTGATGGCATTGGAGATTGCCAAGGAGCGGCGCGCGCGGGTCGTTCAGCTAGTAGACGCCGCGTACCGGATCGGCTTGCGCGGCTGGCTGAATGCCATGCGAGACGCTCGGAAGCAGCGCGCGGCGATAACGCCGGAAAAGATCGATCTGTCCGGATATGACACGATCTATGTCGGCTCGCCGATCTGGCTGTACAGCCCGGCGCCGCCGGTATGGCAATTCGTGCAAAGCAACGATCTCAGCGGCAAGCGCGTCATCCTCTTCAATTCGCTGAACAGCAAATTTGAGCAGAGCTACATCGACGCTTTCGCCCGCCTCGTACGCCAGAAGGGCGGCACCTTCGCGCGCCATATCTTCATCGTTCGCGGGCGCATGACGCGCCAGATGGAGAGGCTCGACTTCCTAGCGGAAACAACAAGGCTCCTTCGCGAAGCGGCCGAGCTCTAAAAATCCTGGTGCGTGCGCTGAGGCCGTCTCGCCATGCCGCGCGCCGCTGACCCCAAAAGAGAAAGAACGACAATGAGCAAGGTTTGGTTCGTGACCGGCGCAGGCCGTGGCCTCGGCATCGATATCGCCCGAAAGGCATTGGCGGCCGGGCATTCGGTCGTTGCCACGGGGCGCAAGCCCGAAACCATGCTGAATGCGATCGGCGCCCATGAGAACCTGCTCACGGTGGCGCTCGACATCACCGACCCAGAGGGGGCGATCGCCGCGGCGCAGGCAGCCGTGGATCGGTTCGGCCGGATCGACGTCCTGGTGAACAACGCGGGCAATTTCTACGCCGGGTACTTCGAGAACATCAGCCCAGACCACTTCAGGGCGCAGATGGAAACGAACTTCTTCGGTCCCCTCAACGTCACACGTGCGATCCTCCCGATCATGCGCAGGCAGCGCGCTGGCCAGGTCATCACGGTCTCCTCCCTGGCCGGCCTAATCGGGCAGGAATTCGTGGTCGCCTACGCAGCCTCGAAGTTCGCTCTGGAGGGGTGGATGGAGTCGCTGCGCTTCGACGTGGCGCCCTTCGGCATCGATGCCATGGTCGTCGATCCGGGCTTCTTCCGCACGGAGCTTCTCGTCGAGGGCGCCTCGACCATCTGGCCGGAACTCCCGATCGAGGACTATGCCGAGCGCACGGCTCAGACGATCGCAGCCTGGTCGGGTATGAACGGCCAGCAAGGCGGCGATCCCGCCAAGCTGGCGGGCGCGATCGTGACCCTGTCGGATTCCGGGAAGCTGCCCCTCCGCTTTGTCGCTGGCGGTGACGCCATGGCTGCGGTCGAAGCCAATCTGAAGACCGTACAGAGCCAGATCGACGCGCTTCGCGACCTGTCCGCCTCCCTCGCCCACGACTGATCAGAGCCGAAAGGAATTTCCATGTTGGTTCATCGCGTGGCCTTGGTGGCGATCGCGCTGCTTGCCTGCTCGTTTCCGCCCGCATTCGGCCAAACCAACCGGGCGACCTTCCCAAAGGCCTTCGACAGATACGTGTTGTACGCGACCTACGACCGCGGCTTCGCCAAGGAGGAGGCGTTCGCGCTGCCCGAGACACTGGCTCTCGCGAAGGCTGGAAAGCCGCTGCCGCCCGGCACGCAGCTCGTCCTCGGCATATGGAGGGCGCGCCAACTTGCGGAGTATTTCGTGATGGAGAAGGGGGTGAACTGGGGCGCGGATTTCCCGGCCGATGTCCGCACGGGCGACTGGCATTTCCAGCAGTTCGACACGACCCGCCAGGTAATGCGCACGGCGTTCGCAGAGAGGTGCCAGTCCTGTCATAGCTCGCAGTCCCGGGATGATTACCTGTTCACGATCGACAGGATGCGGACTTATATTCCTTGAGCTGCCTGCCTGGAAGCGGACGTTCAGAGCGTCCGCAAAGGGCCGCGCCCTGCCGTTACGCGCAACACCGCGAATGTCTCAGATGGGTCCGGGAGCGGATTCTGGCCAGTAGCCCGGAAGCAGGCATTGCCAACGGTCTCGCCTGACTTCCGTTCCCGACCCGAGTCGGACCTGGGCATGTTTGCTCTCGGCTGCCGCTGTTATTGGGATGATTGTGAGGCTTCGGAGCCCGCTACCAAAGACGCTTGACTGCGAAGCCGTCGAAGAGTGCGTCGTTCGAAATCAGCACGATGTCTTCGGATTGAGCCTGGGCAATGAGCAGGCGGTCGAACGGGTCGTTGTGCGCGATGTTCATCGCGCCGGCGAGCAGGGCATGGCGGACGGTGATCGCCAATTCCGAAAAGCCCTGATCGGCGATGATCGCCTCAAAGTCCTGCGCGAGCAGCGCCGCGTCAGGGAGCTTGCCGACACGGAATTTTGTGGCGACCTCCATGGCCGAGGCGGCGCTGACGGCGATGCTGTTGGCCTCGTCCCCGATCGCCTCGCGAGCACGGGGGCTCAGCGCCTCGTCACCCGCCAGCCACCAGATCAGAGCATGGCTATCGAGCAGCAGCCTCAAGTGAGATTCCACCCCCCGAGTTCATTCTCGGGCAGCGGCTCGTCAAAGCGCGCATCAACGGCGATCTTTTCCCTAAGCGCCCCGAAGCGCCGCTTGCCGCGTGGTGCAACCGGCACCAGGCGCACGACCGGCACGTTGCCACGGGCAATGACAACATCTCCGCCCTCAAGTGCGTCTGCGATCAGTTTGGACAGGTTGGTCTTTGCCTCGTGAACCGAGAACTGGGCCATCCGCTTCTCCTTAGCTAAGGATATAGCTAAGGGGTCCGCACCGAGCAGGAGCATGCCAGACGAGCGCGATTGCGCGCCCCAAGGCGTCGCGGCAGCCTGTCTCCCTATCGTCGTTTGAACGCGTCCATGAGGGCGGCACCCAGAGCGCCCTGGCTTTCCTTCTGTGGTGTTCGCGGCGGCCCTCCCCGGCCGGAGCTGCCCTTGCCGTCGCGAGCGTCCTTGCCGCTGCGAGCATCCTGGCCGCCGCGAGCATCCTGGCCGCTGCGAGCATCCTGGCGCGCGTTCTCGCGCGGCCCCTTCGAGCCGTCGGCACCTGCGTCGCTCCGCATGGACAGCGAGATGCGCTTGCGCTTGATGTCGACCTCCAGGACACGCACCTTCACCACGTCGCCGACCTTCACCACCTCATGCGCGTCCTTCACGAAGCGCTCGGCAAGCTGCGAGACATGGACGAGCCCATCCTGATGGACGCCGATGTCGACGAAGGCGCCGAAGGCGGCAACGTTCGTCACCGTGCCCTCCAGCATCATCCCGATTTCCAGGTCCTTCATGTCGTCGACGCCGTCCGCGAAGGTCGCGGTCTTGAAGGCAGGGCGCGGGTCGCGGCCCGGCTTGTCGAGTTCGGCGATGATGTCGCGCACGGTCGGCAAGCCGAAGCGATCGTCGACGAATGCGCGAGGATCGAGCCTGGACAGCGCGGCGCTGTCACCCATCAGCGAACGCAGGTCACGCCCGCAGGCGGCGACGATCTTGCGCGCGACGCCATAGGCTTCCGGATGCACCGCGGAGGCGTCGAGCGGCTCCGAGCCATCCCGGATGCGCAGGAAGCCGGCGCATTGCTCGAAGGTCCGCGGTCCGAGCCTGGCAACGGCGAGCAATTGGCGGCGGCTGCCGAAGGGGCCATTGGCATCGCGATGAGCGACGATCGCTTCGGCAAGCGCAGCGCCGAGCCCCGAGACCCGCGCCAGCAACGAGGCCGAAGCGGTGTTGAGGTCGACCCCGACCGCGTTCACGGCATCCTCGACCATGGCGTCGAGCGCGCGGGCAAGATGGTACTGATCGACGTCGTGCTGATACTGGCCGACGCCGATGGATTTTGGATCGATCTTGACGAGTTCCGCCAGCGGGTCCTGCAAGCGCCTTGCGATGGAAACCGCGCCGCGCAGCGTGACGTCGAGGCCCGGAAACTCGGCGGCGGCTTGTTCCGAGGCGGAATAAACCGAGGCACCGGCCTCCGAGACGACCACCTTGATCGGCTTGGGCGGCGGCAGATCGCCCAGCAGCTCCGCGACCAGCTTCTCGGTCTCGCGACTGCCGGTGCCGTTGCCGATGGAGACGAGCTCCACGCCGTGCCGGCGGATCAGGCTCGCAAGCTCGGCCTGCGTGCCGCGAACATCGTTCCTCGGCGGGAATGGATAGACCGTCGTGGTGGCAAGCAGCTTGCCGGTGCCGTCGACCACCGCGACCTTCACGCCGGTCCGGATGCCGGGATCGAGCCCCATGGTCGTCTTTGAGCCCGCCGGTGCGGCCAGAAGCAGATTCTTGAGATTGCGGGCGAAGACATTGATCGCCTCTGCTTCGGCCTTCATCCGCAGATCGGTCATCAGGTCCACCGAGAGGTGAAGCGACAGCTTCACCCGCCAGGTCCAGCCGACGACCTCCATCAGCCAGGCATCCCCCGGCAACCTGTCGCCGATCGCGTAGGTGTCGGCGATCATGCGCGTCACCGGCTTGACCGGTCGCGGATCATCCCTGTCGGCTTCGATGTCGAGCGTCAGAATATCCTCGTTGCGGCCCCGCAGCATAGCGAGTGCACGGTGGCTCGGCACATTGGCCCAGCGCTCGGTGTGGTCGAAATAGTCGGCGAACTTGGCGCCCGCCTCCTGCTTCCCTTCGACCACGCGCGCACGCAGATCGGCCTTCTGATGGAGATAGCCGCGCAGACGCCCGAGCAGTTCGGCATTCTGGGCGAACTGCTCCGACAGGATGTCCCGGGCGCCGTCCAGCGCGCTCTTGGTCTCCGGCACTTCGGCAGTGAGATAGGCCGCCGCCAGCTCGGTCGGCACCGCCCGGCGATCGGCAAGGATCGCCTCCGCGAGCGGCCCGAGGCCGCGCTCACGCGCAATCTCCGCCTTGTTGCGGCGCTTGGGCTTGAAGGGCAGATAGATGTCCTCCAGCTCCGCCTTGGTCGTGGCGGCAGAGATGGAGGCTTCGAGTGCGGGCGTCAGTTTTTCCTGCTGGCGAATGGAGCCGAGAATGGCGGCGCGCCGGCCTTCCAGCTCGCGCAGATAGATCAGCCGTTCTCCGAGCTGGCGCAGCTGGGTGTCGTCCAGCCCCCCGGTGGCCTCCTTGCGATAGCGCGCGATGAAGGGAATGGTCGCCCCCTCGTCGATCAGTGCGATGGCGGCGGCTGCTTGCGGCAGGCGCGCGCCGATCTCGGCGGCGATGCGGGATGCGATTGCGGAGTTGTCGGACATTCAAAAACACTGGAACCGTTGCTGGAACAGACATGATAGTTGGCGGCTGTTCAGGTGCCTAGGCGATGCAGCCTGACTGCCTCCGCACCGATCATGCCCCTTCATAGCACCGCTCTCGATCACCTCCATCCTGCACCTCCATCCTGCCCCGACAGTCCTGCCCCGACAGTCCTGCCCGAAGTCGGCAACGGCCGCCTGCGCGACAAACGGCTCAACGAAACGCTCTTCTCGTCATCGCCGGTTGCCGGAGCATGTCAGGTTTGGGGAATTCTATCTCCTTCCGGCCTTTCACGGGCGCGGCTCCGGCACGGCCATCCTGCGCCATTGCCTGGCGCTTGCGGATGAACGCGCCCTGCCCGTGCGGTTGGAACACCTGCACTGGAAGCCAGTTCGCTCGCTCTACCTGCGGCATGGCTTTGTCGAGACAGTTCGTTCGGAGATCCATTGCTTCCTGGAGCGTCCGGCTGCGCGGAGCCCCGCCTGATTGTGTGCCCGGCCGCGCCAACGGGGGATGCCTTCGTGACAGGCCGGACCGCGCAAGCCTTCAGGCGGGCCGCCTCGCCTGCCTGGGAGCAGCCTCTACGGATGGTTGCGGCATTCTCCCGCCAGCAACGGGCGTCCTTCCTGCTCGCAGAAGGTCGCCGGGGCCTGGCCCTTGAGCAGACGTTCCGAAGGGAGCGTGGGGAGCTGAACGTCCCGTGAGCCGCCGCATTGGCCCCGGATCGCGCCAACCAACGGACATCCAGGCGGGCTTCGGATGGGCCGTTTCTGCGTAGTCAGCGGTCGCGGAGGCGCGTAACCTCTCGAAGACAGATGGTCTGGGGGCAGCATACGCGCGTTTGAGCACGAACTCTAAACTGGAAGGAGTGCCGAAAATGTTCACGAAACGCGACTTCCTTCGTTCCGTCCCACTTGCTGCAATCGCCACCGCAGTGACGATGCCAAAATGGGCGCACGCGCAGGGTGCACAAGTAAAGCTTGACCATGCTCAGATCGAAAACATTGTACGGCGATCGTACCAATACGTCGCCATGTATAATGTAAACAATAAAGCTGCTATGGATGCGCAGAATCCCTTGAGCACCAAGGGATGGAACAAGATTCATAAATCCATGGAACTAGCAAACGCAAAAATGCACGCTATTGCTAGACCTAACAATGATACTCTTTATCAGGTCGCTATGCTTGACCTACGAAATGAGCCGGCAATACTCTCTGTTCCTGCGTTCGATACGCGCTATGCCTCAATGGAGACCTCCGCTTACGATGGCTATATCGACATACCGTTGTCGACTAAATCGGGCGATTATAAGGAACCTACGAAGGTCCTTTTCTACTCAGCTCGCACTCAGGGATATACGCGGGATACCAGGATAGCAGGCGTGGCCAAGTCGATAGCGATGACAGGCGATTTCGTTATCGCTTTCATCCGCGTCATGCCGGAATCCAGCAACCCCGCGAAGCACGCCCGCATCCTTGAGCAGATCAAGGATTTGAAAGTCCAAACCCTGTCCGAATATCAGAGCAAGTCCGCCCAACCTTCCAGCAAGGTTCAATTTCCCGCTTACGGCGCGACAGATCAAGACACCTACGGCACTAATCTTCTGGAAGTAATGCAGTTCATCTTTAACCATACTACCTTCGATTCAGATAACGAACTCGATAAGGCATTGCTCGACGCCTACAAACCTCTCGGTGTGGAACCTGGCAAGACCTATGATGCGACGAAGGTGACGCCGATTGATGGCGCGACGTTCCGCCAAGTCTCAGAGGAAGTGAAGCAGGCAAACATTGCAGTCTTGGGCGATCAGGCCAAGGCTGAGGAGTTTCTCTTTCGCGCGTTTAAGCCGAAGGGCCACATCGACCTCGACACTTTGGTGTTCCAGAATGTGATCGGGCCGATCGGTCAGCCAGCAGACGAAGCACTCTATCTTCCCGTCAACCCCGCAGATAACAAGCCGATGAATGCGTTGCATGACTACGTCATAAAGATGACAAAGGAAGGACTGCCGCCTGCCCTGGCCTTCTGGTCAGTCACTCTTTACGACACGAAAAACGGCTGGTTCATCCCGAACAAGGAAAACAAGTATTCGGTCGGCCAAAATGCGGGATATAAACTGAACGCCGATGGCGGAATCGAAATCCACATTGCCGCCAACAAGCCCTCTGGGGTGCCGCCGGAAAATTGGCTGCCGATCAACCGCGAGGACCAAGGTATCAGTCCAATGCTGCGGCTATATGCTCCCGATCTTGCGAAGGCGAAGACTTGGAAGGCTCCGAAAGCACAGCTCATGAGTTGAGCGGGTTCAGAGCTGAGCTAGGGGCCAGCCCTTCGGAGATGGGTCAGGGGCGTGAATTCGGCCGAGCGCGAACACGCTTCCGCTTAGGGGCGATGGTGCCCGTTCGCCTCCGGCCCGGAACCAGACATTCGATCAGACGCCAGCATAGAGCCGCGCTTCCGCCGCGCGGGCCGCGGGGCTTTGCGTGTCGGCGGATGGTTCGCGGGGCGGATGACGGTGATGACCTGCGTGACGGGCGGAAGGCCGCCTGGCGCGTTCGGTCAGCCGAGCGGCCTTGCGCCCTCCTCCTGCAGCCAATCTGCGAGAGCACGAGCGCCCCTGGGCAGCTCGCTCTCGCCGGTCCAGATCAGGCCGTCGTGATTTCCATCGGCGTCAAAGCCGACAGGTGCCAGCACGCGTTGCCGATCCAAGTCGTCGGTCGCCAGGACGAGCGGGCTCAGCGCCCCCCAGCCCGGCTGAAGCCGCCTCGACGATCAGGAAATGATGGTCGTAGAACCGGATCTCGCTGGGCGGATGGCATGAGGGATGGGCAGCGAGCCAGTGCGACCAGGCGTCCGGCCGCTCTTCCCGAACAGCTTGAAGCCAAGGTCCTCCGACAGCCTGGTGATGCGCCGGCTGACGGCGCCATCGGTCAGCGCGAGGCTACCGGCGCCAGGCGCACCGAGCCGAGGCGGGCCGCCGTCTCGAATGCGCGCAGGTCGCCCAGGGATGGCAGTTGCGACCGCTTCATGGGTGATCTGGCATTACCGGTATGGCGCCAAAACTATCGCTTTTCTTGTCGCGTGGACGGGGCATGATCGGGACATGCGAAATGATGGGAAAGCGACGGTCGGGGTTCTCGCCGACGACCTGACCAGTGCAGCGGACGGGGCTGGCCCCTTCGTCATGCGGGGCCGCGGCGCCTGGGTCGGCCGGGGCCGGTTGCCCCGGCAAACGAGCGACGTCATCGCCGTGGACAGTGGCTCGCGCTCGGCTCCGGAGGCTGAGGTCGCGGAGCGGGTCGCGCGCCTCACCGCGCAGCTCGCCTCGCGTGACATCCTCTACAAGACGGTCGACTCGACGCTGCGCGGACATGTCAGGTCCGAGCTGGACGCGGCGTTCCGGGCCAGCGGGCGCAAGAGGCTCGTCTTCGCCCCGGCCTTTCCCGCGGCCGGACGCACGACCGTCGGCGGCGTTCAATGCGTGGACGGTATCCCCGTGTCGGAGACCGCCTATGGCCGCGATCCGGTGCATCCGGCACGCCATTCGGTGCTCGCCGACCTGGTCCCGCCCTCCATCGGGAACGTGGTGCTGCTCGACGCCACGACGCAAGACGAGCTCGACGCGCAGGTCGCGGCCTTGCCCGAACCGGAGGCCACGCTGTGGGTGGGTTCCCCCGGAATGGCGGCGGCGCTGGCGCGGCGGCTGGCGCCGGCAGCGACCGAGGCTCCGGCTGCAGCGGTCGGTTGCGGGCCTGGCAATATTCTCATCGTCATCGGCAGCGCGAACCCGCGCAGTCACCGTCAGGCCGATCAGATCGAGAGGGCGAGCGGGGTCACCCTGCTGCGCAGCCCGGCCAAGCGCGAGGACGATCCAGCGCCGCTTCTCCTCCGGATCGCAAGAGATGCGGCAGACAGGCTTCACGCCGGAGCCTTCGACGCGTTGATTGCCACGGGCGGGGACACGATAGCGGCGATCCTCGACCTCCTGGACGTCCAGGAATTCGAGATCCTCCACGAGCTCGAGCCGGGTTTTCCGCTTGGCCGCGCCTGGCTCGATGACGGGCGCCCCCTCCTTCTCGCCATGAAGGCCGGGGGGTTTGGCGGGGATGACACCTTGCGTCGCGCGGTCACGCGGCTGCGCCACGGGGCGCCTCTCTCTGGCCGGGGCATCGCCGATCCCGCCAGCCTGGAGACCGCGTTCGCCGATGCAGGGCCGCTCGATTCCGCGCAAGCCCGGTCGAACAGAACGAAAAAGGTGTCCTGATGGGACTTCGCTTCATCTTCATGCTGACGCGCAACGACCGCACCGTCGAAGACGCGTCGGAGCAGCTGCAAACCGCCCTGCATCTCGGGGTCCGGCATATCGGCTTCAAGGATATCGGCCTGCCGCTCGACCAGTTGAAGGCGCTGAACGGGGCCATCCGGGAGGGCGGCGCGACATCCTATCTCGAGGTCGTTTCGCTCGACCGCGACAGCGAAATCGCATCGGCAAAGGCTGCGGTCGAGATCGGCATCGACGTCCTGCTCGGCGGGACGAGGGTCGATGACGTGCTCCCGATCATCGCCGGCACGACGATCCAGTACTGTCCGTTCCCGGGGCGGATCTCCGGCCTTCCAAGCGTCCTGGAAGGCAGCATCGACGAGGTTGTCGCCAGCGCGCGCGCGCTGGCGACCCGCGACGGCGTGCATGGGCTCGATCTGCTGGCCTATCGCTCGCGAGAGAACGTGCCAGCCCTGATCCAGGCCGTCTGCGCCGCGGTCTCCAAGCCCGTCTATGTCGCCGGCTCGATCGACACGCCGGAGCGGATCACCGCCCTCAAGCAGGCCGGAGCCGCCGGATTCACGATCGGCACGGCCGCGCTCGACGGGAAATACCCGGCCGAGGGCAAGGACGTGCCCCACCAGCTCGCCAGGATCATTCGCGACGTCGCGACGCTCAACCGGCATATTTCACCGTTCCATAAGGAGAACCTGAGATTTGCGTTCGGCCGGTTTTCCGACGGCTGGCCGCCCCATATCGCCGCGCGCGTCAACAACATGCAGATCAAGCTCGCCAGGTTCGAAGGCGAAGCGCCCTGGCATTTCCAGAAGCACGAGGACGAGGTCTTCTTCGTCCACAAGGGCCGGCTGCTGATGCGGTTCCGTGACCGCGACGAGCTCGTCGAAGAGGGCGAGTTCATCGTCGTGCCCCATGGCGTCGAACGCTGCCCGGCAGCCCCGGAGGGCGCCTGCGAGGTGGTGCTGCTCGAGCTGGGCCCGGCGCCAGCCGCCGGCAGCGCGGAGGACGGCCTGGCCAATGCCGGGTTCTTCCACACCTGACGCGCGCCGTCAGCCGATCCCTGGACGGGCGCGCGCAAGCACCCGCAGCCGATACCGTCTCCGACCCGGAGCTCTCTGTGATGGGTCAGCGCACTGGCAGCAGGTATTTCAGGCCCTGCGTGAAGCCACGCGGCGCGACCGTGACGTGATCCTCGTCGTTCAGGACCGCTGACTTCAGTTTCAGGCTCGGATACTTTCGGCCCTGCAACGCCGTCTCCAGAGCCCGGTTGTCGGCGACCATGTCTACCGTCTGGTTGTAGCGTCGATCGCCTTTATGCAGGGCCTCATAGGCACCGACATAAAGATAGACATTCGCCGTCAGGTCCTGGTTCTGCGTGGCGTAGCTCGCTTCGAGCTTCAAGGCATGCCGCTTGTCGTACCAGAGAGACGGGCTGCCGAGGATATAGCCGTTGAATAGGCCGGGCTCGGTGAAAAGGATCTGTGTCCCAAGCAGGGCGCCGTAGGAGTGGCCGAGAAAGAGTGCTCTGGCAGGGTCGGCCCGGTAGCGAGCGGTGATGAATGGCTTTACCTGATCGCGCAGATATCTCTGATAGGCGCGCGCCTGACCATGGATCGCATTGGCTGGTGCGGTGCTTGGACCGTTCGATGTCGGAGTATAGTCACGCTGGCGGCTGACCATGCCGTCCTCGCCCTTCCCGTAGGACAGGCCGACAAGGATGAATTCCTCAATCTTGGGCCCTTCGACGTTCAGGCGGCGCCCTATCTGCCGGATGATCGGGAAGGCGTAGTCTGCGTCGGTAACATAGAGCACGGGGTAGCGCCGCTGCGGCTGCTTCGCATAGGACGGCGGCAAAGCGACGAAGACCTGGTAGTCGCGGCCCGAGACCGGATCGGGCACGTCCCATACCTCGCTACCAACGATCTCGTATGGGCGCCCCTCGCCAGGCTGGGCCTTTGGAGCCGGTTGGGCCTGGGCGTGCAGCGGACCGCTGGAGATGCCGATGCCGGCGATGAGGGCAATCAGCAGGGCATTTTGAAAACGTCGTTGCACGTGAAGTCTCCGCCGGCGACCACCGGTCTCAGCTCATGGGGTTATGAGGTTGGCCGACTGTTAGTGGCGCGCTCGCGCAACAATGAGGCTCACATTCCTGCGATTGGATTCGCATTTAAGAAAATATGAATCGAGGTCCCGCCGCGGAAGTGTTTCAGCGACGCCAGGATCAGATGAGCAGAATCCGCAACGGTTCGACCTTGCCTCAGATCGGCAGCAGGGCGTCGGGCTTCACATTCGACATCGATGCATAGGTATGGGTCAGCGACATCTCGGCCATTCTCGCCTCACGAGATAATCGAAGCGCCCTGGTATTTCCGGAAGCACGAGGACGAGGTCTTCTTCGTCCACAAGGGCCGGCTGTTGATGCGGTTCCGGGACCGCGACGAGCTCGTCGAGGAGGGCGAGTTCATCGTCGTGCTGCATGGCTGCCAGCCGCGCCGGAGGGCGCCTGCGAGGTGGTGCTGCTCGAGCTCGGCGCTACGCCAGCCGCCGGCAGCGCGGAGGACGGCCTGGCCCATGCCGGGCTCTTCCACACCTGATGCGCGAGCCCGGCGCTATCGCCTCCCTGCCCTACGCAGCGCCCCGCCACATGCGCTAGGCTTCCGCCTCATGGACCTGCCCGATCTCCCGCCTGACTACGTGTTTCCGCGATTGCCCCGGACCCGGGAGGCCAGCGACTTCGCCTTCGAGGCCAAGCGGGCCGCGATGGGACCTCATATCCGTCGCCGCTGGCCCTGGGATGAGGCATTCCAGCGGGACCTGCACCAGCGTCATTTCGAGGAAAAGGCATTCTTCCTGATCAGGCGCGCCGGTCAGTCGATCGGGACGCTGTCCCTGATGGCGATGCCGGACCATGTCCGGTTCGGAGAGTTCTATCTCCTCCCGGATTTTCACGGACAGGGGTCGGGCACGGCCATTCTGCGCCATTGCCTTGCGCTCGCCGACGAACTTGCCCTGCCCGTGCGGCTGGAACACCTGCACTGGAATCCGGTTCGCTCGCTCTATCTCCGGCATGGCTTTGCGGAGACAAGGCGTTCGGAGACCCATTGCTTCCTGGAGCGTCCGGTTGCGTTGAGCCCCGCCTGATTCCGGGTTCGGCCGCGCCAGCGGTGGATGCTTTTACCGTCCATCCGGCTCGCAGAAGGTCGCCGGGGCCTGGCCCATGAGCAGATGTTCCCAAGGTCCCATGAGGGCGGTGGAGAACGGATATTGGAACCGGCCCGAGGACTGCTAAACTCGCCCCATGAGCTCTCCGCATGATGACACCATGATCCCTCAACCGCTCGACGCCGTCATCTTCGACATGGATGGCCTGCTACTGGATACCGAGGTCCTATACCGGACGGCCATCTTTGCGGCCTGTGCAAGCCAGGGTCAGGAGATGGTCGACCATGTTCATCTGAGCCTCATCGGCACACCGAAGGACCTCGGTGATGCAAAGCTGATGGCTCACTTCGGCGAGGCCTTTGATCTCGATCTCTATCATGTGACCTGCGCGAGCCATTTCGACGGATTGTGCCGATCAGCCGTGCCTCTGCGCCCCGGCGCGCTGGAACTGCTGACCTACCTGAAGAACGAGGGCGTACCCAGGGGCATCGCCACTTCGACGGCGCGCGCGAAGGCTGAAACGCAACTTCGCACTGCGGGTATCTTCGATCTCGTGGACGTCCTGGTAACACGCAGCGACGTCGACAAAGGCAAGCCCCATCCAGAGACCTTCCTCAGGGCGGCCAAAACGTTGCAGGCCCATCCTTTGAACTGCCTGGCGCTGGAAGACTCGCATAACGGCGTACGTGCTGCGGCGGCAGCGGGAATGGCAACCATCATGATCCCTGACCTGCTGGCACCAACGGCCGAGGTCATGACGCTTTGCGTCGGCGTGCTCCCCAGCCTCATCGACGTCCGACTTCGGCTGGAGACCGTCCGCGCCGCGTCCTCTCGCTGAAGACGTCGTAGCGGCTGGCTATGGCCGCTTCTGCCCCGTCGATCCCTGTCGACAAGCTGGCATTCTATCAGGCGCCAGCCTGCGATAGTCCGGACCTCGCAGATCAAGAATCAGGCCGAACATCGTCGCAGAAATCCGATCCGAAATCGTCGCTCAACCCTGTGCCTTGCGCCGCCGCCTCAGATCGGCAACAGGGCGTCGGGTTTCACGTCCGACACCGATGCGTAGGTATGGGTTTCCCTGACTCCGGGCAAAGGCAGAATCGCCCGCTCGAGAAAGTCCTGGAACAGGGACATCTCGGCAATTCTCGCTTTCACCAAATAGTCGAAGCCGCCGATGACCATGTGGCATTCCAGAACTTCGGATGCCTGCGCGATCGCCTGGGCGAACCGCTCGAAGATATGCGGGGCCGTGTGGTCGAGGCGGACCTGGATGAAGACTACGGTGCCCCGGCCGATCTTCTGCGGATCGAGGATCGCCCTGACCGCCCTGACATAGCCCTCGCGGAACAGGCGCTTGACGCGCTGGCTGGTGCCGGTCGGGGACAGGCCGACCCGGTTCGCCAGTTCGAGCGTGGTGCGGCGGCCGTCCTCTTGAAGCAGCCTCAGCAGCGTGCGGTCGATCGTGTCGAGATCGGCGATTTCATGTTTCACGCTGGATTGCCCCAGATCAAGTGAATCTCACGTCAAGTCTGCGGAATGAGCATATTCAGCCACGCAGAACCCGACAATAGGCTGTGATTGTTGCAACACGGCCCAGTCGCGCGCCCACCCGTGGCCGGACCGGCCCCATGGAGGCCAGCATGCGCGATGCGATGTGCGGAGAGGACGCCGGCAGCAAGCGGCTGGCGATCCTGGCGGGTGCGGCCTTCGTCGCGATCACCACCCTCCAGTTCGTCGCCGCCCGCTTCAGCCTGCGCGAGCATCTGACGGCGGCCGATATCGTGGGTTTGCGCTTTGCCGGCGCAGCCATCGTCTTCCTGCCCGTGCTCTGGAAGAGAGGTACCGGAAAGCTGAAGGCACTCGGCTGGCGGAAGGCCGGGCTGCTGGCGCTGCTGGCGGGGCTGCCCTATCCGCTCATCATCAATCAGGGGCTGACCCTGGCGCCGGCCGCCCATGCCGCCGCGCTCTCTCCCGCCTCCATCGTCTTCTTCTCGTTCCTGTTCTCGCGCATCGCGTTCAAGGAAACGGTTTCCCGCGCGCGCCTGATCGGCATCGGCGCGATCATCGCCGGGCTCGTGCTGTTCGTCTTCGGCGCGGGTATCGGCGCAAGCGACACCTGGCGCGGCGACCTGCTCTTTGCCGGCTCAGGGATCATGTTCTCGGCCTATGCGGTGCTGGCGCGGCTCTGGTCGGTCGACGCGGTGACGGCGACGATCGCCGTCGTGCTCCTCTCCTGCCTGCCGCTGCCCCTGCTGCACGCCCTGGCGCCGAGCGGATTTCGGGCCGCCTCGCCGGCCGAGATCGCCACGCAATTCGTGATCCAGGGCTTCCTGGCCGGGGCGGCTGCGATCGTCCTCTATACCTATGTGGTTCGCCGGCTCGGCCCGCAACCGGCTTCGCTATTCATGCCCTGCATCCCGGTGACGACAGTTCTGATCGGCATGGTGGTGCTCGGCGAAATCCCGACGCAGCCGCAGCTCGCCGCAATCGCCGTCATCACCTTTGGAATGGTCTTCCCGATCGTGCGGGAAGCCCAGGGTTTGCGACGATATCGCTGATGCTGACCGGTCCGGGAGATGTCTGCCACGCCCAGCGGCCGGGGCCGTCCTGCCGAGATCGGCTTGGGATCTGCCTGACGATATACGGGCCCGACCCGGGCCCGTTCCAGAGCTTGCGATCCTATGCCGGGACTTCGCCATTCCCGGATTTCACTGAGACCCGGCGGCAGGCGCTGCGCGTGAAGCGCTCGATCTCGGCCAGAGCCGCATCCAGGCTGGGGAAGGGACCATGCTTCATGGCCTTCATCGTCTCCTGCGCCTGGCCCGCGGTGACAAGCCGGAACTCGCCCGCGGGATTTTCGGTGATTTCGCCCATCGGCCGGCCGAGCAGGTCGCTCAGCAGCCAGACGGCGTCATCGGGGCTCTGGGTCACGGTGATGTCCACGAAGCACTCACTCTGATCGGGATGCCGATCGCCCCTTCAAGCGGAGGCCGACCGGCGCTTCTTCGGCTTCGGCGGCTCGGCTGCGAGGAGTTCGCGGTCCAGCGCCTCCTTGGCCAACCGCTCCGCCTTCAGCCTCGCGGTCTTTGCCTCGCGCGCCTGGATGGCGCTCTCCTCTTCGGAGATGATCCGGTTGCGCACCGATGACTGGGTCTGCGTCCTCAAGAACGCATTATCGGCATTGGCCAGCAGCTTTGAACGATCGGACATCGGTTTCCCCTTTAGATCTTCGTGGCGGCGCCGCCATTCCCGACGATCTCGTGATGCCCGATCACGCGCTCGCGGCCATCGGGCCCCCGCACCCGATATTGCTCCTCGGCATTGTCGCGAGCGGGCATGACGCGCAGAACCTCGAACGGACCTGGCCGCGGCTGATTGATCATGTCGTTGGTGAGGCTGAGGAGATCCCCTGCCTTGTAGGCTATCGTGGTCATGTCTTCATTGTCCTTGGGGCGGGGGCGTCAAAAGCTCTCCGCCGTCAGCCGGTGATAGCCGCCGCGATGCCGGGAATAGGCGGAGCGGGCGGCCTGGTAAATCGTGTCGCGGTTCTGGTCGAAGACGGCGAGAACCGCCGCCTCGACATCGCCCGCACTCGGGCTGAGCTTGTGCAAGGCCGCGAAATCGACCTGGAAGGTGATTTCCAGCGATGCGTCGGAGCCCCAGAAGCTGACACAGGAGCGCCCTGCATCGAAGCGACGGACGGGATTGGGAAAATTGAGGGCCATCGTCAGCGTCCTCCCGGTCGCGTCGGCGCAAAGCGGCCCGCGGCGCCATCCGCAGGGGAACTGGAATGCCCGGATACCGTGCGGCTTCGGAGGTCAGGACTACTGTGGCCGTTCAGCCGCCCGCGACGCGCATGGGCGCCGCGACGGGTCTCGCTTTGCAGGGACAAGCCAGCCATTTTCTCACATGCGGCCACGCCGGAACAGATCAACCGCAAAGCGGCTCGTTCTCGGCGACCGTGTTTTGCACATGGGGAACCGCAGCACGTTTTGTAAGGTTGGCGCAAGAATAAACCGGGCCCGCAGCCGCGCCGCCCCCTGCCCTCACCGAGCGGACAGCCTGAATCGGGACGGGATTGAAGGCTGCCCACCGCTTGCCCCGCCTTTCGCGTCGCCGCGGCCTATGCCCGCGTGCCTGCTCCGTCACTCGGCGAGCGCGGCCCGCACAAGCGCGGCCAACCGTTCGTAATCGGCCTCCTCGTTATAGGCCTGGGCCGAAAGACGCAGCCACAGCCCATTGGCGAGAGCGGAGACCGGCGCGTCGCAGCCCCTGGCCTCGAAGCGCCGTCGGATCGCCAACGCCCCCTCCGCACTCGCCTCGCCGTGCACGGGAAGGCGCACGAGCCGCATCGCCCGCGCGAGCTCGGGCCCGGCGCCGGTTTGCGTGCCGAGCGCCGCTGCGAGGATATCAGCGCCACGGCCCGCGAGATCGGCATTGCGCGCCCGCAGGGCGGCGCCACCGAGATCGCGGTGAAAGGCGAGCGCTGCCGTCACGGCCAGAAAGGCACTGGGGTCGCGCGTGCCCGTCCAGTCGAACTCCGCAAGATAGCCGCCACCGAAACCATGCGAGATCGTCAGCGGATGGATCGCTGCCTGGTGATCCGGCCGGGTCCAGAGGAAGGCGCAGCCCTTCGGGGCCATCAGCCATTTGTGGCAATTGCCGACATACCAGTCGGCATCGAGTGCCTGGAGATCGAGCGCGATCTGGCCGGGCGCATGGGCTCCATCGACAAGGACCGGCACGCCTGCCGCGTGACAGACCGCGATCAGCTCCACCATCGGCAGCAGGAGCGCGCTGGACGAGGTGATATGGTCGAGCACCGCGATGCGCGTGCGTGGCGTGATGGCGGCCGCGACGGCCGCGACGATCTGCGTGGCATCGGGCTGCGGAAACGCAATCGGCGCCTCCACGATGCGGGCTCCGGTCCGCTCGGCGAGGTAGTGAACCGTGTTGCGCACCGCGCCATAGGCGTGGCTCAGGATCAGGATCTCGTCATCCGGCGCGAAGTCGAGCGAGCGCAGGACGGCGTTGCAGCCACTGGTGGCATTGTCGACGAAGACGAGGTCCTCGCCCTTCGCGCCGAGAAAATCCGCCAGCGCGTCCGCCGCATGCCGCAGGGCCGCAGGCAAGACCGAGCGCATGAAGAGCGAAGGCTGGCTCTCCATTTCCCGGCGCCACGCGTCCTGGGCGGCGAGAACGGTTTTGGGCGTGGCGCCATAGGCACCGTGATTGACCGTCAGCTTGCTCCAGTCGAGCAACCATTCCCCGCGGATCGAGGCGCCGAGCTCGACAGGTTTGGGCGGGACGGAGGTGGCGGTCGCGTTCATTGCTTGCTCACCGCTTCAGGCCAGAGGCCGCGATACCCTCGATGATATGGCGCTGGAACATCAGGAAGGCTGCGAAGACCGGGACGAGGCTGAGCACCGACATGGCAAAGAGCGGCCCCCAGGCCGAGCGGCTCGTCGCATCGACAAAACCGCGCAGCGCCAGCGGCACCGTGTAATTGGCAACATCGGTGAGATAGAGCAGCGGCCCGAAGAAATCGTCCCAGGTCCAGATGAAGGAGAAGATCGCGGCCGCCGCCAGGACCGGCTTCGACAAGGGCAGCATGATGCTCCAGTAGATCCGCCAGGGTCCGCAGCCGTCGATGACGGCCGCCTCGTCGAGCTCCCGGGGGATGCCGCGGAAGAACTGAACCATCAGGAAGATGAAGAAGGCGTCGACCGCCATGAATTTCGGGACGACCAGCGGCCAGAACGTGTTCAGCCAGCCGAGTTTCTGGAACAGGACATATTGCGGGATCAGGGTGACGTGATAGGGCAGCATCAGCGTGCCCAGCATCGCCGCGAACCAGAATTTCCGCAGCGGAAACTCGAGCCGCGCGAAGGCGAAGGCGGCGAGCGAACAGGCCGCCAGGTTGCCGACGACGGCCAGCCCCGAGACGATCAGCGAATTCAGGAAGAACCGGCCGAAATTGATGCCGAGACCGTACCAGCCCTCGACATAGCTCGCCAGGGTAACCGCCTTCGGCCAGAGCGAGAGATCGCTGAAGATCTCGTCTTCCGGCTTGAAGGAACTGCTCAGCATCCAGAGCAAAGGATAGAGCATCGCCAGCGAGGCGAGCGCGAGCGCGATATGCTTGGGAAGCGCCCGCCACGAGCGGTCGATCGCCTCCGGCGCGAGGCGGCCGTCAGCGCTGATCGTCTTCATAATAGACCCAGAAGCGTTGCGAGAAGAAGGTGAGCGCCGTGAAGGCCGCAATCGTCAGCAACAGGACCCAGGCCAGGGCCGAGGCATAGCCCATGCGGAAATAGGCAAAACCCTGCTGATAGAGATAGAGGGTGTAGAACAGGGTCGAGTCGACCGGTCCGCCGGTGCCGCCGCTGATGATGAAGGCCGGCGTGAACGCCTTGAACGCCTCGATCGTCTGCAGGACAAGGTTGAAGAAGATCACGGGGGCGAGCAGCGGCAGGGTGATGCGGGTGAGCTGTTGCCGCCGCGTCGCGCCATCGATGCTGGCTGCCTCGTAGAGATCGCGCGGAATCTGGCGCAAGCCCGCGAGGAAGATGATCATCGGCGAGCCGAACTGCCAGACGCTGAGCAGGACCAGCGTGTAGAGCGAGGTTGCCGGATTCGAGATCCAGCTCGGCCCGTTGATCCCGAAGGCGAACCAGAGGAATTCGTTGACGAGGCCTTCATAGCCGAAGACCTGCTTCCACAGGATCGCGACCGCGACGCTGCCCCCGAGCAGCGAAGGCAGGTAGAAGATCGCCCGATAGATGCTGAGGCCCCTGATGCCACGATCGAGGACCATCGCAACGGCCAGCGCGAAGGCAAGCTTCAGCGGCACCGACAGCACGACATAGGTCAATGTCACGCTGACCGACGCCCAGAATTTCGGGTCGGAGGAGAACATCCGCTGATAATTCGCCGCGCCCACCCATTGCGGCGCGCGCAGCAGGTCGAAGTCGGTGAAGGACAGATAGAGCGAGACGAGGGTCGGGCCGAGCGTGAACAGCACGAAGCCCGCGAGCCACGGCGCGAGGAAGAGATAGCCGGGCAAGGCATTCCTGACGCCGTCCCAGCGACGCCGGGCGACAGGGCCCGGCGTGGAGGCGGCGAGACTGGCACTGTGAGCCATGGATGATCAGGCTTTCGAGAGGATGCGCTCGGCCTCGGAGACCAGTTGCTCTGCCGCCTGTTGCGGCGTGAGCTGCTTGAACCCGACCTTCTCGGCCGCCTGACGGATCAGGGCGGTGACTTCGGCCGCGCCCTTCGGTGGCGCCGGCGGGAGCGGCGCCGGTCCGCGCTTGCTCAGCTGCGAGAGATGCTCGACCTGCATCTGCCCGCCCTCGTCGAGCTCCGGCGCCAGCAGGGCGCGGATCTTCTCCGACGGCGAGACGCCGCGCTCGACGCCGAGCAGCTTGGCCCCTTCGGGCTTCAGCACCATGAAGTCGATCAGGGCTGCAGCGGTCTTGGGATCGGCCGCAGTCGCCGAGACGCAGAGCATCATCGAGGGCTTGAGATACTCGCCCGGCTTCTGGCCCTTGGGATGGAAGGCCATCCCGACCTTGCTCTTGCTGACGGCCTGGTAGCCGACGATCTGGTTGCTGTTGGTGAAGGTGATCGCGGCCCGGCCCGTCGTCAGCAGGTCGCTGTCGATGGTGATCTTGTCGGTCGCAGCGAGATCGGCGGGAACGATGGCGCCCCTGCCCCGCATCTCGGCACAGAGCGCGAGCCAGGACTCGGCGTCGTCGCGGGTGAAACCGAGACGACCGTCCTTGTCGTAAAGCGTGCGGCCGCGCGTCAGCACCCAGTATTCGAGCTCGGGCTCCATCACGCTGGGATCGGCCGAGCCGAAATAGCCGCGGCGGTTCGCCTTCTTGGTGATGTTCTCGCCCAGCGTCGCGAATTCGGCCCAGCTCATCTCCGGGTTTGGCGCGGCGAGGCCGAGCTTCTCCAGCATCGTCTTATCATAGAGCAGGACGTCGCTGTTCATGCCCATGGGGATGCCATAGAGCTTGCCGTCGATCTTGCCGGCCTCGAGCACCGAGGGGACATAGTCGCTGGGGTCGATGACCGAAGGGACGAGATCGTCCAGCGCCCGCAGCGCGCCGCGACGCGCATATTCAGGCAGGTAGCGGTAGTCCATCTGAATGATATCGGGCGCGTTGCCGCCGGCGACCTGGGTTGCCAGCTTGGTCCAATAGGCATCCCAGCCGACAGTCTCGGGAGCGATCTCGAGCCCGGAACGTCCCAGCTTGAAAGCATCGATCGCGGCCTGCGTCCGGCGCGCCCGGTCCGTTCCGCCCCACCAGGCGATGCGCAGGCGGCCCGGCTCCGCGGCAGCCGCCGGCGAGGACAGCGCGCCGGCGCCAGTCAGCTTCAGAATGGCCGGCGACGCAATCAGCGCCCCGAAACGCAACACATCACGCCGTGATGCCTTCATGCCCATTTCGCTCTCCCTTGGTACCCTGCTTCGGCCTTGATTCTCGCTCGTCCACGAGAGGGCCGCACAGTTGTTGTCGCGATTTGTTGCACGGTTCCAGCATCGGTGCAACGATGCACCAACACCAAAAAGGGGAGAAACCAAGGGGTGGCGACGATTCTCGATGTGGCGCGGATAGCCGGAGTCTCCGCTTCAAGCGTCTCGAATTTCCTGAACGATCGCCATGCGAAGATGACCCCCGCCACGCTGGAGCGCATCCGCAGCGCAGTCGCGGAACTCGGGTACAAGCCGAGTTCGGCTGCACGCCAGCTGAAGACCGGGCATTCGGCGGTGATCGGGCTTCTGGTGCCCTCGGTCGCAAACCCGTTCTTTGGCGAAATCGCCACCGCCATCCAGCATGCCGCGCAGGCCAGGGGGCATCAGGTCATCCTCTGCAACACCTACCGGGACCCGCACCGGGAAACCGAGTTTGCCGAGGAACTGGCGGCGTTCGGCGTTCGCGGCATCATCACCGGATCGTCCCTGCTGAACCCGCAGCATCTCTCAGGCCTTGCCGCCAAGGGACTTGCCATCGTCGCCTTCGAGGGCAATGCCGCCTTGTCGGCAGCCCAGGGCATCACCGTCGTATCGACCGACAATGCGTTAGCAACGACGCTTGCTGTGGATCATCTCGTTGGTCTGGGACATCGGCATATCGCCTATGTCACGGGACCGCTTCAGACGGCGGTGCGCGCAGCGCGTCTGAACGGCTTCAGGACGGCAGCGCAGCGACATGGCCTGGACGGCTATGTCCATGAGATTTCGCTGCCGCCCAACGAGTATGGCGACGACATGATCGCGGAACTCGGGATCGATGCCGGCCTCGCCATCGCAAAGCTGCAGACCCGCCCGACCGGCGTGATTGCGATGAACGACCTGCTGGCGATCGGCCTCGCGGCGGGCTTGCGCGAACAGGGCCTGGCGATTCCCGACGACATCTCGCTGGTCGGGATCGACGACCTGTTCCTGGCCCGCCTGATGAACCCGCCGATGACCAGCGTCAGACAGCCGCTCTCGGCGATGGCGCATGCCGCGATCGACTGCCTGCTCGATGCGATGGGACAATCGCAGCCCGTCCAAAGCCGAATCTTCCCCCCGGAGCTGATCGTCAGGCAGTCGACCGCGCCAGCCATGCCGCACAAGCCGAACGGGCGAGGCTAGCGGAATCTCCTGCAAAGCGGGCCCTGATCCCATGTGTCGAGCCGTGCGAGCCGGTCTCGCCGTGCTCAGACAAGCGAGCGACCTTTGCAGATGCGGCCACGCTGCCACAGATCAAGCGCGAGGCGGCGCGCAGAGGGGCTTCCTGTCCGACCCTGGCGCGCGGTCGCGCAGGATCCATTGGATTGAATCCGACGCTTCCCCCCCGAGACCGTCCTCACAGCTCGGGAAAGAGCGGCGCGGCGATGTTCGTTTGCAGACGTTCGGAAGGTCACGGGAGAGTGGATTGCTGACGTGCCTCCAGGCCGACCGAAAGGGCTGGGTCGCGCCAGGAGTTGACATTGAGTCGTCGCCCGAAAGCGGACCGACGCGGCGTAGCTGCCCTAGGATCGAAATCGCCCCTAAGCAGAGGAGATCCCGACCAAGCCGGGCATTCGTTCGCCCGCTCGCCGAAGCCGCGCTGGAGGCATCGGGCAATTTCTTGGTATCGACGCGCCTAGAGACTTTCCTTGAAGGATAGATAGCTTCAATAACCGCAAAACTGCCACCATATGGTCACTAAAACACCAGCTCAACCTCAGTCTCTGACCGCATTCGTGTTGTGGAATTCTTCGACTATCCACTGCTCATGGAAAGAAATCCGATGCGAAAATTCATAACAGCTGTGGTCGGCGCTACGTTCATTCTGGCAGGCAGCGCAAATGCGCAGAGTCCATCACAATCCACGCCTCCGGCTGCATCACCGCAACGGGAACGTGCTACTATCAAAACGGTAAGCGTCGTCGATATCGATGAGCTCCCGGCTGCGGCCCAAGCGCAGGTGAACCAGGCACTGACAAACCGTTCGGCCGACGAGATCCAGAAATTGCGAGCGGCCATAGAGAATGCGCCGGAGTTAAAATCGGCGCTCGCAGCGAAGGGCTTCACGTCACGGGACGTGGTCGTTGCCCAGCTCGATGAAGATGGCGAGCTGACCATCGTTGCAAAACGGGCGGGCTGACCGCCGTTTGGCGCGCATCCTGCCTACGCGGCGTCGCGAGCCGCATGCCATGCGACGAAAGGGCCTATCCGCATGGTGACAATCTGAAGCGCCCGCGCTCTTTCTAGCCAGGCATTCATGATTGCCACATGCGGGGCCGCAATACGGCACCGGACTCGCGAAATCACCCCAGAAACTCCGAAGAATGGTCATGCTGCGCCGTTTGCATGGGTCTGCGTCGCTCGTTCCGACCTGGCGCGGCGGTCCAATTGTCCCAGGCGAGTGGCGTTCAAGATTGCCCGATACCGTCGCGCACTCAGACTAGGAGAAGCCGATGAATGGCGTGAAACTGTCCTCGATTGTGCTTGCGATGTCTGCCGCACTTGCAGGGCCCGCTCTGGCGCAGGGCCTCTCGGTCGATACCCAGACTCGCGGCAAGGCACAGGGCACAATCGGCGGTCCCGCGACCTCAGCCCGCGGAAATGCCGATGTCGATGCTGAGGTCGTGGCCCCACGCACCAAGGCAGGCGTCAGCGGGCATGGCAGCGCTGGAGCCAAGGCTGGGAAGAAGGCCAATGGTGCTGTCGGCGCATCTGGAAACACGAAAGTCGACAAACTCGACTAGTCCGTTTCTCATCGAGCCCAAATCGGGTTGGGCAGGATAGGCCTGCCAACCGAACAAAGAGTGAGGCGCGCGGTCGATGGCCCGGCCTCACTCGGCGATTTGGCCAGTCACTCCATCATTTTGACTGCAGCCTTCATGCCGTGATGGGGCGCGAATGATGGCTCTATGCAATTCCAGAGCTCCTGAGTGGCGTCACCACCTCCAAGACCATCCTTCTGAGAAAATCTGATCCAACAACACCTCGCCGCCGCTCCGAAAGGTGGGCGGGTTCGCTTGTGCGTTTCAGTTTTCGAACAATAATCGAAATACACAACCACAAATCGGTCACTTCCTACCGTACAATCGTAGGTAGGAGAATCGCATGTACAAGCTATGGCGTGATGTTTTTCTGTTTGGTGGGGCGGCCCTGGCGCTAGTCAACGCGATGGTGCTCGCTCTCGATTTCGCAGGCTCGCCCGAGGATGGCAGGGAGGCTTACGAATTGGCAAATTCCGCCTCAGGGGAGCCGCTCTTTGCTATGGCCTTCGGTCTGATCGCAATCGCCGTCAGTTGCCTCTGGCGGTAGCAATCACTTCACAACCCATCGCCTGGCCCGCCGCTCCGAAAAGGGGTGGCGAGCCTCTTTGCTTTGCGTTGATGGTCAGGCAGCGTCTTTCGGCTTCGGCAATGCGCGCCGATACGCACCGAGAGCGCGTCAGCCTGCTCACGAGTGGCTTGCCCGGCGTAGCCCGGCCTTCACGCTGTCTCAGCCTTTCATCTTGATGAGCCGCAGGCGCTCGATCTGAACTCTCAGCGCCGCAACCGCAGCCTCGCCACGAATGCCCTTGATGCCTTGGCTCTCGCGGTCAAGGGCACCGGGGACGCCGTCGAGGATCTCGACGCGCTTCGCCTCCGGGAGGGAGAGCAGATACTCAACTTCGCATTCGTGCCGCCACTCCCCCGAATCGGAGAGAACCTCTCGACCAAAGAGATAGGACCACACGATGCGAGGAACGGGCCTGGCCGCCGCAAATCTCTGGCGGGTCACAGGCCGCCTGGACATGTCGATTTCGAATGTGGCGCTCATTGTGGCACCCAACGCTGTCTATTCGACTTAACCCTGGAACCGGATCGCGTGTTCCGCACCGATGAAACTATTTGCTCGCGCCCGGAACCCGCAGGGACCGCTGCGCGTTTCATTTCTTAGCCCAAGAGGGGTGAACTGGCCCGCTGTGTGAGGACGCTGCGGGTCCTTTTTTGTTCCTATGCTCTCGTCGACGGAACAGCCGAGGGCAAAGTCCGTTTTCTCTGCGTGCTGGCCGCCACTCTCCACAGCCCGCACGGCCTCGGGCCCCGCCGCTGCCATACGGCGGGGCTTTCTTTGTTGCATTATGACCACGGTCGCAGCGGACCGCTCGGTGCGTACCGTTCCGCCCTTGTGTTCTTTTTAGATGTTTTAAACTGTGTGCATCGCATGGGAGAAAGCGATGCCGTTCCGTTCGATCGTCGCCACGCCAGAGGAACTCGCCGGGATCGTCGCGGCGTTCGAGGAAGCGTGGAGCAAAATCGACGCCCGGAATTCTATCGATCCCGTGAGCGTTCCTGCCCAACGCGAGCGTCTTGGGTACATCATCGCTGGTTTGTGGGCGGCGGGCCAAACGACCGATTTGACTGAAGTCGCTGTTCGACGGTTCGAAGAAACTGCTGTGGCTTCTAAAGCTCTAGGACACAGGGCGGAACGCCAAAAAATCTCTGACAAATAATTAGGTGCACCGCGGAACCATGGGTTTCGCTATGGGTTCGCTACGCGTGTTGGCGCCTGCCGCGGCGCCGGCGCGGCCTAAGCGCCCCGCCTAACTCCGCCCAGAGCGGCGGGGCTGCTCTTCGCGTGGCGGAATGCCTAGGAGAACCCCTGGGAGAATGAGCCATGCCGCTGCACTCGTTCAACCCGCCCGTCGTCGTTCAAGCCGACCGGCCCGGAGTGGGCTATTCTATCACCGACGTCGAACGAGCAGCAGAGATCTTGCTCGCCTGGATAGCTCTCGGTGCCGGCCCGAAGTGGTAAGACGCTGTGCGCGCCTGCAAGGGCGCCATCAGCGGTGCCGGGACCGTGGAAGACGCGCGGGCAGCGTTCGAGGAGGCGGCGCGGGAATGTGACCGCCCTATTGGGTAGCTGGGTAGTGCGCTACGCCCAGTTGGGGGGTGGCGCTGAGCCATTCCTCTAGGAATGCAACGAGCGCAACCGGCTCAGCTTCCTCTGGCGTATCCTCGAGGCAGGCCTCAGCTGTTCGACGCGCGCGACGGCTCGAAAAATGTCCAAGGGATTGTTGAGCCAGGTTGGACCACGGGCAGCATCTCCTGTCATCCTGTGCGCACCGGCTCCCGAGCCTCATAGACGGCGATTGCGGCCTTGAGCTTTTCCAGCTCGAGGGCCTCCACCGACTTAGGCTTCGCGTCCTCGATTTCACCGATGCGCTGAAGCGCATACCGGTAATCCTCATGGCATTTGACGCAGGCAGTGAGCGTATCCGGTTTGAGTTCGGCCACCGCGGTCATTGGATTTCTCCTTCCGTGGCTGATGCCGGAAACTTATCCCGAGGATTGCCGGATTCAAGAGGTTCACTCTCCCAAAATCGCCCGCCACCCTTTCGGAGCCGCGGGCCATTTCGTGTTTAGAGCGGACGTACTGGCTTCGCCGCCGGCTCGTATTCCCGCGCGGCGAGTCTCAGGATTTTTCGTTCAATGGATCGCACTGAGCCAGGCTTGGCCCCTTTGAGCTCTCTGATACGCTGCCAAGTTCTCCGATAGTCGGCAGAGGTCTTAATTGTGAAAATGGGCGCCTTAGGCCCAGCGCTGGAATTGGGCATTATGCGGCCTTCCCTATTGGTAGAGTTCAGGCACCGGAGCGCAACGGTGTCTGGCGACATCACCCCCTGGGGCGGTCACTGCATTGCGCCATACCGTGCCAGCAAGACAGGATCATGGCGCACGTCCCGCGCCGGTCAACGTTCGGTCGCCCGCCTGTTCGGCGCCGTCCATGACAGCTTTCGGCTGATTGGTGTCGCGGTGCGCTGCTCAGTCGGCAACGCGAACAAGTGTGACCCGGACTTTGATCCCGGGAGCGTCCGGCGACTCGCCCAGCAGGGAAATCGTGCCCTCGATGGCCACTCCTGTAAGGCTGACAGAGACGTCGTCCTTACCAAACACGCTTTCAACAGCCAGAGTCGGGGTATGCCGGGTTACACGGATCTCGGCGCTAAAGGCATCTCGATCCTCTTGATAGCTTCCGACATACAGCATTGCTGAGTTGCCTCCGCGCAGCTTGCCGCCGCAGATCACCACGACGCCGCTGCCGATACCAAGGGTAGTCCCAAACTCCGCTTTATAGGTGCCTTCTTGGACGGCCATGTTTGGTCTCTCCCCAGAATGGGCGATTCCGCCCTCGCTCGCTCACAAGCTCGGAGACAATGATCCGGCGACAGCCGCGCCGTTCAAGGAGATGCTATTCCAGCCGAACCATCCCGACCAGCAGGTGGTCTGCCGAACGTCCTAACCGCCCATAGGTGCCCCCTGACAAACCCTTTAGACACTGTCGCCGCGGGATCCTCGGCAAGCATCTTCAGGTCATGCGGCAGGGCACGTACCTGCCTTCCGTCTCGCGGAGTTGCGAAGGTCGTGGGAGGGTGGAGAGAGGACGCCAGTTTGTCTGGGCGCGATCCTTGGCCGGCGCGATCTCTCGTCCCCTGGGCGCGGACGTCGGCTTCGGACGGACGTAGACCTTGCCAAGTCCGGCACGACCCAGGGATGGTCGACCGTTCACGCGTTCGTCCGGAACCTCATGAAGCGTTGGCCTTCGTAATCCAATTCACCGTCGGCAACGAATCCAAGTCGGGCAAGGCCCTTCACTCGCGACCTGCTCGGCGGCAGCAGGATGCTGACATTGCCGATGCCAAGCGCGGTCCGACGGTCCATGAAGCCACGAAATAGCTCGGCGCCGTGCCCCCCAGAATTGGGGAAGCAGAACGAGGGCGAGGTCAGCGCCATCCGCCTCATTCTGAAAACCACCCCAGCCAGCAAAGCGGTCGTCAATGCGGATGGACCATGGACCATAGCCGTTTTGATGCCACTGGGCGTCCTTGCCCTTGGCCCAGTCGCGGGCAGATGCTTCAGTCCAGCTGCCATCGGCGAGCGGCATGTGACGGATGACATCAGGATGGTTCAGCAGAGCCAGCCAGTCGGAGGTGGGGATGTCGGCAAAGCAGTGGAGGGTGAAGGCCATAGCCTCCTCCCTATCACGATGGCCGGTCGGGGCGTGCACTGACCAGTGGCATGAATCTAACGCTTGGCACCCGCCTACGGACCGTCCTTCCGGCTCGCAGAAGGTCGCCGGGGCCTTGCCCACGATAAGATGTTGCGAAGGTCACGGGAGAGTGGCAAGCGGCCGCTGGTCTCTGTCCGGCAGCGCAATGCAGACAGGCGCACGCCCCGCCCTTAGAAATGAGCAGGAAGCATGGCCTTCCCGGAGAGAGACAATGAACTCAGGCACTCCAAAGGCGGCCGGTGTAGCCGGGAAATCCCGGGCGAACCTGGCTCTTGCCTGGCTCTTCGCCATCTCCCTGGCTGGCATGGCTGTCTGCCCGGCAACCGCGCAGTCGCTCTCCCCAGAAGAGGCGCGCGCCATTGCCAAGGAGGCCACCATCTACGGCTTCCCGCTCGTCGACAATTACCGCATCCAGTATTCCTATTTCGTCGATCGCGGTAACGCCGAATTCAAAGGGCCGTGGAATACGCTCAGCAATACTGCTCGGGTCTACACGCCCGACGACAAGGCGATCCAGTCGCCAAACTCCGATACGCCCTATTCGTTCCTGGGCGCGGATCTGTGGGCGGAGCCTCTGGTACTCACGGTGCCTGCCATCGACAAGGAGCGCTACTACTCGCTCCAGTTCATCGACATGTACACATTCAACTTCGCTTATGCAGGCAGCCGCGCCACTGGCAGCGATGCCGGAAGCTTCCTCCTGGCCGGCCCGAACTGGAAAGGCGAGACACCCGCCGGCATCAAGTCGGTGATCCGGTCTGAAACCGAGTTCGCCTTCGTCATCTACCGGACACAGCTGTTCAATCCCGCCGACATCGACAACGTCAAGCAGATCCAGGCCGGCTACGAGGTCCAGCCGCTGTCGCAATTCCTTCGCCGGCCAGCCCCAGCCGCCGCGCGCCCCGTCGACTTCATCGAGCCGTTGAGCGCCGCCGATGAAAGGACCTCGCCCTCATTCTTCAGCATCCTCAATTTTGTCCTCCAGTTCTGCCCGACACATCCTTCGGAAACGGAGCTCATGGCGCGTTTTGCCAAGCTCAATATCGGCGGTGGCAAATCCTTCGATCTCAAGGCGTTTTCCCCCGAGATTCAAAAGGCGGTCGCCGAGGGCATGGCCGATGGCTGGGCCGCGTTCAAGGAATTCAAGGAGACACAGATCGACACTCGCAAGCGCACCAGTGGCGACAGCCTCGGAACACGCGAATTCCTGAACGGCAGCTATATCGACCGCATGTCCGCAGCCGTGCTCGGCATCTATGGCAACTCGAAGGAAGAGGCGATCTACCCGCTTTACTTCGTCGATAGCGAGAAGAAGCCGGTCAACGGCGCCAACAGATACACGCTTCGCTTTGGCCCGGACCAGCTACCGCCAGTGAACGCCTTCTGGTCGCTCACGGTCTATGAGCTTCCGTCGAGCCTCCTCTCGGCCAATCCACTCAACCGCTACCTGGTCAACTCTGCCATGTTGCCCGACCTGAAGCGCGATGCCGACGGTGGCGTGACGCTCAATGTCCAGCACGACTCGCCAGGCAAGGACAAGGAAGCCAATTGGCTGCCGGCGCCCGCCGGTCCGTTCTTCGCGGCGATGCGCCTCTATTGGCCAAAACACGAAGCGCTCGATGGACAGTGGAAGGCTCCGCCAATGAACAAGAGACAATGAGGGTCACATGCTTCTGCAGGCTGCTGCAGTCATCAACGATCGACCGCAGTCGCTTGCGATCATTCGGGCTCAGAGGGACGACACCACCAGTACGCATCGCGCAGACGCGCACCATGCCGCGCGGACACACAACCCGGCCTCCTTTGTGCCGATCAATCAACCAGGCCGGCTTCGTCCGCCTGCCCTAGCGCCGCGCGCCCTGGAGGACGCTGGCGATCAGCACGCCGACACAGCCCAAAACCAGCAGCAACCCCGTGCTGAAGGCGCTGCCATGAATGGCATGGACGAGGAGCCAGCAGGCCCCGACCACGGCCAGGATCGAAAGCGCAAGCTTCTCGTCATCGACGAACAGGCCGACGAGCTCCCGAAGGATCAGACGCAGCAGGGTCATCGGGCCATCTCCTGAGGCTCAATTTTCTGGGGACGACGGGCGAACGGGACGAGGCTGAGCCCGATGGCCAGGAACATGGCGACGAGGACCAGGATCGCGAGATCATGGCCGGGCCAGGCGACGCCGAGCCCCTCCCCGGTCCAGTAGACGCCGAAGGCCGAGAGCATCACGCCGACGCCGAATTTGAGCGTGTTCTCCGGCACGCGGGAGAGCGGCTTGTGGACGGCAAGCCCGATGACGAGAACAAGCGCGCAGGCCGCAACCGCGCCGAACGCCGCCGGCCAGAGCAGCCCGCGCCCGGCACCGACCGCGATGACGATGAAGACGACCTCGACGCCCTCCAGCACGACCGCCTTGAAGGCGGCAAGACCCGCGATCCAGTTGCGCCGCGTGGCATCAAGGCGCGCGGCCTCGGCAAGACTGGCCGTCTCGCTGGCGAAGGCGCGGTCCTCGTCATGCAGGGCGATGATGCCCGCGGCACGCAGGATCGCCTTGCGCAGCCAGCGCAGGCCGAACAGCAGCAGCAGGACGCCGATGACGAGCTGGAGGCCCTGGAGCGGGACGCGGTCGATCACCGGGCCCAAGGCCAGGACCAGCAGGCCGAGAACGCCGAGCCCTGCCGCCGTCCCCGCCAGGGCCGGTCGCCAGCCCTGCACGGTTGCGACCGCGAGCACGATGGTGAAGGCCTCGACCACCTCGACCAGCGAGGCGAGGAAGGCGGCGGAGATGGCGGGTGCGGCGGTGGCCCATGAGATCATGGCTGTCGCTTTCGTTTCGCAGGCCGCCCAGCAGAACGGGATCTTTCGGCGCGACCGTGGTATGATCGATACGCGATATTCCGTTCAGTATGATTGTAACGACCGTAACATTCAAGAGGATCGAAGAGAGACGATGACGGCGCTGGAATGGTTGCTGCTGACCTACAAGGTCCCCGCCGAGCCCGCACGGAAGCGGATCTCGATCTGGCGCAAGCTCAAGGGCATGGGGGCGCTCTATCTGCAGGGCGGCGTCTGCGTCCTGCCGAAGACGGATGACCATCTGCGGCGCCTCAAGATGCTGGAGAACGAGATCGCCGAGGCCGAGGGCGAAGCGCTGCTGCTGGCCACCGTCGGTCTCGACCAGAAGCAGCAGGACAAGCTCATCGCCCGGTTCAATGCCGATCGCGACGACCAGTACAAGGAGTTCATCGAGAAATGCATCGCCTTCGAAGAGGAGATCGCGGAAGAAACCCGCGTCAGGCATTTCACCTTCGCGGAGCTCGAGGAGAACGAGCAGGAACTGTCCAAGTTCAAGACCTGGATCGCGAGGATCCAGAAGCTCGATTTCTACAAGGCCGATCGCGCCGAAGAGGCCGCTGGCCGGCTGACGCGGTCTGAAGCCATTCTCGACGCTTACGCGCATAATGTCTTCGCGGCGCAGGAGGAGAACATGTCTCCCGAGGCGCCCAAGGGCCAGAACGATTCCAGTCAGACTGCGTAGCGGACTGGTCTAAGAAATGACGTGAAGACAAAGAGATAAAGCATTGCAGAGGATTCGATTTTCATCGGAAATGCTCTCGATCACGCTGCGTTTGGACGTAATTGTCCAAACGCAGAAAACGTGATCGACTCTCATCGTTTAGAGCATGCTGATTGCGAAAAACCGTGCCACTTTTTCGCAACATGCTCTCGCGGAGAAGCATCATGACGGCCGCCCCGCGCCATGCCGGCCCGATCCCGGCTTCAGACTGCCTCTGGAGCGGATGGTACGCTTGGCGGCCGGTCTTTCCGAGCGACGACACCGGGCCGTTCTGGCTCGAACAGGTCTGGCACCGGCGCAACCCCGTCACCGGGCGCTATGAATACCGGACCTTCCGCACCGAGGCGGACAAGCTGCGCGAGATGACCGAGCGGGTATTCTAGCCTTCCGTCCGGCAGGACTAAGCGGCGCAGAAGCGTTTTCCGATTAGGTTGCATCGTCGCCTGCTGCGTCATGCTCCCAAGGAAGCAGCAAAGGACCGCGTTACCCCTCCAGCACCCCGATCATCTCCACCCGCGTCGCATGCCGGCCGCCCTCGAACTCGGCGGCCAGGAACGCATCCACGATATCGAGCGCCAGCCCCTCGCCCACCACGCGCACGCCAATCGACAGCATATTGGCATCGTTGTGCTGGCGGATCATGCGGGCTGAGAATGTGTCGGCGCAGACGCCGCAACGGATGCCCTTGACCTTGTTCGCCGCCATCATGATGCCCTGGCCGGTGCCGCACAGGATGATGCCGAACCGGCTATCGCCGGAGGCGACGAGCCGCGCCGCCGCTTCGCCATGCCTGGGATAGGGCGTGCTCTCCGGCGTCGTCGGCCCGATGTCGACCGCCACCCAGCCCTGCGCCACGACATGAGCGGCGATGGCCTGCCGGAGCTGAATGGCAGCGTGGTCGCTGGAGAGAACGATGCGGTTGCTGGCTGTCATGGAGACGTCGTCCCGTTTCCCGAGGCAATTTTGCGGCTTGGCCGCGTTGGATCAGTTGCTTCCTGTCTGGTCAATTGCCCGGTTTTCGACTGATGGCATAGGCCTCGTCGGACGTCATGCCGCCGACCTGCGATCACAAACCCACGTCACCACCGACACCGTCACCTTCACTCTGGTTTTGGGTTCCAAGGCATCGGCCCGAAAAGTGGATTGCGGTTTTCGGGGCACAGCCGATGCACGCATAAAGGGTTAGATCATCGGACCGGATAGGATTTCCGATCCGATGATCTAACCTTTCTCCTCCACCGTCGCCTGAGCGATCTGTAGCTCCCGGTCTCCGGATTGGGACGCGACGATAGGGCCGAGCGCGACCGCCCCGACGCAGAGCAGCACGGTCAGAGCGATCTTCGCCGTGGCGCGGAGCGTCGCGCCGGTCCGCATCAGCTCGAGCGTCTGCAGGCTGAAGGACGAGAACGTGGTGTAGCCGCCGCAGAGCCGACCATCGCGAAAAGCCGGATATTGTCCGAGACCGGGAAGCGACCGCTCGCCAGGGTCAAGGTGCCGAACAGGCCGATCACGAAGGAGAGGCCTGAGACCTGGCGGGACAGGCAGCTCACGCTCCGCCTTAAGCGACCATTCCATTCTGTTGGCGCTGCCGCGAGAACAGAAGTCGGTTCATCTCAGGAACGAAGCGAACAACCTCGAAGCCCGCCTTCTCCAACACTTTCCGCGAGCCCGCGTTCTCGGGGTGTGCGAAGGCTCGCACCTCGGGTAGCTTCAATTGGTTGTCGGCCATGCGCAACGCCGCCCAGACCAGCTCCGAAGCATATCCGTTTCCCCAAGCGCTAGGGTGGAACCAGTACCCGACTTCGCAGCCCCATCCCGGATCAAACGGATCGTCATACAACCCGCCCCAACCAATCAGTTTGCCGCTCGTCTTTTCGATGACGGTCCAGGGTGCATAACCTTCACGCCGCCGCCTCCATTCATGAACCGCAATCCGACGACGGCAGTCCAATACAGTCTCGTCGACATGGGTGTGCTGCATCGCTCCCTTGTTCCCGAGAAACTCAAATAGCGACGGGGCGTCGGAGAGACGAGAAGGGCGGAGCAGCAATCGCGCGGTTTCCATCTGCAATCGAATCTCCTCAGCTCGCCCCCCAAAATGAAGGAAGAACCACGAGCTTTCCACCCAACGAGGAAGCCTTGCCTCCTGCTGCCCAATAGAAAAGCCCGCCGAAGCGGCAGGCTGCATCTGGACGCACCGCTGGTTAAGCGCGGCAGGAATCATCAGCCTTCGCAGGCGGATACAGGGGAGCCCCATCCCTATCCCCTCCAGCACATCGGCGCGGGGTGACAAGCGGCACAGGCCGGCAGCGCCGTGGCTACGGCGCGACGATCACGCGCCGTCCGACGAGCCGGCCAGCCCTTCGACGCCGCAGAGGTTTCGCAAGGCGCCCAAGAGGAGGAGGCGCAGGCAGCTTCGCGACCGGACCAGCCCGACCATGCGCCGGCATAGCGCGCCGGCGCCTGGCTCAGACACCTGCTCCGCGGCCAGATCTGCCTTGCCGATCAGCCTTCGGATCTGGGGGCGTCCCTGCGCATCACCAGATTGGCTCTTCGCGCCTAATCTCGCGCTTTGGCGAGCTTGGACGGGAGTGCCTCCAGCTCGTTTGCTCCCAACTGCAGCGGCCCCAGCCTGACGACCAGTTTTCCCAGCCGGCCGGTCAGCCTGAAGGGCACCTGGTAGTCGGCGTCTTCCACCGACGTCCGGGTGTCCACCCCGACGTCAAAGGTCTCGTCGATGGTCGTCAGGAAGGGAATGGTATGCGGTATCGTCCTGTTCGCCACCTCGGCGTCGTCGACCTTCAGGACGCCCGTGCCCCCCTTGCCGAAGCCGGGCCCGTCATAGGCGAAGTCGAAGACGATGGTGTGCTTGCCCGGCGAAAGCGCCGTCGGGGCTTCCCAGCGGAAGCGCTCCAACCCCAGGAGGTTGTAGAGGAAGACCGGCTTGCCCTTGAGCAGATACAGGCCGTAGCCGCCGAAGCGTCCGCCCTCGGTCACGATCATCCCTTCGGCGCCTCCCGAGGGGATCTCGAGCTCGGCGCTGATCGAGAACGACTTGCTGAGAAGGCTGGGCGCATTGCTCGGATCGATGCCTGACACCTCGCCGGAATAGGTGAAGACATTCCGGCCGGCGGTCGCGCTCGGCCGCGGCGTCAGGAGGCGACCGAGGATATCGTTGTCGAGCGGGAAGACATTGTATTTCGCCGCCTCGACAAGGAAGAGTTCCTTCATCTCCCGCAGCCTGTCGGGCATCTTCGCTGCCAGATCATTGTTCTGCGAATAGTCCTCGGCGATGTTGTAGAGTTCCCAGTTATAGCCGTTGATCACGTCCGGCATCTTGCCCAGGCCCATCAGCCAGGGCGGCGCCGGCGGGGTCGTCGCAGCAATCCAGCCGTCGTTGTAGATGGCGCGGTTCCCGAACATCTCGAAATACTGCGTCTTGCGGGTCGAGGGCGCGTTGGCGTTCGCCTTGTCCCAGGTATAGGCCATGCTGACGCCTTCGATCGGCCTCTGCGCGATGCCGTTGACCATCACTGGCGCCTGGATGCCCGCGGCCTGGAGAATGGTCGGAACGATATCGATCATATGGTGGAACTGGCTGCGGATCGCGCCGGCATCCTTGATGCGGGCGGGCCAGGCCATCGCCATGCCCTGGCGAGTGCCGCCGAGATGCGACGCAATCTGCTTGGTCCATTTGAACGGCGTGTCGAAGGCCCAGGACCATGCCACCGACATGTGCGGAGTGGTCGTGCTGGAGCCCCAGGCATCGTAGTATTTCAACTGCTCGGCGACCGGCACGTTGATGCCCTGGATCGCGGCCAGGTCGAAGGGCGTGCCGATGGTCGAGCCTTCGGCGCTCGTGCCATTGTCGCCCTCGATATAGATGATGAGCGTGTTGTCGAGCTTGCCCATGTCCTCCACGGCCTTGATCACACGGCCGATCTCGTAGTCGGTATAAGCGACATAGGCGGCGTAGACCTCCGCCTGGCGCGCGAAGAGCTTCTTCTCGTCGGCCGAGAGCGTGTCCCATTTCGGCAGGTCGTCAGGCCAGGGGGTCAGGGCGGTGCTGGCCGGGATCACGCCGAGCCGCTTCTGATTGGCGAAGATCTGGTCGCGCAGGGCGTTCCAGCCCATGTCGAACTTGCCCTTGAACTTGTTGATCCATTCCTGCGTCGGCTGATGCGGCGCGTGGGTGCCGCCGGGCACGTAATGGACGAAGAACGGCTTGTCGGGCGCGGCCGCGTTGAGTTTCCTCATGTGATCGATGGCTTCATCGGCCAGATCGGTCGTGAGGTTGTAGTCGGGCTTGCCGATCCAGGGGAAGACCTGGGTCTGGTTGCGGAAGAGATAGGGCGTCCACTGGTCGGTCTCGCCGCCCATGAAGCCGTAGAAGTACTCAAAACCCATCCCGACGGGCCATTGGTCGAAGGGGCCCGCGACGCTGTACTGGAAGCTCGGCGTATTATGCTCCTTGCCGAACCAGGAGGTGGCATAGCCGTTCAGCTTCAGCATCGCGCCGATCGTGGCGTTCTCGGGCCCGATCACGGAATCGTAGCCGGGATAGCCGGTGGACTGCTCGGTGATCACGCCAAATCCCACGGAATGGTGGTTGCGGCCGGTGATCAGCGCCGCCCGCGTCGGCGAGCAGAGCGCGGTCGAGTGGAATTGCGTGTAGCGCAGCCCGGCATTCGCGACCCGGTCGAGCGCCGGCGTCGGGATGACCCCTCCAAACGTGCCGGACACTCCGTAGCCAGCGTCATCGGTCATGATCAGGAGCACATTCGGCGCATTGGCCGGCGGAACCACAGTCGCTGGCCAGTAGGGCTTGGACTGGGCGGCATCGAGGCCAATCGTACCGCCAAATGCGGATGGCGGCGGGGGCAGATACTTGCCGTCTATGGTTTGGGTCGCACTCGGGGCTCCCGGAGTGCCGGTGATCGTTTGCGCGTAGGCCGCGCCAATGCAAAGGCTCGTTGAAACCAAAAATGAAGTGAAAAGCGGGTGCGAAATCATGGCGTGCCTCATTGGCTTATTCCGAAGTGGGTCGGGCCTCGACGAGGAGGTCCATTTGTCGGAAGCGTGAGCAGCAACGTTCGAGATTTGCAGGCTTGGGTCGTCAGGGGCGTTCTTTGCCCGGAGGGAACGGCGCTAGATAGATTGCAGCCGGCCGCTACAGTAAGCCGATGCCGAGGCGATTGCCATCGATCGTGCGATATCGGCTCACGCGCGGCGAGGGTTTCGCGCCAGGCGAATCTCCGCCAGGAGCGATCACGACGGCCTGGATCTGCCCTGCCCCGGCCCCGCCGAGGCGATGCCTAAGGGAGCCGAGTCCCGCCGGTGGTTAGCGGACACTCCTCAATCTCCGTGCGGCGAAGGGCTCAGAGCAGGAGCGTGCCATCCACGGTCGTGACGCAGGCGCCGCCGACCTGGACCTTGCCGCCGGCATCGACCGCGAGGGTGATGGTGCCGTCGCGCCCGAGACAGCGGCCCTGCGCCGCCTCGTAGCGGGCGCCGCCTGCGGGCAGAAGCCCGCGAGTGGCCCGGAAGACCGCGACGCTGCCATTGCCGCTGCCGCAGACCGGGTCCTCGTTGACCCCGCAGGAGGGCGCGAAGGAGCGGACCTCGATCTCGGGCCCGCTGCCCTCGCGCCGGGCGAAGAGCGTGATGCCGGTCACGCCGAGGCGGCGCTCGAAGGCGGCCGAGCGCGCGAAATCGGGTTTCAGTGCGAGCAGCGCCTCGGCACCGCCAACCTGAGCGACGACCCAGACCGCGCCGACATTGACGATGGCGGGGCTGGCCTCGCGGAGGACGCCGTGGCCGATAATGGCCTCGATCTCGGCGACATCGCCGTCCGACAGAGTCGTGACGGTCGCCGGCGGCAGCGCCAGCGTCAGCCGGCGCTCGGCGCCCTCGCCTTCGACCGTGATCTCGACAAGGCCGACGCCACATTCCTGCACCAGCCTGCCGACGCGCGGGGTGGCGAGCCCGGCCTCGATGATCGCGTGCGCGCTGCCGAGCGTCGGGTGGCCGGCAAAGGGCAATTCGCTTCCCGGCGTGAAGATCCGCAGCCGGTAATCGGCCTCGCTGCGCGTCGGCGGCAGCACGAAGGTGGTCTCCGACAGATTGGTCCAATGCGCGATCGCCTGCATCGCGGCGTCGCTGAGGCCCGCGCTGTCGAGGATGACCGCGACCGGGTTGCCGAGCAGCGGCTTTGCGGAAAACGCATCGACGACCTTATAGGCCCGGGCCATGACATGTCCTCGCATCGAAAGGGCGAGACTGGGATAGCCGATCGGCAAGGAACTGGCGAGGTTAACTGGCGAGGCCGGTGACGGCACCAGAGCCGGGAGCCTGGCCTGACGGAACTCGCCGCGGAGCGTGGCGCGTGCGCCGCCAGATGCGGGGAGCTTGCAGAGCGCATGCTGCAGGAAGGGTTCGGTTGAAGCCGACGGTCACCAGGCCGGCCCCGGGAGATCTGAACGCCGCGGCGCCGCGATGCCGAGGCCAAGGATCAGATCGGGCCACGCCGAGCGCCAGGCGACGTGAGGCTGCGAGACCGCGTGGACGGGACCGGCTTTGGTGCGCGCAGCGAAGGCCAGAGCTTGCCAATCGAGCCGCGTGAAGGCAGTCTCAGCTCGGCAAGACGTTCAGCGGGGGTATGCCGGAGTATTTCCTCGTCGGGCAATAGTACATGGGAAGTCCAAAATCATGATCATCGACGGTGGTAATGCCGATGCCGGCAAGATGGACGAGGTCGCTCTGATCGGGCACCGGGCGGGACTTCTCAACCGCCGGTCGTTTCTGGTCGGCTCGGCCGTCGGTCTCGGCGGCCTCGGGCTAGCCGGGTGCACGACCGACGGCATGAGCCTCGCCGAGGCGGCGAAGATCTACGGGCCGGTGCCCGAAGAGAAATTCCCGATCCCGGCGGTCGACGTCAGCAAGGTCGATCCGAAATATTATCGCCGGACAGTTCGCTACGAGACCAAGGAAGCGCCCGGCACGATCATCGTCGATCCCGGCAATTACTACGTCTACCGCGTCGAGGACGACGGATCGGCCACCCGCTATGGCGCCAATGTGGGCCGCGACGGGTTCCGGTGGAGCGGTGATGCCTATATCGGGCGCAAGGCGGAATGGGCGACCTGGACACCGCCCAAGGAGATGATCAAGCGCCAGCCCGAGGCGGCCAAATACGCCCGCGGCATGCCGGGCGGCCTCGAAAACCCGCTCGGCGCCCGCACGCTTTATCTCTATCAGAATGGCGCCTACACGCTCTACACGATCTACGCCTCGAGCGACCCCGAATCGATCGGGAACGGCATCACAAGCGGCTGCGTCGGCCTACTCAGCCAAGACATGATGCACCTCTATTCACGCACGCCGGTCAAGACGAAGGTGGTCGTCCTGCCGGCTTAAGCAACGGCGCCAGTCCGGGTCCGGGCGCTGCCGGTGCGGGCAGCGCGAGGAACAGGGCTGGTCGCGCGGAACCGCCCGCTGTCAGAGCGGAATCAGCGCGCCGACCTCGCGGTCCGTGGCCCGCTCGCTCGCCGCCAGTCCCGCCGCGACATTGGCCCGATCGGCCGGGCTGCGGTTCTGGCTGAGCTTGCGCTTGCCCTCCAGCCGGGTGATCGGCAGGCGCAGGCCAATGATGCCGCGCAGCTGCGCCTGCACGAAGTCCGGCGGGGCCTCGGACACCGTCCAGGGCCTGGCGCGCGCCCCCTCGTGCAGGTTGGTCAGGCGGGTCACGACGTCGAGCAGGCGGACCGTGTCATCGAAGAACTCGACCGGGCCATAGGCGTGGACCGCGACATAGTTCCAGGTCGGCACGACCTTCCCGGTCTCCTGCTTCGTCTCATACCAGGACGGCGTGACATAGGCGTCCGGGCCCATGAAGATCGCGAGCGCCTCGCCCAGTGCCGCGGCCCGGCCTTGCGGGTTGGCCCTGGCGAGATGGCCATAAAGCACGCCATGCTCGCCCTCGTTCTCCTCGAGATAGAGCGGCAAAGGCGTCGCCAGCACGCCATCGACGGTGCCGGTGACGAGAGTGGCGAGCCTGGAGGCGCGGATCGTCGCCCGCAGGCTGTCCCTGTCATCGTCGCGGAAGGCTGGCGGGGTATACATTGCGGAACTCCTTGTGCTGCCAAGAAAGATGCGCCCAATCTGGCTTTCTGGAAACGGCCAGTTCCAAGGGGTTGATGTGGTCCAGTTCACTGACGGCGTCGCGCGCCGCATCATCGCGGCGATCAAGGAACAGATCCATGCCGGCGCCTACCAGCCTGGCGACCGCCTGCCGTCGACCCGGACCTTTGCGGCCGAATGGGGCGCGTCCCGCACGACGGTGACAGCAGCCTATGGCCAGCTGATCGCCGAGGGTTACCTGATCAGCCGGGCCGGCGCGCGGCCGATCGTGGCCAAGGGGCTTAGTGCGGCGCCGCCAGCGCCAGCGCGGGTCTCCGCGCCGCGGCATCTCTCAGGCTTCGCGCAGCGCCTGCTCGCCCTGCCCCGGCCTATCGCGGCGCAGCCGGCCCTGATTGCGGATTTCCGCTATGGCGATCTCTCCGGCGCCGATTTTCCGGTGCTCGCCTGGCGGCGCGCCCTGAACAGGGTCAGCCTGCGCCGAAGCCTGCGGCTGCGCTATGGCGATCCGCAGGGGTCGTCGGCGCTTCGCTCAAGCCTGCAGGGCTATCTCTGGCGGGCCCGCGGCATCACCTGCTCGCCTGAGCAGATCATCATCGTCAGCGGATCGCAGCAGGGGCTCGATCTCTGCGCCCGGCTGCTGCTCGACCCCGGCGATGCCTTCATGATCGAGAATCCCGGCTATCTGCTCGCCCGCCACGCCTTCGCGGCGGCCGGCGGCGTCGCCCGCCCGATTCCGGTCGATCGCGATGGGCTCGCGACCGATGCCCTGCCCCCGGCGCGCCTCGCCTATGTCACGCCCTCGCACCAGTTTCCGCTCGGCAGCGTGCTCTCGGCGACGCGCCGGCGCGCGTTGCTGGCCTGGGCGGCCGAGACCGGCGCTACGATCATCGAAGACGATTATGACGGCGAGTATCGGCACGACGTCGCCCCGATCCCGCCCTTGCAAACCCTCGATCCGGACTCGGTGATCTATGTCGGGACATTCTCCAAGACGCTCTCGCCGGCGCTTCGCCTCGGCTATCTCGTCGTCCCGCCGTCGCTGATCCCTGCCTTCGCGGAGGCGAAGCGCCTGACCGACCGGCACACGCCGCTGCTGGAGCAGGAGGCGCTGGCCGATCTCCTGAGCGAGGGCGCCTATGAGCGCCACGTCCGGAGCATCCGCAGGACGAATGCCGAGCGACGGGCCGTGCTGCTCCAGGCCCTGGCCGAGGAGCTTGGGCCGGCTGTGACCGTCGAAGGCGCCGATACCGGCCTGCATGTCGTCGCCTGGCTCACGGATGTCGCTGCCGAGCGCGAGCCCGGGATCATCGCCGCCGCACGCGCCGCCGGCGTGGGGCTCCACCCGGTCTCGCCGCTCTATGATCCGGCCGTCCCCCGGCCCCGCCAAGCCGGGTTCATTCTCGGCTATGCCGGCCTCGATACCGGCGCCGTGAAACGCGGTATCGCGCTGCTGGCGAGCGTGCTGGCCGGTCAGCGCTGAGAAGCGGTGCCGGCGGGGTGCACCCGGTCAGCCTTACGAGGCAACAGGCTCAAGCCGGCATGCCCGCTCCGGACCGCGCCCGGCCCGACCTGAAGTCATGTGTCACGCGAATCCCATGACTCAAGCCATTGCCGAGATGAGACTTTTCAAATCTTTCCCGACTCTGCGTCATCGATCAGTCCTGCCAGCCGCAAGGCCTCAGTTCAGTGGTCGTTCCAGTACTGCGTCATGCACCAATAGGTGAAGGCCGAGGTCCAGCCGATCACCACCAGCCCCGACAGACCCTCGACGCCGATGAAGATCCGCAAGGGGCCGAAGGGCAGCGCGTTGCTGCTGCCGAGAGAGGCGTAGGATTCAAAGGAGACATAGAGCGATTGCTGGAATGACACGGGAATGCCGATCCCGAACACCTCTTCATTTACGGCAACGGAGAGCAGCCACAGCAACAGTGCAAATATCAGGATCTGGATGACGTGACTGACCATGCTTCCTGCAACAACGTAGACAATTCTCTGTCTCGGCGCGACGTCAAGATGCGCCACGCTGCCCGATATCAAGCGCAGGAACTCATAATGGACAAGTATACACCCAATGGCGCAGACGGCCGCTGCTAACGGGAACACGTACATAACGATGTCCTGACCTGGCACGCACGCTTGCGATTTGGGTTGTGTTAAGCAAATGCGGCTCCAGCGTGACATCGAGGCGGCCGGCTCAAGTATCGGCCCTGGACGGAGATCGCGGCTTTCGGGAAAGCCGATGCAATCACAAAAACTTAGATCGCCGGGCCCGATACGAAAATTGCGCCCGACGATCCAGGCCCTGAGCCGTTATGCCGCTTCAAGCCCGCAGGAGCATCCCCCTCGGGGCTGGCCCTACATCCCGGGTCCCGAAGCGAGATCGGCGCGCCGCCGCCACTGGAGCCGAAGGCTCGCCACGCCTGCGAGGCCAGCCGTGACGGCAAAGCAAGCCGGCACCCAGAAGGCCGCATTCCGCGTGTCGGCTTCGGCGGCGGCCGAGGCAAAGCCGCTGGCATTCGCGACCACGCCCGCCAGCGCCGCGCCAAGGGCCAGGCCGGTTTGCTGGATGGTCGGCACGGCGGAGGCGGCCGCCGCCTCGTCGCCCGGCCTTGCGCCGCTCATGATCGTCGGCCCGACAAAGGGCCAGGCCTGGCCGATGCCGATCCCGAGCAGGACGATGGCCGGGACCAGCGCCAAGGTCGGCGCCGGGCTTTGCAGGAGCATGGCGAGCGCGATCAGGCCGCCTGCCATCAGAACCGGACCGGCGAGCAGCAAACGCCTGGGCCAGGGGCCCGTCAGGCCGGAGACCAGGACGGAGGCGGCCGTCCAGGCCAGGGACCCGCTCGCGACCATGAACCCGGATTCAAGCGGATCAAGGCCCCGAAGCCTCTGCAGGAAGATGGGCATGTAGATGTGCAGCGGGCTGAAGGCGATGCAGAGCAGCAAAGCGAGCCAGAGACCGATGCCAGTCTGCGTGCTGACCGAAAACGCATCGCTCGGCAGCAGGCGCACCGGTGCTTTGCGGTCGAGCCGCAGCATCAGCGCCAGGGCTGCGACCGCGGCAAGGATGAGGCCCGCCTTGGCACCGACCGCCTGCACGAGCGAGGCACAGGACAGCGCCGCGATGGCGAGGCAGATCAGGCCGATGCGCCCGGCCGGAATGCGCGCCCCGGCGGAGCGCTCCACGGGGCGGTTTGCCGGCAGCACGAGCGCGGCTGCGACCGCCAGGATGGCCGAGATCAGCACCGTCACGACAAGCGCGCCGCGCCAATGTCCGGCGCGTGCGAACAAGCCGCCGACCAGCGGCCCGAGGAAGACGGAGATCGTCCAGCTCGTCGCCATCAGCGCGATGACCCGCGGCCAGAGCTTCGACGGGAAAACCGCGCGGACAGCCGTATAGGCCGCGCCGACCTCGAGACCGCCGCCGAGGCCCTGAACCAGACGCCCGGCGACGATCCAGCCCATGCTCGCAGCGAAGGTGCAGATCAGCGCTCCGAGGCCGAAGATCACCACCCCGACGCACAAGGTATCCCGGACGCCGTAGCGGGCCGTCAGCAGGCCTGCCCCGCTCGCCGCCACGATCGAGGAGCCGACATAGGCGCTCGCGGGCAAGCTCAGCATGGCGGCGCCGCCGAGTTCATCGGCGATCGAAGGCAGGACCGTCGTCAGCAGCAGCGCATTCATCGACTGGAGCAGCACGCCGCTCGTCAGGATCGCCAGCGTCGGCAGCCAGGTCCATTTCAGAAGGTCCCGCCATTCGGTGGACGATGTGCCCTGCTCCATGTCCGTTCGTCCCCGCCTGCGGCACACGATGCCTTGCGCGGATGCGCAGGGCGTTCTAATTTAGAAAGCAATCGCTATCTAAATTGAGAGCCATGAGTCAAGGCAACGACAGTCAAAGCGACGCCAGTCCGGGCAAGGGCAGTCCCGGCAAGGACGGCCAAGGCGACGAGCGCAGCCGGGAGCGGATGCTGTTCCACCTGAAGACGCGCGGCGCGCAGATGGCGGCGGCGATCGCGGCGCGGCTCGACATGACGCCGGCCGGCGCAAGGCAGCATCTGCTCAAGCTCGAAACGGACGGCCTGGTGACGAGCCATGACCGGCAGGAAGGGCGCGGCAGGCCGAAGAAATACTGGGAGCTCTCGCCGCGCGGGCATGACCGGTTCCCCGACCGTCATTCCGACCTGACGCTCGACCTGCTGCATTCCATCCGCGATCTCTTTGGCGAGCCCGGGCTGCAGCGGCTGATCGCGCACCGCGAACAGGCCAGCCTCTCCGCCTATCGCACGCATATCGGTGAGGGCGGCTCGCTTCGGCGCAGGCTCGCCGCGCTGGCGGAAATCCGCAGCCGCGAGGGCTATATGGCGGGGATCATCGAGGAAGAGCCCGGCCGTTTTCTCCTGGTCGAGAACCATTGCCCGATCTGCGCGGCCGCGACCGCCTGCCAGGGCCTGTGCCGATCGGAGCTGGCGATCTTCCGCGCCGTTCTGGGAACAGATGTCCATGTCGAGCGCGTCGAGCATATCCCGGCGGGCGCGCGCCGCTGCGCCTATCGGGTCCGTCTAGCCGAGCGCGGCGCATAGCGGTTACGCTAGCTGCGTCCCGCGTATCGGTAGCGCGCCCTGCCCTGCGAGCCGGCGCGAGCCGATGGGCCACCTCTCAATCGGCGACCAGGAACGCATTGCGGACGGCAAAAAGTTCGCTCGTGAAATCCGCGACGAGCCGTGAATTCGCGCCGTCGGGCGGGCGCAGGAGCAGCGCCCGGAAATGGACCGATGGCTCGAACGGGCGCACAGCGATGCCGCCGATCATGCGATCGGCGATGACGAAGGGATTGACCAGGCCGATGCCGAGCCCTTGCGCGGCGAGAATGGCGATGGTCACGCCATAGGGCGTCTCGACCAGGATGCGCGGGTGCACGCCGTGCTCGGCGAAGATGCGGTCCATCGCCAGGCGGACCGTGTCCTCCGGCGCCAGCGCCAGAAAGGGCTCGCCATCGAGATCGGCCGGCGTGATCACCGAACGCTGCGCCAGGCGGTGGTGCTCCGGCATCACGCAGACCGCCCGGGGCGTCGTGAAGACGCTGTGCAGCACGCCGCTGGTGTCGATCTCGTCGGCAGCAAGCCCGATGTCGAAACTGCCGGAGGCGATCAGGTCGCGCACGACATTGGAGGTGCGGACCTGGTAGCTGACGCGCACCTGAGGATGCTTGCGCGAGAAGGCGGCGATGGCGCGGGGCACCAGGCCATGGCCGAGGGCCGAGAGGCTGGCGACGCGAATGGCCCCGGCCCCGACCTCCTTGATCTGGGCAGCGCGCAGCTTGAGCCGGTCGAGCCCGACCAGATTGGCCCTGACCTCGGCATGAAAGAGCTGGCCCTCGCGCGTCGGCACGAGCCGGCCGCGAATGCGGTCGAACAGGCTGAAGCCGAGCTCGGCCTCGAGCTTCGCCAGCGAGCGGCTGATGGCGGGCTGCGACGTGTCGAGCAGGGTCGCCGCCGCGCCGGCCCCGCCGCTGATCATGATCGCGTTGAAGACGTCGATGTCGCGCAGGTTCATGGCCAGCCCATATCAAAATCGGATCAACTCTATCGCTGCGGCCATAGATGGCAATGGGCGGCCTCGCTAGGGTCCTGCTCATGAAACCAAGCGACGACACCTCCCATATCCATCCGCCGGGCCGCTCGCAGGAGCCCTTCCAGGCGGTCGCCATGCCGATCGAGCGCGCCTCGACCATCGTCTTCGACGATCTCGAAGCCTTCGAGCGCCGGGCCGAGCGGGTCTATGACGGCTTCAGCTACGGGCTCTACGGCACGCCGACGAGCCGCCAGCTCGAGGACCATATCGCCCAGCTCGAAGGCGGGCGGCGCGCGCTCGTCGTCCCCTCCGGCATGGCGGCCCTGACGCTGGCGACGATGGCGGTCTGCCGCAGCGGCGACCGGGTCCTGGTGCCGGAGACGCTCTACAGTCCGGCCCGCGACATGATCACCCGCCTGCTCGGGCCGCTCGGTGTCGAGGCGGTGTCCTATGCGCCGCGGCTCGATGCCGGCATCGCAGCCCTGCTCGATGCACGGACGCGCCTGGTCTGGGTCGAGTCTCCGGGCTCCGCTACCTTCGAAGTACAGGACGTGCCGGCGATCGTCGCTGCGGCGCGCAAGGTCGGGGCGCTGGTCGCCGCCGACAACACCTGGGCCTCGCATCTGCTGTTCAAGCCGCTCGCGCATGGCGTCGATATCAGCATGCAGGCGCTCTCGAAACATGCCGGCGGCCATGGCGATCTGCTGATGGGCTCGCTCGCGGTGCGCGACGAGGCGCTGTTTCGCCAGCTCAAGGACACCGCGCGCTTCCTCGGCTACGGCGTCTCGCCCGAAGATTGCGCCTTGTGCGAGCGCGGGCTGATGACGATGCCGATCAGGATGCGCCACGCGGCGGCGACGGCGCAGGGCGTGATGGCGTGGCTGTCGGCCCGCAGCGAGGTCGTCAGGATCCTGCATCCGGGCCTGCCGGACCATCCCGGCCATGGCCTCTGGAAGCGCGACTTCGCCGGCTCGGCCGCCGTGTTCTCTTTCGTGCTCCGAGCCGATCTCGCCCCATTGCAGGCCCAGGTGCTGCGCCGCATGCGCCTGCTGCGGCTCGGTGCGAGCTGGGGCGGCGTGCATTCGCTGATCGCCGTCAGCGACCCGCGAAAAGGCAGGACGAGCCTGGACTGGCTGCCACCAGGGCCGGTCTGGCGCCTCTCGATCGGTCTCGAGGCGCAAGACGATCTCATCGCCGATCTTGCAGCAGCCTTCGCGCTTTTCTCCGCTGCGGGAGAGCCCGAGGCAGCCCAGGCCAGTGGCCGGGTTGCGGAATAACCGAGTACCCATTTCACAACAAAAGAACGGAGGGGACGATGACAGGATTGAAGGCATTTGTCGGGGCGGCCTGCGCCATGGCCGGCCTGGCGGCGGGCCTGGGCGAAGCGTCCGCGCAAAGCGTCGTGAACAAGATCAAGCAGCGCGGCTATCTCAGCTGCGGCGCGAGCCAGGGCGTGCCGGGGCTCTCCCGCCCGGACGAGAAAGGCTATTATCGCGGCTTCGACTCCGATATCTGCCGCACCTTCGCGGCCGCCATTCTCGGCGACAAGGACAAGATCCGCTACGTGCCGCTCAATGCTGGCCAGCGCTTCCCTGCACTGCAGACCGGCGAGATCGACGTGCTCTCGCGCACCTCGACCATCACCTATAGCCGCGACACGGTCGTCCGCTTCGTCTGGATCAATCTCTACGACACGGACGGGCTGCTCGTGCGCAAGGCCGACAAGATCACCGATCCCAAGCAGCTCGACGGCAAGACCGTCTGCCTGCAGGGCGGCGGCAGCCTGACCGAGAAGGCGATCGAGGAGACCGAGGAAGAAAACAAGATCACGATGCGGAAGGTCTATTTCGACTCGACGATCCAGGCGCGCGAAGCCTTCTTCGGCGGGCGCTGCGACTCCTATGTCACCGACGGCACGGCCGCGGCAGGGCAGCGCGCCTCGGTCGCGAAGAACCCGGACGATTACGACATCATCCGGGTCGGCCATGCCGCGGAGCCCAACGGCGTCGCCGTGGCGCGCGGCGACGACCAGCTCTTCGACGTCGTGCGCTGGACGATCAATGCCCTGCTCTGGGCCGAGCTCCACGGCATCACGGCTGGAAATGTCGACGAAAAGCTGAAGCTCGGGAATTCGGAGGTCAAGCGCGTGCTCGGCCAGGAGCCGGGCTTCGGCAAGCCGCTCGGGCTCGACGACAAATGGGTCTATACCGTCATCAAGCAGATGGGGAACTATGCCGAGATCTGGGACAATAATCTCGGCAAGAACAGCCCCCTCAAGGTCGAGCGCGGCATGAATGCGCTCTGGAAGGATGGCGGACTGAACTATCCCTTCCCCTGGGACTAGAGCATCGGGCCGAAAAGCGGCCGGGGGGAGCGCGACGAGCGCTTCCCCTCTTCTTTGACCGTCTTGTTTCACCGGTCCTGGGACCGGGAGGGTGGCATGCTCAGCGACGCCAGAACCAGATCGATCTTCATTCAATGCGCGTTGGTCGCGTCCGTGATCGGATGCGCGAGCCTTCTCGTCAGCACGACCTTCGCCAATCTGCAGGCCCGCGGCATCCCGATCGGCTTCGACTTCCTGACGATGCCGTCCCGGATCGTCATCTCCGAGGCGCTGCTCTCCTACAAGTCGCGCGACCCCTATTACTGGTCGATCGTCGTTGGCCTGGTGAATACGATCTTCATTTCCGCACTGGTCATCGCCTTCTCGTCGGTGCTCGGGTTGATCGTCGGCGTGACCCGGCTGAGCAGTAATCCGCTGGCGGCCGGCACCTGCCGGGTCTGGGTCGAGATCGCGCGCAATTCGCCGCCGATCGTGCTGCTGATCTTCCTGTACTCGCTGTGGTGGAAGGTGCTGCCGCCGGTCGGCGAGGCGCTCAATCCGGTTCCAGGCGTCTTTGCCTCGATGCGCGGCTTCGTCGTCCCGGCGCTCAGCTTCGAACTGGACAGCGCCGGCGCCGGCCTGATCCTGCTCGCGCTAGCGCTCACCGCAGCGGCCTGGATCGCCGGTCCGGCCCGCAGGCTCCGCTCCGGGCTGACATGGAGCGCGGCCGGCGTGCTGCTGCTCGGGCTCTGGCTGGCCGATATCGAGACCTCAGTGGGTTGGCCGGTCTTCACCGGCTCGAATTTCCGCGGCGGGCTGGAGCTGACGCCGGAGCTCAGCACGATCCTGTTCGGGCTGACGCTCTACACCACCGGCTTCATCGCCGAGATCGTGCGCGGCGGCGTCCTCTCCGTCGGTCCGGGCCAATGGGATGCCGGCCGCTCGCTCGGGCTCTCCAGGCCCAAAATCCTGCGCCTGATCGTGGTCCCGCAAATGCTGCGCGTGATCGTTCCGCCGATGAACAGCCAATACATCAATGTCGTCAAGAATTCGACGCTTGCGATCGCGGTCGGATATCCGGATTTCCTTGCGGTGATGAACACGATCATCAGCAAATCCAGCCACTCGATCGAAGGCGTCTTCATCATCCTGGGCGTCTATCTCGCCCTCAACCTGAGCCTGTCGAGCGCGGCCAATTGGTACAACCGCCGCATCGCGATCGTGGAACGTTGAACCGTGAAAAGCCTTTCACTCCCGCTCCCCCGCGAGACCGCGCCGCCCCAGGCCTGGTTTGCCGCGCTCCTCGCCTCCTCCCGCCGGTGGGCCAGGCTTCTGTTCGGCTCGCCCCTGAACGTCGCGCTCACCCTGATCTTCGGCACCCTGCTGGTCCTCGTGGTGCCGCCGATGCTGCGCTGGCTGGTGCTCGACGCCGTGCTGCTCAACCCCGACCCGAATGCCTGCCGGCTGGCGAGCGGCGCCTGCTGGAGCTTCATCCATGCCAAGTCGGGGCAATTGCTGTTCGGCATCTATCCGTTCGACGAGCGCTGGCGGCCGGCCCTGGTCTGCCTGATCATCCCGGCGCTGCTCGCCTGGTCGGTGCGGCCGGCGAGCTGGACGCCGCGGCTGGTGCTGCTCTGGATCGCGGCTCTTGCGCTGATCGTCTGGCTGATGGGCGGCGGCCTCGGGCTCAGCACGGTGCCGACTTCGTCCTGGGGCGGCCTGCCGGTGACCCTGATCCTGACCGTCGTCGCGATCGGGATCGCCTTCCCGCTCGGCATCCTGCTGGCGCTGGCGCGGCGCTCGACCATGCCGGCCGTCAGGATCGGGGCGGTGGTCGCGATCGAATCCGTGCGCGGGCTGCCGCTGCTCTCGATCCTGTTCGTCGCCTCGATCATGCTGCCGCTCTTCCTGCCGGAGGCGCTGCTGCCCGACAAATTCGTGCGCGCGCTGGTGGCTCTCACGGTCTTTGCCGCGGCTTATCTCGCGGAAGTCATTCGCGGCGGCCTGCAGGCCATTCCCAAGGGACAATATGAGGCCGCGGCCGCGCTTGGCCTGCCGTTCTGGCGCACCCAGTATCTCGTCATCCTGCCGCAGGCGATCAGGGTGGTGATCCCCGCCCTGGCGAACACCGTCATCGTCATGATCAAGAACACCAGCCTGGTGCTCGTGGTCGGCCTGTTCGACCTGATCAGCTCCGGCAAGGCGGCGCTCGCCGATCCGGCCTGGCCCTCGCCCGCCGCCGAGACCTTCCTGTTCATCGGCGCGATCTTCTTCGCCCTGTCCTTTTCATTCGCCCGCTTCGCCGATTTTCTCGAGCGCCGCGGCCCCACCGCTCACTAGGAGCCACCATGACGGCATCCCCGGCGAAAGCCGCCCTGACCACGGACACGGCCGTGGAGATGATCGGGGTCAATAAGTGGTATGGCGAGTTCCATGTGCTGCGCGACATCAACCTGAAAGTCGCCCGCGGCGAGAAGCTGGTGATCTGCGGGCCGTCCGGCTCGGGCAAGTCGACGATGATC
>NZ_JBFRHE010000014.1:0-121321 GCF_052115715.1 Allobosea sp. 2KB_26
GAAAACGTCTGCCAGAGTGGCTGACCCAGGCCTCCAACACCCCCTTCAGGGTGCCGGCTTCATCTCGGAATCACATGCCGGCTTCAAATCGGAATGCCCTGCCGGCTTCGCTTCGGAATACCCCGCCCGCTTCAATCGGAATCCGCATCTACTGGGCCGCTCCGCTTTAATTCGCGCTGGGCACGCTCGGCATTGGTGGCTCGGCGATGAGGGCAGCCGCTGTGCTATCTGCGGCCTCCGTCACGAGACGGGCGTGCGAGAAGCCCCCGCCCTGATCGGTTCCCGTCGGACTAAGGGCGAGAATTGGAAAGCGTGATCCTGATCGCGATTATGATAAGCTAAACATTCGGGAACCCAGCGCGTGGGAGAGTCCTATGTTGGCGTTCTCCTTGCTAAGCACTCACGCCGGAATCCGGTTGGAAGGCGATTACACGTCACTGAGGGCACTTCGTGACGTTATTCATGACATCAATGAGCGCTCACCCCTGATAAAGGATCGGGAGGGCTTATTCATCGCGCTTGCCTACGACCTCAGAAAAGCTTTCGAGCTGGAGCGAGACGTCATTCGCCCGCCTGCACACTGCAAGGAAATCGGAACCCGATATGGCGTGAATATACTTTGGCCAGTCTTGCTGCTGCAACATCTAGTGCTGCGATCGTCTCTGGCCTTCATCGATCATGGCCCGCAACACCAAGCCTGCGCGTACATGCTCGAGGCGGTCATTGAAGACGCTTTGGAGGACGATTTCGGCGGCCATGCTGGAGTGATCAGAGAAGCCTGGAAGCAGACAGCAAGCTGCGTCGAATTTTTCGACGACCGCTATTCCGCGCGTTGCGCACTATTCTCGAGCTGGAACGCGGGCGACCGCAAAGGGGGCCTTGCAGATCTCCTTGCTAGCATGTCCCCCATGTTCGACCAGAGCCAGAAACTCAGTCCCTTCCATGGCCTTGTGACGCCGGCGATAATCGAGGCGTGGGAGGGCGCCGAGTGGCCCGATCCGAAATGGTAAGCGGTCTGAATCTGGGCAGGCACTAAGGAATTTGCCGGATGGCACCCCGTCTCGGCTATCTGTTGTACTGGGTCGCGTCATGGATCGCCGTGATCGTGATCACCGCTGGAATCGTCGTCTGGCTCTACCTCGCTCGTCCGGACAAAGACCCCATTGGATTGGCAATCGCTGGCACAGGCATCATTATTTGGGTCGCGGCTCGTGCGGTCCGATATTGGCTTGCCGGTCGATAGACGCCGTACGCGAACCGTTCGACTTTATTGGAGCCGGACCGATGCCTGACGAACGCACCGAACTCGCGGTCGAAGCAGCTGCGAGAGCCTTCCATGAGAACGCCCGCGAGAAGCGGCAATTCCAGTGGGAGCAGTCGTCCGAGGAGTGGAGGCGGGACATCCGGGCTTTCGTACGCCCCATGGTCGAGGCCGCCTTACTCGCCTCTGATGCTTTCCTGGCAACCGCAATTCCCAAGACACCAAAGCCAGGAGACATTGGGTGACGGAAGCCAGCATTCACCCGCGAAACTGCTGCCCGGTTGCCCGGTAAGCGGCGAACGTTGGCCCCCACGGGCGGTCCGCGTTTTAATTTCATCGGCGCCGTCGGGAATGTGCCTTCCGGGTCCGCTGACTGTCCCCATCCGGCTGTGTCGCAGATCATCCCGACGCACGGACACCCAAGCAGGGATCCTCCGTTCCGATCAATCGACTAGCGAGTTGGAAGAACTCTGTCCGACGCGTAGCGGTTTGGCTGACCGCGTACGGTCCTTGCCTAGGCCGGTCGCTTCGAGAAGCCCCTTCCGCTTGGCATCGTAGTAGTACCCGCTCCGATAGTAGTGGCCGGCGCGGGCCTGGTCGCGATCGGCCACAAGCCAGGCTCCCCGGAGATATTTGAGCCCATAGGTGAGATTGACCTCGGGATCGAGCAACCCCGCTGCCGACCCGGTGTAACCCATGCTGCGCGCCGTAGCGTGCTTGATCTGCATCAATCCAAAATGACCACCGTTCTGGGCGGGTGGGCGAAAGTTGCTCTCGCGCTTGACGATTCGCCGGACCCAATCCGAGGGGAGTTTGTAATGCGCTGACTTCTGCTCGATGATCCGGTCGATGCCTGCGCGCGCCGGGCCGCCTGGCGACCGCGGATCAACGGACTGTTCACTGGAGTAAGCAAGTGGTTTCGCTGCCTCCGCCGACGCGTCGTCCGTAACGATGCATCCTCCAACTCCGGCAGACAGTAAGGTGATACCGGCTGCAACGAGACGTCTTTGCCACGGCAATCTGACCTCCATCAGCTGATGAACCTGCTCACGGGGACGCCAACTCAAGGCACAACCGAATGTACGCGCACTGGCGGCAGTTCTGCGGCCGACGATCCGAACAGGTGACGTGGCGCCTGAGTCGTCTCATGCAGCCCAACTTGGATTTCGCGGCTATCATTCTCCCGACAAGTCAGCGTCGTAAAAAACCCCGTAGGGCCAGCTTCTAAGGTGGCGTGCAACTACGGGGTCTTCGTCACCCGGCTACCAACCATGCTGGGGGTAGTCGCCGGGGAGCCAGTTGGACCTATGCATCTCCTGCCATCGAAGCGTGTGATGGCACCGTCGTGGGCGATGTTATCGTGATCCCGGAAGGCAGCCTGGTCAAGCAAGGACAAGATCATACCTTGCCCCTTCGGAAGAAGCGCCTGACTGCGTTGATCTCCGCCGTCCGTGGCGGCGACAACGACGCGATGGCTTTCCGTCGCGGAGAGGCGCATGGGCGGCAGGTGGGCGAGCGTCGCTGCCCTCACCTCATCGAGCGCCTGCACCAGCCTCGCAACCCGGGTCTTTTAGAACGCGTCGGCCATGATGAATTTTGCGGGCAATCCTTCGATAAGAGCGTGAGCCTGCGGACAATCACGGCGGTGGCTGGTGGTGCAGCCCAAGTCCCTGACGGCCATTACAGCTTTTGACAGGTCTCGGCTCAGGGCGCTTAATGCCGAGCATCAGCGTGCTAGGCCCGCGGCCTTGCTGTGACCAAAAGCGCTACGATCGGGTCGCATGCCCGCTCGAACCTGCCGCACGTTTCTGCATCAGCCCTAATTGGCTCCCTACGGATCAATCCCATGACCAACGCCAAACGCCGCCCGGAGACACAGTCTGCGACCATCACCAATCGTAGTGATTATCACCTAGCGCTCGCACGCATTGGCGAACTGGAGGACCTCAGCGAGTGCGAAGGGCCCGAACTGAACGCGCTGAGAACAGCGGTCGAGGACTATCAGTCGCTGTCCAGCCCCGACGGCAACTCAAGGATGCCTGCGGAGGCAGAGTCTTCGCGAAGGCCCTTATAGAACGGGTGCCGCAGTTTCGGGTCCTTGATCCAGCCATCCGGCGTCAGGATCTGGTCCCTCTGGCAAGCGCCTCCGACTCCAAGGAGGCCGCCAACTCCTCGTATTCCATAATCCGCTCGGCACGTTCTGGCGCTTCCGACCGGGTCCAGAAATCGAGTCCGATCCACGCCAGCTCATAGGCTTCACAGAGATCGAGAAAGATCTCATCAGACGTCTGTTCGAAGCCCGCACGCAACCCAGGCAGCCGCAGCATAAGACGTGTCAGTCCACGTTTCTGGATCGGCGTCATGGCGCATTTCACGTGCGCGTTTCGAAGTGGCCATCCTCCCATCAAGGTATCGGACTCTCTATTGTCCTTGAGGGCGATGCCAAGAGAGGAAACGCCGTAGGTCGTGTCGCCGTTGAGGGGAACAGCACGCCGTCCAAACGAACGGTATCGTAGTCCAGTTCCAAGGATCCGGATATATTCCGGCTTGAAGTTCTCGGCACAGGTTTTTCCCGAGCGTTGGTCGGGAACGAGCTCGCAAGCGATTTTTTGTCCGTCGCGCAGCTCGCGCAATCCCGCGCGCCGTGGCCAGGCGCACAATCGAAACGAACGCTCGCGCCATGTGCCATTGCAAGGGCGCGCTCGTTTGGCCCGAGCCGAGAGCATCGCAGTAGGCCAGAAGAAACCGATCAACGATGAACGCGCCGACGACGACACCGCCGACGGAGATCACCGCGAAATAAAACGGAAAATCGAGGGAAAGAACGCCGTAGGCGCCGAGCCCGCCCTCGAGCACCGGTTGGCGCATCGACGCTGCGGCGGAGAAACGGCGCGCCGCAATCCACGCCAACCCGTTGACGACGGTTCCAACCGTTACGCCGAAAACCTTCCCGGCCGTCCAGTTCATCCCGGCTTAAAGCAGCAGCGGTATGATGGCGACAAAGGCGATTGCCTGAAATAGAGACGCCGCAAGATATGGCATGGCGCGCTGAACCTGGGCGTCGTCAGCCGCGATGAGGCGCAGCACCGGTCATAACAATTCTGAAGCTCAGGGCGATGTCGACGAGCGCGACGCCAAGCCGGGCCACGAGCGTACCGTTGCCCAATGCAAGCTCAGCCAGGATAGCCGCTGCAAGCAGCATCGAACTCAGATCTGCGACATCAAATAGGAAAGCCTGCAAGAGCCAGCTTGTTCTTGAAGCACTAACCAGCGCTCTCCGACGCGATGTTGCCAAGCGCAAGACAAGCGGGTCAATGTCGAATGTAATCCTCCTTCCATGTGGTTGCATCGGGGGGCCGCATCCGCTCCCGCGGGGGTACGCCCTTGCCCGCACTGCCGTGCTTCATGCCATCCGCGCGGACCTTGCGGCCCTCGAGGATGTCCCGGCGCCTCCCTCCGTCTGGGCCGAACGGCTTCCGGATCTGATCGCTGCCGACGCTCGTCTCATGACCGCCTGCGAGATTGCAGTGACGAATGTTGAGCGGATCACCCAGGAGCGGGACGGCATCGAGCTCGATCGTGACGTCATGGAAGCTGCCGCTGCGATTGATGCGCTGCAGGCCAATGAAGCGCGCTACCTCGCTGCTCTTGACATTGCCAAGCGTCAGTCCGAACTCGCCGTCATCACCAGCAATCTCAAGACGGTCGCCGAACGGCTCGACCGGCCGAACGATGATCCATCGACGCTCGTCCTTCCCGTTTCCCTTGTCGGAAAGCTGCGTGGCCTTATCGATCGTCGATCTGGCATCCGCGAAAGGCTGCAATCCGCGGTTCGGGAACATGCGAGGGCAGCAGAAACGCTCACCACAGCGCAACAGACCCTCGAAACTTTGGACGCTTCAGGAGGCCACGAAGCAGCCTACGCTCGGTTACAGCTCGTGCTTGATCAGGCACGGGCTAGCGATCACACCGCGCGCCAAAAGGCAGCGCGCCGGATCGTTGCTGATCTCACCGAAAAACGCTCACACCAACTTGCGCAGCTACGACCCTGGGCCGGCGAGATCGGTCAACTCGAACTCGTCACGACGCCCACGTCCGACCAGGTCCAGGACTGGCGCAACCGCGGGGAAGCGATCCGGCAAGCCCTGCTCAAGCACGGCACGGACCTTGAGAACCTGACCAGCGGCTCTATCGAACTCGCCGCCAAGATCGACGCCATCAAAGAGGCCACGGGCCTCGTCGATGATGCAACTGCCCTCGCCTCCAGGGCAGAACGCAATGACGCTTGGCGCGCCCATCGGGAAACCCTGGACGCCGCGTCCGCTGACCATTTTGAGGCAGCCCTTCACCAGGACGATCACATCACAGGAGCCCAGATTGGTCAGACCGGCCAGGCTGCTGATCTTCGCCAAGCAGTCCAGTCCATGGCCACCGCGACTGCAAAGCTGCAGCGGACCAAGGAACTGAACAGCCAGTCTCTTGAACTCAAGGCTGCCCTTGATCGCGAAATTGCTGCGGTGCTGTTCAGCATCGGTCTTCCGTCCGATATGCGGCTCTCAGACTTTGACAGCTGGCTTTCGCGGCGAGCCTCTGCACTCGAACTCAATGCCGGCATGAAAGCGGCCACGGCGGATCTTCGGGAAGCCCAAGCGGACGAAGCGAGCCAAATTGAAAAAATGATGGCGGCACTTACGGCCGCCAGTGTCGACGCTCCGGACGCCACCTTCGACGGCCTCCTTATTGGCATCCATGCGATCGTCGACCGCGACAAGGAGCGTCGCGCGTATCTCGCCAGCTCGCGCAAAAACGTCGAGTCCGTTTCCAGAGACGCCGCGGCGCGCAAACGCGATCTCGATGAGGCCCAGGGGTCGGATAGGGAATGGCAGCAGGCCTGGAATAGCGCTGTCGGTTCATGTTGGCTCGGTCAGGTCCCCTCCCCGCCCGGGCCCGATGAGATCAATCAGATCCTTACCGCGCTGGCGGAAATTCCGCCGCTCGAGGTGGAGCGCGATGGCCTCACTCACCGCATTGAAGCGATGCGCCGTGACCAGGATCAATTTGTCCAGGCCGTCCAAATGGTTTCCGAAAACCTGGATATCGTACCAGGCGACGACCCGCTCAAACTCGCTGCGAGCTTACGCCGACGCCTCGATGTCGCTCGCTCAAATGCCCAGAAGCGCGCTGGCAAACAGGCTGATCTCGATCAGGCCGATGATGTGCACCGCAAGGGTCTTGAGGCGATTGAGATTCACACCGCCGAGGCTTCAAAACTCCTGGCATTCTTCGGCGTCGATACCCTTGTCGGCGTCAGTGCAAAAATCGAGAAGGCCACGCGCCGGGTTGAACTGGAGCGCCAGCTGAAACTCCTTAGCGATCGCGTGACGACCGCGTGCCGGACGGAGAGATTTGAGGACGCTGAAGCGGCACTTGCCGACCTCGATCAGGCGCAGCTGGAAGCAGAGGCCGCCACGGTTTCAGCGCGCCTTGAAGATCAGGATCGAGAAGCTCACGAGCTTCATGGCCGCTTCATGGAAACCGACCGCGCGCTCACCGGGATCGGTGGCGATGATGCCGTTGCGCGCCTCGACGAGGAACGCCGGACCTTGCTGATGGAGCTCGAGGAACTAGCTTCGCAGTATCTCCGCCTCAAGCTCGGCATCGCCGCCGCCCGCGCTCCAGATCTATCGTGAGACCCATCGAACATCGATGTTGCAGCGGGCCTCAGACGCATTCCAGACAATCACCAAGGGCGCCTATTCGGGACTGACGACCCAACCCAGCGGCGAGAAGGAAATCCTGCTGGGCATCGTGGCTGCGGGTGGCTCGAAACTGGCCACCGACATGTCGACGGGCACCAGGGCCCAGCTCTACCTCGCTCTTCGGATCGCCGGCTACCATGAGTTCGCAAAGACCCGCCCGTCCCTGCCGTTCATCACAGACGACATCCTCGAGACCTTCGATGATTTCCGCTCCGAGGAAGCCTGCCGGCTGTTCACCGCCATGGCGGGCACCGGCCAGGTCATCGTCGCGACCCATCACCGTCACTTGATAGATATCGCTCGTCGGACATGTTCCGAGGTCACCGTGCATGAGCTCCCCGCCTAACAGGGGTCGGGAGTAGGTTGCATCATCCGAGCTTGCTTGACGAACTTTCGGGGGATCTCGCCGCCCATTGCGGATGGTCCGGCAGCATCGCCGATCAAGCCGCCGACCCCGGCGCGTTCGACCATGCCGACACCCAAGGATTGTCGCGCTCAAAACTCGGAAGAGCATTGCGCATCTAAGTATCAATAGATTAGAAGATCATCTAACGAAATTTTTATTTGAGGAAGCGCCATGATCGAAGAAAAAGACAAGGTAATTGCGCTAACGGCGATGGTTGTTTCGGCCTATGTCGCGCATAATAACCTCCCGTCCGGGGATCTCGTGGCGCTTATCTCGAGCACCCATTCCGCGTTCACGCAGCTCGGCGCTAAATCTGAAGCCGCGCCCGAACCTGTCGTGCTTGTACCGGCAGTTTCGATTAGGAAATCCATAACGCCGGACGCCATCATCTGCCTGGAAGACGGAAAGGCGTTCAAATCTCTCAGGCGCCATCTGGGTACGGCTTACAATCTCACCCCTGAACAGTATCGCGCGAAATGGGGCCTGCCTCCAGACTATCCGATGGTCGCACCCAATTATTCCCAAGCCAGGGCAGCTCTCGCAAGAGCGTCAGGGTTGGGACGAAAGGCCAAAACTGAACCGGTCCCTCCCGTCGCTGCGAAGCCTGCCCGGGCCAAGCGTGGCTCGAAACCCGGGCCCAAGACCTGACGCATCCAAAGCTTGTTTGGAAATCCAAGCGCCGCGACGTCGATTGCATGAACTCGACGTCGCGCCATTCCGACACGCTTTTCCTCAACTGGGCGACGTCCGGAAGGCTCAGGCAACACGAGCTTCTCATCCCCGACAAGCACCGTAATGGATCGGGCTAGTTCACGATAGGATTTCACGCGTCGCAGTTGCCGGGGATTGCCGGACGCTTCCACCGTGAGGCATGCAGCGCCGGCCACGCGATCTGGAACTGACGGAATGGAGTGTTGGATCCGGTCGGCGTACCTTAAGGCGTAAGGTCACATGCGAGCGACGGAGCGTCCTCCGTACTGCACACGACGATTATCTCGTATTCGCCACTGGCATTAGAAAACTGTTCCGCCAATCCGAGCCCGCCAGGCAATGCGGATCTGGAAACCTCGCCTTTCGATGTCGAGGAACGGAGCCCAACGATTGGGCGAGAGACGTCCATCGCGATCACGTTATCGCCCTGCGCTCTTATGGAAATTCGGGATATCGGCTTAGTCAATTTAACGCGGTATACGTATAAATGCCAAGAATCTCTTGGAAACGGACCAGATTGAGAGATGATATTCAATCTAGCGGGATCTCCCGTTTCAGTTATGTTATTTCTTTTCGAACTGGCCGCACGTGAACCGCGCTTTCTACCGAAATTCAAGTAGAATCCTAGCGCGATGAACAGCAATGGAGGCACGTATGTCGCTAGCAGGCGCAAAGTCTCCGGAGACAGCCCTTGTGGGATCGAAGGCTTGATCCAGTCGAACACTCGATCCCCGAACTGGCGGTCAAGCACCCCGTAAACTACAGAGAACAGGTACGGCCAAACCGCCTTGGCGGCACTGATGATGCTGCGCATTTCCGAACCGCCACCACGACTGCCTTCAGATACTTCTAACTTCACATGAAGGAAGTGTTTCCGCTGCAGCCTGTTGGCTGGCTGGCGGATTCGTCGAATGGGTAACGGACCGCTTGACCGTCGGGCAAAATCCACTGTCGTCCCCTAAGCTTGGGGCGCCATCCCGAATGACGCTACGCGACGACCGAACCGTAGCCTGACATCAGTGGAAAAACGCGACCGTTCCCGGGACGTATCGCTCCTTGCGCCTGCCCGGATATCAGTGTGCACGATCCACGGCATTAGCGCAGGTCGGTCGGACAATGGCACCTATTTGGCGAGCTCTTTTTCGATCTCGCCGCCCGTCGCGGGATCAATCACCAGGCGATAACCACTCCGGCTGTACGCCAGAAGTCCCGTCTCGCTTAGCCTGGCCTCGACAAACGCGTCGGGCACGCTCGGTAGAGTTGCCCTCCAAAGCACTCGTCCGGTTTTGCCTATGCAGAGCAGGTTCTCAAACAGATTGGCTCTGCTGGATTCGGGGTCTATCAGGACGAAGCATCGCTCCGGGCCGAATGGGATAGCAGTTTTGATGGGTGCACCCCGATAGAGGCCTTTCACAGCCAACGGCCCGTCGCCATTCCTTACGACGATGAAATTGCCATTCGCCGTGAAAACAATCGCTCCCATTGCCCTCCCCGATCACTCTCGCGGCTTCAGAGAATGACTCGGGGCGGGCTATTTGTCTCTCGAAACCGTCTGCATTGCGTGGTGACGACTTCACAGTCGGGCACCGCAAAGACACAGCGTCCGACAGAGTTAATTGGGTCGCCATTCTTCCTGTTCGAACTCGTTTACATCGATCATTGGCTACGCAACCATCGGGATCATTGGCCGGGGGGAGACGAATCAGAAGGGAACTGGCCCATGCCGGACCGGACGGTCGCGATCGTTGACGATCACCCATTGTTGGCCAAGGGCGTTGCTACACTACTGAGACGATGGGGCGGTTTCACGCTCACTGCGACGGGGAACGTCGCGGATGATATCCTGTCGATCACCAAGACCCATCAGCCCGATTTTATGATCGTCGATCTGAGCATGGCTGGGGATGTCTTTCAGGCTATCTCCGACACATTGAAGATCGCTGCTGAGACCAGAATTGTCGTATTCACAGCCTCAACCAGCACGGATGATGCGATTGCGGCTCTGAACGCAGGCGCCAAGGGCTACGTTCTGAAGGGCAGCCCTTCCGACGATCTCTTTCAGGCTCTAAATGCAGCGCAACGAGGCGACGTGCATGTCACCCCCTCCTTCGCCGCCGAGTTGATTGGCGCGTTGAAAGACCAGAACCGGGAGCGCCAGAAGCCAGCCAGCGATAGGCTCAGCGTCAGAGAGGAGCAGATCGTAAGGCTGCTGCTGCTCGGGAAGATGAACAACGAGATCGCCCACGAACTTTCGCTTAGCGCCAAAACCGTCAAGGGCTACATGACGAACCTGATGGTCAAGATGCATGTCCGAAATCGACTTGAGGTCGTCATCGCGGCGCAAAAGCACATCCCGCCGCCGAGCGGCACATCGGTCACACGGATTCGGCCATAGAACGCCGCCCGAGTTGAGCCCGTTAGCGTCATCGAACCATCGCGCGCATTATCTCAAGTTCCGTACTCTCTTACGAGCAGAACGGGTACTCGTGCGAGGGATCTCGCGATGCACTCTGCTTCCACTATCGCAGCGCTTATGAACGGTCAGCCTCGCAGATTGCCGCTGCATCTGCTGCATCATTTTTCTGGCGCCGGACATAGGCCTTCACGTAGGCCGGCGGCATCAGCCGCACATCGTGACCAGAGCCGATTAGCCTACGCGCCCAATGATGGGCGGAGCCACAAGCTTCAAGCCCGACCAGGCATGGCGGTAGCTGCTCGAAGAAGCGCAAGAGGTCGCGACGTCTGATGGCTCTCGTCAGCAACACACCGCCCGAGCCGTCGACGACGTGAACCTGGAAGATAAGCTTCGCCAAATCGAGACCGACCGTTACAGCTGCGGACAGGTCGATGTTCTGCTTGCGCATGGATGGGGCTCCTCGGACTGGTCCGTGATGGCAACGCGCCTGCCTTAAGAACGGTGCCGGTGCAGGCGCCGTCCATCCCATCAAGAGAGCTTGAGGGCTCTGGCTAAGCGCTACGGCATCAACCAGAAGACGGTGGCGAAGTGGAAGAGACGGAGCTCTACGGCGGATCTCAAGACCGGTCCATGCGAGCCTCGATCGACCGTGCTGTCGATCGAGGAGGAGGCGGTCATCGTCGCCTTCCGCCGGCATACTCTGCTGCCGCTCGACGATTGCCTCTATGCTCTGCAGGCGACGATCCCGCATCTGACGCGCTCATCATTGCACCGCTGAGCCTGCCGGCTGTTCGCTGCGATGTCGGGCACAGGCCAGGTCATTCGGCACTTGACTGATATCGCGCGCAAGACGTGCCCAGTTATCACCGTGCACCCGCGCGACTGAGCGGGCGCTAGTCACCTTCGGCGACCCTGTCTATCGCGACCCCTGTTCAAGCCCGAAGGCAGCGTCGACGGGTCGACGAGGCCCCTTCCCTTTAAGCAACTTCAACGACGCAGCGAGGGTTGAACCCGTGATTTTCCCGGTCGCCGTGAAGATTTGGATAGCCGGCCTGATTGGCGAAGATGCGTGTCCGTCCGACTCGATAATCATGCGACCCGTGATCGTGACCGTGGATCCAGAGTTCAGGCTGAAACTCTTCAATAATGTTGCTGAGGTCAGAAGCGAAGGCAGGCGTAAGCGGGCTGCCCTGATACCGCGACGCGATCGAATGTGGATGGGGGGCGTGGTGAGTGACCACGACAGTCGGGCCGCTGTGAGGTATGCCAAGCTCGTGCCGGACAAACGTCAAGTCCAGCCTGTGTTCTGCCGCAGCGTGCCATGGCATGAACCGGCTATAGTGCCCTCCCTTTTCCCGATAGCGAATGAGGCGATGATCATTCAGCGTTTCGCCGGCATAGACCATGGATGGCTTCGGCGTCCCGTACAGCCGGTAATCGGTCCATAAGATGCATCCGACGAAGCGGACGCCGTTGATGATGACCGTCCGGCGAAAAAGCAGATCAACATCGGCGAGCGCGGCCGCCTCCGCGCCCTTAGCAAGATTGGATTTGAATTCGGTTCCGTAGAACTCGTGGTTCCCTGGAACGTAGACGATCGGCCGATTTTGCAGCGGTCCGATTTCCCTTTGCGTGGACAGCCACTGGGCCGCTGCGGAAATTGGCTGACCGATGTCGCCGGCGAAAACGGCGACGTCGAATTCGGGCATTGGGGCTGGAAACTCGAACTTTCCACATTCGAGATGAATGTCGGAAATCACTAGCAGGCGCATTCTATGTCCATTCGAAGATGGCCGCGCGATCGAGCGGGCGGCCGAAGTTTTCAGCCTGTCTTGGCAGCGGCAATTCGGGCGAAGAGTTTGACGATCCTACTTGGCGCATAGATCGATGGCTGCGTGGCATAGGACGCTTCGAACTCGGCAATCGGCATTGCGGAGGCGCCTGCGGCGATGGGGCCCATCACGTCGGCTTCGCGGCTATCGCCCACGAACAATATCTGTGACAGCTGAAGTTCGAGCTGCGAGGAAACCAGCTGATAGATTTCTTTCTGTGGCTTCATCAGCCCGCTTTGAAAGGAAAGAATGAACGCGTCCGGGAAGCCCGGGAGGCACTCGATCAGCGCTTCCTCGTATGGCGCCGCTAGATTCGAGCAGATGGCGATTTTGAGCCTCGCCCTTCGCAGTGCAGCCCAAACCCCATCCATGCCCGGCCTTGCCCGGGTCGAAGCGCACTCGGCCTTGAGATCAGCCTCAAGCTCCGCCAACTTGTCTTCATCAATGAAGGTGGCGATCTCGCGCGAAAGCTCGCGAAGGCCGAGCGGCTGAGTAAGCGCCTGCACGGCGGCGGCTCTTGAAGGCTCGCTCGCAAGAAGCGCATGGAATGGTTGCCGCTTATCGGTGATCTCGACAACGGTGCCAAAGGCATCGAAGCAAATCGCGCGGATCTCAGTCATCGAGTCTCAGTGCCACTTTATGTCGTCGACGGTGTACGGCCGAAAGTTCTCGTCAGCTTCGTTTGGGGCGATGTGACGGACGACGCCTGACAGGCATTGCCGAACTTCCATTTGACGTTCGAACGACACGCACAAAAGTTCCATCGGTGCCTGCCCAGCGAACGGTTCGGCCTCAATTGGGCGCAATAGCCAACGCCTTTCCTCCTCGGCCGTTCTCAAAAACTGCCGGAGGTCGCCAAAGACTCCTAAGATCGCCGAAATCCGCATCATGGTGTCTGTTTCGAGAACCAGCGGCTTGTGCCATCGGGAGAGGCGAACCCAGCGGTGAAATTCTCGCTGCCTGCAGCCAAGCAGTTGAAGCTGTCGCCGCTCTGGGAGATCCCATCGCTTCGCGATGTTGACGAACACGCGCATGACGGAGCCGCTCAAGCGCGCCCGCTCTTCGTCGGTTGGTTCTTTCACGGCTTAGCCCCCACGTGGATCCGAATTTGACGAATGGCCGTGCGACACCGCCATTCTCGATTCGTGTTGAGTATACTCCGTGGTGAAATACTCTACAATTCGGCTCCTTCAATCGGATGGAAATCCGAGAGGTCCTCGCGGCCAACATAAAGCGATACCGGCGTATGGCTGGTTTGTCGCAGGAAGAACTCGCTCATAGAGCAGGGATAGACCGGACGTACATCAGTGCAATCGAGCGCTGTCGCTACAGCGCAAGCGTCGACGTATTGGATAGGATCGCCCGGCAGCTCGGTGTCGACGCGGCTGCGCTTTTGACTCGACCGAGCACCGAATTAAGCGAGTGAGGCACCTGCGCTGCGAGGCGTCCCACAGACAGCGGTAGGGCAACCGATCCCTGTGCGTCGGCGGCGGTCCAAATGGTAGGTACGCAGCGCCCCCGGCAGGCGTCGGGGTTTGTGCACTGGCAGGTCGTCCCCTGCCCTCGAAGCCAGCACTGTCGCCGCGTCAGCGGCCCGGGCATGCGTCTCCTCTTCCGCCCTCACCTGCGCGAACAAATCGGACACTCGAAACCCTCGAGCCAATCTTCGGCAAGCGAAGGCGAACTTCCCGACAAGGTCCGCTAGTTCAATAGACAACGGCGTGGAAGCTATCCCAGCTTACTTCCGAAGCTGCGATCCCGCTCGCGCGTGAGCTATCTTGTCCGGCGTCTTAGATCGGCATCCTGCCGGACGATCATCGCAACATCGCCGCCGCCGGCGGCGCTGAGGCTCTCCCGAGGCGACCAGTCGAGGTGGAAGCGCTCGTTTCGCCCCTCGAGGGACCGATGCAGCGCGCAGATTGTCTATCCACCAAGATTCCGCCTGCCAGCCTAGTGCAATTAGACCCCTGATTCTACCAATCTGTCCTTGCAGCCCATGAGAGCTGCCCTGGCCATCGCCTGACGGGACTTGTAGCCGACGATTGGTTGGCCCGGAACGTATCAGGAAGGGTGGCACAACCGTTCCGGTAAGCCAATGATATCTAATGCTATTTTTGGGTGCTTCCAGCTTAGAAAGCTCCAAGGCGACACTGGTTCCACAAAGGTCAGAATCCATTAACCTTAAATGGCTGGACGCCCAGAGAGAATCGTGGCGTAGCTTGTCGGGTAATGGGCGCTAAAACGCCCTTAACCCGACAATGAGGACACGAAGCGCCAATGGCCGACCCCCTGGCGAAGAATATCCGCCATAGTGAAGCCGCGGAGCGCGTCTGGCGACATGCAGGTGTCCTGTCACGTCAGCTGAACGTCTTGCGTGAACGGATGTACCCCCCTCACGCGCAGAAGCATTTGCGACACTTCCTGACGAATGAGGTGTCAAAACTTACCTCCATTCCAGACTCGACGTTGAAGCTGATGTCGAACGAGGGCAAAGGTCCCCTGCCCGCTCGGCTTGAGAACAATCATCGGGCATACACGCTCGCGCAGGTAAATGAGTTACGGCGCCTGTTTGCCCAGCAGAAGCCTACGGAGGCGCTGCGCTTTTTACCTCACCGGCGCCGTGGCGAACACCTGCAAGTTATCGCGGTTGCGAACTTCAAAGGCGGTTCGGCGAAGACCACTACGAGTTTGCATCTGGCGCACTTTCTCGCCCTCCAGGGTTATCGGGTGCTGACCATAGATCTCGATCCCCAGGCTTCACTGTCTGCGATGTTCGGCGCGCAGCCCGAGATCGACGTTGGCGACAACGAAACGATCTGGGCGGCATTGCGATACGACGAGTTGCGCCGGCCGATGCGGGAGATCATCCGGAAAACCTACTTTGACGGCGTCGATCTTGTCCCGGGCAACCTCGAGGTTATGGAGTTCGAGTATGACACGCCTCGCGTGCTCGCACGAGGAACAAAGACAGACAGCTTATTCTTCGAGCGCCTGGGCTTGGCCATCGACGAGGTGGAAGCTGACTACGATGTTGTTGTCCTCGATACACCCCCTTCCCTTGGCTATCTGACGCTCGGCGCGATTTACGCGTCGACGGGCATGATCGTGACGATCCATCCAGCGATGCTCGATGTGGCGTCAATGAGCCAATTCTTGTTGATGATGGGTGACCTGATCAATGTGATCGCCGGCGAGAATGCCACGATGCGCCAGGACTTCTTTCGCTATTTGGTCACTCGCAACAATCCGTACGACAAGCCGCAGACCGAGATTGTTTCGATGCTGCGGACGTTATTCCCTGATGACGTCATGACGCCGACGGCAGTCGAAAGCACTGCGGTTGAGGCGGCGGGGCTCGCCAAGCGTAGCATCTATGAGCTCGAGTCGGGGGAGATCGGCCGAGATGCGTTCAAGCGCGCACGGGAGTCGTTCGACGCAGTCAATGAAGGAATTTTGGATCTGATCAAGCAGACCTGGGGGCGGGCATGAGTAAGCCGCCTCGCCGCTCGATCGTCTCCAGCTTTGGGGCGCTCTCGCTGACCGCTAGTTCCGCCGCAAGCGAAACGGATCCGAACCTCGACAGCGCGCTGAACACCCCGCCTCCGAGAGTGCCGGCTGGAGTAATCGGAGCCACTCAGCGGACGCTATCCGATATTCGCGAGGAGCGCGATCGACTCAAAGCAATGGTCGAGTCCGGGGCCGCTGGCCTTAAGGAACTTGATCCGGCGCTGATTGACCCGTCGCCGTTCCCTGATCGGTTAGCGGACGATTCTCCGGCCGAGTTTGAAGCCTTTCGGAAGACGTTTCTGGAAGAAGGACAACAGATCCCCATCCAGGTTCGGCCGCACTCGGAGCTGGAGGGGCGCTACCAGGTCATCTACGGGCACCGCCGTGTCCGAGCTGCACGCGACCTAGGTGTCCCGGTAAAGGCGTTGGTCCGGTCACTTTCTGATTCGGAGTTGGTGGTCGCACAGGGCCTCGAGAATGGCAGCCGCCAGGACTTGACCTGGATCGAGCGCGCCTTGTTCGCGTGGCGAATGGAGAACGCGGGGATTAAGCCGCGCGACATCAAAGCGGCGCTGTCGTTGGACGATCAAGAAATGGCGCGGATGCGTTCCGTCTGGCGCGCACTACCCATCGACCTGATTACGATGATTGGTCGCGCGCCAAAGGTCGGGCGGCCGCGCTGGCTTGAGTTGGCGGGGGCCGTGGGGGAAAAACCAGCGCTGCTCGAACTGGCTCGAAAAACCTTGTCAGCTGACAAGGTTTTGGCGCTGCCCTCTGACGAACGCTTTCGCGAGATTCTTGCGGCTGTGCAGCCATCAGGCTCGCCGTCTCAGACGGAAGTCGCGCTGCTTGCCGGGTCCGGAGACCGACTCGGGCGAGCGAGTTTTACGTCCAAAGAGGTGCGTCTCGTCGTTGATCGAGCTCATGCGGCTTCATTCGCAGAGTTCCTCAGGGGCGAACTGCCATCACTGATGGATCGATATCTCAGCCAAGCGAGTGCTGCGAAGGGCTCCAGGTGAGGAGACCTTGTCAGCTGGCAAGGTTTTGAAACGCTGGGAATGAAGGAGAGGAAATGGGAGCAGCTCGGCTAGGCCCGATAGTGTAGAGTCCTCGAAGGCCTGGGCAACAACGAAGCTAACGGCAGTAGGCAAAGAAAAAGGCCCCCGAAACGGTGTTCCGGAAGCCCTTCTCATAGTCGGCAACTTGAGAATCGCACTTCCCTGAATCCCCGTCAAGAGTCCCGTTGGGATTTGAGCGCCTTTTCGGCGAGCGGACTTCTTTTGCCCTAATCAGGCGAAGACCCATGGAAAAAAGACTTTCGACGACGCCCTTTGGGCGGCGAACGCTAACGCTTGCGCATGTTGCAGGCCAAGTGATCGCAGACGCTTGCCCGCCCGCCAAGGCGACTCATAAATGGAATGTGTTTCGTGACATCTGCACGGCGAAGACTCGAGTCGGCGTGTCCGAGCGGGCGCTTGCCGTCCTGGATGCCCTTTTGACCTTTCATCCGGAGACCGTGCTGACTGGCGAAGGGTTGATCGTCTTCCCGTCCAACCACCAACTCTGTCTGCGTGCCCATGGTATGGCACCGGCGACACTGCGGCGGCATCTTGCTGTCCTTGTAGATGCGGGGCTCATCGTTCGCCGCGACAGCCCGAACGGCAAGCGCTATGCGCGCAAGGGCAGCCACGGCGAGATCGAGCTCGCTTTTGGGTTCGACCTGGCGCCGCTGGTTGCGCGGGCTGAGGAGTTCGAAGCCTGGGCTGAAGAGGTTCGCGCTGAAGAGCGGGCGCTGAAGCTTGTGCGAGAGCGCATCACAATCTGCCGTCGCGACCTCGCGAAGATGATAGCGATGGGGATAGAAGAGAGCATCCCGACCCAACGCCAGGGGGTAGGTCCCGCTAGTTGGGCCGATATTCAAGGCAAACTCCTGACCCTCCTCAGCCGGTTGCCGCGGAAGGGCTCGGCGGTCGTCCTGGAGCCGATAGCGCAGCAGCTTTCAATGCTTGCGGGCGAAGTGCACAGCCTTCTGGAAATGCACGTAAAAAACCAAAATATGAGCGGCAATGAGTCTCATATTGAGCGTCACATACAGAATTCAAAACCAGACTCCCTTACTGACTCTGAACCTAGCTTTCGAGAAAGCAGGGTGGTCGCTTCGGAGGGAGAACTTGAAACGACGCGCCAGCCGGTTCGCAAGTATCCCTTAGGGATGGTGTTGGACGCCTGCCCGGACATCATTGATTACAGCCGTGGCGGTATCTCGAGTTGGAGGGATTTGGTGGCAACCGTAGCGGTGGTCAGGCCTATCCTCGGAATTAGTCCGAGCGCCTGGGCCGGGGCACTGGCGGTCTTGGGAGAGATAGAGGCATCGATCGTGGTCGCCGCCATTCTCCAGAAGGCTGAAGCGATCAACAGCGCGGGGGGCTATCTGAGAAACCTAACGCGGCGAGCCGAAGCGGGTGAGTTCTCATTAGGGCCAATGCTGATGGCGTTGATTGGATCCCGAGCGCGCGAAAAGCGAAGCGCGTAATCGCGCGGGGGAAGTTCGTTAAGGTTAATGAAGCAGCAGCCTGCGCTCGCGTGATGAGGCGATGTCTGGCTCGCGGGTGGGGAGGGGAGTCCACAAGAGTGTTCATTTGGGTGGCTCGCATCAATCCGGTGAATCGATGATGGCCAATCGATTCAAGCTTTGCGTTGGACGTCGTCCTGCCGCGAGGATGGAGTGGCGGCATGGAACACGTGCTCGAACCACCTCATTACAAGCTGCAAATGCTGGTCCTCGAACGGCGGGACCAGGCGCGCAACATGGCGCGCTTTTATGTCCTGGCCGTCGAACCGACTTTGTTTGCCGAGTTCGCGCTCGTGCGCGAGTGGGGGCGATGGGGCAATTTCGGCAGGCGTCGGTTGGATCTGTACGGAGATCTCGACGAAGCGGCTGAGGCGCTGGAGGAGTGGCTGCTTAGAAAGATGAAGCGCGGCTATCGCATTGTCTGCACTGTGATGGGAGGAAATGAGCCTGAGTTGGATCAGGGGAGGGCAGTTTAGTGCCGAGCGGCAACAGCCGCGTGTGGGCTACCGCCATCGTTATGCTCCTGGAGGAAGCTGCCTTTCAGAAGGAGACGATCGCTATGCACCCGCCTGAAAGTACGGAAGCCTCAATGGCTCGCTGAGGTCGAGCGCGCAAACTTCACCGCGATTGAATGCATGGATGCTGTCGATTTCGAAGTGCAAGGCCTCAACCATCAGGCTTGGGGGCGGCTGTGATGTTGACTGCAGTAAAAAACGAGGAAAAAGGCCGCGATTTTAATGGCCTGTTTCAAATGACGAGCGCGCGGATTGGCTCGCATAAACCGCTTCGCGAACCTGCTCACCGATGACGTTCCCGTGCAGGAGCACGCCGGCGCTCGATTATGCGGTCAAGGGCGTGTCCAAGTCGTTCCTAAGCTCGCTCAATGAGTTCACTGCCCGGGCCGATTAGCTGATGGAAGGCGAGCCGATCGTTGAGCTCGATCCCGACAGCGTCGATCCCTCATTCCGCAAAGACCGCATCGATGAGAGCGAGCAGGAGTTCAACGAGATCCTGCAGGCCATCCGGGAGCGTGGGCAGGACACGCCGATCGGCCGATGCTGATGGCCCTGATCGGCAGCCGGAAGCGCGAGAAGCAACGAGCCTAGTCGCTCGCGCGCTCCGTCTCCCATCAACCGCGTGAATCAGTGGCGCCCGACCGATTCAACCTTTGCGTTGGACCGAAACCCGACCTAGGCGCGAAATGCGCGGATGGACAGCGCCATTGTGACGACCTCGCCTCGCCTGCAAATGTTGGTGTTGGATCGGACCGATCCGCAGCAGAACATGGCGCGGTTCTATGTGCTCTCCGTCGAGCCAACGCTTTTCGGAGATGCTGCCCTTGTCCGCGAATGGGGCCGATGGGGCCGTTCCGGCCGGCGGCGGTTGGATCTGTACAGAGGTCTCGATGAAGCCGCTGAGGCGCTGGAGCATTGGCTGCTCCGGAAGACCAGGCGCGGCTATCGCATCAGGACCGCGGCTGGAGACAATGAGCCTGAATCGGATGAGGAGCGGGGCGCCTAGTTGCCGGGTGGTCACAGCTGCGCGCCGGCTGTCGTGGAGAGGCATTGTACCCGGCGTCAGCCTGCAGGAAGCTGCCTTCGATAGGGAGGCCATCGGTATGCGTACGCCTGAAACCGCGGAAGCCTCAATGGCTGGCATTGACACGGTTCTGCTTCGGAGCGCCGTGGTCGTCGCGATTGGTTCAGCTTTGCTATTGCTTCGCTGAACCTTTGAGGCCCGTTTGCCCGGTGAAGTCAGCATTTTCTCGGGGATGCTTTCCTCGCACAGCAGCTTGAATGTGCCGCCGCGCACGCCATTCCGGTCGAACGGCTGAACACTTTGCGGCTTGGTTCGGCGAGAGCGATCAGCTCGGAGGGGAATGGCCGAGATCTGCAGCCATCAGCGGGCCGGGATGGCGGCGGCTCTTTGTATGGTCGGATCGGATCTTAGTGCGACAGATTCGAGCCAAGCTGGCGATGGTCTCGGGTGCTGGGCCTGCCAGGAGCGTAAGTTCGGCCTCGACGTGTTGAGGTTGAAACTGGGCGATGAATGCCATATATTCTGACAGATGGATGTGCGCCTGGATGTGGCAAAGGAGGCAGAATGGCTCAAGCTGTGAAGGCTCCGCTGCAGAGCGAATCCCTGATCCTGTCCTATATGGACCGGGCCGGCAGGATTGCGATCACTCAGCTGGCGGACGGCTTCGGCATGTCCAAGACCCAGCTCGCCGAAACCGCGGGTCTCGCTCGCGAGACGCTTTACCGAGCCGAGCGGAGCGGTGCGCAACGGACCCAGGGCCGGCTCCGCGAGATGCTCGAAATCATCAGCCGCGTCTCGGAATGGGCGGGTGGCAAGGAGCAGGCGATGGCCTGGTATCGGGCCCAGCCCCTGCCGGCCTTCGGCGGACGAACCGCCGAGGCACTGGTCAAGGAGGGCAAGGCTGCGGCCGTTCGGGACTATCTCGACCACATGGCGCTTGGCGGCTTTGCGTGAGGTTTGTCGGCACCTGCTACCGGGCACATGATCCGCGCTGGGCTTTCAAGCCGCTGTCGGGGGAAGGTGCGGCGATCAGGGGCGCCCGCTTCAACCCAAAGGGGGTCCCTGCGCTGTATCTCGGCTTGAGCATCATGACCGCAATCAAGGAGGCCAACCAGGGTTTTGCGCATCGCATCGACCCCTGTGTGTTGTGTTCTTGTGAGATCGATTGTGAGGATATCGCTGACCTGACGACGGAGCAGGGCAGGAGAGAGCATGCGGTCGAGCGCGATGAGTTGGCCTGTGCCTGGGCAGGAGCTCTTGCCGAGGGCGACCGGCCGGCTTCGTGGTCGGTCCATGATCGGCTCAAAGCGCGGGGGATCGCCGGTCTGCGTGTGCCAAGCTTCGCACCAGGCGCCGAAGCGGATGATCTCAACCTCGTGCTCTGGCGCTGGGGACCGGATCTGCCGCACAAGGTGACGGTCTTCGATCCCAGCGGTCGGCTTCCGAAGGATCAGCTGTCGTGGCGCTGACCTCCGATCGGGCAGAAGGGGAGGGGACGTTGGCGGCTATAACCCGGCGGCCTTGGGCAGGTTCACACTGAACCGATCGCGCCGGCGCTGATCACGGGCGGGGCATGACCGGGTTGGCTGAGCCGCAAGGTGCAGCGTGGCTCCCAAGCTGTTGCGCAGTGAATTGTGGGCTGAATGGGCGATCCGCCCGTTTCGCTTAGCTTGCATTGCCCATAGCATCGCGGTCGGGGATGCGTAGACGAGGGGCGTGGGGTGATGACGAATCGCGTTGAACTCGCTGTCGAAGCGGCAGCGAAGGCTCTTCATGAGACGGTCCGACGTCAGCATCAGCTGCGCTGGGAGCTGATGACGGAACGCTGGCGCGCTGACATGCGGGACTATGTCCGCCCCTGTGTTTTAGCGACGTTGAAAGTCGCAGATACACTCAGCCCTCAGCCCCGTCGGCCGACCGTTCCAAGCAGAATGTCGCTCCGGGCCCGAGGCTAAGCTCTAAAGGCCCGCTGCCTTGGTGAGATTGACCCGGAAGCGATCGCGGCGGCGCTGATAGCGCCGCGTCATTTCGGCACTGGCGTGACCAAGTTGCTTCTGGACATAGCGCTCGTCGACTTCGGCCGAGGACGCGAGTCCGGCCCGGAGCGAGTGACCGGAAAACTTCTCGGCCCGTTGCCCTTCAGGAAGGTCGCCCCGCACGCCGGCAGCCAGGGCCGTGCGCTTGACGAGACGCGCCACCTCCTGATCAAGGAGGCGCTCAGGACCGACGTCCTGGCCCTGGCCCGTCACGCGGCGAAACAGCGGCCCGTGTGCGATCCTGGCGAACCTGAGCCAGGTTTGCAGCGCGGCGATGGGGCAGGTCGTGTCCGACGAGCCGCGGCCGATCTCAACCTCGCGCCAGCCGTTCTTGCTACGCAACGTCACGACCATGCCCATGTCGAGGATCTCGACCCAACCCCGGCCGTCCTCGCTGTGGTCCGGACCAACATCGAGGCCGACGATCTCCGAGCGCCGGAGACCTCCGGCGAAGCCAAGCAGCAGCATGGCGCGGTCGCGCAGGCCACGCAGGCTACCGCGATCGAGCGTCTCCAGCATCGCAATCACGTCTTCCGGCAGCACTGCCTCTTTCTGGACTGGCGGACGACCGTGGGTGTTTCGAATCCCGGCGAGCACGGTCGCAATATGGCGATCCTGCCGGTCGAGGGGGGGACCGCGCTGAGCGTAGGTCCAGGCCAAGGCGGAGAGGCGGCGTTCGATCGTGCTCACCGTTGACGGCCGCCGATCGCCACTGGCGGTGCCGGAGGCAAGGGCGGTGATGTAGAGCCCGATGACCTGGGGATCGGGCTCCACAGCCGAAATGCCCTGGCGACGGCACCAGCCAGCAAATTGCTTCCAGTCCGAGGCATAGGCGCGACGTGTATTGGGCGAGCTGGCCGCTTCGACATAGCGGCGGGCCCGATCGGCAAGATCCTCGAGCTGCGGTGAGAGGACACTTTGCGCAGCGACATCGGGCGCCATGGGAGGTGACGGGGTGATTGTTCCGGATGACCCCGTCTCGCTGCTCATGACCGCGCCCCCATCAACGGACGTCCCAGGGATTTACGACCGAGGCGCCCATCGTCTCGAACTGGTCTGACCGGCGGCTGACCACGATCATGTCATGCACGATCGCCGTCGCCGCAAGTAGCGCGTCCGCTACGGCATCGGGGGCAGGGGAGGGGATCCGGCCCCACGCGGCCGCGACGCGATCGCAGACCGGCAGGATTCGATCGTGATGGTCATGGCGGAGCTTGCGCAGCCATTCGCTGAGCTGGGCCGCTTGGTCGGGTTCGCGCGGCCGGTGTGCGGCGATGGCCCGGCCGAGCTCACCAAGCGTGATCACGCTCAGATAGACGCCCAAGGGGTAGATGGCGCGCAGCCAAGCGACCGCCGGCGGTGATCCCATGCGAACCTCGGCAACGAAATCGGTGCTGAGAAGGTACATCAGACGGCCTCGCGACCGGCCGTCCCGCGCGCGGGTGTGAGCCCTCGCGCAAGCGCTTCGTCCCAGAGCGGCGCGGCCACCAAATCATCGACGAGTGTCGGCCGTGCCGCACGCAGCGCCTCATAGGCTTGTGTGGAGAGGACGACCGCCGCCGCTTCGCCCCGCAGCGTCACGACCTGCGGGCCTTCGCTGCGCGCGCGCTGGACCACCTTCGAAAAGTGGTTCTTGGCATCCTGCAACGGCCACTCCATCGCGCGAATCTCCTAGCTAGACAGGCTAGCTTGATAGGCCCGTCGTTAACCATGTGCAATGTGATCGCCGACCGGACGACCGGAGCGGACGCTCGGTGGTTTCGTCTCGGAGGTCGGTCGGGCGTTCCCACAAGCCAGAGTTAGCACTCTCGGATGATGGCAGGAATGAACGATAATGCAACATTATCGTTCATTTTAATGCCATGACATGCGCGGCGCTTAGGCGGTAAAGCTATAGCACAAAGCGCCGCATCTGGCTATGCTGTTGGCATGCTTCGCCGCGTCGCGCCCCTGATCCTGCCACCCTCGACCGTCAATCCGGTTCCCGGCTGGGTGCGGACTAAATTCCAAAGCTATCAGGAGCTTGATGCGGCCTTTCAGGCCGGCGCCAGCCTCGCGGCACTGGATCCAATCGCGCGTGACATCCCGGCCTGGAGCGGAGTGTTCCGGCAGCGCCTGGCGCTGCAGGCCGCGGCCGCGAGCCTGCGCCTGCTCGGCCGCCGCGAGGATCAAAACCGACTGCGCGACGTCCAGCTGCTGCGCCGGGCCGGCGACGACCCGGGTCCGGCCGGGCGTGTCCTGCTGGTCTGGCGCCAACTCGTTGCCCGCTCACCGGATCTGTCGCACGACGCGATCGCACGGGCCGCCGCCGGCTTTGGTTTGGCCCTGAGTGCGACAGAGCTCGCGGCGCTTGCCGAGTTGGCGTCCGAAGCGGCCCGTTCGACCCGGGCGGCGATCGTCGCCGTGGTCGAGCTGAGTGAGCGCGTCGTCAAGGTGCGCCCGGATGCCGAGGTCTTGGCGCTCTGGTTGGCCGACGCCGTGCTCGCCCAAAAGTTCAGATGGCCGGTGCCGGTGCCGCTTCTGGCGATGATGATCCTCGATCCTGCCGCGCGGGTCGGCACGACCGGAAAACGTCCGCGCCCGGGCGGGGAGGGCTGGCAGCCGGCGCTCGCCCTGGCCTATGCGCAAGCGGCGGGTCGCGCGATCGATCTGGCCGGCGAGCTGGCGCGCCGAGCCGAAATCCTCCATGCCGCGGCGCCCAAACTGCGCGCGAAAGGGGCGGGGGCGGTGATCGCAGCCTTGCTCAACGAGGATGCGTTGGCGGGCTCGGTTGAGATTGGCGGCATCTCGGATCGCGGCCTGCGCCGTCTGTTCGACCGGCTCGTCTCGCTCGGCGCTGTCCGCGAATTGTCGGGCCGGCCGACCTTTCGCCTCTATGGGCTGTGAGCCATGACACGGCGTCCCAAACCCGAAATTGCGCTCGACACCGAACTGGCCGAGCTGCCGCCTGAATTGCGCTGGCGCGAATGGATGGGCCGGGTCGAGGCGGTGATCTTTGCCGCCCCCGAGCCGGTCTCGCGCGACATGCTGGCGCAGCTGGTCGGTCGCGACTGCGCGATCGATCTGATCATCGCCGACATCCGCGAGGAGCTGCGCGGCCGCCCCTACGATCTGGTCGCTGTCGCCGGGGGCTGGCAGCACCGGACGCGCGGCGCCTTTGCGCCGGCAGTGCGGGCGGTTTCGGGAGCGCCACAAGCGGCCGCCGGCCTGTCACAGACCGAGATGCTGTTTTTGTCCGGGATCGCCTATCTGCAGCCAATCACCCGCAGCGAGCTCGGCAAGGTCTTTGGCAAGGAGATGAGCCGCGATACCGTTGCGGTGTTGAAGCGCGCTGGCGTGATCACGGCCGGGCCGCGCAGCCCGGAGCCGGGGGCGCCCTATACTTATGTGACGACGGACCAGTTCCTGTCGGTGTTCGGTCTCGCCAGCCTGCGCGACCTGCCGGACCTGGAAAAGCTCGAGGATGCCGGCCTGCTCTCGAAGGACACGCTCCTGGCGGAGGCGATTCCGACGGGTCGAGGTGACGAGGGGGAGGGCGACGCGGAACGCGACGGCCTCCCCTTTGATGACCCGGACCCGGCGGGTGGAACTGAGCCTCGGCTCTGAACTGGGACCGTTCGCCTACCGACTGCAACGCCCCGAGCCAAGTTCACACCGCGCGAAGATCCGCCGAGTGGATCGAATCTAACGTTAGGTACCAAGCCACGATCGCCCAAGGTCACTCCCCGCCCCGCTAGACCGAGCGGGGAGTGTGCTATCTCAAGCAACGGTGTCAGCGAGGTCCTTGGCAACTTTGAATTTCACGACCGTTTTGGCCGGAACTTCGATCATCGCCCCAGTCGAGGGGTTGCGGGCTTGACGAGCATCGCGTTTCGCCGCGGAGAGCTTGCCGATCCCGCCTAGAGTGACATCGTGACCTTCGTTGAGCGTCTTCGATACGACAGCGGCCAGAGAGGTGAGGATCGCTCCGACATCAGCCTTCGACTTATTGGTCTCTTCGGCAATGGCTGCAATGAGTTCGTTCTTAGTCATCGGAAATCCATCTAAGTTCGGGAATCCCGACATAGTCCGGCGATACCGATATGCAAGAGGAGGAAAGCCGGCCCCTGGTGACGTGTGTCGGTGGCTCTAAACGTTCGCCTTAGCCAAGACCTTGTCGTTCCATGGATGATTTAGAGACTACAATAGAGAAAAGCTGCAAGAAATAGCTCTGCATTTTTGGAGGCGGAAGCTTCGGTGCTTCGGATTATGCGCCAGCGCCGGAGGGGGGACCGTGCCGCGGCATCGCAGCACTGAGTTTCGCCTCCGCCAAGAGAGCTCCGCGGTCATTGCGCCAGCGCCATTCACCCTCGGCTGCATAATTTATCGTGCGAAGAGTTGAATACCTCGTACCGATCGCTGAACTGGCGATCTTCGCAGCGAGTACTGCTTCAGGGGTTCGGACGCCGATTTTGCCAAGAAAAGTCACGGCATTAAGTTCCGAGGGCTCCCACCAATCTGCAATTACGCCGAACACGGCCAAACGTCCGTTGTGGGCAAATCGATGTTCCTTGAGGATTTGCGCCTGTTCGGCCTGCATCAGCGTCGGGACTTCTTCCCACACGCCGTCCAATACGGCGATGGCGACGTGTTTCTGGTTGGAGCCGATGACCTTGAACGTAGAGTATCGCCCGGTCTCCGCCGGTGCGAACGTGGAATAGGGCCTGGTTCGAAAAGCGTAGACCGTCCCCGCCGGTGGTAGGCCCTCGTGCGAGGGGGCAGCGACAGGTTCATCCGTGTCGGCGAGTGTGCGCAGGCATGATGTCGCGACCATGGGCATCCTCCGACGGCAGCGTGCCAGAAGGTTGCAACGTCCGCCATGGCCCTGTGGGCTAAATTCACAGTCAGCGGAAGTCCCGCCTCTTGACCCTGATCGGATCAAGTTCGAGGGCTGGATGTGGCATTTTGCATGGAACCGTATCCGCGCGGAACGATCTGCAATGCTTCATCCGGCAGCAGTCGCTGAAGTCCCTTCGACCCAGCTGGTCGACACCGCCAAGCTGCGCTGGCGGATCGAGCGAGACCATCAGGAGCTCAAGCAGGAGCTGGGCCTGGGTCACTACGAAGGCCGAGGTTGGCGGGGTTTCCACCACCACGCCAGTCTCTGTATCGCCGCCTACGGCTTCCTGGTCGCTCTGAGGAGACGATTCCCCCCTCAGCTCCAGCTCGCGCCCAGGGCCGCTAAACAACTTCCCGACGGTTATCGACCGCGGGGATCCTCCCGGTCCGACCCGAGCGGCATGTCCCGACCTCGATCCCGACCCTCAGGCGACGCCTGACCGTGGCCATGGCCAACCGTCTGCAACGATGTCCATGCTGCACAAGTCCCATGGACGCTTAGCGACAGACACGCAATTTATGACGCAGTAAGATTAGAAGCGGCTCCCATTTTTCCACATCGGCAGGGTGAGTTGGCCGAGCCGGATCAGCAGAGGGAGCGCACTGGGTCACTGCGCCTGACCGTGAGGCGCGGAGGTGGCCAAGAGCAAGTCGTCGATTGCCTTCTTGAGGGATAGGAGCCCTTCACGGCTACTCTGAAGCTGGCACGAAACGACCGGGACGATGGGGACGGTCTGGTCGCGCATCACGGTGGGGCGACTGGTAATCAAAACGATGCTGTAGAGGCCGTTCCCGTGCAGGAGGCCGCCGACGCCGTCGAAGGCTATCGTAGCTGCCCCATAGTCGACGGCGGCCGGCCTCGATGACTCCTCGGATGTGGCCAAAATCTAACCCCTTCCATCGAAATATTGCCTGACCCTGCCTCACGGCTACGACAGGGTCGATGCTAGTTTGGACTGCAGTGGCCCAGAATATTCTCCGGCTTGTTTTTCTGCACCATCGCCGAGCAGACGATTGCTGGGCCGCGAATGGATATTCCTGCCCCGGAAAGTCTCTTGGCCGTCCTGGTGATTTCTGCGCCAGCGATCCTGCCAAGAGACGGGATCAATAGACTGAACTGGACCAGATCAAGGATCTCAGCGCTATCCGACCAGACGCTTGCAGGAAGTGGAAGTTCGAACATAACCTGGGTGACCACGTTTTTTCGGTCACGCTTGGTGTACAGCCAACGCTTTTCCGACCCATCCGACATGGAGCAATATTCAGGATTGCAACCGCGGTCCTGAAGGCCAAGCTCGGGGCGCGCGACAATGCGGGCGACAAACGTCTTGACGGTCACACCAAAATTAGAAGCGGCGGCTTGGCCCGCGACGAGCATCATCCCGCCAGCCACAAGTGCGCGCATCCAAGTCTCCCCCTTTGGCGAGTGTGCGGACTAACAGGTGTTTCGGGAAGGGGCTAAAGGGCGCGCCTTTCGCTAGACCTACGTCCTATGAACGAGAGTTGCCCTGCCCGTGGAATGGAGGGACCCACGTGTTGGTGGCTCTCCTTTCATCCTATTGGGTGACTCACCCAATCAAATTGGTGGCGGGCTCCTGAAGCGATTGAATATTCGAGATACGCGGGTTCGTCCCGGTGAAGATTGATATACCAAGGTCGAATTCGTCATGTTTAAGAGCGATGATCGGCCGTTCCCTTGAAGGCCGTGAGCGCAATGGCGTGAACGCGCCGACGCTTCCCAGGCTGCGGGTCTCCCGGCGCGTGACCAGGTACTCCGGCCATGACATTGAAGTCGCGGACCGTCAGCGCGCGCACAGCCGGGGGTCGAAGCCGCGCTCGCGGTCGAGCACGATTCCAATGCCGATCCCGGACGCTACGGCCTCCTTGACCGCCTCCCGGCTGCCAAGGATCAGATGCGGCGTGATCTCGATGCCGTGCTCCGCCCTATTCTGACTTGGCCGCTTGAGCTGGTGACGCCGACTTCGGTGGCGCCGTTGTGCTGACGGCTCTCCGGAGGAATGATCCGGCGATCAGGGGGGCAAAGCCGCGGCGAAGAAAACCGTATTTTAGGTTTCGACTGCCACACGAAAGGCAGCGCCCGCGATGAAGCCGCCGTCGATGATGAAATCCTCGCCGGTTACAAAGCGCGCAGCATCCGAGACCAGGTAAAGGACGAGTTGCGCCACCTCCTCCACCTCCCCGGATCGGCGTCAATCCTATCATGGGTTGCAGGTGCGGTCCGCCGCGGTTGAGGTCGGTCACGATGTGACCCGGACAGACGGTGTTCACTCGAATGCCCTTGTTAGCGAACTCCATTGCCGCCGACCTCTCAGCCCGCGCAGGCCCCATTTTCTGGCGGAGTAGGCTGGGTCCGAATGGCCCGAGAACGCCGCATGAGACGCGATGTTGACGATGCTGCCGCCGCCGCTCGCGGCGATCAGCGACGCTCTCCGAGTGGCGACAAGGTCGCCGGCCAACTGAAAAATCGCGGAGAAATTCTTCGCTGAAAACTGATCGCATCCCATAGTGATAGAGATCGTATATTTCAGTTATGGAAAAATTAAGTAAATAATATACGATTAAAAATGTGTTAATCTTAAATTCAACAGATTCGTATACTAAACAAGCCAGATTCATACATTTGATTTTCAAACTTTGCAGGAATTATTTTCGATCTCATTGCTTAAAATAAAATATATATAGAAAATCTAGATTTCGAACAAGCCCACGCTCCAAATTTTCCTTCCCAAGCCAGCTTTCTGTGTGAGCGCGCGATGATCTTGCGCGCGTGGAGATATGACGAATGACGAGTGGATTCCAAATACTGCGCTGCGGCCATTTTGAGTGGGGGGCCCCCCAACCAGCGCTATGCTGCGTCTATTGCCTCTGGCCACTCCAGGCCGCCACACATGGCAAACCGCCGAGTGGGGGGGATTGGTTGTTCAGCATCCCGGGCGCGCAAGCATCGAAGCGCCATTGGACGGGCGAGTCATGAGTCAGACGCACGCCTATCAGCGCACGATCTGGCCGCTGCTGAGCGCTATGGCGAGTATCGCCTTGTATGTGCTGCATCAGCCGGCGCTCGATGCGTTCCAACTGGGCATGGAGGCCAGGACAATCCGGATCCTGTCCGGCAGCGCGAGCTATTTTTCGGCTGCCTGGCTTGGTGGACGCCTGGCTGGTCTGGCGCTTGAGCGCAGCGGACCCAGGAAGCGCCAGGTCCCGAAGCTTCTGCTCGAGCTCGTGACCGCGGGGCTCTTCATCGCAGCTGGGGTCGCCGCACTGATGCTGGTGATCGGGCAATCGCTGAGTGGAGCGCTTGCCGGCTCCGGGCTCGTGATCGCACTCCTGGGCTTCGCTCTCCGCAATGCGTTGGCGGATGTCTTCTCCGGCATCGCGGTCGGCATCGAGGCGCCTTACCGGATCGGCGACTGGGTCGCGATCGACGACGCCACGAGAGGAAGGGTGATCGAGATCGGGTGGCGCACGACTCGGCTGCTGACGCGGGACGACACCTATATGATCCTCCCTAATAGCCAGATCGCGCGCCAGACGCTGATCAACTACAGTGCCCCGAGGCGAAAATATCGCGCCAAGGTGCAGGTGGTGCTCGATCACGAAATCTCGGTCGCGGATGCCAAGGCCCTTCTGGCCGAGGCCGCGGCCAAACCGTCGATCATCGTCGCGTCGCCGCGCCCGGACGTCAGGGTTTTATCCTACGATGCCGAGGGCATCCGCTATCATGTCCGCTTCTGGGTGCCGACCTTCGCCGATGACGTCGATTGCCGCGATGCGGTCTTGTCCGAGATCGATGCCGCTTTGCGGGCTCGCGCCCTACCGCTTCCGCTCACCAGGCTCCGGCTGCTCGCCGGCGGGGCAGAAGGCGACGGGGCGCAGGCAGCGAAGGACTCCGATGGTCAATCCGGTGCGATGACGGGCGACGCCACGGCCGGATAATGCTCGTGCTGAGATCGCGAGTCCGGCCCATAGGCGGACAGCTACGGGCGTTCTGTTCAGGCCAGGATGGCGCGGCGCTGCACATATGCATCGATAAAGCGCTGATCCCGGCGCCGCCCCCACGCAGGCTCGGCTCGATCTTGCGGATGAGCCGGGGCGTCGTCAGTCGATTCGAGGCCGGCCGGTGCAATCCGATCGGGTCCGCGGTGCCTGAGGCTCGAACTATGGAAAATTTCGCCAGCGCCGTCGGCCAGTGCGCCTGTCATGACTGTGGAGCCTTCCACGAGCGCCCATCGCACAATATCGTCAAACGGCTTCGCTACCCTGCATCCCACAGCACGCCATTGCTCTTCACTTTTTGGGTTTCATGTGCGCTGCTAGACCCTGAGCCGTTGCGGCCGGCTTTTGTGGAGTTCGGCGGCGCTTTGGCTTCATGGTCAGTAGCGATCGTTTCGGCAAAGGGAGATTCACGATGATCACTGGTGGGCAGTGCCGGGCAGCCCGCGCGCTGATTGAATGGACCCGCGAAAAGCTCGCCACCAATTCGAACGTGGATTCCGTAGTCATCGAGGAATTCGAACGCAGGATCAGCGTCCCCGACGAAGACGTCTGCAGAACGCTCCAAACAGCACTCGAGAATGCCGGCGCCGCCTTTATCGACGAGAACGGCGGAGGTGTCGGTGTGCGGCTGAAACTCAACCGCTCCGAGGTCAAGCGGATTGGCATCTTGGAAAATGAAGGTGGCATCGTCGGAACGGATGCCGTTCCATGAACTCCGGGGGCATCCGAGCTGATGAATGACAACGACAGACCGCCGCTGGGCAATCCTGTGCCGGCGCTGTGGCTGATTATCGCCGCGGCGGGAGAGTGGCTGTAATAGCGGCTGTTGGGACGATCTCGCCGGGGATGAGCAGAACGGCGCTCAAACGCGTGAAGCGTGAGCCTTATCCTGCGCTCGTACCAGGAGTGGCCGAACGATTGATCTCCCTCGATCTGGCGGTGCTCATCCACGACGACAAGGTGGGCGATGCTCTTGTCGAGATCGATGTCGTACACGGCGGCATCACCGATGCGGCTCAAGAGCCCGCTTGAGAAGGGCATCCCTCATCCTGAGGAACTGCGCAGCAGTGTCTCGAAGGATGCTCCAGTGATCTCCGGCGCCTCCTGAAGCATTCTTCGAGACGCCATCCCTCCCGGAATGGCTCCTCAGGATGAGGGCTGTATGAAATCTCAAACAGGCTCGAGCACCCGAGACCTGTACGGGCTCCTGTCCACCGATAGCCTCGCCGGCCGCGCGCCGGTCGGCAACTGAGAGATACATGGCGTGACCGCAAGCGAAGCCTTGAGACGGCGCGGGCCGGCCATGAACCCATGACCGACCCGCGCCTCGTGCTCATCATGCGAGTTTCAAGTGAAACCCTCGTTTCCCGCCTACTTCTTGCCAACCGACTGTTTTGCGAGGTCGGCAATAGATGTCGCGGCTTGCTTCAGAGGTTTCGGCTTTTTTGGCTTCTTTGCCTCTCGGTTTCCGTTGCGCTTCTGCTTGGTCATTTTGACAGATCCTTCGGACCAGGAGCCATCCAGTTCATCCGGCGCACAGTTGTGCCTTGGCGCGCGGCGAAGTCGCGATGCCCTGAATGGCGTGTTGACGGAGAAATCATTGGAAATGCCGCGCATCCCCCGTGGCGGGACCGAATGCGGGCTCGATGGTTTTCCCTGGCCCGATCGCGCGACAGCCCAAGGCCAGCGCATCGAACCAGGGCTAGGGGCGTGCGTGCTGAGAGGGGGTACAGAAAACCCCGGCGGAGAGTTTGCTCCTCGACATAAGGAGAGCATCGGACGTTGCCGACAGAAAGTCAAATTCAGGGAAAATTTTTATCTACCCCTCTTAAATATGCTGCGATCACAATCTATCTGAATATTATTCCTGCATATTTTGCAGATTGAGAGATGTTGTTCCAGAATACGCATGGCTTTACCGGGGACAGGAATGCGACGACCTGAATAAGGTCAGCGTATCTTCCCATTTCGGGTCTCCCGCACAAACAGAAATCGTTGTGGCATCGCGCGAACAGAGTTCGCTGCTTGGGGAGTTGTAGCCGTGTCCGTCCGGTGCGGAAGCGTCACCTGCGACCGCTGCCATCAGAGAATTCCGTTGGCTGCCATCCGTTGCCCGTCGTGTTTCACGCCGGTTCCAAGGCTGAACCGTTGCATCGAGGACGCGCCCGGTGGCGCCCTCGGGACTGCCTCAGGCCGTGCCGCGATCGGCAGAAGCTGAGCCGCGATCTCGGCGGTGGCACGACCGGCCGGAACGGGAAAGCGCGAGATCGACCGCTTCCCCGTTCCGTTGATCGCCGCCGCTGAACGCCTGCGCGTTCAATCGGCAGGAGCAGCCTCGACCCGGGCCATTTCCCTTGTACCGCGCTTCGGCACGTCAAAATTAAGCAGCCTGTCGCCGAATACATCCTTGATCCGGGTGGACAGCCCCATCCGATCGAGAAGGCCAAGGAACGGGCGTGGCGGCAGCTCTTCGACATTCGCCATCGTCCCGACGTCCCAATCGCCACGGGCGATCAGGATCGCGGCGGCAGCCGCCGGCACGCCAGCGGTGTAGGAGATCGCCTGGCTGCCGACCTCTTCATAGGCTTCTGCGTGATCGGCGACATTGTAGATGAAGACTTCCCGCGCCTTGCCGTCCTTGATGCCCTTTACCACGTCTCCGATGCAGGTCTTACCGACATAGTCCGGGGCCAGCGAGGAGGGATCCGCCAGGACGGCCTTCAGCAGCTTTAGTGGAACGACCTCTTGGCCCTCGGCCGTTCGGACCGGCTGCTCCGACAGCAAACCGAGGTTCTTCAACACATTGAATACGGTAATGTAGCGCTCGCCGAAGCCCATCCAGAACCGGATGTTAGGCACGTCGAGGTTCCGCGACAGCGAATGCACCTCATCATGTCCGGTCAGGTAGGTCGTCCTCTTGCCGACCACGGGCAGGTCCCACTCCTTACGCGTCTCGAACATGCGGTTCGAGGTCCATTGCCGCTTCTGCCAGGACCAGACCTGCCCCGTAAACTCGCGGAAGTTGATTTCGGGATCGAAGTTGGTCGCAAAATAGCGGCCGTGGTCGCCGGCGTTCACGTCGACTATATCGATCGATTCGATCTTGTCGAAATACTCGTCGCGCGCCAACGCCGCATAGGCGTTGACCACGCCGGGATCGAAGCCCGCGCCGAGAATGGCGGTCACGCGTGCGCCTCGACAATCCTCACGGCGCTTCCATTCGTAGTTGCCGTACCATGGCGGCATCTCGCAGACCTTCAGCGGATCCTCATGGATCGCCGTGTCGATATAGGCCGTACCCGTGGCGAGGCAGGCGGTCAGCACCGACATGTTGACGAAGGCCGAGCCGACATTGATGACGATCTGACAGTCGGTCTTGCGGATCAGCTCGGCGGTCCGCGCCACATTCATCGCGTCCAGCGCGTGGGGGACCAGCCGACCTCCGGTCTTCAGGCTTCCTTTCTCGTGCACGGAGCGAATGATCGCTTCGCATTTCCCGATGGTTCGCGAAGCGATGTGAATGTCCCCGAGCACATCGTTGTGCTGGGCGCATTTGTGGGCGACCACATGTGCCACGCCACCTGCACCGATTATCAGAACGTTCTTTTTCATTTGGGCTGGTGCCCCTTTCTTTTCCTTGGTTGGGACGAGCCTCAGGACAGGCTTGTCAGGTAGTCCTCGAAGGAGAATTCGCGGATGAGCTTCAGGCTGCCGTCGCGCTCGCGCACGGCGATCGACGGCATCTGCACGCCGTTGAACCAGTTCTTCTTCACCATGGTGTAGCCGGCCGCATCCTGGATCGAGATGCGGTCTCCGGGCTTGAGCTCGCGCTCGAAGCGGAACTCGCCGAAAATATCGCCCGCAAGGCACGATTTCCCGCAGATCATGTAGCTGTGCGGACCTCTGTCCGGGGTGATCTTGGCGCTTTGCCTGTAGATCAGCAGGTCGAGCATATGCGCCTCGATCGAGCTGTCGACGATGGCGAGGTTCTTGCCATTGCTGAGTGTGTCGAGGACCGTCACCTCGAGTGTTGCGCTCTTCGTCACGGCGGCCTCGCCCGGCTCCAGATAGACCTGCACGCCGTAGCGCTGCGAAAAGACGAGTAACCGCTCGCAGAACGCTTCGAGCGGATAGTCGTCTCCAGAGAAATGGATGCCCCCGCCAAGGCTGACCCAGGCCAACTGCTCTATCAGGGGGCCGAACCTGCCCTCGATCTGCGTCAGCATTCGATCGAACAGGGAGAAATCGGCATTCTCGCAATTGTTATGGATCATGAAGCCGTCAATTTGCCCGATGATCGCAGCAACCTTGTCTCCATCCCACTCACCCAGTCGGCTATGCGGGCGGGTGGGATCGGCGAGATCGAAACCGGATGAACTGATCTGCGGATTGAGCCGCAGTCCACGCTCCAGCCCCGCGGTCCTATCGGCGAAGCGCTCTAGCTGGCCGATCGAGTTGAAGATGATCTTGTCGGCATGGGCCACGATGTCATCGATCTCGTGATCGCTGAAGGCGACGCTATAGGCATGCGTCTCCCCGCCAAATTTTTTGCGGCCGAGCTTCACCTCGTAGAGCGAGGAAGACGTCGTGCCGTCCATGTAATCGCGCATGAGATCGAAGAGCGACCACGTGGCGAAGCATTTGAGCGCGAGCAGAACCTTCGCGCCGGAAGCTTCGCGCACTCGCTGGATCGTCTCCAGGTTGCGCAGCAGGGCGTTCTTGTCGATCACATAATACGGTGTCTGGATCATCGATGCATGGTTCCTTCCTATCCGCCGCATGCCTGTGCGGGGACCGTTCAGGGGCAGGTGGTTGCCATCCGGGACCCGCAAACGCTCACGCATTCAGCTGGGCGGCGGATGCGAGCTGGGGCCGCGTGGGAGACGAGGCGGAACGCGCACGCGAAACCGCAGCCGCGGGGAGCCTGACCCAATGAGCCGAGACGATTATGATCCGGCGGGCGAACCTATCGTTCCCGCGCATGAGATCAGCGCTCTCGCGCTGTTCCCGCGACTTTTTCGCTCAACTCGGAACGGATGGGTAAAAACGATTGCCGACAAGCGGGAGAGAGGCGTCCGGAGCCCGGAGAGCATCGCCCCAAGGCGCACTTCCAGGGCGCACGCAGCAAAGACACCTTCCCTTTGGGTGGCGTTCAGCAGAGCTGCGACCATCCCAAATTGGAAGAGGGTGCGATGAAACATGTCATCCTCTCCAATCAGAAAAAGAAGCCTACGTCAGGCAATATTGCTTTTATACGATGGATAGTGTGAAATATCAATAGCCTATATTTTTTGAATTCGTGCTTATAGAATACGGATGAAAAAAGAGATTAAAAAGGCTATTCCCTGATCTAGCGCCAAAAGCGGTAGCACTGCTTCATAGCACAAATATTGACTGATTCAGAGATCGAGGTATAGGCTACCGATCTCTCGACCGCTCGGGATTTCTGCGATGACTGAAGCGCCTTTGATCACTGTAACGACGCTCGATCGCGATCGGCTGCGCCAGATGATCCATCTCTCCACGCTCGCGGGCCCTGCGGCGACGCCGGCGATCGTGCTGCTCTCGAAGGCACTGACGGAAGCGCGCGCGGTTGCGCCTTCCGATATCTCGCGGCACGTCGCCACGATCAATTCCCATGTGACCTATCGCACCCAGGGCCGAGGCAGTCGGGCGCATGTCGCCGCGGTCACCTTGGTTCCCCCCGCAGACGCCGACATGCAGCTCGGCCGCGCCTCAGTCCTCGCCCCTACGGGCAGTGCGCTGCTCGGACTCGCCGAAGGAGAGAGTATCGAGTGGCCAGACGAAGCCGGGCAAATGGCCAGATACACTCTCCTCCAAGTAGTTTTTCAGCCCGGAGCGGTTGGCCGGTTCGACCTGTAGGCCGGGCCGGAGAATGAGGGCTTTCAGATCCTCTTTGTCGACACTGCATCCCACATTCTCGAGGATCGCCGGACCTATCGGACCAAGCCGGAGATCGGCTCGAGGAGATCGACCGGGTTCTCGCCGCCTGCGAGCGTTTGGCTGTGCGCTGGCCGATGCCGGCTATGGCCTGCCCGCGCATTCCGGCAGGGCTGAGCGAGCGGGGGATCGGCGTGGTCAGGCTGCGCGGCCGCAGCCCGTGCGGAGAGAGACTGCGCGCGTCTGCTCCTTTCGGGTATTGGCGAACCCAGAGCTTCATCGCAGCCTGCGCTGTCATCGCCTGACCGCACCATGGATCATCGACAAGGCCATGGATCGGATCGCATTCGATCTCTATGTCGAGACCCAGCTCGCCCCCACACTGGCGAAGGGCGACATCGTCATCCTCGACAATCTCGCCGTCCACAAAAGCGCGCGGGCGGCCCTGTGCCTCGCCGACAGGGGCGCCTGGCTCCTCTTCCTGCCGCCATACAGCCCAGATCTCAACCCGATCGAGATGGCCTTCGCCAAGCTCAAGGCCCATCAGCGAAAGGCCGCAGCAAGAACATTCGACGCGCTCTGGCGCGCCGTCGGCAACATCTGCGATCTCCGTTACCCCTGCAGAATCCGAAACCTCTTCAGCCACGCCGGATATGCGTCCAATTAATCGTCCGACGCTCTAGTTCCAGCAATCAGCTCTCCAAGGCGGCGCGGCGCTCAGGCCAGCTGCGTCTCATGCTCCACCGGATCGCGGACGGCTTGAACCGTCAGGCGCTTCACGTCGCCGCCGCGCGTGGTCCAGTTGATCGACTGGCTGATGGAAAGTCCGATCAGCGCCGTGCCGATCGGCGTCAGGATGGAGATCTTGCCCTGCGCGATATCGGCATCAGGCGGGAAGACGAGGGTCACGGTCGTTTTCTTGCCCGTCACCTCGTCGTGGTACACGACCTCGCTGCCCATGCGCACCGTGTCGGCAAGCTGCTTGCCCTTTGCGAGAACGCGGGCGCGCGCCACTTCGTCCGAAAGCTCGGCTGCGACATCGGGGAAGGTGTTGGTCGCGGCGTTGGCGAGCTGAGTGAGCTTCTCATGATCGACGGCGGTCAGCGTGATACGGGGCTTGGCCCCGCCGGAAGTCTGGCTGGTCATTTCGATTATCCTGTTCTGGACGACTGCGAGCCATGCAGGCTTCGCGTGTTGATGGAATGCCCGCGCGTTCGAACGGCGCGGTTCCGGGCTATGGCGCCGGTGGCTTGCTGCGAACCCGAGGCGCGCGAAGCGACGAAACCGGGGTTAGTTGCCCGCGATCAGCTTGCCTGCCCGATGCAGGCCGCGACGGAAGTAAGAGAAGCGCGCCATTATACGTGAATACTTAGTCGCGGCGCGCGAATTGTCAAATCACATGGTTGCCGGCATTGTCACGTTGTCGATAATCCACGCGTCAACACGCCGCAACCCCTGCCTGCGCAGGCCCCCGCAAGGCGGCTTGGGGGCGACGCCGATATCGCGCCGTCAACCGCCCGGCCCTGGCAGGCTTCTGACCGGAGGGACGCGGACCGGTGCAGCGCAAGGCGCAATTGGGGAAGGGGGCAGGCGCAACACGTGCCTAGGGGGCGAAGCGCCGCAACGAAAAGCAGTTACTTGGGCGATAAGCCGCCTCAGTGCCCGCTATCCCTCCATCCAAGTCTAGGCCCATGAAAAGACGCCCGAGGTGGGCTCGGCTTGGGGCGAGGAGGAGAGCCGTGCCGTGGTGCGCGCCGAGCACGAATGGCGTCATTCCCGCAATGCCCAGGATCATGAACCATTCTGGCGTACCGGAGAGCACCGGCCACAGCCGCGCCATGAGGAAGACCCCTACGACCAGGAGGCCGATACCGCTGACGAGGACCGCAAAGATCCAGGCGAAGCCATCCATCCTCCTGCGCCGCTCACGGATGGGTAGAGGGACACGGTCACGGCCAGGCAGGCCAGCAAGGCGAGACCGGTGATCCAGGTCACCGGTTCGGGGGAGGCCACCGGAGAGAGGACCACGGCCAGACTGCCTACGAAAGGCAGAATGAGGATCAGCAGTAGCGGGGAGAGTTCCATCATTCTCCTTTGCCTGGGAGGCGTCGTGCGTTCTTAGGCCATCGGGGGCGATCCGCCAACGACGAGCGCATCGCAGGCGGGTTCGAGGGAAACAGCCCTCGGACGATCCCCGACGTCGTCGCAGGGTCGACCGCCACGACTTCGACCCATGGCGGCGCGCGAACGTCCGCCCCGATCATCGGGGTTCGATCGCCCACCGAGAGACCGAGCAACGTGATGCCGAGAGGCGTGATCACGGATAGCTCCGCGGGCGCCCACATTCCGTCTGCGGGATCGATCAACAGCCGACGTTCGGGCTGCCTCGAGTCCCCGATACGATAGGTGACGAACCCATCCAGCAAGACCGTTTGCTCCGGGATAGCTTCCGCCTCACGCCACTCGGCGCGGCTCAGCTTGCGGACAAGGGTCGACGCGAGCGGATGCATTTGCTCGGCGAGCAACTCCGCCAGCGCTTGCAGCCGCACATAGTCGCCTTCAGGAAGCAGGGTGACGGATCGTTTCAATGTGCAAATCATGGTTGCCACCAGCATTTTGCAGGCAGTCATGACGGAATTGTCCGAATTGCTTGCCGCTCTATGAGACCCGCGCAACCCGGTACGCTGGAGCTCTAGCCTCCGCCCGGACCGGGCCGCGACGCAGCCGGGTCGGGTTCAGTTCCCCGTGATGTGGCACACCCGCTCGAAGAGAAGAGTGAAGGACTCGATCCATGAGATGTACGTGGAATGTCATAGCCGGGAAGTCAAGGAAACCGATTGCGGCACGGTTGAGATCATCCACAACCAGCCCTAACAACCGAAAGTGCGGAAGAAACCGGCAGATCAACCAAGAGATAATCGTTTTCAATTGAGTCGTTAAACCCGTTACACCTCGATGAATTCTTCTGAACGGGCGATCCAGTTCAGTTGGCCGTCCTGCAACTGTGGCACGACGTCTCACAATGTCTGGGCCTGCTGGCGAAGGGCAGGTTCGTAACTACCTTTCACTCTATGAAGGACAGAAATGCGATTAACGCGGACGCGCACTAAGGCTGGTCTTCGTGATCACCGCGTTCGCCCTGATCGTAGCGGCAGTAATGGAGTGACTCGGACTCGCTGGCTCTCGGTCATGAGACCTTGGAGTGCCGCGCATCGTTCTTGCGACCATGCCCAACCAAGCCCTGTTAAAAGGGTGTCGCAAATCCGGGGTTTATCGAGGTCGCGCGTCACCATCCGAGGAGCGAGGTCATGGCCGACGAAGTGCTGGTCCGCTGTATGGTGGACGTGCTGATCCATATACTATCGCAACGTTGCTCCCATGGAGAGAAACCGCATCGACTCGCAATCGAAGCGATCATGGGAGGTCGCGTGATCAAGGACGGTCATGAAAGTCGCGGCCAGCCAATTCACAATTTGCGTGCTACCCTGCTGCCTGTCGGCGCGGAGAAGAAGTGATCCTGACCAGAAAGCTCTCGAATCCCAAATGCGCTGCGAACCACATAACCTTTTCCGTAACTAGCCGCCCACAGCGGCAGGGCCGGTGGTCGTGAACGGTGGCGAATGGCTCACGACCCTGCGTTGTCACAAATGTGGAACGAGATGCGCGTAGGCGAGCTCCCCTGGGGGATTGGGAAGGCGGAGATCCGATGACACCAGCCGTGCCGAATGTTGGATCGCTGAGGCGCATCCTGGTTGCAACCGATCTTTCGACGAGATCGGACAGGGCGCTCAGGCGGGCCACGTTCATAGCAAAACGCTTGGGTTCTTCACTTTGGCTCGTGCACGTCGTGGATGGCGATCTGCCTCATCGAATGATCGAAGCGGAGCGATCGGCGGCCATGGCCGTGCTCGAGGATACTGTTCGCACGACCTGCGAAGCCGATGGGGTGTCGGCCAATTTCGGGGTCGTGGTGGACGACACGTTCAATGGAATATTGTCTGCCGCGAATGAATTTGGCGCCGACCTGCTCGTCCTCGGCCCGCACCGCAGCCGCTTCCGGGACGTTTTCACTGGAACGACCGTCGAGCGTGTCGTTCGACGCAGCCGCATCCCAGTCTTGGTCGCGATCCAGCCGCCTTCAACTGCTTATGAGCGCACTCTCCTCGCTCTTGATTTTGACGATGCATCGAAGGCGGCAGCCCGGGGTGCCTTGCGCATGGGTATCTTCGACAAGTCCGCCGTGAAGATAATGCATGCGTTTGATGCTCCGGCCCTCGGGTTGATGAAACGTTCAATTATGGATCCGGTAGCGATCGACGAGTACGTCGCGAAAGAACGAGTCGACGCAATCGAGCGGCTTGAGGCGTATACCAAAGAGCTTGGAATTCCACCGACGCCAAGCGGCGTCGTTCTGCGTGAAGGCAGCCCGGCGCAAAGTATCCTGGATGGCGCCCGGGCTGAACGGAGCGATCTTATCGTCCTCGGGACCAGCAAGAAGAGCGGGGCGAAGCGGGTTGTGATCGGCAGCGTCGCCGAGCAGGTTCTTCGCGACGCCGAGCGCGACATTCTCATTATCCCGGTCGACAGCAACGTTGATGGAGCTTCGACCGCCGCGTCGCAAACTCGTGACCCGTTGGACAAAGCAGCGGGCGACCGCGAGCTCAGAGGGCAGTGATGAGGAGGCGATGCCCCACGAACTTCGCGCAAAGAGCACCGCAAGGGGTGCCGCAGCGAGCGCGACAGGAATGAGGATGAGTTCAGTTCCGCCTCATTGTCAGAAATTGAGAACCCGCGGTGATGCGGCTTCCTCCACACTTCACAATGATGCCCTTGCCAAGGCTTCCAGGGGGATGACAAATAGTTAGGGCTACTGGCATCCCCGCGATGTTGTTGATGATCCGCGCCTCAGCAGTGACATAAAAACTCTGACAGGGGTTGTCAGAAAATGAACGAGCGAGGCACACTCACCGGGTTGGGGATACAGCCAAGCTGGAGGCCTCGCCTATGCCCGAATTTCCTCCTTTGCTGTCGATCCGGACAGACCGGGAATATCGATTGATATGTGAGCGGATAGGCCAGCTCGAAGGCAAGCCGCCAAGCCCAATCAGGGCGATTGAATTGCGAAGGTTGAAGGCAGTCGCACTGCGGTATGCGCCGCATCCTCAGGAGCGACACATGCTGCCTGCAGGAGCCAAGAGCCCGGACCCACTTACAGATCAAAACGCATGACTGAGGAGCGTTTTCCGTTCGGAAATTTGTTATAAACGCGAATCACTGAGCCTGACGCCACATCTCTCAGTGGTCGAGCCGGCACATCGCTCCGCCGGAGGATTGTGCCGGCTCGTCGCTGCCTTTGCGCGTCGCTTAATCAGTCGTACTTCTGCCGGCCTTCGCTTGCGATGACGCCGTTTGCTTCCCATTTGGGTGTTGCGCGGATCGCTTTCCGTCGGAAGCATCGAAGCTATCGCGGTGTCACTGCACGTTTCCGATCGTATGGCCGGCCGGACAATAATGACCTTTGCTAGATGCATTGAGCTTACAAGTGAACGAAGTCAGGCCACCCGCAGCCGCTGCAGCCACTACTAGACCGGTCTTTGAAAGTTTGAGACGCAGCAACGGCTCGTAACTCTCAAGACGGTGTTGTCACGTTAACTGCTGCGTGGCGTGGAGCCGTGGAGATGCGCAGGTATGACCCTGCCGCCCATCAGCTACAAGCGCCATCGATTCCCACCGGCGATCATCGCCCATGCGGTGTGGCTGTACTTTCGCTTCCCGTTGAGCCTTCGCCTGGTGGAGGAGATGTTGCTGGAGCGCGGCATCGTCGTCTCCTACGAGACGGTGCGTCGCTGGGCCCTGAAGTTCGGGCGGGATTACGCCCACCGGCTCCGGCGGAAGAAACCGGAACCCCGCGACGTCTGGCATCTCGACGAGGTCGTCGTCACCATCGGCGGCCAGAAGTACTGGCTGTGGCGCGCCGTGGATCAGGACGGCTATACCCTCGATGAGATCGTGCAGACCCGACGCGACACCAAGGCAGCGCGGCGCTTGCTGAGGCGTCTTTTGAAGAAGCAGGGCTGTGCGCCCCGGCGCATAATCACCGACAAGCTCGGCTCCTATACCGCCGCCCGGCGCCAGATCATGCCGGCGATCGAGCATCGCGCGCATAAGGGTCTCAACAACCGGGCCGAGAACTCGCATCTGCCGTTCCGAAAGCGAGAGCGGGCGATGCAGGGCTTTCGATCCCCGGGAGGCCTGCAGCGGTTCGTCGCCGTCTTCTCCGCCCTCCGCAATCTCTTCGTCCCGCCTCGGTCCCGTCGCTCCGCCCTGGCGACCCATCTGCATCGTCTGCGCGCCATGGCACACTGGAAAGCCGTGGCCGGCGTCACCGCGTGAGCCTCTCACCAGGCCGAATGCACCTCTTTGCGCACGCCGGCAGTTAACGTGACAACGCCGCCTCGTGAATAGGTCACAGTCGGAGTCGCGAGCGCCTCGGGCGCATCCGAGGGAAGGATAGGTATTGGCCGCGGGAACCCTGGCCGGTATCGAGATGGTTCACATGATGCGCAAACGGCAGGCCAGATACGCCTACACAATCCAAAGCCGTCCATCGCGCAGTTTGAAATTATCGCAGCGGCGTGAAAAGGGCACGAACCTTCCAGTTCTATGACGCCGAGGGAATTTGCAACAGAACCGCTCGAAGTGGTCGCGGAAGAAGCGGCTGAAGGAATGAACCACGAATCCCGGCGACCATGGACGGCGGCAATTCGATGCTAAAAATGAAACCGGGCGCAAAGCTGCGAACGAAATCGACCGCATCTCGGCTGCCGGCGATGTAGCCCCCGATCGCGCGGCTTGGAAGCGTGAATCTTATAAGCGCAAGACCGGGATGGCTCTTGTCTCAGTACTAAGCGCCGATCTTAATATTATCCCTCATGCTCGCACATAAACGATGCGCGCTGCGATCGCATATGATCCAGCAGGGCCTGCAACACCACCCTGTGCTTCTGCACCTGCTTGAGATCGTCGTGGATCGACACCCAATAGGAGCGCTGCAGCCAGATTTCGTTAGGTAGGAGAGGGATTAGCTCCGGACGCTGCCGCGCAAGGAAACAGGGCAGGATGCCAATCGCCTGCCCCCCGCAGATCATTTCGAGCTGCGCCAGAATGCTGGTCGAGCGCAGCCGGATCTTCCAGTTTCCCACTATCGTCGCATAATCCAGTTCGCGCGTGTGCAGCAGCTCGGGAATGTAACCGCACATGACGTACATGCCGAGATCGGCCCGATTCCTGGGCGCCCCATGCCTGTGGAGATAGGCCTCGATGCCATAGAGTAGCAGTTTGTAGTCGGTGAGCCTGCAGGTCGATGCGGCGCCAGACGTCGGACGATCGAGCGTGACCGCTATGTCCGCCTCGCGGCGAGCCAGAGAATAGTCTCGCGGCAAGGCGACGAGCTCGAGTTCCAAATCCGGATAGGTTGCCGCGGTCGCCGCCACGAAATCGGCCAGGCAACCGACGCCGAGCCCTTCGGGTGCGCCAATGCGGACACGGCCGGCGAGGCGGTCAGTGTTCTGGGCCAACCCAGCGGCCTCGCCGAGATAGATCGCTTCCATCTTTGCTGCGGCATCGGCGAGCCGAAGTCCACCTTCTGTCATCGCCAGCCGGCGTCCGGCCCGGTCGAAGAGTCGCACGGCGAGTTCGGTTTCAAGCGCTGCCAGGCGCCGACTGACTGTCGAATGATCGAGCCGCAACTCTCGCGCTGCGGCCGTCATGGAACCGGTGCGCGCGATCTGCAGGAAGATGACGAGGTCGTTCCAGTTATTCACGTCACCCCTCGCGGCTTGCACAAGGCTTGTGCGTGGGTCGACCTCGCCGCACAGCACCCTCGCGTTGTAGGAGCCGCCGACGATACGGACAGGGAGCAGGCGCGATGGAGGGAGAATACGACTACGTAATCGTCGGCGCTGGCACCGCTGGCTGCATGGTGGCGAACCGGCTGTCTGAGGATGCCCGCCGTCGCGTCCTGCTTCTGGAGGCGGGCGGGCATGACAACTGGATCTGGTTCCACATACCGGTTGGCTATCTCTTCACGATCGGAAATCCGCGCTCCGACTGGCTGTTCCGGACGGAAGCGGAGCCCGGTCTGAACGGCCGCTCGCTCGCCTATCCGCGTGGGAAGGTGATCGGCGGATCTTCCGCCATCAACGCCATGATCGCAATGCGCGGTCAGGCGGCCGACTACGATGACTGGCGCGACCTCGGACTTACTAGCTGGGGATGGAAGGATGTTCTGCCCGTCTTCCGCCGGATCGAAGATCATTTTCTTGGCGAGAGCGCGCATCACGGCGCGGCGGGCGGCTGGCGCGTCGAGGCGCCGCGGGTGTCCTGGCCGATCCTGGATGCGGTGCGCGACGCTGCGGCGCAGATAGGGGTTCGCAAGATCGATGATTTCAATACCGGTGACAATGAGGGTAGTGGCTACTTCCACGTCAACCAGAAGCGCGGACGGCGCTGGTCCGCGGCGCGTGGCTTCTTGGCGCCGGCGCTGAAGCGTCCGAATCTCAGGCTCGAGACGCAGGTACTGGTTGAACGGCTGCTGGTCGAGCAGGGTCGGATCACTGGCGTGGTCTACAACCGAGGCGGCCGCAGCGAGACGGTTCGCGCGCGGGGCGAAACGGTTCTTTGCGCCGGTGCGATTGGCTCCGCCCAAATCCTGCAGCGCTCGGGCATTGGCCCTGGCGATTGGCTCCGGGAACTGGGCATCACCATCACCCTCGACGCTGCTGGCATTGGCCGCAACCTGCAGGATCATTTGCAACAGCGGGCAATATACACGGTTGCCGGAGCTCGCACGCTCAACGAGACTTATCACAATCTCGCCCGCCGGGCGTGGATGGGGCTCGACTACGCGCTGCGGAGGCGCGGGCCTTTGACCATGGCGCCCTCGCAACTGGGTCTGTTCATGCGTTCCGACCCGATGCAAGCACGGGCGAATCTGCAGTTCCACGTGCAGCCGCTCTCGCTGGACAAGTTCGGCGACCCGCTGCACCGCTTCGCGGCGATTACGGTGAGCGCCTGCAACCTGCGGCCGAGCTCGCGCGGCACGGTACGACTGCGCTCTGCCGATCCCCAAGAGAAGCCGCTGATTGCCCCGGCCTATCTGAGTACGCAGGAGGACCGGGAAGTCGCTGCCGACGCCATTCGCGTCACCCGCCGGCTGATGGCGCAGCCGGCTCTGAGCCCCTTTTCGCCGTCCGAGTATCTGCCCGGGCCATCTGTAGGCGATGACGACGCGGCGCTCTCCCGCTCTGCGGGTGACATCGGAACGACGATCTTCCACCCTGTCGGGACTGTGCGCATGGGTGGCACAGGCGACATGGAGGCGCCGCTCGATTCGCGGTTGCGGCTGCGAGGTCTTGGCGGATTGCGTGTCGTGGATGCCTCGGTGATGCCACGCATCACCTCGGGCAACACCAATACGCCGACCGCGATGATCGCCTGTAAAGGCGCGGACATGATCGTGGCGGATGCCGCTTGGGCGCCGCGCTGAAAGTGCAGATCGGTGCGGCGTCACGTCAGGTTGCCCGTGATAGGGCCGCCATCACGACAACCAGCGATGTTGTCCCTGAGCGGGTCGGCGGCGACGCGAGTGTAGTCGTCCCGCGAGTGCCTGACACTGAGCTTTTGGAGCGCTGCTCCCTACAGTACTGTCTATATTGACGAATGTTCAAGATCACGAACCATATCGAGGTGCTATAGATGCCCGGGCTCCGGTCACTGGCAAATTCACATCCTGATGATGTGCCTTATGGTCCGCCCTGATTGAAGCGCATCGAAACCTTCGTTAATCTCGTCCAAGCTTGAGGAACTGGTCCAGAGCTTATCGACCGGAAGTCGGCCGCGGCGATAGAGTTCTACAAAGCGTGGCACATCGCGGGACGGGATGCAGGAGCCGAGATAGGAACCCTGAAGCTTGCGTTCCTCGGCGACAAGACGAGCAGGAGAAAGCGAGAGCGTGTGCTTCGGATGCGCCAGGCCCCCAGTGGTAGTCGTCCCGCCGCGACGCGTGATCTCGTAGGCGAAGTCAAGTGCCTTAACCGAGCCTGCCATCTCCAGGCTGTGATCGACCCCCCCGCCAGTTGCCTTGCGTATCGCCTCGACGCTGCCGGGATCCCCAGCGGCGAAGCTATCGGTTGCGCCGAGTTCTCGTGCTAGGTCGAGCTTATCCTGTGAGAGATCAACAGCGACGACGCGCGATGCACCGGACGCTATCGCTCCCAACACCGCGCTGAGCCCGACTCCGCCGAGCCCCACGACGGCGACCGTTTCCCCCGCCTTGACCTTTGCCGTGTTGACCACCGCGCCGACCCCTGTCAGGACCGCGCAGCCGAACAGCGCCGCGATCTCGTGCGGAATGTCGGCTTCCAGCTTGATCAGAGAGCGTCGCGACAGAACTGCGTACTCGGCGAAAGACGACACGCCAATATGGTGATTGAGAGCCTCCCCTCGGGCTGAAAGCCTTCGTCCTCCTCCCAGCATCTCTCCGGCGGTGCTGGCCGAAGCGGCAGGCTCGCAGAGGGCAGGGCGGCCTTCGGCGCAGGGAAGGCAATGCCCGCAGGAGGGAACGAACACCATGATCACCCGGTGGCCGGGGGAAAGATCGGTGACGCCGGGTCCGGTTGCGACGACGTCGCCGGCCGCCTCGTGACCCAGCACCATCGGCAGGGGCCGCGGCCGGTTCCCGTCGATGACCGAGAGATCGGAATGGCACAAGCTCGTCGCACGCACCCGCACCAAAACCTCGTCGTGACCTGGTGGCTGAAGGTCCACCTCTTCGATCGTCAGAGGCCGGCTGACCGCGAAGGGCGGGACCGCCGGGGTAGCTCGAAGGACCGCAGCGCGAATTCTCATTTCGATCTTCCTTGACTCGGTCGTTCGTCGAATGAACTCGCCGGATAGCTCGCGTTCCTGCGTGCTGAGTGGATCGTGAAACTCGGGACGCTAGGCTCGCCGATCCGAAGGGCATTCTTCCAAAGTCCGCATGCATGCCGAATTTCGTGCGTCAGCATGCCATCGACTGTTCAGATTTAGTCCAAGTCGCCCGACGTATGAGGTTTTCCTACGTCGGGCGCCGCGACGAGTGCAAAGGTTGACAACAACGAGTCTCCCCGCTGCCGAGCGCTCGCTTGGATCATATGTTCCGTATATCGTCAATGGGATCAAGTGGCCGGAGCTGGCCTGTCGTGAACCGTTCATCGTCTTGGCAGCGAAATGGGCGGTTCGGCAGCCGATGGCCGAACACCGAAAAGGAAGCGGCTCGTCTCGGCTCGCAGCTAAGCGGACGGTGTCCGCCGAGAGCGCTTGGCGGACTGCATATATTCGCCCGACGACACCAAGAATTCCTCGTTGCTCGCAATACGTTTATAAGCCGAATCGCCAAGCTTCGCGATCGTGAGAGCGGCAAAGAGATTGGCGAGGACTATAGCCCCCCCGGATGACTCCGGAAAGGCTTGGCTCTGTGCGGGAGTCAGGAAAAACAGGTCCCCAGCGAGGTCGCGAAGGGGCGCTGCGCGCGAGTCGGATATTCCGATAACATGGGCGTTGGCTGAACCGGCGCGGCGGGCGAGCGTATCCGTGGAACGGCTGAAGGGAGCGAATGTAAAGCCCACGAATGCGTCGCCAGGCGCGGCATCCTCCAATGCTCCTTCCGGCGCGCCTGCCACATCGTCGAGCAGGATAACGTCCCGACGCGCCTTTCTCAGAGCATAAGCCAGGATGAAGGCTGGTGGATAAGTGGTTCGGCGCCCCATCACGAAAACACGCGGCGCTTTGGCCAGAATATCCGCGACCCGAGCCAGAGACTTTTCCTCAAGCCCGTCAACGGCCAGACGCAGGATTTCGCATTCAGTTGAAAAGAAGGCGCGAGCGAAAGCCAGCAGGCCATCCTCAGCGCCGGTTTCGACCAAGATGGCTCGTGCGCTCTCGATATTTCTACGGGTGGCATGCCCAGCGCTGCCAGCTTGCTTGAGGATTGAGTCAACGTAAGTCTGGCGCATCTCCCCAAACCCCGGGAGCCCTAACCTCTGGGCCAGCCTCACAAGTGTAACCGGCGGTACGCGCGCCTGTCGCGCGAGTTCACGCATCGAGTAGACGGCAACGTCGTTTGGATGCGACAGCAGGTAATTCGCAGCGCTTGCCATGTGACCCTTGAGATCAGGCAGGATAAGGCGGATATTTTCGGTGATTTGAGCCCTGTCGGAAATCATTTCGACGCCTTCATGAGGAATTTCGCGCCGCTTTGGCGCGCAGACCTGATTTTCTTACACCGCGCTGACAGATTTGGTGTGCCGGAACGCGTTGGCAGGATGCGGGCTTGTGGCGCGAGGTCATCGCGGGAGGCCTTTCGAAGCCGGTAATTCGAAAGTTCTTTGCATAAGACAGGACATCACCCACTCATAAGGCGGCTGGAGCAGATTGGCATACACCAAAGCTGCGCTCCGATATCAGGCCTCTGCAATCAATTTCGTCCTGCCTTATTGTCGTCTCGGCCGAGACGGCACCCAGAGCACCAATTCGAGCCCCAGATCGCACAAGCTGCTCTGACGCGTGATGTTCCATAGCCTTTCCGGTCAATCAACTCCGGTCAATGCGTGTCCATCACACCGCCCCCGGCTCTATGCGCTACGCGACGCTCTTGGAAGTCGGCAGTCTCGTGGGGCTCCCGTCAGGCCTTAGCTGCCTCGATGATTGCGTGAAACAAAAATTTCCATTGACATATTAGGATCAAATGGTTCATTTGCTGCCGAACCGTTTGATTGGAATTCTGGATGACTTCTCTCCCTTTGTATCCCGGCTCGGTCTCTTCCCCGTCGACTTCCCGTTCTGCCTCTGCATTTATCCGAGAGGCGCGTGTGGTGCCGGGTGGATCGATGCGTCAGGCATCATGGTTCGCCCCCCACCCGCCCTACGCCTTAAAAGGTGAGGGATGCTGGATCATCGACGTCGACGGGCGCCGCATTCTTGATTGCGCCAACAACTTCTTCTCGCTCGTCCATGGACATGCCTTCCCGCCGGTGATTGAGGCATTGCGCAGCGCCATGGAGCGGGGCACGGCTTTCGGTCTGCCGACGGAAAGTGAAATCGAGTTGGCGGAACTTCTGGCCGCGCGCAGCCCGTTCTTGCAGCAAACGCGGTTCTGCAATTCTGGAACCGAAGCGGTTATGCACGCGATCAAGGGGGCCAGAGCTCTCACCGGCCGCCATCGGATCGCGAAGTTCGAAGGATGTTACCACGGGGCGTATGACTACATAGAGGTGGGGCTCGAATCGTCGCCCGACAACTGGGATGGCCCCGATGGCTCGCTGGCGTCCACACCTTACGCTAAGGGCACGCCGCCGTCTGTTCTGACGGATACTGTCGTGTTGCCTTACGATGATGCGGTGCGCTGCGAGGCCATCCTCAGGACGTGCGGCTCCTCTCTGGCCGCTGTGGTGCTCGACCCGCATGCGTCGAGGGCGGGTATGATGCCGATGCCTCCCGAAGTCATCGCCGCGGTACAGGCGGCCTGCCGTCGCGACGGCATCATGTTGATAGCTGACGAGGTGATCTGTTTTCGCCTGTCCTACGCTGGCGCATCGCCCCTCTATGGCATCGAGCCAGATTTCGTTACGCTGGCGAAGGTGATCGGGGGGGGGCTGCCTGTCGGGGCGGTGTCCGGATCGCCAGAGCGCATGTCCGTGTTCGATCATTCGAGAGGCAAGCCGGCTGTCGCCATGGGCGGCACGTTTAGTGCCAATCCAATGAGCATGGCAGCCGGTCTGGCGACGCTGCGGCATTACGATCGCTCAGCGGTGGCGAGACTCAACGGTCTTGGTGACAAGCTGCGTGAGCGCGTGAACGAGGCCTTCGCTGCGAACCAATCTCCCGCCCGGCTCGTCGGTACGGGCTCGCTCTTCCGGCTGCATCTAGGCGGGCGCGAGATCACTGGCTATCGGAGTTCTTATCCAACCACCGCCGAGGCCACGGCCCTTCACCAGATCCACGGCGCCCTGTTGGCATCCGGAATCCTGTTGACGCCAAATTGCTCCGGTGCGCTCACCACCCCGATGACGGACAAGGAAATCGCGTTCCTCGCCGACACCCTCACGAGCGCAGCACTCAAGACGAGCGGCTGGGGCTGACGCCTACGGCGCGCATTTGAAGCGCGTTGGCCGAGGCCGATTGAATAGGCAACCCCTTAGGCTAGCAAAAGCCGTTTCGAGACCGAGCTTCAGAAACTCGACACGGAGATGTCTCTCGACTGCCGCGGCAACGTCCGCTGACGCTACATGTCACACCACTGAGAGTTCCGATATGACCAGCGAAGAGAATAGAACCCAAGGCGTGCGACCGGCGAGCGGTGCATGGCCGCCGCGCAGCATATCCGGCAGCGGCGCAGCGTCGAAGAGCACTTGGGTCGAAATTCCCGATCCGGCTGGCACAGCCGCCGCTTGGTGCTATTCCGACAAACGGAGTTACGAAGCGGGCGAAACCATTCGCCTCTTCATCTCTTCGACGCTCTCGCAGCTCGATATCACGTTACGGAAGGATGGCGCAAAGCCCCGCGTGGTTCATAAGTGGGACAAGGCCAATAGCGAGTTCCAGCCCACGCCGCGAGATGCCTATCAGAGCGGCTGCTCCTGGAAGGAGACGCTCGCCATCACGGTATCCGGCGATTTCGAACCTGGTGCCTACATACTTGAAATGCACCGTGTCGACGCCTCCCAAGGGGAGCCGCCGCTCGGCCACCACATCCTCTTCGTCAAGGCCGGGAAAGCCGCGCGCGAGAACGCCGTTCTGCTCGTCGTCTCGACATGTACCTGGACGGCCTACAATGACTGGGGCGGGGCGAGCCACTACCGCGGTCTTCACCCGGACTACCCGCAGGGAGCCTCTCCCGTGCTTTCGAGCGAGCGGCCTTGGGCACGTGGCCAGGTTTGGCTGCCTCCGAACGCACCCCGCAACGCGGCAAAGTCCAGGCCCCGTTCGCCTCAGCCCCCCAATCAGGACTCCAAGAACTGGGCATTCGCCAACGGCTTCTCCCGCTATTATGCTTCGACCGGCTGGCCGACCTATGAGAGGCCGTTTCTCCTCTGGGCCGAACAAGCGGGGTACCGCGTTCATGTGATCCCGCAGGACGATCTTGAAATCGATCCCGACTGCGTGGAGGGCTATGCCTGCCTGGCCTTCATCGGGCACGATGAATACTGGTCGACGCCGATGCGCAAGACGGTCGATGCCTACACCGAGCGCGGCGGCAAGGTGGCGCGATTTGCCGCCAACTTCATGTGGCAGATTCGTCTGGATGCCGCTGGAACGCAGCAGACATGCTACAAGTACCTGGCGAGGGAGCGCGATCCGGACGCGGCGGCCAACCCTGCATTGATGACGGGCGCCTGGGAGGACCCGCGCGTAGGATACCCCGGCGCAGTCACGTTCGGCGTTAATGCGTTGCGGGGTATCTATGCCGGTATCTATTCCATGGCGCCGCGCGCTGCGCGTGGCTTCAACGTGTTCCGGCACAAGCACTGGTCTTTGGCGCGAACCGGATTGGGATATGCCGACATGTTCGGCGACGAGGCGAACATCTTCTCTTTCGAGGTTGACGGGCTCGATTACGAGTTCGTCGACGGACTGCCGGTGCCGAAGGGTACTGACGGAGCGCCGGCTGGCCTCGACATCATTGCCATGAATTGGGCCACCAAATCTGAGTACGGCCTAGCCGAGCACTCTTATTATCACGCTTTGGCCGATGCGGATGCACGTTTCGTGGCGACGGTGCTCGATGGAGACGACAGTCCCGCGGCAATCGAACGCCACTCTCGGGGGAGCGGAATGGTCGTCGCTTTCGAGAAGGGGCGTGGTGAGGTGTTCTGCGCTGGCACGTGTGAATGGGTCAACGGATTGATCGAGAACGATTTTTACGTCGATCGGATCACGCGCAACGTCCTCGACCGGTTCCTGGCTGCCGGTTGATAGAAGGACGACCGGCCCGCGACATCGGCTGGTGGTGCCGGAGGGGCGGTGGATCGCCTCAGCGGGTGACCGTGCCGGGTCTGCTTACGAAAGCCCCGGGCCCTATGTCGAGCGGATCAGCCGCTCGACAGCCTACGAAGGCGATCCCGGGAGCACGGGGCGTCGCATCCGGGCTTTGCTATCTCGCGTCCGCCAGCTCGTCGTTCGGTTGACTTATGTGGATCGAATGGTTCCCTAAATAAAGTTAGGATCATCTAGTGCCAAAACTGTCATTGGAACGGCCCTTTGCGGGAAGGCAAGTCCAAAGCGCGATGATGGATTTTCCGCCGGACACGCTTCGATTCGAGGTCCCCTGCGGGGAAGCTTTCATCAAGTGCTATGATTCCGATCCCGCGAGAACCAGTACGCACACCATAGTGCTTCTGCACGGTTCGGCTGGCACTGCAGCAGGAAGCTTTTGGGCGTTGCTGCCCATGCTGGCCAGGCGCCATCGCGTCGTTGCTTTCGATTTCATCGATCCCATCGATCCAACCGATGCGGGCGAGTTTTATATGGAGCAGGCACTGGCGGTCGCCTCGGCTGCGGTTGATACCGGTCCGGTGGATCTGCTTGGGTATTCCTTCGGTGCCGTGATCGCCGCGAAAATAGCTGCCCGCGTACCGGACCGCGTGCGCTCTCTCGTGCTCGTGGCTGGATGGGCGAAGACGGATGCCCAGCAATTGCTCCGCAATGATGTCTGGAACGAACTTCACGAGGCCGGGAGTCCAGCCCTGGGAAAGTTCTCCGTCTTGACGACGTACGGTCAGTACTTCGTGAATTCCCGCACGCCCGAGGAACTGTCGTCTGTGATCGCGTCGAACTCAAACGGCGAACTGAGAACGGCAAAAATGAAGTTCAATCGATCTGTCGATATTGTCTCGGATATCGAGGCAATTCGGGCGCCGACGCTTGTCGTCGGCTGCGAGTATGATCAAACGGCTCCCATCAGGCATGCCCACATGTTGTTTGGCGGCATTGCAGATGCCCGGCTTTTCGAGATGAAAACTGGTCACGGTGTCGTTCATGAACGTCCTGCCGAGCTTGCGGCGGTCGCAGGCGACTTCGTTGTCGATCCCTCGCGCCACGCGGCAGGGGCTGTGATCGCCAACGAGCACGCCTAACCGAAGATCGAGCAAGGAAATTTTGCCATGACGTCCACCAGAACACGCGACGAAGACTCGATCTATGACGTCATTGTCATTGGCAGCGGCTTCTCCGGGCTTGGCCTTGCTATCGCGCTGAAGCGCGAGCAGCGGCACCGTTTCGTGGTGCTGGAGCGAGGTGCGGATGTCGGAGGCACATGGCGCGACAACACGTATCCGGGAGCCGCCTGTGACATTCCCTCGCACCTGTACTCTTACTCATTCCGCCAAAAGGCGGATTGGAAAAGCGTCTACGCGAAGCAGCCTGAAATCTTCGCCTATCTGCAAAGCGCTGCCAATGACGAAGGCGTGAGACCGCACATTCATTTCGGAACGAAAGTCAAGCGAGCCGCATGGGACGAGACACGTTCGCTATGGCGTGTGGAAACCGAACAGGGTCCTTATCTCGCAAAGGCCCTGGTTTCTGCCGCGGGGCATCTTTCCGATCCCGCGTTCCCAGAGATCGAAGGACTCGATTCGTATCGCGGACGAATCATGCACTCGGCTCAATGGGACCACTCGCTCGACCTTGCCCGAAAAAGGGTCGGAGTGGTCGGCACCGGGGCCTCGGCCATCCAGATCGTGCCAGAACTTGCCAAGGTAGTTGACAGTCTTACCGTGTTTCAGCGCTCCGCGCCCTACGTCGTGCCTCGCCGTGATCCTGCCTACAGCGCGGCCGAGCAAAGAATGTTCGCGCGGCTTCCCCAGGCGGCACAGCAACTCCGGGACGAGCTGTTCTGGTTCAACGAGGGACGTTTCCTGCAGCGGCGACGGGTGCCCAGCTTCATTAGCATCGTGTCGACCATGGCGCAGACGCATCTCGATGCGCAGGTGCAGGACCCCGAACTAAAGAGAAAGGTGACGCCGGATTACGAGATCGGTTGCAAGCGGATCCTGATCTCCAATGACTACTATCCCGCATTGCAGAGGCCGAACGTATCGCTGGAGACGTCAGGCATCGAGCGGGGCATCGAAAACGGCGTCGTCACGCGAGATGGTGTCTCGTATGAATTCGATGCCATCATCCTCGCGACCGGCTTCGAGGCGACCGATCTGCCGATCGCGGAGGTCATTCACGGTTGCCAAGGTACAACGCTGGCCGAGAGCTGGCGCAGCGGTCCAGAAGCGTTCGCCTGTGCCTCGATGACAGGATTTCCGAACTTCTTCATGATGTTGGGCCCCAACACCGGGCTTGGTGCAGGTTCGATGGTCTTCATGGCGGAAACCCAGACGAACTATATTCGAGAAGCACTCAACCACCTCTTGGAGCGGCAGATCGTCATCGAACCTAATGCAGAGGCTCAACGTGACTACGTAGGAAGCATCGATTCACGCAGCCAAGGCACGGTCTGGGTCGCCGGAGGCTGCAAGAGCTGGTACCTGCATCCGACTAGCGGCAAATTGACGGCATTGTGGCCCGATTTTATGCGCCAGTTTCGAGCGGAGAACGGCAGCTTCTCGTCGCGCGGTTATGATGAGCGTGCGACCGAGAGCCAAATATGACGATGGTATCGGTCGGGAGCTGCCACTCTAACGTCTAGAGCGTCGGTCGAAATCGCCGCGCCCCTGCACGTGCAGGGAGCCTAAATGCGAGCTGCAGCCGAGTGGATATATTAATTCTCTTGAGTTTATCACTTAGCAAGCAGCGCTAATCTAAAATAAAAGGGGAGAAAGCTGTTGCTTTCCTTCATCATAAGGCGAGTTATCGCGACGATACCTGTTATGTGTTTCGTTGCCCTGTTTGTGTTCTCGCTGCTATACATCGCGCCCGGCGATCCGGCGGCGGTGATCGCGGGAGATCAGGCCTCTCCGGCGGATGTCGAAAAGATCCGGCAGAGCCTGGGGCTCGATCAGCCTTATCTGGTGCGCTTCGGAGAATGGTTCTTCCGGGTGCTGCAGGGCGATCTCGGGACCTCGATCTTCACAGCGCTGCCAGTGACGCAGTTGATCGGCCAACGCATCGAGCCGACCGTGTCGCTGATGCTGCTGACGCTGATCCTGGCGATCGTCGTCGCGGTCCCGATGGGCGTGCTCGCCGCCTGGAAGGCCGGAACCTGGATCGACCGCTGTGTCGTCGCTTTCGCGGTGCTCGGGTTCTCGATCCCGGTCTTCGTGATCGGCTATTTGCTGGCTTATGTCTTCGCACTCAAGCTCGATTGGCTGCCGGTGCAGGGTTACACCTCGCTGTCCGAGGGGCTCTGGCCCTGGCTGCGGAACCTGATCCTGCCCGCGATCACGCTCGGCTCGGTCTACATCGCGCTCATCGCCCGCATCACCCGGGCGACCATGCTCGAGGTGCTGCAGCAGGACTATGTCCGCACCGCCAGCGCCAAGGGCGTCGAGCAGCGTAATGTGCTCTTCGTCCATGCGCTGAAAAACGCGGCGGTGCCGATCGTCACGGTCATCGGCATCGGTGTCGCGCTCCTGATCGGCGGCGCCGTCGTCACCGAGAGCGTCTTCGCCATCCCGGGGCTGGGACGGCTCACCCTCGATGCGATCCTTCGCCGCGACTACCCGGTGATCCAGGGCGTCGTGCTGATCTTTTCCTTCGTCTACGTGCTCGTGAACTTGGCTGTGGATCTCATCTACACGCTGGTCGATCCGAGGATCCGGTATTGACAGTCCAGTCCACCCCCTCCGCCGGCCCGCTGGCCGTCACCGAGCCTGCGGCTCCGCTGCGCAAGCGCTCCTATTTTCGCAAACATCCGGCTGTCGCCATCGGCGGCATCTTGATGATGCTGATGATCCTGGTCGCGCTGTTTGCGCCTTGGCTCGGCACGGTCGATCCCACCTCGATCTCGCCGGCCCGGCGCACCCTCATGCCGTCGGAGCTGTACTGGTTCGGCACCGACATGCTCGGTCGCGACATTTACTCGCGCGTTGTCTACGGCACACGGGTCTCGCTGATCGTCGGCTTCAGCGTAGCGGTTATCGCTTCGGGTCTCGGGCTCGCGATTGGGCTCTTCGCCGGCTTCGTGCGCTGGGCCGATGGCGTCATCATGCGCGTCATCGACGGCATGATGTCGATCCCGCCAATCCTGCTCGCTATCGCCCTGATGGCGCTGACGCGGGCCTCAGTCGGTAACGTTATTATCGCGATCACCATTGCCGAGATCCCACGTGTGGCACGTCTCGTGCGTGGCGTCGTGCTCTCGCTGCGCGAGCAGCCCTATGTCGAGGCGGCTGTGGCTTGTGGCGCGCGCGCACCGCGCATCATTGTCCGGCACATCCTGCCCAACACTATCGCGCCAATGACCGTGCAGGCGACCTATATCTGCGCGTCGGCCATGATCATCGAGGCGGTGCTGTCCTTCATCGGCGCAGGCGTGCCGCCGGCCATCCCATCCTGGGGCAACATCATGGCGGAGGGGCGGGCGCTCTGGCAGATCAGGCCGCACATCATCCTCTTCCCGGCGCTGTTCCTCTCGATCACCATTCTCGCAGTCAATCTCCTCGGCGACGGCATGCGCGACGCGCTGGATCCGAGATTCGCAAAGACACTTTGAGTTCGTCATTCATCTTGTTGGGTTAGAGTGCCTTCTATGATCGTTCCAATTCTCTCGGTCTCGGATCTGGTGACATCGTTCCGGGTCGAGGGGCAGTGGAGGCCTGTAGTTAAGGGCGTCTCCTTCAGCATCGCGCCGAAGGAAACGGTGGCCGTGGTCGGCGAGTCCGGGTCGGGCAAGAGCGTGACCGCGCTGTCGATCATGCGCCTGACGCCTTCGGGCAACAGCAAGGCCGAGGGCTCGGTCAAGCTGGCCGGCAAGGAACTCCTGACCTTGCCGGACTCCGATATGCGTCGCATCCGCGGCAACGACATGGCGATGATCTTCCAGGAGCCGATGACGTCGCTGAACCCGGTGCTGACGATCGGCTTCCAGATCTCGGAATCGCTGATCCTGCACCGCGGCATGTCGCGCTCGGAGGCCGAGGCCGAAACCGTGCGCCTGCTCGAGAAGGTGCGCATCCCGGCTGCGAAGTCGCGCTTCAACGAATATCCGCACCGCTTCTCGGGCGGCATGCGCCAGCGCGTGATGATCGCGATGGCGCTAGCCTGCAAGCCTAAGCTTCTGATCGCCGACGAGCCGACGACCGCTCTCGACGTGACGATCCAGGCCCAGATCCTGCAACTGATTAAGATGTTGCAGGAGGAGGAAGGCATGTCCGTCCTCTTTATCACCCATGACATGGGCGTCGTCGCCGAAATCGCCGACCGCACTGTCGTGATGTATAATGGCGAGGCGGTGGAGACCGGCGGCACCGAGGACATTTTCGCGCGCGCCAAACATCCCTATACGCGTTCGCTGTTGTCGGCCGTGCCGAAGCTCGGCTCGATGGAAGGCCATTCGCGCCCGATGCGCTTCCCCGTCGTCGACCGCCTGACCGGCGAATCCGACGCGCCGAGCGAGACCCCCGACACCGTCGAGGTCCGCGAGCAGCCGGTGCTCGAGGTCAGCAAGCTGACGACACGCTTCGACATCCGCTCCGGCATTCTGGGCCGCGTCAGCGGCCGCGTTCACGCGGTCGAGAACGTCTCCTTCAGCGTGCAGGCCGGCGAGACGTTGGCCCTGGTCGGTGAGTCCGGCTGCGGCAAGTCGACCACCGGACGTTCCGTGATGCGCCTGATCGAACCAAAAACCGGCTCGGTTCTGCTCGATGGCGTCGATGTGCTGCAGCTCAGCCAGGCTGACCTGCGCGAGCAGCGCAAGCGCATGCAGATGATCTTCCAGGATCCCTTCGCATCGCTGAACCCACGCATGAATGTCGGCGCCGCGATCGCCGAGCCGCTCCTGACCTACACCAAGCGCCTTCTCGCCGCCGTGCCGATCGCCGATCCGACCCGCCGTCACGAGAAGACCCCGCCCTCCAACGACGAGATCAAGAGCCCGGTGCGCGCCGCCGATTTCGTGCCGCCGGAGCGCATCTTCCGCGAGGTCTCGCCAGGCCACGCCGTGATGATCTGAGGTCCGGAATAGAGAAAGAGGTGATCGAGGCGGTCGCCGCCTGAGCCGACACTCCTGCGTGTTCGCTAGCGTAGCGAGCAACGTTGCAAGGCACCGCGTCGGCTGGATTGCTTCGCAATAACCGCGAGTTGGCTCAAACCGGCCCGGGCGACAGGTGCATTCAGGCCGCCATGCCCGGCCGCGCGATCCGAAACGCCCTCTGTCCCCGCAACCGCGTAGCCCGTCGGAAGCGAAACGTCTTCGAGCGGATGGTCCCAGAACTCAAAATCTGGAAACGCCTCGCCGCTGGCTACGACAGACCCGCCGTAAGCTTCAGCAATCGCTTTCGTCGCTCTTGCCGCGCGATCGCTCGGAGGAGCTTCCTGCCTGAGGTTGTCTCGGAGTTCGCACGATATGAACCATTTGGTTCTCTTGATTTTAGTCTGATCATATGGTTCATCAAGTTGATTAATGAGCTGAATGGAGGGGTTCAATGGCTGATCATCGTAACCGGACGTGGAGTCCTCCTTTTCGGGCGGATCGCCGTTCATTTGTCGCTGGAGCGCTCGCCTCGGCGCTACCTATGCCCGCGCTCGCTCAATCGGCGCGATCGCAGACGTTACGCTTTGTTCCCCAGGCGGCGTTAGCAGTTCTCGACCCGTCCTTCAGCACTGCCGCCGTGACCAGCCAGCACGGCTTTCACGTTTTCGATACGCTGTACGGCCTGGATGATCATATGCAGCCTCAGCCGCAGATGGCCGAAGGTCACAGCGTCTCAGACGATGGGCTGACCTGGGCGATACGCCTGCGGGAGGGCTTGCTGTTCCACGACGGGGAACCCGTCCTCGCCAGGGATTGTGTCGCCAGCATCAAGCGATGGATGGTGAAAGACCTGTTCGGCAAAGATTTGAGCAGATTTGTAAACTCTATCGAAACTGCAGATGATCGGACATTCCGTTTTCGTCTCAAGCGTCGCTTTCCGCTGTTGCCATTGGCGTTGGCTAAGATGTCGCCGTTCGTTCCGTTCATTTTCCCGGAACGTCTTGCCGCGATAGATCCTTCGAAGCCGATCACAGAGATGATCGGCTCTGGGCCTTATCGGTTCATTGCCAGAGAGCATGTACCCGGTAGTCGAGTCGTTTATCAAAAATTCGAGCAGTACAGGCCTCGGCAGGAGGCGCCACAAGGCACTTCCGGAGGTAAGGTCGTCCATCTGCCGCGTGTAGAATGGACCGTTCTTCCCGATGCGGCTACTGCGGCAGCCGCGCTTCAGGCGGGCGAAGTTGACTGGTGGGATCAGGTCCATCCTGACCTGTCGGAGCTCGTAAGGCGAGACAAGAATATCACGGTATCGCGCCTCGACCCTTTTGGTTCCATTCCCTTCATGCGGTTTAATTCGACAATTCCTCCGTTCAATAATCCCGCGCTGCGGCGCATCATATTGAAGGCCGTCAAACAGACTGATTACCTGATCGCCATCACTGGGGGAGATAAGAATAGGTATGGTGAATGTGAATCGTTTTTCCCGTGCGGAAAGGGATACGAATATCTGTCGGGCGGACCGCAGGCGCAAAATAGAATTGATACTCGTGCAGCCAAGGCCGAACTCGCGACAGAAGGGTACAATGGTGAAAAAATCGTCATCGTCAATCCGGCTGATTTTCCGACCATCGCGCCACTCGGTCACATTACGTACGAGTTGCTCAAGAGCATGGATATGAATGTCGAGTTGATCGACACCGATTGGGGAAGCACTCTAGCTAGGGTTCAGAACCGAGGGCCTGCCGACAAGGGCGGATGGAACGTCTACCATACGTGGTGGGGTGGCTTGTCTATAATGATTCCGCCGACGAACAATACGCTACGGGGTCTAGGAGCGAACGGTTGGACAGGGTGGTATGAAAGCAAAGACGTCGAAGACCTCAACGATAGATGGCTAACCAGCGACAGTGAGGATGAGAGAAAAAACATTGTTCAGAAGATGCAATCTATCGCCTTTCGCGATTCTCCATCCATACCTCTTGGGCAATTTTTCATTGACACCGCATATCGCAGAAACTTAACCGGGATTCTTAGGCCACGTCCCGTTTCTTGGAATATTCGGCGTGTTTGAGTGTCGTCATCGGGTTAGGACTTATTGAATACTCGGTGGAGAATTGCTTGGTTCGGGGCGATGGATTTCGCGATCCATCGCGTCGCTTGAGGGCGAGTCAGCGGCGGGTACCGTGCAAGGCCGCCGAAGTCCGTTCGTAGCGCCTGGTGGTCTAATGGCGCAGCGCCTGCCTCTTCGGAGGCTTGTCTAGCAGGCTGTTGAAGAAGGCTGCCGTTTGGCCTTGAGGATTGCCTTGTCGCCATTGTGATACGTGAAGGTGATCTCGATCGCGCCGTCGTCGAGCAGTTCGGCGGAGCCATCGCCGGTGATCTCGTCCATCTCGTCGAAGCCGGCCCATGTGAAGAAGACCATGGAGGGGCTGTAGGAGAGGTCGAGGTTGGCCTGCATCGCCCCGAATCTCGCCACGGTTGTCGGCGGCGATGACGACAGCGGCAGGCGCGACCAGGTCGAGATAGCCGCGATCCCACAGATCGGCGTCGACGATCCGCCAACGGCCGATCAACTGGCAGTGCGCTGGCACACTCATCTCGACGCGGCCATGAGCTTCGGCAATCGCACCAGATTGTAGGCGGCGGCGCTGAAGGTGAAGGCCCGTCCGACGCGGTCGCGGCCTCGGAATTTCGTCTTGTCCTGCCCGGCGGCTACCGCGACCAGTCTCGTAGGCGCTTCCCGACGGTCTTCGCGATTAAGGCAGAGGACCCTGAAATGAAGCATTTTCAAGCGCTTTTATGGCGCCGTCGCTATCCCTATCCACTGCCCTGCAAGCCATTCTTCCTTGGTGATGCGGCTGATGTGCTCGGTCCGATAGTCGTCCATAAACTGGTTGAACTTTTTTTCCTCAGTGTGGTGGTGCCTGAAGCCGCATTTGGCCTGAACCTTGAGTGATTTTTCATTGTCGGCAGAGTAACCACACCACAAGGCGTGGACGTTCAGGTTTTCAAAGGCATGCCGCATCACCTCCTTGACGGCTTCTGGGATCAATCCCTGCCCCCAGAAAGGCACGCCGATCCAGTAAGCAACCTCAGCCTCATCGTCGGCGATGTCGAAATTGCTGTTTTTGCCGATTAGCAGCCCGACCAAGCCTATGGCGATGTTGTCCTCTTTCAGCGCCACGGCATAGACCTCCGGGTGCGAGAAGACCTTATCGATGACCTCGAGACTATGCGCGACGCTGGTATGGGCGGGCCAGCCCGCAATGGGACCGACTCGTTCGTCGCTCGCATACTTATAAAGACTCGACGCGCCATTGGCTTGCCAAGGCCGTAACACGAGGCGTTCGGTGCTTAACATGCTTTCTCATTCCTCTGTCGATTACAATCAGGGCAGCTGTAGAAATCTTGAGAACGCTTGACAACGCATGAATCGTAGCACGGGTTGCCGGAGCCTTCCTTGCGCGTCAGTGTGGTGATCGGTCCCGCGGCATGCGGCGAGAGAGTTGCGTACCCTACGTCGTACTGTCTCCACTCTCCCGTCTTGGGAATATACTTGTACGACAGCATGCCGGCGTGTCGGGGATCGCGTGATGGAGCCGAATGGTCGATGAGATCGCTGAGGCTGACGTCCAGGAACGGCGTGGACAACCAGCTCATTGTCGCCATGAAATTCCCGTCGAGCGTTCTCATCTCAGGAATTTCGCAATAGATCTTGTTGTGCCCCAGCTCTTCTCGGCCCGAGACAATGGGATCGGCGAGGTTTTCCCACCGGGCAAGGACAAGAGTCCCGTAAATTGGTTCGCCTTTCCCCTCATAAACTGCTTCGAATCTCACATCGCACATGTTGTACCCGCGGCCGGCTAACCATCCGATATCAGTCATGTAACCAATCTCAATGGTGACGACGGGCTCGCTCCAAACTCTGAAACCCTTCGGAGGCAGCGCCTGCAGCTGCTTGGCGTTACTCAGGAAGCGAACGCCGGCCACCTTGCGCCTAGGCGTCTGCGAGAAATCGAATGTCCGCCCACTTAGGCCGCTGGCGGGGGCCTCGGAACGGACCAAAAAACACCGGCATGCGGTAAAATTGCCCGGGACGGAGATCAAACGCCATAAGATGTCGCCTTTCGCTTTCAACGCAGACAAGTTCGCCTAAATCGTGATCACATATCGCATAATAGAAAAGCGATCATTCTGACCGGCGACATGGTGATCAGCAAACTCGTGAGAGCCCAGATCGCCTTCTGCTTGTTCTTCGCTGGCCACCTCGCAGAGGTCATCCGCGGCGGGCTGCAGGCAATCCCCCGAGGGCAACTTGATGCGGCAAAGGCCCTCGGGCTCAGCCATCGGCAGGCCTTGGGCCTCGTCCTCCTGCCACGGGCGGTGACACTAACGATACCCTCGCAGGTCAATATTCTCATCAGTGCCTTCAAGGATACGTCGCTTGTTGCCGTGATTGGCATGGCTGCACGGCACAGCTCTCTCGGTCGAAGCTGGAAGGGTGTTGTCAATCTTTGAAATATGTGATCACATATCTAAATCGAATGAGGTATTAAGGGGATGGTATCATGAAGGGGTCAAAGCACGTCCTTCTGGCATTCGCATTGTCTGCCCTTGCGACGGGGCCGGCAAAAGCGGGAACGCCGAAGGACACGTTCGTCGTCGCTTGGAACAACGAGGGTTGGAAAACCTTCGACCCTGCGGAAACCATTGAAATCTATACGATGGATGCTCTCCGTAGCATCTGCGACACGCTCTACGCGCCGAAGCCGGGAAATCCCGGTCAGGTCGTGCCGGTGCTTGCCGAGGCCGCCACTCTGTCGGACGATAAAAAGGCCTTATCCATCCGCCTGCGAAGAGGGGTTTCCTTTACCAGCGGAAATCCCCTGACCGCCCGGGACGTCGAATGGTCACTGCGTCGACTGGTCAAGTCAAACGGCCCGTATGCGACGCTTTGGCGCCAGTGGGGCATCGACGCCGGCACCGTCGATGCCGCAGTCAAGGCCTCTGGTGATCACGAGATTGTGATCACATTTCCTCAACCGGGGGCACAGGCTTTGATGGAGGCTGTGCTCTCCCACGTCTCGGCGGGCATCCTCGACAGCGTGGAGCTCAGCAAGCGCGCCGTCAATGGCGACAACGGCAACGCTTGGCTACGCAACCAAACCGCTTGCTCGGGGCCATACAAGCTGCGGAGCTTCGCCCCCAAGGAGCAGATCGTTCTGGACCGCAATGACTCATATTGGGGCAGCAAGCCCGCTATGAAGCGGGTCATTCTCCGCAATGTGATAGAACCAGGCGCGCAGCGCCTGTTGGTCGAAAAGGGCGATGTCGATATGGCCCGCAATATTTCGGCGCCGGATTTGCGGGCGATGGGAGGGAACAAGTCCGTCCGCATCGTGTCGGCCGTGCAGAACCGTGTGCACTACTTCGTCCTCAATCAAAAAGATCCCGATCTCAGCAATCCGAAGGTCGTCGAGGCGTTCAAGTACCTGGTCGATTACAAGACCCTGGAGCAGACGGTGCTCAAGGGCATCGTGAAGACCAGCCAGAGCGTCGTACCGCCAGGCGCCTCCGACGCCTTGTCGGAAGCCGAACAGCCCTACGCTCTCGATCTCGATCGCGCCAGAACGCTTCTGGCGGAGGCAGGCAAGTCCAACCTCCGCAAGCAGATGCACGTCGCCAACTACTCTCCATTTATCGATGTCGCCCAGAGTGTTCAGGCGAATGCGGCCAAGATTGGCTTCCAGATCGAGCTCGTGCCGATGACGGATTCACGGTTGTTCGACCTGATGCAGTCGCGCGCATACGAGATCTCGACGGGGCGCTACCTGATGGGCGCACCGACCGCCGACAATAACCTGATGATGGCGATGAACCGGGACAACAGCGACGAAGCCAAGAATTTCGCGTCGTTACCCTGGCGCGCCGCCTGGCCGACTCCAAAGGCGTTTAACGATCTTGTGCTGGAGGCCAGAGTCGAGGCGGACGCGTCCAAACGATCGAACCTGTATGCTCAGGCGCAGAGGATCTACAGGGATGCCTCGCCGGTGGTGAATATGTTCGCCAGCATCGACAACGTGGTTGTCAGCGCAAGCGTGACGAGCGTGACGCTGGACGGCATGGCCCTCTATTTCGCTAGCGTGGGCAAGTAGGCCGATGGCGACAGGTAATCAGTTCTCGCCGGGTACGCCCTCCCGCAGATCAACCGCCATGCGAATCCTGCCGTTGCTCGGCCGCGAACTCGCCGCCGCGCTCGCGACGCTTCTCGGACTCGCCATCCTGGTGTTTTTCTTGGTGCGTCTGGTTCCGTCTGATCCGGCGCGCGCTATTGTGGGGGATCAGGCAGACCGAGCCACCTACGAGATGGTGCGCGCCAGGCTGGGCCTCGACAAGCCGCTGCCAGAACAGTTCGTGATTTACCTCGGCCAGGTCGCGCAAGGGGATTTCGGCAAGTCTGTCGTTACAGGCAATTCGGTCTCGAGCGATATCCTTCGGGTCTTCCCGGCGACCATTGAACTCGCGGTCTTCGCCATCGTCATCGCCATGGTCATCGGAGTAGGGCTGGGTGTCGTCGCTGCGGCCAATCGGGGAGGCTGGATCGACAACGTCGCGCGGGTCGTTGGCCTGTTGGGGTATTCGGTACCGACCTTCTGGCTCGGCTTGATGGCACTGATCCTGTTCTATGCGAAGCTCGGCTGGCTGCCGGGACCTGGGCGGCTCTCGATCGCTAATGTCGGATTGGTCGATCCCATAACGGGAGCGGTGGTCTTGGATGCACTCATCGCGGGGGAGTGGGACGTGGCGCGCGATGGCATGCTTCATCTGGTCATGCCTGCGAGCGTGCTGGGCTTGTCATCGGGAGCGTTCATCGCCCGGATGACCCGCAATTTCATGATCGAACAACTTAGTCAGGAATATATCGTCGCCGTCAGAGCCAAGGGGGCCTCGTTGCGCGTAGCGATCTGGCGTCATGCTTTTCGCAATACGCTCGTTCCATTGATCACGGTCGTGGCTCTGAGCTTCGGGTTTCTGCTGGAAGGGGCGGTCCTGACTGAAACCGTCTTCGCTCTATCTGGCTTCGGCCGCTACCTGACGACGGGGCTTCTGTCGGGGGACGTCAATGCGGTCGTCGCCTGCACGCTGCTGGCCGGCGCCGTATTCATCGGGATCAATCGCATGTCTGACTTCCTCTACCATATTATGGACCCCCGTCTCAGGAGCCGATCGTGAGCTTGCTGGCGTCGCCGACCGTTCCGGGGGCTCCTCGGTCCCTGGCTGTTGCTTACAGGGCGAGCGCGCTGCGGTTCTGCGGCAAGCTCTCCCGCAACGGCCTGGGCTTGATCGGGCTGTCCTTCATTCTCCTGCTTGGCACCATGGCCATCGCTGCCCCGCTGATCGCTCCTTACGACCCGCTTGCCCAAGATCTCACAAGGCGCCTCATGCCTCCGAGCTGGCCCCATCTCTGCGGTACCGACGAACTCGGACGCGACATTTTCAGCCGCATCGTCTGGGGCGCGCGAGTCACTTTCCGGATCATATTTCTGGTTTCCATCATCGCGCTTCCCGTCGGTTTATTCGTGGGAACCGTAGCCGGCTACCTCGGCGGCTTGGTCGACATCGTGCTGATGCGACTCTGCGACGTCTTCTTGGCCGTACCCGGTCTCGTGCTGGCCCTGACTCTGGTTTCGATGCTCGGTCCCAGCCTAGAAAATGCCGTGATTGCGATCGCCGCGACGCTCTGGCCGCAGATCGCTCGTCTGGCTCGTGCCGAAACGCTGATCGTTCGCCAAGCGGACTATGTGTCCGTCATTCGTATCCAGGGAGCGCGTTGGCACCGCATCGTGCTGCGCCACATCGTCCCAATGTGCGTTTCGTCCCTCATTGTCCGGGGAACGATGAACATGGCGACCATCATTCTTACAGCGGCTGGCCTCGGCTTCCTCGGCCTCGGCGTGCGGCCGCCGGATCCTGAATGGGGCAGCATGCTCGCGACGGGGCGTGAATACATGATGGACGATCCCTGGATAGCGGCCTTCCCGGGTCTCGCCATTTTGCTGACGAGCCTCGCCTTCAATCTGTTCGGCGACGCTTTGCGCGACGTCCTTGATCCGAGATCTTGATGATGACGCTTCCGTCCCCAAGGGAGGATGATGGCTCCCTTCTCCAGGTCCGCGACCTGCATATCGCCGTCGGGCCGCGCAGCGCACCCAACGACGTCGTCCATGGCGTCTCCTTCAACCTGGGGCGCGAAAGGCTCGCGATCGTCGGCGAATCCGGCTCCGGAAAGACGATGACGGCCAGGGCGATCATCGGCCTGCTCCCCCCAGCCGCCCATGCCCGTCACGGCGTGGTGCAACTGAAGGACAGCAGCCAAAACTTGCTCGCCCTCCCGGAAAAGGCGCTGCGCCGCATCCGCGGCGCCCGCATCTCTATGGTCCTTCAGGATCCGAAATACTGCTTGGATCCGATGATGACGGTCGGCAGGCAGATCGAGGAAGGGCTGCGGTCGGCATCGCCGAGCAAGCGGGACCGTGCGCTCGAACTGCTGGAGGCAGTGAAGATACGCGACCCGCAAAATGTCTACGACTTGTACCCGCACCAATTGTCCGGAGGTATGGGTCAACGCGTGATGATCGCCGCCATGCTGGCGCCGGAGCCGGAAATCCTCATCGCCGATGAACCGACATCGGCTCTGGACGTGACGGTGCGCTCTCAGATCCTGCGCATCCTTGATGATCTCGTCGAGCAGCGCGGGCTAGGGCTGCTCTTCATCTCTCACGACTTGGACTTGGTCTCGACCTTTTGCGACAGGGTGCTCGTGATGCTGAAGGGCCGCTTGGTCGAGGAGATCGAGGCGCGACGCCTTTCGGAGGCTCGACATCCTTATACCCGCGCGCTGCTGGCCGCACGACCTTCATTGTCGGATCGACGCAGCCGACTGACGACCTTCGATCGGAGCACGCTATTCACATGATGAACCGTCCTGCGATACTGGACGTATCGAAGCTGCGAATTGTCTTCTCCTCGGGACGAAAGGAAACGACGGCAGTGAATGATGTCTCCTTCATGTTGGAACGCGGGGAGGCGCTCGGGATCGTCGGAGAATCGGGGTCAGGAAAGTCGACGATCCTGAAGGCGATCGTCGGACTGGCTGATGTAACCGAGGGAGAGATCAGGCTCAGCGGCGAACCGCTGACGAGACCTCGTTCCAACGCCTTTTCCAAGACAGCGCAGATGGTTTTCCAGGACCCTTATGCCTCGCTGCACCCGAAGCATACGGTATTCACCGCGCTACGCGAGATTGCAACCATCCACGGGCTGGAGAGTGCGGACCGGACGATCTCCCGCCTGCTGGACCAGGTCCGGTTGCCAGCGGACATCCTCTATCGCTATCCTAATGAGTTGTCGGGAGGCCAGCGCCAGCGGGTCGCGATCGCAAGGGCACTTCTACCCAATCCTTCGCTCTTGCTTCTAGACGAGCCCACATCGGCTTTGGACGTTTCGGTGCAGGCGGAGATCCTGAATCTGCTGTCGGACCTGCGAGAAGAGCTGAGGTTGAGCTATCTCTTCGTGACCCATGATCTCGCGGTCGTTGGGCACATGTGCGACCGCATCCTAGTGATGCGCGCCGGCAGGCTGGAAGAGACCGTGTCGGTGGAAGCGCTCCGTAGCGGCGCCGTTGAAGCATTCTACACGCAACAATTGTTGGCATCGAGCGCGGGCTATGTACGAGGGCCCCATCAGCCGGTGGCCGGAGCGCCGGCGGCATCCAGCGCTCCCTTGATAAGGGTCCAATGATGGAGTCCAACGACCTTGTCCCGGATACGGCATCTGGCGCCGAGATAGCCGAGGGCAGCACCATAATCGAGCGTCTTGCAGCGCAAGTTCATAGCCCGCTGCCATGTTCGATCACACCGCACTTCATTGTTGCGCCTATTGCTGAAGCAGTGTCGAGGCGACAGGCGACGATGCGGCTTGCGGCGTTGGTGCAAGGTGGGGTGCGCTCTCCGCTGATCGAGGCGGCCCGCGAGATCGCGGCGGACAGTCTGTCGCCGGTCGCGCTGACGCGGGAGTATCTCGCTCGCATCGCAGCCGGGGATGAGGTGATCGGAGCGTTCGCGCATCTCGACCTGGATGGCGCCGTTGCGATGGCCGCCGAACGATCGGAGGAGCTCAAGCGGGGTTGCTACCGGGGCGTGCTGCACGGCATTCCCCTCGTCATCAAGGACGTGATTGACGTCGAGGGAATGCCGACCCGGGCGAATTCGCATGTCCGCGGAGCCGAGCCCGCCGCGGCGGATGCCGCGTGCGTGAGGAAATTGCGCGAGGCGGGCGCGGTGATCATAGGCAAGGTCGTGACGCACGAATTCGCTTATGCCGGTCCACCCGAGGACCTGCCCTTCGGGGCATCCCGAAATCCCTGGAACCTTGATTATGACACCGGCGGTTCGAGCAGCGGCTCGGCTGCAGCGATCATGGCCGGTTTCTGCGCCGGCGCGTTGGGTACGGACACGGGCGGCTCGATCCGTAACCCTGTATCCTATTGCGGCGGAGTCGGCCTAAAGCCGACATATGGTCGAGTAGGTCGCTCGGGTATCCTGCCGCTGTCCTGGAGTCTCGACCATTGCGGCCCGATGGCCCGGACTGTAGGGGACTGCGCCGCGATTTTCCAGGCGATCGCGGGGCATGATCCGGCCGATCCGCATTCGGTCACCAATCCTGTTGCCGATTTCACCGACCGGATCGGCAGGCCCCTGACGGGGTTGCGGGTCGGCCTGTTGCGGGGCTTTTTTGAATTCGAAGGCGGTGCCTCTGAAGATATCCGTCATGCGATTGACGCCGTGGCAGGGGATCTGCAGGGCCTAGGTTGCTGTCTCGTGGATGTTGCGCTGCCGCCGAACGAGATGTTCTCGGCATGCGGTCGCCTCATCTTGCTAAGCGAAGCTTATGCCTTTCACCGCCAGGATTTAGCTGAACGGCCCGAAGCATTCGGGCGATGGACTCGGGATCGATTGCGGACTGGCAGCGCCATCACCGCCAGTGACTACATTCAAGCACTCCGAATGAGGTCCGTACTCAGGATGGCCGTCGATGGCGCGTTCGAGAAGTGCGACATCATCCTGACGGTTTCGGCAAGGTCCGCTGCTCCAAAGCTCGAATGGGGCGGCCCTGACGGGTACTGGAACGCCCCGTCGCCTACGATCGCCTTCAATGTCACCGGGCACCCGGCGCTTGCCCTATGTGGAGGATTCAGCAGCGCGAGCCTACCCCTCGGCTTCCAGCTCGTCGGCCGTGCTTACGACGAGGCGACTCTGTTTCAGGTTGCGCATGCCTATGAAAACGCGACGCGGTGGATGGACACGCCCATTCCCCGGCAATTCTGAAAGCACCGTAACCGAATAAATGCACAAGCGCGGAAGCGCATCACATCGCAAAAACTGCGATCATACTGTGAGATAAGTCACAAACTCATTTGAGCCTGATCTTATGGAATGTCTCAGGCGTGTGGTGCGAGATGGCTGATTCTACTGCTGTGATGATGGCTTCACCGGCCGCCATGCCATGCGAGCCGCTGATGAAATGGAAGTCTTGGACCGCTAACGTGACAGGAATGCCCTCGAGTGTGCCGCGGGCCACTTTGACCGTGTCCTGCAGCCCGGTCATCGTTCTCGCCTCCTCGAGACGGTCTATATAGCGCATGTTGTCGCGGAAGCTCAGCGGATCAACCGACACTTCTGGTAAAGGCACATTCACCTAGGACTACACCACGGTTCAGCGCTACTGCTACGTTTGGCGCGACCGCGGCCTTCTGAAGACCATCAACCACCATCTCGTCACCGCGGCGCGAACTGGAAGGCCGGGAGGGCAGCCCGACCGCCGGCGTCATCGACAGCCAGAGCGTCAAGACCACCGAAAGCGGCGGCGCCCGCGGCTTTGACGCCGGCAAGAAGATCAAGGGCCGCAAGCGCCACATCCTGACCGACGCGCTTGGCCTTCTGGTCGGGCCCGTCGTCCACGGCGCCGATATCCAGGATTGGGACGGCGCCGTTGATGTGCTGAACTCCGTTCGCCATCGCGAGCCCTGGCTGCGTCATGTCTTCGCCGACGGCGGCTATGGCGGCAACAAGCTCAAGGGGCGCCTCCGCAAGATCGGACGATGGACCCTTCAGATCATCAAGCGCTCCGATCAGGCGCAGGGCTTCGAAGTCCTGCCGCGAAGATGGGTCGTCGAGCGAACCTTCGCCTGGCTCGGCCGCTGCCGCACGCTCGCAATGGATGTCGAGAGAACCATCGCCAGCGCTGAGGCCTGGGTCCTCTTCGCAAATCTCAGGCTCCTCACTCATCGCATCGCAAGGTATTGCTACCCTTCGTACAGTTTTGAGTCAGGCACTAAGACGTTGATTGACAGGCAGGAGATCTTGGAAATCAGAAAGCAACTCATCCAACAAAAGAACCTCTACAGCAAATTGAGAATGATATTCGCTTTGCGGCCGCATCCTATCTAAGCAAGTACTTCAACCGCCATACTGGCTCGGGACTGACTGAATACAGGAAAAGCAGATCCTAGGTGCAAGGATTGGCATCGATGAAGGGGCATTGGCATTGCTGTTTCCCGAGCCGTCGCCGGCTCCACGATGCCGCCACCCGACGCCTTCGAAGCTGCCCTTCGTCGACGACTGGCTGGACGTGTTCCTGTCACCGAAGTCGAGGTGGACATTTTCGAGCGCTCCTTCTGAAAGCGAAGCCGCTTCGGCGAAGATCGAAATGCGCTGTCGCCCCGCCGTGAGCATCGACAACGTTACGCTATGTAAAAGACCCTGCTCCCAACAACTGAAAGGCGCGATCGTCGGCTTCGTAGTCAAAAAGGGGCGTGGGGTATGTGGCAAGTTGCGGCAAGCGCGTTCGCCAATTGTCGTTTCCAACATGCTCGACGAGCCATCTGACCGCTGGGCCGGCGGATTGTGCGTAGGTTGCCTGCGCGGTCGCCGCGCCTGAGAAGATCATGGGCCGGGGAATCGACCACGGCGTTGCGCCCAGCGCCGGTGGGAATAACGGCGCGTCAGGTAAGCCAATTAGTTCCGCCCGCATACCCATAATATCCATAATCGCCCGACCGATCTCCGCTACAGTCGGACTATCTGCATCGGAAACGTTGGCCACTGCCGGCAAGTCTCCCCCCGCCGCACGAACTACTGCGTCGGCAATTGCCGCGACAGACGTAGTCTGGAAGCGGCTGCAGCCGCCATAGGCCAGTGGAATTTTCGACTGGCCGTCCAACAACCTCTTCACGAACCACCATTCTCGGGCATGTTTGCTCTCGGGTCCGTGGATTGCGCAGGGGCGCAGAATCGTCACTGGGCACGCCGCGCGACTCAGTAACGTGTTTTCCATCGCGACCTTTCGCGTCGAGTAGGTTTCTGGTCCGGGCGCAACTGTTAGACTCTGCTCGGTCAACGGCACAGAAAAAACAGGGAATCCGCACACAGATGCCTCATCCAGCGTCCGTCCTTCAGCATCGCAGTAAACGCTTGCGCTTGAGATTGCCACGATGCGCCCAACTGCACGTCCCGCTTGAACAAGACATTCCGCATCGGCCGTGTCAAAGGCTACACAGGACAGCAGGAGGTCGGTATCGAAGCTGACCGCGGCCGACAATGCCTCAACGTCGCGCCCGTCGACTCCGACGTGGCGACATCCGTCGGGCAGAGCTTTGACGTGGCGGCTCACGACGGTTACGTCCCAGCCTGCACCAATCATGCGTCGAGCCGTTGCGAGCCCGATCTGTCCGGTCCCTCCAACAATTACGGCCTTCGGCACCATCGGACTCCTTCCTGTCAGAGAAAATTGCGAACAAAGTTATGCTCGTGCCGAGAGTGCACTCACATTGCATAAGCCAAATCCGAAAGATGGATTTCAAGACACGCTAGCGAGGAAAGGGCACCTAGGTGAGTTACGCAGTCTAGTGGTAAAAATCTGACGCTTGGTACCCACTGGGAATGGCGGGAAACGACCGATTGCGTTGAAAAAGTCCGCGGCAATACTTGGTGCGGGTTCGGCCCTCCGAAGTGGAGATATTCCATCTTCGCGCGGGCGTAATCGGCTGCCAAAATAGGCGCTCTAGGAACTAGCGGGGAACAATATTCTCCGTTGAATGCTGGAGTGACTTCCATTTCGGTTGGGTCGGATTTTTTCAACACAATCGACCCATTTCTGCCGTTCGCGGTTGGACCGCAAAGTCCTGAAAGCGGTCGTTTATGGGCACTATGGCGCGGCGACCGCCAACCCTCCAGATGATCAGCGTTCAACCATCCAGCCACGTGGCGAGGCCGTCCAGCGTCTGCAGCCCATATTCCACCGCGCCGAAACCGACGACCACCTGTCGGCGTTCGCGGCTTGGGTGAAGCTGGCGCATGGTCAGCACGGTCTTGCCGTCGGTCTGCTCATCGAAGGTAACCGTCATGTAGAAGCGCTCTGGGTCGTTGGCGTCCGGGGTACCATAGTCCACCACGATCAGCTCGTTCGGCACGATCTTCAAGAAGCGCATGAGATTGGGGAAGCGCTGCTTTTGGCCCTCGAACACGCCCACCATGTCGAAGCGCCATTCCCCGCCTTCGCGGATATCGGCCTTGTGGTTCTCGATGTTGAGGCCAGCCGGGCCGTACCACTGCGCCAGCGCTTCCGGGTCCATCCAGGCGGCGAAGACCTTATTGCGCGGGTGCTTCAGCACCTTGACCAGCACGATCTCACGGTCGAGCGACCAGGTCTCAAACAGCTTTTCCATCGTCGTTCTCTTCCGCCTTGTCCAAATAAGTTTCCAGCCGGTCGAGCCGCTCGGCCCAGCGTCGGCGCTCCGCTTCCATCCAGTCTGCCGCCTCGGCGAAGCGCGCCCGCTCCAGCCGGCACCAGCGGCTGCGCCCGCGCTTCTCGCTGGCGATCAATCCGCAATCCTCCAACACCTTGAGATGCTGGGCGAAGGAGGGCAGCGCCATGTCGAAAGGCTCGGCCAGTGCGGTCACCGGCAGCTCGCCCTCGACCAGCCGCGACACCACCGCGCGGCGGGTCGGGTCGCTGAGGGCGTGAAAGGCGAGGTCGAGGGGGGTCGAGTGGTAGGGCATATAGCTCGGTAAAGCGGCCGGCCGTGCCGGTCAATAATAAAAAGGCACTTGCCTTAGTGTTTGGCTGCAAATATGAAGGTGACTACCTTAGTGTTTGGGAGCGCTCCAGTGGCAGTTCGTGTCGACCTTGTTATCTCGCTCGATGGCTTCGCAACAACGACGGACCAGACGCCAGACAATCCGTTCGGCCAGGACTGGTCGCGCCTGGTCGGCGCTTATGTCGCGACGAGGACGTTCCGAGAGCGTGTGTTCAAGGACACCAGCGGCAAAGGCACCACCGGCATGGACGATGCGTATGCAAAGGACTACTTCGACAACATCGGCGCGGAAATCATGGGCGCCGGCAAGTTCGGGCTGCACAGCTTTCCCGACGATCCGAATTGGAAGGGGTGGTGGGGCGATGAGCCGCCATTCGGCTGCCCGGTCTTCGTCCTGACGCACAAGCGACGGCCCTCCATCGAGATGGCTGGAGGCACCACGTTCCACTTCCTCGCGGCGGACCCGGTTGATGCGCTGCAGCAGGCCGTGACAGCCGCAAACGGCAAGGATGTGCGGATAGGTGGCGGACCAACCATGGTTCGCGACTATCTGAAGGCCGGGCTTGTCGACCGCCTGCATGTAGCCATTACCCCAATTCTGCTGGGGCGGGGCATACGCCTCTGGGACGAGTTACGCGGGTTGGAAGCCGGCTACACCATCAAGTCGGAAACGGCCGAGAGCGGCACTGTCCACCTCACGTTCCAGCGCTAGCCGCCAGGCCGTGACTTACGGCCATCATGGACTGCCCAAACTTGGTCGATGACTGCCTTCCCGTTTCGCCCTCGAACAATGTCCACTTTTCCTGGTTCCATAACCAAACCTTGCCAGTCCGCCTTCCACCCAGAGCGGCTGTCCTCGTCAGGTTCCAAGCGTCAGATTTTCACCACTAGGATAACGGGCTTTCCCAGGCGCGGGGTCAGGAAGAAAATTTCGGCATTCGGTAACAAAGACCAGCGGGCGCTTAGTAAGTGATTGAACCGGAAAGGTTCCAGGCTCCTCGCCGCCTCCGAAAGATTTGGTGAGGCATCGAGTGATGTGAAGCCCGGGATCGAGGGGCATGATCCCGCCCAGCGGCCGTTCGCTGTCCTTGCTTTCGAGAACATCCTGCGCAGCTCGATCTGCCGACTTGGAGAGCTGGATCGGAGCTTGTCCAGCGAGGCGGGGGTGCGACGGTCCCAGGGGCCGGCGCGACCGGCCAAACAGTCGGCCTTTACCATGCGCCATGAGGGCTAAGCTGGGTAGAGATGTTTGGAGCGAGTAGGACTAAGAAGCCGCAAGAATTTTCCAGTGTCTCAGTGGCTCTCTCGCTTGATCCAAAAATGTCGGAGAAAGCGAGGCACTGGTTCGCGGAAGCCCGGGCGCAAACTGAGCGGGACCAACAAGGACATCGACGCTTGGATTGATCTCAATACGGGCGGTTTCGATGAAGGCGGCGAGCGTTTGCCACGCTCCTGGCTTCTCAAGGGACTTGGCAGCTAGGTTTGCCAAACTGGATTCGGTCATGCGGAAACGGCAGGTTCCCGCCCAAGCTGGCGTCGGCGGCCGGGCGCGCGGAAGGTCACCGGAGCCTTGCCCATTAGCAGACGTTCCCAAGGTCGCAGGAGGGTGGATTGCTGACATCCACCAATCAGTCTCCCTGGCGACGATCACTTGTGCTCTGTCTTGCATAAGCGTGCGTATGCATGCATAGGTATTGCTGATGTAGAATCGCATGGACACCTCATGACCAAGGCAAGCCTGCCGGAGACGGCAAACCTCTTGAATATCTCGATGGATACCGTTCGCCGACGGGTGCGCTCGGGAGCACTTGTTGGCGAGCGCGACGAACGCGGACACTGGCGCGTCGAGTTGCCGGACGAAGTGCTTGGAAACGCCTCTGCCCCCACCGGAGCAGAGCAGCGACAGACTGTCGGCATGGCCACTCCCCTTCAATCTTCCGATGGCAGTCCGGAATTGGTTCAGGCGCTTCGCTCCCAGATCGAGGACCTGCGCGTGCGTCTGGACCAGTCCGAAGCCGAACGCCGAGAAGACAAGGACAAGGCGTCAGCAGAGCGGGCCAAGCTTTTTGAGCTTGTCGAGCGACTGGCTGGCGGGGGCGACCGTAAGTGAATTTTGTTCCCACCGTTGTAGAGCAGCGAAGCAATGGCGAACGCTCGTTCGACCTTTTTTCGCGGTTGTTGCGTGAGAGGATCGTGTTCCTGAACGGCCCCCTCGACGACGCCCTAGCCAGCCTGGTGTGCGCTCAGCTTTTGCTGCTCGAAGGGGAAAACCCGGAGAAGCCGATATCTCTGTATGTCAATTGTCCCGGCGGGTCGGTGACCAGTGCTCTCGCGGTCTACGACACGATGCAGCACGTGCAGTGCCCGGTATCAACCGTTTGCATTGGCACCGCTCGGGCAATGGGAGCTTTCATCCTGATGGGCGGCCAAGTCGGGGACCGCATCGCGCTGCCCAACGCTTGCGTCGTCCTCCAACAGCCGACCGGGTCGTTCGACGGCCAAGTCTCGGACATTCGGCGCCATGCTGAACATCTCTGGCAACTGAAGCTCCGTCTAAATGAGATCTACGCGAAACATTGCGGGCGCTCATTGCATGAGATCGAGCAGGCGCTCGACCGCAGTTGCTTTATGGACGCTGAGGCGGCGCGCTCATTTGGCGTCATCGACAGAATTTTCGCGCCTGATAGCTAAGGCCGTTACAGACCCTGGACCGCTGCTGAGACGGTAATGGACATTCTTGCCTTCGCGCCGCGACAGGACGAGGTTAGCTAGCCTCAATTGCTGCAGGGGCTGCGAGGTATTGGCGATCGTCATGCCGGATAGTTCGGCCAGACGCTCCACTGGCCGCTCACCCTGCGCGATATGTTGCAGCAGCATGAGGCGCTGCGCATTGCCAACGGCGCGAGCCAGTTCGGCCACTTCCTGAAAAAACTGAAACTGCCGCTGATCCTGGGTCATGACGGCCCCTTAGCGACATTCAATTGATAAAGCAGTCTATTGAATGTATGAGGCTGCCTACACTCTGGCTGCAAGGATCGAGGCAGCCACAATGCGACCAAGAGGTGGTAAAGTGGACCAAGGGGTAGAATTCGTCGCCAGAGCCGTCATGATCGGCGTCGGCGCAACCATCGTCATGGACCTCTGGGCCGTCTTTCTAAAGCGTGTCTTCTCGATCCCTTCGCTCGGTTATCAGGTGGTCGGGCGCTGGCTGGCCAGCATGCCCTCCGGCAAGTTTCGTCATGACAACATCCTGAAAGCCGCCCCCGTGCCGGGCGAAGGGGCCATTGGCTGGACGGCGCACTATGTCATCGGCGTCCTTTTCGCCGCGATCCTGCTTGCGATCGTCGGCCTCGGCTGGGCGAAGGCGCCAACCTTCCATCCTGCCCTGCTTATGGGAGTCGTCACCGTCGCGGCGCCGTTCCTGATTATGCAGCCCGGCTTCGGCTTCGGCGTAGCCGCCTCGAAAACGCCGGCACCGACCACGGCTCGCATCCGCAGCCTGATGACGCATACGGTGTTCGGTATCGGCCTCTATCTGGCGGCGATGCTTACCAAGGGCGTCATATGAGCGCGAGCGGTCGAGGGGCGGATGCGGGGTCTCGGAGGGAGGTCGAGCGCCCCCTATCAACAGTCGGCCATGGGTGCTGATGCTGCCCTCCCCATTATCGTCCGGGATATAACGCTCCGCGCTCGAACGGTTCAAGTAAACCCTGCATCTGAGATGGTTCTTCTCAGTGCTGGATTTGAACAGGTGGCCGAAGCGCACCCGGAGTTTGTTCCGTCTGACATGACCGAAATGAGCGTGAACTATCTCATCGAACTATTGGACAGTCGATAAATCCCTTCCAACATAGCCCCCCACGCTAACTTGATTGAAACGAATACACTATGGCAATTATTAAGATTAGATCTTCCCGGCCCGGCGAGGGTGAGCGCGCAGTTGAAATTTGGCGGAACGCGGTTAACGCTACGCATGACTTTCTGTCACCGCAGGATCGCCTTGCCATCGACGAGATGGTGTGTGGGTTTCTGCCCCAAGCACCGCTCTGGCTTGCCGTGGATGCCAATGATTATCCGCTTGCCTTCATGCTCATCGACAACGGACACATGGAGGCACTGTTCGTCGATCCAGCTTGTCGCCGAACCGGTATTGGCGCCACGCTCGTGCGCCACGGCCTTGCGCTTCATCCCGAAATGACAACCGACGTCAATGAACAGAACGGTCAAGCCGTCGGCTTCTATGAGAAAATGGGATTCAAGCGCACAGGCCGCTCACCGCTTGACGGGCAAGGCAGGCCCTACCCGCTCATCCACCTGGAACACATGGGCTAAGAACACCGCAGCGGGCCTCGACATCGCTCATCGTCACGAATGTCGCCACGACGCAGCCGGCGCTGCCAATCGCCTAAAAAAGAAGGCGAGAAGCCACGCACTGACAGGCGGCAGCGCGATGAGATGAGCGATATCCCGTCTGTCAGGATACCGCCACCCTGGGCCAAGAGGACGAGCGCCCGTTGGCCCTAGTTATCTTGCGAGCGCGTTCAGGCGACGGATGGGTTATCGGCGGCCTCGCGAGATCGAAGCAGCGCTAAACCCAGCATCACCACCGCCGCCATCGCCACGGCGTAACATACGATCGGCCAGGCGGTGTCGCCCCTCAGCATGGTGACCGCCAACGTCCCAAGGACGCTGACCATCAGGCTCTCAATGCAGAAGTATAGCGCGACCGCCGTGCCCGCGATGTCATCGAACTGTGCAAGAGCGCCGTTGGCGGTAACGGACACGGTGAAGACGATCCCGACCGCGATAACCCCCATCGGGAGGATAAAGCTGAGGAAGGACGGCGAGCCAAAGAGTTCGCCGATCGCCAGCGGGATCGCGCCAAACACGAGCATCGCCATCCCGCGTTTCACGCAACCCGCAATGCCCCATTTAGCGACAAAGGCCTTCGCGAACCGGGTTGTCACGATCATGGCGAGCGCAACGGTTGCAAAGGCCAGGCTGAAACCGATCTCGGAATAGCCGGCGCGTTCTATGAGCACACGGGGAGCTGTCGAGAAGAAGACAAAGAAGGCGCCCATCCCAGCCCCGAATGCGACCGTGTAAACCCAGAAATCCAAGCTTGTGAAGAGCGGCAATACGGACCGGCGAGCCTTGGCTCGATCCACGGCAAGGGTTTCATGCCACCTGAACCCAGCGTTCAGGAACGCAACCAAGGCCAGCGCGGCCAGCACGATGAATATCGCGCGCCATCCCAGATATTCCCCGATCAACGCACCGGCGATGGGACCGAGCGCCGGAACGAAGACCAGTATCGAACTAAACAGGCCGTAAATGACAGCGCCGTCGGGTCGACCGGCATAGACATCGCGGACGGTAGCGAATGTCGCCACCAGGGCGGCCGACGCGCCGAGCGCTTGAAGAATACGGAAGGTGACGAAGGCTGCACCCGTTGACGAGCCAGCCGCCCCCAGAGACGCGACGATGAAGACCGCTGCGCCCGCAAGCAGGACAGGTCGTCGTCCGACGCGATCCGAGATCGGCCCAAAGAACACCTGGCCCACGCCAAGCGTGACCATGTAGAGGCTCAGGGTAAGTTGGATCACGGACGGCGTCGTATTCAGGACGCCAGGCATCGCCGGAATGACAGGAAGATAAATGTCCATCGCCAGTGCGGCGAGGACGTCAAAAGGCGCCATTAGCAGCAGAGCTGCTGGCAAGGAAAAGGCCCACGCAGGGCGTATTTTAGTCATAGCAAATCAACCGCTCGAAATGAGAGAACGGCGGCGTCTGTTTGCTAGCAATCAGATTGGGATTGGCCTTACAGAACGCCGCAACAACAATGCATGTTGTTGCGGCTTACCTGGTTGCGGATTCTTCGCTCATCGCGCTCAGCGACTCCTTGATGCTTGAATCTTCTATATTCAATGATTTTGGACGTTGCAACGCCCATGCCCTGCCATGACAATGATTCGCCCAACGTGACCCTTCGAACGCCTGTAGGGGGCCTCAGACCGCTCTCGCGGCCGTACTTGTTCATCCAGGCGCCGAACTCGATCTCGCGCAGGTTGACGGTGACGCCAATCTCGCCGAGCTGCGAGGCGACGACCTGGCTGATGTGGAAGCCTGGAGATAGCGCCCGGTTGGGATTTCTAGCTCGATCGTTGGCGAGCAGCTTCTTCGCCTGTGCGGGGTCGTAGGGGACGGGCTTCAAATCCGGGTTATAGCAGAACTAGGCCGGCGAGAGCGGTTGGCAGCGGCTGATCTCGTTAAGCCTGTTCAGCGGGCCGTCATTGATCGCGACGCGGCCGACGGCAAGTTTGAGCGCGCGCCAGAGCTTGGGATTGTCCTTGAACGGTGCCCGCACCGCTTTGAGCTTGAGGAACATGCCGCGCGTTCCCGGCACGGCGCCGGATCGGCCCGGCCACTTCCCTTGATGCCGGCGAGCTCGGAGGTCGGGAAGGCGGTAATGTCATCGGCGATAAGCGCGGCGATGCGCGAGGAATCCTCAGGCATTATCCGGAAGACCACGCGGTCGAAGACCGGCCTTTCGACCCAGTAATCCTTCCGAGCCTTGAGCTCGGCCCGGTCGCCGCTGGCGAAACGCTCAAGCTCGTAAGGCCCGCTGCCAAGGGCGCTGACCGAGGGATTGTTCTCACCCGTCCATTTCGGCGGTATCAGCAGGAACATCGACGTCTGGTCGGGCAGGTCAGGATAAGCGGCCGTGGTGGCGAACTCGAGACCGTTGGCGATATGACCTTGACCTCGGAGATCGCGGCGCACCACGGCTTGTTGCGGGCGCCGGTCTTCGGATCGAGTACACGCTCGACATTCCATTTCACCGCTTCGGCGTCGAGCTTCTCGCCGTTGTCGGGGTCTAGCGTATTGACGTTGCTCGGCAGCGCGATCCGGAGCTCGCGGGCCTGTGCGCCGCAAATGGTGAAGCTGGATGCGAGGGTGGCAGCGAAGGCCACCGCGGATACGCGATGCACGCTCCAGGTCGGGGTCGGTACATAGAACGGACCCAGATATACGCTAAGCGCCGACAGTCCCGCTCAGGTGTCGTCCATCAGGGCGCAAATGGCCGTAATGGGTGGAAACCGGTCAGGCCGGTTTCGGGCCGATGTATGGCAATCCGGCGCCGGCGTTTGCGCGGTTGGAGAGCAGTCGGGCAGCTAACTCTGGGGCGTCGTGTCTTTTTCGAGCAGAACGGCACCGTCCCCGAACTGGCTCAAACGATCGCCTGGGTTTCTGAGGGGGCAATCGTCCATCGAGAGACACCCGCAGCCGATACACCCGTCGAGCTGATCGCGAAGCTGGGTCAGGCCGCGAATCCGATCGGTCAGCATATCCCTCCAGATCGTGGAGAGGCGCTCCCAATCCTTCGCCGACAGCACCCGTCCGGATGGAAGTTCGTCCAGCGCCGCCTTGATGGTTGCCAAAGGGATACCGGCGCGTTGAGCGATCTTGATGATGGCGACCCGGCGGAGAACATCGCGAGCATAGCGACGCTGATTGCGCTCGCTCCGCCACCCTTGGATCAACGCCTTTGCCTCGTAGAAATGGACGGTCGCGACCGTCACGCCGCATCGGCGGGCGACTTCTCCGACTGAAAGAGGCACGCGCAGATCGATAGGCAATTCCAAAACTCCTCTTGACCTCATCTATACATGAGGTTCTATCAGGTATGTCGGCTTGTTCTTGCAAGCTCTCATTCGCGATCGCGGGTGAGGCCTCGAAAATGGAGCTGACATGGGCAATCGCGATACTCCGCCCGCAAAGATTGGCTGGGCAGCGCTGCTGTCCGGCACGAATGGCGTGCGTTCACTCGCGCTCGCCGGGGGCGTCGTCCTCCACGCAATCAACGTCTATATCGCCACCACGATTCTGCCCTCTGTCGTCAAGGACATTGGCGGCATCGACTATTACGCCTGGAATACCACCCTATTCGTCGCAGCCTCGATCCTCGGTTCGGCACTGTCGGCGAGGTTGCTCATCAGCATGGGGCCGCGCGGCGCATATATTTTCGCCGCGCTGGTGTTTGCGGGCGGCACGCTCATCTGTGCGCTTGCCCCGTCAATGCCCGTCATGCTCGCTGGGCGTCTTATCCAGGGCCTCGGCGGTGGTTTCCTGTTCGCGCTCTCCTACGCCATGATCCGGCTGGTTTTCGATGAAGCCTTATGGCCACGCGCAATGGCGCTGGTTTCTGGCATGTGGGGGGTGGCGACGCTGATCGGTCCTGCGATCGGCGGTATCTTCGCTGAACTCGGCGTGTGGCGGGCGGCCTTCTGGTCGCTCATCCCGGTCGTAGCGCTGTTCGCCCTGCTGGCTGCGGCCGTCCTGCCGAAACGTAACATGGATGGGGGTGAACGCACGCCCCTTCCGCTCGCCCAACTCGCACTCCTGACGGCGGCCGTTCTCGCCGTTTCGGCCGGCAGCGTTTCGCCAGTCCTTGCCCGTAACATCGTGGGCCTCGCCGCCGCTGGAATCCTGACGGCCCTGCTGACCGGAGCGGAAAGCCGCGCCCGCCACAGGCTGCTTCCCAGAGGTGCTTTTCGGATCACAACAGCGCTCGGAGCACTTTATGCAACGATGTCGCTGCTCGCGGTCGCCGTGACCAGCGGCGAGATATTCGTGCCGCTGTTCCTGCAAGTCCTCCACCATCAATCCCCGCTCACCGCTGGCTACCTCGCGGCGCTCATGGCGGCTGGCTGGACGCTGGGGTCGATCGCCAGTTCGGGCGCGAGCGGCAAAGGCATCGGCCGTGCGATTGTCGCCGGCCCGATTCTCGGATTGGCTGGCATGGTTGCGCTAACCATTCTGATGCCAACCGAAAGCGGCGGGGGTTGGCTGGCGCTCGCGCCGATCTGCGTTGCGCTCGTCGCCATAGGATTGGGCGTGGGGCTGGCATGGCCGCATCTGTTAACCCGTGTGTTTCAGGTCGCCCCGCATGGCGAGCAGGACCTGGCTTCGGCTTCGATTACGACCGTGCAGTTGTTCGCCACCGCGCTCGGCGCGGCGCTGGCGGGAATGGTGGCGAATGTCGCCGGCCTCACTGATCCCGGCGGCATCGCCGGCACGGCAAACGCTTCGCGCTGGCTATTTGGGATATTCGCGTTCGCGCCGATCCTTGGTGTTTTTACTGCCCTGCGAGTGGTCAGGCTTCACTCGAAAGCTCGGGAGGGCAGTCAAGTTTCACACAATGCAGGGTTGTCGTAGATTCCAAGGTTTTTACGACAAGTCCACGGCAGACGACCACCCTTTTGGGCCGGTGATCGGGACCTGAAAGAATGACCGGTTTCGGGCAGCGCACTTTGCAGTTTGGGTGGCCGAGGGCTCGACCAAGGCTTGGAAGGCATTTTGCAGCGGGGAGGCGTCCTTATACCGGCGGTGGCGACGTTCCCGCAGCCATCAACTTCGCCATTTTCCTGAGGTTTTCGGGCGTGGCCGCGAGAACCTGCCGGGGTGCGCTCGATTATGGTTCGCGCGGCGGACCTCGGCTTGTCGCACAACCGTGGCCGCCCCGACGTCCATGATGACGGCATGTTTCAGGTCGACCAGATGGTTTCGTCGCATAGGCGAAGAAGGTTTGCCTGCTAGGTGTGCGGTCTCGGGATGAGATGGTGCGGATTGATTTTGAAGGGTGACGGGTCACTGATCCAGGCGTCGCAGATGGCCTGATAGGGCGTTCGCCATCGCAGCGCCTTGAGATGCTTGGCGAAGTTGTAGGCGGTAACGAAGACCAGGACGTGGGCCTTCAGGCTTTCCAGGCAATCGTAGTGGAAGATCTTGATCGTGGCGTCCTTGATTGTGCGGTTCATCCGTTCGGCCTGGCCGTTGGTCCATGGATGATAGGGTTTGGTCAGTCGGTGCTCGATGCCGAGCTCCCAGCAAGCGCGGTCGAAGGGATGGCCGCGCATCATGGCTGTCGGACCGGAACGGTTCTTGGGCAGATCAGCGAAAGCCATGCCGTTATCGGTAAGGACCGTGTGTATCTGGTAGGGGAATACCTCGGCCACAGCCCGCAGGAAGTCTGCGCCGATCTTGCTGCCGATGCGCGCGTGGAACTCAACGTAGGTGAACTTGGAGACCCGATCGAGAGCCAGGAACATGTGCAGCTTGCCTTCGGCGTGGCGCAGTTCGCAGCTGTCGATGTGGACGTAGCCGATGGCGTAGGTCTTGAACTGGCTGCGCTTGTCCGCCGTTTCATCCTTAGGCAGTCGGGAGATGCCGTGGCGTTGGAGGCAACGGTGCAGGGCGCTGCGGCTGAGGCCGGGGATGGTGTCCTTCAGGCAACCCAGCACGTCGTCCAGCGGCAGCAGTGTCTTCTGCCGGAAGGCCACGACGATGGCTTCCTCGGCCGGCGTCAGCACCGTACTTCGAGGGTCCTTCGGTCCCATGGGCGCATCGGATGTGGTGGTCCTTTTGCGCCACTTGAGCACAGTCTTCGGATTCAAGCCGTAGCGGACGGCAAGGGCCCGGCTGCTCTCTTTCGACCCTTGGAGCTCGGCTCGAACACGCGCCGTCGTGCGGGCGCTGCCATGAAGAACGCTTCCCATAATGCATCCTCCTCCTGACGACTCAGGATCGATGATGCACCATCAGATTTCGGGACTACACATCTAGAGGCGGCATCGCCCAGCGCGGTCAGGTACTCATGAACGGCATGGTGAGCGATCTTGGGAGGCAACCCGTCGCACGTTCAGGCTTGACACTCATTTTTGATTCGATCATTCAATAGATCAATTGAATGAATGGGAATTGATTATGGCTTTGATCGTCACCGTAGCGAGTCGGCGTATGCCGACCGCAACCCGCGCTGCTCTAGCAGAACTGCTGGAACCCTCGGAGAATCGGTTGGGTGATTTCGCCATCTACGAAGGACGAACTGCCCGTTTCGCATCCAAGGCGCATCTCCCGGATGGGGTACTGGATCACGGGAGCACCGCGCAAAGACCCACAGCGATCCTGGCCCAATTGGGAAGCGAACGAGAGTCATCTGCTTCACGCACACTTGCGGACACTGGGCCGTTTTCTCGTGAGCTTGCTGGTAGGCTTTGGACGATCGCCGAATCTGGGCGGCTCGGGCCTCTCTCGGATCCTCATTTTGCAAGGTTCAAACCGCTGGGTACTGCCCCATCGGAGTACGCCTTGTGCCTCATACTCGACAGCATGCGTTTCGGTCTTGAAGACGACGGCTCCATAGCAAGTCCGCTCAATATCCTGAACGCATTGGCAAAGGCTATTTGCAGGATCGAATCTGAAGGGGAGTTTGATTTCCTGCTGACCGACGGTGAGCAGGTTATCGCCTACAGCTCTACGGAGATTTACTTCACCCGGCAGAAGATTGACGGCACCGAGGTCCTCACAGTCGCCAGCAATTATCAGCGATCACAACATGGCTGGGCGTGCATTCTCCCAAAAACGCTAACCCTCCTGAATGTCCACGGGATACGCGGGCAATTCGAAGTTGATTGTCAGGAGCAGCAGCCTACTGAGCGGGCCATTCTTGGTGGTGACGACTTCGATTACAACTGCAGCTAACGGAATAAGGAAGAAGAACGCCGAAATGCGTACCGATAACTATTCGCGAATATTGATTGTTGGCGGCGGGCCGGCAGGCTACACGTCCGCAATCTATGCGGCACGCGCCATGTTGGAACCCCGACTTATTGCGGGCATCCAGCCTGGTGGCCAACTGACCATCACTACCGATGTCGAAAACTACCCAGGCTTTGCCAATCCGATTCAAGGGCCAGATCTGATGGATCGAATGGCCCGTCAAGCCGAGACGATGGGCGCGGTGATCGAGCAAGACGTCATTGTGGCGGCCGACTTGTCCCGACGGCCTTTCCGGCTAAAGGGCGACAGCGGCGTCGTTTATACCTGTGATGCGCTAATCATAGCGACCGGGGCGCAGGCCAAGTGGCTCGGACTTCCTTCCGAAGAGCACTACAAGGGCTATGGCGTCTCGGCTTGCGCAACCTGCGACGGACCGTTCTATCGTGGCAAGAATGTGGCCGTCGTGGGAGGGGGCAATACGGCTGTTGAAGAAGCGCTGTTTCTGACAAATTTTGCCGAACAGGTCATTCTCATTCACAGGCGCGATGCGCTGCGTGCAGAGCGTGTCATGCAGGATCGGCTGCTGGCGCACCCGAAGATCGATATCCGCTGGAATAGCGAGGTGGCGGAAGTCCTCGGCAAGGGGATTCCCGCCGGCATCGAGGGCGTGCTTATCCGCGACAGATTAACTGACAAGCTCAATCGGCTGGACGTCGACGGATTGTTTGTCGCGATCGGGCATTCCCCTGCAACAGAACTCTTTGTCGATCAGTTGAGGACCAGGGCCGGCGGCTACCTGATCACGGCGCCCGACAGCACGACCACTGACGTCCCTGGCGTCTTCGCAGCCGGGGACGTGACAGATGACATCTTCAGGCAAGCGGTAACGGCCGCCGGGATGGGCTGTATGGCGGCTCTCGAGGCCGAGCGCTTTCTCGCGTCAGATGATGCCCGATACGACTGACCGAGACGGTCTAAACCCAAAATCCACGGAGAAGCAGATGACGGATGTGCGCTCTATCACCGAGGCGAATTTTGAACAGGACGTGCAAAAGAAAGCGGGCGTGGTTGTGCTGCGCTTTTGGGCCACATGGTGTGGGCCGTGTATACGAATGAAGCCGCTCTACTACGAGATTGCGAAGGAAATGACGAAACAGGCCTCCTTTGGTGAGGTCGACATCGACCAGGCGCCTGACCTGGCTGTTGCATTTGGCATCCGCAGCGTACCTTCCTTCCTTGTCTTGAAGGATGGACAACCGATAGACGGCGTGGTCGGACTTGCGCCGAAGAGCCGGTATGTCGAGATGATCAACAAGCATCTGGCCACGGCCTGATCCGCGCCGACCCTGGATCGATTGATCCAGCCTGCTAATCACTCCAGGATCAGCTGGATGGGTGTGCGACGACACCAAGTTGCGCACCCACCGGGCTTCAGTTTGAAGTCAATCTTGGGGTCGCGAGCGCCTGAAGGCGTCACTGCGTCCCGCATGCCAGTCGCATAGGGACGACCTCAAACGGCAACTCTCAACATCTGCACCCACGAAATCAGTGGCTGGTTTCGACCGCCAGCCCTGCAGCTTTCCAGGAGGGGAAGCCATCTGGGAAAAAGCGGGCTTGGATGCCCTTTGCCCGTAGCATGGTGACGGCGTCTGGCGCCAATATGCATCGCGAGCCTCGGCAATAGGCGAAGACTTCGTTGTCGCGCGGCAACTCGGATAATCGCTCCTCCAACTCCTCGTAGGGAATGTTGATTGCCCCGGGCAAATGCCCCGATGCGAACTCGTCCTCCGGTCGGACATCGAGGATGGTGACACTGCTGTCCCGCAGACGCTCCAACAGTTCTTGGCGCAAGACCCCTTCCAGCTTGTCCCGCTGATGGAAACTGTCCTCCACGAGGGCCCGGATTTCGGTCCGATTGAATTCAGCGAGCTGCGTCAACACACCCAAGAGCTCAATTATGGGGCCGCTAGCGATCCGGTAGAGGACGTTCTTGCCCTCTCGCCGGGACTGGACGTAGTTGGCTCGCTTCAACTGCTGCAGATGTTGCGATGCATTAGCGATCGTCATCTGCGACAGCTCGGCGAGCCGCTCCACGGGCCTCTCGCCTTGCGCAATATGCTGCAGCAACATGAGGCGCTGAGCACTGCCCAAGGCACGTGCCAGCTCGGCCATCTCCGAAAGGAACTGAATTTGCCTGTGATCTTCGCCCATGTTAACTAGCTAGCACCACTCGATTGATCAATCAATCTATTGAATGTATAAGATTGAATTTGCGTTCAATGCTGCGCGGCAGACCTCGCCATAGAAGGTGAAGGCCGTGTCATACGCCGAAGACCATCCAGCGTCTCGCGGAAATAGGCGCGCACAGCCGGCATGCGGCTCAAGGCGATATGGGCGGGGCTGGCGCAGTTGAAGCTGGGCGAACCTCGGAGGCGACAATGGGCATCCTTGAGCTATTGATCGTTCTCGCCTGTGGAATTGGCGGCGCCGCTCGTTGGTGGAGCTGCCGCCATTGTCGGGATCGCGATCCTGTTCCTTCAACAGGTTGGCAATTAAGCGATGCCCTTGGCTGCCTCCCGGTAACCAGCCTCAAGCTGCCCTCAAGTTCTCGGCCGCAAAATCGACGAAGGCCCGGAGTTTGGGCGAGAGATGCCGACTCGTCGGCCACATCACGCTCATCTTCGTTCGGGTCTCCAAATAACTCTTGAGTATGCTGACGAGCGAACCGTGTTCCAACTGCCGCGTGACTGCGACATCGGGGACGCACGCTATGCCGAGGCCGCTTTCGGCAAGACAGATTTGCGGTTCGAGCGTGTTCATCACCACGCTGTTCCTCAATTCGACCTGAACGGGCTTGCCGTCCCGAGACAGAGGCCATCGGTCGAGCTTGCCCGTGGTGGCAAAGCGGTAGACGAGGCAAGGATGTCGGGCGAGATCATCCGGCGTCTCGGGGCGCCCAGCTTCACGAAAATAATCCGGCGAGCCCACGATCGCGCGGCGGTAGTGTCCGAGCGTTCGTGTCATCAGCCGGGAATCGGCATGTTCGCCGGTACGGATCACAACGTCGAACCCCTCGTCGATTACGTCCACCACGCGATCGGTGAAATCCAGCTCCAACTCGACCTGCGGGTAAAGTCGCTTGAACGCAGCGATCTTTGGCATGAACAACATGCCCATCGACGGCAGGCTTACGCGCAATTTGCCCTGAGGGGCCATCTGCGTCTGCGATAGCTCGGATTCGGCCGCCTCGAATTCGCAAAGGATGCGCCGGCAGCGTTCGAGGAACATTGCGCCTTCCTGAGTCAGTGTGATGCTGCGGGTCGAGCGGTGGAACAGCCGCACGCCAAGGCGGTCCTCCAGCCGCTGCACGGCCTTGCTGACAGCCGAAGCCGATACGCCAAGTTTACGGCCGGCCTCGGTAAAGCCGTCGGCGTCGGCCGCCTGAACAAACGCATGGAGTGATCCGAGACTGTCCATATCCATAACCTATGCACGACATAAATATCCAAAGTGTTGTGAACTATGTCCCATTTTTCGATCTACCCGAAGCATCTACCTGCAGCGTCGACTTGGTTGCCGTGTCGTCGCCTCCGCCTGGAAGGGGCAGTCCCTTGGCTGCCACACATCCGAACGGCTCAAGAAGGTGCTCCTCATGACATCAGCAACGAACACAGCATCAGCTGTCCCGGCCGACGCCACGCTGCCACTCGGCGGCCTGCTGGCGCTAACGCTGGCCGGCTTCATCACTCTCATGACGGAGGTGATGCCGGCCGGGTTGCTGCCGCAAATGAGCGGGAGCCTCGGCATTGCCGAGAGCATGGCCGGCCAGTTCGTCACCGCCTACGCCGCCGGGTCCCTTATCACCGCCATCCCACTGATGACGCTCACCCAGGCCATGCGGCGCCGGAAGCTGCTCCTAGTCGCGATCGTCGGCTTTGCGCTCGTCAATATGGTGACGGCCATCTCGGATCACTATTGGCTGACGCTGGCGGCGCGGGTCCTTGCAGGGATGTTCGGTGGAGTCGTCTGGGCGCTGCTGGTTGGCTATGCGGCCCGCATGGCGCCGCCACATCTTGCCGGCCGTGCAATTGCCATTACCGGCATCGGTGCGCCGCTCGCCTTCTCGCTCGGCGTTCCGGCGGGCACCTTTCTTGGCACGATCCTCGGCTGGCGTGTGTCATTCGGGCTGATGAGCGTGATGGCTTTCGTTCTGATAGGATGGGTTTTCGCAAAGCTGCCCGACTTTCCAGGACAACAGCCCGGCAAACATTTGTCCATCAGGCTGGTTTTGAGGCTGTCCGGATTGAGGCCGATTCTCTTCGTGATGTTTGTCTTCGTCGTCGCACACAACATCCTCTACACCTACATCGCACCGTTTCTCGTTCCGTCCGGCCTCGCGAACCGGGTCGATCTGGTGCTCTTGGTCTTCGGTATCGCGGGAATGCTGGGCCTCTGGATTGTCGGAGCACTAATCGACCGACGCCTTCGTCAAATGGTGCTTGCAAGCCTGTTCGCCTTCGGCGGAGTTGCCCTCGTGCTCGGGTTGGGGAGCGCTTCGCCGCCTGCCATCTTCGCGGCCACGGCGATGTGGGGCCTGGTGGTTGGTGGAGCGCCGACCCTGTTCCAGACGGCCGAGGCGAAGGTCGCGGGCGAGGCCACGGACGTCGCCCAGGCGATGTTCGTCACGGTCTGGAACACCGGCGTTGCCGGTGGCGGCCTCATCGGTGGCCTGCTGCTGGAGGGCTTCTGCGTGATGTCGTTCCCCTGGGTGGTTCTCGTGCTGCTCAGTCCGGCGCTGCTGGTGTCCTGGCTGGCGTCGCGCCACGGTTTTCCGTCCACCGAGCTCTGATGTTCGTCAAGACCGTAAGCGGCTCAACAATCACGCTTGCTCACGGCGCCGGCGTTATCTGGTTGATCGGCTGGGACGATCTACGCGACGAGCCTGTCATTGTGAGCAAGATCGGCCCCGGCCGTGAAATCCACCACCGTCTCATGACGCTGGGAACAAGCGCCCTGATGAGCGATGATCCGCTCATCAGCCTGCCAGCGTCGCCACCGCGGATCAGGACAAATCAGCGCGCGACATGGACACGAAGCTGGACGGGGCACGCTTCCTACCCGGTGACCTTGATGCATGCCACCGCATGATCATGCGCCACAGCGCGCAGCGTCGGCGTCACCTCGGCGCATGCCCTCTCGGCGAGCGGGCACCGCGTCCTGAAGGCGCAGCCGGATGGCGGATTGATCGGACTCGGCATTTCGCCGGACAGGATCTGGGGTTCGGTCCTTCGCTCGGGATCCGGCTCGGGCACGGACGCGAGCAGCGCCCGCGTATAGGGATGCAGCGGCGCCTCGAAGATCCGGCTCCGCTCGCCGATCTCGACGATCTTGCCCAGATACATGACCGCGACACGGTGGCTGATGTGCTCGACGACCGCCAGATCATGCGCGACGAAGAGAAAAGACACCCCGAGATCGTCCTGAAGGTCGACCAGCAGGTTGATCACCTGCGCCTGGACGGAGACATCCAGCGCGGAGACCGGCTCGTCGAGGATGATCAGCTGCGGCTCCAGCGCCAGCGCGCGGGCGATGCCGATCCGCTGGCGCTGGCCGCCGGAGAACTCGTGCGGATATTTCTCGAGCTGGTCCTTCCGCAGGCCGACGCGGGAAAACAGGTCCTCGACCCGCTCGCGCCGCTCGGCGCGCGCCCCGATGCCGTAGTTGTCCAAGGGCTCGCGCACGATGTCGGCGGCGCGCATCCTCGGGTTCAGCGATGCATAGGGGTCCTGGAAGACCATCTGGACGCGCCTGCGTAGGGCGTGGAGATTGCTGCCCGAGGCTTCGGCGATGTCGCTGCCGTCGATGAGGATGCGGCCGGCGGTGGGGTTGGTCAGGCGCATCAATACGCGGCTGACCGTGGACTTCCCGCAACCGGATTCTCCGACGAGGCCTAGGGTCTGGCCGTGTTCGATCCCGAAATCGACGCCATCGACAGCGCGCACGACGGGCTGCTGCCCGAACATGCCCGAGCTCAGGGCGAAATGCTTCTTGAGGTCCTGAACCTCCAGCAGAGGTGCGGAAGCATTCATGGCGTGACCTCGCTGCGAGCGCCTGGAAAGAAACACGCGACGGTGTGGCTGCCCTTGCGTTGCAGGACGGGATCCTGCTGACGGCAGATCGACCCGGCCCGCGGGCAGCGCGCCGCGAAACGACATCCCGGCGGGGGATCTTTCAGATGCGGCACCGTGCCTGGGATTTCGTTGAGGCGGACGCGCCCGCCGTCGCCATTGGATGCCAACCTCGGCATGGAGCCCATCAGGCCGCGCGTGTAAGGATGCTGAGGGTCGCGGAAGAGATCGCGCACATCGGCTTCCTCGACCTTGCGGCCCGCATACATCACGACGACGCGGTCGCAGGTTTGCGCGACGACGCCCAGGTCATGGGTGATGAGCACGACTGCCGTGCCGAGCCTGTCGCGAAGATCACGCAGCAGCGCGAGGATCTGCGCCTGCACGGTCACGTCGAGCGCCGTCGTGGGCTCGTCGGCGATCAGCAGCTTGGGATCACAGGCGAGCGCGACCGCGATCATCACGCGCTGGCGCATGCCGCCGGACAATTCGTGGGGATACTGCTCGGCGCGCCGCGCCGGGTCCGGGATTTGGACCAGACGCAGCATTTCGAGGGCGCGCTCCCAGGCCTTCTTCCAGCCGATCCTGCGGTGCAGGACCAGCGTTTCCGCGATCTGGTATCCGACCTTCAGAACCGGATTGAGCGCCGTCATCGGTTCCTGGAAGATCATCGCGATGTCGTTGCCGCGCACCTGGCGCATCTGCGCCTCGTCGAGCGAGACGAGATCGCGGCCGAGGAGCCTGATATGCCCGCCGACGATCTTTCCGGCGGGCTTCGGCACAAGGCCAATCACCGACAGGGCAGTGATGCTCTTGCCGCAGCCGGACTCCCCGACGACCCCGAGCATCTCCCCGGCGCGCACCGAGTAGGAGACGTCGTCGACGGCACGAACGACGCCGTCGCGATTGTGAAAATAGGTGCGGAGGTTCTCGATCTCGAGCATCGGCGGCGCGGCTGCGGAACAGGGTGACATAAGGCGGGGTTCCATGTCAGAGCGACCGCGCCAGGCGGGGATCGAGCATGTCGCGCAGCCCGTCGCCGATGAGATTGATGAACAGCACCGTCCCTCCGAGGAACAGGCTCGGATAGAGCACGACCCAGAATGCGAGCTGGACGACGTTACGCCCTTCGGAGATCACGCTGCCCCAGGTCGGCGTGGTCGGTGGGATACCGAGGCCGAGGAAGCTGAGATAGGCTTCCGACAGAATGGCGGAGGCGCAGACGAAGCTCGCCTGCACGATCAGGGGAGCGATCGTGTTCGGCAGGACATGCTTGATCAGCAGCTTCGGAAAGCGTGTGCCGATAGAACGGGCCGCGTCGATATAGGGCTGCTCACGCACCGTCAGCACGACGGAGCGGACGAGGCGCACCACGCGCGGCACCTCCGGGATCGCGATCGCGACAATGACCGTAGTCACACTCGGCCGGACGATGGCGACCAGCGCGATGGCAAGCAGGATGCCGGGGATCGCCATCACGCCGTCCATGATGCGCATCAGGATCGCGTCCGCGACGCGGTTGAACCCGGCGATGAGACCGATCGCCAGCCCCAGGAAGACGGCGAGCGCGGCCACGCCGAGGCCGACGGAAAGCGAAATCTGCCCACCCCAGACGACACGGCTGAAGACGTCGCGCCCGAACGGATCGGTGCCGAACAGGCCGGCCTCGCCGGAAGGACGCAACCGCGCGCCGGGGTTGATCGCGATCGGGTCATGCGTCGCTATGAAGGGAGCGAGCACGGATACAATCACGATGATCGCGAGGCCGGTACAACCGATCGCGAAAAGCGGATAGCGTCGCAACCAGTAGGTTACGTTGCGGAAGCGGGTGCCGGCTGTCGGACGGGAGGCCGGGATGGCGATGCTCATGGGCTCGTCCTCAGTACCGGATGCGCGGATCGAACAGCGAATAAGACAGGTCGATCAGAAGATTGATCAGCACGTAGAGCCCCGACAGGACGAGAATGACGCCCTGCAGGATCGGGAAATCGCGGCGGACGATCGCGTCGATCATCAGCCGCCCGATCCCGGGGATCGCGAAGACGGTCTCCGTCACGACGATGCCGCCGAGCAGCGAGCTCAGACCGATGCCGATCATCGTGACGATCGGCACCGCCGCGTTCTTGAGCGCGTGGATCGCGAGCAGCCGCGGCGTTGCCATGCCTTTGGCGCGCGCCGTGCGCATATAGTCCTGGTTGAGGACATCGAGCATGGTGGCGCGAGTCATCCGGGTCAGCAGGGCGATGTAGACGAAGCTGACCGTGAGGCTCGGCAGGACGATGTGGGGGAAGAAGCTCGCCGGCCCGTTCGCGATCGACTGGTAGCCCCTGACGGGAAACCATTTCAGATCGACGGAGAATTTGAAGATCAGGAGGTAGCCGATCAGGAAGATCGGCATCGAGAACGCTGCGACCGCGAGCGTCATGATCAGCTGGTCGATCCAGCTACCCGCCTTCCACGCCGCCACGACGCCGAGAGGAACTGCAACGATCACCGCGAAGAGCATGATCGTCAGCCCGATTATCAAAGTGGGCTCGATGCGCTGCGCGATGAGCTGCGAGACCGGTATCTGCGTGAACAGGGAGGTGCCGAGGTCGCCGTGCATGACCTGCCAGAGCCAGGCGACGAACTGCTCGACGATGGGACGCTCCAGGCCAAGCTGTTCGCGGATACGGCGCAGGTCGTCTGGCGTCGCAAGGTCTCCGCCGATCAACGCGGCCGGGTCGCCGGGCGTCAGATGCAGCAGCATGAAGACGATGACCGCGACCGTCAGCATGACAGGTATGGTCGCCAGAAGGCGTTTGAGCACATAGCCCAGCATCGAATTGTCCAATCTTGTCTAGCGAGGCCGAAAGCGATCCAGCGCTTGCGCCAACTGTTGGCCGAGCGATCTCGTCCCCGAGGAGGCGGCGCGCGCGAACGCGCGCCGCCTGGGATCACTTTTTGCGGACGTTCCAGAACACCGGGATCGGGGAGTCGATTAGTCCCTCGACATTGTTCCGGTGGGCCGTGAGCTGCTTGTATTGGCCGGTGAGCCCATAAAGCGAGGCCGCGTAGGCCGCCTTCTGCATGCTGTCGGCGATCGCGGGCTGCTCGGCTTCCGGCGCCTTCAGGAAGGCGGCGCGCAACGCCTCGATCTCATCGTTCTTAGGCCAGCCGATCGACGCCTTGCCGACGCCGCCCGCCCGCAAGGCGTTGTTGAGAAACGGCACGGAATAGTTCGTGCTGTCGGCATATTGCGGCCCGATGCTCCAGCCACCCTGCGTGATCGGCTCCTGCTTCAGCATCAGCGCGAAGATGGTGGCGCCGTCCGTTGCGCGCAGCTCGACATTCATGCCGATCGATTTGAGGTTGTCGAACAGCACGACGGTGATCGGGTGGAGGATCGCATCGTCGACGGCGTCGAGCAGGACGACCTTCTCGCCCTTGTAGCCCGATTCGGCGAGCGTCTTCTTGGCCTCATCCAGGTTCTTTTTGAAGAGAAGCTCGCCGGGAGCGAAGTCGCGGCCGAATTTTGTCCCGCAGAAGTAGAAGCTGCGGCACTGCTCCCAGCTACGCTTGTCGTCGCTCAAGACGCGTAGGTATTCGCCCTGATCGATGGTCTGAAGGACGGCGCGCCGCACCTTCTCGTTGTCGAAGGGCGGATGGATGTGGTTGAAGCGCAGCATGGTCTGCATCCCGTAGGGATCGACGGCGCGCACCACGATGTTCTTGTCCTTCTGCAGCGTGGGAAGAAGATCGGACGGCGGATGCTCCAGCCAGTCGACCTCGCCGGCCATCAGCGAGGCCGCAGCGGTCGCGCCGTTGGGGATGAAGAGCCATTCCATGCGCTCGACATTCGCCACCTTGCCGCCCGACATGAAGTCAGACGGCTCGGAGCGGGGCTTGTAACCCCTGAACTTCTTGTAGACCGCCTTGTCGCCCGGCACCCACTCGTCGCGGGCGAACATGAAGGGCCCGGAGCCGATCGTCTCCTTGATCTGCTCGAAGCCGCTCGTCTTGGCAATGCGTTCGGGCATCATGAAGGGCACTGGCGAGCCCGTCTTGGCCAGAGCGGAGATCACGTGGCCGAAGGGCTCCTTCAGCATGATTTCGAAAGTGTCCGCGCCCGTCGCCTTGATTTCGCTGGCCACAGTGATCAGCGCCTGGCCGATGGAATCGCGCTGGCCCCAGCGCTTAATCGAAGCGACGCAATCGGCGGCCGTAACGGGTGCGCCGTCATGCCAGGTCAGACCCGGACGGAGCTTGAACTTGTATTCAAGCTTGTCGTCTGAGACGGTCCAGCTATCGACCATCTGCGGCTTGATCTGAAACTTGGAATCGTAGCTAAACAGCGTGTCGTAGACGAGGTAACCGTGGTTGCGCGTATTATATTCTAGCGACCAGATCGGATCGATGACACGAATATCCGTCGCAGCCGCGAAGCGGAATGTGTCATTATCCTGCGCGACGGCAGGCTGCGACAGAGCCCCGAGCGCGAACATGCCTGCGGCGAACGCTATACGGCTTAGAAAAGTACGGGATGTCATGGTCAGCAAGCTCCTCACCTGAAAGTAACACTGGTCGCGCTCTACGGCGTTTCGGACCGGTGCCGGTGAGGAAGGCTCGATATAACGGGGATTGAACCCCCATTATCGCCAACCGCCTAATCAACCAAGCGTAAGGTTCGAGGCCGTGCGTTGTCAAGCGTTCCGGCGGCTTTGTTCCAGGCCGGAGCCGAGTCCGTTCGTCAGTTCGAGCATGCCCGACACGGCCTCGAGCCCGGTGAAGGGATCGTCGAGCAGATGGTCGAATTCGGCAAATTCGACGGGATAGTGGAAGGAGGGGAGGGCCACCGCCAGATGTAGGCACTGTGCCGCGACGAGCCGCGGCCCGTAGGCTGTTCCGACGCGGTAGGCACGGCCCGCCGCTTCGCAGATCTGCGCTGCGACGTAAGTGCGGCCCAGACCGCCAAGGACCGATGTTTTCAGGTTGAAGCTGTCGCAAGCTTGCTCTGCGATCAGCGTCACGATGTCGCGCAGCGAGCGTATCGCTTCGTCGGCTTCGATGGCGATCGGACTGCGTCGCGTTACAAAGCCGAGCCCGGCGACGTCTGCGGCGGGGACGGGCTGTTCGACGAGGTCGACGCCGTATCGGGCGATCCGCTCGATCACGTGCAGAGCGGTCTTCGGCGTGAAACTCTGATTGGCGTCTGCTGACAGTCTCACGCTATCGCCCACCGCATCTCGCACCGCCTTGACGCGCGCCACCGCGAGCTCTCCATCGCCATCTATCTTCACCTTGAGGCAGCGATATCCAAGCCCGGCTAGCCTGGCCGCATCGGCCGCCATGCCTTGCGGGTCCTTGAGCGGCAGGATGCGCTGGAGATCGACGCTGTGTCGTCGGGCCCCGCCGAAGAGGACATGGAGAGGAACCCCGAGCGACCTGGAGGCGAGCTCGTGGAGGGCGCTGTCGACACCCGCTTTCACTGCTTCATGCCCTGCCAATGCGTTGTCCAGCTTGTCGCGCAGTGCGGCGAATTGCAGTGGATCGCCGCCGAGCAGTACCGGGCGCAACACATCGACGGCCGCCAGCGAGCCGGCGAGATCGTCGGCATACAACGCCATCGCCTCGATATGGCCTTCCCCGACGATGCCCCGCTCGGTGCGCAGGGTCACGATCAGCCCGTCGAGCCGCGGGATGCCGCCGAGGGCGAAGCGCCAGGCCGGATCCTGCTGGGGCTGGACGCACTGGTCGACGTAGACGTCGACGATGGCGTCGCTCGCTGCGGGAGTGAGAGGCATTATGAGTACTCCTAATGTCCCGCCGATGTTAGGAAGGCGAGAATGTCGCGATTGTAGCGCTCGGGGGTCTCCCACCAGGGGGAGTGTCCGCTATCGGGCAGGATGGCGAGCTGCGAACCCGGGATATGGCTCGCTATCAGTCTCGCATTGGCGGGCGGCGCGTAAAGATCGGCGTCGCCTGTCAAAACGAAGACCGGGAATGTGAAGCTTTTGAGATCGGTCCAACGGACTCGATTGACGAAACGCAAAGGGACCGTGTCGATGCCGGAGCGGGCGAGCATCGCGTTCCAGATCGCCAGGTCGTCCGGCTTCTCCGCCCGATAGGACGGGCCGAGTTCGCGGAAGTCGTGGGGCATGTGATCGAATTCGGGCGGTAGCAGCCTATGCAGCCGCGCCTGATAATCGTCCTCGGCGATCCCTGCTATGCTGCTCGAGATGACGAGGCTGAGCAGCCGGTGCGGATGGGACACCGCGAAATCGGTGGCGACCATCCCGCCTGCCGCCGTGCCGATCAGATGGATGCGGTCGAGGCCGAGGGCGTCGATCAGGCGCAGCAGGTCGGTTGAGGCGGCCTGGCCGTCGCATTGTCCGCCGGTATCCGAACGAAAGTGGCCGCGGCGCGAATAGCCTATGACGCGATATCCGGCTCGAGCGAGCACCGGCTGCTGGAAGGACCAGCACTCGCCGCTGCCCGCCGAAGCATGGAGCAGGACCACGGGCGGGCCGTCGCCGCCCGTATCCCAATACCAGAGCCGAACGCCGTCGCCGACCTCGATCTGCCCCTCGAATTGCGGTGCCTGATCTGGCGGCGTCATGTCGCTTCCCGTCGCACTGGCTCGCGGCAGGTCGCGCAGCCGCCGTGCGGCTCGATGATCGGTGCGCGCGAACGGCCTTCGGACATTACGCGGGCCTGACGTTCCAGAAGAGCGCCGCCGCCGTGCCGACATCGGGCTGGGTACGCCATTCGATGCGCTCGAAATGCCCTTGCGTCGCGCCGGCCTGGAAGCTCGATGGACCTCGCGCCGGCACGTAGTTCTCGAAACCGGTTACAGACGGCGAGCGAGCCCGGCACCCGTTCCTTCGCGACGAAGCGGAAGGGGCCGCTGCCGACCATCTCCGTCAGTTGCGTCGCGGGCGGCGTCGCGGCCAAGCGCGCGGGCATCATGGCGCACCTAAAGGGACTACCCTTGGCGAACGCCTGGGCGACGGTCGACGCCTTCGGCCAAGCTCTCATGGCCACGACCGATGCGATGCAATCCTCCGCGAGAACCCGTGAACTATCATGAAAGGAAAGGCCGTCCCGACGCGTCAGCGTCCAAAGCTTGCCGTTGGCCTCGACGCTATGTCCCGCGACCATCTGCGGCTGGGGCGCGAAGCCCTCGTCCAGCCCGTAGAGCGTATCGAACGCGAGGAAGCCGTGCGTGCGCGTCACATAGGCAAGCGTCCAGATCGCGTCGATGACGGCCAGGTCGCTGGCAGGTACGAAGCGCAGCGGCTTGGCCGATTGCGCGCCCGCCAGACGCGGCGATGCGACGGACCCTGCGAAGGCGGTGGTCCCGAGCCCGCCGATGAAGCTTCTGCATCGCATGATAATGTGATCTCCCCTTCTTTTGCTTATGCGATACGCGGTCTTTCGGCGCCGCCGCAAAGCCGCGGGGCTCGGTCTGGTCCCGTCAGGCTCCGATCTGGCTGATGAATTTCGTGGACAGATAGGCCTCGAGCCCTTCCGTCCCGCCTTCGCTGCCGTAGCCGGAATCCTTCACACCACCGAATGGCGTCTCCGCGGCCGCGAGCCCGAAATGATTGATCGAGACCATGCCGCTCTCGAGCCCGTCGGCGAACTGTGCCGCGCGCTGGGTCGAACGGGTGAAGGCGAAGGCTGCCAGACCGAAGGGCAGGGCGTTCGAACGCTCGACCGCCTCCTCGACCGACCCGATCCGGACGAGGGCTGCGATCGGTCCGAACGGCTCGTCGCGCATGATGCGCGCGCTGTCCGGCACATCGGACAGCACCGTTGGCTCGAAAAAGAAGCCCTCGTTGCCGATCCGCCGCCCGCCGGTCTCCAGCTTGGCGCCGTTCTGCACGGCGTCCGCGACGAAGTCCTGCAGAGCGTCCAGCCGCCGGGCATTGGCGAGCGGGCCCATCTGAGTGCCCTCCGCCGCGCCGGGCCCCACCTTCACGGCCTTGGCCCCTTCGGTAAAAGCGGTGCAGAAGCGATCGTAGACCGCATCCTGGATATAGAAGCGGGTCGGCGAGGCGCAGATCTGCCCGGCGTTGCGGTATTTCAGACCGACGCCGAGCTTCACTACAGCGTCCAGGTCGACGTCGTCGCAGACGATGAAGGGCGCGTGACCGCCGAGCTCCATCGTCGCCCGCTTCGCCTGAGCGCCCGCTAAAGCGCCGAGATGCTTGCCGACCGGCACTGAGCCGGTGAAGGACACCTTGCGGATCACCGGCGAGGCGATCAGCCGCTCGGAGATCTCGGACGGGACGCCGAACAGGATCGAGAGCGCTCCTTCGGGCAAACCGGCATCCTGGAAGGCCTTCGCCAGCTCAATGCAGGCCGAGGGCGATTCTTCCGGGGGCTTGGCGATGATCGAGCAGCCGGCGGCCAGCGCGCCGGCGATCTTGCGGACGAGCTGCGCGATTGGGAAATTCCACGGGCTGAAGGCCGCGACGGGGCCGACCGGCTCCTTGACGACGATCTGGCGTGCGCCCGGAATGCGTGACGGGATCACGCGGCCATAGGCGCGCCGGCCTTCCTCCGCATACCACTCGATATGCTCCGGTGCTGTGTTTGCCTCGGCGCGGGCCTCGGCCAGCGGCTTGCCCTGTTCGCGGGTCATGTGCTGCGCGATGACTTCGGCGCGCTCGCGCACCAGCACGGCGGCCCGGTGCAGGATGCGCGAGCGTTCCAGGGCGGTCATGGCGCGCCAGGTCGCGAAGCCCTTTTGCGCGGCAGCGAGCGCGGCGTCGACATCGGCCGCCTCTGCGAAGCCCAGCTTGCCGATGATGCCGCCCGTGGCCGGGTCGATGACATCGCCGGTGCGCAAGCTGGAGGCGGCTCTCCAAGTGCCTGCGATGAGGAGGGGCTTATCCAACATGATCCAACCTTTTCGGAGTGAGTGCGGCGGCATCGCTGACCACCGCCGGAAGCTTTGCGAGTGCGGCCCGGTATTCCTCCGCCAGCCGCGCCACGACCTCGGCAGCGGGCCGAACGTCGTCGACGAGGCCGGCGCTCTGGCCCGCCTCGACCTTTCCGCATTCGACATCGCCGTCAAAGGCAGCCAGCTTCAGCGAGGAGCGCTGGAAGAGTTCGCGTCGTTCCTCCTCGGGGCGACCGGCGCGCTCGGCTGCCGCCATGTCGTCGGAGAAACGGTTGCGCAGAACCCGGATCACGCCGAAGCCGCGTCCGACGACCATGGTGTCGCTGACGGATGCCGAGACGACGCGGCGGCGGTAATCCTCGTGCAGGCGCGCTTCTGGCGTCGCCATAAAGCGCGTACCGAGCTGTGCGGCGTCGGCGCCCAGCGCCAGCGCCGCGGCGAGACCGTAGCCGTCTGCGATCCCGCCGCCCAGTACGATCGGAATGTCAGGCACGGCCTTCGTTACCGCCCGCCCGATCACCAGTGTCGAGACCAGTTCCGGCGGCGGATGGCCACCGGCCTCGCCGCCGACAACGACGAGACCGTCAACGCCCTTTGCCGAGGCTTTCGCGGCATGCGGCTCCGACGCGACCACGTGCAGACAGATCGTGCCGATGGCCTTGAAGCGCTCGAGATAGCGGTCGGGGCCGCCTTGCGAAGCGATGATGACGGGGACGCGCTCGGCGACGAGCAGCGCCAGGATCTCGTCGACCTCCTTGCGATAGAGCGGGATGTTGACTGCGAAGGGACGGTCCGTAGCCGCGCGCACATCGGCGATGGCCGCCTTGAGGTCGTCGCGCCGCATCGGCCCGGCGGCGATGACGCCGAGCCCCCCAGCGCCCGACACCGCTGCCGGCAACGCCGCGCAGGAAGAGGCCCAGCTCATGCCGGCCTGCACGATCGGCAGGTCGATGCCGACCAGCCGGGTGAAGCGGGTCTCGATCCGCACGCTCATGCCACCGCCTCCAAGCCGAAGACCCGGACCGCATGGGCGGCGAGCTTGTTCTTCTGGATCTTCGAGCTGGCCGTCATGCCGATCAGGTCGAAGCTATCGACGATCTGGACGTAGCGCGGGACCTTGAAGCCCGCGAGATGCTCCTTGCTCCAGGCGATGATCTCGTCGGGCGCGAGCGCGGTGCCCCCGGCGAGAATCACGAAGGCGGCGGGCACCTCCATCAGGCGTTTGTCCGGCACGCCGACGACCTGCGCCTGCTGGATGCCGGGATGGCGGTGTAGCACGTTCTCGATATCGGCCAGAGCCACGTTCTCGCCGCCGACCCGGATGATGTCTTTGGCGCGCCCGACAAAGGCCATGCGGCCGTCCGGCAGGAGGCGGCCGAGATCGCCGGTCCGCAGCCAGCCGTCCTCGCCGAGCGCGGCGCGCGTCTCCTCGGGCTTGGCGTAGTAGCCCTTCATCACGTTCCAGCCGCGGACATAGATCTCGCCGACCTCTCCCGGCCCGGGAGCCGGCTCGTCCTCGGTGGCGCGGATCTCAACCTCGACGCCCGGATGGATGCGCATGAGCCCGGCGATGCGATCCTCTAACGGATCCCACCAGGCTGAGGCGCAGACATTGGGCGAAGCCTCGGACTGGCCGTAGCAGACCACTGTCTCCGTCGCGCCGAGCTGTCTCGCGATGCGCTCCATCACGGACGGCGTGGCCGCGGCCCAGCCGCCGCGCAGCACGAGCTTGCGCTTGGGCAGGTCGGGATGGTCGAGCAGCATCAGGAAGATGGTGTCGTTGCCCGACATCAGCGTGCAGCGCTCTTCCTCCATCAAGCGCAGCGCGTCGCCCGGCTCGTAGCGCTCGCAGCTGACGAGGCAGGCAAGATGCTGCAGCGAGGCGACGATCGCCAGTGTGCTGCCGGCCACATGGAAGAAGGGGCGCGGGCTGAAATAGCGCTCGCCCGAGCGCAGGCCGAAGAAGCGGCCCGCCGAATAGGCGTCCCACAGCATGTTGCGATGGGTCAGCGTCGCGCCCTTGGGAAAGGAGGTCGTGCCGGAGGTGTACTGGATCAGCAGCGGATCGTCGGCATCGCACGCCGGTTCGGGGCCCGGCTTGCCGGCGGCGGGGGTGAGGAAATCGGCGAAGCCGATCGCGCCGGCCGGCACGGTCTCTCCGAGCACCACGACGCTGCTCAGCTGCGGCAGAGCGGCGTCCGGCAGCGTGACGTCGATCGCCGGACAGATCTGCCGAAGAATCTCGATGAAATCGACCTTGAGCAGCTTGTCGGCGACGAAGAGCAGCGACACGTCCGATTGCCGCAGCGTATAGGCGATCTCCTCCGCCTTGAGCCGCGTATTGACCGGGACGACGACCGCGCCGAGGCGCGCAATCGCATGAAATAGCACGATCCAGGGAATGCCGTTGCCGACGCAGATGCCGACGTGGTCACCCTTGCGCATGCCATGCGCCACCAGCGCTGCGGCGACGACGTCCACGCGCGCTGCCAGCGCGGCATAGGAGATGCGCTCGCCGTTGCAGACAACGGCTTCGTCGCTCGGCGCTAGGCGCAGCGCCCGTGACAACGCCTCCGGCAGGGTATCGGCGCAGCCGAAAAGGTCGGACGGCAACTGCTGGACGCTCATGACGTTTTTCCCTGTGCATCGCGTTCGGCAAAGGCTTCGAGGCCCTTTCGCCATTCCGAGTCTGCGAGCGCGCGCTCGATCGCGGCGAGTTCGATGCGGATGCCCGTCGCGAGATCGGTCTTCTCGCCGAGTTCGATCGACTGCTTGGCGAGCGTCAGCGCGAGCGCCGGAGCCTTGGCGATCTGCGCCAGCAACTCCGCGACGGTCGCCTCGAGCGCTTCCGGCACGACGACCCGATTGACGAGGCCTGCGGCATGAGCCTCCTCGACCGGCCAGCGTCGCGCCGTGAACAGAAGCTCCTTCGCCAGTCGCTTGCCGACGACGCGCTGCAGGCGCTGCGTCGCGCCGACCGTGCCCCAATGGGCCTCCGGAAAGGTGAAGTTCGTCCGCTCGGATGCGATGATGAAGTCGCTCGCCATCGCGATCTCGCCACCCGATCCGACGACGGGCCCGTCGACGACGCAGACCACGACCTTGCTCGACCTTTCGATCGCGTCATAGGCGGCGAAGGAGGCGAGTCGGCGCTGCCGCACCCAGATCTCGTCCTTCCCCTTGCGCTCCTTGAGATCGGCTCCGGCGCAGAAAACCGGGCCGGCCGCATCGATCCGCACGATGCGCAGCGACGGGGCCGCCTCTATGCCCTCGAAGACCGCGCGCAATTCGCGGCACATGGCGAGATCGAGAGCGTTGCGCGCATCGGGCCGGTTAAGCGTGACCCGCAGGATCGGGCCCTCGGTCGATATCGCCAGGCGCTCGAAGGTCATGTCGAGAAAAGCCGGCCCGCTCATGTGTCGAACTCCTTCAGATCGAACTCCGAGGCCAGGGCCGCACCGTCGGCGCCATGGAGCGGCGGCGTGCCGAAATATGGATCGTCATAGCCTGTGAAGCGAAGTGGATTGCGCAGGCCAGAGAAGGTGCCGACGCCGGGATGCTCGAACTTGGCGACCATGCCGCGCGCCTGGACATGCGGATCGGCCAAAGCCTGCGCGACGGTGTTGACTTCGCCGGCGGGAACGCCCCGCCCTCGCAGGGCTTCCGCCACCTCGGAGCGATCGCGACGCAATAGCGCGTCGCGCATCGCGGCCATGATGCGATCGCGCTGGGCGACGCGTTCCGAATTGCGGGCGAGGGCCGCGTCGGCCGCGAGCTCGTCGAGGCCCAGCACCGAGCAGATCGCCTGCCAGTGCTGGTCGGAGCCACTGATATGGAGCCATTCGTCGCCTGCGCAGGCGAAGGCAGCAGAGGGAACCCGGCCGGGATGCTCCGTTCCCGTGCGGCGCGGGTCCTCGCCGAACGCAAAGAGCCTCGCCGCAGCGATCGTCAGCAGGCTGATCTGCGTGTCGAGCATCGAGAGATCGATATGGCAGCCCTTGCCGCTGCTTCCGCGTCCGACGAGCCCCGTCAGGATCGCGACGGCGTTCCAGAGACCGGCCGTCAGATCGGCCATGGGCACGCCAACCTTGGCCGGCGGGCCATCGGGATGGCCAGTCAGCGCCATGACGCCGCTCAGCGCCTGGAAGATCGTGTCGTAGCCGACGCGATCGCGGTAAGGCCCGTTCTGGCCGAAGCCGGTATTGGAGACGTAGACGAGGGCCGGTTTTTCCCTGCTGAGCTCAGCGTAGCCCAGCCCCATCTTGTTCATCTGTCCAGGCAGGAAGTTCTCGAGAACGACGTCCGCCTGCAGGGCGAGCTTGCGTGCCGCGTCCCGTCCCGCCGGCGTCTTGAGATCGAGGGCGATCGATTCTTTGCCGCGGTTGAATGCAAAGAAATAGGCGCTCTCGCCGCCGACGCGCGGCTCCCATTGGCGCGACTCGTCGCCGGTGCCCGGCCGCTCGATCTTGATGACCCGGGCGCCCATCTCGGCGAGGATCATCGTCGCCATCGGCCCGGCGAGGACGCGCGAGAAGTCGACGATGGTGATGCCGTCAAGCGGTCTCATGCCTCGTCTCCGTCGCGGAAGCCGCGCATGATCGCGTTGACGTCGCGACCCGCCGACATCGCAGCCTCGAAGGGCAGCTCGGCGACGCGGTAGAACAGCCGCTTGGTCGCGCTCATCGCGATGGGCTTCACCTCGGCCCACACCTCGGCGATGGCGACGGCTTCCGCCAACACGTCCGTTGGCGCGACGATTTTGTTGACGAAGCCGTGTCGCAGCGCCTCCTCGGCGCCGATGAGCCTCCCCAAGCTTATTAGCTCGAAGGCGAGCTTCCGGCCGACTGCGCGTTGCAGACTCGTCATGACGATGGCCGGGACGAGGCTGTGCTTGAGCTCTGGATAGCCGAATTTCAGGTCGGTGCCGGCGACGACCATGTCGCAGCCGATCGCCGTGCCGGCACCACCGCCGACCGCGACGCCCTGGACCGCCGCGACGATCGGCTTGGACAGGCCGGGCAGTAGCATATGCAGGCGCGTCGTCAGATCGGCGCGCGCGACGACGGCCTTCTGGTTCGCAGGGGTGAGATCGGCGAATTCCTTGAGATCGGCTCCGGCACAGAAGCCGCGCCCTGCGCCGGCCAGGACGACCGCGTGGACAGCATCATCCTCTTGCGCCGCGACCAGCGCATCGAAGAGGGCCCGCGTCAGCGCCGTGTCGAGCGCGTTGAGCTTGTCGGGCCGGTTCATCGTCAGGATCCGGACGGCGCCGCGATCCTCAACAAGCAGCGGAAGCTGGGGGTGAGACATCTGTCCTCTTTCGTCAGGCTACGAGGCCGAGCCCGGAGCGGGCGACCATCGAGTGAAGCTGGCGCCCGAGAACCGCCTCGCAGCGATGGGCGGTCTCGATCAGGGCGGGCAGGTCGAGGCCGGTCGGCACGCCCATGGCCTCGAACATGTTGACGAGATCTTCGGTCGCGACGTTGCCGGTGAATCCGCCGCCATAGACGAGTTGCGCCGGATGCCCGCCGATGCCGCCGATGGCGCTGTCGAAGTTGCGAACCCCGGCTTCGTAGGCGGCGAAGCAATTGACGACGCCGGTTCCACGCGTGTTGTGGAAATGCGCGATCAGGGTGAGCTCGGGCACCGCGGCGGCGACTGCGCGAAAGAGAGAGGCAGTGTCGCGAGGCGTAGCGAGGCCCGTCGTGTCGCCCAGCGTGACGTGACGGACGCCGAGCGTCGCGAAGCGTTCCGCGTCGGCGATCACGGATTTCGGATCGACACGTCCTTCGAAGGGGCAGCCGAAGGCAACGGAGATCGTCCCGATCAGCCGGAAGCGCCCCTGCGCCGCGGCGGCCATCGCCGCGACATTGTCCCATTGGTCAGTGCGGGCGCTCCGGAGATTGCGCTGGCTATGCGCTTCCGTCGCGGAGACCAGGAGGCTGATCTCGGAGGGGCCGTGGCCCGCCACGAGATCGGCGAGGGCACGTTCGACCGCCCGCGGATTCGGGCAGGTCGCCTTGTAGAAGCTGCCCTTGCCACGCCCGATGCCGGCGAGAACCTCGCTGGCATCGGCGAAGGCCGGCACAACCTTGGGGTTGGAATACGACGTCGCCTCGATCCGCCCGAAACCGACCGCAGTGAAGGCGTCGATCAGGGCAATCTTCTGCTCGGTTGGCACGAATACCGGCTCATGCTGCAACCCGTCGCGGGCGAAGCATTCGCAAATCACAACCGCATTGCTCATGGCGAAAGTCCAAAAAAAAAGACCGGCACACGAAAGAGCGGATAATCCGCTCATACGTGTGCCGGTCCGATTTGCTCGTGGTCCCGCCGCCTTTGAGGGCGTCGAGGCACAAATCTCCTAGCTGCTTCTAGGTCTAGGCCTGTGCTAGTTGCGCCGTCAAGTGCATAAATTTGGTGCTCCGCTCCGATTTTGGTCGCCTATGCCGCTGCCCACGCAAGCGGCGACGCTATTTGACAAGCGTCCCATCGCCGGGCATTTTCGGCGCATGTCAGGCGATTAGCGATGGGCTGCCCCGGAGGCAGTCCAGACAAGCGGTCGGACCGGCGATCCCCGAAATCTAAGCGCGTGCGCAGGTGGTTTCCGGCCGCTCTGTAGCCGCATTGTCAGGTGCGCCATGACCGCCAATTCCAATCACGCCAGAGACATCGCTTATCAGATCCACCCGCAGACCAACTTCTCGCTGCACGAGAAGATCGGACCCACGATCATCTCGCGGGGCGATGGCTTCCATGTCTACGACGATGCCGGCAATCGCTATCTCGAGGCAATGTCCGGCCTGTGGTGCGCGGCACTGGGCTTCAGCGAGAACCGTCTCGCGGCCGCCGCGGCCAAGCAGTTCGCGGCATTGCCTTACTATCAGAACTTCGCTCACCGGACGTCCGAGCCTGCCATCGCGCTTGCCGAGCGGTTGATCCAGATCGCCCCTGTGCCGATGTCGAAGGTGCTGTTCCAGAGCTCCGGTTCGGAAGCGAACGACACGGCGATCAAGCTCGCCTGGTACTATTTCCATGCGATCGGCAAGCCCGAGAAAAAGAAGATCATCGCCCGCAAGCGGGCCTATCACGGCACCTCCATCGCGAGCGCGAGCCTGACCGGCCTGCCGCATATTCACCGCGACTTCAACCTGCCGCTCGACGGCTTCCTGCACGTGACCTGCCCGCATTTCTATCGCGAAGGGCAGCCGGGCGAGACGGAGGAAGCATTCGCCGGCCGCCTCGCCAAGGAACTGGAGGATCTGATCATCGCCGAAGGGCCGGAGACGGTCGCGGCCTTCTTCGCTGAACCGGTGATGGGCACCGGCGGCTGCGTCGTGGCGCCGAAGGGGTACTATGAAAAAGTCCAGGCGATCCTGAAGAAGTACGAAATCCTCTTCGTTGTCGACGAGGTCATCACGGGCTTCGGCCGCACGGGCAGCTGGTGGGGGAGCCAGACCTTCGCGCTCCAGCCGGACATGATCAGCAGCGCCAAGGCTCTCACCGCCGCCTATCAGCCGCTCTCGGCCCTGCTGCTCTCAGAGCCGCTCTATCAGGCGATGAAGGCGCAGGGCGACAAGATCGGCGTCTTCGGACACGGCTACACCTATGGCGGCCACCCGGTGGCGTGCGCCGTCGGTTTGGAAGCGCTCACCCTCTACGAGGAGCGGGGTCTCATCGCCGGCGCGCCCGCTCTCGGTGGCCGGCTCGAACAGCGTCTCAAGGCGCTGCTCGACCATCCGCTGGTCGGCGAGGTCCGTGGTGTCGGCCTGATGTGGGGCATCGAGCTCGTCCGCTCCAAGGCAACGCGCGAGGCGTTCGAGTCGTCGCTGAAGGTCGGGCTCGAAATCCAGCGGCTCGCCTTCGAGAACGGGCTCGTCGTCAGGGCGCTGGGCGATACGCTGATATTCACTCCGCCGCTGATCATCACGCCAGAAGGTATCGACGATGCGGTCGATCGTTTCGCCAAGGCGCTCGACCTCGGCCTCGACGAGCTGTCGACCAAGGGTGTGAAGCTGGCCGCCTGAGAGGGCGGCTTCGGCCCTCAGCCGCGACCTTCGCGGATCTGGAAATAGCGCTGCACCGCGGCGCGCGTGGCGACGATCAGCGCCTCGCGCGACGGCGTATGGACGGCCGCGGAGATTAGTTTCTCCAGCGGGGCCATGCCGTTGGACACGTCGAACCCGACGATCAAACGGGAATAGAAGGACCGCGCCAGCTGCGTGACGAAGGTCGCGTCGACCGCGACGATGATGTTCGTGGCCGGATCGATCTCGAGCACGACGCCTGCGTGCTTGAATTCCTCGAACATGCTCGTGCCCTTAGGTGCGGCAGAGTAACCGCTGACCAGGACCGTATTCAAATCCAACATGACGATTCCCCATTTCGAAATTGTTCGGGCAGAGGGCTCTCACAGTCCGGCGTCGGATGACAAGAGGCATGCGTCCGATTGACAGAGAAGAAAATTCAGCGCGTACTATTCATCGCTAGGTGACTTGTGCTGGATCGGCCCCTTTCGCAAAGGGCCTCCAGGAAAACAGTTCAGACCGGCGCTTTTTCTCCAGGCTCGTAAGGGCTGGGGCGAAGGCGCCGGTTTTTTCGTTTTGGCCGCTTTCCGCAGAATGGACCGAGGGGTTGAAGATGATCGACAAGGCAAAAGACTCAATGCGCCGGCGGCTAACCACGACCATCGGCGTGGGCTTTCTGGCGGCGATTCCGGGAGCCGCCATGGCGCAGGATTCCGTCACGGTCGCCGGCTATGGCGGAGCGATGCGGAAGGGGTTCGACGCGGCGCTCGTCAATCCGTCCGCGCAAAAAAACGGCGTCAAGATCCGCAGTGAAACGCATAGCGACCTACCGTCGATCCGCGTTCAGGTGCAGTCCGGTTCCCCGGCCTGGGATCTCGTGCATCTCGGCGGCGACGAATGCGCCCGCGGTGAGAGCGAGGGGCTCTTCGAGCCGCTCGACCTTTCGAAGATCGACAGCGCTGCGATTCCCGATGCGGCACGCGGCAAGAGCTGGGTCGCGACAAACTACTATTCGGTCGTGATGGCCTGGCGCACAGACAAGGTAAAGCAGGCGCCGAAATCCTGGGTCGATTTCTGGGACGCGAAGGCCTTTCCAGGCCGTCGGGCCATAGCCGGCCTCGCGCAGGAGACGCTCGAGGTCGCGCTGCTCGCGGACGGCGTTCCGAAGGACAAGCTCTATCCGCTAGACGTCGATCGGGCGATCGCGGCTATCAAGCGGCTCAAGCCGCAGATCGGCGTGTTCTGGACTACCGGCGCCCAGTCCATGCAGCTGATCAAGGACGGCGAGGTCGATCTGATCGAGATTTACGGCAGCCGCGTCTCGCCGGTGGTCGAGGATGGCAGCGGCGTGCAGTTCACCTATGATCAGGGCCTGCTCGGCTATGGCTGCATCGCCGTGCCCAAGGGCGCGAAGAACGCCGCAAAGGCGAAGGAACTGGCATTGACGATGGTCTCGCCGGAGATTCAGGCGAACATCATCGAAAAAATGGACAACTACGGGCCCGTCAACACGAAGGCCTATGAGGCCCGCCAGTTCACGCCCGAACAGCTCGCCAAGACGAACTCGTCGCCGCAGAACGCCGCAAAGCAGGTGCTCATCGAGGCCGCCTGGTGGGCGAAGAACGGCGACAAGGCCGAGGAGGCTTTCAAGTCGGCGATCCTGCAATGAAAGTCCCCGTCTCGATCCGAGCGCTTCGAAAGAATTTCGGTTCTTTCGAGGCGCTCAAGGACATCAATCTCGACATCGCGCCGGGTGAATTCGTTACCTTGCTCGGTCCTTCAGGCTCAGGAAAGACGACGCTCCTGCAGGTGCTCGCCGGCTTCGTCACGCCGACGAGCGGAAGCATCATGATCGGTGGCGAGGAACTCCTGACGAAGCCGCCTCACCAACGCGGGATCGGGCTCGTCTTCCAGAATTACGCGCTTTTCCCGCATATGAACGTGTTCGAGAACGTCGCCTATCCGCTGAAGATCCGTCGCCTTTCGCGAAGCGAGATCGAAAGCCGGGTGTGCGCGGCGCTCGATATGGTTCGCCTAAGTCAGTTCACCGACCGCGCGGTCGACCGGCTGTCCGGTGGGCAGCGCCAGCGCGTGGCCTTGGCGCGAGCCATTGTCTTCGAGCCGCGCATCCTGCTCATGGACGAATCCCTGTCGGCGCTCGACAAGAAGCTCCGCGAGCAGATGCAGATCGAGCTGCGCCATCTCCACGAGCGCCTGCACACCACGACGGTCTTCGTCACGCATGACCAGCGCGAGGCGCTGACGATGTCCGATCGTATCGCGGTCATCAACAATGGTGCGCTCATCCAGTTCGACACGCCGTGCACGATCTACGACCGGCCGAAGACGCGCTTCGTCGCCGATTTCGTCGGCGAGACGACCTTCCTGCCCGTGCAGATCGACAAGGGCGGTGAGGCGAGCGTCTTCGGGAATCGGCTGCGCCTAGCGGATCACGCGCAAAGGCCGGCGCCCGCCAAGGAGAGCTGGCTGGCGCTGAGGCCGGAAAAACTCGCGATCGGCCCGGCCAGCGGCCCGGAAGCGGAAGTCAATCGCTTCGCGGCCATCGCCCGCGAAACGATCTTCCAGGGCGACAGCCTGCTGGTCATCGCCGGCTTCCCGGACGGCCAGAGCATCGGCTTGCGCATAGTCCCGCAGGAGGCCAATCGCGGTCTGGTGCCGGTCCCGGGCCAGCCGATCCATATCGACGTCCATCGCAACGACAGCATCCTGGTCGGCGGCGATGTCTGAGGCGAGGTCCACGATGGCGGCGATGGCCGCCGAGCCGAAGCTCTCCGGAGCAAGCCATTTCGCGCGTGCGGACCGGCGGGAGGCGATGTCTTTCGCCCTGCTGGCCCTGCCGGGCATCGTGATCGTGGGCCTGCTGCTGATCGTTCCGGTCGGCTGGCTCTTTGTCCTGTCCTTCATCGGCAAGGACGGCGGCATCTCGCTGGAAAACTACATGAGGATGACGCAGCCGGTCTACGTCATCACCTTCGTGACGACGTTCCAGATCGCCAGCATCGTGACGCTCGGCTGCATTCTGCTTGGCTATCCGGTCGCTTATCTGCTCTCGCAGCTCAGCCCGCGCACCGCCGCGATCTGCATGATCTTCGTGATCCTGCCGTTCTGGACCTCGGTGCTGGTGCGCACCTATGCCTGGCTTGTGCTGCTGCAGCGGCGTGGCCTCGTCAACAGCTGGCTGGTCGGCCTCGGAATCGTCAGCGAGCCGATTCCGCTGGTGAACAACTTCACTGGTACGGTGATCGGCATGCTGCACGTGCTGCTGCCCTTCATGATCCTGCCGCTCTATTCGAGCATGAAGACGATCGACAGCGATTATATGAAAGCAGCCGCGAGCAGTGGCGCCTCGCCGATGCGGGCCTTCTGGGACGTGTTCTTTCCCTTGAGCCGCCCCGGCCTCTTCGCCGGCACGGTACTCGTCTTCATTCTGAGCCTCGGCTTCTATCTGACGCCGGCCTTGCTCGGCGGCGGCCGGGTCAGCATGTGGTCGATGCAGATCGGCACCAATGTCTCGACCTACAGCAACTGGGGCGCTGCGAGCGCGCTGGGCGTGCTGCTGCTCGTCGTGACCATCGCCATCCTCGTCCTGCTGAACAAGGTGTTCCGCGTCGACAAGCTCTATGGGGGGCGCTGATATGCTGACCGCTTCCGCCAGCGCCACGCAGATCCGGCACTATCAGAGGCTCTGGCTCTACGGCCTCTGCGCCCTGATCTTCACCTTCCTGATCGTGCCCTGCGTGCTGATCGTGCCGATGTCGTTCTCGGCATCGAACTATCTGGAGTTCCCGCCGCGGGCCTGGAGCCTGCGCTGGTATCAGGAATTCTTCGAATCGAGAGAATGGATGGACGCGCTTTGGCTGTCCCTCAAGGTCGCGGGGCTGACTACGCTGATCGCTACGCCGATCGGGACCGCCGCTGCTTACGGCTTGGCGCGCATGCCGGAGCGGCTGACGAAGTCGCTGCGCATGTCCTTCCTGCTGCCGATGATCGTGCCGAACATCCTCGTCGCCATCGGCGTCTTCTTCGTCTTCGCTAGGCTGGGGCTCAACAACACCCTGACTGGCCTCGTGCTGGTCGACGTCATGCTGGCGTTGCCCTTCGTGCTGGTGACGGTGTCGAGCGGGCTGCAATCCTTCGACGAAAATCAGGAACGTGCGGCGCGCAGCCTGGGGGCGACTAGGTTCAGGGCGTTCCTTACCGTCACCGTGCCGCAGATCAGAAGCTCGATCGCGGCCGGTGCGCTGTTCGCATTTGTCACGGCTTTCGACGAGGTCGTCATCGCACTCTACATATCGAGCGGCGAGAACTCGACATTGCCACGGCGTATGTTCGCGAATATCCGCGACCAGGTCGACCCGCTGGTGGCGGCCGTCTCCTCGGTGCTGGTCGTCGCCTCGATCGCGATCCTGATCGCGGTGCAGCTCATCAATCGACCCGCAAAGGCAGTTGCGCGATGACAGGACTCTCCGTTCCGCAATTCGCTGGTGAGGCATCTTCCAGCTCGGCGGCCGCGAGCGAATACGCCGTCCAGGCCGTGCACGAGGCGTCCTATCTGGAGTTTCTGCGCTTCGCCCCGTCAGAGCAGGGGGGCATCGAGATCAAGGCGACGCTGCATCCGGGCGAGGACATGATGCGCTTGCCGGGCCATATCGAGGCGCGTGCCGGCTTCTATATCGCGGATGCCACGACGGTCGTTTCGGCGGAAACCTGGCCCGCTGTATTCGCTGACGCACAGGCCGCGGTGGAGGGGGCGGTGCGCCTGCTTGCGGGCGAGAAGCACGTGTCCGTGCGGTGTCGAACCCGAGGCCGCCACGCACAGGCCGGGCGGGCAGGGCGCGGCTGCTATCTCAACCATGCCGCGATCGCGGCGAGCCATCTGCGCGAGAGCCTATCGCGTGTCGCCGTGCTGAGCCTCGGCGAACACCATGCGAACGGAACGCAGTCGATCCTGCTTTCGCGAGGCGACATCCTGTCGGTGTCAGTCCATCGCGATCCGGCCGATTGTTATCCCTTCTATACCGGCTATTCCGACGAGCACGGCGAAGGTGAAGGCGAGGGGGCCAACCTCAACCTCGTCCTGCGACCCGACGCCGAGGGGCGGGACGTCGAATCTGTGCTCAGGCAGGCCCGCGAGCAGATCGGATGTTTCGCGCCCGACGCTGTCGTGATCGATATGGAGGGCGGATCGACCCCCCTCCATGAGCGCCTGCAATTGTCCGGCTTGGGCGTCGTCACCCGGCTTTCGGAAGAATTGCAGCAGGCCATTCTGGTGATCTCATGTAACGCGATCTAGCAGGCCGAGGCACTGCCTCGGCCGAAGGCCTCCCAATTAACGTCGCTAGGCATTTCGCGGTGCCCGTCCCCTTCAGGACCGGCACGGAAGCGGATCAACCGGCGCCGGCATGTGGACACTCCCGTCCGCATGTGCGGCGCCGTTTTTCGTGAAGAGGGGACGACAATGACCAAACTGGCATCGAGATCAACGATGCGTTCCGCGCTTGCCGCGGCCTTGCTGTTTCTGCCGCTGCAGTCGGTGCGTGCCCAGGACTCGGTCGTCTTCGCGGGCTTCGGCGGACAGTACCAGAGCAGCGTCCGCAAGGCGCTCTTCGACCCGGCGGGCGCGAAGCTCGGCGTAAGGGTGCGCGAGGAAAGCCATAGCGGCCTCGCGAGCGTCCGCGTCCAGGTCCAGTCCAGCAAGCCTGGCTGGGACATCGTGCAACTCGGGGAGGCCGACTGCGCGCGCGGACAGAACGAAGGCCTGTTCGTACTGCTCGACTACTCGCAGATCGACACCGGCGGCATCGCGCCGCAGGCGCGGGGCAGTTCCTATATCGGCAGCAACTACGTCTCCGTCGTCCTCGCCTGGCAGAAGGACAAGTACAAGGCCAAGCCTCCGCAGAGCTGGAAGGATTTCTGGAATCCGAAGGAGTTTCCGGGCCGCCGAGCCATGCATGTCTATCCGCAGGAGAGCATCGAGATCGCGCTCCTCGCCGACGGCGTCGACAAGGACAAGCTTTACCCGCTCGACGCCGACCGGGCCCTGGCCTCGCTCGCGAAGATCAAGCCGTCCATCGACGTGTTCTGGCAGTCGGGCGCGCAGGCCGCGCAACTGCTCAAGGACGGCGAGGTCGACATGATGGTGATCTGGGGCAGCCGCGTCGCCAGCGTCCTGGCCGACGGGGCGCCGGTCGAGTTCACCTACGACCAGGCTCTGCTGGGCTTCGGCTGCTTCGCCATCCCGAAAGGGGCGCCCAACGCCGCGGCGGCGCAGCGCATGATCGCGCAGATGGTCACGCCCGAGATCCAGGCGAACATCCCCGATCTCCTGCCCTATTACGGCCCGATCAACGAGCGCGCCTTCGAGGTCAAGACCTTCTCGGCTGAAGCGCTCGCGAAGGCAAATTCGTCTCCGCAGAACAAGACTCGCCAAGGTACGATCCAGCCGGGCTGGTGGGCCGGCAACATCGCAAAGGTGCAGGAGCGCTACCAGGCGCTGATCGCGAAGTGATCGGCCGGGCGATTTCCACATGAAGACGATTTTTCACTCCGATCAATACGGACACCACGTCCGCACCCGGCTCTCCGGCGGCAGCCTCGTTCCCGCACTCGAAATTCCCGATCGCGCGCGCGCGCTGCTTGCGGCCGCAGAGGAATGCACGGAAGCCGTCCTCGCGCCTGGGGCGGCCGACCTCGCTCTGATCCGGCGCGTCCACGACGCCGATTATCTCGACTTTCTCGCGACCGGCTTCTCCCGATGGAGCAAGCGTTTCCCCGGCAACGAGGAGTTGCGGCCGAGCCTGCATCCGAACGCCTATATGCGTCGGCGCCCGCAGGATCTCCTTGGGCAGGCGGGATACTACATCGCCGACGCGGCGAGCGTGCTGCTCGCCGACAGTTGGGCGGCGATCCTGGCGAGCGCCGCGACGGCGCTCGATGCGACACGCCTCGTGCTCGACGGCGACGGCGCCGCCTACGGGCTGTGCAGGCCGCCGGGCCATCATGCCTATCGCGACCAGGCCTGCGGCTACTGCTTCCTCAACAATGCGGCGCTGGCGGCGAGCAAGGCGCGCGACAGCGTCGACCGTGTCACGATCATCGACGTCGACGTCCATCACGGCAACGGCACGCAGTCGTTGTTCTACGAGCGCGACGACGTCCAGACCATCTCGATCCATGCGGATCCGGCGACAGTCTATCCGTTCTATGCCGGCTACGCCGACGAGATCGGCGCCGGGCGGGGCGAGGGGTTCAATCTCAACCTGCCGGTGCCTGAAGGCGCCGACGACGCGGTCTATCGCGATGCCGTGGGCCACGCGGTCTCGAAAGCGCGGGATTTCGCGCCGGATGTTCTCGTCATCGCGCTCGGCCTTGATCAGTCCCAGGCCGACCCCTTCGCCTGCACGGCGGTGACGACGGAGGGGTTCCGGCGCATGGGCGAGAGCCTGGCCGGCCTGCGCCGTCCCACCGTCATCATTCAGGAAGGAGGTTATCCCTCGCCGGTGCTGGGAGCCAATCTCGCGGCCTTCCTGACAGGATTTCAGGAGAGCATGGCGTGACGAAACCCGCTTCCTCGCTGGACGATGCGTTGCTGGCGCAGCTTCCTCAGTTCGGGCCCGACGAGCTTTCCGACGCGCTTCGGGAACGCTTTGGGATCGTCGGATCCTTCTCGCGTATCAGTGGAGAGCGCGATCTCAACATTCATGTCAGGACGGCGGACGCTCGCGACTACGTCTTCAAGGTTTCGGGCGACTCTGACACGCCTGAGGAACTCGCTTTTCAGAACGAGGCGCTGCTGCATCTGGAGCGGGTCGATCCGGGCCTACCCGTCCCCCGCGTCGTGCCTGCGCATGATGGGCATACCATCGTCGCACATGAACGAGGCGGGCGGCGCGCGCTGCTGCGCGTCCTGACCTATCTGCCCGGTGAACCGGTGCTCAACGGCATATTGTCCCCTGCGCAACGGACTCAGATTGGAGGGCTGGCGGCGCGTCTCGACCTCGCTCTGGCCGATTTCACCCATCCGGGCGCCGACAGGACCTTCATCTGGGATGTCGTTCACGCGGCCAGCCTGCGCGACAAGATCGCTTTTCTGGATACTGAGCTTCGGCGGAAACTGGCGGAGCGCGTACTGGACCGCTTCGTCGAGGTCGTCGTGCCGCGGCTGCCCGCCCTGCGTCGTCAGGTCATCCACAACGACCTCAACCAGAACAACCTTCTGACCAGGCTCGAGGACGGCGCCATCTCCGGCATCATCGATTTCGGTGACATGGTGCGTACCGTCCGTGTCGCCGAAGTCGCCATCGCCGCGGCGCATTTGCTCTATCGCAAGACCGACGTCCTCGGTGCGATGGCGCAGGTGGTGGGCGGCTATTCGCAAGTCCTGGAACTCGACGCCGACGAGATTGCCGTCATTTCGTCGCTCGTCCAGGCGCGTCTCGTCACGCGCGAGCTCGTCGTCGCCTGGCGCCGGCATGCCAACCCGGCCGCCACCACCTCCTATCGCGACGACGTCAGCCGCCTCGGCTGGGAAGCGCTGTCACGCTGCGACGCGCTGCCCGCGAACCAGATTTCCGATCACCTGGCCGCGACTGCGCGGTCAGGCCACCCTTGAAGTCCTCAAGCCAGCGAAAGACACGAAGATGTATGACACGCTCATGGAACGCCGCGCCCGTCTGCTTGGCCCGATGTACAAGCAGTTCTACCAGACCCCCTTCGCGCCGGTGCGCGGAGAGGGCGTCTGGGTGACCGACCACGCTGGGAAGCGCTATCTCGACGCCTACAACAACGTGCCGCATGTCGGCCATTGCCACCCCCGCGTCGTGGAGGCCGCGAGCCGTCAGATCGCAACCTTCAATTCCAACACCCGCTATCCCAGCGAGCTGATCGTCGACTATGCCGAGCGCCTTGCCGAGACGATGCCGGATCCGCTTAAGGTCTGCATGTTCGTCTGCTCGGGAACCGAGGCAAACGAACTGGCCTGGCGGATCGCCATGGCGAATTCCGGCGGCGACGGCGCGCTCGTCACAAAATCGGCATTCCATGGCAATTCGACCATCATCGGCGCGCTCGATTCCTCGACGCTTCCCGCCGAGCGCCTGCAGGACTGGGTCGCCACGGTGCCCGCGCCCGAGCATCGCGGCGTCGGAGATCGCACGCCGAAGCTGACGGCGTCTGCCTATACCGGCCAATATCGGCAGGCCATCGCCGGACTCGCCCACCGCGGTCACCGGCCGGCGGCCCTCTTCGCCTGCCCCGTCTTCGCCAGCGACGGCCTCTACAGTCCTCCCGCCGGCTATCTCGACGAGGCCATGGCGGAGGTCCGCAAGACGGGCGCTCTGATCATCTCCGACGAGGTGCAGTCGGCGCTGGGTCGCGCCGGCACTGATTTCTGGGGTTTCCAGCACGCCGGCATCGTGCCGGACATCGTCACAATGGCCAAGCCGATGGGTAACGGCCTGCCGCTGGCCGTCGTGGTGACCAGCCGCAAGCTGGTCGAGGGATTCCTGAAGACCGAGCGCTACTTCAACACCTTCGGCGGCAATCAGGTCGTCGCCGCCGCTGGTATCGCAGTGCTCGACGTGCTGCGCGACGAAAAGCTGCAGGAGAACGCATTGGAAATTGGTGCGTATCTGCGTCGGCGGCTAGCGCTCCTGATGGAAAGGGACGAGCGCATCGGTGACGTTCGCGGAACCGGCCTCTTCGTCGGTGTCGAGATGGTCAGGGATCGGGCGGGGAATGCGCCGGCGCCGGAGACCGCGCGCGCGGTCATCGAGGGGCTGCTGCTGCGTGGCGTCCTCGTCGGAATCACCGGCCGCGGCCGCAACCTGCTCAAGATTCGACCACCGATGATCTTCTCGCAGGAGAATGCCGATCAGCTGGTCGACACTCTGGAAAAAACGCTCGCCGCGACCCCGCGGTAAGCTCGTCGATCCGGGGCGGTGCCTGCCCGGCACTGTCCCGATCCGTCGTGACACAGATCCCAACAGGCGATGTGCCCCTGCGGCCTGAGCCTCTACTCTACGTGATGGTCCATGCCTGAAGCTTTCATCTGCGAGTACGTGCGCACGCCGATAGGCCGCTTCGGCGGCGCACTGGCATCGGTCCGGGCGGACGACCTCGGCGCCGAGCCGTTGAAGGCGCTGATCGCCCGCAGCGCGGGGCTCGACCCGGCCGCGATCGACGAGGTTATCTTCGGTTGTGCGAACCAGGCCGGCGAGGACAACCGCAATGTCGCGCGCATGGCGTTGCTGCTCGCTGGGTTGCCCGTCAGCGTGCCCGGCACGACGATCAACCGGCTGTGCGGATCGGGCATGGATGCGATCATCATGGCGGCGCGTTCGATCAAGGCCGGGGAGGCCGATCTCGTCATCGCCGGCGGGGTCGAGAGCATGAGCCGCGCGCCCTTCGTCATGCCGAAGGCCGAAAGTGCCTTCTCACGCAATGCCGAGATCTACGACACCACGATCGGATGGCGTTTCGTCAATCCGCGGATGAAAGCCCAGTCCGGCATCGACTCGATGCCGGAGACCGGTGAAAACGTCGCAGCCGAATACAAGGTCAGCCGGGAGGCTCAGGATGCCTTCGCCTTGCGTTCGCAGCAGAAGGCAGTTGCGGCACAGAACAATGGCCGCCTGGCCAGGGAGATCGTGCCGGTGCTGATCCCTCAGCGGAAGGGCGATCCGATCCGCTTCGAGATCGACGAACATCCGCGCGGCGACACGACGCTGGAGAAGCTCGCCAGGCTGCCAACCCCGTTCAGGAAAGAGGGCGGCACCGTCACGGCCGGAAACGCCTCCGGCGTCAATGACGGCGCTGCGGCCCTGATCATCGCGTCGGAGGCGATGCGCCGGCATGGCCTGACACCGCTGGCCCGCATCGTCGCGGGAGCGACCGCAGGCGTGCCGCCGCGCATCATGGGCATCGGCCCGGCGCCGGCGACACGGCGGCTATGCGAACGGACCGGCCTCATGCCGGCCGATTTCGACGTGATCGAACTGAACGAAGCTTTTGCCAGCCAAGGGATCGCTGTGCTGCGCGAACTCGGCATCCCGGAAGAGGCCGATTTCGTCAATCCGAATGGCGGCGCGATCGCGCTCGGTCATCCGCTCGGCATGTCGGGTGCGCGCATCACCGGGACAGCGGCACTCGAACTCGCGCTGACCGGCAAGCGCCGCGCCCTCGCCACGATGTGCATTGGCGTCGGGCAGGGCATCGCGGTCGCGCTTGAACGGGCCTGAACGCATTTCATTTGGGCCGTTTGTTTATGCCGGACCGCCGCTCCGCTGCGGGGCCGGCCAGGTGCCAGGTCAAGAGCAAGGCAGGTAGGAACACGATGGCAGACAAGATCTACGACAGCCCGGCGGCTGCGCTCGAAGGGGTCCTGTTCGATGGGATGACGATCATGTCGGGCGGCTTCGGCCTGTCGGGCAATCCCGAGAGCCTGATCCCGGAGATACGCGATTCCGGCGTGAAGAACTTGACGGTGATCTCGAACAATGCCGGGGCTGACGGCTTTGGCCTATGGATGTTGCTGCAGACCAGGCAAATCGCGAAGATGATCGCGTCCTATGTCGGCGAGAACAAGCTCTTCGAGCAGCAGTATCTTTCAGGCGAACTGGAGCTCGAACTCAATCCGCAAGGGACGCTGGCCGAGCGCATCCGGGCGGGAGGAGCGGGCATCCCGGCCTTCTATACCAGAACCGGCGTCGGCACAGTCGTTGCCGAAGGCAAGCCGGTCGAAGAATTCGAGGGACAGCTCTATGTCCGCGAAACCTGGTTGAGGGCAGACCTGGCGATCATCAAGGCCTGGAAGGCCGATACCGCCGGCAATCTCGTCTTCCGCCGCACTGCGCGCAACTTCAACCCGAACATGGCGACGGCCGCCAAGGTGACGGTGGTCGAGGTCGAGGAGATCGTCGCAGCCGGCAATCTCGATCCAGAGGCCATCCACACGCCGGGTATCTATGTCGACCGGATCGTCACCAGCACAATCAACGAGAAGCGGATCGAGAAGCTGACTGTCCGCAAGAGGGAGGCCGTCTGATGCCCTGGACCCGCGAAGAGATGGCTGCCCGCGCCGCGTGCGAGCTGCAGGACGGCTTCTACGTCAATCTCGGCATCGGCATTCCGACGCTGGTGGCAAACTACATCCCCGCCGGCATCAACGTGACGCTGCAATCCGAGAATGGCATGCTCGGCATGGGACCTTTCCCATTCGAGGGGGAGGCGGATCCCGATCTGATCAATGCCGGAAAGCAGACGATCACATTGCTGGCCGAAACCAGCTTCTTCTCCTCGGCCGACTCGTTCGCGATGATCCGCGGCGGCCATATCGACCTGACTATTCTCGGCGCGATGGAGGTGGCAGCCAATGGTGACATCGCCAACTGGACCATCCCCGGCAAGATGGTGAAGGGCATGGGCGGCGCCATGGACCTGGTCGCGGGCGTCAAGAAGGTCGTCGTCGTGATGGAACATGCCAACAAGCATGGCGATCCAAAAATCCTCGAACGCTGCACCTTGCC
>NZ_JBFRHE010000015.1:0-120328 GCF_052115715.1 Allobosea sp. 2KB_26
TGACGATCGAAAACGGGGCCTCCCCGGCCACGATCGCGGCGGTGCTGGGTGCGTTGAAGGCCGGCTCGTGATCGGCCCGACCGGCGCGGTCCGCGTCATGATCGCGACGAAGCCGGTCGACTTCCGCAAGGGCGCGGAGGGCTTGGCCGGGCATTGTCACGGGAATGGTGCGATCTGAGCCTGCTCCGGTAGGGTAGGGGCATGCAGCCGATTTCTTACGCCCGTCACCAGTTCCCGCCTGAGATCATCCGGTACGCCGTGTGGCTTTATCTGCGGTTCACCTTGAGCTACCGCGATGTCGAGGAACTGCTGGCGGAGCGCGGCCTCGACATCTCGTACGAGACGATCCGGCGATGGGTACTCAAATTTGGATGCAGCTATGCCCGCAACCTGCGCCGGCTCCGGCCCGCACCGGCAGACATCTGGCACCTGGACGAGATGGTGATCCGCATCCAGGGCCGGCGCCTGTATCTTTGGCGAGCCGTCGACAGCGAGGGCGAGATCCTCGACGTGCTGGTGCAATCCAGACGGGACAAGGGGGCCGCCCCGCGGCTGATGCGCAAACTGCTCAAAAAGCATGGCTTTGCCCCCAAAGTGCTGGTGACGGACAAATTGCGCTCCTACGCGGCCGCACGGCGAGACCTGGGGCTCTCGGGGCGCCACGAGCAGGGCCTGCGCCGAAACAATCGGGCGGAGAACTCACACCAGCTAATCCGACGACGTGAGCGCAAGATGCAGCGCTTCAAGTCGCCAATGTCGGCGCAGCGATTTCTCTCCGTTCATGCTGCCATCCATAATATCTTCAACCTCGAGCGCCATCTGATCTCCCGACCGACGCTGCGGCTCTTCCGAGCCGCGGCCGCGCAGCAGTGGCAAAACGCGACCACCGCCGCGTAAGTACAGCATTGCACAGAGCGAAATCCGGCTCGTCGAGTTTCCCGTGACAATGCCGCCAAAGATGCGCGAGGCTCGTCCACGGGCGAGCGCCCCGCGCTGCCCGCAAGAGCACGCCAGAGCCTCGCCTCGCGCCGCCTGAACATGCGTTTGGTGAGATGATCAGTGGACCGCCCTAACGAGAGGTCGACGCCCACGGGCGCTCCGGCAATTGGCGCAGGTGGTCGGTCGCGACTGTGCGATCGATCTGATCATTGCCGACATCCGCGAGGAGCTGCGCGGCCGCCCCTATGACCTGGTCGCAGTCGCCGGGGGCTGGCAGCACCGGTCGCGCGGCGCTTTTGGGCCGGCGATCCGGGCGCTGTCCGGAGCGCCGCAACCAACCGCCGGCTTGTCGCCGACTGAGATGCTGTTTCCGTCCGGATCGCTTATCTGCAGCCGATCACACGCAGCGAGCTCGGCAAAGTCTTTGGCAAGGAGATGAGCCGCGACAGCGTTGCGGCGCTAAAACGCGCCGGCGTGATTACGGCCGGACCGCGCAGGCCGGAGCCGGGGGCGGCCTATACCTATGTCACGACCGACAGATTCCTGTCGGTGTTCGGTCTCGCCAGCCTGCGCGACCTGCCGGATCTCGAAAAGCTCGAGGATGCCGGCCTGCTGACCAAGGACTCGCTCCTGGCTGAAGAGATCCCGACGAGCGGCGCCGACGACGGGGAGGGCGACGCGGAACGTGACGGCGTCGCCAATGATCGGGGCGCGACGGACGGAATTGAGCCAGCATGATGAGCCGAGCCAGCGAAGAGGCTTTTCATCGATGAGTTCAACCAGGCGCGCGGGCTCGGCCGATGAGTCTTTCAATGAGATGAAGAAGTGGATCGAGCAGCCCGTGCCTCAACCAGCCAGATGGGTGATCTGTCCCGCCGATCGGCAGGTTCTCCTCACGGAGGCATGTATGTGAGGGGGAGCCAGAGCCGCCTGTCGAAATCAAATGGTTTTGTGCTTTGGATGCTGATGCTCGCGGCTCCGGGGTGCGCCGGGTTGATCAGCAAGTTGAAGCTGTTTGGCACCACAAAGGATGGAACTTTAAGGATCGGGGTTTCCATTGTGGCGAGCCAGCGGTCACCGACAGTTGCCGGTGCTTCAATTGGGTCCAAAATCTCTTTGATTACAGCTGAGCCTGACTCGATTTCCATGAGGACGTAATCGTCTGGGATCAGGTCAGGCTCGAGGTCGAGATGTACTCTTACCTCAAGAACTGCGAGTGCCGGGTTTTCGGCCGTATACAGCAGGGGGCGTCCGGGAGTGTTCCACCGTCCGCCGTAGATCCGAGCCCCCTCGCCGTTCAAATCGGCGAACGGTAAACGGCAAACACGCCAGACTTTCATATCAGGCGGCGATGCCGTGGCCGATGCGGCCGAGCAGCGCCTCGACCTGGTCTGCTCCCTCCGAGGTGTCGAGGAGATCGATGGGCTTTTCGCCGCTGAGTGCGGTTGTTGGTCGGCGCAGCCACTTGGCTGCCTTCTGCTGAGATCCGAACGTTTCCTCAGCTTCGGCAAGGACGCGCGCAGCCCGGATCAGGCGGTCAGATTGTTCGGATGTCAGGGTGCCAATCTTGCGCCGGTGGCTGAGGGTTTTGCGAGGAATGACAACCAGGTCAATTTCGGCGAGGGACATGCGGCCACTGCTGATGACGTACTCCACGGTCTGGACCGGGAAGCCTCGCCGAACTGCGCTAATGAGATCGCGGCTGCTATTGATGGGGGCGCCGATTAGGTCGCGCCCACCAACGACTTCGAGTGCGGTAACTGTGGTCATGGCCGATCTCCCTGGCGATATGCCTTAGATATAGGGGCATATCGCCATAGCTACAAGTGGCACGGTCGCCAAGCCGCCGGATCAGGGTCGCGCCCTCGGCGTTCTCGTCGATGCCCAGCATCGCCTTCCCCTCGCGGCCCGGTTCGGCTCGGGCGACCCAAGACGATGAGGCCACCCAGGCAGAGCACGGGCCCGGTACAAGCCAGCTTTCTCAGGAACGCGCCGCCGCCCGCGCGCCGTGGTCTCGCCCTCCCGATCCTCGAAGGTGCGGCGAAAATCCAGCTCCTGCGCGTCCGTCGCCAGCGCGTCGACAACCGGCTCGCGCCAGCAACATCCGTTCGCCACCTGTGGTCAGCTCCATGCATGTCACGCTGGAGATCCTGCGCGCAAACGCGCTTCATGGCCGGGGAGGGGGCCGCCCGTTGATCCTCGAACGCCGGGAACAGGCGCTGATCGGTCGACGGGCGGAGCGGACAAGGCACTGCTGACCAGCGCCAGCGGGTCAGCCCGTTTGCACACAACCTTGGTCGCAACCGACCGCCGTTTCACGGGCAATCAATGTCCGCTCCCGGGCGAGGGCCCAACGTCCCTAACTGGCGCAACAGCGCCAACGCGACTAGGTTCATGGGATCATTGGCGCTAAAGCACTGCCGCCACGGCGCGCCGGGTCGCGTCGACGATCTGGTCGACCTCCTGCCTTGTGAGGCATAGCGGTGGTGCGAAGCCCAGGATATCGCCTTGCGGCATGGCGCGGGCGATGACGCCCTGTTCCAGCAGGGCGGCGGCAATGCGCGGGCCGACCTTTTCAGAGGTAGCGAAGAAGACGCGGTCATCCCTGTCGCGGACGAACTCGACCGCCGCCAGCAGGCCCTCGCCACGGACCTCGCCGACATGGCGATGGCCGCCAACGGCATCCTGCAGCGTCGCATTGAAATAGGCGCCGACTTCGCCGGCATTGCGCACGAGATCGAGTTCGTCGACCAGTTCGAGATTGGCGACGCCCGCAGCAGCGCAAAGCGGGTGCGAGGAATAGGTCCAGCCATGGCCGATCGGGCCGTATTCATCCGAGCCCTGCTCCAGCACCCGCCAGAGCTTCTCCGATATGATGACGCCCGAGAGCGGCGCATAGGCCGAGGTCAGCCCTTTGGCGATGGTGATGAGGTCGGGCTCGATGCCGTAATGGTCCGAGCCGAACATGCTGCCCAGTCTCCCGAAGCCGGTGACGACCTCGTCCGCGATCAGTAGGACATCGTGCTTCTTCAGCACCGCCTGGATCTTCGCCCAGTAGCCGGCGGGCGGCGGCACGATGCCACCCGTGCCGAGCACCGGCTCGCCGATGAAAGCGGCGATCGTCTCCGGTCCCTCGGCCTGGATCAGCTCCTCGAGCTTGTCGGCGCAATGCTGCGAGAACTGCTCCTCGCTGAGGCTGCGGTCCTCGCGGCGGTAGTAATACGGCGCTTCGGTGTGGAGGATCGGGGCCCTGGGCAGGTCGAAGAGAGTGTGGAAGGCGGCAAGGCCGGTGAGGCTCCCGGTCATCACGCCCGAGCCGTGATAGCCGCGCCAGCGCGATATGATCTTCTTCTTCTCCGGCCGCTTCAGGACGTTGTTGTAGTACCAGACCAGCTTGAGGTTGGTCTCGTTGGCGTCCGAGCCAGACAGCCCGAAGAAGACGCGGCTCATGCCCTTGGGCGCGCGCTCGATCACCATCTTGGCGAGCTTGATCGAGGGCTCGGAGCCGTGGCCGACATACGCGTGGTAATAGGGCAGCTTCGCCGCCTGCTCGGCGATCGCATCGGTGATCGACTTTCGGCCATAACCGACATTGACGCAATAGAGGCCGGCGAACGCGTCGAGGCTCGTTTTGCCCTCGCGGTCGACGATATAGACGCCCTCGCCACCGGCGATGATGCGGTTCGGGGCCTCACCACGGGCATGCTGGCCCATATGGGTCGAGGGATGGAAGACGTGGTCGCGGTCCCAGGCGTCCAGTTCGTTGCTGGTGCGGGCGTGATGGTCGAGCATCGCAGGAATCCTTCGTGGAAACGGCAAGCGGCGCCTCAGTTCAGATCGAGGCAGACATATTTGAAGTCGGTGAAGGCCTCGAGGCCGTGGCGCGAGCCTTCGCGACCAAAGCCGGATTGCTTCATCCCGCCGAAGGGGATCGGCGCGCCGGTGATCTTGACCCGGTTGACCGCCACCATGCCGTATTCGAGCGCCCTGGCCATGCGTGCGGCCCGCGCACCGTCACACGTCACGAGATAGGCGACGAGGCCGTATTCGGTATCGTTGGCACGGGCGATGACCTCGTCCTCGCTGCCGAACGGGGCGATGGCCGCCACTGGGGCAAAGGTCTCCTCGCGCATGATCAGCGCCTCGTCGGGCACGTCGGCGAGGGCGGTCGGCGCCAGGAAGAGCGGGCCCGGCATGGCGCGCTCCGGCGTCAGCCGCCGCGCGCCGCGCGCCAAAGCGTCGGCGATCTGGGCTTCGGCTTTGCGTTTGGCAGCCGCGTGCATCAACGGGCCGATCTCGACCTCGCGCTCCAGGCCGGACCCGACCCGCAGCGCCGAGACCTTGTCGGCGAAGGCAGCGCAGAAGCGCTCATAGAGACCACGCTGCACATAGATCCGGTTGGCGGCGAGGCAGTCCTGGCCGGACGTCGCGAACTTGGCATCGATGGCGATCGCAACAGCCCGGTCGAGATCGGCATCGTCGAAGACGATCAGCGGCGCATGGCCGCCGAGCTCCATGACCACGCGCTTGACGGTTGCCGCAGCGTTGCGGGCGACGATCCGGCCGATCTCGGTCGAGCCGGTGAAGCTGACGGCACGCACGCGAGCATCGGCGCAAAGGGTTTCTGCGATCGGCGCGGCGTCGCCGGTAACGATGTTGAAGACGCCAGCCGGCAGCCCGGCGCGGTCGGCGACCTCCGCCAGTGCCAGTGCCGACAGTGGCGTGTGCGACGAGGGATGAGCGACGACGGTGCAGCCGGCGGCGAGGGCTGCCGCGGCCTTGCGCGTCAGCATGGCGGACGGGAAGTTCCACGGGGTGAGCAAGGCTGCAACACCAACCGGCTCGCGCGACAGCGACATCTGCGCACCCGGCAAATGGCTGGTCACGCTCTCGACATTCACGCGCAGCGCTTCCTCCGCGTAATAGGTGATGAAGTCGGCGGCGTAGGCGATCTCGCCGCGCGCTTCCGCCAGCGGCTTGCCCTGTTCAAGCGTCATTAGAAGCGCGAGATCCTCGGCAGCCGCAAACATCGCGGCATGCCAGCGCCGCAGCAGTGCTGCGCGCGCCTGCGGCAGCAGCGCTTTCCAGGTCGGGAAGGCAGCATGCGCCGCCTCGATTGCCTGCGTCGCTTCAGCCGCTCCGAGCGCTGCGACCTGCGCGACGAGGGCGCCCGTCGCGGGGTCGCTCACCGGGAAGGTCTTGCCGTCGCGAGCAGCGGTCCAGCGCCCGTCGATATAGGCGAGCTGCCGTAGCAGGCGACGATCGGCGAGGCGCGACAGTCCGGGATGCTCCGCAGGCTTGGCGATTGCAGTTTCCCGCCTTGCCGTGCTCGTCATTGCGTTCATGATCATCCTCCCTCGGTTGACGACGAGGTTAGGTGAAGGACTGGCGAGACTGTCTTCGAAGTCTCGGTTTCGCGCCGAAAAAGTCTCGGAAGTTCAGGCCGGCGCCGATAGAGTGTCGGCGCCGGCTCAGCCCAGCACCGAGGCCAGGAATTCGCGTGTGCGAGGCTGCTCGGGCGCGCTGAAGATGCGCTCCGGCTCCCCCTGTTCGCAGATGCGCCCCTTGTCGAAGAAGCAGACCCTATCGGAGACCTCGCGAGCGAAGCGCATTTCGTGAGTGACCAGCAGCATGGTGAGGTCGTGTTCGCTGGCGAGGCCGCGGATGACGGAGAGAACCTCTCCGACGAGTTGCGGGTCGAGTGCCGAGGTCGGCTCGTCGAAGAGCAGCACACGGGGACGCATGGCCAGCGCGCGGGCAATGGCGACGCGCTGCTGCTGGCCGCCGGAGAGCTGTGCAGGATAATGGTCCTTCTTGTCGGCGAGCCCGACCATGGCGAGCAGGTCGACGGCCCGGCATTCGGCCTCGCCGCGCGGCAGGCCGAGCACGCGCACTGGCGCTTCGACGACATTGCGCAGAACGGTCATATGCGGGAACAGGTTGAAGCTCTGGAAGACCATACCGACATGGCTGCGGATCTGGCGCAGATGCCCGTCCGACGCCTTGAATGGTCCGCCGGCTTTCGGCTCGTGATAGGGCATGCCTGCAAGCGTCAGCCGGCCCTCCTGGAACGGCTCCAGCGTCATCAGGATGCGCAGCACCGTCGATTTGCCCGAGCCCGACGGGCCGATCAGCGTGACCTTCTCCCCACGGGCGACGCTGAAGTTGAAGTCGTCGAGCACGGTCAATGCTCCGAAGCGCTTGGTGACGCCGGCGAACTCGATGATGGGCGCCTGAGAGGTCTCGGTCATCGCAGCGGGATCCCTGCTTTCGGCAGCGCCTTGTGCAGCCGGTGCAGGCCGGCCGAGCAGATCAGCGTGAGGAGGAGGAAGATCAGGCCGACCAGGGTCAGCGGCACCAGATATTCGAAGGTGCGCTCGCCGATCATGTTGGCGAGCCCCATCATCTCAAGCACGGTGACGACAGAGAGCACCGGCGTCTCCTTGATCATCGCGACGAGATAGTTGCCCATCGCCGGCAGGATGCGCGGCACGATCTGCGGCACGACGATGTCGCGATAGGTCTGCAGCCGGGAGAGGTTCAACGCGGTCGCCGCCTCCCATTGCCCGCGCGGCACGGCCTCGATACCGCCGCGGTAGACCTCGGAGGTATAGGCCGAATACTGCAACCCGAGCGCGATCGCCCCGGTGAGGAAGGCCGGGAGCGTGACGCCATAGTCCGGGAGCACGTAGTAGAGGAAGAAGAGTTGCACCAAGAGCGGCGTGTCGCGCAGGAACTCGACGACGATGGCCGTCGTCCAGGACACGGCCACAAAACGGCTGCGGCGCAGCAGCGCGAAGACAAGGCCGAGCACCAGCGCGATCGCAAAGCCTGCAGCAGCCGCCTGCAGCGTCACCGTCAGGCCGATCAGGATAATCGGCAGGATCGAGGACCCGTAGGTGAGCGGCGTCGTCGTATCCCATTCGAAGCCGTACATCATGCCATCAGCCTCACGAATGGGCCGCGCGCGGGAAGGCGGCGCCGCGCCGGACCAGCCGTTCGATCAGCCGCATGATCAACATCAGCACCAGCGACATCGCGAAGTAGCCGACGAGCGTCAGGCTGTAGACGCCGGCGCTATCGAGGGTGAGGTTGCGGATCGATTGCGCCCGGAAGGTCAGGTCAGCGATCGAGATCAGCGACACCAGCGAGGATAGTTTCAGGGTCTCGATGGCGAGATTGCCGAAGGCCGGCATCATCTCGACCAGCCCCTGCGGCAAGGTGATGTGAAGAAGCGTCTGGGTGCGGCCGAAATTCAGCGCCCGCGCCGCTTCGTGCTGCTGGACGGAGACCGATTGAAGCGCGCCGCGGACGATCTCGGAGCCATAGGCGCCGACATGTAGCGAGAGCACGAGGATACCGGTGGCGACCGGCTCAAAGCTTATCCCTAAGAGCGGCAGGGCGTAGTAGAACCAGAACAGCTGGACGAACAGCGAGGTGCCGCGGAAGAGCTCGGTGTAGCAAAGGGCAATCGTCGCCAGCACGCGCCCGCCCTCGACGCGGGCGATGCCGGCCGCAAAGGCGGCGACAGCGCCGATCGCGATCGCCGACAAGGTGATCCCGGCAGTGACGAGGGCGCCGCGCGACAATGCGGGCAGATAGGACAGCCACTCCATCCAGTAGGCTCCGCGAAATCGTTTAACAGGTGTGGAGCTCCACCCGCCATCGGGGCGGGCGGAACGATGTCAGCTAGCCTTACTTGCCGGCGCAGAGGTCCTCGACCTTGCGCTCCGCCGCAGCCTTGATGCTGGCTTCCGACAGCCCGTAAGTGCCGAGGATCTTCTTGTAATCGTCAGTCTTGCGGAACTCGACCAAGGCGGCGTTGAAGGCGTCGCGCAGCTCCTTGTCTTCGGACCGGAATGCGAAGCCGCCGAAATTGCGGACCGGCTTGCCGTTGACCACAGGGTCGCTGAAGGGCGCGACCTGCTCGACATTGGCCTGGCCCTTGGCGAGCGAGGCGACGGTGAGTTCGGTCGCGGCATAGGCGTCGGCGCGGCTCTGTACGGTGGCGAGCGCGTCGGCATTGGCGGTGATGAAGATCACCTGGCTGTCCTTGACGCCGACGGCGCGCAGGAAGTCGATATTGTTCGCCCCGGACACGACCGCGACCTTCAGCGACGGATCCTTGGCGATATCGGCATAGGTCGTCAGTTTCTTCGGGTTGCCCTTCTTCACCAGCAAACCCTCGCCATAGGAGGAGTTCGGCTCGGTAAAGGAGACCTGCTTGCACCGCTCCGGCGAGATGTTCTGCTCGGCGGCGACGAAATCGAAGCGCTTGGCCTTGAGGCCGGGGATCAGAGTGCCGAACGGCGTGACGGACCAGTTGGCCTCCGCGACACCGAGCTTCTTCAGCACGGCATTGGCGACGTCGGGGCCGATACCGGCCGAGGTACCGTCATCCTTCATGTAGGAATAGGGCAGCTCGTTGGCGGTCGCGACGCGGATATAGCCCTGGTCCTTGACGTCCTTGAGGCTGGTGGCGCCAGCCGCGGACAGGGCGATGGCGAGAGCCATGGCGGAGATTCCGGCAATCTTCAGAAACGGCATCTGCATTCTCCTCTGGTTGATGTTTCTCCGCATGCCGATTGCTTCGGCTTCTCTGGCGTCTTCGCGCCGGCGGCTTGGCTTGGGCCGGTCGCCCGGCCGAACGGGTCAGGGTGCCTCCCGCAGCGCGGCGAGGACGCAAAGGCAGTCGCCCGCCTTGATCAGCCCGGGGATGTGACGGGCGGCGAGGATGCCATCCATGGCAGCCTGGTACTCGGCCGGGGCGAGCCCGGTTTTTCCAACGGGATGAACCCGGGCGATCACTTCGCCGGCCCGCACGGCTTCGCCGAGATCGTGCTGGAAGACGATCAGCCCGTCATCCTGCGCGAAGGTGAAGCAGTCGTCGGAGGGCATGTCGAGCCAGCGGGTCGGCGCCGTCTCGGGCGCTCCTGCGAGGATGCCGGCATGCCTGAGCAGGTTCCCGGCACCGCGCCGGGCGATGCCGGTGCTGCGGGCAGTTGCCGTCCCGGCGCCGCCGAGCTCGGTCGTAACGAAGACCTTGCCCATCTCCTCGACCGTGGTGTCAAGCATGCCGACGGCGTCGATCTCCAGCATCTTCATCGAGTACGGCGCAGAGAAGGCGGCAACCGCCGCAAAGCAGCGCGCCTCCTGCGCCTTGTCCGGCAGCTCATGAGCCGCCGCATAGGGCAGGAAGTCGAGCGTCTTTCCGCCCGAATGGAAGTCGAGCACGATATCGGCGAGCGGCACGAGATGGCGCGTGACATAGTCGGCGATCTTCTCGGTGACACTGCCATCCGGGCGGCCCGGAAAACTGCGGTTGAGATTGCCCTTGTCGATCGGCGAGGTCCGCGTCCCCGCGCGGAAGGCGGGGTAGTTCAGCGCCGGCAGGATGATGACCCGGCCCGAAATTGTCGCCGGGTCGAGCGTGCACGCCAGCTCGAACAGTGCCGCCGGGCCCTCATATTCGTCGCCATGGTTCGCGCCGGTCAAAAGCGCGGTCGGCCCCTCCCCGCTCGCGACGACGCAGATCGGGATCATCACCGAGCCCCAGGCGCTGTCATCGCGGCTATAGGGCAGACGCAGATGGCCGTGCTGAACGCCCTTCGCCGATAGATCGATCGTAGGCGTCACTGGCGAGGGACGGGGCGAGGCGATCGACATGCCCTTACCCCTTGACGAAGAGCTGGCGTGGCACGTTCGACAGGCACTCGACGCCGGTCTGCGTGATCGCGATGCTCTCCGTGATCTCGAGCCCCATGTCCTCGAGCCAGAGGCCGGTCATGAAGTGGAAGGTCATGCCGGGCTTGAGCTCGGTCCGGTCGCCGGGCCTGAGGCTCATGGTGCGCTCGCCCCAATCGGGTGGATAGGACAGACCGATCGGGTAGCCGGTGCGGTTGTCCTTGATGATGCCGTACCGCTTCAGCACCGCGAAGAATGCGTTGGCGATGTCCTCGCAGGTGTTGCCGGGTTTCGCTGCGGCGAGGCCGGCTTCCATGCCTTCGAGCGTCGCCTTCTCGGCGTCGAGGAAAGCCTGTGTCGGCTTGCCCAGGAAGACGGTGCGCGACAGTGGGCAGTGGTAACGCTTATGGGCGCCGGCGATCTCGAAGAAAGTGCCTTCGCCTGATCGCATCGGCTTGTCGTCCCAAGTCAGGTGCGGAGCTGAGGCGTCGGCGCCCGAAGGCAGCAGCGGCACGATCGCCGGATAGTCGCCGCCGAACTCGGCCGTGCCGCGGATGCCGGCATCGTAGATCTCGGCGACGAGGTCGCATTTGCGCATGCCGGGCTCGACGACCTCGACGATGCGCTGGTGCATCAGCTCGACGATGCGGCCGGCCTTGCGCATGTAGTCGAGCTCAGTCTTGCTCTTGACCGCGCGCTGCCAGTTCACCAGCCCGCCGGCATCCTTGAAACGGGCATTCGGCAGGTGCGTGCGCAGCGAGGCGAACGCCGCCGCCGAGAAGTAGTAATTGTCCATCTCGACCGCGATAGGAAGCCTGTCCCAGCCGCGCTCGGCAATGATCTGCGCGAGCAGATCCATCGGGTGGCGCTCGGTCGATTGAACGTAGTGGTCGGGATAGCCGATGATGTTGTCGTGGGCGAGATAGGCGGTGCGCTTCGCGCCATTCGCGTCCTGCTTGCGGCCATACCAGATTGGCTCGCCCGTCGGCGGCACGAGCACGCATTGGTGGACGTAGAACGACCAGCCGTCATAGCCGGTGAGCCAATGCATGTTGGACGGGTCGGTGACAATCATCAGCTCGACGCCAGCCCGCTCCATGGCGGCGCGGGCCTTGGCGAGGCGCTCGGCATATTCCTCGCGGGTGAAATTCAGGGTCACGGTCACGCGGCGTCTCCCGCTTCGGCTTTGGTGTCGATGGTCTGCCCAACGCCGACATCGCGGGCGCGGGCGGCGGCAAGATTGGCGATCGCGGTGTCCTGCACGCCCGTGCCGGTCAGGTCCGCGAAGGTGATCTCGTCGGTACGCGACCGGCCGGGACGCTTGCCGGCGATGACCTCGCCGAGCTCGGCGAAGCTCTGGTCGCTCGTAGCCAGACCGGCGCGGATCGCAGATGCGAGCTCGCCGAGGCGCCGAGTCTGGCTGAGGCGATCGGCAACATAGGTCGCGCGGGCGAAGATGACCGGATCGATCTCGTTCTTGTGCTCGCTGTCGGAGCCCATCGCGGTGATATGCTGGCCGGGCTCGAGCCAGTCTGCCAGCAGGATCGGCTGTGGCGCCGGCGTCGTGGTGACGATGACATCGGCACCGCGCGCGGCGGCCTGAGGATCAGCCACGGCGGTGACGGAAAAGCCGAGCTTCCGGGAGAGGTCCGTCGCGGCCTCACCGGCTTTGCACGGATCACGTGCCCAGATCCGCGCCTCGCGGATCGGCCGCACCAGCGCCAGCGCTTCGAGTTGGAACCGCGCCTGCATTCCGGCACCGAAGATCGCGGCGACCGCAGCATCGGGCCGAGCAAGATGACGCGCCGCGACGGCTCCGGCGGCGGCCGTCCTCACATCGGTGAGATAGCCATTGTCCAGAAGCAGCGCCTCGACGAGGCCGGTGCGGGCGCTGAACAGGATCATCAGCCCATTGAGGCTGGGCAGGCCGAGCTTGGGATTGTCGAAGAAACCGGGGCTGACCTTGATCGCGAAACCGTCGAGGCCCGGCACATAGGCCGTCTTCACATCAACCTCGCCGCGATGCTCGGGAATGTCGAGCCGCAGGATCGGCGGCATGGCGACGGGCTTGGTGGCGAGCGCTGCGAAGGCTTCCTCGACACAAGCGACCGCGCTCGCATCGAGCCTGACGACGCGGCGCAATTCCGCCTCGGTGAGGACGAGCATACGGCTCATGCGGTGGCTCCCGAGACGATGCGCCGGTGCGCGGCTTCATCGATATTGCGGCCGGAGACGATGAGCGCCGCCGGGCCTGGCGGGCTGACCTTGCCGGCGAGCAGGGCGGCGATGCCGACCGCCCCGGCCCCCTCGACAACCTCGCCCTCCTCGCGTGCGGCGTGACGGATGCCGGCTGCGATCTCCGCTTCGCTCAGCAGCACGACCTCGTCGATGAGATCGCGGCACAGGGCGAAGGTGACCCGATTGGCGAGGCCGATGCCGCCGCCGAGTGAATCCGCCAGCGTTTCCTCCTCGGCCATCTCGACCGGCCGGCCCGCCACGATCGCCGCGGCCATGGCGGCGCCGCGCTCCATCGAGATGCCGACGATCCTTACGGAAGGCCGCAGCGCCTTGACTGCCACCGCGACGCCGGCTGCGAGCCCGCCGCCCGAGAGCGGGACCAGTGCGCAGGCGAGCGAGGGCAGATCCTCGATCAGTTCGAGCCCGATCGTGCCCTGGCCGGCAACGACGTCAGGATCGTCGAAGGGCGGGATCGGGGTGAACCCGTGCTCGGCGACCAGACGCTCGACTTCGACCTGCGCATCGTCCTGAGAATGGCCAATAATGCGGATCTCGGCGCCGAGCGAGCGGATCGCCTCGACCTTGTTCGTCGGCACCAGCGTCGACATGCAGATCGTGGCGGCAACGCCGAGCTCCCGGGCAGCGTAGGCGACCGCGCGGCCATGATTGCCGGTGGACGCGGTCACGAGCCCGCGCCGGCACTGATCTTCGTCCAAAGCCAGCACCGCGTTCATCGCGCCGCGAAGCTTGAAGGCGCCGATCGGCTGGCGGGTTTCGAGCTTTAGATGGACGGGCTGGCCGCACAGGCGGCTCAGGAAGGCCGAGGCGACGAGCGGCGTGCGCGCCACCCGGCCGGCGATACGCGCCGCTGCGGCTTCGATGTCGGGCAAGGCCAGGGAGGCCGGCGGAGCGGCCGGCCGATCTGCTTCGGCAGTGGCAAGATGCGGTTTAATCACCTTCATTTCCCTCTCGCTTGTCATGCTGCGAGGGAGAAAATTTCATGTCAATTATTATATTGTAATGATTCAATCATAACGGGAGCAGCCCGCACGCGGCAATGACGCGAAGAAGACCGTGCCGTTTGCGGCCGCAGCTCTCAGCCGATCGCGCCGATATCGAAGACCGGCGGAAGCTGCTCGAAAGTCTGGCGTACACTCGTCAGCGTCCGGGTCAGCAGCTCATGGCTCATGCGCCCACCAAGGCAGATGCGGATGCCGCCGCCATGGCCGACGCCGGCCACGAAGGGATCGGACGGCGTCACCGCCACGCGCCGGTCGGCGAGCGAGCGCACCAGGCTGTCTTCGGTCCAATGCGTGGGCACCTTGAGCCAGGCGCAGAGCGAGAGCGGATGGCTCGAGGCGACGTGGCTCCCGAGTGTCTCCGTCACGATGTGCTGGCGCGCCTTGGCCTCCTCGCGCTGGACGGCAAGCAGCCTTTCCGCCGTACCGTCCTCGACCCAGCGCGTCGCGATCTCGGCTGGCAGATAGGTGCCGCTCCAGCTCGTCACGCGCAGGATCGAGGCAGCGCGGATCGAGTATTGCGGCGGCACGACCAGATAGCCGACGCGCAGGCCGGTCAGCACCGTCTTGGTGAAGCTGGTGAGGAAAAAACCGAGATCCGGCAGCATCGCTGTGATCGACGGGAGCGGCTCGGGTATGAGCGGCTTGTAGACCTCGTCCTCGACGACGAAGACGCCGTGGCGCTGCGCGATCTCGGCAATGGCGCGGCGGCGCTCGGGGCCAGCGACATGGCTCGTCGGATTGTTCAGCGTCGGGATGAGGACCAGCGCACGCACACCGCCAGCACGGCACGCTGCCTCGACCGCATCGGGGCGAACGCCTTCCTCATCGGTCGGCAGGCCCCTGAGGCTGAAACCGAGAACATTGGCGAGGCCGATGACGCCGTGATCGGTCAGGTTCTCGGTCAGCACGAGGTCGCCGGCGCGGACCACGCAGGCGAGAGCCAGGAAGAGCGCGTGCGCGGCACCGTTCGTGATCAGGATGCGCTCGGCTGATGTCTCCACGCCGAGCGGCCCGAGCCAAAGCCGCGCCGCTTCGCGATGGCGGTCGAGGCCCGCGATCGGCCGGCACGGCCGCATGAAGGCGCTGGTGTCGCCCTCGGCCAACGCGGCCAGCACCTGGCGCGAGGCCGCCTCATGCGCATCGAGATATACCCCGCGCACGATCGAGAGGTCGACGATCTGCGTCGGGCTGCGGTCGAGCATCAGCCGCCCTGCCTGCTCGGTGACACGGCTCTTCACGAAGGTCCCGCGCCCGACCTCGCCGCTGAGATAGCCGAGTCGCTCGGCCTCCTTGTAGCTGAGGCTGACGGTCTGGACGGAGATGCCGAGCTCGCGGGCGAGGTCGCGATGGGTTGGCATCCGGTCCATCGGCTTCAGAACGCCGGCGCTTATGTCGCCGATGATGCGCTCGGTCAGCGCGGCATGCTTGGTCGCCCCCCTCTGCTTCGTCAGGACCGGGTGCCATTCGACGGCCTTCTCCACAACCGGAGAAAGCCTGTTGCCGGAAGGCCGCGCGGCTTGACGGAACATGGGATTGTCTCGTTCTTAGGAGTCAGAATTCATGACATTATGCACGTGCGGTCACCGAAGATGAAGCTCGATCCCATCGATCTCAAGATCGTCGCAGCCCTGCAGCGTGACGGCCGCATGACCAAGCTCAAACTCGCCGAAACGGTCGCGCTGTCGCCGGCGGCCTGCTGGGAGCGGTTGCGCCGGATGGAAGAGGCCGGCGTGATCAAGGGCTATACCGCCATCGTCGATCTCGGGGTGGAGGCGCCGCGCACCACGGTGATCGTCGAGATCAGCCTGAAGAGCCATCAGCAGGCGGATTTCCGTCGCTTCGAGGAGGCGGTGGCGAGGGAACCGGCCATCGTCGCTTGCGATGCCACCGGCGGAGGCATCGACTACATCATGCGCGTGGTCGTGCCAGACATTGACAGCTATCAGCGTCTGATCGACAGGCTGCTCGACCCCGCGATCGGGATCGAGCGATACTACACCTTTGTCGTGACCAAGAGCATCCCGCTCGTCGAAGCGCATTCACGTGCATAGCAGCACGGCCAAGGATCCAACGAATATCCGCTTCCGTCAGAAGCGACAAATAGTCACTTCTCTTTCCCTTTGCCTTCAGTTCGCAAATCAAATGGCGCATAAATGTTCCGGGCGATCTCTCAATGACCGGAATTAGCGCGATCCGGACCAATGCATTGGTACAGGCGAAGTTCAGCCTGGAGCCGGAGATCGATCCCTGCGGTATTTTACCCGACACACGCGTAGCTAAATCAACGAAGCTGCGATCGATCCTCGAGCGCTCCCCTCGATCTTGGCTTTGTTGGCAGATCAAATGCCAGACGACGAAGGCCTCATATCCCGGTTCTCCATCAGCAAAAACCCTCTGGCAGCAGGCAGTGCCGAGGTGTCCGCGCCAACTTGCTCGCGCACGACAGGCATGAGCACAGCTGCATCCTCTCTCATCCCTAAAAATCGCAGATCATCCGATCCTGAGCCGAGCTACACGGTGCTACATAGCAATCGTTGCGGCGTCAGTGCTCGATCACATGGATGCGGGTGGGGGCCCATTCTATGTCGCATTCATCGCCCCGACGCAGGTCCGGCATTTCCATGCTGGGGACCCGGATCCGCAGTTCCTGGCCGGCCTTGCGCCCGAGGACAAGGACGCTATCGCCATAGTTCACTATCTCCGCGATGGTGATTGAATTTCGCAACGGCGATAGTTCCGCACGTTCGGAGCTGAGCCGGATTGTTTCAGGGCGGACGAGTATGCTGACGTCTTTGCCAGGCGTAACGTGCTCGGCGCTGGTCGCGATCGGGCCGATGCCGGCAACATCGACGAGGCCACTTTCGCGTGTCTTACCCGAGAGTAGATTGCTATCCCCGACGAAGGAGGCGACGAAGCGCGTCTTCGGCGTGAAGTAAACCTCGCTCGGCGTTCCGATCTGCTCAATGCGACCCCGGTTGAACACAGCGATGCGGTCCGACATGGCCATTGCCTCGGTCTGATCGTGGGTCACGTAGACCATCGTGACGCCAAGCTCGCGGTGGATGCGCTTCAACTCCATCTGCATTTGTTCCCGCAAAGTCTTGTCAAGCGCTCCCAGGGGCTCGTCGAGAAGAACGAGGTCAGGCTGGAAGACGAGGGCGCGCGCTAATGCAACGCGCTGCTGCTGGCCGCCGGAAAGCTCGGCCGGGGCCCGGCCAGCATATTCGGCGAGGCCGACCATGGCGAGCGCGGCCGTAACCTTGGCTTGCGCCGGCACTTTGGCGACGCCACGCATGCGCAAGGGAAAGCCGACATTCTGCGCCGCGTTCATATGAGGAAACAGAGCGTAATTTTGGAATACCATCCCGATATTGCGGTCGTAGGGCTCGACTGCATCGATCTGGCGCCCGGCGATGCTGATCTCGCCTCGCGTCGGTCGCGCAAATCCCGCGATCATCATCAGCGTTGTCGTCTTGCCGGAACCGGAGGGGCCAAGGAAGGAGATGAACTCACCAGGCGCGACATCGAGGTCGATGGCCTCGACCGCATTTTGCCCTGGCAGATAGCTCTTGGTCACCGATTTCAGCGACAGCGAACGGGCGGTTTCCATCGGAAGGCTCCAGCGTCTCAGGAGTGCGCAGGCCGTTGCTTACGCACGAGCCGGGCGGCGAACTGCGCACCGAGCGCGGCCAGAACGGCAGCCAGCAGCAGCGAGGATGCGGCGGAAATGGCGGGGTCGGCTTCCATCTGGAAGCTGTTGAACATCTGGCGAGGCAAGGTCGCGCTGTCGCGACCGGAGATGAAGATCGCGATCACTGCCTCGTCGAAGGAATGGATGAAGGCAAACAGCGCAGCCACGAAGAAGGCCGGGCGCAAGATCGGAAACGTCACCAACCGGAAGGTCGTCAGCGGCCGGGCGCCCAGATTCGCCGCGGCGTTCTCAAGCCGGCGATCGAAATTGACCAGCGCCGAGGTCAAGGTCAACACCACGACCGGGATCGACAGACAGGCATGGGCGAGGATCACGCCGGTCATGCTCTGGACCAGCCCGAGCGAACCGAAATAGCTATAATAGCCCAGTGCCATTACGATATGCGGCACAATCAACGGCATCATCACGATGAGCCGGAACAGCCCCCGGAGGCGAAACCGATAGCGCACTAGCGCGAAGGAAGCGGGAGCGCCGAGCAGCATCGCCAAAACCATGGTGCCGAGCCCGATCAGGAAGCTATTCAAGACCGGACCGGTCCAGTTGGGATCGGAAAAGAAGCGCCGATAGTAGCCGAGCCAGTAGCCAGGCGGCGGAAACTCAAGTGATGGCGCGGTGCTGAAGGACATAGGCACGACGATGAACATCGGCCCGGCTAGCAGGATCGCGACGGCCACCGCGATGATCACCGTGGAGCGCGACATCTCACCTCCACATCTTTTCGATGCCGAACAGGCGATCATAGACCACGAAGAGCGCCACCGCCGCGGCGAGCAGGACCATCGAGGTTGCTGAAGCCGCGCCGAATTCGAGAAGCTGCTCGATTTGCTGGCCGATGCGGCCGGCGATCATCTTGTCCTGCGGGCTGCCAATCAGCGTCGGCGTTACATAGAAGCCGAGGCAGGTAATGAAGACGAGCGTCGCACCATTGAGGACGCCGGGCAGGCTTTGCGGCAGATAAACCGTCAGGAATGCCTTGAGCGGCCGGGCGCCGAGGCTGGCTGCCGCACGCATATAGACCTCGTCGATGCGCTTCATGACGGCATACAGCGCCAGGACCATGAACGGTACCAACATATGAGCCATGGCGAAGGTCGCAGCAAAAGTGGTGAAGAGCAGACGCGGCGGCGGGGTGACGCCAAGCGCGACCAGGAGTCCGACAACAGGCCCGCGCGCGCCCAGGATCACCATCCAGGCATAGGTTCGCACAAGAAAACTCGTCCAGAAGCTCAGCGCCACGATGCCAAGTAGGAAGGAGCCGAGTGCGCCACCCTTTCGGGCCGCGACGTAAGCCACGGGATAAGCGAAGACGAGGCTGGTGATCGTGACGATCAGTGCCGTTTGGAAGGTGCGCATGAGGACGTTGAGATCGTATTTCGAGGCGAAGAACTCAGCGTAGTTGTCGAAGCCGACCGTCGGTTCGCTCACGCTCATCCAGACGACGAGGCCCAGCGGTGCGAGGAAGAACACTGCCAGGAACAGGGTCGCCGGCGCATAGAGCAGGAAGGGCGGCCGGAACAGGGCTTTGCCCCATCCAGCCGCGCTCCAGGCGCGGCCTTGCGCAGGGGGTGATAGGGTCAAGTCGAGAGCCATTGTTCGAAGCGCTTGGCCATTGTGTCGAGCTGGGGCAGTAGCTTCTCGGCATCGAGGATGACGGATTTCGGCAGGTTCTCGGGGGAGGTCGGCATATGGCTGATGACCTCGGGCGACAGGTATTTGAACGAAGCGGGGTTCATCGGGCCGTAATTGTTCTTCTGCGCGAACTGCGCGAGCCGCTCTGGCCCCACGGCAAACTCGATGAAACGCCAAGCGTTCTTCGCCCTCGGAGAACCGCGCGCTACCACCCAGGTCGCGACATCGATCACGGCCTGGTCGAAGACGAGTTCGATTGGCTGCTTCTGGTCGACCATCGTCTGCGCGCTGGTGTTCCACATCCCGATCAATTCGACCTCGCCATCGCGCAGCAATTGTTGGGATTGCGGGCTCTGGCTCCACCAGACGCGGACATCCTTCTTGATCCTGTCGAGCGACTTGAAGGCGCGGTCGAGATCATAGGGAAACAGTTTCGCAGGCTCGACGCCATCAGCCATTAATGCGAAGGCGAGCACGCGTGCGGGATAGTTCTGCAGGCTGCGCGAACCCGGAAATTTGGTCGTGTCCCAGAAATCCGCCCAGTTCCTCGGGCCGCCGTGGGGTATTCTATCGCGGCGGTAGGCGATGATGTTGGCGAAGGCATGGGAGTTGATGCCGTTCAGTGTCACCGCGCCGGGCCAGAGCGACGAAGCCGGAATCTTGCTCTCGTCATAGGTGTCGATCAGCTTGGCGTGATTGGCGCGGCCGAGTTCAGCGACGCCGAGCGTCGTCACGTCGAATTCATAGATACCAGTCCGCGTTTGCGCCGCGAGCTTGGCGAAGGAGACCGGCGCGATCGTGCGGATCTCGATTCCGGTCTCCGCCGTGAACGGGTTGAAGAGTATCGCGCGCGCTGCTTCTTCCCAGGGACCGCCCCAGGTGTTGATATAGAGGGTCTCGGCGGCGCGGGCTTTCCGGATGAAGGGCATCGCGACGACGCCGCTCCCAAACATCGATAGCAGGGCGCGGCGCGTGGTCCGCGGTGGAGCCAGTACTGTCCTAGCCATGGTGCTGTCCTCTCAACCGATCGTTGCGCGATAGAGGCGAAGCCAGTTGCCGGAGGTGATCTTCTCGACTTCGGCTGCGTGGAAACCGACCCGCGCCAGCGCTGGCCCGACATCGGACAGGCCGCTGATCCTTTTGAGCCAGGCCGGCTTCGCACTGGGGCCGGGCTTGGCCGCCGAGGCGGCGCCGTACTGCACAGAGCGGGTCCAGCGGCCCGAGCGCATCCAGTCGAGGTAGACCTGATTGGAATGGTGGCTAAAGTCGGTGCCGAGGCCGACGTGGTCGATACCGGCAATCTCGACGGTCTGCGCCACCATCTGGGCCCAGGCATCGACGCTGTCGCAGGCCGGCTCCGGCGTTATGTTGCGATAGGCTGCGCAGCCGATAACGCCGCCCTTTTCAGCTAGTGCCTTGATGATTGCATCCGTCTTGTTGCGCTTGTGCGGGAAGACGGAGGCCGGGTTGGCATGGGTGATCGAGACCGGCTTCTGCGACCATTCGATCGTATCGAGCGTGGTCCGGTCGCCGACATGTGAGAGATCAATCAGCATGCCGCACTGGTTCATCTCCCGCACAACCTCGCGGCCAAAGCGTGCAAGGCCAGGATCGACCGTCTCGTAGCAGCTAGAGCCGAGTTCGTTCTGGTTGTTGTAGGTCAGCTGCAAGACCTTGACGCCGAGATCGGCGAAGAGCTCGACATAACGGATCCGGCCATCGAGCAAATTGGTGTTCTGGTAACCCAGCAACATCGCAACCTTGCCATCGCGTTCGGCCGCGAGAATGTCGTCCGTCTTCCGCACGATCGTCATCAGATCAGCATTGGCGCGCTCGAGATCGCGCCATTTCGCGACAGAATCAAAGGACTCGATCGCGCCCTCCCAAAAGCCGAGCGTCGGTGTGACGCAACTGAACCCGCCGGCCTTGAGATCTTCGAATACGCCGCGGTCAAAGAAACCACATTGCAAACCGTCTATCAGCATCGGGGCGCGCCTTTACGAAGCGGAGGAAACAGGATTGGGCTGAAGCCGGGACGGATCGGCGGTCAGCATCGATAGATCGGTCTCGTCCTCGTCATTGCGACCAACGACGCGTCCGTCTGCCTCGACCCGCACGGTGCCAGCATGTCGGCGGCTCTCGAAGGAATCGGGCATCAGGGCATCATGCGATGCCTTGTAGAGCGGCCACCAACTCGACGCCGCAGCGGAGAGTCCGTCATGGCGAACCATGTCGATGGCACGGCGCTTCGCCGCGGGGCGGTCCATCAACGACACTTGGGCACCGTTGCCCTTAGGCTCGACGATAGCCGCGAGGCCGAAACGCTCAGCAAGCCCCGATACGACGCGCAATTCGGGGGGCTCTGTGAGATTGAGCGCCAAAACCTCCCCCCGGCCGGTCAACCGAAAGCGCTCGACAGCCAAATCAAGCAGCGTCTCGGCCACCATCCAGGCATGCTGGCCGCCGCAGTCTATCGTCAATTCGCCGTCAGTGCTGATATCGGCGAGCGGGGCAACGCCGCTCGCACGCACGTGCTCTATCTGCTGTGCGATGCCAGACAGACCTGGCCCCGGCAGCACGGCGGAATAGAATGCGCAATCGCGCACGGAGGGTAATAGCCCAGCGGGCGTGCCGGCGGCCTGAACCAGTCGCTCCAGAATTAGCCGGAGTTCGCGCACGGACAGGATCAGCGTTTCGGATAGCATTATGCCTGAGGCTCCGCGGGATAGAACCAATGGGAAGCGGCGCTCCCCGAGGCGAGATCCTCGGGGGTCGGGGCGCCGTGGAAGATCACGCCGCGCAGATTGCGGTTCAGGAAGTCGCGGGCCTTGTCGATACCGTGGATGCCGACGTTCAAGAGCCGGGTGATATGCGCCGGAACGAAGTCCTCGCCCATGATGTCGGCATGCGGCGAGTGATAGGGCAGTCCAGCAAGCGCCTGGATGCGGATCACGATCTGCCGGTGCAATGGGTGCGCCATGAGGAAGCGCGCGACGCTGAGGCGGGGATCGGCGGCAGCGAGATCGCGATCGAGTGCCACGACGAGGCGCGGCAGATCGAGGCCAAGATTATGAGCCGCGCCGATCTCTTCGCGTGGTCCACGACGCGGCTCCTCGGCCGAGCGCGATTTGTACCAGACGTAGCGCTGTGAGCGCTCGGAGACGAGATCGAGATCGAAGGCCCAGCTGTAATCGGCCCTCAGGATCTCTTGTAGCCGTCCGATCGGCATTTCGGGGCGGCCGGCGAGATCCTCATCGATCACGAGAGTTTGTGCCAGGCCATCGGCGATTTCGGGCACGAGTTCGATGATGAGAGACAGTAGCGTTTCGTGGGCCTCGCGATTGACGCGGCCGTCGAGCGAAGCGGTGAAGTCGACGAGTGGGGTCGCCTCGGCGCAGCCGGCGCGCACGCGCTCGATCAACTGGCCGAGTTCGCGGCGGATGATGGCGAGGTCGTCAGCGACGATGCTGCTTGGCGCGAAGGCTTCATATTCGGCCCGATCCTGGCGCCGCGCCAGGATTGCCTTGTCGAGCAGTGCCGCCAATTGAACCAGCGGGGCAGCATCGGGACCGACACGCAGCAACCGGCCATGGGCGATGGCCTCCTCGTGGATCGTCAGCCAACGGTCGATCAGGCGAGGATGGTTATTGACGAAGAACATCAGCCCCAGCGCCGAGCCGTTGCCGACACCCAGGAAGCGGCGCAACTCGGGCTGCATCGCCACTGCCGCCGGGCCGCCCTTCATCCGCGCAAAATGCTGGACGAGATCGCCGGCAAAGACGCGCATCATATAGGCGGTGAGCATTTGCGCTTGCAGCGAGGCTCGCAGCGGATGGTCCGGCGCGAAGGCAAGGAAGGACTTGGTGCCGAAGGTGCCGTTGCCGTCGATGCCGGTGTTGCGCATGAAGTAGCAGGTGCGGCCGAGCTCGGCGATGGGCGGCTGTTGCCCGGATGCGAGATGGTCGACGGCAAGGTCGAACAGCCGTCCCGAGCGGTTCGAGCGCGCCCAGGTCAAGGTCTGCGGGGTAGCGCGGCCCTCATAGAGCTTCGGCAGTTCCTGTCTAAGTTGCTCGATGCCGGCGGCCGAAAGTTTGCCTTCGATCAAACCGCCCATCATGTCCCAGGACCGGCCGATGATGCGGCCAGTGCGCTCGCGACCTGAGGGCTCGAACGAAAAGATTGGGAAGGTGAAGTGCCAGCCATCGGCCTCGATGCCGTAGCGCGCCGTGCCTCGACCGCGCGCGTCGATATCGAAATCCTGACAGGTGATCTGCCAGCGCTGATGTGAGGCGCGAGCCATCAGGGTCCGCGATGCACTGATCCGTGACGGCTGAATCGCGGCCAATATCTCCGGTCGCATGAGCGTGGAGGTGGATCGCATCAGGGCCTGCGGCTGCCAGGGACCGGGCTTGGAGGCGAGGGAGAATGGCAGGGCCGACATGTCATGCATTCCCGAATTGAGCGCTGAAGCGTTGCGCCGCGCTGACCGCAATCGGCGCGCAGTTCGCGTGATCGAACCGCGTGGTCGGGCCGGAGATCGCGATGACGGCAATGCATTGGCCGGCCGCGTCGAAAACCGGTGCAGCAACCGCCGCGACGAATTGCGGGTCCGTCGGTGCGAAGAGGGCAAAGCCGCGTTCGCGAACCTCTGCCAGCGCGATGTCGTCAGGGAGCGCGATGCCCTGCTCGCGCAACCGTTCACGCATTTCCAGCGAGCCGAAGGCGACGAGCACGGAGCCCGACGCGCTAGCGCCCAGCGCCATGCGTGCGCCGACCCGGAGATCGGCACGCAGTACCTGATGCGATTCGACCCGGTTGATAATGACCGCATGATAGCCGTCGAGCACTGAAATCGTCGCCGTTTCGCCGCTCTCGGCTACGATCTCCTGAAGCAATTCTGTCGTCCGTTCTCCGAGATTGGCCTGCTCGAGGGCACGCACTGCGTAGAACTGAAAGCGTAGCGCGAGCCGGAACGCGCCCTCGACCGTCTGCTCGAGAAAGCCTGCATCCACCAGAGTACGCAGCCGCTGATAGACCGCGGCGCGCTGGTCGCCTGTCGCCTTGACGACATCGGGCAGTCGCATTGGCTTCGGGGATGCCGCGATGACATCGCAGACCGCGAGCGTCTTGAGCGTGGTGGAGAGAGAGCGAACAGCCATGTTGTCTTCTATATGAATACGACGTATGTTAATAGCATCATACAATTTTGATCTGTGTCAAGGCCAGCGCCGATCCGCCTCGCTGCCCGCCACGCCGCGTGACCACTCGGATCGAATTACTCAGCCAAGGCGAGGCCGAGACGACTTTGATGATGCGGAGACGGTTTGCTTGGACGGCCGGCGCCTGTGAGCCTGCGGACAGTCACCGCGTTGGCCGGCGGTCAGGACGAAGCGCACAGGGCAGCCAAGGCTTCTGACGGCCATAGGGATCTTGGTGCTCAGGCCGCCGCGGGAACGGCCAAGGGCCTGATCTTCAGGCCTCCATTTTTGCGCCCGGCGCATGCTGGTGAGCGCGGATGGTCGCGGATCGGCGATCAGATACTCGATGTCCGGATCGTTCGACATCGCCGCGAAGATGCGCCACCACACATTCCCTGCAGCATTTTTCACAACACCTTGAAATGAGCTCTGTCGCCATTCCGGAAATTGGACGGGAAGAGCGGAGCCCGAGGGCACAGATCAGGCAGCGAGCAATTTGAATAGCTCGTGAATTGACGGGCACGGATTGTAGGCAAATCTCGCCTGTCTTTTGCGCATCATGTGGACCGTCTCGATGCAGGACTGGATCACCTAGGCGCTCACCACCGACCTGAAGCCGAGCATGGATCAGATGCGCCGATGATCCTGTTCGATCCGATTGTTGAGATATCGGCTCTTGCGGATGCGGATTGGTTTTCAAGCGTGCTGCACGGCCGATGGCCAGCTGGACCTCCTAAAGTATTCGTAATCGGGCTTATCTCAGAGTTGGAGGCAAGCTCCCTGACATGATCATGGCCGCGGTGGCCGTGACGCAAGCTGGGAGATGAACGGGTTCTGTCGCAGCGCATTCTCGGGGCCAACGCACGTAGTCATGTCGATGCTTGATCTCTACATTCCGCCCTCCCGCGGTTAGGACGAGATCTCATTAAACCATGCGCTCTCCCGCTCTTGTTCAAGCGAGAAGCCCACTTTGCCGACATTTTGAGGTATGCGGATGGCCAAGTTGTCGCCCGCCGCTAGATCAGCTTTGAACGCTCGCGATAACGACCGCCAGTTCGCTTCGCATCATCGCAAGTAGCTGTTCGCGTCGAGTGTCGGTCAGTCGCTCGAGAACCATCGCGAGGCTGATGGCGGCGTAGGGTGGCAGGGATCCGTTGGGAACGGCGAGGCCGATGCCGATGCTGCCATCGGTGATCGCGTCGCGCCGCAGGGCGTATCCGCGCTGCCGCGTCTTCTCGAGATCGTCGCGCAGTTGCTCGACCGTAAGGTGCCCGCGCTCGGAAAACATCGCGCGGTTGGCTTCGACGATAGCGTCAGCCTCGGTTTTCGGCAGGGCTCCGAGCAGGGCGAGGCTGCCGGCCGTGACGCCTAGCGGATACCGATCCCCGACCTTGAGGGTCAGCGTCTTGATCGGATAGTTGCCCTCGACGCGATCGATGCAGACGACCTCGAAATCCTGCCGCATCACGAGATAGGCGGTGTCCCCGGAGAGCTCCGCCAAGCGCCGCATCAGCGGTTTCAGCCGTGCCGCGACATCGACCCGGTGGCTCGCCGCGAGGCCGAGCTCATAGGCCAGCGTGCCCAAATGGTAGCGCTGCGTCTCGGGATCCTGCCCGACCATGCCATGGTCGACCAGGCGCTTAAGGATGCGCCGGGCGGTCGGGGTCGCGAGGTCGGCGTCGCGTGCCAGATCGGTGAGCCGCGCGGACCCGCCGTTGCCGGCGATCGAGCGAAGCAGGAAGATGGCGCGGTCGATGACCTGGGTCCCCTGGCCGGGCTCCCGCGCCGTGCTCTCGCCATCCTGCGCCATTTGTCGAAGGTCTCCGCTTCCTCGCCTGCCCATTGAAGGGCCGGGGCCTCGAACGATCGAATCCGGTCTCTTCATCGGACCATGCGCAAGAGCGCGCCCTCACCGAGCACATAACCTTCCGCCAGTGCCTTGAGAAGGTGCACCTTGGGGATCCGAGTGGCGGCGTTCGAACAAGGGCAGCCGCCTCGTGGCGCAAGCCGTTCGTGGTCCGTGCGGCGTTCCTGCGAGGCCTCGGCGCGATCTGCCTGGTCCATTCAGTGGGCCAGTAGCTTGGCGAAGCCAGCGATCGGCGGAAAGGCGTCCGGATCGACATGGACATCGAGCAGATAGGGACCCTTCTCCGCAAACATCTCACCGAGCGCGGCGGAGAGCTCGCTGGCGGAGGTGACCGTGGCGTTGGCGCAGCCGACTGCGCGGGCGATCATAGTGTGGTCGATCCGGGTGATCGCGCACACTTTTGTTGCCTGCCCGAAGCGCACCATCTCGGCATGGCGCTGGAAGCCGAGAGACGCATTGTTGAGCACGATCAGCTTGACGTCGATGCCGTGCCGCACGGCGCATTCGAGCTCCGACCAGGAATGCGAGAAGCCGCCATCGCCGACCACCGCGACCACGGGTGTGGAAGGGAGGGCCAGGCGCGCTCCGAGCGCGAGCGGATACCCCCAGCCTATCCCGGCAAGCCCGCGGGGGAACAGGAAGCGCCGGCCGGGCTGGCGTGCCTGCAGATATTGCGAGACCCAGAGGCTGGAATAGCTCGCATCGGCCACGAAGACCGTATCGCCGGGCGCGCGATCCTGCAGAACCTGCATCAGATGCTCTGGCCGCAGCGGATCGCTGGATCGCAGCGTCAGGGCCGAGATCTCATCTGCGGTGGCAGCACGAGCCTGGGCGATGGCGTCCGCGAGCAAAGACCGGCGGCGCGCCGCGCAGCTCTCGGCATCGGCAAGATCAGCCATCGCGAGGCCGAGCGCCTGCAATGTCGTGCGGGCGTCGCCGATCAGCGGTAGCGAGGGATAGTTCCGCGTCGCCTCGTCCACCGCCACGTCGATATGGATGAACTCGGCACTGTCCGGAAACAGGCTCCATGAGGCTGTGCCGTTGTCGTTGGTGCGGTTGCCGACGAACATTACCACATCCGCCGCGCGGATAAGCGAGCGCATCGCCCGCGACGGGCTCCCCGGCCCCATCGCGCTGCCCACCACTCCGAGAGAGAGCGGATCGCCTTCGCTGACGGCTCCCTTGCCCATGATCGTCGTCGCGACGCCAAGCGCGAAGCGCTGCTGTAGATTGGCGAGTTCGGCCTGCGCGCCGGAACTGTGGGCCCCCCCACCGGCGACGATAATCGGCGTCTGGGCATTGGAGAGCAGGCGGGCGGCCTCCGCGATGGCTGCCGGCTCGGGCTGCTGTCGCAGCGACGGGAAAACGGCCGGAACGAAGCGGGGCGCGCGCTGCTGGCGCGCGCGCTCGGCGAGCACGTCGGCGGGGACAGCAAGCGCCACGGGCCCCGGCCGTCCGCTCGTCGCCACGATGATCGCCTTGCGCAGCAACTCCAGGGCGCGCGCGCCGTCGTCGAGGCGGCGGAACCATTTCGTGCAGGAGGCGAATAGCGCCGCGTGATCGAACTCTTGGAAGGCATTGCGGTCGACATGGGCCCGTTCGACATCCTGGACCAGGACGAGCACTGGAACGGAAGCCTTGAAGGACTCGCTCAGCCCGGCGGCGACGAGCGCCGCGGCGGCTCCGTTCTGCGTGGCGATGCAGCCGAGGCGGCCGGAGGCCCGGGCGAAGCCGTCAGCCATCGCCGTCCCGGCATTCTCCGTCCGAAAGCCGATCTGCCGAAAGCCGAGGCGCTCGGCCGCCAGGGTGAGGGCAGATGGCGAGCCCTGGCCAAAGATCAGGTCGATGCCGGCCTGCTGGAGCTCGGCGGCAAGCACTTCGGCGACGGTGGGGAGCAGGCTTTCAGTCATTTTCGATCTAGGAACGCCATAATATGGAAATATGAAGGAGACGATAGCGGCATAAGATTGCCAATAGCAACGGACAATGGGATAATTCCTGAGTGGATATTCCATATTGTAGAATCGCATGCATGCAGGCAGGCGCCGTGCCAATCATTCCCCACCCGATCGCCTGGGTGACGAGTCTGTCACCGGAGGGGGGTGGCGAAGCTGGCTCAGCTCGGTGCGCTCGCCTACCTCTCGACGGCGTTCCCTCTGATCGGAATCGCCGTCATGCGTCGCTGCGGCGGGTTGAGAGACGCAGCGCGAAACATCGCGGCTCGTGGCGATTTTACCGTCAGCATCGCCGATAAATCGCTGGTCGATTGGGCTCATCTTAGCGCCATTGAGTGTCCTCCGGTGTCCGTGATGTGGGGAGGGGGTGCGCAGCTGCGGCCGCACTGCCGGATCGCCGGGCCGATATGCCGGGCTGGACGATGTGCGCATGCTGGCGCCTGTTTGTCGGAGTGGGTGTATTATTGTTCCACTTAGTGGAATATCAATTCCTTTGATTTCTCTATTGACCGGGCATTTTGGTTAGATAAATTGCGACCACTGTCAATTGACATCCATATATTGGAATATCGGCATGGCATTCAGCGAGATCGAGTACAGCGTGTCGGGGGCGGTCGCCCGCATCCTGCATGCGCGGCCAGGCGCCCGGAATGCTGAAAGCCAGCTCCTGCTGGACGAGATGGATGCGGCCCTTGCTACTGCCACTGCCGATGCCAGCGTCCGGGTCATCGTGATCGGCGGGCAGGGTGACCATTTCTCGGCCGGGCATGACCTCAAGGAGGCGCAAGCCAAGCGGCAATCCTTTACCGTTGAGGAGCGCTGGGACTATGAACAGCTGCGCTATTTCGCTTACCCCTTGCGCATTTGGGATTGCCCGAAGCCGACGATTGCGCAGGTGCAGGGCGCCTGCATTGCAGGCGGATTCATGGTCGCCAATCTCTGCGATCTGATCGTTGCCTCGGATGATGCCTTCTTCGCGGACCCGGTCTGCCACTCGATGGGCGCGGCCGCGGTCGAGGTCCTGGTCCATCCCTGGGTGATGGGTACGCGGCGGGCGAAGGAGTTCCTGTTCACAGGTGCCCGGATCACCGCCCAGGAGGCTCTTGCGGCCGGGATGGTGAACCGCGTCGTCGCCCGCGCCGATCTCGAGAGTGAGACGCAGGCGATGGCCGACCGGATTGCCGCGGCGCCGCCTTTCGCGCTCCGGCTCATCAAGCGCTCGCTGAATCGCACCATGGACATGCAGGGCTTCCGTAATGCGCTTTCGGCGCATTTTGACAGCCACCAGCTGTCCCATGTCTCGGCCGAATTCGCGCAGATGCGCGGCAGCGGCATGGCCAGCGCGATCGAGCGCGGACGCCGGTGAGCATCGCCATGGCTAGTCTTTCCACTGAGGCCGCGGATCTCTCGACGCCGGCCATCCTCGCGGCTCCGAGCGACGATGCCTTCCGCGCCGGGATTAAGGCCTGGTTCGCGCGAGAGCTGCCGCGTCTGGCGGGCAGGCGCTACGGGACCGCTGAAATGCAGCGGCTCTCCTTCCGCCGCGAGTGGGAGGACCATCTTTGCCACTCCGGCCTGTCCGGCCTCGGCTGGTCCGAAGCGGTCGGTGGCCGTCCGCTCTCGCTGACCCGCCAGGCGATCTATCATCAGGAATATGCGCGCGCGAAGGCGCCGCTCGCAGTCAACCTGATCGGTCACGGCATCGTCGGTCCGACACTGATCGCCTTTGGCTCCCCGGAGCAAAAGGACCGCTTCATTCCGAAGCTCCTCGGCAATGAGGAGATCTGGTGCCAGGGCTATTCCGAGCCGAATTCGGGCTCCGATCTCGCCTCGCTTGCGACCCGGGCGGAGCGCCGTGGCGAAGTCTACGTCCTGACTGGCCAGAAGATCTGGACCAGCTTCGCCCATCTCGGTGACTGGTGTTTCCTGCTGGCCCGGACCTCGACCGAGGGGCCGCGCCAGCGCGGCATCTCAGTGTTCCTCGTCGACATGCGCCTACCCGGGATTCGCGTCCGCCCGATCCGCCAGATCACCGGCGAGGCTGATTACGGCGAGGTCTTCTTCGATGATGTCGAGGTGCCCGTCGCCTGCCGGCTCGGCGAGGAGAATGCCGGGTGGGGCATCGCCATGGCGGCAGCCAATTTCGAGCGCGGCACTTATTTCATCCCGCGCATCGTGCGCCTCCAGACGGAGTTGGAAGATCTGGTGCGGCTGGCTGCGGCGACCTTGCGCGACGGACGCCCGGCGATCCAGGACCCCCTGATCCGCGACGCGATCGCCCGCTTGTTCTGTGACGCCCATGCCTTGCGATTGCATGCAGACCGGATGCTGAAGCAGGCGGAGGCGGGCGTGCCGCCGGGCGTCGAGGGCTCGGCCGTGAAGCTGCTCTGGAGCGAGACGCACCAGCGTCTTTTCGATCTCGCCATGGACGTTCTGGGCCCCGAGTTCCAATACGGACCGCAGGAGAAGGTGGCGCCGGCCCAGGGCCTCTGGCATCGCGACTATCTCTGGACCCGCGCCGAGACCATCCTGGCCGGCACCTCCGAAATTCAGCGCAACATCATTGCCGAACGCGGCCTGGAGCTGCCGCGATGACACAGCGCGCCTCATCGGCCTATTCCGACCAGATGCTGCGCGATGCCGCGGCCCGCGCGCTCGCAGAAGCCGCTCCAAACGCGGCCCTGGTTCAGGGTGCGGACGTGTCCGCTGCCTTCGCCGGAAGTCATTGGCAGCTCGCGGCCGAAATGGGCTGGACCGGGATCGCGGTCCCCGAGAGCCACGGCGGTCTTGGGCTCGGCATTCCGGAAGCGGCCGATATCGTCGAGGAGATGGGCGCGCAGCTGTTCTGCGGTCCCTATACCCTCTCGGCGGTGCTTTTGGCCGGGCTCGCATCTCGGTTCGGTTCGGTCGGCGACGAGCTGCTGCGCGGGTTGGCCGAGGGGGCGGTGCGGGTCGGGCTCGCCACAATGGAGATGCGGCCGGGACCCGGTGGGCGTTCGGTCCTGCCGCTGGTCGAGCATTCGACCGGGGCGAGCCATATTCTTTGCCTGGTGCGGGAGGCGGTGGGTATTAGCTTCGTCCTCTATCGCGCCGCCGGGGCGACTTTCGAGGCGCTTCAGGCGATGGACCCGACGACGCCCATCGCTTGCGTGACGCTTTCCCCCGGCGCCGAGATCGCGCGGGCGCTTTGCAGCCATGACGAGGCCGAGCGGGCCCTGCTGCCCATCCACATCCTCACGGCGGTGGAACTGGTCGGCATCGCCAGGGCCGCGTTCGACCGGGCGGTTGCGCATGTCAGGCAGCGCAAGCAATTCGGTGAGGTCATCGGGCGCTTCCAGGTGATCAAGCATCGGCTGGCCGACGGCTATACGCTGCTCTCGCATGCGCGGCTCGCCGTGTCCGATGCGGTGCAGAGACCCGGCGATATCGATGCCGCACAGATTGCCCGCGTCATCGCGGCCGATGCGGCGATGAAGATCACGGCTGACTGCATCCAGCTTCACGGCGGCATGGGGTTCTCGTGGGAGACCGACGCGCATTTCTATCTCAAGCGCGCGCGACGGCTTCACGCCAGCTTCGGCGGTACCGCAGCCCTGCGAAAGCGCGCCGGCGACCGTTTCATCGAAACCCTTTTGAGGACGGGCAGCGCCGGGGTCAGCGAAACCGGCGTGGTTAGAGAAGAGGTAGTCTAGTGTCGCGAAACGAGGTGAAGCCCGCTCGGACAGACGAGGAAAGCGCCCCGGCGGTCCCCTATTACTGGAAGTCCGTCGATTGGGACGGGCTGATGCGGGATTATCCGCCGCCGCCGCATTTCCAGCAGACGACCGGCCGGATGTCGGATCAGGAGTTGCGTGCGCTGCAGAACGTCCGCTTTCTGGCGCGCGTGGAAGATGCCTGGCGCACGCCGTTCTACGATACGCGCTGGCGCGCTGCTGGGATCGAGCCGGGCGATATCCGCAGCCTCGACGACATCGAGAAGCTGCCGACATTTACCAGCGACGATCTCAAGGAAGCGATTGCGGACGCTCCGCCCTTTGGCAGCCATCAGCCGGTCACAGCCGAGGACCTCGCTCGCACCCCCTTCAAGGTCCATACCAGCGGGGGGACCACCGGGTTCCCGCGCCTGACCCTGTTCGACCCCGTGGCGCTGGAAGTGCAGGCGATCCAGACGGCGCGGGCACTCTACGCGCAGGGCACCCGGCCCGGCGACGCGGTGCAGATCACCTACACGCTGGCGATGGCGAATGCCGGTTATTGCGGGCTCTATGCTTGCCTGCACTGGCTCGGCGCGATCCCGGTCACAACCGGCTCGGGCGTGGTGACGCCGAGCGAGCGACAGCTCGAATACGCGCTCAAGATCGGCACCGCCGCCTGGTACGGTCGCGCCGAATATTTGGCGCGCCTCGTCCAGGTGGCGCGCGAGACCAATTTCGACCTGCGCGCGCTCAAGACCAGGCGTTTGCATTCCTTCCTCGGCCCCGATGTCGACGGCCATCTGCGCCGGCAGCTCGAGGAGGCCTGGGGATGCCCGGTCTACGACAACTACGGCACACATGAGATCGGCCAGATCGCGTTCGAATGCGAGGCCCAGAACGGCAAACATATCAGCGAGGACACGGTCTATATCGAGACGGCCGATGTCGAGACCGGGGCGGTGCTGCGATCTGGGGGGCGTGGAAATCTGGTGGTGACCAGCCTCCACCGCAGCACCCCGCCGATCATCCGCTACGACCTGCGGGACCTGCTTGTCGCCTATGACCGCAAGGAGTGTTCCTGTGGCCTGTGCACCCGCAAGCTCTCGATGTTCCTTGGCCGCAGCGACGAGATGGTGAAGCTGCGCGGAACCAACGTCTATCCGATGGCGTGCCAGAGCGCGGTTACAGCGGATTCGCGCGCGACCGGCGAGTTCCTTTGCGTTGTCGCTTATTCCGGCAACGGTCTCTCGCGCCGGGAGGAGATGACGGTCCGGGTCGAGAAGAAGTCGGACGAGATCGACGATGCGGAGTTTGCGGCGGACCTCGGGGTGGCGCTCCATCGCGATCTGAGCGTGCGGGTCGCCGTCGAGATCGTGCCGCCGGCAAGCCTGCTGCCGCTCACGCAGGTCGGAAGCACCGGCAAGTCCCGGCGCCTGCTCGACCTGCGCCAGACTGGGAAATAGCAATGACGAAAACGACCACTCTCGAGAAGGCACTTGCGGCGGTCGCGCCTGGAAGCTCCGTCGCGTTCGGCGGCGGCGGCATCCAGCGCAAACCGATGGATGCGGCGCGGGCTCTGGCCGGGGCGGATGTCGGCGATCTGACGGTCGTGGCGATGCTGGGTGGGCCGGATGTCGATCTCCTGATCGGTGCCGGAAAGGTCCGCGAACTGCAATTCGCCTTCGTCGGCTTCGACGCCTTCGGCCTGGCGCCGCATTTCCGCCGGGCTCGTGAGGCAGGCAGCATCAGCGTGGTCGAGTATTCGGAGGCGACGATCATCGCCGCCTTCGAGGCCGGGGCCAAGAACCTGCCGTTCCTGCCGACGCGCTTCGGGCTCGACACCGACATCCTCACCACCCCGACTGCCCCGTTCCGCAGGATTGCCTGTCCCTTCAGCGGCGAGGAGCTTCTGGCGGTTCCGGCGCTCAGGCCGGACGTGGCCTTCGTCCACGCCAATATCGCCGACCGGCACGGCAACGCTGTGATCATCGGCGACGGCTATGCCGACCCGCTGCTGGTTCAGGCCGCGAAGACCACCTTCGTGACCGTCGAGAGGATCGTCGACGAATTACCGGATGATGCCGAAATCGCTGGCGGAACCTTCCTCTCGCGCCTCTGGATCGATGGCGTGATCGAGGCTCCGGACGGCGGCGGCATGACGGCGGTCTATCCGGACTACCGCTTCGATCTGCAGGCTGTACTGGAATATCAGAAACGGGCGACCGATCCCGAATGGTTCTCCGCGTGGATTCGGGAGCAGTGACCATGAGCGATTACACTCTCGAAGAACTCCTGATCAGCCGCATGGCGAAGGAGTTTCGCGGCAATGCGATGGGCGTCGGCGCGACGATCCTGTCCGATCTTTCGGCCCGTCTCGCCAAGGCGCTCTATGTCCCCGATCTCTTTCTGACCACAGCCTCGCGCGCGGTGGCGGATTGCGACGTGCACGCCAAGACGCTGGCGGATGAGTGGACTCTCGCCAAATCGGGCCGGATGAATCTCAGCTGGCAGGAGATGTTTCATCTCATTGCCCACGGCAAGCTGCAGATCTGGATCGGGACCGTCCAGCTCGACCAGTACGGCGCCTCGAACATCTCGGTGATCGGCTCCTGGGCGAAGCCGAAGGCGCAGCTCGTTGGCGCGCGCGGCGTCCCCGACGATCTATGGGGCTGCGAGACGCTCTGCTATCACATTCGCCGGCATACGCCCCGCACCATCGTAGCCAAGGTCGATTTCGTCTGCGGCCGTGGCAATGAGGATGGCGGCGGTCCGGGGCGCCCGGTGCGCCGTGCGAGACCGGGCCTCGTCGTAACTGACCTCGGTGTCTTCGATTTCGAGGGGCCGGGCGGCTCGATGCGCGTCGTATCCCTGCATGAAGGCGTCACGCTGGAGCGAGTCCAGGAAAAGACCGGCTTCGCTGTCCATGCCGAAGGCGAGATTTCGACCACGCCGCCGCCGAGCGCCAAGGAGTTGCGGGTGATTCGAGAGGTGATCGACCCGCATGGCCTGCGGCGTCTCGAATCCGCTGAAGGCGGGGACGAACTCTTGATGGATCTGTGGCAGCGCGAAACCGGCGCGGGGAGGGCGTGATGCGCAGGGCAGTTATCGTTTCGTTCGCGCGGACCCCGATGGGGCGTGCTTATCGCGGCGCCTTCAACAATACCCATGCGGCGACCCTCGCGGGCCATGCGATCGCAGAGGCGGTTGCCCGGGCGAAGGTCGAACCGGCGCTGATCGAGGACGTGATCCTTGGCTGCGCGATGCAGGAAGGCGCGTCCGGCTACAACATCGCCCGCCAGGCGGTGCTGCGGGCCGGGCTGCCGGTCACCACGGCAGGAGCTACCATCAATCGCTTCTGCTCCTCGGGCCTGCAGGCCATCGCCATGGCGGTCGACAGCGTCGTCAGCCGCGGCGCGCAAGCCGTCGTGGCGGGTGGTGTAGAAACCATCAGCCTCGTCCAAAACGAGCACAAGAACAGCTACCGCTTCCATGACGAGTGGCTGACGAAGAACCGGCCCGACGTCTATATGCCGATGCTCGACACGGCCGAGGTCGTGGCGAAGCGCTACGGGATCGGCCGCGACGCGCAGGATGTCTACGCGCTGGAAAGCCAGCGCCGGACCGCCGCCGCGCAGGAGGCAGGCCGCTTCGATGCCGAGCTCGCGCCGATGGACAGCATCAAGAGCATCACCGACAAGGCGACGGGGGCGACGACTGAAGAGGCGGTGCGCCTCAGCCGGGACGAGGGCAACCGGCCGGAAACCAACGCTGCGGGCCTGGCGAAGCTGGAGCCGATCCGCACTGGCGGCACCGTCACCGCCGGCAATGCCAGCCAGCTCTCGGATGGCGCCGCCGCCTGCGTGGTGATGGAGGAGAAGCTCGCCGAAAAGCTCGGCCTGTCGCCCCTCGGCGCGTTGTCGCATTTCGCCGTCACCGGTTGCGAGCCCGATGAAATGGGCGTCGGCCCGGTTTTCGCGGTGCCGCGGCTTCTGTCGCGTGCCGGCCTCTCGGTTGCCGACATCGACCTCTGGGAGCTTAACGAGGCCTTCGCGGTGCAGGTCCTGTATTGCCGCGACAAGCTGGGATTGCCCGCCGACCGCCTGAATGTCGATGGCGGCGCGATCGCTGTCGGTCACCCCTATGGGATGTCGGGTGCGCGAATGCTCGGCCATGCGCTCTTCGAGGGGCGCCGCCGCGGCGCCAGGCGCGCGGTTGCCACCATGTGCGTCGGCAGCGGGATGGGGGCGGCCGGCCTGATCGAGATTTATTGATCCATATTGTGGAGTTAATTCTCGCAATTTTTCTGCGCACTCGAAAGTGCGCCTGATACGCCGCATCAACGAAAATAAAGAATTCCACTTAATGGAATTATACGGAAAGCCATCAGGGGTCGCACCCTGCGAAGGAGGAAACAATGGCGACGGTTCGCGCTCTATTCACGATAGCAACCGCGGCGGCGGCAGTAATTCTGACGGCCGGCGCGGTGCATGCACAGACGCCGACTTACGAACAGATTCTCGAGGGCGCGCGCAAGGAGGGGCGCCTTTTCGTGGCGGTCAGTAGTCCGGGGACGCCGCAGGCGCACGCCGCGATCGCCAAGGCTTTCAACGAGCGTTTCGGCCTCAATATCACCGTGGAGTGGAACGCGGCGAACCCGGTCCAGACCGGCACCAAGCTGATCGCCGAGCGAGGCCGCGCCGGTGGATCGGTCGATGTTGTCGGCGCGGGCGGCGCTCAGGAAGCGTCGGTCCTATTCGAGCGCCAGATCCTCAAGCCCTACCCATGGGCTGCGGTGTTCGGCAAGCAGTTCCCGCAGATGGAGGAAGTCACCAACCGGGTGATGAAGGACCTCCGCGGCGCAGCACTGCCGATTCTCGACGCGACCTATGGCATCGGCTGGAATCCGAAGCTGATCAAGGACGAGGACGTGCCCAACACCTGGGCTGAACTGCTGAAGAGCGATTGGCGCAGCCGCGTCGCGATCAATGCCTTTTCGCTCAACCCGCTCGACTATTATTCCTTCGCGCTCGGCAAGGACGAGGCGCTGAAGATGGCGAAGGCCGTCCTCGACAATAAACCGGTGCTCGAGCGCGGCACGGCGGCGGCGACGCGGGCGATCTCGGTCGGGCAGGCGCCCGTCGGCGTTTCCTCGCTGCATATCGCCGGCCGCAGCGAGGGCGTGAAGTTCAAGCTGTTCACCGACTATATCCCGCTGAACAACCTCTACATCTACGTGCCGGAGAGCGCGCCGAACCCAAACGCCGCGCGCCTGTTCGCGGCATGGCTGACGACCGAGGGCATTACGGTTGCCAACGCCCAGGAACCGCTGCCGCGCGCCGGAGACAAGGGCTCGCCGCTCACCGAGATGATCGCCGAGCGGGTCAAGGCCGGTGCCAAGATCCTTACCGAGAACTCGCTCGAGGACACGAAGCAGGCCCTCTCGGTTCGCAACGCTATCGCCGACCTGATGACCCGCTGAGCGCAGGCCTCCAACACGGGGAGGGGCTCTGCTCCTTCCCGTGCAAATCCTTCCGACGGAAAGCCGGGAATCCCGATGCTGGTGATCGAGAATTTAGTCAAATCCTATCCAGGGCAGCATGGCCAGGACGGGGTGCAGGCTCTCAGGGATGTCTCTTTCAAGGTCGATGAGGGCTCGATCTTCACGCTGCTGGGGCCGAGCGGCTGCGGCAAGACCACGACGCTGCAGTGCATTGCCGGGCTGGAGAATCCCGATACCGGCATCATCCGGATGGGCGACAGCACCGTCTATTCGTCGCGGGAGAACCTGCTTGTCCCCGCCAATCGTCGTGAACTGGGCATGGTTTTCCAGTCCTATGCGATCTGGCCCCATATGACAGTTTTCGACAACGTGGCTTTTCCGCTCGTCTATGGCGTCAAACGAACTCCGAGCCATGAGGTCCGGCCGCGTGTGCTGCAGGCGCTGGAGATGGTCGAGCTCGGTCACCTCGCCGAGCGGCCGGCGCCGCTTCTCAGCGGCGGCCAGCAGCAGCGCGTCGCGCTTGCCAGGGCGTTGGTGCACGAGCCGCGCCTGCTGCTTCTCGACGAGCCGCTCAGCAATCTCGATGCGAAGTTGCGCGATACGATGCGCGCTGAGATCCGCAATCTCGTCAAGTCGCTGGGCATCACCACGATCTTCGTCACGCATGATCAGGTCGAGGCGATCGGCATGTCCGACCAGATCGTGCTGATGAAGGCGGGCAAGATCGTCCAGCAGGGCTCGCCGCGCGACATCTATCTCAGGCCGAACAGCGTCTTCACTGCTGACTTCATGGGTCGGAGCAATCTCTTGCCCGGCGCGCTCGAACATGGCGGTGCGACGGCTCGCGCCCAGACCGGGATCGGGCCGATCTCGGGCGTCGCCGGTCCGGAGCTCCGTCCCGGTGAACAGGTCATGGTCGTGGTTCGCCCGCAGGCGATCGTGATCGCTCCCGGCATCGAAACTGTTGAGGGCCCCAATCGCTTCAAGGCGCGCGTCGACGCCATGACCTTCCTCGGCGATGTCGTCGAGACCGAGGTGGAGACCGGCGGGCGGAAGCTGACGCTGATGCTCGATCCCTACACCTCGCTGTCGGTCGGGCAGGAACTCGTCCTCGAGCTGCCGCCGGAGCGCTGCGTCATTGTGCCGGTGGCCGAACCGGCTTCCGGGCGGAACCGGTAATGAACACCGTCTCAGTCGCAGCCGCCCGCCGCACCGGCGGAAGGTTCGATCAGCAGAAGCTGGTTCTGGTCCTGCTTCTGCTGGCCGTCAGCATCCTGGTTCTCGGGCCGGTCCTCGTTCTGATCCGGGCGTCGTTTGCGCCCGCCGAGTCGATGCCGCTGGAGACGCTGGACGTCACGCTGCTCAACTATGCGCAATTGCTCAGCAGTCCGCGCACGCTGACGATGATCTGGAACACCGGCGTCTACGCTCTCTCCAGCATGGCCATCGGCGTCGCCATCGCCACCGCTATCGCTTGGTGCACTGAACGCACCGACATGTCGGGTCGCATCGTGGTGCGGATCCTGATGTTCGCCTGGATGATGGTGCCGGCGTTGGTCGTCGGTTTCGGTTGGATCCTGCTGCTGAACCCCGGCAATGGCGCCCTCAACGTGATGTTCCGGGAGCTGTTCGGATTCCTCCGTCCGGTCCTGACAATCTACTCCTTCTGGTCGTTGATCATCGTGACCTCCTTCGCCGTGGTACCGACCGCGTTCGTGATGATCAGCGGCTTGCTCAGGAACATGGATCCCTATCTCGAGCAGGCGGCGCGCGTTCATGGCGGCAATTCCTGGGCCACGCTCACAAGGGTGACCCTGCCGCTGCTGACGCCCGGCCTGTTCTCCATCGGCATCTACATGTTCATGGCGGTGGTCCAGGCGTTCGACCTGCCGCTGATCATCGGGCTCTCGGCCGATGTGGCCGTGCTGTCGACGCGCGTCTACCTGCTCTCGTCCCCCGATAACGGGTTGCCCAATTACGGCCTGGCCTCGGCTTTCGGCGTGCTGCTGCTGGTTGTCGCCGGCGGCCTGATGTGGACCTATATGCGGGCGACGCGTCTCGGCGAGCGCTTCCGTGTCGTGACGGGGAAGGCCTTTCGACCAAGACGGATCAAGCTCGGCCGCTGGCGTTTCGCCGCGCTCGCCTTCACATTCGGCTATTGCGCGGTGATGATGCTGCCCCTGCTGATCCTGTTCTGGGTCAGCCTGCAATCTGCCTACACCACGCCCAGCCTGTCGGCGCTCGGTGGCCTGTCCTTCGACATCTACCGTCGCCTGCTGACCAATCCGATGATCTCGCGCGCCGTGCTCAACACGATCATCCTGGTCGTCTCGAGCGCAACGATCGTGATGGTGATCTCGTGCCTGATCGGCTGGTTCACGGTTCGCTCGAACAGCAAGGCGGGCAAGCTCCTCGACGCCCTGTCCTTCCTGCCGATGGCGATCCCGCCGATCGTGCTCGTGCTGGCGATCTTGCTGCTCTATCTCGACACGCCGCTCTACGGGACGATCTGGATCCTCGTGCTCGGGCATGTGACGATCTACATCGCGTTCGGCGTCAGGACGATGAGCAGCGCGCTGATCCAGATCCACAAGGAGCTCGGAGACGCGGCGCTGATCAGCGGCGCAAGCTGGCTGACGTCGTTGCGCAAGGTGGTTTTCCCGCTCGTCTGGCCGCAGATCGTCAATGGCTGGCTCTGGGTGTTCGCGCATAGCGCCCGCGATCTAACTGTGCCGCTAATGCTGATGTCTACCGGAAACCTCGTCGCGGCTTCCACCCTCTGGAACCTCTGGCAGTTCCCGGACCTGCCGGGCGCGGCCGCCCTGGCTATCCTGTTGATGGCTGCGCTGTTGGTCGTCGTCGTTCCCTCCCAGCTCTATGTAGCCCGTCGGTTGGAGCGCTGATGAGTACGGGGCCTGCGCGCGCGGCGGATGTCGTCGGCGCAGGCGGCGGGCGACATCGCGACGACGATCTTCCATCCGGTCGGAACCGCCAAGATGGGCGTCGACGCGATGGCGGTGGTCGATCCCGAGCTGCGTGTGCACGGCGTCGCGGGCTTGCGTATCGCCGATGCCTCGATCATGCCAACGATCGTCTCGGGCAACACCCATGCCCCGGCGGTGATGATCGCCGAGAAAGCGGCGGAGCTCGTCGCAGCGTCCCACAACTAGCACCTGGTCGACCAAATTCGACAGGTTCTGTCGCGAATTTATCCTGGGTACGCGCGATGCCGTCTGATGTGGCCGCGTTATGCGGCCAGGACCGCGAATTGCTTGGCAAGGGACGGGGCCGGATTGAAGGCAAACCTCGCCTGTCGTTTGTGTATCATGGCGACCATCTCGATTCCGGAAAGGATGATGCCGCACCCCGGGAGGCCTGCAGCGCTTCGTCGCCGTGTTCACCGCCGCCCGTAATCTGTTCGTCCCGCCCCGGTCCACCACCCATCTGCATCGTCTGCGCGCCATGGCGCACTGGAAAGCCGTGGCCGGCGTCACCGCCTGAGCCTCTCACCGGGACAAATGCGCCTCATGGCGCCGGCCAGCAGTTAACGTGACAACACCGGAATCTGGTCAGGCCATTTTGAGGATCCTGCTTCCTACCGGGCCAAGAGCCGCAGGCCATGAAAAAAGGGCGCCTTCCGGGCGCCCCCTTTTGGTTCAAAGCGCCTTCGCACCCTTCAAGAGGAGTATCCCATCCTTTGTCACGTGCTGGATTTTCCAGAGTGAAGGCACTTCCAGACCTGAGAAGCTCACCACCACGAAGGCGCTGGAGATCGTCGCAGGCTTCACACCAGTCTCCGACTTGGAGAGGCGAAACTCCTCGCCGTTGATTTCCACCCCGATCTTATCTTCGGCGGCAAAGCCCGCTTCATTCCATACAGACCGGTCTATCTGGAAGGTGGTGATGCCTTCCATCGTCAGCACCATCACGTCATGAGATTGGGACACCCTGCTCCAATCCACGTCGCTCAAGGGCTTCGACCGTTCGACTTTCGTGGTCTTCGGCCTCGCCGCTTCCTTCACCTGAATAGCTGGCGTAGCGTCTTTCCTAGGCCGCCCCCTTTTCTTCTTCGCAGGCTCCTCCACCGAAGCCGACGCCGCGGCAACGGGAATTTGAGCAACCTGAGAGACTGACTTAGCCAGGCTTGCAGGAGCGCTCTCAGCATTCTTCGGACGACCGCGCTTAGGCTTATCGACTACCGGAGCGGCCGGAACGATGTCCGGCTGCGCTACTGCCTCAACGCTCTTCTTCGGACGACCACGCTTAGGCTTTTCAGCAACCGGCTCGGCCGGAGCAAGGACTGCTTGCGTGGCTTCAGGCGCCGAACGCTCCGAGGAGACAGAAGCCGCCTCAGCATTCTTCTTCGGACAGCCGTGCTTTGGCTTGTCCTCGGACGGCGTCGGGACTTTGGCGACAGGTACTGCTGCTGACTCGACCGGTACCGCGACAGCCGCGTATTGAGCTTTAGCGCGGCGATCAAGAATCGCCTTGAGCGTCGCCTTTGGACGCGAGCTCGCGCCAATTTCAGCAAGCTCCTCCGCGGTCAGGGCGTCCCTAGCCGGACGGCCTCGCCCACGCTTGAGCCCAAGTGAAGCAAGCTTCGCCTCCAGCGCCGCCGCAGCCTCAATTTCAGCTTTAGTCCTGCGGCGCCTTGTCAAAACAGCCGACTCGTCAGCTGACACAGACGTCGACTCTTCCCCGAGTGCAAACAGCTCAGCTGCAGGTTGATCCGTAGATGGTTGATCACTCCCCCGCTCTGGCGCGGCCTGAACCTCCGAGGCTACCGTCTCCGCCGTCGTCGCCTTCCGATCACCTTTGCGGGCAACAAGCGGCGCCGCCGGCTCTCCAGCAGCCTTCGCCGTTTCCGCCGCGGCCGCCTCTTCCCGCCGGCTCCTGATCTCCGCAAGGGTTGCCTCAGGAGACGTGCTCGCGAGCACCTCCGCGAGTTCTACGTCGGTGAGAGCGTCCTTCGATGGACGCCCACGACCGCGCTTCAAGCCCAGCGCAACAAGCCTTTCGTCAACGGCCCGGGCTGTTGCAATTTCCGCTTTCGTCCTGCGGGATCTCGACTTTTGAGGAGTAGCCGCACCCTCACTCGCGGCTCGCCCTACCACGTCAGGCAAAGACGGAGCAGCATGGGCGGTTACATCATCCCGCTCTTGACGAGCGACCACAGCAGGCTCCTCGCCAGGAGTGGTCTCAACCTTCGTCTTAGCCACCGTTTGCGCCAATTGGCGCATATCCGAGACAGCCTCCCGAACATTTCCCAGGATGACATCGGTTGTGTTCGACACCATCGGCGCCAAACGCGCGATCGCCTCATTGTTCAGTTTGGCAAGCTTGGCCTGTTCGGCGCTTTGATCCTTGGTCGCGGTGGTCACATTGAGCAGGCTGGCTTGCAGCGTGGCCATCTTATTCATCTGTTCAACGAGAACCTCCATCGACCCAGTTAGGGCCGACATCCCGTTTGCCAGCTTTTCGACAACAGCCTCAACTCGCCGCTCGAAGCCAGAATCGCGCTGACCTTCAACCGAAGTCGCTGTCTTATGCTGAGGCGCAGGATTTGCGCCTTCCGTGGCCGCATTCGGCGGAGCGGGAGACCTGGCGCCACCAAGGCCCAAAATCGGCCGTTCCGCGGGCTGCGCGAAAATTGAACTGGCCACCACCTCGGCTTGTTGCCGCGCACGGGACATTGGACGCCCCCGCTGCTCAACCACCACCCTGCCAGTATCCCCTTTTCTATCGGGCATGAATAATTGCTCCGCTAGCTGTCCCAGGGAGAGCACCACTTCACCCGGATTATTGATAATCTGATTATCGGCAGGCTTCGTTGGATCTCCACTTGCGCATGACGGGCAAACATCAGCCGCCCGCGTCTTCCCGAGAATCCAACCCCGCTTCTGGAATTTTTCTGATACGAGGCTGTCGGATCTGATTTTTGAGGCGTCGTTCTGCGCGGTCCGTGAACAACGTGAGCACTTGACGTGATACGTCGCTTTGGTGACTTGACCACCGGCTCTGACAATTATTGCCGGGAAAGCCGGCTGACGGCGTACGCCAGGCGCAGCCTTCGACCCATTGTCTGAGCTCAATCTTAGATTCATTCTGGTGGTCCGAAGGTCTTCTTTTTGTTGCGAATCAGGTGGCAACAGCCATGAATATCGTGCGACGCAAGCAAATCCTATCCATTGACAAGTGGCGAATTCATGACATTTTCTAGATGCGTTGACCAGACCCAAATGCGCTACCAAAGAACATTAAAACGATAGGTCCGGCGACTCGCTGTTCACAAAAAGCCCGTTCAACTCCTATTCATTTCAGAAGACGCGAGCGCGCAGATGCTGTTCTCTGCATAACCTTTCGCCCTTTGCGACGTGCGATCTGTTCCGTGAACACGGAGTGACCGCCCACCCCCGCGGTATCCCGAAGAGGTTCCACGACGGATCATATCCCTGACCACAGAACCTCGTCAGACCGTATATGATCCCATGGCCGGGTCGAACACGACTGGCAAAGTCGCCCTCGACCTCGGCCACCGATATATCGCGTCTGACGTGATGCGCGCGTATGTCGAAAGCTCCGCATTCCGGGTCGATCAGCGGCCGGATTTTACGAGGCATTTTCACAAATAAATTCGCTTTGCCTTAGGAACTGGCAAGCTGCAATCCAAGAAATAGCTTTAGAGATGAAGTCCCGAGTTTACGCGACCTCGAGCATCGCCGGCACAACCGAGCAGAGATGAGCAACATCGTCCCAGGACTTGGCCGCCGCCACAACATCCTTGAGCTGGGCAGTCTCGCTCATATGTTCGCGAACGAGTTCGAGGTTGACTTCCATCTTGCCGAGCAGGTCGTTGTAGCGATCCTGCTCTACTTCATCGAGCCGGATCCCCGCATTATTCATACGAGAAATCTGTGTGAAGAGAACCGCAAGATGACCATCACTCGCCGCATTCAGAGTCGGGAGCCCTTCCAGATCGCGCGCCAAAAGCGCACTCGTAATCTGATCGATCGCCTCCTCGAGCCGATCGAAAGACGGGGTCAACATCAACGTGCCTCACTGTCGCCACACAAGCTGCTACGCCTGCCTCAGGTCTATAAATGGCACATCTGAATCGAAAGCTAGGCCCCGGTATAGAACATTTGGTCGCGTGTTGCGGCTTTGTGACTCATAATCTCCCTTAACCATACGGATCGACGTAATAAACACTTCGCAACTTCGACGTCAATCTAGAGATAAGCGCGGCTTGGTCGATGCCGAACGCGATCCGAACTCATGAATTCGTACCGTTTAAACGCAAGTTGTCCCGGTGAACACTTGCGATTTGCCGTGTCCTTGTTTTCGCAGAAGATATCCGAACTCGGCAAAAATTGCCCAGCCCCCATTGGCGATGCCGCGTTGCCTGATTCGATTGCGCGCTATTTTCGACCCCGGGGATATTGAATTAACCTTTAACCGAATTCTCTATCCATAATTTGTCAACCATAAGACCGATTGTGCGGCGCAAAGTCGGAGCCAAAGTGAGCCCGTCAAATTATGCCGCAGCCCCACCCACAGGACGTCAAACGCCGGCTGCTGGCCCAACAAAGGCAAAGCTCAATAAACTCGCGACCGCGGGGGATATTTCCAAGACAGGGCACGGCTACAAGCGCGCAGCACAGGGTGACGAAGCGATCGCAAGATTCGACGAAGCCCTTTCAGACACCGATCTCGAATTGCTGAAAATGGTCGCGGACGGTAAGAAGCTAAATGCCAGCACGTCTGGCTTCACCAAGCTTGTCCAATCTCGGCTCGTCTATATCAGCTTCTCTCTCGAGAACCGCCTCACAGAGGCGGGGCAATCTGTCATCTCGAAGGGGGTGAGTGGCTGAGACCAGAGAGCCTATCTACGCGAATGAAGATGACGATGGCGAAACTGCCTTTTCTGATGCTGGCGCTTGTCGCTGGACCATTCCTGGGCGGCTGCGCAGCCGACAAGACCTTTGCGCTCGCTTGCAGTGAGTACATCGGTAATCCGGTTCCGGCCGTCGTCGCTGAACAAAGCGACCCACGACCCGTGACACGCGTTTCTCGCTCCACACAGGGTTACGTCTACGAAAGCGCGCAGACGCGATTCATTGGCGGCGAACGGTACTACGAGGTCAATTATCTAACTGGCGTCGACAATAAGCGGACCGCAATCCGGCCGGTCACAACGACATGCGAGGGGAATTTTGTGCGCCCCGTCGATCCGCGAAAAACCCGCGAAGTCACAATCGATGTTGTACCCGGAGTTCGCTCCTAGCGCTCCCGCCAAAACCCTTTAGGTATCGCACGCCAGGAGCTCGGTTCGGCACATTTGGGATCAGTCACTTGCAGATTTAGCAATCCAGTCGCCCCTGCGGTGAGCAATCTGTCGGAGCGATCGAGGCCTATTATCGCGCTGTATCCGTGGGTGATGAAGTTGCCTTTCGAGAAACACACGGGGCCTTCTCCGCTCTTATCTCTTGACGGTCGATAGGACTGAGCGAGGTCGGATTTATCCCAAAGGGCACCAGTCGTCATTCCGACTCCTGCCGTCAAAGCATATGTCGCTGAGCGCCCGGCTGACTGCGGCGTTTGCCACAGCCGATACGTCGTGAACACCGGGCCCGCCCACCTGGAGCAGGCTCGGGCAGACCTAGCCTGTAGCCGCGGAGAAGTTGGCGCGACTGGAAGCGGCCTGGGAGAATTATTCAGGTAATAATCCTGATAAGGATCGGTCCAGAATCAGGCTCAAACGATCTCAGGCCAGCAGTTTGGCATACTCCGTTCAGAAGCCCCCTCGCGGCAACTTGGTGATGCTCATCATGAGATCCATGCTGAAGCCGATCTCTCCCTGGCCAGCGCCGAAGAGATTGAGCACCGGGTTCAGTGATGCTGCGCTCACATTATTCATGTCCCACATGGCAGAGAAGCGTTGGATCAGCTTCTCGACCTTCTTCGGATCCTGGAGGTCCTCGACGTCGATCAGCTTCTTGAGCTGACGGACCTGGGCATCCAGGTCAGCGCCGGAGGATTCCTTCGGGATGCCGAAAGCCGTCTGAACGAACGTCAAAACAGCCTTGTCGGCCAACAGGCCCATATGCGACGTGATCGTTGAAGCCTTGCGCTTGAAATAGAGCGCCAATCGTACGCCCTCATTCTCTTTCCCCTCGTTCGTTTCGAGGGTTTGCTGCACGTAACGATCGACTGTCTCCGTGGTGGCGCCCGGCTGCGATGTGGCCTTGTCACCCTTTCCGGCGAAATCGAATGCCTTTGCAAATTCCTTGTAGAGCGCGTTCGTCATTTTGTTGGCCATGCTGTCGGGCTTGGCCAGCCCCTCTGTCAGGAGCTTTTTGACGAACGCTTTCGCGTAGATCATGTCGGACAAGCCAAAGGCCTTCATGGCGTAGCTAAAAAGACGGTGGTCCTTCATGAACTCGTCGACCGTCTTAATTTTCCCGATGTTCGCCCGATAATATTCGGTGTCGCGTTTCACGACCGGATCATTCTCGATCGTCGAACGCGTCCGGACCGGATTGGACGTCAGAATCTGATATCGCGTTGTCGTGCTGATCATGTCCCGATCTCCGCGCCCGTTAGGATTGAGCCGCTGCAATGCGCCGGCAGTCGCTGTCCAACCGGCCGATCACATTCTTGGTTTCGGCGGGATCAAGACGGAAAACTGCTGTTGAGGTCTCAAGTCGGTAATTCGACAGATCGATCGCCACCTGGCTCGACTCCGCCAGCCGTCCAACAAAGACACGAGCGCTGGCACTATCCATCAGGCGGCCTGAACGCTCGCCATAAGTCCAGTAGTCAACGGAAGGCGTCGCCTTATCAAAACGGATGACCGTTGCTCTCGAGATCATCGCCCCGGCACCGAGATAGCGCGGACCGGAAACCGCCGCGCGCACAACTGCTCCTGGCTGAACGGAGCGGGCGCAGGTGAGCCACAAGGTCTCACCGCTTGGGTTGCGTAGGCCTGCAAGTGCCATCGTTGGCTTGCCATCCTCGCCAACCCTCACTGTGTAGGCCCAGCCGGCATCGGTCCCTGCAACGGCGGGGGAACCGGCAAGAAGGAAGGCGATAGAGGCGGTCAAAACTCTCGCGGTCATTCGAACATCCACCTCAGAAAGAAGGCCCCGCCTTTGTGAGGCGGAGCCCTTGTTTGGATAGGCCTGAGGCCGGCTCTTACTGGAAGAGCTTCAGGATGCTCTGCGAGTTCTGATTCGCGATCGACAGCGCCTGGATGCCCAGCTGCTGCTTGGTCTGCAGCGCCTGAAGACGGGTCGATGCGTCGTTCATATCCGCGTCGACGAAGGCGCTAACGCCACCGTTCAGCGAGTCCGACATGACCTGGATGAACTCGGTCTGCGCACCCAGCAGAGCCTTGTTCGCGCCGAGCATTGAAGCCGCAGTCGTAACAGCGGTGATCGCTGCATCGATCGCGGTCAGGTCCGCATCGAGGTCCGTGCTGGTGGAAATATCGATCGCTGCAGCAGCGCCGAGCAGTCCACCGGTACCAGCCGTTGCGTCGGCGAACAGGATCGTCTTCGACGTGTCGATGTCGAGCTTGCCCACGGTCTTCGCGTTGCCGTCATATGACGTAACGAGTTTGACAGTGGCAGCCGTGCCCGCAAGCCAGTTCTGGCCGTTGAACGCAGCCGAGCCCGCAGAGCTCTTCAGACCCGACACCGAAGCGGAGTATTCGGTCTGGATCGCGGCCTTGTCGGCGCCAGGCTGCATGGCAGTGATCGCGCCGGTCTTCATCTTGTTGAGGTAATCGAGTGCCTTGCCCATTGCCGAAGAGAAGGTGTCGATCATAGCCTTGGACTGGCTGATCGCATCCTTCACCGCGCCCAGCGACGTAACGTCGGACTTCATCTTCGTGCCGATCGACCAGTAAGAGGCGCTATCCGCCGCTTCGCCGACACGCAGGCCGCTCGAAATCTCGCCCTGCGTCTTGTTGAGAGCCGTCTGCGTCGACTTCAGGTTCTGAAGGGCCGACATAGCAGCGATGTTGGTGTTGATGGACGACATTTTAAATATTCCTAGCTTGAATTTTCACGAGACGTGGAAATGTCGGAATTCAACCGACCCAGTGAAAAAGGCATCATGCCGCGAGGTAAATCGCTTCACTGTTCATGGAATATCCGGGCTCAGTTCCGGAACGACAGAAGGCGTCATGCCAACCCTGGAAGGGCTCCGTCGTGCGTGGCGCCAGTCGATGGTCCGACCGGCGACAATTGAGGAATATTAGGTCCGAAAAATATCGTCAAGCGAATTTTGGGCGCGGCGTCGATTATTTTTGTTATTTCGATTTTCGGAATATTAGCCGCGCTCCGATCACGGGCGAATATCAGCCTTGTCGACGAAGTTGATCCCTTCAAGAAGGATTTCCTTCACGACCGCGGCGCCAAGCCGCTTGTTCACATTGCTTCGCACGTCAGCAATCATCTGATTGACGTTGTACCGGGAGAGGTTCGCGAAATCGATCCGCGTGTCCGAATACATGTAGCGGAACGCCTCATCACGAATGAACGCATCGGCCGGCACGGAAAGGGTTCGAAGCGTGTCCGCATCCGCCGTAAACACCATCTGGGCGACGATGTATCCCTTAACGGCCCCGTCCGCGATAATCGGCACATTCACCGCTGGCAGCTTCTTGTACTGCACCCCGATCAGCTGATGCTGAGGCTGCTCATCCTTTGACTGGCTGCCGACGGCATAGGAGGCCGCCATGTAGCAGGCCCCCAATGCAAGGGTGCACACCCAGGCTCCGGTCGCGATGTTCCGGATCATCGCGTGGCGGCCCGCACGCCCATCGCCGGCGCCTCGTACGTGCCATCCGACTGGGATTGGACGATCGCCTGGTTGATGATCGATGAGATCTCCTGCGTGGCTCTCACCTGGAGTGCCAATAGGGCGAGGTTTTCGTCCATTTTCACTTTCATGCGCGACATACGCTCAGAGAAGGCTCGGTGCTTTTCGTGGTCAGTGAGGACCGAACGGTGAAGTCGCGTCAATTCCAGGAGGGACTGCGATTTCCGCCGTGTCATCTCCGGCAAGACGGTGAGATCGCGGGCCTGAATAGCTTTCATCTCGGCGTCGATTGTCTCCTCGAGGCGGTCAAGGCAAGCGGTAAGCATGCTGGTATTCCTTAAATATCAGTGCGAGCGGAAAGGGCTTTGGCTGCAAGTTGGTTCGCAATTCCAACTCCACCGGCCTTGGTAATTTGGGTGCTGAGCTGCTCGGCCATCATCGATTTCCAGATCGAGCCAGCCGTGCCCTTGCCGTAGATTGTCGCTGCGTCCTTAGGCAACATGGCTTCGATGAACGTCTGGAGTACGAAGGACTCGAACTTCCTGTAGGGTTCGGCTGATCCGCCCAGCGTAGAGCTCGATTTCAGCGAGGTTCGGAAGGCATAGGGATCGAACCCACCCGAAGGCGCTGAAAAGCCAGCGTCTTTAAGTGCGTCGCCAAAATCTGCGCCAGCCACCAAACTGGCGCCTTCGCTGAGCTTCTGAGCAGCAGCCTGGACGCGAGCCGGATCCGCAGCCCGCGCAACATCGCCAATGATGTCGGAAGGAGGGCTAATTGCCATTGCTGGGTGACCTCTTATCGTCGGTTCAGCGCTTGTAACCGCCCTAGCTTGCGGGAAGCTTGTGTGAACGAGAAATGATCTGCTCGAGTATGTTCTGCAGCTCCCGCTTCTCGGTTTCTCGCCGATCCTGCTCCTTCAGTCGGTCGCAGGTTTTCTCTGTTCGCTTGAGCTGCAGGCCGCGTTCAATCACCACAGTGCGTTGGGCCAGACATTCCGTCGCGATCTGGTCGCCCTGATGCGCCAGCGACTTCAGGCGTCTGGCCGTTGCGTCAACGAAGAGCCCTTGAAAGCTGCTGTCTTCATTTAACGCGGAAATTAAATCGAGTTGCTCGCTCTGATTAATCCGACGGGAATTTTCCAGACCCGACATTCGGAGTTCGGCGACACGATGCATATGCTGCTGCACCTGCCGAATTCTCTCAATTTTCCTGATGCGATCCTTCATTTCGCGGTCATCCGTGAACCGACCACGAGGCAAATTCTTCAAGGAAGAGCGTCAGGTAGTCGGAGATCAAGAAATAGACCATGAACAGCCCCCCCATCATCACGAAGGGCGTCGCCAGGAAGAAGATGGGGATCTGCGGGGTGAGCTTGTTGGTCAAGCCCACCGCGAGGTTGACGACAATCGAATAGACGATGAAGGGCGCGCTGATCCGGAGAGCGAGGACGAAGGCTGCGGTCGATTGGTCGACAATTCGCATCAGGGACATTCGCGGACCGAACCATTGGCCCGGTGGCAACTGGTCATAGGACGCGACGACGCCTTTGATGAGCTCAAGATGCAAGTCCATCATGAACAGCATGGCCGTCGCTGCCATCATGATCATCGTCGTGATCGCGGGGAGGGGCTCTGAATCGTCAAAGGGAGCTCCGGGGATGTTTCCAAAACCGATCGCCATGGCCGCGGCGTTCGACATCGTTTGAAGAGCGAAGAAATACACCCGGCCTAGAAGGCCGATCACGATCCCGGTCAGAAGCTCCGTCCCGATGAGACCAAAAAGAGTAGCTGGCGGCAGCGCTCCAACACCTTGGGCAAAGCGGCCCATGATAAGCGGAGAGACTGCCAGAGAGACGGTGAGCGCAAGGAAGAGGCGGACATTCATTGGGATGCGGCTACTGGACAAGCCAGGAGCCATCATCATTCCCGCTCCGACACGGCAAAAGATAAGAAATACGGTTAGAAGTGTATCGGAGCTATATGAGCTCACGCGATAGCCCCTAGCGAATTCACTTCAACGCCCCGCGCAATCTCGAGATGCGAGAGGATTGGCAGCGAGGAGAACATTCGCTCCACAATCATCCGCACATACGGACGGGAGTCCGGAGAGGTGACGATCGCGAATTTTTTGGCCTTTACGAATGTCTGCTTGATCACCTCTGAGGCCTCTTGGCCGAATTGCTCGATCAGGCGCGGATCGATATCGAACTCGATCACATCTCCCTTGGCATCACGCTTGAGCCCCTGATGGAAGGCGAGGTCCCACTTGTTTCCCAGACGCAGGATGTTGAGCGGCCCGCCTTCAGCGAGATCGCCGCATATCTGCTGGGCAATTCGGGTACGAACGTGCTCCACGAGTTGCTCCGCCCGCCTGGCATGCGGCGCAAATTCAGCGACGGCTTCGAGGATGAGATGCAGATTGCGGATAGAAACTCTCTCCGCCAGAAGCAGCTTCAAGACAGCCTGCAGTCCAGAATATGAAATCTGAGAGGGGCAGATATCGTCCAGAAGGCGCTTGTACTCGGGCTCCAGGCGGTCCAGCAGCGTTCGCATGTCCCGATAGGATAGGAATTGCGGGAGATTGTTCCGGATTACCTCACTCAGGTGAGTGAGAAGAATTGAGTTGCAGTCGGCCGTTTTGAAATCCTGTCGCTTCACCTCACCGACAAGGGCTTCCGTCACCCAATAGGCCTTTGATCCGAAAGCGGGCTCCCGCGTCTCTTCAGCAGGCACGTCCGGAACCGGGCCGTCACCCGTCAGAACCATAACCTCGCCAGGTCGCAGCTCATGCGACGCTACAATCGTCCCGTGGATCCGAATTTGGTAGCTCTTCACCGACATCAAGGGGTTGTCCGAGAGCTTGATGTCGGGAACGACGAAGCCGTAATCCTGCGCAAACCGCCGGCGCATTTTCGCAATCCGGTGCGGCAACTCCGCTCGGGAATGGTTCAGCATTGAAGCCAGATGCTGGCCAAGGCAGAGCTCAATTTCGGCGGTCTTCAGGGACTCCCTCACGGACTCCTTCGCCTCGATCTGCTTTACCCTGTCAGCTTCCTGCTTCTGGGCAGCCACTCGTCCTGCTTCTTCCGCAATGCGCTTCGGGATCGTGTAGGCGACAAACGCCATCATGAGCGACAGGGCCATAAACGGCACAAATGGAAGACCTGGCATGATGGCGAACACCATCATCAGTGCGGACGCCACCCAGAGGGCCCTCGGATAGGCGCTCAGCTGCCCGAGGACGGCCTGCTGCGCCTGGCCCCGCGTTCCCCCCTTGGACACCAGCAGACCCGCTGCCAGGGACACGATAAGGGCCGGGATCTGGCTGACGAGGCCGTCACCGACTGAAAGCTGCGTAAATACATCCGCCGCCTTCGATAGAGGCATCCCATGACGGGTTACGCCGATGATGATGCCGCCGAAAATGTTGACGGCGATCGTGATGAGAGAGGCGATTGCCTCGCCACGGACGAATTTCGAGGCACCGTCCATCGAGCCAAAGAACGAGCTCTCCTCCTCTAGCTCGCGGCGACGTTGCTGCGCTTCCTTCTCGTCGATCAGACCTGCGTTCAAATCGGCATCAATTGCCATCTGCTTGCCGGGGATCGCGTCGAGGGTGAAGCGCGCTCCAACCTCCGCAATGCGGGTCGCACCCTTCGTGATGACCAGGAAGTTGACGGTCACAAGAATGATGAAGACCACGATGCCAATGACAAAGTCGCCGCTCATCACGAACCGCGAGAAACCCGCGATCACATGCCCGGCTGCATCGACCCCCTTGTGCCCGTCGGCGAGGATCAATCGCGTGGACGCAATACTCAATGCGAGCCGCAATAGCGTTGCAATGAGTAGGACGACAGGGAAGGCCGAGAATTCCAGTGGCTTGTGGATCCACAACGCCACCATCAGGATCAGTACGGACAGGGCAATCGAAAGGGCGAGGCCCATGTCGATAAGAATCGCTGGAATGGGCAGAAATAAAATCGCCAGGATCGCAACGACACCGCCAGCAAATGCGATGTCACGGCCGCGATCCGATTTAGCAGCCTGATTGGAATTCATGCCAATATATCCGAAAACAAAAATGCTTCGGATCGTTCTTGGACTACGTAGCTTGCGCGAAGCTCTCTTCCTTGGAAAAAGGGACGACGTCGGAGCTCAAAAGCCGGTAGCGATTTTTCCGTAGACTGCCTCTGTAAATGAAAAGATCTGGGATCCAACAAATGTGCCGGTGACAAGCGTCACCAGCAAAATCGCAATGATCTTCGGGATGAAGGTCAGTGTGACCTCCTGGATCTGAGTGAGGGCCTGAACCAGGGCGATTACTATGCCAACAAGCATAGCTGCAACGACCGCGGGGCCCGCACCGACGATGATGGTCCAGATCGCTGCCCGAACCATCTCCAGTGCATCAACTGCGGTCATTACTTCACCGTAATGCCGGGACTTAGAATGATCTCCTTGCCGTCGACCGTCGTAGCCACGAGTCCATCGGAGTAGACCTTCACCGATGCCACCTCACCAGTGACCTTTCCGTCGGCCGAGGTCACTGTGCGACCAATCACGGTATCAGCCTGGGAGAGCGCGGACGACGTCAAGAGAGCATCCAGCTTGCCGTTGGTCTTGGTCTGCTGCTCGACCTGCGAGAAGCTCGCCAGCTGCGCCATGTAATCGGTCGATTCCATTGGTGCTGTAGGGTCCTGATTCTTCAACTGGGTCAGGAGAAGGCCGAGGAAAGCGTCGTAGCTCACCGCAGATGAGCCTTTTTCAGTGGGGCCGCGCTGCTGCGGAGCGGACATTCCAGTGACGATCGAAGAGACGTCCATCGTTGCTAAACCTCGTAATTCAAGCGGCGCGAAGGGCAGTGCCCGAGCGGTCAACCGGACGTTTCGCGTCGTCGATGGGGAACATCGTCCGCAGCAATTTCAGGGCATCGAAGAAGCGTTCGCCGGTGACGAGATCGTGGACCGCCTGCAGTGACCGTGCCTCTTCGGCCGCGGCATACTCCCCGGCGATGAGCGCGAAGCGCTCCAGGAACGCAGCCTTCATTTGAGACCGAGAGCTGGGATCGATGATCATGGTCTGCGTGATGAAATACAGCTGCCGGAGCGGCGTGTTCGCATCATCAAACTGCATCACGTACGATTCCAGGAGGAACGATGCGTCGTTCAGCAGGCTCAGCGTCACTTTCTGACTGACGCAGATCACAGCCCCGTTGATGAAAATCCGCTCCCCCGGCTTCAGCGAAAATCGCATCTTCGCTTTCATTCCAAGCCCTCCCTGATCAGAGTGTTGATCCTGATGATCTCTTCCAGCTTCGAAAAATCGCCTCGAACGATCGTGGTTGTGGCATTGACCACCCACATGCCGATTGAAATGAGGTTCGACTTCAGGCTGTCCGAAAGGGCATTACCGGGAGTCTTGAGGTCCTGAATGAGTGCTATCCAGAGCTTCTGGACGTAGGCGACTGCCGACACGACCTCGTCCGATACCGAATTGCAGTGCTCAATCGACCTCAGCTTCTCGATTGCGCTGTCGAAAATGTCCCGTTCGCGCTTTCGGCACTCCATCGGATCATCGTCGGCCATCTCAAAATAGGCGGCAAAACTCATGGGGGCTCTCTCAAATGAAATTGATGAGACTCAGATTGCGGAGCTGAGCGGTCAAAGAAAATGACGTCTGGATCTGCGTCGTCAGATGATCGATGCGCGTCTTGGCTTCGAGTGGATCGACGCCCTCCAAGCCGAACAGTTTCTCGTTGAAGACGTCCTTTTGGATATCCATCCGCGAGTTGGCATGTTCGATTTTCTCCTGAGACATACCAATTTGCGCCTCAAGGTCGGACATAGCGCTGCCGCCTTCGCCGATCGTTTTGATCGCGCGCGCCAAAAGGGTTTCCCGGACGTCCGCTCCCAAATTCGAGATCCCGAGTTCAAGGATCATCGAGTAGCCCATCGCGAGCTGGCGGACGGCACTCTCGTTCGCACTGACCGAGGTCTCGATCACTTCCGATGTCGAGATCTGGCTCGTGATCGATTGATTGGAGGCGTTCGACCAGGTCGCAGCCCAAGGCCCGTTATCGAAGAGGGCCTTGTATGGGCCGTCCAGGAATGCGTTCATTTGGGCTTCGTCGATCGAAGCGACAGATGGGCTCGATTGAGGAAATCCGAAGAAGGCCGAGAACGCGGCATCGATAGCGCTCTTGGCGGCCGCCGGCGGCATGCTGCCATCTTCGACGATTGGCCGCTGCCCACTGTTGATCCCACCGAAGATGTACTGGCCATTCACAGCCCGATTGAGGTCGCCAACCAGTCCCGCCAGCGTGCTCTTCGCTTCAAGCAAGACCACCGGCAAATTCCGATCACCAACTGGCGAAGCAATGAGGGTCGCCGCAAATTTCTCCGACGACGTTCGGGCTCGAGCCAGGGCCGCAGTCGAGGCTTCGAGCCGAACCTTTACGGTCGCATTGCTGTCGATGATTGAACCAAGATGCTCCATCTCCTGGCGAAGGGAGAATGCTTCACCGGCACGAAATCCAAGGCGCAGCCCCACATCAGTGTCTCGGCCGCTGGTCATTTCCTTCGTGGCCTTCGCAAGATCCGCCTGCATCTTGTTCAGGCCGGCGCGCGGCGCGTTCCAGAGCGTCGTTGTCGAAATGAATGACGTCTTCATTTTCAGACCATCGCCAAGAGGGTTTTCATCATCTCGTTGATCGTCGAGATGAGTTTTGCGGATGCGGAGTAAGCATGTTCGAGCTGGAGCATCCGAGCCGTTTCATCGTCACCGTTCACATCCGTTGCGTTCGACATCGCTTCGGAAGCCTGCGAGAGCAGCATCTCGGAGTAGGTGGCCTCAGATTTGGCCGATGCCCTAAGGCCCTGCAGCCAACCTGCAGAGGACGACGCAAAATCCTGCAGCGACTGAGTGGTGCCAAAGCCGAAAGCCGGATCAACCGGTCGGCTCTTCTCCATCTCAGACACGAGGCCATTCAGACGGCCAGAAAAGGCGACGTCGGAGCCTGGGGCTGCCGGATTATGACGGTAGGCCGCGCCGTTGATCCCACCGTCACGGAGAGCCGCCAAGCCACCGTCCGGCTGACCAGCGAGCGCTGGATTCAGCTTCAGGAGCCCAGCCAATCCCGACGATGCAGGATTGGGCGGCACGCCTGTGCTGCCCGCGAAGCTGAAGATGCCCGCCAAATCAGGGAGCCCAGAGCCAGACTGATCGGTCTCCTTAAAGGCCTCGATCACGTTCCTGGCGAGCTCGTCCAATTGCGACTGGTACCCAACCGAAATGTCATCGCGGATCTTCGCTTGGCCTACCAGATTGCCAGTATTCAGAGGCATCGGAGCGCCGGCGCCGGTCACCTGAATGCCATCAATGAACACCGCGTTGCCCACGGTAGATGGCCCAAATGCCGATGTCGGTTGGAAGCTCACTTTCCTAGGCGACCGATCGAAAAGGGGAACGCCGCTATCAGTGTAAAGCGCGAGGTCACCGCCCTCGCGCTCAACGATCTGGACGCCCATTTCCTCCGACAACTGGCTGATCAATGCATCCCGGGCATCGAGGCTGTCAGAGATGTCGCTGCCCAGAGCATAGCCCCGCATGACCTCCTGGTTCGCCGCCTCAAACTTCGTCAGCAGACCATTGATCCGACCAACGGAGTTTGCGATCGCAGTGTCGGCGTCATGGCGCGCTTTCTGAACCTCGGCAGTCGCATCATTCAGCGACTTCACCAAGTCACTGGCCGAGTTCAGAAAAGCCTTCGCGAAGGTCGAGCTATCCGGTGCCTTCGCAAGTTGGGACAGTGCCGACTTTAGCATCCCGATCTTAGCGGCCGGTGACGCGTTGAGGGCCGTGTCACCGATGGTCGCGTTCAGCTGATCCAGGCCAGCTGTGATGGCTTGATTGCCCGCCATTCCGGACGTGGCAACCAGCATCTTGGAATAAAGCGCCAGATTGCTCGCCCGGGAGATCGTGACCTGCACGGCTCCGCCCTGCGAGATAACCGACGCGATCTTCCTGGAATAATAGGGGTCGGAAGATCCTGCCGTGTTCCGCGAGACAACGGAAATTTGCGTCTGCGTAGCCTGCAGTGACGATCGAGCAGTGTTGAGCGCTGCGCTTAGTGTCATGAGTTAGAACCTCGAAGTCCTAGCGGCTAGCGCTTGAGATTGATCAGAACGTCGAGCATCTCGTTGCCGGTCTGAAACGACTTCGAATTTGCGGAGAACGCCGTCTGCGCCTCAATCATGCTCGTGAGCTCGGCGCCAATGTCGACGTTGGACTGCTCCAGGGCGCCCGACCTGATCGAACCGAAGCCGGACTGGCCCGGTGTCCCGAGCTCGTAACCGCCAGAGGCGATGCTGGCTTCGTACACGTTGCCCGCAAGCGGCGTCAGGTTGTCCGGGCTCCTGACGGTCGCCAACGGGACCTTGAAGGCCGCCACTCGCGAGCCGTTCTCGTAGACGGCATAGACGGTGCCGTCCTCTCCGAACTCGGCTCCCTTCACCGCGGACGGCTTGTTGCCATTCGCACCTCCGGTGACCGCGTAGTCGCCGCCCAACTCGCTCATCCCCGTCATATCGAGCGTGAATGGCGCGCCATTCGGGATGCCGAATGACATGCTGGTCGGGCCCGACATCTGGCCCGTTCCGTTGAACGTCAGCGTTTCTGTCGCGATCGGTGTCGCCGGGAAGCTGGCTGGGTTGTCTCCGTTATAGACAGCCACCTCCCAACCGGCGCTCGACTTCGTCATGTAGATGTCGAGCTTCATCGGATTGCCGACGTTGTCGTAGACCTCGATGGACGACTTCTTGCTGAAATTCGCCGAAGCGGGGGGAGGGGCGGCAATCACCGGCGCGTCAACCGGCAAGTTGCCCTTGAACGTGCCCTCTGTCGACGGCGTCGCCTTCATGCTCAGCGACTTGATACTGACTGGGACCAGGTTGCTCGAGCTGTTCAGCAGAATGTCCGCCGCGCCATTCTCCAGGCTGTAGCCCATCAGCTTGAAACCAGCCGCATTCACGAGATTGCCGGATGGTCCGTCGACCACAAAATTCCCGGCGCGCGTGAGCAATGGAGTTCCCTTCGCGTCGCTCACGACGAAGAACCCATTTCCCGATACCGCAAGATCCGATCCCGACGTCGTATAGGCGATGGAGCCAGGATCGGAGATCGCACGGCGAACCCTCGTCTCAACCGACCCGGAGGTGTAGGAGCTGTCGTCCTGCGACAGGATCAGTGACGAAAACTCGATACCCGAGCGCTTGAAACCGGTGGTGTTCGAGTTGGCGATATTCTCGGCCACGGTACCGAGCTTCGTGGATTGGGCGTTCATGCCCGAAACGCCGGTTCGCAGGACGCTAAATAGGCTCATTATCCGCTTCTCCTAATTCTGATTATTCGCAATAAATGCTCACGCTTGCGCGAAGCTGGTTTTTGGAAATGATTTTACGGGGACGCGGGCAGCGCGTTTGACCCCGACGGTTGCTGCAGAAATTCCGCCAGATCCGCAAATGAGTCCCGACTGGAGGGCATCGACGGCGATTGACGAAGCGCCTCATAGACCTTCGGAACGATCACAATCGCCTGGTCGAGTTCCGGATCAGTTCCGGCCTGATACCCGCCCATCATGCGTAGGTCGCGACTGTCCTCGTAGCGGGCGATCAGGCCCTTGATCCTGCGGATGAGGTCTTTCTGCTTCGATGTCCATCCGAGATCAGCCAGACGAGAGATCGATCCCAGCACGTTGATCGCCGGAAACCGACCTTGATCCGCGATCGCCCTGTCCAGAACGATATGGCCATCCAATGTCCCGCGGATGTTGTCCGCGACCGGGTCATTGTGATCGTCGCCATCAATCAGGACTGAGAATAGTCCGGTGATCGAGCCAGAGCACATTCGACCTGGACCGGCTCGCTCCAGCAGGCGGGGAAGCTCGCTAAAGACGCTAGGCGTATAGCCACGGGCAACAGCGGGCTCACCGGCGGCAAGAGCGACGTCGCGCGCGGCGTGTGCGTAACGTGTCACCGAATCTGCGATCAGAAGAACGGAATCACCCTGATCACGAAAAAACTCCGCTATCGCCATTGCGGTCTTCGGCGCCTGGCGGCGCATCATCGCGCTTTCATCGCCGGTCGAAACGACCATCACGCATTTGCCGATAGTTTCACTGATCGGGCCTTCGAGGAATTCTCGCACCTCGCGACCGCGCTCTCCAACCAGGGCAACCACGATCGTGTCGAAGCCCTCGCATTTGGCGAGCATAGTCAGCAGCGTCGATTTCCCGACGCCGGATCCAGCAAAGATCCCGATACGCTGCCCGATGCAGATTGGCGTGAAGAGATCGATCGCCCGAATGCCCGTCTTGATGGGCTCCGAAACCCGGGCTCGCGTCATAGCCGACGGTGGCTGCGCATCTGTCGAGTAAGGCTTCGCCCCCTGGATCAGTGCTGGACCTTCATCAAGCGGTTCGGCCAAGGCATTGATCACTCGGCCTCGCCATGAAGGATCGGGACACAGCTTCAGGTCGCCAAGGATGTAGGCTCGCGTGCCGACCTTGGCTTCAATCGCCCCGTCATAGGGCTTTACCGTCACGCCACCGTCGTCGACGCGGACCGCCTCTCCAACCCGGGTTCTGCCATTGGCTTTGAAGCCTATGCTGTCTCCGAGTTTCACAAAGTTCGCCAGCCCCTTCACCCGATAGAAGCTCGGTGTCACCTCGCGAATGACCCCGCTAACGCGCACCCGCTGAAATGCCGTGCCCTCGGAACGAACGAAGTGCTCCAGTGCCTTCAGCGACGACATCAGGTTGACGGGCCCAGCGTACGAATGGCGCTCATCACGGAATCCTCGGTCTCTTTGATGGTCGAATTGGCGCTTTCAAACGTCCGCTGAAGGGTGATCAGCTTTGTCAGCTCCATCATTGGATTAACGTTCGATCCTTCGCTGTGTCCCTGCAGAACAGCCGTCGAGGTAAAATCCTGCACAACTTCGGTCGGCTTGCTGGGCATCACACCCGAATTCCCAGCGCGTGAAAGCTTCGCGTCATGGGGAATGGTGAAAAGCCCCAAAGCACCGACGGCCACATTGTTCTGGGTAATTGACCCGTCTCGACCGATGGTCGCATCACCACCGTCCGGGGTAAGAGCAATCGGCGCCCCACCCGCATCCAGAACCTGGAAGCCATCGATGGTCTGAAGGTTGCCGTTCTCGGCCATCTTCAATCGGCCATCGCGCGTGTACGCGGTGCCATTAGGCGTCGAGTAGGCAATGAAGGCCTCCCCCTGGATCGCGACATCGAGGGGATTATCGGTTTTCGTGATCGCGCCGGCGCGACGGGAAATGAAGTTCGCGCCGGTCGAGGAAAATGCAACCGGCGATGCTCCTGCCCGCGACAAAACCTCCTCAAATTTGATTTCGTCGGCGCGAAATCCGCCCGTATTCATATTGGCGATATTATTCGCGATACTAACCAGCCTTTTCTCTGTGGCCAGCTGTGCTGATAGAGAAACATACAGCGCCGACTGCATCCATATTCTCCGCAAGAGGCCCGGAATGGCCCAATTGATTCCGCCGCGGAATGAAATCGGCGACGCCATTCCACCTACTAATCGCGCTATCTTGCGTGGGGCTTGCGTTCCCGATCCCAACTGTCGGCAAAAAAATCCATCCGCTCCAGCTACGCGCAAGCCACGCCTTGTATCGGGGGATCTGAGTTTATTGCTTTAACAAAAAGGGTGCTCCTTTGGGCGCTATTATCGGATTAATTATTGCATTCGCTTCGATGATCGGCGGCTTTATGGCCATGGGCGGCAAGCTTGCCGTCATCTGGCAGCCTTGGGAGTACGTCATCATCCTGGGGATTTCGGCCGGCATCTTCATCGTCGCCAATCCGATGTACGTCGTCAAAGACACCGGCCGGGCCTGCGTGGAGGCAATCCTGGGCCGGGTCCCCAACCGGGAAGACAACATCACCACCCTCAGGCTGATTTACACCCTTCTCTCGGAGATGAGGAGCAAGCCACGCAATGTGGTCGAGCCTCATGTCGACAAGCCTGAAGAATCGGAGATCTTCAAACAGTACCCAACGATCCTGAAAGATCAGGAGCTTACGCATTTCATCTGCGATTACGCGCGCCTGATCGTCATCGGCAATGCAAAGCCCCATGAGATCGAGTCACTCATGGAAAATGACATCAGCACCCGTCGCAAAGATGCGCTGAAGCCCTATCTCGCCCTCAATAGCGTCGCCGAAGCGCTGCCTGCTCTGGGTATCGTCGCGGCGGTGCTGGGCATCGTGAAGGCGATGGGGGCGATTAGTCAGTCCCCGGAAATTCTCGGGAGCCTCATTGGGGCTGCGCTCGTGGGCACCTTCGCCGGCATCTTCATTTCCTATGTGATCGTCAGCCCCCTGGCCAACAAGATCAAGAACACCCGGGAGAAACAGGTCCGGGTTTACGGAATGGTGAAGCAGTCCCTGATTGCCTACCTGAACGGCGCTGCCCCGATGATTGCCATTGAGCACGGCCGAAAGGGCATCTCCGCTGAGACGCGCCCGACCATCAATCAGGTCGAGGATGCTGCGATAAGCGGCGACAGCAAGCTCGAGGCCGCCTGATGACCGCCAAGGCGAAAACCGAAACCAACTGGATCCGCGACAAGCTGCTCGACGCTAGCGGCCTCTCGCTCGAACGACTGCCCATGCTGCACGTCATTTTCGAGCGGTTGTCGACATCATGCGCCGATCATCTCAGGCACCAGGCTGCCTCGCCGATGTACTTCACTGTGAAGGGCATCGAGAGCCGGCGTATCACGGACGTTCTCGATGGATATGAGGCGAATGCCATCGCCGCCGTCTTTCACGCGCCCGAGTGGGACAACCACATTGTCATCGGCTTGGATCGAGCCTTCGTCTACACCATGGTGGAGGTCCTCTATGGTGGCGATGGCTCGGAACCGCCAGTAGACACGCAGCGCCCCTTCTCGACCATTGAGATGAAGATGGCTCAGGGCATTTTCGGGCAGATCGCACGTGCCCTTGAAGTCGCCTTCTCCGCTGTCTCCCAGGTCCGCTTCAATCTCGATCGGATCGAAACCCGCATGGATTTTGCGACCATCGGGCGTCGGACCAATCAGGCAGTTTCGGCCAAATTTGACCTGCAAGCCTTGAATCGCAACGGCGAGATGTTCGTCGTGATCCCGCAATCCGTTCTCACTCCGATGCGCAACGCGCTGGCGAGTTCGATTACGGGTGAAGCGGGCGGCCGTGATCCGCGCTGGTCAAATCAGATTCAGAAGGAGGTAAAGCGAACCAATATTTCAGTGAGCGCAATCCTCGAAGAAAAGCCCCTAACACTCGGAGAGATCGCCTCCCTAAGGGTTGGCCAGGTCATTCAGCTCCAGGCGACTCCAAAATCGAGAGTTCGCCTTCAGAGCAGCAACCAGAACTTGTTTTGGTGCTCGATGGGCCAGTCGGACGGAAAATATGTCCTCAGGATCGACGACGTCGTCGACCAGAAAGATGAATTCCTCGATGCTATCCTCCCTAGCTAACTTCGTGTTGTTCGCGGCTCTCGTCCTTACGAGCGTCCTCGTCACCGGCATGTACCGCAAGCTCAAAGGGTTTGAGGCCATGTACAAGAGCTATGGTACTGCCCTCGAAGCATCCTCAGCAGCTCTGTCGCAGGCCCATGCAGCGCTCACAGGTCTGAATGCGGAAGCCAATGGCACGCTCGCAAGCCTTGGCGATCGAATTGAGGAGGCCAAGGAACTGATCGCCGAGCTCGACCGACGGAAAGCGTCGTAAAGCCCACCGCCGAAATTTCCCTTCAATCATTCTTTTCAGGATTATTTCCATGACCCAGCCAGTTGCCGCCGAAGCATTCGAGAACATTCAGGAAAAGGGGATGCTGGACACGCTTGGAAGCGGTCGCAACCTCGAGGCCATTATGCGCATCCCGGTCAACATCCAGGTGGTTTTGGGCGGTGCCCAGATGCCGGTCGCGAGCCTCATGAACCTCGGTCGCGGCGCAATTGTCGCCCTGGATAAGCGAGTTGGTGAGCCCGTCGACATTGTCGTCAACAACCGCGTCATCGCGCGCGGCGAAGTCGTTCATGTCGAGGAGGACAATCGCTTTGGGGTGGCCCTGACCGAGATCGTCGGGCCGCCTTCGAACGAGATCGTCGGTTAAGCGAGAGACGCGCAATGTCACTGGCGGTGACCACTCCGGCTCCCAACCATCGTGTCTTGAGCGGCCAGCAACGGGTGGCCGCGCTCCTGCTCACAATGGGGCAGGGGGCGGCGAAGAAAGTCCTTCAGTACTTCGACCCCGAAGAGGTCAAGGCGGTCACCAAGGCGGCCGCCAGCCTCGGCCAGATCACGACTATGCAGATCGAGGACCTCGTAGAGGAATTTGCTGACGGCCTTGCCCACGGGACCGATCTTGTCGGAAACTCGTCCGAGATCCAAAAGCTGCTGACCGGGATCCTGCCCGATGAGCAGGTCACCGATCTGATGGAAGAGCTCCGGGGGAACGCGAACCGCTCGATCTGGGAGCGCATCTCGAGTGTCTCTGAGACCGCGATCGCGACTTACCTCGTCAAAGAGCATCCTCAGACCGCGGCGTTGATCCTCTCGAAGGTGAAGCCGACCTGTGCTGCCAAGGTCATCTCTCAGCTTCCGGCCGATGTGCGCAGCAGCGTGACGCGACGCATGCTTACGCTGAAGCCCATCATCGAAGAGACGATGAAGAACATCGAAGCGGCCCTTCAGGAAAACTTCGTGACGAGCTTCTCGAAGGATGCCGGCTCTGACACGCATGCCAAAATGGCCACCATCATCAACAAGATGGAACGTGGCCACATGGAGGACGTTCTTGCTGACCTTGCAAGCGTCCGCCCGCGCTCTGCCGAGATCCTCAAGGGTATGCTCTTCACGTTCGACGACGTCATCAAGCTGTCGCCGAAGGATCGGACCACGCTCTTTGACCAGATCCAGCCAGATCGTGTCTCCGTAGCGCTCAAGGGTGCCCCTGACGAGCTGCGCCAGGTCATTCTGGGCTCTCTCGCCTCTCGTGTTCGCCGGATGGTCGAGCACGACATCACGACGCAGGACGCGGTATCGGCACGCGACGTCACCGACGCTCGTCGCGTGATTACCGACCTCGCACTCGAGATGGCTAACCGCGGCGAGATCGTGGTCCAGTCCGAGAGCGATCTCGAAGTCTCGCGGTACTGAATAGCGAACGCATCGAATGTCGGAGGAGGCTGACAAGGAAAGCAAAACCGAACAGGCATCGGACAAAAAAGTCCGAGATGCGATCGAGAAGGGCAACGTCCCATTCTCCCGCGAAGCCCCGATGTTTGCATCCTTTATCGGCTTCCTCCTCGTCCTCACATTCAATGCGCGAGAGAACGTCAAAGCCCTCACCAGCAAGCTGTCGCTCTTCATCGATCGCGCGCATGATTTTCGCTTGGACTCCGGCGTGGACGCCAGTGCGCTGATTTATGCTGTCGCGGCAGAGGTCGGGCTGTTCATGCTCCCCATTGTCGCGCTCCTTGCGGGATGCAGCCTGGTTGGATCGCTCTCTCAAAATGTGCCGAGTATTGTGGGCGAGAGAATTCGCCCCAAGTGGCAAAAAATATCACCCGTCGCTGGTTTTTTCCGGATTTTCGGAAGGCAGGGACAGGTCGAATTTCTAAAATCGCTCTTCAAATTCACAGCTGTCAGCATCGTCGTAGTCCTCCTTCTCAAGTCCGAGCAGCACAAGGTTGTGAATTCCATGTTCAGCGATCCGAGCCTGATCCCGGAATTAATCCTGAGCATTTCCGTGCGACTGGTCTCGGCCGTCTGCATCGCCACAATCGTCGTCGTGGCAGCTGACTTGATTTGGTCGCGCTTTAAATGGAATCGCGACCTCATGATGACGCGACAAGAGGTCAAAGACGAGTTCAAGCAGGCCGAGGGCGACCCTATGGTCAAAGCGCGCCTGCGCTCGATTGCCCAGGATCGTTCGCGCAAGCGCATGCTGGCGTCAGTCCCCAAGGCGACGATCGTCATCGCCAACCCGACACATTTCGCAATTGCCCTCCGCTACAACCAGAATGAGGCCAGCGCCCCCGTTGTTGTTGCGAAGGGGCAGGATCTGATCGCTCTAAAAATTCGTGAAATTGCCGAGAAACACGGGATTCCCGTGATTGAAGACAAGCCTCTGGCAAGGTCCATGTACGCCAATGTTCAGGTGGATCGAATGATCCCCACCGAGTTCTACAAAGCCGTCGCCCAAATCCTCTTCTATGTCATGACGAGATCGCGCGCATGAGTTCGCATACGCAAATTGAACCGATCAACTTCTTCGTGCCGGACCTCCCAAAATTCGAGGCGATTTTGGCTCACAGCATCAAGGATGTTGTCGACGAGATCCGGCTCGCGGATGTTGAAATTCTCCATCGCTATGCCGCGAATAACGCTCACGGCAACATGAACGATTTCGTGCTGTCATCAACCGAGCTCTTCTACAAGGACCAAACGCTCACCTACGACTATGGCGCCGATATTCAGGGGAACTCGTCTGTCGATCGATCGATCGTCCTCAAGATGAAATTCACCCACGGGCCTGTCCTGGTTCGATTTTGGCTCACCTTGGAAGCGGACCGGGCATCGATATCCATCAATTCAGTCTTGCTGGACCACAAGCTCAAATCCGCAGAGCTTGATGAAGCTACCTTCGCGCAGTTCCTCGAAGCCGCGCGGCTTAAGCCTGACGTCGCCTCTGCTTCCCACATTTGGCACTAGCAGGGCACCATGAAGCTGCGACACATCACGATTGCCGCGTCATCAGTCCTCCTGGGCGCCTGTAACTCGGCTGGCTACTATTATCACTCCACCGGCCCATGGGGGCCGCGGAACGTCTATCGGACACCCCCTGGCTACGCTGCGCCGTGGGCCGATCCGCCATACGATCTTGTCGAGACAGAGCCCTATATCGATGCCGGCGGGTTCGATCCCGTAGTAAGAGATGTCACGCCTCCCGCAGGCCGTGTCATCGTCGGTTTGCCGCCTGATCCTATTCCGACTGGCCCGAGGTCAGCGCCGGAGCAATACGAGGACACCGATCTGCCGCAGCAGGGGGAGGTGCGCGCGGAGCGGCCGCAGCCCGTTCGAAGACTTGCGACCAGCCAGCCCTCCGCCTCGCAAGTGATCCCGCCTCCGACGAGCCCATCGGCCTACGCCGGCTCTTGGCGAGCCGTAGATGCCGGCGGAAAGACGTGCAGGGTGCAGCTCTCCACGACGTCCTCGATCGACCTTTACAAGGCGACGGTGAGTGGTTGCGCTGGATCGCCACTACAGTCCGTGAACCTCTGGAGCTTCTCAGGGGGCAACGTCACGCTCTACTCCCGGGAGAAGGTCGTTGCCCGCCTTTCAGGGCAAGAAGCCAGCCTGTCGGGTCCAATTGAAGCAGGTGGAACCCTTCGCCTGGCGAGGTGATCTACGAACACGGAAAACGACGGGTCGACGCGCCTGGTTGCTGATCGGCTTCAAGCCAAGTGGGGGGAATGGATCACCTGCACCTCGCGTTGTTCTTCGCTCGTGGACAAACCGGCGAAGACTACGCAGGCCCTGGCTACGAACTTTCCCGCACGCTTCTCATAAAGGGATCGAGATCGCGTGACCCAAAAGTGAGAGAGGCATGCGCCGCCCAGCTCGACGCCTGGTGCGTGAAGCCGGTCGCGGAACCCGAGCCTATCGCCGCCCAGAACGCGGCTGAGACGATCAAGTTCACGGGCATGCCGGGCGGCGTCGCGGCCATTTCTGACGTTCTGGTCGATTGTCGGCATGTTTGTCTTGGCGATCACCGCTGCCATCAATGCCGTCATGCGTCCGGCCGTGCTCGGCGCCCTCGCGATCGGCTTCCTGATATCAGGGCGGCGCAGGTAGGGGCCCCAAGCTCCATCTGCCATTTGCCAGCCCTTACACCAACATCCCGCATTTTACGTGCTGGCAGGCTGGCACCATTCCCTCAAGCTAAGCAAAATGTCTTGGCGGTCGGGGTCCATTGACCGAACCCAGTCGCGACCATGTTTGCAATGACCTTGCAGACATATCGCTTTTGGGCAGGATCATTGTTCGGTCCTGCGTGATAACGCGCGACAGCCATAGTCCAGGTCCGATGGCGGTCCTTCAATTCCTTCAAGAACCGAGCCGCGTAGTCCACATTATCCCGCGGGTTCAGCATTTGCTCGATCGACGTGAAATGCTCGCGGTGAAAGTGGTGATTGATCTGCATGCAACCGAGGTCAATGAGCTTGGCCCCGCCTCGCCTGGCTTCCTCAAATCGGCGCTTCGCGTCGCCGGCGGATCCGGCAAAAACGCCCTTGCCTTCAATGTTGAGCGACCAGGGATGCAGGCTGCCTTTCCGACCTGTCTCGGTCAGGCCGACCGAATAGAGCACCCCAAGCGGGACGCCATACTTTGCTGCCGCCCTCTTCATCTCGATCTCGCAAACCCGTGCCGCTCCACCAAGATCAGCGCGAGAGGGGGAGGTGCTAGAGATAAGTCCCGCCAATGCTGCGGCGATGAAGATTGCCTTCGTGCTGCTCGCCAGCCTCGCGGGTATCGTCGGTCGGTTCATGGAATTTGCCACGGTTCTGAGAGCCACCACCCTGATTTTCGCTTTGATCGAAGGTCTGCTGCTGTGGCTGTTGGCGGGAATTTTGGAATGAACCATCCTGAGTTTGCGAAGATGGCGCGACGTGGATGGAGATGATGTCGGGGCGATAGCCGGAGGTGCGGAGAACGGCATTGAGGCCGTCGCTATCGCGGCGAAGCATCTGAGCGACTTCTTCACTGGCGACGCTCACGTCCATTTCCAGGTTGTCGCCTGACAGCTTCATATTGATCGTCATCAGGCCAAGATCGGCGGGATGAAGTTGAATGGTCAGTTTGCGAACAGCACTCTCCGAAGCTCGTGCCGTTGCGATGAATGAGGCCGGCAGAGACTCCTGGAGCGGGTGGCGCACCTGCTGGCTGAGCTGCTTCGCTTCATCCAGCACCGCACCAGTGATTTTCTGCAGCATGCCAGCCGACAAACCCGCTCCTGAATCGGGCGGAATTCCAACTTGCCCTTCAGCCGCTACCGGGGAGCTGATCTGGGCTTCGGGCACCCCGCGATCTGCCGGTTTTGGCATTTGCTTCTGGCTGGGAGCGGAGAATTGAATTGCAGAAGACCCTGGCTCGGTCTCGGTGCCTCCGAAAGTGTCGGTTGCCGCCGCTTGGGGCCCAAACACAGGTTTCGAGACAAAGCCTTCCACCACAGGCTTAAAGTGGGTTTCCTGTGAGCGGACATGCACTGCCAGCGGAGCCTTTGGCTGGTCGAGGAGCGAGGCTTGCTCGTCACCAGTCGGGGCTTGCGGACCAGCTGAAACCAGTTGGTCGTTTTCGGATTTGGGATCACCAGGCGCAGCCCTGATGAAATTGGCGCTGACAGCGATCGCCACCGCCGATCCCACCTGTTGGCCGACCTCGCCGGCTCCGGTCGGATCGTCCTTCGGCAGCTCGGCATCGACCGGGGCCTTCGCTGACCCTTCAGCAGCCTCATCGCCTTCCGGGTTCGGTCCAAGACTCGCAATGAGAGCCTCGAGCTCACTCAGTGGCGGTTTGGTCTCGGCCGCGATAGGCAGGTTCAATGTAGCTCCGCTGGAGCCCTCATCCGCCGGAACTGGCCTATCAGCCAGCTTGCCAAACAGCGCATCGAACGCTCCGAGGTCGGATTTCTTGGCTTGGCCTTCTTCCGAACTCGTCGCGCTCGGTTCCGACGACCGCGCTACCACTGGGGTCATGAAATCGAACATGCGCATGCACAGGACCTAATTAAGAAATAGTCGGTCGACTCCAGACAGAGCCTCCTGGGCTTTCCTTAAGGCTGGTAGCTGTGCCGAGGCTTGCGCCTCATCGACTTGTTTGCGCTCATTCACTGAGGCCTCTGGCGGCTTCTCAGGCTCGCCAGGCAGGCGCTTAATCGACTTTCCAACGCCTAGGGCCGTGTCGAGCAGGCGCAGGTCGTTGGCGCCGAGAAGCGACCGGTCTATCGAGCGAAGATCCCTGAGACCCATGTCCAGGGAGCGCGGAGAAACCACCATCGCTGACGCCTGGTAGAGCTTTGCCCGCGCAATATCCGGTGCTGAATTCTCGGCCAGGCGCATAGCCATCTCCGCCGACAACAGCGCGGATTGGATCCTGCCATTCTCAACCGCATTTCGCGCGGCCATGAGATAGAGATCGCGCTGCGCCTTCGGCTCAAGATTGGTCAGCAATCCAACCATTCGCGAAAACCGCGCAGGGTCTTTCGCATAGTCCATCTCTGCCAATGCCGCCGCCAGCCGTTGGCGGAAATTCCCGGCATAGATGGAATGACGGTATCGGCGCAGATAGTCGGACGAGAGCGTCTCAAAGCGGGGGAAATCATCGATCTGCCGGGCGACAAAAACCTGACGTCGAAGCGCAGCTTCCTCCAGCAACGTACCGGTGGCCTGCAGGCGAACAAAGTCGAGCAAGCTCATTGCCCGCGCGGGTTCCTGCCCAACGATCAGGGCAGATTGAACGAGCGCCAACTGCGCTCCTAAGCCCGGTCGCAGGAGGCGAGCTTCGATCGGCATCAGGAGGCGCTTGGCCTCCTCACCGCGGCCTTCGACGTAGGCAAGGGCGCCTTGCACGAGATCGGCCGCGACGCCTGTTACCAGCTGATTTGATAGGAGGTGTCGGAGGATTTTTGGCGAGCCGCCGCTCAGCGCGAAGATCACCGCCGCGTCGGTGTTGCGTTCGTCGTTCCACGCAGATGCATCGAGATCGACAAGGCGGCTTTCAAGAATTCCGAGGAGCCCCCGCTGGCTCGCATGGGCTTCGACTGAGCCCGTGGCCACCTGGTCCTGAAGGAGCTGAAGCGTCCTCACGATCTCGACAGCGGGCCGCGCCGTTATGGGCAGCGGCTTGAAATTTGCGTCGAGCTCCTGGGCGGATGCAGTCCCGAAAAGGCCCAGCACCGCCCCCGCGAGGAGTGAGATCCGAGGTGACGACACGCCGCTACTCCTGGATCAAAATCTCAATGCGCCGGTTCTCATTCGCATTGAGGTCCTTGGCGTTGAGCGGATCGCGGTCAGCATGTCCTTCAACGCGGGCCACGCGCTGCTCTGGCAGCCCACCTCGCACCAACATGTACAGGGCCATCTGCGCCCGGGCCTGGGACAATCGCCAATTGTCGTAGCTCTCCGACTTGAAGGGACGACCATCAGTGTGCCCCCTAATCACGACCTTGCCGGGCCGGGCTTTCAGGATTGTCCCAATCGCCGCCATCGCTTTCACGGCCTTGCCGTCGGGCTCGGCCGATCCGATCGCGAACATGCTGTAGCGGTGATCGTCCGTCAGGCTGATCAGAGTGCCGGTGCCCGTTCTCCGCACCTCAACCTTGGGAGATGCAGAGGGCGTGCGTGACTGGTTCACTGCCTGCGAAATCTCGCTCTTCAGCTTCGCCAAGTCCTCGTCGCTTGTTCCGGCGGGAGGCCGTGCAGCCTGAATTGGTTCTGCCTTAGCCTCGGCAGCAACGTCCTTGGCTACAGGCTTGGCAGGTTGTTCCGGCTTGCGGATGTCAGCAGCATTGCGCGGCGACACGGACGCTAGCGCATCGAGTTTTCCTTGAACTGGCGTTGGCACGGTCCCCGGTTGGATCTTCCCATCACTCGTTGCCGGCTTCACTGGCGATATCTGCCAGTAGAGCGGATCAAACGGATCGCGATACGCCTCGCCACCCGGCAACCCTGGCTTATCATTCTCGCCCGTCGTGAGGTCAGCACCTAGCGCATGGTGAGCCAATGGCTCTGCCTCAGCCGCGATCCTTGCCAGGATGGCATAGGGATCCTGAAAGAGGACGCCTTCCTTAAACCGCGGCTTCCGCATCTGGTAGGATTGGCCGCCAGTGGTGGCGCCGGCGGCTTGATCCTTCTTTCCTTCAGCTGGCTGCGAGCGAGCGTCTTCCAGACCTTTGCGCTCGGCAACAGCCTCGGCCAGGTTCACTGGGTTGAAATAATTGGCGACGCTCAGTTTCGTCGCTTCGTCAGCCTGGCTGATGAGCCACATCACAAGGAAGAACGCCATCAACGCCGTCATGAAATCGGCGTGAGCGATTTTCCAAACGCCACCTTTGGGCATCTCGTCCTCGGGATCGACCCGGCGAATGATGATGATTTCAGGAGTTGCTGACGACATGGCTCAGCCCGCCTTCTGCAATGTGGAGAGCCGCTGACTCCACGCATGCAATTGGGTTTCGATCAGTGCGTCATTGACCGTGATTGAAACGTCAATGCTCGGCTCAGGCACGAATTCGACAGCCGTCACACCCACATGAAGCCGCTCTTTCAGGGCGTCCAAAAGATCCTCCGGCCCAGAAACCCGGATGATTGAGACTTCCGAATCCGTGACGATTGAATTCAGGAGATCGGCCGTTTCCGCGATCGCTTGCCCGCGGAACGCTTCTGCCAAGAACTGATGGAGCACATTCCCGATCCGCTCTCCGAGCTCGAGCTCAACGATCTCCAAGCCTTGCTCTATCTTCTTCGCAATCGCTTCAGCGTGCTCAGAAACCCATTGGGCGCGCAGGGCCTGAGCGATCTCAGCAAACTCACGGCGTTGAGCGTCAAGCGCCTCCTGAAGCCTTGCTGCTGCAGCTGCAGCCTCGTCCTCTCGTGCCGCCTTGATTAGCGACTCGATATCAATCTGCGGTTCCTCGACCGTTCTCGCCTGGACAGGAAGCTCGACGACCGAGCCGGTCTCGATTGATACGGCCTCTCCTTCGCTTGACAGTCGCACCCGGCGCAAGCTGCCGAAGGGTGAAGCCAGATTGGGTGTAGAGGCCTCCGTTCGCGGATAGGTTTCGAGGACTTTCAACAACGCCGACATCAGGCGATCTCCTGAACAAGCCATTTGCGCAGAATTGACGCCGCCTGTTCCTCGTTGTGATTGACGATGTGCTCGAGCTTCCGTTGAGCGGTTTGCCCCTCAACGATGTTCGGCAAAGCCGGTGCCGTCGGCTGCGCTGTAATCCGGGAAGCCTCCTGCCTTTGGATCTCGCGGGCCTGCGCATCCTCTGCGTCAACAGCTGCCGTCGCGCGTGAGAACTCGATTTCGGCCTGCCCCCGAGCGACGAGCATCCTCACGGCCGGGCGCAGTCCAAACCAGATCACGAGTGCACCGACCAGGAGGATCGCGATCGCGTTGATGATGGTTCCGGACTGCCGGCCGATCAGCTCTGCAACCCCCGGGCCCGGGACGGCAGGCAGGTTTTCCGCCGCGTCGGTGAACGACACCGCCGCCACTTTAATTTGATCCCCGCGAGCCTTGTCGAACCCTGCAGCGGACGAAACCAACTGCTCGATCTCGACAATACGCGTGTCGACGTCAGCCTGGGTGGCCTTCTCGCCCAACAACGTCATCAAACGCGCTTTATTGACCAGAACGGCCACCGACAGGTTCTTGATCGAATATCCGTCGCTTACCGTTTGGACCGTTTTTGACGAGATCTCGAAATTCGTCAGGTCTTCCCTGCGTTGATTGTCGGTGCTCGAGTTATCCCCGCCTTCAGAGCGGACATTCTGTTCCGGCAAATTCTGCTGCACCGTCGCCGGCTTCTGCCCCTGACGGTTCTGAGATACCTCGGTCTCCTTCACAGACCGGACGGAACGTTCGACCTTGGATTCCGGATCGAAGATGGTTTGGCTGGTGCTGACCTTGTCTGTGTTCAATCGAGTCGCAACACTGATCTCGAAATTCCCAATTCCGAGATACGGCGCGAGCGTCCGGCGAACGGACGCCTGGATGTCAGCTCCGACGGTCTTTTCCAGCTTCGCGAGATTCCCGGTTGAGGCGAGGGCCCCGTCCTCTCCGGATGCCAGCAGAGTGCCTTCCGTGTTCATCACCGTTACGCGGTCGACCTTCAGCCCCGGGATCGCTGCGGACACCAAATGGCGGATGGCTTGCGCGGACGACACGTCATCAGCTGGCTCAGACCGTATGACCACTGAGGCCGATGGCGACTGCTGATCTCGACGAAATGAACCACGGTCGGGCAGCACGATGTGAACGCGCGCCGCCTTGATGCCCTTCATCGATTGGATTGTCCGCGCAAGCTCTCCTTCAAGAGCGCGGACTTTGGTGACTTCCTGCATGAAGGAGGTCAGGCCAAGCGAACCCAGATCGTTGAATAGCTCGTAGCCCGATTTCGAGCTCTGAGGCAGACCCTTTTCAGCCAGAAGCATGCGAGCATGAGACGTGTTCCCGTAGCTCACGAGTAGAGACGTTCCGTCGGAGCTCACGTCGAACGGGATATTGGCATCCTTCAGAACGGAGCCCATCCGCCCAATGTCTTCGCGGTTGAGGCCCGTATAGAGCGTCTCCAATGAGGGGCGGCTGAGGTAGTAGGTTCCTCCGCCGACGGTCAGGAAAACAACGAGCCCGATAATGCCGAGTGCAGCGAGCCGGCGAGCGCCTAGCTGCATAAGACTCAACCAAATTCGCTCAACTTGCTGACGGCCTAGCATGCGCAATCTCAATGTTGAAAATCAAAATGGGTCCGGACAATCACTATTGCCCTACCAATCTTGCCCCAGGCTTTCTTCAGCCGTCAGGGCATGGGTATTGCGATAAAAATCGGTCGCTAAAAATACGATTTAATCAGGCTGCTCACGAGAATACTCCAGCCGTCGATGAGCACGAAAAATAGGATCTTGAAGGGCAGCGCAATGACTGTGGGCGGCATCATCATCATGCCCATACTCATCACGAGTGCAGCGACGATCATGTCGATCACCAGGAAGGGTAGGGCGATGAGAAATCCAATTTCGAAACCGCGCCGCAATTCCGAAATCATGAAGGCCGGGATCAAGACACGCAGATCGATCCTCTGATTGCTCGCAGATGCTCCGTCCTCGGACTTCAGGCCATCGACCAGAGAGGGCGTCCTGGCCGACGCGAGGTCGATCATCGTCTGAAGATCCTTCGGGCGAACGTGCTGCATCATAAATTCACGAAACGGCTGCGACACCTTATCGTAGGCTTCAGCCTCTGAGATGCGGTTCTCAGTGAGCGGCCGCCCCCCGTCTTGCCAGGCCTTATCAAAGGTTGGCGCCATGACGAAGAACGTCATGAACAGCGCGAGGCTGATCAGAAAGAGGTTCGCGGGGGTGCTTTGAAGCCCCAAACTTGAACGCAGGAACGAGAATGCCACGACAAATCTCGTGAAGCTCGTGACCATGATCAGCAAGCTCGGCGCGAGCGATAGCACGGTCATCAGGGCGATGATCTGGATCATCCGCCCGCTTGCTGTTCCATCGCCTTGCGGGATCAGGTTCTCCAGGCTCGGAACCTGCGCATAGGCAGCGGTCGTGGCGAACGCAAAAGCGCCCGCTAGAATGAGACGGATGAGCATTTATCGATCAGTCAAATTGGTGGGAAAACAGGAGCAAAAATGGCACCCGCCATAAGAATACACTTGAATAGTTCCGAATTAAACTCATTGAATCACGAGCGTCTCGACGATTATCTCTTGAATTTTACCATTCGACCGAAGCTTCGCTCGCTCGTTCATATCCTCCCGCAAATGCATCAGCCCACTGGGACCTTGAATTTGGGCAAGCGAGACCGATCGGAGATAGGCGACAAGATCCTGGCGGATTTCGGCAACCACGATCTCCGAAGGTTTAGAGGGATCTCGCGTGAATACGATCGACGATTCAATCCTGACCCAGTCGGTCGTGGAATTTGCCAGATTTGCAATGACGGCTGGTATCTTCCTAAGTTCGATGTCTCCCACGTATTTGCTGGGGATTGGCTTTGCCTCTTCTCTCTGGGCCTTGTAGCGCTCGATGATCGTGTCTTCGAGGCTCTTCATCATGACGAGCCCAGCGCCGCCGCCCAGTCCAATGGCAAGGAGGCTCAGGGCCAGGATGGTTGCTGCCAGACGCAGCTGATCCAGTAGCCCCGGCTCACTTTCGTTCAGGGTCGTATCTCGGGCCATGTGCCGCTCCTATCGGTTCAGAACGGAGCTACGGCGTCGTAGATCTGTTGCCCCCAGCCGGGCTGCTGCATTTCCGAGAGCCGGCCACGGCCGCCGTAAGAGACACGGGCTTCAGCGATGCGATCATAGCTGATCGTGTTCTTCTTCGAGATCTCGCCCGGCCGGACAATGCCTGCAATGTTCAGGACGCGGACTTCGAAATTGACCCTCACTTCCTGGGAGCCGCTGATCACTGCATTTCCGTTCGGCAGGACCTCGGTCACAACGGCTGCGACCGACAGCCTCAGCTTTTCCGATCGATCGATCGTCCCGCGTCCATCCGACGACGACGATGATCGAATGTTCGCGTCGGCCTGACCATCGGCATCCCACCCCTTGAAGGCGAAGGCATAATCCATGCCAGCATTCATTTTCGACTTGCGGGACCGATCCGTGGCGTTCTCAAACTGGGCCTTGTCATCGATCTGAATATTCACTGTCACGATGTCACCGACACGCTTCGCGCGAGCGCTCGTAAAGAGATCGGCGCTTACGTTGCTCCAGGTCGAGCCTGCAGAGCTTTGCCCGTTCTCCTTGAAGACGTGCGGAACTGAGGTTCGCTGGACTGAGAGGCCGGTACCGACCGGCGTCATCCCAGGTTCGCGGCCAATGTCAGCTGGCCGGGTTGAGCATGCTCCGAGTGTCAAACACGCTGCGAGAACGACTGCGGGCTTCATCAGAGTTTCTCCTGCGGCTTGGCCCGACGGTTAGGCGCATCCGTAATTGCATTTGCGAGCTGAGCGGCGCGTGCTGGCTCCATCTCATTCAGGATCGCGCTTGACGTACGAGCCTTCAGCTTCGCCAAGATGCCGGCGGCAACTTCGTTCTCCATCGCGGCAATCTGAACTGCGGCTGCGTCGGGACGCATTCCAGAATAGATCTTCACGACGGTATCGTCCGCCTTTTCAAGCACATCCTGGCGGCGCTTGAGCCAGACTTCGTACTCGGCCCGCTTAGCCTCGAGAACCTTGATGCGGCCCTCGATCTCACCCTCCATTTTGGCGAGTGCCTCCTTCTGCAGGACGAAGCGAGCGTCAGCAGCAGCATCTGCGATGTTTCCGCAGTAGCGCGCGTTCTCGGAAACCGGCTGTGGAGCGGGTTTTCCAGAGCTTGGAGTTTGTGTCTTGGGTTGGGCCGCCGCCGGAAAGGAGAGCATTCCGACTAGTCCGACCGCACAGATCACCCGACCCAAGAATGAACCACGAGCGTTCATTGAATCACCAATTCTGCCTGGAGCGAGCCGGAGGTTTTGACGGCCTGCAGGATGGAGATCACGTCAGATGGCTTGAGTCCCATCTGGTTCAAACCCTTGACCAATGTCTGGAGGTCCGAGCCACCAACGATCGCGAGGGGCACACGCTCCTCGACCGCATTGATTTCGGTTCTGGGAACCACCACGGTTCTGCCGTCGGAGAATGGATCCGGCTGCGATACCTGCGGTGTTTCAGTGACCCGGATCGTGAAGTTGCCGTGGGTTACGGCCACCGTGGAGATCTGCACATTCTTGCCGATCACTACCGTTCCCGTACGCTGATCGACGACGATCTTCGCTGGGTTGTCGGGCTTAACGAGCAGATCGCCGAGCTCTGCGATAAAGCGCGTGGAGCCAACATTTCGGGGCTTCCTCAGAGCGACGGTCCTATAATCACGCGGGGAGGCCACACGCACCCCGAAACGCCGCTGCGAATACGCATTGATCGCATCGGCAATCAGCGTCGCGGTTTTGTAGTCTGGGTTCTTGAGTTCGAACGACATTGCCGTCGCTTCTCGGCTTCCAGACTGAACCTCTTTCTCGATCAGGGCGCCGTTTGGGATCCGCCCTGCGGTTGCCACACCCGAAGTAAGGGTTTCAGCCTGTCCTTGTGCAGAAAAGCCCGACACGGCGATGCCGCCTTGTGCAACAGCATAGACCTGGCCATCACCACCGCGCAGTGCGGTGAGCATGAGCGTGCCGCCTTTCAGCGAAGTCGCATCGCCCATGGACGTCACGGAGACGTCGATCCGCGAGCCGGTGCCAACGAAGGGCGGAAGGTCTGCGGTCACGATTACCGCTGCAACGTTTCGTGTCCGAAGGTTCATCTCGCGGACGTTCACACCCATCCGGTCGAGCATCGACTGGATCGATTGCTCGGTGAACTGCGAGTTTCGGAGCGTATCGCCAGTGCCCTGAAGGCCCGTAACCAGGCCGTATCCGATCAGTTGGTTGTCTCGAACACCCTGGACCGAAGCGACGTCCTTAATTCGGGTGGACGCAAATGCTTGTCCGGAAAATGCGAGCGCAACAGCAATAATAAAAGAAATTGATTTACGCATTTAATTGACACCGATCCGGATCCGCCCCTCGGCGTCGACGCGGCCGATTATCGTGCGGCCGCTATCCATGTTTTTTACCTGAACGATCTGTCCAGCGACGCCATTCTGGAGAGGTGTTCCGACGCCAATGATCGACAGGCCGCCCTCCTCGAAAATGATTGTGGTCGGCACTCCCCGAGAGACCAAGCGGTGATCTTCGACGGCGTTGACAGGAATGGCTTCTCCCGGCACGAGGGTCCGACGCACGGTCTTGCCAATGAGCGACCGGGGATTTTCGATCATCGAGACACGAAAGCGGAAGTTTGGGGGATAAGCCCGATCCTTCAGCATCGACGCATCGATTACGTCGCCGGGGTAGATGGTCGCTGTCGGAACGGGCAGCATTTGATCCTGGGCCGTGGCTTGATAAGCCCCGGCGAGCAGCGCTGCGGCGATGAATCCGAGGCGGGTAAGAGCTCTCATGACGATCTCCCCGGGCGGTGCCTACCGGATGCCCTTGGACACGGTGCCCGCCATCTCGTCAGCAGCCTGGATCACCTTCGAGTTCATCTCGAAGGCGCGCTGAGCTGAAATGAGGGTGGTGATCTCCTTGATCGCATCGACGTTGGAGGACTCCAGATATCCCTGCTGAATCTTCCCGAACCCGACATCGCCGGCCACACCGACAACAGGGGCGCCAGATGCGACCGTCTCTCGATAGAAATTGTTCCCGATCGGCTCGAGGCCAGCATCGTTGGCGAAGTTCGCGAGTGACAGCTGGCCAATCTCCTGAGGCGCCTGCTGGCCATCAATCTTGGCGAAGACCTGGCCGCTTTCGTTGATCGTGACGCTGACGGTATTGGCCGGCACAAGGATCGCGGGCTGAACCTGATAGCCATCCATCGTCACCAGCTGGCCGTCGCCGTTCTTATTGAACGAGCCAGCCCGAGTGTAGATCGTATCGCCGTTCGGCGCGTTCACCTGGAACCAGCCGCGCCCGTTCAAAGCGACATCGAACTGGTTCGAGGTGTTCATCAGCGGCCCCTGGCGGTGCAAGTTGCGGATAGCGGCTGTGCGCACGCCAAGTCCGATCATCGCTCCCTCAGGAACTGGCCCCTGCCCAGCCTGTGCGGGTACGCCTTGTGCGCGCTCCGCCTGATAAATGAGGTCTGTGAATTCCGCGCGGGAGCCCTTGAAGCCCGTCGTGTTCACATTGGCGATATTGTTCGCGATCACCTCGAGGTTGATCTGCTGCGCATTCATGCCGGTGGCGGCAATGGCTAGTGCTTTCATGTTCGTTCAAGCCCGATCAAATGGTCATGCGTGTGATTTCTTGGTACGCGCCCACGACCTTGTCGCGGATGGCAATCGCCGTTTTCAGCGTCTGTTCCGCCGACATCACGGCCTCAACGACCTGCTGAACCGAGGCCTTGCCCTGAATGCCGGAAATCGATGCGGCTTCGCCGGCCTTCAGCGTATCGATGCTGGTGGTCGCAACCTGCGCCATGAGATCGCTGAAGCTCGTCTGCCCGGCGCCAGCGACGCCGCCGGCGGTCGCGGCGACAGTGTTTGAAACCGCCTGCGAGGACGAAATCCCACCCGCGCGATCGATCATGGAGGAGATGGACGATAGTGCCGATACCATGATCAAGTCCTCAGAAGATCGAGTGTCGAAGTGATCATCGACCGAACCTGCTTGATCATCTGCAGGTTCGCTTCGTACGACCGGTTGGCCTCGCGCATGTCCGTCATTTCAGTGAGGACATTTACGTTCGGCATTTTGACCATGCCGTTCGCGTCAGCCGCCGGGTTTCCCGGATCATGTTGCACAGGGAATTCCGACTGGTCGGCGCCAATCGATTTCACAGCGACCGGGGCGGCGCCCAAGGCGCGGTCCAACTCAGCCCGGAAAGTCACTGTCTTTCGGGTATAGGGGTCGGAACCCTCAGTGCGGCCGGTGGAATTGGCGTTGGCAATGTTCTCAGACACCACGCGCATGCGCACTGACTGAGCCTGCAACCCCGAGGCCGAAAGCTTCGAGGAAGCGATCAGGGGATCAATCACGAGCCGCCTCCTACCGCTGACATGATCATTCGGTGGAATGATCTCACGATGCTGGTGTTGAGCTGGTGCTGCCTCGACACCTCTCCTGACTTCATGAGCTCTTGCTCGATGGTCACCGAATTGCCCGAAACGTACGTCTCCCACGAGTCGGATTTCTTGACCTTCGAAGCGCTGACGGTTCGCCCATCAAAGCCGATGTGCTGGGCGCTCGTCGCTGTCATCTGCAGCTTGGTCTTGTCCAATGAAGCAGAGAAGGGTTCGACATCCCGAGCCTTGAAGCCCGGGGTATTTGCATTCGCAATGTTGGCAGCAACCGTAGCCTGCCGCGTAGAGAGCCATTGGCTCTGTCGCGATGCGAGATCAAATAAATGGACGGGGGACGTCAAAATGGCCTCCAAGGGTGTCTCGCCCCTTTACTAGTCGCTCAACCTTGCGTGGGGCTGTGCTGCTGAGGCCCGTCCTCCAAAAAATGAAATTGCTTAAATAGCGGGATATTCGAGGAAGATGTCAGGCCAGTCCGACATATTGGTAACCCATGAAGCGCTTGGCCTCGATTGGGTCGGTGCCCAGGAGACCGCGAAGCTTCTTGCGCAATTTGCTGACGTGCCCCTCGATTACGCTATCGTCGACACTCTGGGCGAAAACGCCATAAACAGCATTGAAAATCTGCTGTTTCGTAAGGCGCCGCCCCCTATTCCTAATGAGATGCTCGAGAATCTGACGTTCCCGACGCGGCAGCGTGACAGCCTCCCCATCCACTTCGATATCCCGACCGTCGAAGAAAACTTTCAACCGTTCGTCGCTGGTAACGTCCGTCTGATCGCGAGGTGAATTCACGCGACGCCAAACCGCCTGCGATCGCGCCAAGATCTCCTTCACGTGAGCGGTTTTGCCGAGGACGTCGTCGAAATTTGACGTCAATAGCTCCAACTTCTCCTCGAGAGATTGCCCCTCCGTAACGGCAAAGATCGGGGCGACCGAGTATCGGCGAATGGCTCGAGCAATGAAGTTGCGATCCTGGAATTCGCCGAGAACGAAGCCTTGAATGGCCTCGATGTCATCCCCCGACGCCGAACGCAGCCATTCATGAAAATCCTGGGAAAATAGGCCGAGGGACGACACGCCCTCCTTCTCGAAATTCGCGATATAATTCACGCGCACCGAATGGCGCTCATCAACGACAATATACATGTGTTGCACCGCCGTATTTTTGGGACAGGGCGCCGCCTCACAGCCCCCGGTATTCGATTGGGGTATATCGGCCTTAAACATGTCTAGCAACAAGATTCCCAGATAATCGTGGATAACGATGGCGGCCAATAGTTTGAATTTGCGAGTAATTTTGCGGAGTTGTTGCCTCTATCGGATGTGGGGCGCACCCGTTAAAATAGGCGTTCTAAACGTCCTGGTATTTTTTTGGGCGAAATGACCGCTCCGATTGATATTTTCATTTCCGCGGGCGGAAAAATCGGGATTAAAAAGAATTCCGGCTGCTCCTGTAATTTCCAAACCGAAATTGGGACAAGGCCGATTTGGCACGATCAGTGCTGCGATCGAAAAGGGCCACCGGAAGCGCGAAGGCAATCGGCATTGCCGCCTGACCTACCTCGGATACGAGAGCCTCCATGGCTCTCAGCTTTCCAGGCGCGAGAAGCGCGAGGTCGAATGGGCAAAATCCATGCCCGAGTATTATCGGGACGACGATATGGTCTATCTTCACCGCGGCGTAGACGGCGACGGCGAATTCCAGAGCCGTCGGGTGCCTGCGGCCTTTGCGAAGGCCCTATCGAGGCCAGGTAGCGGGGCCAAAGGGGGCGGCCTAACGTTGCCACCCAAAGCTAACCATGTCTGCCGACTTGCCAGCCCCGCTAATCATTTCCTAGTCCGGGGGTGAGATGAGTTCGGACGACGGGGCTGGGGTGAATGGAAATGAAGTCGGTTGACGCGCTGATGCGCGAACTGGAGGAGACCCTGATCAGGGGGTCCGAGGCGGACCGCGCACAAATTCTACAGCGGGTCACGGACCTCTTCATCAACGCGGCGCCGAGCCTGCAAGAAGTTCAAATCGACGTCTTCGACGCCATCATCGACCGGGTGTCGGAAGATATCGAGCGCGAAGCCCGTATCGAGCTCTCCAAGAAGCTCGCGCCCATTCCCAACGCGCCCACCGGCGTAATCCGTCGGCTGGCGATGGACGAGATCGAGGTGGCAAAGCCTGTCCTTGAGGTTTCGAAACGGCTTTCGAACAGGGATCTCATCGATATCGGCACTCTGAAGGGTGAACAGCACATCCTCGCCATGACTCAGCGAGATGATCTCGGTGAGCCCGTTTGCGACTTCTTCGTTCTCCGAGGCGGAAAAGTCGCAACCCGCGCGCTTGCGGCGAACACGACGGCCAAGTTTTCACAGCAAGCGATGGGCGTCCTCGTCATGCGAGCCGCAACCGATCATCGCTTGCGGTCCGCCCTTTCCGAGAGGCATGACTTGCCGCAGGCACTCGCCAGCCAGATCATCCACCTCGCCAAGATGTCCGCTCGCAATCGTCTCAGGGAGGATCTTGAACCATCGCTTGCCGGCGCGATCGAATCCGCGGTCAATGTCGGCGCCAAGAGTGTCGCCGCCACTACCCAGTTTGCGCTCGGTATCACCAGCGTCGATGGTGAACTCATCGAGATTCAGGAACTCGCCGCGAAGGGCGAACTCACAGAGTCGAGCATCACCGACTTCGCTCATGCAAAGGCCCCGGGGAAGGTCCTGAGGGCGTTCGCAACGCTTGCCAATTTGGAGGTCTCGACTGCCGATCAGATCATCCGCGGCGAGAACCGAGATAGCATCTTCCTGGTAGCCCGGGCGATGGGATGGTCTTGGGAAACCACCCGCGCTCTCATCGAACTTCGCCCCGGCCAACCGAGGTTCGACCGGGAGTTCGAAATAGCTCGCAAGAGCTTCGAACGCACCAGCAGCAAGACTGCAACTCAGGTGCTTAGCTTCTTCCGCGGGACTAGATAAGGCTGCCGAGCTAGGCAAAGCCGCTAGGCTCACGACCTATTAATTTGGATTGAGATGTGATTCACGGTCTCCGCAGAGGAGGCGGTGCCGCTGATCGTATAGCCGGCGTTGACGCGGGCTCTTGTCCCCCGCGTGTGCGAAGACAGCCACGACAAACAGGGCCGTAAGCCCGATAAGGGCATAAAGCATGGCGATGACGCTCATTTCCCCAGACCCAAAGCAACATATGCCGCGGAGCAATGATCTCGCGAGTCAAACCCGCTGCCAAGCGGAAATGACCGCATCGATAGAGCCGCGATGGAAAATAAACTGGATTTTGAAGCCGGCAAGTATACTTTTACGGCTTCGATCACAAGGCTCCATTCGGGGACTGGTAAGGCCTCGTGAAGCACTGCTCTGAGCACCGTGTTACGATAACTGCGGCATCGGAAGCTGAAGCCCATCGATCAAGGCATTGCGGAACACTTCAATCGGCCGCGCGAGCCTGCCTGCCGGGGGGCGGTGCAGCAGCCAAGCGCGCACTTGCGGCTTGAAGTTTGGGCAGTCGATGACCTCAACTCCCTCGCGCCAGCGGCCGTCGGCGAAGGCGGCCGGGGTGACGATGCCGATGCCGTGGCCGCGCGCCACCAGCGACATTCTGAGATCGACACTGAGAGCCTCCACCCCAACTTGGAAAGGCAGCCGCGCCGCCTCGAAGCTCTGGCGGATATAGGTACGAAAGCCACAGCCATTTTCGTTCATCACCCAGGGAAATTGCGACAGCGTGGCAAGGTCGGCTTCCCGCGGCACACCAAGGTCGGATGACGCAACCAGCAGCACTGTTTGCGCGCCGAGATCGTCGCAGATCAGTTCCTGCGGCGGCGCCAAACCCTCTGCGAGACACACCGCCACTGCGTCGAGCTCGCTGCGCGCCACCTGCTCGACCAGCCTTGGCGACCAGCCGGAGGTGATGCGTAAAGTCAGTTGCGGGAACGCGGCGCGCAGGCCATCGAGCGGCATCGCCAGCGCGGCATCGGAGAGATAGGGCATAATGCCCAGCCGGAACTCGCCCCTGACCTCGCCCTTTGGCGACACGCCGGCCTTCAAATCCTCAAGCGAACGTAGCACGCGCCGACCATGTTCATAGGCTTCACGGCCGGAGGCTGTCGGCTTCAGCGGCTTCGACTGGCGGTCGAGCAACGCCGTTGCCAGCGCGTCCTCAAGGTTCTGGATGCGGCGGGTTACACCCGGCTGGGTAAGGTTAAGTCTCGCTGACGCACCGACGATCGAACCGGTTTCCACCACGGCGATAAAGGCTTCGAGGTCATGGATGTTCATAATCAACCTGCATAATCATTATCGAATTTATTGAATTGTAGCATGGTGATGGTTCCGCATAAAAGCAAAAAGCGATATGCGGAATGTTGAGGATCGACCATGCAAGGAACGAAAGACGGACAAATGTCCACGCATTTGCCGGCCGCCACAATTACCGGCCCGCAGACTGTGCTATTTGCCACCGCTGTCGGCATCATCGTCACCAATCTGTTCGCGCCGCAGACATTAGTTGGCCTAATCGGGCCATCGTTCGGCGTCGATGCCGCAGGCTTCGGCCTCGTCGCCATGGCCACCCTGCTTGGCTATGCCGCCGGCCTATTCTTCCTCGTGCCGCTCGCCGATCTCGCCGAGAATCGCGCCCTAATCCTGCGTATGTTGATCGCGGCAGCAATGGCCGCTGGTATTGCCACATTGGCGCCTACGGCAAACGCGCTGCTGATAGTGCTGTTCGTCCTGGGCGCCGCCTGTTCCGCGATTCAGATCCTTGTGCCGATCGCCGCATCCATGGCCCCACCTGGACAGGATGGTCGCGTTATCGGCGACGTTATGAGCGGGTTGATGGTCGGCATCCTCCTGGCGCGTCCGCTGGCCAGCCTGGTCGCCGATGCTTGGGGCTGGCGAGCCTTCTATGGCCTCAGCGCTGCTTCTCTGATTCTGCTCGCCTGCGTCCTCGCTGTCAGCTTGCCGCGACGGCTTCCGGCAGCGAGAACATCCTATGGCGCGCTGATCGCCTCGCTGCTCGGCCTTTTGCGCGACGAACCGATGCTGCGACGGCGCGCGTTGACAGCGGCGCTGGTAATGGCGGCGTTCAGCTTGTTCTGGACGGCGGTGGCATTGCGCCTTGCACAGTCGCCCTTCGACCTCGGCCAACGCGGCATTGCGCTGTTTGCGTTGGCGGGCGCCGGAGGTGCCGCAGTCACGCCGCTGTTCGGCCGCGCTGGAGATCGTGGCTGGACGCGCTCCGCCACTATCGCCTGCCACCTCGTGCTGATCGGCGCGATGGCGCTATCGGCGTGGGCAGGCTCCGCCGTAGCCGCAACCGGATGGGTGCCGATTGCGCTGATGGGCGTCAGCGCCGTGCTGCTCGACATCGGTGTAACCGGCGACCAAACGCTCGGCCGCCGCGCCATCAACCTGCTACAGCCCAAGGCACGCGGACGCTTGAATGGGTTGTTCGTGGGCATTTTCTTCATCGGTGGCGCCACCGGCTCGATGCTGGCCGGCATCGCCTGGGCCTGGAATGGTTGGCCAGCTGTCTGCTCCGTCGGCGCTGCCTTCGGCCTCGCTGCTCTGCTGGTCGACTGGATCGGCGGCCCGGAGTAACGCCTGGGCACGCCTTCCCGGCCCGGCAGCCGGACCTGCCTGGGCCGAATTGCCTGGTCGCCGCACACTATGGTGGTCGCCCCGTGATGATCCGTTGTCATCCACGAGCATGCCGCTCCCTGGGGCAGGCCTTCGCCAGAGTCCTTTCCCGGACCACGCTTTCGGCGCCCAAGGCAGTTTTCTGAATAGCGCGCTCGGCTGGCGCAGCGCATTCCGGCGCAGCGTGGAGACCACCAGGCAATCCCTTCAGAGAACGACATGCCTCAGACTCGAAGCCGCGCAGAGCAGGAGGTTATCATGCTCGTTCGTGACGCTATGACCGCACATGCAGAATGGATCTCTCCGGACATCTCGCTGACCGAGGTCGCGCGCAAGATACGCGACGCGAAAATCGGGTGCCTTCCGGTGGGAGAAAATGATCGCCTTATCGGAATGATCACGGACAGAGACCTTGCCGGCCGTGGCTGCGCCGAAGGGGCCGATCCCAACACTACAAAGGCGAGAAAGGTCATGACGGCGGGCATCACCTGGTGCTTCGAGGACGATGACGTCAGGGATGCGACGCGCCGCATGGCGGAGGAGCAGATCCATCATGTTCCGGTGATGAACAGAGAGAAACGGATGATCGGTATCCTCTCCCTGTCGGATTTGGCGCTGAGAGCGCCGATGGACCTGTTCGCTGAGGTATCGCAGCTTGTTGCACGCGACGCATCGCGTCACGCCTCGGCACCTTGGCCCACTAGCTTCCATGGGGCCTGATCGCGACGACAGTCAGGATGAGCAGCGCGAGATCGCGCAAGCGGGCTTTCTCGCACGAAGGCGAATTGGCGCCTGCGCTCATCCTGATGATGTGGAGCGGTATCCGACTCTGCTGATCGTCGACACAGCCCGGAACGGCCTGTCGGCGCGCTCACGATGCTGCTTCTGTTAATGCTCGTGACGCCCGATATGTGCGAGGAGTTGTTTACTGCGCTGTGCCGATAAACAGCATGCGCGGAAGCGGCACTTGAGGCTGACTTCACTGCACGGGACGGCGACCACAAGTTGGATGACGACGAGGAAGACGACGACGAGTATTGTCGTTGACTAGCGTCGCGCCTTGAACCGCCAATCGCCATGGGTCGCTGGGGGATGGCATGACCAGTGGGGCAATTCCGAAGGAATCCGGCATTGTCATCTACCTCTCGACTTTAGGACATCCGACCATGGCCCATTGGAACGGGAATATGCCGGAGACTCCGAAGAAGGTGGCCTGGTACGAGACCAGCGTCGATGGCGTCAGCCTTTGGCACACCGACCCGAATGACCAGCCGGACAAGGCTTGGTTTGTAATCAGGCCGAGCCGGTTTTCCGAGGGGAGCTGGCCTGCCACTGACTCAGATGCAGTTTCGCCAATCTGCAACCGATCACTGGCAGAGAACTCGGCAAGGTGGTTGGCATGGAGATGAGCCGCGACACCAATGCGAGCGCTGAAGCGCGCCCGGTGTCAGCTCTGCCGGGCCAAGCTGCCCGCGCGACCGAGACAAGCTATCCGCGAAGACAGCAGAGAATCGGCCTTAGGAAACCATTTGGAGGGATGGCTCGGCATTGTTCAACATGTAGCCGCGTCCCCAAACCGTCTCGATGTAGTTCGCTCCGCCCGATGCATCTGCGATTTTCCGTCTCACCTTGCAGATGAAGACGTCCACGATCTTGAGCTCGGGTTCGTCCATCCCACCGTAAAGGTGATTGAGGATCATTTCCTTTGACAGGGTGAACCCACGGCGGCTCGCCAAGAACGCAACGATCTCATATTCCTTGCCAGTCAAACGAACGGGCTTCCCGGCGACGTCAACCGTTTTTGAATCCAGATCGATGCAGAGGTCTCCGACCCGGACCGTGCGGTTTTCGGTCCCGTTGCAGCGACGCTCCAATGTCCGCAGGCGTGCAAGAAATTCGTCTCGGTGGAATGGCTTTGTCAGGTAGTCATCCGCCCCTGCAATCAGCGAACGGACCTTCTGTTGCACCTCATTGATACCCGAGAGGATCATCAACGGAGTGTTGATGGAGGATGCTCGGAGTTTCGTGAGCACCTGAATTCCTGGCATGTCTGGTAAACCGAGATCCAGAATTATCAGGTCAAACGGCGCCGCCTGAGCGAGGGCGAAGCCATCGGCTCCATAGGCTGTCTTGGTGACTTCGATGTTCTCCAGCTTGAGAAACATCTCGATGCTCTGCGCGATCGATGCGTCGTCCTCAATTAATAAAACGCGCATGGTAAACTCCGATTCGCAGCGGATAATCTGGCGAGGATGGCCGAAGTATGGTTAATAATTCAAGATTTTTTCGAGGGTAGTTTCAAAATCCGGGGCGTATTCGCGAAAATCTGCAGGTATTCGCGGAGGGCTTGGATCAGTTGCCGCGCTGAGGGCGCGCTTTGAAATCGGCGATTAGCTCCGCCAGCTCCGTCAAGCGACGCAGTTCCAGGCCGTTATCTGAAGCCTCGGCGCGGATTGCAAAGATCGCTTCGCCAGTAGCCCGAACAAACGGAGCGAATTCGGGCAGCATAAAACTTATTAGCATCGTCTTGAGCGTCTCTTCTGCGTCGCCGTGGCGACTGAGATACAGCTGAACACCCTCAGTGGTCTCTTCTATTGAGGCGCCGAGCAGTTGCCCATAGGCATCCGCAGCTGCCCAAATAGCAGCGTGGAATGCCAATTTGTTCTCGACCATGCGGTCAGCGCCGCCACCAAGTTTGGCGCTAATCGAAGCCGCCGTGGTGATCATGTCGAGGAAGTCTTCCAGGCGAGTAGCGACCATGCCTGCCTTCGAAGTTCGCAGCTTTCGGGAGAACATGTTGAACACAGGTACTTCTGTCGCAGACGGCTACGAAACGCATAGATTCTGCAGCTTCGCTAACACACTGCCGCGAATTGCCGCTTGTTCTTTGTAGTCATTGATTTGTTATCGCGAGCCAATTGCTACAAAAAGGCGATAATGGCACACCAAAACCCGCTGAGGAAAGCAGTAATTCAGAGGTCAAACTCAAGGTTAAAGCAACCTGAGAGGTGTCGGCTAAATCCGCTCCCAACGCTTAGATAACCGTCAGAAAAAGTGATTGATGCTGACGCTTTGCAAAAGGTGAGGGGTGCTTTACGCTTTGTTGGGTTGTCACAATAAAGCGATAGGAACAAAAATGGCGAATGGAACGGTCAAGTGGTACAACGAAACCAAAGGTTATGGATTCATCGCTCCAGACACAGGTGGTAAAGACGTCTTCGTCCATGCGACTGCCTTGGAGCGCGCTGGTCTTCGGGGTTTAGCTGAAGGTCAGAAGGTCACCTATGATTTGGAGGCCGACCGTCGCAGTGGCAAAGAGTCTGCGGCTAACCTTAAAGTTTGAAAATTAAAAGCCGCCCGATGTTTTCCGCCGAGCGGCTTTTGATTGATGGCACATTCCGATTTCGACTGCTGTCAGGCAGCCCGTGAGCGCTTCCGCCTTTGCTGACCAAGCCCCATCTTCTTGGCAAGTTGCGATCGAGCCTCGGCGTACCTGCGAAGCATCTGGACCGGCGACAGGGATAACCGTAGACAACGGTAATCCCTGCAAGCCCAATTCGGGCAATGAAAGTATCGAGCGACATCTAAAGCAATGAAGCCGCCCAAGAAGCCTTTCATCGTTGAATTTAAACAAACACGCCGCGTCCAAAGAAAGCCGCACCCATCTATTTGGGGTACCCTAGATCTGAAGGTCTCCGCGAACGAACAAGAGCCCGGATCGCAGCAGATCGATCCGCAGCGATTACCCAAGCCGGCCACCCCGGACTCGCTTGAACCTGCGAAGGCTCAGCGGATCCTGCCCGCGCTCGCAAAAGCTCCCGCCCCGGAACTGATGGAAATGCCGTCGATCGAGAGATCGACACCGAAGCGTGACGATCCAGAAGATTTCGTTCAGGCACCTGCGGCATCGAACGCGCTCACCGCGGACCCGGGGGGAGTATCGTCCGAAGTTCCAAAGGTGCGCCGGCGCTACGGGAATAGCGGGGCTCTGCCTGCGGGGGAGCGTTGGAAGCGGCGGCTACCGCCTATCTTGCGACAGACTAAGTCTGTCACTTGAATGGATCTTGGTCAGCGTCACGAGCAACTCCGGGGCATCCCAGGCAGTTCACAGCCAACGTCGCCGTTTTCTTACAGGCAAATTCCAACTCAACGATCTTATCGTGGGCGTCCGCCACCGCCGCCGAGCGGCCAAGGAGACGCGAAGTGGCAGGCCACCAGATGCCCTTCGCCGACCGGTCGCGCCTCTGGCACCTCCGTCCTGCAGCGGGGTTCGGCAATCGGGCAGCGCGGATGGAAGCGACATCCCTTGGGGATCGCGGCGGGACTCGGTGGATCGCCCGGCAGCAGGATCCGGTCCCGGACTTTTGCCGGGTGCGAAATCGGCACGGCCGAGAGGAGGGCGTGGCTATAAGGGTGCTGGGGGGCCGAGAAGAAGGTGCTCTTCGGCGCGATCTCGACGATCTGCCCTAGATACATCACGGCTACGCGGCTCGCCATGTGCTTTACGCTCGCCATGTCATGCGAGATGAAGAGATAGGCGGTGCCTTGCTCGTCCTGGAGATCCTGCAGCAGGTTGATGACCTGCGAACGCACGGAGACGTCGAGAGCGGAGACCGGTTCATCGGCGACGATGAGCTTCGGCCGCATCGCGAAGGCGCGGATGATGCCCAGGCGCTGGCGTTGCCCGCCGGAAAACTGGCGGGGCCATTGGCCGATATGGCGGGCACTGAGGCCGACGGCTTCAAGCAATCGCACCGCAGCGCTGGTTCGCTCGCCCCGCTGCGAAACGAGGCCATGCACTGCCAGCGGCTCCGTCACGATCGATCCCGCCCGCATGCGCGGGTCCAGTGACGAGAACGGATCCTGGAAGATGAATTGCAAATCGCGGCGGATGGCCTTCATGCGGGGCTGCGACAAGCCGGCGATGTCCTGCCCCTCGAACAGGATGCGCCCGCCGGTAGGATCGGTCAGGCGTAGGACAAGCCGCGCCAGCGTGGATTTTCCGCAGCCGGATTCGCCCACAAGGGCCAGCGTCTCGCCGGGATGGAGATCAAGGGACACCCCGTCGACGGCCCGAATGCCGCCAGGAGCCCGGCCGAAGGTCTTCTGCAAGTCCTCGAGCCGCAGGAGAGGTTCGCTCATGGTGCCGCGCCCGCGCTCATCGCTGCCGCTTGTGGCGTCTCCTGCGGCTGGTTCTGCCGCGCCCAGCACGCGGCGAGGTGACCATCCTCGATTTGCTCCAGCGGCGGCACCAATCTGGCACAGGGGGCGAAACATTCGGGACAGCGCGGGTGAAAGGCGCAACCCAACGGCATCTCGGTCAGATGTGGCACAGCTCCGCCAACCGTAGGCAGCCGCCGCATGGACTGCGTCTCCAGCGAAGGCGTCGCGGCCAGCAGACCGATGGAGTAGGGGTGGCTGGGGGCATCGAACAGGCGAAGGGCCGTCGCCTCCTCGACGACCCGGCCGCCATACATGACGGCGACCCGGTCGGTCAGTTCGGCCACCACGCCGAAATCATGGGTGATGATGACCACGGCAAGATTCAGTTCCTGGCGCAGCCGTCGCAGCAGGTCGAGCACTTGCGCCTGGATGGTGACGTCCAGCGCGGTCGTCGGCTCGTCGGCGATCAGGACCTGCGGATCGCAGGAGAGTGCCATCGCGATCATGACGCGCTGGCGCATGCCACCGGACAATTCGTGCGGATAGGCGGCGGCGCGCTTGTCGGGCGCAGGAATGCCGACGAGGCTCAGAAGCTCGATGCTGCGGGCGCGTGCAACTGCGCGGGAGAGACCGAGATGCCGCCGCAGCGGCCCGCCGATCTGCTCGCCCACGGTCATGATCGGGTTGAGCGCCGTCATCGGCTCCTGGAAGATCATGCCGATGCGGCGACCGCGGATCGCATCGAGTGACTGGCGCGGCAGGGTCAGGAGATCCTGCCCATCGAACATGACGCGGCCGGCCGTGACGGTGGCGGCTTCCGGCAGCAGGCCAAGCGCTGCCAGCGCGGTCAGGCTTTTGCCGGAGCCGGATTCACCGACGAGGCCGAGGCACTCGCCAGCGTGCAGATCGAGATCGACGCCGCGGAGCGCCTGAACCGGGCCGTTTTTCGCGCCGAAGGAGACCTGGAGGTCGCGGATGGAGAGCAGCGGCGTCATCGCCCGGTCACCCGGTCGGGATCGAGGCGGTCGCGCAAGCGGTCTCCGAGGATGTTGAAGGCCAGGACCGTCAGCGTGATCGCGAGCCCCGCAAATATGGCCGGTAGTGGCGAGCCGAAGATGTCGGCAACACCCTCGCGCACCATGTTCCCCCATGACGGGGCCGGAGCCTGGGCACCGAGCCCGATAAAGCTGAGCGATGCCTCGAGGCGGATCGCCGAGCCGATCCAGATCGTCAGCATGACGATGAGGGGGCCAGCGATGTTGGGCAGGACATGCATTCCAATGGTGCCGAACTTGCCGCGCCCCATGGCGATCGATGCGTCGACATAGGCCTCCCGCTTGACCGACAGAGCCGAGGCCCGCGAGAGGCGGATGAATGACGGTACGAGTGCTGCCGCGATGGCGATCGACAGGTTCTGCACGCCGGGGCCGAGCAAGGCGACGATCAGCACGCCGAGCAGAAGCGGATCGAACGACATCATCATGTCGGTGAGGCGGGTGACGATCGCCTCGGCCCAGCCGCCGAAGAAGGCCGACGCCGTGCCCAGGCTGATGCCGACAAGGGCGGCCAGCATCGGCGCGGCCACCCCGATCGTAATCGACAGGCGCGCTCCCTCGATCAGGCGAGAGAAGATATCGCGGCCATATTCGTCGGCACCCAGCCAATGCACGGCGGAGAGACCCTGATCGGCCGCGGCGAAGTCCTGCAGCAGCGGGTCATGCGTCTGGAGCCAGGGGGCGAACACGACGACGACCAGGAGCAGGAGCAGGATGGCGGCGGCGATGGCCAGGAAGACGCGATCGAGCATGTCAGGCTCCCTTCACGCGGGGGTCGATGACCACGTAGAGCAGGTCGGTTGCAAGGTTCACCAGCACGACGAGGACCGAGAGAAGCACGAGGCCTCCCTGGATCAGGCTGTAGTCGCGGGCGGTCACCGCGCCGACGAGCAGTTGCCCGACGCCCGGCCGGTTGAAGACGAGTTCGATCGCAATGGTGCCGCCGAGCGTGGCGACGATCATGAGTGAGAGCTGCGTCGTGATCGGGATCAGCGCGTTGCGCACGATGTGCTTCCAGACCACGACCCGCTCCGGCGTGCCGAGCGCGCGAGCCGTGCGGACATAGTCGCGGCCCGAGACGTCGAGGACGGCCGTGCGGGTGAGGCGCATCAGGCCGCAGCCCTTCAGCAGTCCGAGCGTCATCGCGGGAAGGACGAGGTAGCGCAGGTCGAAGGGCGTGTCGCCACCGCCGAGCAGCGGAAACCAGCCGAGCTTCAGCCCGAACACGATGAGCAGGATGAGGCCGAGATAGAAATCCGGAAGGGCCGAGCCGAACAGCGAGACGAGCCGGCTCGAATGATCGACGCCGCCACTCGGGCGCATCGCCGAGGCGACGCCCACGGGCACGCCGATCAGGATGCCGACCACGGTCGAGGCGAGCGTCAGCATGACCGTATAGGGCAGGTGCCGCAGCATCGTCGCGGTGACGTCGACCCCGTTGACGAGCGAGCGGCCGAGATCGAGATGCAGGAGCCCCCAGAGGAAGCGGCCATATTGGACGAGGAGCGGCTGGTCGAGCCCGAGTGTCCTGCGGACATTCTCGATCGTCTGGGCATTGGCGCGGTCGCCGAGCATGGCGATGACGGGATCGCCCGGCAGGAGCCGCATGGCGAAGAAGACGAAGGAGAAGACCAGGAAGGCGGTCAGAATTGCATCGGCCAGTCGCTTGAGAACGAACCGCCCCATCGTCTCGCAAACCTTTCAGGGCATGGCCGGCGGCATGAAGCCACCGGCGCCTGGCGCTCGATCATCTGACCGAATGTCGTATCCGCCCAGTGATCCAACCTCTTGTGTTTGCATCGGCTGTCCCGAAAACCGCTCTCCAGGTTTCAGACCGATGCCCTAGCGGGCTACGCGCCGCGCCGTGGCGTATTCGTATTGGCCAAAGCCGCTGAGCGGCTTGTAGCCGAGGTCGACATGGCCCTGAATCGCGCTGACCAGGGGTTGGGTCTGCAGCGGCAGCACCGGCATGTCGCGCAGGATCTGGAGTTGGGCCTCCTTGAGCAGCGCCAGCTGCCGGTCGACATCGGTCGACCCGACGGCCTCGTCGACGAGCTTGTCGACGCTGCCGCCGATCTCGCCGTAATGCGAGAAATTGCGCAACGATGCCGGCTTGCCGACCGCCGCGGCCGAATGCAGGAACTCGTTGATCACGGCGGGCGCCGTCGGCGCGATCGCCGTGGACAGCATGTCGATCGTGCCTTCGTCCTTTCGGATGGCGGCGTGATAGCTCGCATGGTCCATGATCTTGAGCTTCACGTCGATGCCGACCTTGCGCAGCATGTCCTGCACCATCAGCATGTTCTGCTTGTAGTCGGAGCGCTCGCTCGACAAGGCCTCGATGCTGAAGCCGTTGGGGTGGCCGGCCTCCGCCAGCAGGGCCTTGGCCTTGATCGGATCGTAATCGTAGCGAAGCTCGGCGGGGATATCGGCTGTCTTCAGGGCGCCGTAGAACTCTTCCGGGACGATCGTGGGCAGCGGGCCGTGGACCACGCCGAACACAGATTTCCAGACCTTGCGATCGACTGCATAGGCGATGGCCTGGCGCACGCGCACGTCGTCGAGCGGCTTGATCTTCATGTTGAAGTGGAGGAATTGCAGGCTCCCGGGCTGCATGATGCTGATCTGGGCATCGCTCCGCGCCTTCTGGATCTGGTCGACCCAACGCGGCTCGCGCGGGCCGCTGGTCTGATCGATCTCCTTGCCGATAAAGGCGATCGTTGCGGCGTTGTCGGCCGGAATGTAGCGGAAACGTAGGGTCTCGGTCGGCGGCGCGCCGCGGAAATAATCCTTGTTCGCCTTGAGGACGATCGATTCCTGCGGACGGTACTCGGCGAATGCGAACGGTCCGCTGCCGATCGGCGCGCGACCGAACTCGGCCCCAAGCTTTTCGACGGCTTTGCGCGGCACGATGTAGCGGCCGAAACCGGGCGTCAGGGCCGAGGCGTGAAAGAACGCGTTCGGTGCCTTGAGGACGAAACGGACCGTCAGCGGATCGACGACCTCGATTGTGTCAATGTCCTTGAAGCTGGCGCCGTGCACGCCGCCGAGCTTGGGGTCGAGTTGTCGTTCATAGGAGAACTTCACGTCATCGGCAGAGACCTCGCCATAGCCCTGGTGCCATTTCACGCCGGGCTTGAGATAGAAGGTCCAGACCTTCTTGTCGGGCGACACCTCCCATCGTTCCGCGAGCTCCGGCTGAAGCGCCGCCAGCTCGATGTCCATGGTGCCGCGCTTGGTATTGACCAGCGAGTTGAAGACCTGGAGCACGATCGTCTCGTCGTCGCCCGTCTTGGTCAGGGCTGGATCGATCGAACCGAGGTCGCGGGCCTGGAGCCGCAGCGTCAGCGTGTCGGTCGCGCCCTGCGCGAAGGCTGCGCCGTTGTGCGACACGGCACTGAGGCCGGCCATGCTCAGGGCGCTCGCGACGACTGAGCGTCGTGTGATGCGTGTCATGATTTCCTCCTGTGGGAATGGCGGGCTCTTTCGGCCGCGCTCATTCGAAGACGCTGTGGCTGACCTTGTGCTTCTCGATGAAATCCCAGTCATAGGTGACGCCGAGGCCTGGACCGTCGGGCACGACGAAGCAGCCGTCTGAGGCGACCGCGTCGAGCTTGTCGGAATATCCGTCGGTATAGAACGTGCCGACAGCCTGGCCGCGCGACGGCCCGACCATGGCCAATTCATAGAAGTTCGTGTTTCGGATGGCGGCCATGGCGTGGCGATGTGCCGGACCATTGCCGTGGAGCTCGACATCGAGGCCCAGCGCCTCGGCGAAATGGGCGATCTTCATCGTGCCGGTGATGCCGATATCGAGATCGGGATCGGCCCGCACGAAGTCGGTGCCGTCGGCGAGAGTGAGTGTCGCCATGGCTTCCAGCCCACGCACGTGCTCGCCAAGCAGGATCGGCGTCTTGATCAGTTCGCGCAGGCGACGATGGGCGTGGGCAGCAAGCCCGCCGTCACTATAGGGATCCTCGTACCAGAAGAAGCCGGCCTCATCGCAGGCACGGCCACAGGCGAGGGCGTCGGCGAAGGTCTTCAGGTGACAGGCTGAATCGTGCATCAGCTTCATGCGCCCGCCGACACGCCGACCGAGAAGCCGGATCGCGGCGGCATCACGCCGCCAACCGCCATCGGTCCAGCCGTGCATCTTGAAGGCGCGATACCCCAGGCCGTAGCATTCCTCGGCGAAATCAGCGAAGGCCTCGGGCGTGGCGAGGCCGCCGCCATCGCCGCCGAACCAGGTCGAGGCGTAGGCCGGCAGGCGCTTGCCACGATGGCCGCCGAGCAGATCGCTGACTGAGTGGCCTGTGCGCTTGCCGGCCAGGTCCCAGAGCGCGTTGTCGATCTGGCAGCCGCCGATCCGGTCTTCCTTGCGCAACCAGCGACGGATGTCCTCGTAGATCGTCTCGCGGGCATAGCAGTCCCGCCCGATGATCCATTTCGCGATGAATTGGGTCTGTGGAGCCGTGTCCGTGCGTCCGCCGACATATTCGCCGCGCGCTCCGTCCTGGGTTTCGATGCGGACCGCGATGCGTTTGCGTGTCGTCCGTACGCCGGGCATGTCGATGCCGCTCGGACTGACGTCAAAGGCGACGTTCTCCATGTCCTGCGCGAACAGAATGACGTCGATCCGGCGGATCCGCGTGGCCGCCGAACCGAGGACGTCGCGGGCGGCGCTTGCCGTGTCTTCTACGCTCAGCATGGCGCCCTCACTCGATCACGACATGCGATTTGGCATTGCGGGTGATGTAGTCCCAGTCGTAGCTCACCCCCAGACCGGGCCCTCCGGGCACCGGAAAGCATCCATCAGCACCGACGCTGTCGAGATCGTCGGAATAGCCGCAGGTGTAGACCGGCGCATTGAAATTGCCTCGGGACGGCCCGACCATCGACAGTTCGTAGAAATTGGTGTTGCGGATCGCCGCCATGCAGTGCCGGTGGGCGGGTCCTGGCGCATGCAACTCGACATCGAGGCCGAGCGCCTCGGCAAAATGCGCGATCTTCATCGTTCCGGTGATACCGATGTCGAAATCGGGGTCGGCGCGCACGAAATCGGTGCCGTCGGCGATTGTCAGCGTCGCCATGGATTCCAACCCCCGCACATGCTCTCCGAGCAGGAGAGGCGTCTTCAGCATCTCGCGCAGCCGCCGGTGGGCGTGGGCGGCAAGACCACCGTCGCTATAGGGATCCTCGTACCAGAAGAAATTGGCGTCATCGCAGGCCCGGCCGACTTCGAGCGCGTCGGCAAAGCTGCGCAGATGGCAGGCAGCGTCATGCATCAGCGCCATCCTGTCGCCGATGCGCTGGCCAAGCAGACGCACGGCCGCGGCATCGCGCGTCGGGCTGCCGTCGGTCCAGCCATGCATTTTGAATCCGCGGTAGCCGAGCTCGTAACATTCCTCGGCGAAGTCGGCGAAGGCTTCGGGCGTCGTGAGGCCGCCACCCTCGCCGCCGAACCAGGTCGAGGCGTAGGCGGGGAGGCGGGTCTTGCCGCCGCCGAGCATTTGGCTGACCGACAGGCCCAGTCGATGGCCCGCCAGATCCCACATCGCGATGTCGATCACGCCAGCGCCCATGCGGTCTTCCTTGCGGAGCTGGCGGCGGACACGCTCATAGGCCCGTTCGCGGGCGAAGACGTCGAGGCCGAGCACAGCGCGGGCGCAGGCCGCGGCCTGGGCCAGCGAGTTCGCCTGGCCGCCGACATAGGCGCCCCGCGCGCCGTCCCGCGTTTCCATTCGCACTGCGAGGCGAGTGCGCGCGGACTTCGCGCCGGTCACGTCGATGCCGCCGGGTCCGACTCCGACCATCGGATAACTGAATATCCAAATTTCGACACGGACGATTTCGCTCGCGCGAGGACCTGGTTCGGCTCCGTCTTGCGTCTTGTCCAGTAGCCGCACGTCCATGGTGCTCGCTTCCAATCCCTTGGCACGGCCGGTTGTGACCCAGGGTCCGGGTCGCGAGGCCCAGACTGGCTGGACATCTTCGGCTTCGTCGGATTATATAATATCTATAACTTCGCAGAAGGCGGCGAATGTCAAGACGTCCGAATGAGGCTGATTGCGTCGCACGGGTTGCATCAACCCGCATTGCGTTTCACGAACGGGCGGCGATCAGGCGGGCGGTGGAATCGACGATGAGAGCGCCGAGATGACGGACGCACCGGCCCCCGCCAGCCGAATCGTGCCCTTCATGCAGGCGACGACGTATCAGCGGCTGCGCGAGGCCATCCGCGCCGACATCGTTGCCGGGACCTTCGCGCCGTCTGAACATTTGAAAATGGCGGCGCTGGTGCAGCGCTACGGGACGAGCCCCGCGCCGATCCGCGAGGCGCTTGGGCAGCTCGAAGGCGAGGGCTGGATCGAAATTCTACCGAACCGGGGCGCGCGGGTTCGTTCGATCGAACGGGCATTCATCCGCGAATTATTCGAGATCCGCCTTGCTCTTGAACCGCCTCTGGCCGGCTACAGCGCGGCGGTTGCAACCGTTAGCGACATCAACACACTCTGGGCTATCCATAAGGATTATGCCGCCGCGATCGGCCAGGGCAATTCGGCGGCGATCTCCTCGACCAATGGCGCTTTCCACACCAGCATCCTGTCGATCCGCCCGAACCGATCCGCGCTGGTTCTGCTCGATCAGCACAATGCATTCGTTGGAGCGACGCGACGCCGCTTCGGCTTCCCCGACCACCGCCTTGCCGCAATGGTGCCCGAGCACGAGGCGATCATCGAGGCCTGCGCGCGCAACGATGCGACTGCCGTGCGTCGGCTGATGCGTGCGCATATTCAACGCTCGATCGACGAGTTGATCCCGCGGCTGCCGGGCAACGACCCGGATCATCTCGAGAGTTGAACAGTTCTGACAGGTGAGAGCGGTGGCTTTTACTATCAACCGACCGTGCTGAGTGGGGTTCCGGTGGATGCAGCCATTTGAAATGACGAATCTTCGGTCGCACTGCGCCGATCTCTACGTTCTCAGCCAAGTAGAAGGCGATTCGCCTGGCCAACGACACCGAGAACGGGCCGATTTTAATGTCTGCACACGCGACCTCTCCGACGGGTTGCGGGGCGCGGGCAAACTGGAAAGCGTCATGGGCGGCACCGATCGACGGCTTAGGGTGGATCTATCGGCTCCGTTCGACGCTACCAAGCAGAGTGGGTTCGCGCGACGCCATCCTCGTATTCAGTGAGACTAAATAGGTCGCAGTGAGCTGATGAGCGCCCTGCGATAATCAGGTGGGTCTAACGTACCAAGGGGGGCATAATGAAGATTGCCAAGGTAGAGACGTTCCAGGTTGATTGGGGTGCGTCTGCAAAGGGGGCGCGAAGCGCGTTCGTCCGGATCGAGACTGAGGATGGTCAATACGGCCTGGGTGAAGCCTCGCCCATGCAAGGCGGCCTGGCTTCGCTAGTCATCATCGCCAACGACATGGCGCCGGCCCTGATCGGGAAGGATGCTCTCGATCATGCCGTCCTGCTGGACACTTTGTTCCACAAGTGCATCAAACTTGGGCCGGAAGGGGCCACAACGGCCGCGCTCGCAGCGCTCGACATCGCGCTCTGGGATCTAAAAGGAAAGCTGCTCGGCCAGCCTGTCTACAAGCTACTCGGCGGGGCCTGGCGCACGGCTCTACCCTGCTATGCCTCCGTTGGGGGCAATGCCTGGCGCACGGTTGATCAGGTTGTCGAAGTCGTCATGCGGCGGGTGGAGAAGGAGCGGCCCGCGGCGGTGAAGATCCGCTGGGACGGCGACCGGACCAGGCAGGACGTCGATATTCCCGGCGACATTGCCAAGGCCAAGGCTGTCCGCAAGGCGCTGGGCGATCAGTTCGTGCTCGGGTTCGACGCTAATAACGGCTATTCGGTCGGCGGCGCGATGCGGGTCGGCCGGGCGCTCGAAGACCTTGGCTACACGTGGTTCGAAGAGCCCGTGCAGCACTACCATGTCGCTGCCATGGGCGAGGTCGCCCAGCGCCTCGACATCACCGTTTCCGCCGGCGAGCAGACCTATACGCTTCAGGGGCTCAAGGACCTGATCAATGCCGGCGTGCGCATGGTGCAGCCTGACATCGTCAAGATGGGAGGCATCACCGGGCTGATGCAATGCGCCGCCGTCGCCTATGCTCACGGCGTCGAGCTCGTCCCGCACCAGACCCAGCCTTCCGTCGGCCACCTCGCCAATATTCATGTGCTGTCGGCCATCATGCATCTCAGCAAACCGGTCGAATTGGCGGATAACTGGGAGCGGGCCGGATCGCTCTTCAAGAAGAACCCGTCCGAGCCCATCGATGGCCGCTTCGAATTGCCGACGGCCCCGGGGCTCGGAATGGAATTCGACGAGGCCGAGATGAAAAAGCGGAGCATTCCCATCAGCGCCTGACGTCAGAACAAGACAAAAAGGGAGGAAAAAATAATGAAACTAACCAGAAGAACGTTTCTCGGTCACGCCTCGACGATTGCAGCGGCTGCGGCGCTGGGGGCTCCCATCGCTCATGCAAAGGACGAGGCGATCTCGATCGCCCTGGCGGCGCGTTCGCCCACGAGCATCAATCCGCAGCAGCCCGGGATGACCGGGGGCGACAACTGGGCGATTCACCAGGTGTTCGATACCCTCGTGAAATCAGACGAAGGGACGTTTGCAATCCGGCCCGAGGACTTCCGCCCCAGTCTCGCCGAGAGCTGGGAAAGCTCGGAGGATGCCAAGACGTGGACATACAAGCTGCGCCGAGGGGTGAAGTTCCACAAGGGCTACGGTGAAATGACGGCTGACGATGTCGTCTTCACCTTCGCCCGGCATCTTGATCCGAAGATCGTGACCAACCAGAAGCCGCTCTACTCCAATGTCGAGGCGGTCAAGGCGCTCGATCCCCACACCGTCCAGTTTACCCTCAAACGGCCCGATCCGCTGTTCAACGGCAGCGTCGTGACCACCCTCGCGGCCTCGATCCTCTGCCGGAAGGCCTTCGAGGAGAAGGGCAAGGACTTCGCCATGAGTCCGGTCGGGACGGGCCCATACCAGGTGGAAAGCGTCAGCCCCAGCGACGGGATCCAACTGGCTGCCTTCCCAGATCACTTCGCTGGACCGGCGGTTACCAAGACGATCCATGTCCGCTTCATTGCCGACACGACGGCGCGAACCCTCGCCTTCGCCTCAGGCCAGGTCGACATGATCGAAGGCGTCCGCTCTCCCGGCTGGCTCCCATCGATGCGCCAGCGCTCGGCCAGCACGATCTTCGACGCCACGGCGCCCGGCAGCTTCAACCTGCTCCACCTGAACCTGACGCGGCCGCCGCTGAACGATATCCGCGTGCGGCAGGCGATCCGCTACGCCATCAACAGCGACCAGATCGCAACGGCATTTGCCGGTCTTGCGGTCCCGATGGTCGGGGTCATCGCTCCGCAATTCGCCGGAGCGGTCAAGAAAGCGGATTTGCCGCCCGAGCTGCAATACAACTACGATCCCAAGAAAGCCAAGGCGCTGCTGGCAGAGGCGGGGCACCCGAACGGCGTGACCATTCCCTGCTTCACCAGCCAGCGTGAGGATTATGCGGCGATCATGCTGATGCTCCAGGAGCAGCTGCGCGCCGTCGGCATCAACCTCGATCTCAAGATCATCGACCATGCGACCATGCATTCCGAGAACCGCAAGGACCGGAATTCGATCGCCCTGTACTCGTCCAGCTACCCGCCGGTGCCGACGCAGCCCTTCCTGCAGCTGCTGTCGGCCGAAGCGGACGTCAAGGCCGATGGCACCGGAGCGGAAAACTACAGCCACTACGGCGTCGCCATTCCCGGCATCGACGCACTCATCGAAAAGGCTCAGGACGAGCCCGATTTCAACAAGCGTATCGCGCTCATCCAGGACATCGAGAAGCAGGTTCTGCGTGATCTGCCGCTCCTTGGGATTGTCACGCTCTCCTATGTCATAGCGCGCAATCCGCGTGTGAACATCGGATTCCCGGTCAAGTCTGGCTACGCCTATTGGCGTTTGAACAAGGCCACGCGCGTCTAAAGGGGCAGACCATGCTGCGTGTCATCGGAGCGAGACTGCTCGATGCCGTGCCGACGGTCCTGCTGGTGCTGACGCTCGTGTTCATCGCGCTGCGCCTGCTCCCTGGGGACCCGGCACTCGTCGCCCTCGGCGACTATGCGACCGCGGAACAGCTTGCGCTGTTTCGCGAGCAAATGGGGCTGAATGCGCCCCTCTGGCAGCAGTACCTCACCTTCATCTGGGACATGCTGACGCTCGATTTCGGGCAGTCCCTGATCGATCGAACGCCGGTCCTCCGGCTGCTGGCCGATAATCTGCCCTACACGATCGAGCTGACGCTTGTCGCGACGGGGATGGGGCTGCTCGTCGGGATTCCGCTCGGGGTGGTCGCGGCCGTCAACCGCAACAAGCTCCCCGACGCCGGCGTTCGCGTGTTCTCCCTCATCGGCTACGCGATCCCCGACTTCTATCTCGGGGCGCTCCTGCTGATCGTGTTTGCCCTGACCCTCGGCTGGTTCCCGATCAATGGCGGGGGCACCGGATTTTTCGACCGCATGTACCACGTGTTCCTGCCGGCGGTGACACTCGCCATGGTCAAGACGGCCTTCCTCGGCCGGTTGACACGGACCTCCCTGCTCGAGGTCCTTGGCAAGGACTATATCCGCACGGCACGGGCGAAAGGCGCACGAGAGAACCGCGTCATCTATCGGCACGGGCTGCGCAACGCCTTGCTGCCGATCACGACCGGGCTGGGGCTCAGTCTTCTGGCGACGCTGTCTGGGTCGGTCGCGATAGAGCTGGTCTTCAACCGGCCAGGCATCGGGGAAGTCCTGATCAGCGCAATTGCCAAGCGGGACTATCCCGTCATCCAGGCGGGCGTCGTAGTGTTCGCCTTCTTCGTTGTTCTGATCAACCTGCTGGTCGACCTCGCCTACATCGTGGTCGATCCCAGAATTCGGGTGAAGTGATGACACTGGCCACGGAACAGACCCATGTTCTCGCGCCGGAAGAGCCACGCTTCGGATTACTGCGCAGCATCATCCTGGGCCAGCCCTCCACGATCCTGGCGACGATCATCATCGCGGTCTTCCTCGCCATCGCCGTTCTGGCGCCCGCGATTGCACCTTATGACCCGCTGGCGCAGAGCTATCTCGCGATCAACACATACCCGTCGGCGGAACACTGGCTCGGCACGGATCAGTTCGGACGAGACGTGCTGTCGCGCCTGATCTTCGGATCACGCAATTCGCTGATCTTCGGTCTGATCTCTCCGACGCTGGCGGCGCTCGCTGGTACCGCACTTGGCGTCGCCGCCGGGTATTTCGGCGGGATGATCGATCGTCTGGTGACCCGGATCATCGACCTCCTGCTGGCATTCCCGGAGCTGCTGCTCGCCATCATGATCGCAGCCGTGCTCGGCGGCGGCTTCTGGAACGTCGTGGCGGTGATAACCATCGCGTTCGTTCCGGGCTTTGCCCGCGTGGCGCGGGCCTCGACGCTCGCGGTCAAGCAGGAACCCTATGTGGAAGCGGCCATCGCCGCGGGTGTCACCACGCCCATGATCATCGTCCGGCATGTGCTCCCCAATATCTCGGCGCCCATCGTGGTGCTGATGACGCTGTGGGTCGCATCGGCCATTCGGCTCGAGGCCTCCCTCAGCTTCCTCGGGATCGGCACCCAGCCACCCAATCCGAGCTGGGGCAACATCATCCGCGACGGCCTGGGCAACATCTTTGGCTCCCCCTGGCCGATCATCGGAGCGGGCTTTGCCATCACGATGGTCGTCCTGGCCTTCAACCTGATCGGCGATGCCGCCCGCGACGTGCTCGATCCGGAGACCGCTCAATGACGCCACCTCTTCTGAAAGTGGAGAATCTGGCGGTCGAATTCGGGCCGAAGACCAACCCCATCCGTGCCGTCAACGGCGTGAGTTTCGAGATCGAGGCCGGCGGCGCCGTTGGCATCGTCGGCGAGTCCGGGTCGGGGAAGTCGATCACGTCGCTGTCGATCCTGCGGCTGGTCCCCGAGCCGCCGGGCCGGATCGTGCAGGGCCGGGTCGAGCTCAACGGGGTCAATCTTCTCGATCTGCCCCGGGCGAGAATGCCGGATATCCGCGGTCGCGACATCGCGATGATCTTCCAGGAGCCGATGAGTTCGCTCAACCCCCTGATGACCATTGGCGATCAGATCGGCGAAGCCATCATGCTCCATTCCCCGCTCGATCGCGAAGCGCGGCGGCGCCGGGTGATCGACGTGCTGAACCTTGTCGGGATTCCCGATGCCGCGGGCCGGGTCGGCGCCTATCCCCACCAGTTCTCGGGCGGGATGCGCCAACGTGTGATGATCGCGATGGCGCTCGCCTGCAGCCCCAAGCTGTTGATCGCCGACGAGCCGACCACCGCGCTCGACGTCACGATCCAGGCCCAGGTGCTCGAATTGATGAAGAGGGTTCGGTCCGCGACGAACACGGCAATCCTCCTGATCTCGCACGATCTGGGCGTCATTGCCGATGTCTGCGAACGGGTCATCGTCATGTATGCCGGTCGTGTCGTGGAAGACGGCGACGTGCGATCGATTTTCCGCAGGCCAAGTCACCCGTATACGCGCGGTCTGCTGGAATCGATCCCCCATCTCAGGGACCAGCGCCGGCGCCTGTTCCAGATACCCGGCTCGGTGCCCTTGCCGGGCACCGTCAAGCACGGCTGCCCGTTCTATTCCCGATGTTCGCTGCGGGTTGACGAATGCGCCAGGGAAATGCCGCCGATGTTCCGCTTCGGCGAGAACCATACAGCGGCCTGCTGGGTCACAGCAAAGGCGGAGGCCGTCCAATGATCGAGCCGCTTATCCGGACCGAGAATCTCAGCAAGACCTTTGGCGAGGCCGGCGGCCTTTTCCGCAGATCGAAGGGCAGCAGCGTCCGTGCCGTGGACGGCGTGTCCTTTTCGATCAATCGCGGCGAGACCGTCGCGGTCGTCGGGGAGTCCGGCTGCGGCAAGTCCACCATGGGACGGCTGCTGCTGCGCTTGATCGATGCGACGGAAGGCAGCGTCTTCTTCGAGGGAACGGACATCAACACGCTCTCGCGAAGCGAGATGCGGCAGATGCGCCAAAGAGCACAAATGGTGTTCCAGGATCCCTACGGGTCCCTGAGCCCGCGCAGGAGCATTGCCGACATCGTCGCCGAACCGCTCGAGGCTTTCGGCCTTGTTCGCAACCGACGGGAGAAACGGGAGCGGGTCGCGGAACTTCTGAACCAGGTCGGACTATCGCCCAGCTTCATGGACCGGAAGCCGCGCCAGTTCTCGGGCGGCCAACGTCAGCGGATCGGCATTGCCCGGGCCATTTCGGTTGATCCGAGTTTCGTCGTGGCGGATGAGCCGGTCTCCGCCTTGGACGTCTCCGTGCAGGCACAGATCGTCAATCTTCTGCAGGACCTGCAGGAGCAGAAGCGCTTCACATATCTCTTCATTGCCCATGACCTTGCCGTGGTCCGGCACATCGCTGACCGGGTCATGGTGATGTATCTAGGACGCGTCGTTGAGATCGGGCACAAGGAGCAGATCTATTCGGCCCCGCAACACCCCTACACCCAGGCCCTCCTGTCGGCGGCCCCTGAGCCGGACCCGGATTTCAAGGCCAGGCGCATCATTCTCGAAGGGGACGTCCCCAGCCCGACACGCGTTCCTACGGGGTGCAGTTTTCACACCCGCTGCCCGCTGGTGCAGGACATTTGCAAGGCAGAACGCCCAGCATTGCGCGAAGTGATGCCTGGGCAAAGTACAGCTTGCCACTTTGCGAGTCCGAATCCCATACCGGCTTGACAGCGCACCTGCTCGATTGCGTTTCCACGGTGACTTCGGAGCGACAATCCATGCCGCTCTCCCAAGACAATCCTGAAGCCTCGCCGTCCCTTATTACGGAGGGCATTTCTCCGTCAGCCGGACGATTTCCGGCTCGAGCTCGTGGGCGGGCGCCATCGCTCCGAGTCAGTCAGCTGCGGAAGGTTCTCGTCGCATTTGCGGCCGGCGCTGGCCGGCTAATCGACGGCGGAAGGTGATCTGCTTCCGGCTGAGCGGCGTGCGACGAGATGGCGCCGACAATTGTGGCGAGGTGCGATCCGGGCGATGGCCGGGCGGCCTGGCCGATAGTCAGCACGATCCCTGAGCAAGTTGCCGTATGCGGCGGCAACCAAGCACTTCATTCGGGGCGCTTGGCGAATTCCTCGCCGGCAATCCGCACCGCCTGTTGCACGACGGGATAGCCGCTGTAGGGCACGAGGTTGAGGAGGGTTTCGAGCACCTCCTTGCGGCTCGCGCCGGCATTGAGTGCCGCGTTGATGTGGACACGCAGCGGGGCTTCCGTAGTCGTGGTCGCGACCGCCGCCAAGGCCGCGCAGGCCGTCAGCTCGCGGATTATAGGATCGATGCCTGGTCGTGAGAAAACGTCGCCGTACGAGTGCTCGACGATCATCCGACCGATATCCGGTGCAATGTCGTCGAAGCTGCGGATGACCGTTTCACCGGATGCTCCGGAGGTCTGTGCAAGTGTCGCGAGCCCGCGCTTCCGACGCAACTCCCGGCTCTCGGACAGTTGTGCCGCCGCGGATGGCGCCGTGATCGCTGTAGCGCCGCGGTCTGCCGAGAAGGCCCGTTGGGCGAGACCGAAGGCGTTGAGTGCGGCGGGAAATCCGGCATAGACGCTAAGCTGCATTAGCGCCTCGGCAATCTCTGCAGGCGACAGGCCCTGCTTGAGGGCGACTTTGAGATGGAAATCGAGAGCGTCGTCGCGGTTGCCGGTCGCCGCCAGCATCGAAATGATGGCGAGGTGCTTGGCCTTCGGTTCCAACCCCTCGCGCGCCAGCGACTCGCCGAAGGCGAATTCAATCGACCAGCGTGCAAGGTCCGGCGAGATCGCTTCAAGAGGCCGCAGATGGCCTTCGCCGTTGACCGCTAGGAGGGCTTCCAGTCCGCGCCGGTATCGCTGCGTTCCGTCGTCGCTTGCCGGTGGCGGGGCCTCGAAGGTGATGCCTCGCTCCTGGAAGATCTCGCGCGCCAGGGCGATCGAAACGACGGCGGAGGGGAAGCCGAGAACCGCCACGGATACGAACAGCAACTCGACCAAATCCTGCGGTCTCCCGCCGGCGTTGAGGAAGCCTGTCATATGAAACTTGAGCTGCGGTTTGACGCTGCCCAGCGCCATCAAACAAGAGACGGTGCAAATCTGCCGTAGCGGCAAACTCAGTCCCGGGCGGGAGAGAATATCGCCATAAGAATATTCGACCGTAAAACGCGCCAACTCCGGCGACGCCTCTGCAAGGCGTTTGATCGGCAAGTCAAAACCCTCGCCGCCGATCCGCTGGAGAACCTTCATGCCGCGTTCGAAACGCTCGCCGTTTGCGTCTTGAGCCATGGTCTGCTGGGCTCCCATCAAGCCGCTTCATGAAGAGGGTTTCGGGGGGCATGACTTCGGCCATGCGGCGCCATAGAGCCGCCGCCCCGTGTGCCCCTATCAGAGATTCATCGCTGAACGATTGCGATAAATCCAATTCATTAATAATATCATCGTCATGAATGCGGTTCATCTTGCCAATATCGATCTGAATCTGCTGGTGGTGTTCGATGCCGTGTTTGCAGAAGGTCATGCCACGCGCGCAGCCGAACGGATCGGGCTGACCCAGCCGGCCGTGAGCCACGCGCTCAACCGGCTGCGTGCTTTGTTCGGCGATCCACTCTTCGTCCGCTCGCCGCGTGGCATGGTGCCGACTTCGCTGGCCCAAGACATCGCGCCGAACGTGCGATCTATCCTCGAGCAGGTGCAAGGCGTACTGCGTGGCGGGCGTGCTTTCGACCCGACCGCGAGCACACGGCAGTTCGTCCTCGGTCTCTCGGACTATGCCGCCTTCGTGCTTCTGCCTCGCCTGACCGCACGCCTCGACCAAGAGGCGCCGGGCCTGTCTCTCGTCGCCCGCAATACGAGCCGGAGCGTCGGCCTGCCGATGCTGGAGGATGGAACGGTCGAACTGATCGCGGGCAACTTTCCGGAGCCGCCGACACACATGCGGGAGGAACTGCTCTACGAAGAAGACTTCATCTGCGCCGGCCGCGGCGACCACCCCAATCTCGGCGAACCGCTCGATCTCGACCGATATTTGGCCCTTCGCCACATTCAGGTCTCGATGAGGGGCAATCCGAGCGGCTATGTCGACGCCGTGCTGGCGGAAAGAGGGCTCAAGCGAAATGTGGCCGTAACCGTCGGACACTTCCTGATGGCCCCAATGCTGGTGGACGCCTCCGATCTCGTGGCGACGGAACCACGCCGCCTCTTTACGCCGCTTGCCGGCCGCCTACCCCTCAGGCTCTTCCCGCCGCCGATCGACATTCCCCAGTTCCGGGTGGTGCAGACATGGCACTCAAGGCACGATGCTGATCCGGGCCATCAGTGGCTGCGGCGCATTCTCCGGGAAGTCGGTCAACAGGCATAAGTCACTAATCTACGGGCGACCCCCTGAACGGTCCCGCTCACTCGGCGCTTCATCGTCGGCCCATACTACTAGGTAGTTCGATGGCGTCGGACATTTCCGCGGCAGACGGCCAAAGGCGTCGCACGTTAAATTCGATTCCTGAGCGCGAAGCCGAGCTGAACCGGGCCAATCACTCTGCGGCAATTTGGAGGGCTAGCGTAGACATGGTGCCCATCATCGTGGAGCCGTAGCCCGCCAGCCCCGCCGATTCCCACTCGAGCGGTTCCGACCCGAGTTGATCTTCATTGAAAACGTGCCTGGCATAGCGGTCGGCAAGAGCGACGAGAGCGCTCCGCTCGATCGCCTTATCGAATGGCTCGGCCGCAACGGCTACCTGCCCGACATCTTGGCACACTTCGTTGAGTGTGGTCTCCTGTCCCTTGTGGAAGTATGCTCTTGGGGAGGCGTGGGCGAGCTCTCATTCACGAGGCATATCAGGTTTCCATGTCAGGCCATGCGATCCACATCAAGATCGACGGAAGAACCTACTCGGGGACCTTCAAAGTTGACCGAAAGATGCTGATCGTCACAACAACCTACGGCAGCAAATCCGCCGAAACGAACCCGCGGGTGGCACATGAGACCCTTGCTCACCAACTCCTTCAGGAACTTGTCCAGCAGGAAAAGTCGCGCAAGGGCTCGACGCTCTGACGAAAGGCGTGCGCTCGGCATTGTCACGGGAATGGTGTGATCTGAGCCTGCCACGGTAGGGTAGGAGCATACAGCACCGATTTCGTCATCGCGGGCACGAATGGCGATGATGTCATCACCGGCACGCCGGGCGACGACCAGATCTTCGCGGCCGGCGGCAATGACCAGGTCACTGCGCTTGCTGGCGATGACGAGGTCCATGGCGGCGCCGGCGACGATATCCTCGATGGCGGTCCGGGCGGCTTCGACAATCTGTTTGGCGACGCGGGCAATGACCGACTGACGCTGGCGACGAGCGACGGCGGCGGCACGGCGTTTGGCGGCGAGGGCGACGATGTCATGTTCGGCAGCGACACCTCCTTCAACAACTTCGACAACACGCTGCGGGCGAGGCCGGCAACGACGAGCTGCATGCCGGCGCGGTCGGCACATCCATGAACGGGGAAGGCGGCTCGGATTGGCTGATCAGCGGTGCGGCCGACGACCAGATGGAGGCCGGACGCGACGAGTTCGGTTTCGAGCTGGACAATCCGCAGGATCTGTTCGTCTACAGCGGAACCGGGCGCTGGAGCGAGGAAGGCAGCTTCTTCGGCGACACGGTCTCCGGCTTCCAGGATGGTTCGGACCTGTTCGACCTGCGCGGTAGCGGCCTGCAATTCTCCGACCTGTCGATCGTCAACGAGGAATTCGAAACGACGATCACCTCGGTGCGCGGGAATATCTCGGTCTTCGTGAATGCCGGGCAGGAGGTTTTCCTCGACCAGGATGATTTCCTGTTCGACCCGGCGCCCGCGCCGTTCTCGACCGATCCGCTGTTTATCTAACGGGCTCGGAGGCTAACGACTTCACCCGGAACAGGAGCCCAAGCGGTCCATCCTGTTCCGGACTTGGGCCACCCTCCGCCGAACTTTGCCCCAGACACCGGATGAGAGCCTCGATTGGGTCGGACATCACTAGCGAGCCAGAAATGGGCGCTGGTAGGATGGCAGCCTTCCTCGCCCTGTCGACGAGATTGCGCAGCGTACCATGAGAAGCGTCGCCGCGGCCATCGAGCCGATGCTTTAGCGCCAGCTCGAACGCACCAAACGCCTGCGCTTCGCGTCATAGTCGAAAAAGGCGTAGATGATGGTGTTTCGCGCGCGATCGAAACCCGCCACCACATCAGCCGGTGCGGTCCCTTTGAGGCCGAAGCGGCGGGTTACACCGTTCTGGACCACACAGAGATCGGCAAAGCGCGGGTCAGGCTGCAAAATACTCTCGACCGTCTTGAAGGCCATGTGACTGATCCGGTTCAGAGGGACGACATGCCGTCTAGATCATGAGACTGAGCTGGTCCGGGTCCTCGTGCTGTTCGCCTTCAAAGGACGACAACGTGACGCCTATCAACCGGATGCCTTTTTGGGTCGGGAATAGTGGATCGAGGAGGCCGCACGCGATGCTCTCCACCTCCGATGCTGATCCCGGCGGCAGGCCGACTGTGCGGCTGCGCGTGATCTGCTGAAAATCGGCGTACTTCACCTTCAAGGTCACGGTTCGCCCGTGCAGCCCCTTCGCTTCGCAATGGCGCCAGACCTTTGCGACCAACGGTGTGACCTCGGAGTGCGCCGCGTCGAGGTCGAAGATATCGACCGCGAAGGTATCCTCGGCGCCGACCGATTTCCGCTGCCGGTCGGGCTGGACCGGGCGCTCATCGATCCCGCGCGAGATCCTGTAATACCAGGCGCCGGACTTCCCGAAATGCTCCTGCAGGGAGGCGAGTGGCTTCGCCCTGAGGTCGGCGCCGGTCAAAATGTCGAGCCGCTCCATCTTGGTTGCGGTGGCCGGTCCGACCCCGTGGAATTTCTTGACCGCGAGCGCCTCGACGAATGGCGGTCCCATGCGTGGCGTGATGATGGCCTGGCCGTTGGGCTTGTTCAGATCGCTCGCCATTTTGGCCAGAAATTTGCAGTAGGAGATGCCGGCCGAAGCATTGAGGCCCGTCACCTCCTTAATGCGCGCGCGGATCCGCGTGGCGATCTCGGTCGCGGTCGGGATGGCCTGCTTGTTGTCGGCGGATCATCAGGCGGCCTGCCCCGTCCGGAGCCGCTAGCGGCGCGGCCACAGGTGCGGTCGGCGGCGCGATCGTCGGTGGACCTGCGGGGGCAGCGGTGGGTGCAGTCGGCGGCGCTGCTGCGGGCGCGATTGTCGGCGGAATAGCGGCCGACCAGCGCACCGAATTCCGCACTTATGTGAGGGAACAGAAGGTGCCATCGGTGGCTTATCGCGAGAAGGTGGTGGTCGGCGCAACGCTGCCAGACACGGTCACCTATCGCGAGGTTCCGGCTCGCTACGGCAAGACCGAGTATCGCTACACCGTGGTCAATGACCAGACCGTCCTGGTCGAGCCGAAGACCCGCAAGATCGTGCAGATCATCGAATGATCGAATGGAGCCCACCCCCGACAGGGTGGGCTCCATTCGATCGGGTTCACACTGATCAACAAAGGAGACAGCGCCATGTTACGGCCAATCCTGTTCGCCGCTGCTGTCGCGGCTACCGCCGCCTTCAGTGCTCCGGCGCAAGCGCAGGTCCAGTTAGAGTTCGGAATCGACCGGCCGGGCTATGATGGTCCGCGCTATCACGAGCCCCGTGGCTACCGCTTTGCCGGGGAACGGCGTGGCTTCCGAGGCCCCGCTGTTCTCGACGATGACGATTGCCGCACTGTCATAAAGCGTCGGGTCAATCGCTACGGCGAGCTTGTCGAGCGCCGGATGCACATCTGCGACTGACGCCTGGCGACCAAGCAGCGGGAGTATTGGTGCTTACCAAAGCCCGCTGCATGGTCATGAGGAGGAACCGATGCGAAAGTTGCGAAGGTCTGTGCGGAGGGCCATCACGGTCCGATGTCATACATCACAAGACGTGAGCGGCAGCTGATCCACGCAGCACTGCTATCCCGCGAAAAGCCAATCGCACATTCGCTCATCCCAGGGCTGGGTATCTCTTGAAGCACCTCGCCCGTTTCCATGGAAATGAGGGCAGCGGTTGGTCCTCGATCTTCTGTGAGCATCAAGATCAGCGCGTATCGGCCATCCCGGCTGATCGCAGGCACGCCGTAGCTCGACGATGCCTTTGCTGCCCCACTGACGGACCAGATCAGCCTTCCGCTTGGCAATTCACGCAGTTCGGCGCTGGTGCCTGTGTCAGGTGTCCATTGGGAACAGTCCGAGCCGCTGCGATCGCAGTTTCCGCCGAATGCGCGCAAATTCTTCATCACAAGCACGTTGCGGCCGTCGGGACTGAGCGCGAACTCTGTCCGCCAGATCGTGACGCCGACAGGGACGATCTGGGGCCGCTCACCTTGAACCCACAGGACCCATTGATTGGGTGAGAAGGCGATCAGGGCATGGATACGGCCATCGGCGCCCATAACCGATGCGACCGCATTGGTTCTGGCATTCCCGGTGAGGCCGGGGACAGCATTCTTCTCGATTGATTGTATGACTTGCCCGGTGCGCGCATTCACGAACGCGATGGTCGGTTGTGGATCAGCATGCTCTGGTTGGTAGTAGGCGCCCCTGGTCCCGAAAGCGGCCACGGCCATTCCAGCTTGCCCCGCCCAGTATAGCTCGTCTAGGGGGCCGGCCGGGCTCAGGAGGTCCGGCAGTTGCCGCGTCGTGCCGTCCACCGAAAAGAGGAACGGCTTGAGCGGCCCCAGGGCGAAGCCGCCAGGTTTCGAGGTCTCCTGTCTGACACCCAGGACCGAGCGCGCGTCCTCCGACCACGCGAACGGCAGGTCGCCACCGGGAATGAGGCCGGTCACGCGCCCATCGAAGCGTTGGAGAACGGGCTCATCCTCCATAGCGGCGAGCCATAAGCCATTGACGCTGTCGAAAACGAAGACAGCGCTCCCGTCCAGCGACAGTGTCGGCGGAGACACGGGATAATTGCTTAGCGGAAATCGGAGGCAATGGACCTTCGCAAGCGTCAGCGGGCCGGCGCCGAAAGGTGCATAGACCGCGACAGGATCAGTGGCCCCGCTGCCGCATCCAACGACCACTGGAGTGGCCGCTCCCGCCCCACAAGCCGTGAATGTCGCCCACAGAAGCAGAGTTAGCACTGGGAAACGATAGCGCATGATGCCCCGCGCAAAGTTGGGTCCTGGTGTGAGGCAAACCTGACGGTTTTGCTATTCTGCCGGCAGCGACCGGTTTTCGGTAGTCGCTACATATCCGGAAGCCACCCATCTCGGTCAGTGCGCTCGCATTGCAGCTACCCGTCCGCCTGGCGCCAGAACCGGACCTCGGGTGATGGCTGACAAGCGGACCGTTAAGCCCGAGCCCGGCCCTCTAATTCAATTCCCGAGCGGCGGCCGTCGCGCAGGTGTCGTCCGTCTCGGCGGTATCGCCGGAGATGCCAAGAGCGCCCAGCACCTGGTCCCCCTCGCGGATCACGACTCCGCCGGCTGCAGGCAGAAGCCGGCCCGATAGCAGGGTGGCCGCTGCCGAGAAGAAAGCCGGATTGGCCTCCACCCGCGCGACGAGATCGCGTGAATCCAGTCCGAGCGCGATGCAACTCCAGGCCTTCGCCAGGGCGAATTCGTGCCGGGCGATCGTGGCCCCGTCTGCGCGGGCCGAGGCGACGATATGGCCCCTCGCATCGACGACCACGGCCGCCAGCGGCCTGGCTCCGCGTGCTCGGCCAGCGGCAAGGGCTTCAGCGATCAGGCGTTGCGCCCGTTCAAGCGTCATGGCGTCCTTCCGCGATCAATAGGTGCAGCGCCCGCCCGAGAGGTCGAAGACCGAGGCGGTGGTGAAGCTGTTTTCGCGGCTAACGAGCCATGCGACCATCGCGGCGGCCTCGTCCACTTCGAGGAAGCGGCCACGCGGAATGCGAGACAGCATGTACTGGATAAACTCCTCCTTCAGCGTGTCGAGGATGCGCGTCTTGGCCGTGGCGGGCGAGATCGCATTCACCGCGATGTCGTAGCCGGCGAGCTCCTTGCCCAGCGATTTCGTCAGGCCGATCACGCCTGCCTTCGCCGCCGAATAAGCCGCCAGGTTGGGATTGCCCTCCTTGCCCGCCACCGAGGAGATATTGACGATCCGCCCGTAGTTTCGTGCCTTCATGCTGGGTACGACGACCTTGTTCACATAGAAGGTGCCGTTCAGGTTGACCTCGACGACCCGGCGCCATTCCTCCGGATCGTAGGCGTCGAGCGGAGCGTTGCTGCCGGCGATCCCGGCCGAATTGACAAGGATCGAGACTGGGCCGATTTCGGCTTCGACCACCTGGTGAGCGCGTGTCAGGCCGTCGAGATCCGTGATGTCGACCTGCCTGGCCGACGCGGCGCAGCCGAGCAGCATGAGCGCCGTCTTCAGCGCGTCCGCGTCGCGATCCCAGAGGCTGACTCGGGCGCCCGAGGCGACAAGGCACTTGGCAATGGCAAGGCCCAGCCCCTGCGCGCCGCCGGTGACGACGGCGACCTGATCGTCGAGGGAAATCCTGTTCATGGGCTCAGCCTGCAAGGTTCTGGTGGTAGTGAAGCGAAGCGCCGCCATCGGTTTCGAAGAAGCGCGCCTTGTCCGGATCGGCGAAGGAAAGGTCGATGGCCGCCCCGGCGGGAAGATCGACGGAGGGCGGCAGGAAGGCTGCGATCAGACGCTCGCCCACTTCGACGCGGACGAGGCTGCGCGAGCCAAGATATTCCACCGTTCGGACCCTGCCGCGGATGACCGCCGCCGCGGTCGGGGCGTATTGCAGGTCCTCGGGCCGGATGCCGACCGAAATCCTGTGTCCGGCCTTCTCCGCCACGGCAGGAAGCGGGATATCGAAGCCCGGGCCACGCAGCCTGCCATCCAGGGCCTCTCCGTCGAGGATGTTCATGCCGGGCTCGCCCAGGAACCGGGCAACGAAAAGATTGGCCGGGTTGTTGTAGAGCTCGCGCGGGCTGCCTGCCTGCTCGATCCGGCCGTTCGACATGACCACGACCAGATCCGACAGGGTCATCGCCTCGCTCTGGTCATGGGTGACATAGAGCATGGTGGCGCCGAGGCGTTGATGGATGTCCTTCAATTCGGACCGCATCTGGACGCGCAGCTGCTGGTCGAGATTCGAGAGCGGCTCGTCCAGCAGATAGACGGTAGGCGTCCGCACCATGGCCCGGCCGAGCGCCACGCGCTGGCGCTGGCCGCCCGAGATCTGGCGGGGAAAGCGGTCCAGCATCGCCTCGAGGCCCAGCATTTTCACCGCCGCGCGGACCTTGCGGTCGACCTCGACTTCGGGCGTGCGGCGACGCCGTGCGCGCAGAGGAAAGGCGATGTTCTCGTAGAGCGTCATATGCGGGTAGAGCGCGTAGGACTGGAACACCATGGCGATGTCGCGATCGGCCGGTCTCATCGTGGTGACGTCGCGGTCCCCGATCATGATCCGCCCTTCCGTCGGCGTTTCCAGACCGGCGATCATGCTGAGAGTCGTGCTCTTGCCGCAGCCCGAGGGGCCAAGCAGCGTTACGAACTGGCCGGGCTCTATCGAGATGTTGACGCCCGAAACCGCCCAGCCGGAGCCGTAGCTTTTCCCGACATTCTGGAAGCGTACAGATTGCGCCGTATTCGACCGGATCTGGGTCATGCGATTCAACCTTTGACGGACCCGTCGGCGAAACCACCGATCAGGAATTTTCTGAACAGAAGGAAGACCACCACCGGCGGGATCGTCGCGATGATCACGCCCGCCATCAGCGAGCCCCAGTCGCGGCCGTGAAAGCCCTGGAAGAAGATCAGTGCGACCTGAAGCGTGCGCAGCTCGGGCGAATCCACCATGGTCGAGCCGGTCACGTAGTCGTTCCAGCAATGCAGGAAGCCGAAGGTCGCCGCCGCCAGCAGCGCGGGCTTCGCCCCGGGGATCACGATCTTCCACACGGCCTCGGCACGCGAATAGCCGTCCATTTCGGCGGCCTGCTCCAGCTCCCGCGGGACGGTGGCGAAATGCGAACGGGTGACCCAGACCGCGAAGGGCAGGATGTGGCCGGCATAGAGGATCGGCAGGATCAACCAGGTGTTGTGCAGGCCGATGCTCGTCGCCAGCATTTGCGTCGGCAAGAGAACGGCGAAGCCCGGAACCGCCATGGTGCCCATGAACACGAGCAGAACCGCCGGCTTGCCCGCCACCGGATAGCGCATCAGCGCATAGCCCGCGGTTGCGCCGAGGATCAACGCCACCAGCACGGCCACGACCGTATAGGCCGAACTGTTCAGGAACGCCCAGTGGACACCCTCGGCCACCAGCTTGGCGTAGTGCTCGAGGGTCGGGTTTTGCGGCAGGATTTCGGGTGGAACGGCGAAGATGCGGTTGGTCGGTTTCAACGAGGTGGAGGCCGCCCAGAGGATCGGACCCAGGGCGACGATGCCGGCAAGCAGGCAGGCGACGAGAAGCGAGGTTCGGGACAGGATTTTCATGCGGCGGCTCCCGACTGCTTGCCCAGAATACGGATGTAGATGCCGATGAGCCCCATATTGATCAGGAACATCACTGCCGCGATGGCATTGCCTCGTCCCTGATCCAGCTCGACGAAGCCAGTGTGGTAGAGCAGATAGGCCAATGTGTTGGTCTGTCGGATCGGACCGCCACCGGTCAGGCCGATGATGAGCTGGACCTCGTTGAAATAGCTGATGGTCAGCATCGAGATCACGATCAGCAGCGAGGGGGCGAGCAAGGGCAGCGTGATCTTGCTGAAGCTCTCCCAGGCGCCGAGCCCGTCGACCGCCGCAGCCTTGTAGAGATCGCGTGGGATCTGACCGAGGCCACCGATCAGGATAATCGTAGCAAAGGCGAAGTTGCGCCACACCGCCACGATGATCAGCGTCGGCATGGCCAGTAGCGGGTCGGTCAGGAGATCCTGCGGCGGCAGGCCGAAGGCGTTGAAGGCCGCCCCCACCAGCCCGCCGGGCGACGGGACGAGGAGCCATTTCCACAGGAGTGCGACCACGATCGGGCTCATCGCCCACGGCACCAGAAGCACTGTCAGAAGAACGCTGCCCCAGCGGCCAAGGCGCCGGATGCCGATCGCCGCCAGCAGCGCCAGCGGGCCGGCAACCGCAAGCGCGGCGAAGGTGAAGAGCAGCGAACGGCCGATCGCCTGCCACGCGAAGGGGTCACGGAACAGCTCGACATAATTGCCAAGGCCGACGAAGCCCTCGTTCCCGAAGAAGAAGACCTTGTGCAGGCTCAGATAGAAACCGTAGAGCGCAGGCAGGATGTTGATGGCGATGACCAGCAGCAGGGCCGGCGCCACCAGCGACGAGCCGGTGAGCCTGACTCTCCGCGCGACGACGTCCAGGCCCCGCGGCGTTGCGAGAGACAGAGTTTGCATGGCGCGCTACCAGCCCAGCGTCGACTTCGCGCGTTCGAGAATGGCGTCCACGCTTTCCTTGGTTCCGATCAGCTCCTGCAGCGCCGTGTTCATCACCGGGAAGACCTTGGTGATGTTGGGCATGCGCTGCGGAAAGGTCATCACGCCCGGAGCCGCCAGCAGCGCGGTGAAGGCGCGGATATCCGACGCCTCCGGCGTCGAGAAGAAGAGCGCCTGCAGCAGGGAGCGGCGATCGGGCACGAGGCCTGCGGTCTTCGCCCACTCCATCGACGCCTCTTCGCTGAACAGGCTCTCGACGAACGCGGTCGCCGCGGCCGCGTTGGCGGATTTCGCCGAGACGCCCACCGTCCAGTACGGACCGAGCAGAACTGCAGGCGGGCGCGTCCCGAAGGCTGGCCAGGCCGACACCGCCAGATCCTTGCCTCTATAGCCGGCTGCGATTTGCTTGTACTGCTGGAAGCGTGGCGCGAAGGCCTGCACCATCGCGAAGCGGCCGGAGGCGAACTGGTCCTGGATATCGTCGCCCATCGCATTCAGCAGCGTCGGCGAGAGCGCTCCATTGGCGACAAGCTGTCTGACAACATTGGCGGCCTCCTTGGCCTCGGCGCTGGTCACGTTGAACTGGCCCGTTGCCGCATCGAAGATCGAGGGGCCGAACCCGGACAGGATGTTGATGAACGCCGAGACGCTGTTGTCGTTCGTCGGCAGGCCGAAACCCAACCGCTCGCCCTTGGTCAGCTTGCCGGCGGCGGCGATGAATGCGTCCCAGGTGAGCGGCGGAGCATCGAGTCCGAGTTCGGACAGCGCATCCTTGCGATAGAAGATCGCCTGAGCGGGGCTCGGCCAGAGCGGAAGCGAGATGCGCTTCTTGTTGAAGACCGACTTCTCGACGAAAACCGGATACAGATCGGGAAGCACCTTGGTCTTGAAGTCTTCCGACAGCAGAGCGTCCAGATCTGCCAGCGCACCGCGTTGCTGGACGAGATCGAGAAAGGTGTCACGCATCCAGATAACATCGGGCGCGCGGCCCTGAGCCGAGGCAGCGACGAATTTCACCTCGAGTTCCTGGAAGGGCTGGGCCTCGATCCTGACATCGACGCCGGGGTGCTTGGCCTTGAAGCGCTTGATGATCTCGCGCAGCACGACCTCGCGCGGCGACTGCCCGTCCGCTCCCAGAAAGGTCCAGACCCGGACCGTGCCCGACAGGCCCTGTGCGCCTGCCTGCTTTGGCAGACCCGCGAGCGTAAGCCCTACAGCGCCCGCGCGCAGCACCGACCGCCTGTCAAAGATCATCGAATTCATGAAATCAGCTCCTCCCCGAACGATTTTTTGGCTTACATCTGCAAGTCGCTGAGCACGCGCGTGCGGCCTGCCAGAAGGTGACGGCGCATCTCAGCGCGGGCGCGATCCCCGTCTCGCGCCGCGACAGCGGCGACGATAGCGCCATGCTCCAGGGCGATCAGCTCGCGGCGCTCCGCCATGGTCAGTACGGAGCGCTGTGCCGAAAGATTGCCCCAGCTGAAGATGTGCGAGGTCAGCCGCCCGAGGGCGTCCGACAGCTTGGGATTATGCGCGCAGACGGCCAGCGCAGCATGGAAGGCGACATCCTCCCGCTCGCCTCGCCCGGTCAGCAAGCTGGCAAGCAGCGCCTCCTGCGCCGCCTTGAGCCGCACCAGATCCTCATCGGTGCGCCTATCCGCGGCCAGGGCCGCGACCTCGCTTTCCAGCGCCAGCCGCACCTCGTGCCACTGGGCCAGCTCACGCACCGAGGAAATCGCCGAAAGCCTGACCATCTCGGGCGCGCCGCTGCGCACTGCAAAGGTGCCCGAGCCCTTGCGCGAGCGGACGATTCCCTCGGCGCGCAGCCGCGCCAGCGCCTCGCGGATACTGGCCCGCGACAAGCCGAACATCTCGGCGAAATCCGCTTCGGGCGGCAGCCGCGCGCCATCCGCGACATTGTCGATATAGCCGGCGATCTGCCTGTAGGCGATCGCCGAGCGGCTCTCTTCCGCGTCCATTGTGGCTGCCTTGTCCCGTTGACGGCCCTAAATCAGTCTGCTTAAAATCATGCTGTCAGACAGCATTGCCGATTGCAAGCCGAAATTGTCAGGAACCGCCATGAACAGATTGATAGGCACGCGACCGGAAGCTCGGATCGCACGGGTTGAAGTGCATGAGTTCGGCTACACGGTCGACGGCCTCGGGGTGGACGCCAGCGGCAACCGTTGCGTGATGAAGGGCGCGCAGTCGCGGCTGAGCGCCTTTGCCCTCAAGATCGAGACGCAGGACGGGCACCAGGGCGAGTATTGCAGCGTCCACAGCGGCAAGAACGGCGCCATGGTCGGGCAGGTCAAGGCTGCTGCGGGCCTGATTCTGGGAGAGGACGCCGAGGAGCGCGAGGCGATTTACAACAAGCTTAAACGCGCCCACCGCCACTATATGGCGATCGGCCATTCCGCGCTGGACATCGCGCTGTGGGACCTGGCCGGCAAGGCGGTCGGCCGCCCGGTCTGGCGGCTCCTGGGCGGCTACCGCCAGCGACTTCCGACCTACGCGAGCACACTGAATGGCGGCCGCAACGGGATTTTGGACAGCATCGAGGCCTATGCCGACTTCGCCGAGGAATGCCTCGCGCTCGGCTATCGCGGCTACAAGATCCATGGCTGGGGCGAAGGCGACCCGAAGGAAGAGGCCGCGAACCTGCTGCTCTGCGCCAGGCGCGTCGGCGGCCGGATGGAGCTGATGTACGACGCGGCTAGCGAGCTGCGCACGCTCGCCGACGCGATCTATGTCGGCAAGGCCTGCGATGAAGGCGGCTATCTCTGGTACGAGGACCCCTTCATGGACGCCGGCTGGTCTCCTCATGCCGCCCGGCAACTGAAGGAGAACATCCGCACCCCACTGATGCTGACCGAGCATGTGCGCGGCCTCGAAAGCAAGGCCGCCTGGCTCCGGGACAGGGCGACCGATTACCTGCGTGTCGATCCTGATTACGACATGGGCATCACAGGTACGATGAAGGTCGCGCATCTGGCCGAAGCATTCGGTCTCGACTGCGAGATTCATGCAGCCGGCCCCGCGCAGCGGCACTGCATGGCAGCGATGCGCAACTCCAGCTGGTACGAATTGTCTCTCGTCGCCCCCGGCGTCGCCAACCCTGTGCCTCCGGTCTTCGGC
>NZ_JBFRHE010000016.1:0-111841 GCF_052115715.1 Allobosea sp. 2KB_26
GCCGCCATGCGCACGATCCGCTCTCGACCCAGCGGCGTCAGCCGGGCATTCTTGTGGATGTTCATCCGGTTCCTCCCCGAGGGCTCTGAAGCTTCGCAACCTCAGCTTCCTCGCTCGGGACCGGATGGACAACCTATTGAGAGCTCACATCTAGCCCTTTGTCTTCGCATCGGCTTTCCCGAATACCGCAAACCACTTTTCGGGCCGGTGCTTTAGGGCGCGAGCTTGCGCAACATTAGCGGCGCGCCCACCGCAGGGTCCTTGCGCCATTGGCCGTTCTCGAAGACGAGATCGACGCTGTGTCCCTTGCGCGCAACCAGCGATAGGCGTCCGGCGGCATAGCGCCAGCCGACGGGATCGAAGATCGTCAAGCCGGTATCGTCGCAGCGCCCGTCAAAACGGGCGGGAGCGCCACCGGGTGAGTTTGCGGGACCGGCCACAAGCATGAGGCGACATCCCTCGCGGTTCTGCTGGCGCATGGTGACATAACGTCCGGGCACGGCGTCGGTCGCCGGCGCACCCGCCGGGTCGACGACAGTCGGCCGGGCCGCGGCGGTCGCGGCGCGTTCCGCCGCACTCGGAGGCACCGGACGCGCGCTGCGCGGATGGTCCTTCGGATCCAGCAGATAGTCCTGCCCATCGGTGCCCTTGCCATTCAGGCCAGCGGCCGACTTGCTGAGCGTGATCACGGCCTTGCCGGCCTCGTCATTCAGACGCAGCCCGCCTCCTTCAGCCGCGCTCCAGGACACAATCTGCCCGATAATGGGCAATGCCCGCCGGCAGGTGGCAGGGAAGCGCAATTGCCGTCCCTGCCCCGACTGTTCCACCCCAAGGGTAATGGTGCATTGGCGCGGCGCGCCGACCTGTTCGAGGTTCCAGGCACCGATCAAGGGGCGAACGGTGTCAGGCGCGGTCTCCGCCCCTTTCGGGAGCGGCGGCCTCTGCGCCTGTACTGCCCCCGCGAATAGGACGCCCGCCATAAACGGCAGGCATCCTCGACTCATCGGAACCAAAATGCGGTGTCTCAGGCTTTCTTCCATGGCGTCTCGGCAACCGGCGTCAGTGGACCCTTGCCATCGAACCATGAAACCAGGTTGTCGACCAGAAGCTGGCCCATCTGTTCACGCGTATGCACCGATGCCGATCCGACATGCGGCAACAGCACCACATGATCCATCGCGATCAGTTCGGCCGGCACGCGCGGCTCGTCCTCGAAGACGTCGAGGCCAGCCGAAAGAATGACCTTGTTCTTGAGCGCCTCGATCAATGCCTGTTCGTCGATCACCGAACCGCGGCCGACATTGATGACGATGCCATTCGGGCCGAGCGCCTTCAGGACGTCGGCATTGATCATGTGATGAGTCGAAGCTCCGCCGGGCGCAACCGAGATCAGGGTGTCGACATCGGCCGCCATCTCGATCAGCGAAGCATAGTAGCGATAAGGCACGTCGGCCTGACGGGTGCGGCCATGATAGCTGACTGGCAGGCCGAAGGCCTCGATGCGCTGCGCCACGGCCTTGCCGATTCGGCCGAGCCCGACAATGCCGACCTTGCGGGTCCGCAGCGAGGTCGTCAGCGGATAGGCCTTCTCCAGCCACTTGCCGGCACGCAGGTAACGGTCGACCTGCGGCAGCTGGCGCACCGTCGCGAGTAGCAGGCCGAGCGCCAGATCCGCGACCTCATCGGTCAGCACGTCCGGCGTATTGGTGACGATCAGCCCGCGCTTGCCGGCTTCCTTGGCATCGACGGTGTCGTAACCGACGCCGAAATTGGCGACGATCTCCAGCTTTGGCAGGGCGTCGAACAGTGCGCCGTCGATCCTGACATGCGCGCCGCCGCCGGCAACACCACGAACCTTGCCGCCGATCTCCTTCAGCATGGCGGCCCGGTCCTCTGCCTTCCAGAGTTCATGCACCGTGAAACGGGCCTTCAACTGGTCGGCAGCATAGGCCATCAGCGGGCCGGTCATGATGATTTCGGTCATATCGTGAACTTTCGTCGGGCGTGGGTGTCAGAGCGGCTGGCTTGATTTCAATTCTTTAAAACGATTAGATCGCGAAACCTCAAGGCCTCCGCTACGCGGCATCGGCAGAGCAGTACTACACGGGCTGCAGAGCGAGAAAAGCGCGTCTTTGTCATATGTAGTATGACTTATTCAGGCGATTTTCGGAGTGTTCTGCTGTCCTGCCCAGGCCAGGAAGGTGAGCGTGGTATTCAGACTATCCGTGACGAGCGCGCTCATCCGGGCTGCGGCGAGATCTCCGTCCCGCTGGATGATCGCATCGAGCACCCGTTCGTGGTCGAACAGCGAGGTGACATAGAAGCCCTGATCGTCTCCCGACTTCAGCAGCAGCGACCATTGGATCGTCGCCGAGACGACGCTTGCCAGACATTGCAGCGTCGAATTCTGCGCCGCAGCGAGGATCGCCTCGTGGAAAGCCAGGTCGGCACGGATGGTTGCCTCGGCATAGGGCGGGTTGTCGATCATCCCGTGGTAGCCGGCTTGGATTCGCGCGAGATCGGCAGGCGTACGTCGCAGTGCCGCAAGCCGCGCCGCGCTCGGCTCGACAAAACTGCGCAACTCGAACAGGTCGCGAATGAATTTCTCGTTCGGGTCGGCCTCGAAATGCCAGGACAGCACGTCGGGGTCGAGCAGGTTCCAGCCGTCACGCGGCGCCACCCGGGTGCCGCTCTTGGGGCGCGCCTCGACCAACCCCTTCGCCGTCAGGTACTTCACGGCTTCGCGATAGGCTGTGCGCGAAACCGAGATTTCGGATTTCAGATCGGCCTCGTTCGGCAGCAGTTCGCCGGCCTTGAACGTCCCTGAAATGATCGCGACCGCGAGCTTCTGAGCCACCTGCCCGAACAGGCGGTCGGGATTCAGGGTCGTCGGCCGCGAAAAGTCGCGCACCCGCATCGGCTGGCGTCCTCACCCGTTTTCAATCGCTCCCAAGCCGCGGGAAAGCGGTTTCAATGGAACGATTCCGGCGCTTGACACGCCTGTCCGTATCGTATGACTTTATCGCAGATGGAACCCGGCGCAACAGGCACTGCCTGGTCTGCGGCGCTTTTCGTCGGTCGGTCACGAGAAGCCGGCAGCAGCGGCGGTGCGGAGTGCCCGGACACGGGCCGATACCGGACCCCAGAGGAAACTTAAGTCCGAGAGAGGGTTCAGATGGCCTCAGTCCAGATCGCTGATGTGCGCAAGGCTTACGGCTCGACGCAGGTCATCCATGGCGTCGATATCGACATCAACGATGGCGAGTTCGTTATTCTGGTCGGCCCCTCGGGCTGCGGAAAATCGACCCTTCTGCGCATGATCGCCGGGCTGGAGAATATTTCCGGCGGCGAGATCCGCATCGGCCCGCGCGTCGTCAACGACGTACCGCCGAAAGAGCGCGACATCGCCATGGTATTCCAGAACTACGCACTCTATCCGCATATGACGGTGGCCGACAACATGGCCTTCTCGATGAAGTTGCGGAATGCCCCCAAGGCCGAGATCGACGAGCGCGTCAACAAGGCCGCCGGCATTCTCGGCCTCAACAAGCTGCTCGACCGCTATCCGCGCCAGCTTTCGGGCGGTCAGCGCCAGCGTGTCGCCATGGGCCGCGCGATCGTGCGCGATCCGCAGGTCTTCCTCTTCGACGAACCGCTCTCGAATCTCGACGCCAAGCTGCGCGTGCAGATGCGCACCGAGATCAAGGAACTGCATCAGCGTCTCAAGACCACGACGGTCTACGTCACGCACGACCAGATCGAGGCCATGACCATGGCCGACAAGATCGTGGTGATGCATGACGGCATTGTCGAGCAGATGGGCGCTCCGCTCGACCTCTACGACCGGCCGAATAACCTCTTCGTGGCGGGCTTCATTGGCTCGCCGTCGATGAATTTCCTCAAAGGCAAGATCACCGCGGCCGGGTTCGAGACCGAGGGCGGCGTGATCTGGCCCATCGGGCAGCATCCGGCCGATTCGAACGGCAAGGCTGCGGTTTTCGGCATCCGTCCGGAGCATGTCCAGCTCAACCCGAATGGCCTCAAGGCCGAGGTCGTGGTCATCGAACCGACCGGCTCCGAGACGCAGGTCGTCGTGCGCTGCGGCGGGCAGGAACTGACCTGCGTCTTTCGCGAGCGCATCACGGCCAAGCCTGGCGAGACCATCGGCATCACGCCGGACACCAGCGTGACGCATCTGTTCGACGCCGCCACCGGCAAGCGTATCTGAGCTTCTGACTGCGGAGGCCCGCGCCGCGTTGCGCCCTGGCCCGCATGACATGACGTTACGACAGGCCAGTCCAGATGCTGGTTGGCCTGGCGCATCCAAAAGAGCCGGCGACGGCTTCCAGGGACGGGTCGCAGGCGAAATAAAAAAGGTCCCTTCTTTCCGGGAAGGAACAACCAATGACGATTTCAAGACGCGATATGCTGCTAGGCAGCGCGGGCGTGGCCGCGGGCGCCGGCCTGATGGGGCACTTGGGAACCGCCCCCGCCTTCGCCCAGGCGGGCGCTCCAAAATTCACGCCCGAGCCGGGCGCTCAATTGCGCGTCCTGCGCTGGGCCCCCTTCGTCAAGGGTGAGGAAGACGCCTGGCTCGCCAATACCAAGAAGTTCACCGACGCGACCGGCGTCCAGGTCCGTATCGACAAGGAAGGCTGGGAGGACATCCGCCCGAAGGCAGCGGTTGCGGCCAATGTCGGCGCCGGCCCCGACATCGTCTTCGTCTGGTTCGACGATGCCTTCCAGTATCCGGACAAGCTGCTCGACGTCTCTGACCTCGCCAATTATCTCGGCGGCAAATATGGCGGCTGGTATCCTGGCCTCGAAGGCTACACCAAGAAGGATGGCAAGTTCATTGGCCTTCCGCTGGCGGCCATCGCGAACGCGATCCTGTATCGCGAGAGCTGGGTCAAGGAAGCCGGACACTCGACCTTTCCGACCAAGACCGATGCTTTCCTCGATCTCTGCAAGGCGCTGAAGGGTAAGGGCCACCCGGCCGGTTTCGCGCTCGGCAAGGCCGTAGGCGATGGCAACAACTTCGCCCATTGGCTGCTCTGGAGCCATGGCGGCCGTACCGTCGACGACAACGGCAAGGCCGCGATCAACAGCCCCGAGACGGTGGCTGCAATCAAATATGCCGCCGAGCTCTATAAGACCTTCATCCCGGGCACGGAAAGCTGGCTCGACATCAACAACAACCGTGCCTTCCTGGCTGGCGAAGTTTCGGTCACGGCCAACGGCGTCTCGCTGTATTATTCGGCCAAGAATGATCCGAAGCTCGCTGACATGGCCAAGGACATCAAATCGGCCAATCTGCCGGTGGGCCCGATTGGCCAGTCGGTCGAACTGCACCAGACGACCTCTTGTGTCGTTTTCAAGTACACGAAGTTCCCGCAGGCTGCGCAGGCCTATCTCCAGTTCATGTATGAGCAGGAACAGATGCCGACCTGGATCACCCAGGCGAGCGCCTATTGCTGCCAGCCGCTGAAGGCCTATGCCAACAACCCGGTCTGGACCTCGGACCCGGTCCACACGCCCTATCAGCGGGCCTCCGAGACGCTGCGGCCGAACGGCTATTCCGGCCCGCTCGGCTATGCCTCTGCAGCGGTGATGGCTGACTATGTCCTGCTCGACATGTTCGCCGAGGGCGCGACCGGCCAGCGTACGCCTGAGGAAGCGATCAAGCGGGCCGAGGCGCGCATCAACCGCTACTACCGCGTCTGATCGCTGCGATGAGACGGCGCGGCCACGGCCGCGCCTGCCGGCGGCGGACGGCCGCCGGCCCTGCATTCCAGGGAGGCCCATTATGGCTGACACCGCACTTGCGCGGCCAACCGAACGCGCCAAGCCGTCATTGCTGTCGCGACTGAGCCAGAGCCGCAACGGACTCGGCCTGCTCTTCATGGTCCCTGCGGCCATCTTCCTGCTTGTCTTCCTCGCCTGGCCGCTGGTGCTTGGCGTCTGGCTCGGCTTCACCGATACCCGCATCGGCCGGGCGGGCGTCTTCATCGGCCTCGAGAACTACGAGTCATTGCTCACGGACTCGGTGTTCCGGCTCGCGGTCTTCAACACCATCCTCTACACGGTCGTCGCCTCGGCCCTGAAATTCGCGCTCGGGCTCTGGCTGGCGCTGCTGCTGAATGAGCACCTGCCCTTCAAGGCCTTCATCCGCGCCATTGTGCTGCTGCCCTGGGTGGTGCCGACCGTGCTCTCGGCGATCGCCTTCTGGTGGATCTTCGACACCCAGTTCTCGGTGATCTCCTGGGCTCTGAAGGAGCTCGGCCTGATCTCGACCAATATCAACTTCCTCGGCGACACCACGAATGCACGCGCCTCGGTGATCGCGGCCAATGTCTGGCGTGGCATTCCCTTCGTCGCGATCTCGCTGCTGGCCGGCCTGCAGACCATTTCGCCCTCGCTCTACGAGGCCGCGATGCTGGACGGCGCGACCAACTGGCAGCGCTTCCGCTTCATCACCTTGCCGTTGCTCTCGCCGATCATCGCGGTGGTGATGACCTTCTCGGTGCTGTTCACCTTCACCGATTTCCAGCTCATCTACGTGCTGACCCGCGGCGGCCCGCTCAACGCCACTCACCTGATGGCGACCCTCTCCTTCCAGCGCGCCATTCCGGGTGGCCAACTCGGTGAAGGCGCGGCAATCGCGGTCGCGATGATCCCCTTCCTGCTCGGAGCGATCCTGTTCAGCTATTTCGGCCTGCAGCGGCGGAAATGGCAGCAGGGCGGCGCGGACTGAGGACGCCAGCCATGACCGACATCAGCCAACCGACCGCCCCGCGCGTTCAGCTCACCGACGAAAGCGTCGGCACCAGCTACATGGCCAACCTGCCGCGTCGGCTGGTGACCACCTGGTTGCCGCTCCTCGTCTTCATCTTCGTGCTGTTGTTTCCATTCTACTGGATGGGCGTGACGGCGCTGAAACCCAATCACGAGTTGACGGATTTCAAAAGCCAAAACCCGCTCTGGCCGGGCGAGCCTACGCTGCGCCACATCAAATATCTGCTGTTCGAAACCACCTATCCGCACTGGCTGCTTAACACGATCGTGGTCTCGATCGGATCGACGATCCTGTCGCTCACCGCCGCCGTGTTCGCCGCCTATGCGATCGAGCGTCTGCGCTTCACCGGCTCGCGGATCACCGGTCTGGCGATCTTCCTCGCCTATCTCGTTCCGCCCTCGATCCTGTTCATTCCGCTTGCCGTGCTGATCTTCGGCTTCGGCATCTACGACACCAAGTTCGCGCTGATCTTCACCTATCCGACCTTTCTGGTGCCGTTCTGCACCTGGCTTCTGATGGGTTATTTCCGCTCGATCCCCTACGAGCTGGAGGAATGCGCGCTCGTCGACGGCGCCAGCCGCTGGCAGATCCTGGTCAAGATCATCCTGCCGCTGGCGGTGCCAGGGCTGATCTCGGCCGGCATCTTCGCCTTTACCCTCTCCTGGAACGAGTTCATCTACGCGCTCACCTTCATCCAGTCCTCGGAGAACAAGACCGTTGCGGTCGGCGTGCTCACCGAGCTGGTGCGCGGGGACGTCTATGAATGGGGGGCGCTGATGGCCGGCGCGTTGCTCGGCTCGCTCCCGGTCGTCATTCTCTACTCCTTCTTCGTCGAGCATTACGTCTCGTCGATGACCGGAGCGGTGAAGGAATAATCAAGCGGGGCCCGCCGGGCCCCGCCTGCGTTTGAGGAACTGCTTTCGTGAACGAGATCAAATCCATCGCCTTCGTCGGGCTCGGCGCCATGGGGGCGCCGATGGCCGAGAACCTCGTGAAGCGTCAGTTCCGGGTCACCGGCTTCGATATGCGCGAGAGCGCCCGCGAGGCGCTGGTCTCAGCCGGGGGCCACGCTGCCGAGAGCGCCGCGGCGGCCGCAAAGGATGCCGATGCGCTCGTCATGATGGTCGTCAATGCCGCGCAGGCGAGGTCAGTCCTGTTCGAGGCCGGCACCCTGGCGGCACTCGCGCCCGGCGCAAGCGTGCTGCTGATGGCCACCTGCCCTCCCGGCGAGGTCGAGGCGATCGCGACGGAGGTCACGAAAACCGGCCGGCACCTCGTCGATGCTCCCGTCTCCGGCGGCATCAGCGGCGCGCGCGGCGCGACGCTGACCATCATGGTCGGTGCCCCGCAGGAGAGTTTCGCACTGGCCAAGCCCGTGCTCGATGCGATGGGCGACAAGGTCTTCCATGTCGGCCAGAAGCCCGGGCAGGGCGCGACCGTGAAGACGGTCAACCAACTGCTCTGCGGCGTCCATATCGCGGTCGCGGCCGAGGCACTCTCGCTCGCCGAGAAGGCCGGGATCGACGGCAGGATCCTCTTCGAGATCATGGGCGGCTCGGCCGCCTCGTCCTGGATGCTGCGGGATCGCGGTCCGCGCATGCTGCTGGACGATGCCCCCGTCGCCAGTGCGGTCGATATTTTCGTCAAGGATCTCGGGATCGTCCTCGATGCCGGCCGAGCCGCCAGGACAGCACTGCCGCTCGCCGCCGCCGCGCATCAGATGTTCCTGGCGAGTTCCGGCCTCGGCCATGGCGCGCGCGACGATTCGCAGGTCGTGCGGGCCTATCGCGCGCTCAACGCCAAACCCGCGAATGATCCGTGAGCGGGATCTAGCGTTTGGGCGGTGTCGTCGTGCCTCGCACGATGAGCTCCGGCGTCAGCACGATCCGCTGCGTCGGCGCGGTCGGATTCTCGATGCGCCTGATCAGCAGTTCCGCCGATTTGCGGCCCATCTCATCCTGGAAGTTCTTCAGCGTGGTCAGCGCCGGATACCACTGAGCCGCTTCCTGCACGTCGTCGCAGCCCACGAGCGAGAACTCGACCCCGGCCTCCAGCCCACGATGACGCAAGCCGAGCATCGCGCCGAAGGCGATGAGGTCATTGAAGCAGACGGCCGCGGTTGGCGGGTTCTCCGCATCGAGCACCTTCTGAATGCCCTTGAGGCCGTTCTCGCGGGTGCCGATCGACGCATAGACCAACGCAGGATCAAGCGGAATCCCGTGCCGGGCGAGCGTCTCGCAGTAGCCGCGGTACCGGTTCCGGCCCGTCGAGATCAGGTTGTTTTCGCCGAGGAAGGCGATGCGCCGGTGGCCAAGCCCGATCAGATGTTCGAGCGCCAGCACGGTGCCATGATGATCATCCGACCCCACGAAATCGAGGTCGAGGCCCGGAATCTCCCGGGAGAGCTGGACCAGCGGAACACCGGCCGCAATCAGATGGCCGAAGGTTTCAGCCGTGCTGCCGCCTGCGGCACAGATCACCATACCATCGGGCCGGTACTCCTTCAGGGTGTTCAGGACGCGGTCCTGCCGCTCCAGGTTCTCCGCATAGGTGCCGAGCAGGATCGAGCGGCCATGCGCCGTCGCCGTTTCCTCGATCGCGGCCAGGAGTTCGGCGAAATAGGGATTGGTGATGTCGTGGAAGCCGACGCCGAGGATATTGGTGCGGTCGGTTCTCAGCGAGGCGGCGCTGCGGTTGTAGCTGTAGCCCATGTCGCGCGCGATCTGCTGTACCCGCAGCCGCGTCGCATCCGCGACGAGAGGCGAGCCGCGCAGGGCCAGCGACACCGTCGCCGTCGACACAGAGAGGTGGTCGGCGATGATCTGCAACGTCACGCGCCCACGGCCCGGTGCAGCCAGTCCCGCCTTCCCGGCTGGCTCGGCCTCCGGGATGTGGCCGTTGCTGGTCATGACACGCCCTCTTCAGACGGAAGCGAAAGAGTCCCGCGAGTTTCAACCGGCCTGCGAAAGGCCGTCTGACCGAGTCCTTCTCATATAAGTCGGAGAAATTGAAGATGAGCACCGCGAAAGAGTCCATCGGCTTCATCGGCGTCGGCCTGATGGGGCAAGGCATGGCCCGCAACCTGCTCGACAAGGGCTTCCAGCTCACAGTGATGGGCCACCGCAACCGAAAGCCGGTCGAGGAGTTGGTGGCGGCTGGCGCGACGGAGGCCAGGACGCCGAAGGAACTGGCTTCGCAGGCGACGATCATCTTCCTGTGCGTGACCGGCTCGCCCCAGGTCGAGGCCGTGCTGAACGGCCCGGACGGCATCGTCGCCGGCGCCAGGCCGGGCACGACCGTGGTCGATTGCTCGACCTCCGATCCCGGTTCGACCATCCGCCTTGCTGCCGAACTCGAGGCGAAGGGCCTGAATCTCTGCGACGCACCGCTCGGCGGCACGCCGGCACAAGCCGTCCAGGGACAGCTCTCGACCATGATCGGTGCCAGCGATGCGGTCTTCGCCCGCATCAAGCCGGCCTGCCAGGCCTGGGCGCAGAAGGTCGTCCATCTCGGCCCCGTCGGTGACGGCCACAAGATGAAGCTGCTCAACAACTTCCTGTCGATGGGCTATGGCGCGATCTATTCGGAGGCCCTCGCGCTGGCCCAGAAGATCGGCATCTCGCCGCAGACCTTCAACAGCGTACTCTCCGGCAGCCGGATGGATTGCGGCTTCTATCAGACCTTCATGAAATACGTGCTGGAGCGCGACCGCGACGCGCACAAGTTCACGCTGGTCAACGCGCTGAAGGATGTGCGCTATCTCGAAGGCGTCGCCAATGCGGCAGGCGTCCCGAACCCGATCGGCAACGCCGTCAAGAACGCTTATGCTTCTGCCGTCGCCAATGGCCGGGGCGATGACTACGTGCCGATGCTCTCCGACTGGATTGCGGAGCAGAGCGGCGTTTCGCTGGTACGGAAGGGCTGAGCCCTGCCAGCGCTCAGTCGAGTCGGGCCGAGCCTTCGGGCACGGCCCGGACCCGCTCGCGATAGAGCAGATAGAGGCCCGACGAGATCACGATGGCTGCGCCGATGAAGGTCCAGCGGTCGGGAAGCTGCCCGAAGACGAGATAGCCCAGCGCGACCATCCAGACGATCTGCGAATAGATGAACGGAGCCAGCACCGTCGCGGGCGCCAGCCGGTGCGCCAGGATCAGCAGCCAATGACCGAAACCACCCATGGCGCCGGTCACCAGCATCAGCGCCCAAGGCAACGGTCCATCCGGCCAGGTCCAGAACAGGGGAATGAGCGGCAGCAGCGCGACCGTTCCCGCGACGCCGGAATAGACCATAGTCGTCTCCGGCGGGTCGAAGGCCGCCAAAAGCCGGGTCGAGATCGAATAGAACGCATAGCAAACGACGCCGATCATGCAGAGCAACGCCGCCGGATGCATGCCGCCGAGGCCGGGCCGTGTGATGACGAGCACGCCGATGAACCCGATACCGATCGCGACGAGCCGGCGCGGCCCCGGCCATTCGCCGAGCAGCGGCCCGGAAACCAGCGCCACCAAAAGCGGCGTCGCGAACATGATCGACACGGTCTCGGCGAGCTGCAGATATTTCAGCGCGAAGAAGTTCAGGCCCGTCGAACCGAGCAGCAACAGCGAACGGACTGCCTGCAGCCAGGGCTTCTTGGTGCGCAGGATACCGGGATGGCTCCAGGGGTTCAGCAGCAGCGAGACCAGGATCATGCTGCCGGCATAGCGCGCGAACACCACCTGAAGCGGGTCCATATGACCGGCCAGCCATTTCGCGCTGGTATCGAGCAGTGAGAAACACAGCACAGCGCCGCACATCAGCCCGATGGCGATCAGGCGGGAGCGGCCCGTTTCCGGTCGATGGGAATAGGCGGGCAAAGGACCGTCCCGTCATGCGTGAGGAGAATGACGGAGAGAGATTTAACCGATTTAGGGAACGACGCCAGCGCCAGAGGGCATGCGTTCCATGCGCTGATCAGGCCTCAGCCTCGGCCTCGTCGCCATCAGCGTCAGGCTCGTCGATCTCAGCCCCCGCCTTGGACAGGCCCTTCGAGGCCTTGCGCAGCAGCTTACGGAGCTGCTTGCGCTCCTTGGCGTCGAGCTTTTCCAGCAGTTCGTCCTCGACCTGATTCCAGACCGCATCGAGCGCAGCCGCGGTCTTCTGACCGTGCTCGGTCAACGCGACCTGAACCAGCCGGCCATCGCGGCTACCGCCCTCGCGCGTCACCAGCCCCTGCAAGGAGAGCCGGCCAATGGTCTTGGACACGGTCGGCGGTTTGACCCGAAGCAGGGTCGCGAGTTCGCCCATCGTCATCGGGGCTGGCTGGAGGGCCTTCAGCGCCTGCTCCTGCCCGGGAAAGAGCCCGAGACCGTTGAGCCTCTCGCCCATGCGCGCCCGATGCAGGCGCGCGGCCACAAGGAGAGCTCGACCGACGCTTTTCTCGAGGGACTTGGTCATGAGCCGGTCCTTGGAAACTGCTCGGAAATCTATTCGCCGGCTCTGAGATCGCTTGCGATCATGACAGTGTGATGACGCAAGTGCAGCGCACAATCACAGAGTACGCATCTTTTTCGAGACGCGCGCAAGGAAGGCATCGCGGCTCCCTGCTGTCGCGCGATTCATGTCGTAGTGAGCCAGGTAATGCGGGCGCGCACTCGGATGACAAACGGCGCGCAGGGCCCGGCACACCACCTTGCGCGGCGGATCGCCCATCAGAAAGGCGCGCCAGCGCGAGCCGCCATAGGTCGTGACGGCCACGAGACGACGAATATTCCAGAGATTGGGCCTGACCTTGCCATCGTTCAGCTTGAACGAAACACCGGGCAGGAAGACGCGGTCGAAATAGCCCTTGAGGATCGCGGGATAGCCGAAATTCCAGACCGGAAAGCACAGGACCAGCGCCTCGGCTGCCCGCAGCCGCTCGACATAGCCGGCAACCGGAAGCGTGTTGCTGGCAACATCGTGATAGCCGACCCGGCCCTCCCGGCTCAGCACCGGATCGAAGCCTTCGGCATTGAGATCGCAATCGTCGACCTCATGGCCGGCCTCTTCGAGCCCCTTCACCACGGCCCTATGCAACGCCGCCCCAAAACTGTCCGGATCGGGATGAGCGTAGAGCACGAGCACGCGCATGATCAGCCACCCACGCCGGCATCGGCCAGGCTGCGGAACAGGAAGGTCTTGCCCGACTTGTAATCGTAGGACGGATCCTCCCAGGCGATCATCTTGCCGGGATTGAGCAGCCCCTGCGGATCGGCCTCGCGCTTGAAGGCGAGCTGCAGCTCGTCGGTCTGCTTCATGCCGCCTTCTTCCAAGGTGTAGCGATGCGGATTGAAGATCGGCGCCCCCATCTCCTCATGGATCGCCATGATCTCCTCGAGCCGCTCCTCGCTGGTGAAGCGGACCAGCGGCAGGCCAAAGCAGGTGACCTTGCCGTCGAAGCGGACGAATTCGAGATGGCAGCGCACCTCGTCGCCAAAGCGCTCATGGATGCGCTGGATCAGCTCGACCTGGTTCGGGAAGGGGTAGAGCACCTGGAGATAGGTGATGGATGGGTCAACCCGAAGGGCCCGCAGCGTCGTGTGGTTCCAGCCCAGCTCGTAGCCCGGCGGCAGGCCCTTGGCCTCTTCCGGCGAGAGTTTGTCGGACCGCATCAGCAGTTCGGCGCCGCGGAAATGCCGGGCATAAGCGAGCAGTGCATCGACTGCGAAATCCGCCGCCATGACGATCACGATATGACTGTCGCGCGGCAGGAATTTCTTGTGCCGCAGAAAATAGTCATGCGGCACTGGGGCCGCGACGACCGCGAGGTTCTTCAGCGCCAACCCGTCCTGCTCGCCGAGCGCATTGGCGAACTCGGTCGCCGCGCGCAGCGTGTCGAAGCCGAGGATGACGTCGACCCAGTCATAGGCGGGCCCGAGCGGCATCTCGACCTCGGCGATGATGCCGTTGGTGCCGTAGGCATGGGCAACCTTGTGCAGGTCGTCGCCGGTGAATTCGAGGATGCGGGGCGAGGCCTCCATCGTCGCGACCTTGAGCCGGATGATGTTGCCCCAGTCGCGCAGACCACCCCATTTGATCGAGCCGACGCCGCCCGAGCCCCCGGCGATGAAGCCGCCGATCGAGGCGGTCTGATAGGTCGAGGGATGCAGGCGCAGCTCCTGTCTGGAATGCGCCCGCGTCTGCTCGTCGATGCGGGCCATGATCGCACCCGGCTCGGCGACATAGCGTCCGGGCCCGATCGACTTGACCTTGTTGAACCCCGAGAGATCGAGCAGCACCCCACCGGAGAGCGGCATCGCCTGGCCGTAATTGCCCGTGCCGGTGCCGCGCGGCGTCACGGGAATGCCGAGTGCATGAGCGGCCGCAAGGACGTCCAGCACCTCGGCCTCGCTGGTCGGCGAAACGATGATGTCGGCCGTGACATGGTCGAGCTGGCGCTTGAGGGTCGGCGAGTACCAGAAGAAGTCACGGCTCTTCTGCTTCACCAGTGCCGGATTATCCTCGGTCCTGATCCCGCCGAGACGGCTCTTCAGGGCAGCGATGTCGTAGCGGGGGCTCATGCGCTCTTGCTCATCAGATGGTCGAGTTCGCGGTAGTCCGGCAGCGTCCGGTCGATCGCCTTGCCGGCGACCAGCACGGTGCGATCGGCCTGGGGGCGCGCAAAGAATTCGGTCCAGTCGCGGGCGCGGGTCAGGATCAGGTCGGCGGCCAGTCCCGGTGCCACAACGCCCTTGTCGGCGACGCCCATGATCGCGGCCGGCGCGCGCGCGATCATCGCCGCGAAATCGGTTGGGCCATGGTCGAGCTGGAGGATGCGGGTGCCTTCGCGCAGCACCTCGACGAGGTCGAGATCGCCATAGGCATAGAACGGATCGCGCGTATTGTCGGAGGCGATCATCACCGGCACGCCGGCGGCCTTCAGTTCGTGCAGCGCAGTGACTCCGCGCCAGCGCGGTGTGCGGCCGCCGTCACGGTCCTGCAGATACATGTTGCACATCGGCAGGGACACGACGGCAATGCCGGCTTGCCTGACCTTGGCGATGATCCGCGCCTCATCCTGCGGAGCCTGCACCGCGAGCGAACAGCAATGGCCGGCAAGGATCTTTCCGGTGAAGCGATGCCGGAGTGCAGCCTCGGCAATGTATTCAAGCGACCGCGCCGCCGGGTCATTGGTCTCATCGACATGGAAATCGAGGTCAAAGCCGTTCTCGATCGCCGTGCGGAAGACGATGTCGAGCGCCTCCGCGAGCTCCGGGATCATATAGGTAACGCAGCCGAAGATGCCGTCGCCATGCGCCTTCACGGCCCGCGTTACCGCCTGCATATGTTCTGCATCGAGCGCGAACTGGATGCCGAAAAGCGGCGAGGCCTGCAGCGCGACACGCCCTGCCCATTCCGCCCGCATCTCGGCCAGAACCGGCCAGGAGATGCCGATCTGCTTGCCGAGCGAGTCGATATGGGTGCGGACCGCGCTCGTGCCATGGGCGAAGGCGCAACGCAGGCCGAAATCCATGCGGGCACGCACGTCTTCCGACGTCCAGTTGGCCTCGCGATCGGCCATGACATTCTCGAGTGCGCCCATGAAGGTGCCATCCGGATTGCGGCGGCGCGGCCAGATATGGCCCTTGTCGAGATGGACATGCCCATCGACCAGCCGCGGCAGCACGATGCCGCCATCGAGATCGAGCCCGGGACCGCCCTTGGGCGCTTCCATGCCGGCCGGCAGGATCGACGCGATGCGCCCATCCTCGACGCGAAGATCGACCAGCGCCAGCCCGTCACGATCGGCCGCAAGGTCCGCGCCCTCGATCAGACAGAGCGGGGAGCGGACATTGGTCAGGCGGTAGCTGGTCGAGGCGGGAATGGCGGCAAATCCGGTCGTCACGTCGTCAGCTCTCCATCCCGTCAATCGCAGCCTTGCCCTCGCTCGATACAGGCCAGCATGAGTGGCGGCAAGGCGCCGATCACGCTGACGTCGCCGCAGGCAAGAACAGCGCCTGCGGCGCAAATGGCCAAGACGACGCGCATCGATAATGGTGCGTCGATACTTGCCGCCCGCGCGATGATCGCGCATGAGGAGCGCTCAGCGAAACACAGGCGGTGGGTCATGGCGGATCAGGCGCGCATCATCGACGGCAAGGCGGCAGCTGCGGCACTGCGTGCCGAGATCGGGCAGGAGATCGTCGCGATCAAGGCTGCGCGCGGCCTGGTACCCGGTCTGCATGTCGTGCTCGTCGGCGACGATCCGGCGAGCCGCGTCTATGTGAACTCGAAGGAAAAGCTCGCCGGCGAAATCGGCATGAATTCTGCCGTTCACCGTCTGCCGGCCGAGACCAGCGAAGCGCAACTGCTGGCCAAGGTCGCCGCGCTGAACGCCGACGACAGCGTCGACGGCATTCTGGTGCAATTGCCCTTGCCGAAGCACATCAATCCCGACCGTGTGATCGAGGCGATCGACCCCGCCAAGGACGTCGACTGCTTCCATCCGATCAATGTCGGCCGCCTCGCCAACGGACAGGCCAGCCTGATCCCGTGCACGCCGCTCGGCTCGATGATCCTGCTGAAGCAGACCCTGCCATCACTCGCCGGGCTGGAAGCCGTGGTGATCGGCCGCTCGGGCATCGTCGGCCGGCCGATGGCGCAGTTGCTGGTCCAGGCCGACTGCACCGTCACCATCGCCCATTCCCGCACCCGCGATCTTCCCGCAATCTGCCGGCGCGCCGACATCCTCGTCGCGGCGGTCGGGCGGCCGCATTTCGTCAAAGGTGACTGGATCAAGCCCGGCGCCACCATCATCGATGTCGGCATCAACCGCCTGCCCGACGGCAAGCTCGCCGGCGATGTCGACTTTGCCGAGGCCGTGAGGGTTGCAGGCGCGATCACCCCAGTACCGGGCGGCGTCGGCCCGATGACCATCGCCTGCCTGTTGCGCAACACGCTGACCGCCTTTCACGCAAGGCGGGGCTGATAAAGCCGAGGTCACGCGGAAGCCGGTTCTGCCTCCGCATCACCTGAAACGTGAAACGCCCGGCGAAGCGCCGGGCGTTTATCATATGGACTGAGTTTCCCGGGTCCTTCGCTTCGCCAGGGAAGGGAAATGCCGCTCACATATGGATCGCGCGTTTGTCGACCGCGAGCGCAGCCTCCTTGACCGCCTCGGCCAGCGTCGGATGCGCATGGCAGGTGCGGGCGAGATCTTCCGACGAACCGCCGAACTCCATCAGCACCGTGACTTCGGCGATCAGGTCGCCGGCATGCGGGCCGATGATATGGCAGCCGAGCACGCGGTCGGTCGCCGCATCGGCGAGGAACTTCACGAAACCCTCGGTATGGCGCATGGCGCGGGCGCGGCCGTTGGCAGTGAAGGGGAATTTGCCGATCTTGTAGGCGATGCCCGCAGCCTTCAGCTCCTCCTCGGTCTTGCCGATCGCGGCGACTTCGGGGGCCGTGTAGATGATGCTCGGGATGGCGTCATAGTTCACATGCCCGACCTTGCCGGCGATCAGCTCGGCCACCGCCATCCCCTCGTCCTCGGCCTTGTGAGCGAGCATCGGACCGCGCACCACGTCGCCGATGGCATAGATGCCCGCGACATTGGTCTTGAAATCGTCGTCGATCACGACGCGGCCACGCTCGGTCGCGACACCGGCGGCGTCCAGGCCGAGGCCATCGGTGTTCGGACGGCGGCCGATCGCGACCAGCACGATATCGGCAGACAGCGTCTTGGCCTCACCGCCGGCGGCGGGCTCGACCGTGACGGTCGCGCCCTTCTTGCCCGTCTCGACCTTGGTGACCTTGGAACCCAGGTGGAATTCGAAGCCCTGCTTCTGCAGGATGCGCTGGAACTGCTTGGCGATTTCGTCATCCATGCCGGGCAGGATGCGATCGAGATATTCGACCACGGTGACCTTGGCCCCGAGACGGCTCCAGACCGAACCGATTTCGAGACCGATCACGCCGGCGCCCACCACCAGCAGTTCCTTCGGCACGGACGCAAGCTCGAGTGCGCCGGTCGAGGTCACCACGGTCTTCTCGTCGATCTCGACACCCGGCAGGCCGGCCGCTTCCGAACCCGTCGCAATGACGATGTTCTTGGTCTCAAGGACCTGGCTCTTGCCGTCTGCGCCCGTGACCTCGACCTTCCCCGCGCCGGGGATGCTGGCGACGCCCTGGAAGGCCTCGATCTTGTTCTTCTTCAGCAGGAAGCCAACGCCGTTGACGTTCGCGTCGATCGTCTCCTGCTTGTGGACCATCATCTGCTTGAGATCGAGCTTGGGCGTGCCGACGCCGATGCCGAGGCTCGGGAAGGTGTGGCCGGCCTCTTCGAACATTTCCGACGCGTGCAGCAAGGCCTTGGACGGGATGCAGCCGACATTCAGGCAGGTGCCGCCATGAGTCTTGCGCTTCTCCACGACGGCGACCTTGAGGCCGAGCTGAGCGGCGCGGATGGCACAGACATAGCCCCCGGGGCCAGTACCGATGACGACGAGATCGTAGGACATGACTTCCTTCCGTTGAGCAGGCAATGCGCGCCGACACTCGCGGCGCGGCGTCTTACCGGCCGCAATACATCGCTTTGGCGCCGTCCGCCATGCCCGCAGTAGATGTCGTCCCTGCGAGCCCGGTTGCTATCATTTCCATTGATTAAGCGTATAATTCGCAACAATACCAAGAAACACATTTCGCGTTCCCGCCCTGGGATGGCTCAAGGGAAGATAGCGCCATGTGGAATCAGGTCTACGACCCATTCGGAAACAGCACCCTGTCGACGCTCGCTGCAGCGCTTCCGATCATGGTATTACTAGGTTTGATCGCATCCAATACAGTCAAAGCACATATTGCAGCGATCATCGCACTGGTTGTCGCGAACCTCGTCGCGATATTTATATTCACGATGCCGGCGGGAATGTCGATCCGCGCAACAGCGCTCGGCGCTGTAACGGGTTTCTTTCCAATTGGCTGGATCGTTCTGAACGTGATCTTTATCTACCGACTCACGGTCGAGAAAGGCGCCTTCGAGACCTTGCAGGTCACGATCGGCGGAGTAACCAACGATCGCCGGATTCAGTTGCTGCTGATTGCCTTCGCTTTCGGGGCCTTTTTCGAAGGCGCTTCCGGCTTCGGCACCCCGGTCGCGGTGACAGGCGCGATCCTGATCGGCCTTGGCTTCTCCCCCCTGGCGGCATCCGGTCTTTCCCTCATCGCCAATACGGCGCCGGTTGCCTTTGGCGCTCTCGGAACACCGATCCAGGGGCTCAGCCAGGTCACCGGGCTTGACCCCTTCCTGCTTGGAGCCATGGTCGGTCGGCAATTGCCGTTCTTCTCGTTGCTCGTGCCGTTCTGGTTGATCTGGGTCTTCGCCGGCCGGCGCGGCATGCTGCAGATCTGGCCAGCCATATTGGTCACCGGCGTCTCTTTTGCAGTGCCGCAGTTCCTCATCTCGAATTTCATCAATCCCTGGATCGTCGATATCGGCGCCTCGCTGATCTCGATGGCTTGCCTGATTGGCTTCCTGCAGGTCTGGAAACCGCGCGAGATCTGGACCTCGCCGGCCCTGCGCGGCCATGACGTCTCCGCAGAAGGTCGGATCGTACCGGCTGCGCCGACGGAACGGCCGGCGTCCGCGCGGGTCTGGATGGCACTGACCCCGTGGATCATCGTTTGCGCGATCCTGCTGATCTGGGGCACGGACTGGTTCAGGGCCAGCGCGAATTCCTGGGCAGTGTGGAGCTATCCGGTGCCGGATCTCCATAACCAGATCGCCAAGGTGGCACCGGTTGCGCCACGTCCGACCCCGGAGGCAGCGGTGTTCTCATTCACCTGGCTCTCCTATACCGGCTCAGGCTTGCTGATAGCCGCGATCATTTCCGGCTTCGTCATGGGGTTCACGCCAGGCCGCATGATCATGACCTATGTCCGGACGATCAGGCTCTGCGCCTATTCGCTGATCACCATTTCGGCCATGCTGGCAATTGGTACCCTGACCAGGCTCTCAGGCATCGACGCCACGCTCGGCCTCGCCTTTGCCAGGACCGGCGTGCTCTATCCCTTCTTCGGCACCCTGCTCGGCTGGCTCGGCGTGGCGCTGACGGGCTCGGATACCGCCTCGAACGTGCTGTTCGGCAATCTGCAAAAGGTCACCTCCGAACAGCTCGGCCTTTCGCCGATCCTGATGGGGGCCGCCAACTCGTCCGGTGGTGTCATGGGCAAGATGATCGATGCCCAGTCGATCGTCGTCGCCTCCACGGCGACAAACTGGTTCGGGCATGAGGGCACGATCCTGCGCTTCGTCTTCTGGCATTCGATCGCGCTGGCCTGCCTGGTCGGCGGCCTCGTGATGCTGCAGGCCTATGTCCACCCCTTCTCGGCCATGGTCGTGCACTGAAGCATCGGCCCGAAAAGTGGCTCACCGTTTTTCGGGCCGATGCGACGGCGCGATCTGACTTAGGCTTCAGCCCTGCGCGAGCGGCGCGTTGAAGGCCCAGACATGGCCGAAGGGATCGGTCAGGCGGCCATAACGCGCGCCCCAGAACACGTCGCCCGCCGGCATGAAGGTGAGTGCGCCCGCGGCTTCCGCCCGGGCCATTGCCGCGTCGACATCGCTTGGGCTCGGCAGATTGACGTTCAGCGCGATACTGGCGCCGCCATGGGCATGCGGCGAAGCGACCGGCCCCCCGAATTCCGGGAACTCGTCATGCAGCAGGATTTCGCTGCCGAACAGCGCAAGATTGGCGTGCAACACCCGCACGCCATCCTGTGCCATCTGCTTGAAGGTGCACTGCGCGCCGAAAGCCTTCTCGTAGAAGGCGATCGCCTCGAGGCCGCCCTTGACGCAGAGATGCGCCTGGAGCGAGGGAGGATTGGGGCCAAAAGCCATCGCGAACTCCTTCCCTATCCCTGATCCCAGCGCGAGACCGCAAGACAAGCCGAGTGGTCGCGCGGCCGGATCAGGCCCTTGAAATGAGAACCATGCTCGCACCGGCAATGGCCGCCTGAGCGACGTGCCGGGCACGGGCGCGGTTCCCGCAGTCCTATGCGAACTCAGAGGTCCAGGACGAGACGTGCCGGGTCCTCCAGAGCTTCCTTGATGCGAACGAGGAAGGTCACAGCCTCCTTGCCGTCGATGATGCGGTGATCGTAGCTGACCGCCAGATACATCATCGGGCGCACCACGATCTGGCCGCCGACCACCATCGGGCGCTCCTGGATCTTGTGCATGCCGAGAATAGCCGACTGCGGCGCGTTCAGGATCGGCGTCGACATCAGCGAGCCGTAGACGCCGCCATTCGAGATCGTGAAGGTGCCGCCCTGCATGTCCTCGATCTTGAGCGCGCCATCGCGCGCCTTCTTGCCGAGCACGCCGATTTCCTTCTCGACACCGGCAATCGAGAGCTGGTCGGCATCGCGAACCACCGGAACGACGAGGCCCTTGTCGGTGCCGACCGCGACCGCGATATGATAATAGTTCTTGTAGACGATATCGGTGCCGTCGATCTCGGCGTTGACCGAGGGGATTTCCTTCAGGGCTTGCACGCAGGCCTTCACGAAGAAGCCCATGAAGCCGAGCTTCACGCCGTGCTTCTTCTCGAACACGTCCTTGTACTGGTTGCGCAGCGCCATCACGGCCGACATGTCCACCTCGTTGAAGGTGGTGAGCATGGCGGCAGTGTTCTGCGCCTCTTTGAGGCGGCGCGCGATGGTCTGGCGCAGCTTCGTCATCTTGACGCGCTCTTCGCGCGAAGCGTCATCCGGAGCCGACGGGGCGCGAACCTGAACCGGAGCTGCGGGCGCAGCCGCAGCTGCCGAGCCCGTCGCGATGGCGGCCAGCATGTCGCCCTTGGTGACCCGGCCATCCTTACCGGTGGCCGCGACCTTGGCCGGATCGACACCGCTCTCGGCAGCGAGACGCGCAACGGCCGGGCCGGAATCGGCAGCCTTGGTCGCAGGCGCAGCAGCAGCGGCCGGAGCAGCGGCAGGCTTCGGAGCCTCGGCAGCCGGAACAGGCTTCGCCGGAGCTGCAGCAGCAGCGCCATCACCAGCCGAGATCGAGCCAAGCAGCGCGTTGACGCCGACCGTCTCGCCTTCCTTGGCGACGATCTCGCCGAGCACGCCGGCAGAAGGGGCGTTCACCTCGAGCGTGACCTTGTCGGTCTCGAGCTCAACCAGAGGCTCGTCGGCCTTCACAGCCTCGCCCGGCTTCTTGAACCATTTGCCGATCGTCGCTTCCGAGACGGATTCGCCGAGTGTGGGTACGCGGATTTCGGTCGCCATATCAGGCCTCTTGTTCGTGTCTTTGTCTGGCGTCTTCGGACAGGGTCAGGCCGCGAAGGCCTCGTCCATGAACGCTGCGAGCTGGGCGGTATGCTTGGACATCAGGCCGGTCGCTGTCGCGGCCGAGGCCGGGCGTCCGACATAACGCGGGCGTTTCGGCTTCGAGCCGGCATGGCCCAGCACCCATTCGAGATAGGGCTCGACGAAGGTCCAGGAGCCCATGTTCTTCGGCTCCTCCTGGCACCAGACCACATCGGCGGCCTTGAAGCGCGCCAGTTCCTGCGCCAGCGTCTTCAGCGGGAACGGATAAAGCTGCTCGACGCGCATCAGGTAGACGTCGTCGATGCCGCGCTTCTCACGCTCGTCGAGCAGGTCGAAATAGACCTTGCCGGAGCACAGCACGACCCGGCGGATCTTGCCATCCTTGACCAGCTTGGTCTCGGACCGGCCGCGCTCGGCATCATCATGCAGCACGCGGTGGAAGGTCGAGCCCTCGGCCAGCTCCGACAGGTCGGAGATGCAGCGCTTGTGGCGCAGCAGTGACTTCGGCGTCATCAGGATCAGCGGTTTGCGGAAGTCGCGCTTCAGCTGCCGGCGCAGGATGTGGAAATAGCTTGCAGGCGTCGAGCAGTTCGCGACCTGCATGTTATCCTCGGCGCACATCTGCAGGAAGCGCTCGAGGCGGGCCGAGGAGTGCTCCGGTCCTTGTCCCTCATAGCCATGCGGCAACAGGCAGACGAGGCCCGACATGCGCAGCCACTTGCGCTCGCCCGACGAGATGAACTGGTCGAACACGACCTGCGCGCCATTGGCGAAATCGCCGAACTGCGCTTCCCAGGCGGTCAGGGCGTTGGGCTCCGACAGCGAGTAGCCGTATTCGAAGCCGAGCACCGCCTCTTCCGAGAGCATCGAGTTGATGACCTCGTAGCGCGACTGGCCTTCGCGGATGTTGTTCAGCGACGTGTGGCGGGCTTCGGTCTCCTGGTCGATCAGCACCGAATGGCGCTGCGAGAAGGTGCCGCGTTCGCAATCCTGGCCGGAGAGACGCACGGGGTGGCCGTCGAGCAGCAGCGAGCCGAAGGCGAGCGCCTCGGCCGTCGCCCAATCGATGCCCTGCCCGGCCTCGACCGCCTTGCGGCGATTGTCGAGGAAGCGCTGGATCGTGCGGTGGACGTTGAAGCCGGGCGGCGTCGAGGTGATCTTCTCGGTGATCTCCTTCAGCACCGCTGCCGGAACGCCGGTCGCGCCGCGGCGCGGGTCGTCCTCGTCGGCGCGGATCGCCTTCATGCCGGCCCAGCGTCCGTCCAGCCAGTCGGCCTTGTTGGGCTTGAAGGTCTGGCCCGCGTCGAACTCGATCTCGAGCTTGCCCTTCCAGGCCGCCCTCATTTCGTCGAACTCGCCCGGCTGCACCACGCCTTCAGCTTCCAGCTTGGTGGCGTAGAGCTCCAGCGTGGTCTTGTGGCCGCGAATCTTGCGATACATCAGCGGCTGGGTGAAGCCCGGCTCGTCGCCCTCGTTATGGCCGAAGCGGCGATAGCAGAACATGTCGATGACGACCGGCTTGTGGAATTTCTGCCGGAACTCGATCGCGATCTTGGCGGCGAACACGACCGCTTCCGGATCGTCGCCGTTCACATGGAAGACCGGCGCCTCGACCATCTTCGCCACATCCGACGGATAAGGCGAGGACCGCGAATAGCGCGGATAGGTGGTAAAGCCGATCTGGTTATTGATGATAAAATGCACCGAGCCGCCGGTGCGATGGCCCTTCAGCCCGGACAGGCCGAGGCACTCGGCCACGACGCCTTGGCCGGCAAAGGCGGCATCGCCATGCAGCAGCAGCGGCAGCACCTTGGAGCGCTCGACGATATCGCCGAACTGGTCCTGCTTGGCGCGAACCTTGCCGAGCACCACGGGATCGACGATCTCGAGATGCGACGGGTTGGCGGTCAGCGAGAGATGGACGTTGTTGCCGTCGAACTCGCGGTCGGACGAGGCACCGAGATGGTACTTGACGTCGCCCGAGCCCTCGACATCGTCGGGCGCGAAGGAGCCGCCCTTGAACTCATGGAACAGCGCGCGGTGCGGCTTGCCCAGCACTTGGGTCAGCACGTTGAGACGGCCGCGATGGGCCATGCCGAAGACGATGTCGCGCACGCCGAGCGCGCCGCCGCGCTTGATGATCTGCTCCAGCGCCGGGATCAGCGCCTCGGCGCCATCAAGGCCGAAGCGCTTGGTGCCGGTATATTTCAGATCGATGAACTTCTCGAAGCCCTCGGCCTCGACCAGCTTGTTGAGGATCGCCTTCTTGCCCTCGCGCGTGAAGGCGATCTCCTTGTCCGGCCCCTCGATCCGCTCCTGCAGCCATGCCTTCTGCTCCGGATCGGAGATGTGCATGAACTCGATGCCGATCGTGTTGCAATAGGTCCGCTGCAGGATCGCGACCATCTCGCGAAGCGTGGCGAACTCCATGCCGAGCACGTTGTCGATGAAGATCTTGCGGTCGAGATCGGCATCCGTGAAGCCAAAAGCGGTCGGCGACAGCTCCTCGGGGTCTCTCGCCTGCTCGATGTCGAGCGGATCAAGCTTGGCGTGGAGATGGCCGCGCATCCGGTAGGCGCGGATCAGCATGATGGCGCGAACGGAATCGCGCGTCGCCTGCTGGACGTCGGAGGCGCTGAGCGTCGCGCCGGCAGCCTTGGCCTTGGCGCTGAGCTTGTCGCCGATGACCTTTTCGACCACGCCCCAATGGCCATCGAGCGCCGAAATCAGCTCGCCATTGGCATGGATCGGCCAGTTCGGCTTCGTCCAGGACGCACCCCTAGCGTTCTGGATAATGGCCGGGCCATCATCCTTCAGCCCGGCGAAGAACCCGCGCCACTGCTCGTCGACCGAGTTCGGATCGGCCTGATAGCGCGCATAGAGGTCCTCGATATAGGCCGCGTTGCCGCCATAGAGGAAACCCGTCTGCGCGAGAGCCTCGTTGATGTCTTGGCGAGCCATTGTCGTCCTGCCTTCTACCGTCGTCCTGCCCCGTTCCCGGAGCGTCTCATGCCGTCATTGCGTCTTAAGTAAGATGGCCGGGCTGGGCCGGCCATCTCTTCGTCCGGGCGTTCAGCTCTTCAACACGTCGACCAAGGTCTTTCCGAGGCGAGCCGGCGAGGGCGAGACCCGGATACCGGCCGCTTCCATCGCGGCGATCTTGTCTTCCGCGCCGCCCTTGCCGCCCGAGATGATCGCGCCGGCATGGCCCATGCGGCGGCCGGGAGGAGCCGTGCGACCGGCGATGAAGCCGACCATCGGCTTCTTGCGCCCGCGCTTGGCCTCGTCCTTGATGAACTGCGCCGCGTCCTCTTCCGCCGAGCCGCCGATCTCGCCGATCATGACGATCGACTCGGTCTTGGGATCGGCTAGGAACATTTCGAGCATGTCGATGAACTCGGTGCCCTTGACCGGATCGCCGCCGATGCCGACTGCGGTGGTCTGGCCGAGACCCTCGCGGGTGGTCTGGAACACCGCCTCATAGGTCAGCGTGCCGGAGCGCGAGACGATGCCGACCGAGCCGGGCTTGAAGATATTGGCCGGCATGATGCCGATCTTGCTCTGGCCAGCGGTGACGACGCCCGGGCAATTCGGCCCGATCAGGCGCGATTTCGAGCCGGAAAGCGAGCGCTTGACCCGCACCATGTCGAGCACCGGGATGCCCTCGGTGATGCAGATGATCAGCGGGATCTCGGCGTCGATCGCCTCGCAGATCGCGTCCGCCGCGCCCGGAGGCGGCACATAGACGACGGAGGCGTCGGCCCCGGTCGCGTCGCGCGCCTCGGCGACGGTGTCGAAGACCGGCAGGCCGAGATGCAGCGCACCGCCCTTACCGGGCGAGGTGCCGCCGACCATCTGCGTGCCATAGGCGATCGCCTGCTCGGAGTGGAAGGTGCCATTCTTGCCGGTGAAGCCCTGGCAGATGACCTTGGTGTTCTTGTCGATCAGGATGGACATTGTTTTTCCTCAAGCCTTCTTGACCGCAGCGACGATCTTCTGTGCCGCATCGTCTAGATCGTCCGCCGGGATGACATTGAGGCCGGAGGTCCGGATGATCTCCTTGCCTTCCTCGACATTCGTGCCCTCGAGGCGCACCACCAGCGGGACCTGGAGGCCGACCGCCTTCACCGCGGCGATGACGCCACGCGCGATGACGTCGCACTTCATGATGCCGCCGAAGATGTTGACCAGGATGCCCTTCACCTGCGGATCGGCAGTGATGATCTTGAAGGCGGCAGTGACCTTCTCTTCCGAGGCGCCGCCGCCGACATCGAGGAAGTTCGCGGGCTCCTCGCCGTAGAGCTTGATGATGTCGAGCGTCGCCATGGCCAGGCCCGCGCCGTTGACCATGCAGCCGATCGTGCCGTCGAGCGCGATATAGGCGAGGTCATATTTGGACGCCTCGATCTCCTTGGCATCCTCTTCCGTCTCATCGCGCAGCGTCATCACCTCGGGGTGACGATAGAGCGAGTTGGAATCGAACGAGACCTTGGCGTCGAGGCACTTGAGCTGGCCCTGCGTCGTCACGATCAGCGGGTTGATCTCGAGCATCGCCATGTCCTTGCCGACGAAGGCGGCATAGATCTGGGCGATGACCTTCTCGGCCTGCTTGGCGAGGTCGCCGGTGAGGCCCAGCGTCTTAGCAACGGTGCGGCCGTGATGCGGCATGATGCCGGTCGCGGGATCGACCGAGAAGGTCAGGATCTTCTCGGGCGTGTCGTGGGCGACAGCCTCGATGTCCATGCCGCCTTCGGTCGAGACCACAAAGGCAACGCGCGAGGTCTCGCGGTCGACCAGGGCCGAAAGGTAGAATTCCTTCTCGATGTCCGAGCCGTCCTCGATATAGAGGCGGTTGACCTGCTTGCCGGCGGGGCCGGTCTGCGCCGTCACCAGCGTGTTGCCGAGCATTTCCTTGGCATGGGACTCGACCTCTTCGATCGACTTGGCGAGACGCACGCCACCCTTCGCGTCGGCCGGCAGTTCCTTGAACTTGCCCTTGCCGCGACCACCCGCATGGATCTGGCTCTTCACGACATAGAGCGGGCCCGGGAGCTTCTTGGCGGCCTCGACGGCTTCCGCCACCGTAAGGGCCGGGAAGCCGGCGGAGACGGGCGCGCCGTACTCCTTGAGGACCGCCTTGCCTTGATATTCGTGGATGTTCATGTGCTCGAATTCCTTGCGTGCGCTGGCGAGGGCGTATGGAAGGGCGTGCGGCAGCGGGACTGCCGCACGCCCCTCGCTCTATCTCACGCCAATGACGAATCGATGGACTTGCAGGCGTCGATCAGGCCCTGCACCGAAGCCACCGACTTCGAGAGCATTTCCTGCTCCGCCTTGTTGAGACGGATCTTCACGACCTTCTCGACGCCCTTGGCGCCGATGACCACGGGAACGCCGACGAACATGTCGCGCACGCCGTACTGGCCCTTCAGCGCGGCGGCGGCCGGCAGGACGCGCTTCTGGTCCTTGAGGTAGCTCTCGGCCATCGCGATGGCAGAGGCCGCCGGAGCGTAGAAGGCCGAACCGGTCTTGAGCAGGTTGACGATCTCGCCGCCGCCCTTGCGGGTGCGCTCGACGATGGCGTCCAGACGCTCCTGCGTCGTCCACTTCATCTTGACGAGATCCGGCAGCGGGATGCCGGCGACGCCGGAATAGCGCACCAGCGGCACCATGTCGTCGCCATGGCCGCCGAGCACGAAGGCCGAGACGTCCTTGACCGAAACCTGGAACTCTTCCGCCAGGAAATGGCGGAAACGGGCCGAGTCGAGCACGCCGGCCATGCCGCAGATCATGTTGGGCTTCAGGCCCGAGAACTTCTGCAGGGCCCAGACCATTGCGTCGAGCGGGTTGGTGATGCAGATCACGAAGGCCTTCGGCGCATATTGCTTGATGCCTTCGCCGACCGACTTCATCACCTTGAGGTTGATGCCGATCAGGTCGTCGCGGCTCATGCCGGGCTTGCGCGGCACGCCAGCGGTGACGATGACGACATCGGCGCCCTTGATGTCCTCATAGGACTGGGTGCCCTTGTAGGCGGCGTCGAAGCCGTCGACCGGGGACGACTCGGCAATGTCGAGGCCTTTGCCCTGCGGGATGCCTTCGGCGATGTCGAACAGCACGACGTCGCCGAGTTCCTTGAGCCCGGCGAGATGGGCGAGCGTGCCGCCGATCTGGCCGGCGCCGATGAGGGCGATCTTCTTGCGGGCCATAGCCTAGTCCTTGTGCTTGCGCTGCGAGATGCCGGGGACCCGGCGAAACCGTGGGTTTCTTTGGCCCAAACAGGCCTTTTGCTGCAAGTCGTCTTGTGGCGATCACGGTCGGGCGGGAGGGCGCGCGCCCTGGAAAACAGCCTTCACCTTTCTCGCCGTCAAATCAATGTCTTGCGCAATGCGCGCCTCGCGCGAGGCGCGAATAAGGCAACGAAACCGTCAATGACGAATTACAGGAAATGTAATTTGTAACCTGATTTTCAGACGATGCCCGTCGCCAGCACGCGCAGGATGACCCTGATCAGCGTCGCCAACCGAAGGTCTACCGAAGCCTGCGGCACATCCGCATCGAGGGCCAGAGCGGCAGGGTGAATGAAGCGATGCGTGGCGTCGATGACGAAGGCGATCGCCCTGTCGCGATCGCGCGGCTCGAAGGCGCCCGAGCCGATGCCCTCATCGATGACCCGCTCGAACAGCGCCCTGACCCGGGTGCGGTTGCGGCGGCTGATCGCATGACGCCCGGCGACAGCCTGCGACAACGCGGTGAACAGATGCCGGTCCTCCAGCAGCAGGTCGCGATTGGCCTTGGCCAGAGCCAGGATCAGCCGTTCCAGCTTGTCATGGGCGGGGTCTGGTCCGTCGGCAATGTCGGCGAGGCTGCGCTCCGTCGCCTTGAGCCAGACATCGACGACGGCGTCGACGAGCGCAGCCCGCGACGGGAAATAGCGATAGACATTGGCATGGGTCATGCCGGCTTCTTCGGCGACCGCCACGACGGTGAAGCGCTTCAGCCCGTATAAGCGCAGATGCTCGCTGGCGACGGTGAGAATGCGGGTCTCGCTCGGCTCGCGCGTCGGCATGCGGCGACGCTTCTCAGGTCTCGACCAGGCCGGTCGTGTCGCCGCTGGCGGCGGAATCGGCACGACCATGCGGCAAGGCCAGGTAATCGCCGGAGCGCATCTCGATCAGCCGCGAAACCGTGCGGTCGAACTCGAATGCCTCGCGACCGCTGGTGGCGATGTAGAGTTCGTGCGGCTCGGCCTGCGCCGACGCGATCAGCTTCACATGGAGCTCATAGAGCGTGTCGATCAGGATGATGAAGCGCTTCGCCTCGTTGCGCTGCGTCTCGTCCATCACCGGAATGTCTTCGATCAGCAGCGTATGGAAGCGCTCCGCCATCTCGAGATAGTCCGAGGCGCCATAGGCCTGGGCGCAGAGATCCTTGAAACCGGCGCGCGCAACGCCGCCGGCGGCTTCCGGCACGCGCAGCTCATGCCCCTTGACCGACAGGACGACCGGCTGCCCATGGGCGACCCCGCTCAGCGTCAGAAACGCCTTGTCGAGCGCGGCCCTGGCCGTCGCATCGGCAGGCACATGATAGGTCGGTGCGCCGCCAAGCTTCTCCAGCCGGAAATCGGTGCGGGCATCGAGACGCAGCACATCGACCTTCTCGGTCAGCAATGCGATAAAGGGCAGGAACAGCGCTCGGTTGAGCCCGCCCTCATAGAGACGCGAGGGCTCGACATTCGAGGTTGCGACCACCACCACCCCGGCTGCGAAGAGCGCCGTGAACAAGCGCCCCAGGATCATCGCATCGGCGATATCGGTGACGGTGAATTCGTCGAAGCAGAGCAGCGTCGCCTCTTCGGCGAGCTCGGCTGCGACGGGACCGATCGGGTCGGGCTCCTTGACCTCGCCCGCCTTCAGGCGCTGGCGGTAGGCGTGGATGCGGGCATGGACATCGGCCAGGAAGGAATGGAAATGCACGCGCCGACGGGCCGCGACCGGCGCCGAGTCGTAGAACATGTCCATCAGCATGGTCTTGCCGCGGCCGACCGAACCCCAGATGTAGAGGCCCTTGATGCCATTGGCCGACGCCTGCCGCTTGCCGAACAGCCAGCCGAGCGCACTGCTCTTTCTGGCCAGTTGGCGTGAGGCGAGCGTCTCCGACAGCGCCTCGAGCCGCTTCACCACGGCGAATTGCGCCGCATCGCGCTCGATGACGCCGGCCTCGACCATGGCGACATAGCGTTCGGAGATGGTGGCGGGCATGGCCTGCGGGCGGGACAGCATCGGCTGCCCGAGTTAAGCCAGGCTCGGCGCGACCGCAAGCCTGCTGGCTGATGCTCGCTTAGGCATGGGCCGCAGATCGGGGCAGATTGAGCGAAATATCCGCCCTCCCGCCCAAATTTGCCACAGCTTCGCCTCTTGCATTCCCAGATTGGGGGCGCATCTTCCGACCCGAGCTCTAGGGACGAACGCCTCCTGGACGGTAGCGCGATATGGCGCTGTGACAGGAGAAGACAATTGGCTCGTTCGACAAAGGCCGGCGCAATGTCCGGCCAGGGTGAAATTCGCAGGCTCTGGCCTACGGAGCGCGCCCTCTTCATCGATCATCTGCTGCGCTTGGACGTGCTCACGCGTCGCGAGCGCTTTGGCACGGCGGTCAACGACGATTTTCTCGTCAATTACGCTGAGACCACCTTCGGAGTCGGCGGTCTGGTCTATGCCTATATCGAAGACGGTCACGTCCGCGGTGCGGCCGAACTGCGCGGCCTGGAAGACATCGTCACCCAGACGGGAGAAGCCGCGTTCAGCGTCGAGAAGGCCTGGCGTCGGCAAGGCATCGGCGAAACGCTGTTCACGCGGCTGATCACGGCCTCGCGCAATCGCGGCATTCGCACGCTTTATATGACCTGCCTGCCCGAGAACGCCGCCATGCGCCGGCTGGCTCGCAAGTTCGAGGCCGAGCTGATTGGCGGCTACAACGATGTCGAGGGGACGATCGCCACTGGCGGCCCGACGCCCTTCACCGTCCTCGACGAGGCCTTCGACAACGCCAAGGGCTTTGCCACTCTGGCGCTGTCGCTGCAACGCCGGTTCTGGCGCCCGGCCTTCTTCGCGAGATCGTCGTCGCGCCCATGAGGCGCGACAATCGGGCCCGCATCAGCGGTTGAGCGAGAGTGCGGCGCCGGATTTGGTCACGGCGCCGTTCATGCTGCCGCTATCGCCGGCACGCAACCGCGCAACCACCGTGCCTCCGGGCTGGTAGAGATAGACCTCGCCATCGCGATAGTCCCAGGCATTGACCTTCTGCAGGTCGCGATTGGCGCAGCCCGCCGCATTGGCGCGGTAGAGATCCAGGGCCGGCGTGCTCGACAGCTGGATCCGGCAGGAGCTGCCCGTCGCCTCGCGGGCGGTCCAGCTCCCAATAACGCTGTCACGCGACGATCCCGCGCTGCGGGCGGGGGCCGAGCCCTGACCGAGCGTCGCGACCTGGCCGCCGCCGCCTCTGAGTTGCGGAACCTCGGTTGCCCCCGCGACCGGCGGCGCGCTCTGCTGCGGTTGCGGCTGGCCAGCATTGGGATCGTAGAACGGATCCTGCGGCGGCGGCAGGGCTCCGGGCGCGGAGGCGGCCGGATATCCGCCCGGCGGCGGCAAGGGCTGCGACGTCACGGGAGCAGAACTGATCGGCGGAGCAGATTGCAGCTGAGGCTGGCCGTAGCTGGGCCCCCCGGAAAAACCGGGTCCCGGCCCGTTGAAACGCTGCGATCCCGCGCAGGCCGTGAGCGCAAGGAAGGGCAGCAGGCAGGCGGCCTTGAAGAAGCGATATCGTGTCGCGGTCACGGTCGTCATGCGGTGCCTATTCCCGTCTCGTTGGCTCAGCTGATTCGCAAGCCTAGGCCTGCGCAATGAACGTGGCATGAGCGCCTCAATCCCCCAAATACCGGAACTGATCAACTCCGCCACGGGGCATTTGGTTCTTGGGCGCCCGGCGCGGCATAGTCCGGCAGCCTTGGAGAACCAGCATGAAGCCGCTCAACCCGCCATCGATCCGCCCGCCCTTCGCCCGCTACAGCCATGGAGCCGAACTGCCCGGCGGGCAGCGCCTCGTCTTCTGCTCCGGGCAGCTCGGCATCACGGCCGATGGCAGCATTCCCGAAGATGCGCGGGCGCAGGCTGATCTCTGCTTCGCCAACATCGCCAAGATCCTCGGCGAAGCCGGCATGACGCTCGCCGATATCGTGCGGATCAATGCCTATGTCACCGACCGGGCGCATATGAAGCCCTATATGGAATCGCGTGACGCCCATGTCGGCACGCCACCTCCGGCCTCGACCCTGATGATCGTCTCCGGCTTCACGCTGCCCGAGTTCAAGGTCGAGATCGAGGTCGTGGCCGCAGCAGCCTGATCCGAGCGATCAGGCCTCGGCGCGCCAGGGGTAGCTCCAGGTCTCCGTCAGCGTCTTGTCGCCGCTCTTCAGGAAGGCACGCATCTCGGCGAGTTGCCCGGGCTCGACGACGATGTCGATGAAGGCGCGGAAGCCTTCGGTCTTCGGGTTGGGCACGATGAAGGCACGGTTGATCCGGCCATAGGCGATCGAAGGCACGATCTCGACCTTCTCCGGCTGCTTCAGGTGATAGGCGAGATCGCCGCCGGCAAAATCGACGATGAAGCGGCGCGCGCCATCGGTGACGGGCTCGCCCGAGCCGAGCGCCTTCGGCTTGGCCTGGTAGGTGTTGATCACGCGGCCGCCGGGGTGAAGGTCGCTCGAGTCGAGCAGCGCGGTCAGCTTGTAGCCGAAGCGGAACTCGCGGCCGGCCTCGAGCGCAGCCTTGGGTACCCAGAGCGCGACGATATTGTCATTGGTCTCGTCGCCGGTCGGAAGCTCGATCAGCTCCACCACGCCCTCGCCCCAGTCGCCCTGGGGTTCGATCCAGTAGGACGGTCTGAGCTCGTAGCTCAGATCGAGATCCTGATAGTGCTCGAAGACACGGTCGCGCTGCATAAGTCCGAAGCCGCGCACATTGCTTTCGACGAAGGTGGAAACCGCCTGCTGCCGCGGATTGCGCAAAGGCCGCCAGATCCATTCGCCCGTGCGCGAGTGCACCATCAGGCCGTCGGAATCGTGCAGCTCCGTCCGGAAATCGTCATGGAAGCGCCGGTCGTTCTCGCCGGTGAAGAACATCGAGGTCAGCGGCGCGAGGCCGAGCCTTTCGATCGCCTTGCGCGGGAACAGCGCGACGCTGATATCGACCACGCTGTCGACATCCGGATAGATATGGAACTGGTAGGCGCCCGATACCGAGGCTGAATCGAGAAGCGCATAGACCGTGACGCGCTCGGCGCCCGCGCTCGGCGCCTCCACCCAGAACTCGCGGAAGACAGGGAACTCCTCGCCTCCGGGCACGCCGGCACCGATGGCAAGACCGCGCGCCGAAAGCCCGTAACGCTGCTCGCGGCCGAGCACCCGGAAATAGCTGGCACCGATGAAGGAGATCAGCTCGTCGAAAACGCGCGGATCGTTGAGCGGGTAATGCAGGCGAAAGCCGGCAAAGCCGAGATTGACCGGCAGCGGCTTCTCGAACTTGATCCGGCCATAGTCGAACAAATTCGACGAATAAGGCACCGGTGTCGGTACGCCGTCGCGCACGATGTTCACGGTCACCGGGCGCGTGAACAGGAAGCCGGGGTGGAACATCTGCATCCGGAAACCCGAACCGGTCTGCGCCAGCAGCGCCCGCTCGGGGCGGAAGCGGATATCGCGCCAGGCGTCGAAATCGAGACGCGACAACGGTTCCGGCAGGGTAGGACCGGGCTCATAGGGCGCGGCCGCGATCTCGCGGGCCCGGCGCACCACATCCTCGAAGCCGAAGCGCGGCTGCGGTGGGGTCGGGGTCGGAGCCGGCTGCGTCTCAGGCTGCTGCGCGAGCAGCGCGGCGGGCGCCACGGAAAAGCTCAAGGCGGCGGAAAGGCCGGCCAGGATCTGGCGGCGATTGGATACGGTCATGATTCGAGGAAGCCCCGTCGCGTTTGCGCCCGAAGACGCATCTCGCCAACGACTTAGGCGATGAAATGGGGCCGGTCTAGGGCGCAGCGGCGGCGCATCTCCGGCATGCATGATGTTGACAGCCGATCGTCCTGTTTTCTACCCTTCGGCCCGGGCCGGATGCAGCCCGCCGCTCGCGCCCTCGCAGGGCATGGTGAATACATCCCGCTTCCGTCCCGATCCCGATCGATCCGGTGGACGCTTCCAGCAACGCGAGCCCTGGCCGCTTCGTCCACCATCGAGAAGGATTGTGACCATGCGCACCTATCGCGATGCGAAACTGATGGCCAAGGCCCTGCGCGAGGCCGTGGCCCCGCAGACACCGCTTTCACATGCCCAGGCCCTCGAAATCGTCGCCCGGCAGTTCGGCTATGACGACTGGAACATCCTCGCCGCGAAAATCGGCGAGGCAGAAGCCAGCCCGGCCGCCAGCACCGCGCCAACAGGCGTGACCCTCAATATGGGTATCCCGATCCTCCGCATCTTCGACCTGGAGAAAGCCAGGGAGTTCTATCTCGGCTTCCTCGGCTTCAGCATGGATTGGGACCACCGCTACGGACCTGAATTCCCGATCTATATGCAGGTTTCACGCTCGGGCCTGCAGCTTCACCTCTCCGAGCATCATGGCGACGCCAGTCCGGGCTCGACCGTCTTCGTCTGGATGCAGGGCGTGGACGCCTATCGCGCCGAACTGATCGGCAAGCACTATCCGTTCTCGAAACCCGGCATCCAGGAAAGCGGTCCGGGCGGGCGCACGCTCGAGGTGCCGGACCCGTTCGGGAACCGCATCCGCTTTTGCGAAAAACGGGCCTAGAAGCGCCGTCGATCGACCTAAAAGGGCCCTGTCGCGCCCCGGCTGCCACGGCCGGAGCGCTTCTCACTCGCGCGTTCGGCGAAAAATCCGAACCCCGAGGTCAAAAAGAACTTGTAGAGGGGGACCGCAGTTCGTATATGCGGCTTACCCAATTCGCACGTGCCTGTGGCCGCGTGCTGGTCGGTGGGCATTCGGACAAGAGGCCGGACAGCCGCCAGGGATGGGAAACGGATGGAGGGGGATGGATATCCCCTCAAATCACGCTCCCGGTTTTCGTAAGAGAACCGCTCCCGAACAGCGACCAGCAGCCGGAGGCGAAACCGGCAAACCCCGAATCTCCACGGGGGACGCAGCTTAAAGCAACGACGGAGCGGGCTTTTTTGGTCTCGTTGGCTTTCCACAGGTCAACACCGAAGAGGCTTGTCCTTCATTGCCGGCCGTGCGGGGATTCCCCAATCGACGGTGTTTCGGGTCCGGACGTTTCGTCCGCTGTTCTCGGCGTCTCCATCGCGCCGTGACCTGCGAACGACTCACCCGGCGATACGTCGTATCGGCGCCGCTTGCGCCGTAGGGGAGTCGCGCCGATGACCGAGCGCATCCGTGAATTTCTGCGTAACCGCCGTGAAGACGGTCCCTGCGTCGTCATCGATCTCGATGTCGTGCGCGAGAATTATCGTGCCTTCTCCCGGGCCCTTCCCGACACGCGCGTCTTCTACGCCGTGAAGGCGAACCCGGCGCCGGAGGTGCTTGCCCTGCTGGCCAAGCTCGGCTCCTGCTTCGATTGCGCCTCGGTCGTCGAGATCGAGCTCGCTCTCGCAGCTGGCGCCACCGCTGACCGCATCTCCTATGGCAACACGATCAAGAAGGAGCGCGATGTCGCGCGCGCCATGGAGCTCGGCGTGCGCCTGTTCGCCGTCGACTGCGTGGCCGAGGTCGACAAGATCGCCCGTTCCGCCGCCCTCACCGCGGTCAAGGACGCGCGCATTTTCTGCCGCATCCTCTGCGACGGCGCCGGCGCCGACTGGCCGCTCTCGCGCAAGTTCGGCTGCGTGCCCGAAATGGCCGCGGACGTACTTGAGCATGGCCACCGTCTTGGCTTGGGCGCCTATGGCATCTCGTTCCATGTCGGCTCGCAGCAGGCGAATGTGAACGCTTGGGATTCCGCCCTGGCCTCGGCTTCGGCGGTGTTCAAGGAATGCGCCACCCGTGGCATGTCGCTGTCGATGGTCAATCTCGGCGGAGGCTTCCCGGCGCGTTACCTGCGTCCGATCCCGGGCGTTCCGGCCTATGGCGATGCGATCTTCCGGGCACTGTCGAAGCATTTCGGCAACCAGCTTCCGGAGACGATCATCGAGCCGGGCCGCGGCATGGTCGGCGAAGCCGGCATGATCGAGGCCGAGGTCGTGCTTGTCTCGAAGAAGAGCGAGGACGATCAGGTTCGCTGGGTCTATCTCGATATCGGCAAGTTCAGCGGTCTCGCCGAGACCATGGACGAGGCGATCCGCTATCCGATCCGCACTCCGCGGGACGGTGACGCGACCGTGCCCAGCGTCCTGGCCGGCCCGACCTGCGACTCGGTCGACGTCATGTACGAGAAGACCCCGTACATGCTGCCGTTCAGCCTGGAGATCGGCGATCGCGTGCTGATCGAGGGCACCGGTGCTTATACGACGACCTATTCGGCCGTCGCCTTCAACGGCTTCCCGCCGCTGAAGCAATACGTCATCTGACGTCCTGGCTCCGGCACCGGCCGGAGCCACCCCCCAAATCAATCTGTTTGGCCGCGTTCGCGCGCGGCGCCGGGAAGGTCTGCGCTCTTGCGCAGACGCTCCGGCCGGAGGTGCGTCATGATCACGATCCGCGAGGAAACCGCGTCCGACATCCAGGCCCGCGAGGCCCTGCTCGACCGCTGCTTCGGCGAGCGCCGTTTCGCCAAGACCAGCGAACGCCTGCGCGAAGGCCGGCTGCCGGCCGCCGGGCTGGCGCTGGTCGCCGAGCGCGACGGCGCAGTCGTGGCGACCGTCAGGCTCTGGAACATCGATGCCGGCGGCCATGATGCACTGCTGCTCGGGCCGCTCGCCGTCTCCCCGGACCTGCAGGGCGAAGGGCTCGGCAAGACGATGATGCGCGAGGCGATCTGGCGCGCCGCCTGCCGTGGCCACCGCACGGTGCTGCTGGTCGGCGATGCGCCCTATTACGCTCGGTTTGGCTTCTCGGCCGAGCCGATGCGCGATCTTGCCATGCCCGGCCCGGTCGAGCGCGAGCGCTTCCTCGGCCTCGAACTGCGCCCCGGCGCACTCGCGGGCGCCGCCGGCGTCCTGTCCGCAACGGGGCGCCTGATCGAGCCCCTGCCTGCCGCGGCGCTCGCAGCCTGATCGCGAGCGTCACCGCGGCGTCATCCGCACCGGGTTGTCTTCAGCGTCGTCGGGGTCGGAATCGACCCTGGCGGCGCAAAAATGGCGTTCCGGATTGACGAGCGCGGCCGCTCTCCATACGAGCCCGCGAAAGATCTCCCCCGCTCACCCCAACCAAGGAAACATCATGACTCATTGGCCCGTCCACGGCACCATCACCGGACCGATCGTAATGATCGGATTCGGCTCCATCGGACGCGGAACACTGCCGTTGATCGAGCGGCATTTCGAATACGACCGCAGCCGCTTCGTCGTCATCGACCCGCATGACACCAACCGTGCCCTCCTCGACGAGCGCGGCATCCGCTTCATCCAGGAAGCGGTGACCCCCGAGAACTACAAGAGCCTGCTGCAGCCCCTTCTCACCGAAGGCGGTGGCCAGGGCTTCTGCGTCAACCTGTCGGTCGACACCGGCTCGCTCGATATCATGCAATTCTGCTCCGAGCTCGGCGCGCTCTATATCGACACCGTCAACGAGCCTTGGCTCGGCTTCTATTTCGACCACAGCAAGGGTCCCGAGGCCCGCTCGAACTATGCGCTGCGCGAAGCCACGATGGCTGCCAAGCGCGCGCGTCCGGCCGGCACCACGACGGCGGTCTCCTGCTGCGGCGCCAATCCCGGCATGGTCTCATGGTTCGTGAAGCAGGGCCTGCTCAACATCGCGGCCGATCTCGGCCTGCAGACCCCCGAGCCGAAGAACCGCGCCGAATGGGGCACCCTGATGCAGCAGGTTGGCGTCAAGGGCATCCATATCGCCGAGCGCGACACCCAGCGTGCCAGGCATCCCAAGCCGCGCGACGTCTTCGTCAACACCTGGTCGGTCGAGGGTTTCGTCTCGGAAGGGCAGCAGCCGGCGGAGCTCGGCTGGGGCACGCATGAGCGCTGGATGCCCGAGAACGGCCGCACGCACGAGGTTGGATGCCAGTCGGCGATCTATCTGCTTCAGGCCGGGGCCGAGACGCGCGTGCGCAGCTGGTGCCCGACGCCCGGCCCGCAATACGGCTTCCTGGTGACGCATAACGAGGCGATCTCGCTCTCCGATTACTTCACGGTGCGCGACGAGGCCGGCAACCCGGCCTATCGCCCGACCTGCCACTATGCTTATCACCCCGCCAATGACGCCGTGCTTTCGTTGCATGAGATGTTCGGTAGCGCCGGCAAGGTGCAGGAGAAGCAGCACATCCTCGAGGAGAACGAGATCGTCGATGGCATCGACGAACTCGGCGTGCTGCTCTATGGCCACGCCAAGAACGCCTACTGGTTCGGCTCGCAGCTCTCCGTTGAAGAGACCCGCCGGATTGCGCCTTATCAGAACGCAACGGGCCTGCAGGTGACCTCCGCCGTGCTTGCCGGCATGGTCTGGGCGCTGGAGAACCCGAAGGCCGGCATCGTCGAATCCGATGAGCTCGATTTCCGTCGCTGCCTGGAAGTGCAGTTGCCCTATCTCGGCCCGGTGGTCGGGACCTATACCGACTGGACGCCGCTGCAGGGCCGCCCGGGCTTCTTCCCGGAGGATATCGACACCAGCGATCCCTGGCAGTTCCGCAACATTCTGGTCCGCTGACGCCTACCATCCTCGGGACGCCTCGCACCGGCCCGAGGGTCTGCGGACCCCGTTGCACCGCCTGAAGCAAGGCAGCACGCACCAAACAAAAAGGCCCGCCGATCCGGCGGGCCTTTCTCGTCTCTGCCCGGTCGGCTCAGAAGCCCGGCGTCGAAAACGTGTTCCTGAACGGGTTCACACCGGCGCCGATGCGCGGCGGCAAGGTGCTATCGCCGTAGAGCTCAGCGACATTGGAATAGACCGGGGGTGAGATGAGCTGCTGAGTGGCGTATCGGTTCAGCGAGCCGACCGGCACGACATTGCCGGGATCGAGATAGCTGCGCTTCTGCACGATCACGCGCAACGGCTTGCGCGGCTGCTGCGCCTCGGCCACCGAAGCGACCGCGGTCAACGCCACGAGCGAAATGCCGAGACCGGCGGCGAGACGCTTGAAGGAATTCATGGCGAGGGTCTCCTGAGGCGATGACCAAGGGGAAGTAAGACGGCGATTGATAGCGCCAAATCTATCCCGCCGCGGTTAACGCTTTTACTGCCCCATAGCTCTGAGATAACGCTCGGGCAGCCGATTTCAACGGCCGCCCCCTCACCTTTTCAAGGCCGCCTTGTGGCTCGGCACCGTGCCGTCGGCGTCGAGCGATGATGCCTTGCGACCGGCCGCGGATGGGCGCGGCGGTGAGCAGGCGCCGTCGCGGTTGCGTTCAGCTGCGGCAAAGAGGCTGCGCAGCGCATGATCCTCGCCGGCACCGAGCAGGGCGAGCCCGTCGACCAGGCAGGCCAGTTGCTGACGATCGGCCGGCCGCGCGCCCCCGCCGCACCACCAGCCGCTCAAGCTGAGCGGGGTGTCGCCGCCACGGTGGCGGAAGCCGATGCAGGCACGTTCAGTCGCACCATCGCTCAGGGTTACGTCCGTGGCTTCGACGAAGCCGAATTTGGTGGTGAGCCTCGTTGGCGCGCCGCTGCGCTGCACGGACATGCCACGGGCAGCAGCCTCACGCACGAGCGCGATGATGAAAGGCTGCGTCAAATGATCATCGCCATGGTCAACGACGAGACGCAGCAGCAGATGCGGCTTGGCCTCGGTGAGAGCCCCAAAGCTCAACACATCCTCGCGCTTCGTTCCGTCCTGGCTCCGGCTCGCCTCATAGACTGGGGCCTGGCGCTCCAACTCCGGTGAATCGAGGCCAAACATGGCGATCGGCCGCGCGATCCTGACCCAGTCTTCATGTCGGGAGGCAAGGAGACGTGGCTCCTGGCGCACATCCCGAACGGGCCGAATCTCCGCAGCCGGTTGCTCCGCAAGGCTGGCGATCTGCATCTCGCCGCCATCGCCCGAAAGTCCCGTGACGAGCGCAGCCGCCATCCCGATACCGGCAACAGCAGCCAGGCCGCGCCAGGCCAGACCGCCGGTCAGGCCGAGGCCGCGATGGCGGATGGCCGCGCGCAGCCACCGGAGGATCGTTCGCACCGCAGCCTCGACATGGTCCACGATGCTGATCAGGGCGCCTATGGGATCGGAACCGCCGAGCTTGCCCTTCACGCCATCCGCGACCGGCAAGGCACGATGCGCGGCCGCCGCGCCGAGCTCCCGGCAGCCCGAGCCGAGCCGGCGAAAGCCATTGACCAGTAACGCTGCGAACTCACGCGACACGACAAGACCCCGCTTACTGCCTGCGCCTGCGCGCCGGCAGCCTGTCCCCACCCGCGGGCGAAGCTGAAGGCATCGCAGTCAGTATCGGGTTACCGGCGGCCGGCGAACCGCGATCGTCGTGAATCGCTGGTTAGGAGGCAGGGTTAATCCCGCCCTGACGCGCTTGGCTGCCGAGACCGATTGACTTTTTATCGCCGCGGGTGTTGTGGATGGGCATCGCGAGGCGAGTATCCACTCGAGCGCGACCGCGAATGCTATCAGCCCTATGGGATTTGGCTCTGTGATTGTCGCCCTGACGACGAAACGCACGACCAAAACGACGACCGGCACGCTCCGGACGTCGCGCTGACGCTTCGCCTCGGTTCCGGGCCCTCCCCCCCGGCGGGGGCTAAGGCCGAACCCGCCATAAAGGCCAGGCGGATCGGCCATCTCCCGGGGGAGACAGAACCGGTTACTTCCAAAAGGAACAGCAGCATGAGCTTCAAGGTCGCGGTTGTCGGCGCCACAGGCAATGTGGGTCGCGAAATGTTCGACATCCTTGCCGAGCGGGCTTTCCCGGTAAGCGAGGTCGTGGCGCTTGCCTCCTCGCGCTCGATCGGCACCGAGGTCTCCTTCGGCGACAAGACGCTGAAGGTGAAGGCGCTCGATCACTATGATTTTTCCGACACCGATATCTGCTTGATGTCGGCCGGGGGCGAGGTCTCGAAGCAATGGTCGCCGAAGATCGGCAGCCAGGGTTGCGTCGTCATCGACAATTCCTCAGCCTGGCGCATGCATCCCGACGTGCCGCTGATCGTGCCGGAGGTGAATGCCGCAGCGGCCGCCGGCTTCTCCAAGATGAACATCATCGCCAACCCGAACTGCTCGACCGCGCAGCTCGTCGTGGCCCTGAAGCCGCTGCATGACCGCTTCGGCGTCAAGCGCGTCGTCGTCTCGACCTATCAGTCGGTCTCGGGCGCCGGCAAGGAAGGCATGGACGAGCTCTTCAACCAGACGCGCGCCGTGTTCTCGGCCGGTGACGTCGTCACCAAGAAGTTTCCCAAGCGCATCTCCTTCAACCTCATCCCGCAGATCGACGTCTTCATGGAGGACGGCTTCACCAAGGAAGAGTGGAAGATGATGGCGGAGACCAAGAAGATCCTGGATCCGAAGATCAAGCTGACCGCCACCTGCGTGCGCGTGCCGGTCTTCATCGGCCATTCCGAGAGCGTCAATATCGAGTGCGAGAAGCCGATCACCGCCGACGAGGCGCGCGAGGTGCTCCGCACCGCGCCCGGCATCCTCGTTATCGATAAGCACGAGCCCGGCGGCTACATCACCCCGCACGAGGCGGCCGGCGAGGACGCGACTTATGTTTCGCGCATCCGTGAGGACAATACGGTCGAGAACGGTCTCGCCTTCTGGTGCGTCTCGGACAATCTCCGCAAGGGCGCAGCCCTGAACGCCGTGCAGATCGCCGAGGTGCTGATCAACCGCAAGCTGATCCAGCCGCGCAAGAAGGCGGCCTGATACCGACAGCTCGGAACGCTCTACGAAGGCGGGCGCAAGCCCGCCTTTTTCATGAACGGGCCCAGGCGCATGGGCGCTGTTCCGAGTTTGCGCGCCCGCCGCAGGCAAATCCTGCTAGCGTCGTTCCACTCTCCAGTTCCGGCGTCGCCTTGTCCTCTCCCCACCCTTCAAAAGCTCCGGTACCGGCTTTGCCCGCGCATGCCGAGGCCGTCCCTCCCGTGCCGCAACGTCGCGACGCCGCGCTGCGCGGCATCGGATTGATGCTGCTTGCCAGCATCTTCCTGTCCAGCGCCGACGTCGCTTCGAAATATCTCGCGGCGACGATGCCGGCGCTACAGATCACCTGGCTGCGCTATGCCGCCTTTGCGGCGATCATGTTGGCGGTGGCCCTGCGGGGCGGCGCAGCACGCCTGCGGCCGAAGCGCCTGCACATGCAGTTGCTGAGGGGCGTCGCGGTCACCCTCTCCTCCATCATCTTCGTCTCGTCGCTGCGATACCTGCCAATCGCCGATGCCACCGCGACAAGCTTCATTGCGCCGCTCTTCGTCACGGCCTTGTCGATCCCGATGCTTGGCGAGAAGGTGGGCTGGCGGCGCTGGACCGCGACCCTGGTCGGCCTGGCCGGCGTCCTGATCATCGTCAGGCCCGGAGGCGCCAACTTCCACGCCGCGTCGCTTTTGCCAGCGCTTTCAGCCGCGACCTGGGCCTTTGCCCTGATCGTTACGCGCATGATGAGCACGACGGAGGATCCGGTGACGACGCTGACCTGGTCGGCGGTGGTCGGCTTCCTGCTGCTGACCGTGCTGCAGCCCCTCGGCTGGCAGCCACTGACGGCGGAGGCGATCGCCATCGGCATCTTCATCGGCGTCGCGTCGACCATCGGGCACTGGTTCGTGATCATCGCCTTCCGCCATGCCGACGCCTCGCTGCTCGCGCCGTTCTCCTATGTGCAATTGCTCTGGGCCTCGGTCTTCGGCTTCTTCCTGTTCTCGGTCCTGCCCGATCTCTTCACCTTGCTGGGCTCCGTGATCATCGCCGCCTCCGGCCTCTACACCGCCCATCGCGAGCGCATGCGGGCGCGAGCCCTGTAAGCGGACTATCGCTTGCCGTATCGCGCCAGGAACATCGCGACCGCCGAGGCGACGACGCGGGAGATTTCGGCATCGGAGGGTCGCTCGCGCACCGCATTGAACAGGCGCGGGCGCAGCACTGTGGACTGGCACAGATCGACGAACTGCACTGCTGCCAGCGCCGTATCGTCGATCTCCAGCTGTCCCTCCGCGACCTTGCGGTCGAGATAGCCGGCGATGCGCCGTGCGCCCTGCAACGGTCCGTTCTCGTAGAATTCACGGCCGAGATCCGGCATGCGCTCCGCCACGCCCACGACGATGCGCTGGGCGCTGAGCGCAAAGTCGCAGACCAGGAGCTGGACGATCCGCTCGCCGAAATGCGTTAGCGCATGACCGAGATCGGGATCGTCGTCGAGCGCTTCGAAGATCCCGCGCTTCTGTTCTTCGCGCTCGCGTTCGATCAGGGCGACGAAGAGATGTTCCTTGTCCTCGAAATAGACGTAGAGCGTGCCCTTCGAGACATTCGCAGCCGCGGCTATGTCGCTCATGCTGGCATTGTCGAACCCGCGCGTCAGAAAAACCTCATGCGCTCCGTCCAGGATCTGGCGACGTTTGTCGGGATCTGCGCCCGCCGCACGCCGCTTCCGACGCGGCGGCACTCCTGCGATCTTCACAACCTCGTCCATGACCCAACTCGTTCCGGCATATTGCGCCGCACAAAAATAATCGAACCGATCAGTTCGATTTCACTTGATATGCGCCATCACCGGCGCTACTTCAACTGAAATCGAACTGATCGGTTCGAACAGTGATTATCAGGATCGCCCATGTCCGCCGAGACAAAGACTGAGTCGCGTCGGGACCGGCTGAAGCTGGTCGACCCCACGCTCGAAACCACGCCGCTCCCCGCTCAGGCCCGCAAGGCCGACGAGGCAGCTCCGCGAGAAGCCGAGAGCCCTGCCGCCGCCAGGCCGCGCGGCAAGACGGTGCGCCGTGCGGGGATGATGCTGCTGGCGACAGCCGCGCTCGGCACCGGGCTCTGGTTCGGCGTCGACTGGTGGCGCAATGGCCGCTTCATCGTTTCGACTGACGACGCCTATGTCGGCGCCGAGATGGCCACGATCTCGGCCAAGCTCGCAGCCAATGTCGCGACCGTCGCCGTCAAGCAGAACCAGCAGGTCAAGGCAGGCGAGCCGCTCGTCATCCTCGATGATGGGGACCAGCGCATCGCACTGGAAAGTGCCCGCGCCAAGAGCGCCACCGCAGCCGCGACGCTGCTGCGCATCGACAGCCAGATCGAGGCGGGCCGTGCCAGCCTGCTCCAGGCCCAGGCGCAGCGCGACTCAACCCAGGCCGATATCGTCCGTACCGTGGCTGATTTCGATCGCGCCAACAGCCTTGCCGCCAAGTCCTACGGATCGCAGGCGACCCTCGATGCGGCAACGGCAGCGCGTGACCGGGCCCGCGCGGCATTGGCCAGTGCCGGGGCCGGCGTCACCGCGGCCGAAGCCAATATCAAGGTGCTGGAGGCGCAGCGCAACGAAGCCTCCCGCCAGATGGACGAGCTGAAGGTCGCCGAAGACAAGGCCGCCCGCGACCTGTCCTTCACCAGGATCGCAGCGCCGATCGACGGACTGATCGCCAACACCAATGTCCAGCTTGGCGACCTCGTCAGCGCCGGCAAGCGGCTGATGTCGATCGTCCCGCTCGAGCAGGTCTATATCGATGCCAACTTCAAGGAGACGCAGGTCGGCGGCCTGAAGATCGGCGACAAGGCAAGGGTCACCGTCGACGCCCTGCCCGATCAGGTCTTTGACGGCGTCGTCAGCGGCATTTCCGGCGGCACGGGTTCGGTGTTCTCGCTGCTGCCGCCCGACAATGCCACCGGCAATTTCACCAAGATCGTCCAGCGCGTCCCGGTGCGCATCTCGCTCAGCCCGGAAGCCATTGCGCGCCATGCGCTGCGCCCGGGCATGTCGGTCGTGGTGAAGATCGACCCGCGCCCTCAGGCCTGAGCGGAACCACAAGACCCATTCCGGATGGCGCTTAGCGACGATCCGGAATCCATGCAGCCGTAACGCCCACCGATTGCCCCCGGCTTTGCGCGGCCGATGCCGCTTGGGTGGGGTGATGGTGCGGGGCGCCAGGAAGACGAGGCCGTCATGGCCACTGCAACACTGACAGCCGACACGCCACCGGCCTCCGACGCCATCCCGATGCGGCGGATCTTCGCCTTCCTGGCGATGGTCTTCGGCATGTTCATGGCGATCCTCGATATCCAGATCGTCTCCGCGTCGCTGGCCGAGATCCAGGCGGGTCTGTCCGCCAGCGCCGACGAGATCGCCTGGGTCCAGACTGCCTATCTGATCGCCGAAGTGATCATGATCCCGCTCTCCGGCTATCTCAGCCGGGCGCTGTCGACCCGCGTCTTCTTCTCGATTGCCGCAGCCGGCTTCACGATCTCGAGCGTGCTGTGCGCGATGTCGTCCTCGATCAACGAGATGATCCTGTGGCGCGCGGTCCAGGGCTTCATCGGCGGCGGCATGATTCCCGGCGTCTTTGCGGCTGCCTTCACCATCTTCCCGGCCTCGAAGCGGCCGATCGTCTCCCCGCTGATCGGGCTTGTCGCGACGCTCGCGCCAACCATCGGCCCGACGGTCGGCGGCTATCTCAGCCATGCCTTCTCCTGGCACTGGCTCTTCCTGGTCAACGTCATCCCCGGCATCGGCGTCACCATAGCAGCCTGGACGCTGATCGATTTCGACAAGCCGCAGGCCGGCCTGCTCAAGCGCTTCGACTGGCTCGGCCTCGCCGGCATGGCCGCCTTCCTTGGCAGCCTCGAATATGTGCTGGAGGAAGGCACGCGGCTCGACTGGTTCCAGAGCCACGAGATCGTGTTCTTCACTGCGCTGATGCTGGTGGGCGCAGTCCTGTTCTTTTGGCGGGCGCTGACGCGCGAGGATCCGCTCGTCGATCTCTACGCCTTCACCAACCGCAACTTCGCCTTCGGCTCGCTCTTCAGCTTCACGATGGGCATCGGCCTTTACGGGCTGACCTATCTCTACCCCGTCTATCTCGGCCGCATCCGCGGCTACGACGCGCTGATGATCGGCGAGACGATGTTCGTCACCGGCCTGTGCATGTTCCTGACGGCGCCCGTCGCCGGCAAGTTGTCGCAGAAGCTCGATCCCCGCGTGATGATGATGATCGGTTTCGCCGGCTTCGCCGCCGGCACCTATCTCGCATCCTTCATCACCAAGGACTGGGACTTCCACGAATTGCTGCTGCCCCAGATCCTGCGCGGTGTCTCGCTGATGCTGTGCATGGTCCCGATCAACAATCTTGCGCTCGGCACCTTGCCGCCGGCGCAGCTCAAGAACGCATCGGGCCTTTACAATCTGACGCGCAATCTTGGCGGCGCAGTGGGCCTTGCCGTGATCAACACGCTGCTCAACACCCGGACCGACCTGCACATCACCCGATTGCACGAAGCCGTCGCCGTCGGCAGCCAGGTCGCCGAAGAGCGGCTGGCCCAGATGATGCAGCTTTTCGCCGGCTATGGCGCCAATGCCGAGGCAATGGCGCTCGCCAAAATCAGCCAGCTCGCCCATCGCGAGGCTTTGGTCATGGCCTTCGGCGATGTCTTTCTCGGCCTGACCTGGATCTTTGCGGGGCTGGTCGTGCTGGCCGTGTTCATGCGCAAGCCGCCAAAAGCAGCGCCTGCCGGGGCCGGACACTAGGCTTGACAGAGCCTGGTGCACCGTGTCGCAGCCGGCTCCGGATTGACAATCGCGCGGAGTCCCGCCAAATATAGCAATGATATCAGTAGTTTAGATATTTTCTAAACTACAAGGCCGGCATGCCGGCGATGTGGAAGGCGTACCGATGAGCGTTTTGCCCGTGAAGGATCCCAGCCAGGCCCGTGCTGCCGCGGAACAGATTCCGTGGCCGCAGAAGAGCCCTGCTTCCTGCCCGATCAGCGCGGTGAAAACGCGGCTTCGCAATGCCGGCCTGCGTCCAACCAGGCAGCGCATGGCGCTGGGCTGGTTGCTCTTCGCCAAGGGCGACCGCCACGTCAGCGCCGAGATGCTCTATGAGGAGGCGCTGCGCGCCCGCGAGCCCCTCTCTCTCGCGACCGTCTACAACACGCTGCGGCAATTCTCGGAAGCTGGCCTGCTCCGCCAGGTTTCGGTGTCAGGCCCCAAGACCTTCTTCGACACCAATGTGTCGGAGCATCACCACTTCTATAACGAGGACGACGAAACGGTCGTCGACATTCCTGGCTCGGAAATCCAGGTTTCCGGCCTGCCGGTCGCCCCGGAAGGCATGGTGATCTCGTCCGTGGAAGTCATTGTCCGCCTGCGCAATGCCGATGGCGCCGAGGTCGAGACGCGGGTCGCAGCCGAGGCTGGGCACCACGCGTGATCGTCTGCTCCTGCAACGTCCTGTCCTGCCGGCAGATCAAGGGAACCATTGCCCCCGATGGCAGTGGACCTGTGACGGCTGGCGAGGCCTATGACTGTCTGGGCTGCAGCCCGGACTGCGGACGTTGCGCCCGAGCCGTCAGAGCTATTCTCGCCGAGGCCCGCGCCGCCTGCGCCAGCCAATGCCATTCCTGCGCCAGCCGCGACGTCGAATGCGCGGTGCATGTCTCCGTCACCCAGATGATGGACGGACTGGCGATCGAGGAAGACACGATCGCGGCCTGACGGCTCGTCGATATTTCCTTCCCCAAGGTCGACTTCTGCCTTTCATTCTCCACATCGTCGCTTTACATTAGGATCATTCTAATGTGACGCGAGCCCGAGGAGAGCTGTGATGAAGGGTGACAAGAAGGTCATCGAGTATCTCAACAAGGGGCTCCGCTCCGAGCTGACCGCGATCAATCAGTACTGGCTGCACTACCGGATGCTCGACAATTGGGGGCTGAAGGAGATGGCCAAGACTTGGAAGAAGGAATCGATCGAGGAGATGGTCCATGCCGACCGTTTCGTCGACCGCATCCTCTTCCTCGAGGGCTTCCCCAATCTGCAGACGCTTGACGCGCTGCGCATCGGCGAGAACGTCAAGGAAGTGATCGAGTGCGATCTCAAGGCCGAGGTCGAGGCGCGCGGACTCTATCAGGAAGCGGCCAAATATTGCCGAGAGGTCGGCGACTACCCATCCGAGGACCTGTTCAAGGCGCTGATGAAGGATGAGGAAGGTCATATCGACTTCCTCGAGACCCAGCTCGACCTCATCGAGCGCGTCGGCATCGAACTCTACACCCAGAAGCATATTGGCGGACTCGAAGCGGATCACTGATCCGCGAAGCTTTCCGACACCAGTCGCAAGCCGGACCTGCCCCGCAGGTCCGGCTTTTTCGCGCGGAAGCGGTTTCTCGAAGTCGGAACAAGACCATCCGTCTTGACGACGTGGCCGGAAGCGACCTAATTCATAGGCTGATACCGACGTAGTTTGTAATGATTATCGTTCAATACTGAGGCTCTACGGAAGATCAGCGCCGAATCTTGTCTGCCTCCTGCAGATTATCGACTTGGATCGCTGCGATGAGTTCCGTTCCGCCATCTGATCTCGCTGGAAAGACAGCGCCCCTCCCCGGACAATCGGACGTTCCGGTCGTCGACGTCCGTCAATTGGTCGGCGCTGGACGCGAGGTCATCCTGATGCATCTTGGCGAAGCCTATCGCCTGCGCGTCACCGCCCGCGACCGGCTCATTTTGACCAAATAGCTCCCCCACTCGCCAAGCCATGCGCTCTGTGCCAGAGAGCCTGCGAAGCGACCTCGCGGAGGCAGGCGAATGTCAGCGAAGGTTGTCTCGGTCGGGCGGGATGCGGGACATGCATTCAGCAAGCCCATCGGCGACACCATCCGGCTCCTGACCGGCCTGGGCGTCGAGGGGGACGCGCATTGCGGCATCACAGTGAAGCACCGCTCCCGCGTCGCAATCGACCCCTCGCAGCCGAACCTGCGCCAGGTTCATCTGATCCATGCCGAGCTCTTCGACGAGCTGAAACTGGCCGGCTTTGACCTAGCGCCCGGCGACCTCGGCGAGAACGTCACCACCCGCGGCATTGATCTACTCGGGCTACCTGTCGGTGCCCGCCTGCAGCTTGGCAACAAGGCCTGCATCGAGATCACCGGCCTGCGCAACCCTTGCGCCCAGATCGAGGCGTTCCGTCCCGGGCTCCTCTCCGCTGTCCTCGGGCGCGTTTCCGAGGGGCAGCTCGTTCGCAAATCCGGGATCATGGCGATCGTTCTGGCGGGCGGCGAAATCCGCCCAGGCGATGCCATCGGCCTGACCTTGCCTGACCGTCCGCATCGCGCGCTCGAACGGGTCTAGTCGCGCGCTCGTAACCAAGACTCACTCGACCGTGAACAATCATTGCGCCCATCGAAGAGCGCAATATGCGTTGCTCGCCAATGATCGGGCGTGCGTGCTGCCAGTAAGCCATGACCGCCTTGTCCAGCGCGATAGGGTGAACCATCCCAGCGCGCTACGCGGCCGCCAGCCTCGCTCAAGAACAACGCTCCGGGCAGATGATCCCATGGCAGAGTTCGCCAGAAGACGGCGAAATCGCGCTCGCCGGTGGCAATGGCAGGATATTCGGCCCCTGCGCAAAGCAGCGGGGGCACGATCAAGGGCACTCGATCCAAGCGCGGCTCGATGGCCTCAAGCACGTCAGGCGGTAGGAAACGAGTGGAAATCGAGCCCCTCCGCAGTGCATCCGACTTCCCATCAGCGACCACGGGCACGCCATTGATCTGGGCGCCGCTGCCCAGTTCGGCGACATGGAAGCTGATCCGACAACGGATCGAGCATCCAGGCTGCGACGGCCTCGCCTTCGCGTAGCAGTGCGAGCATGATCGAAAATGGTCCTCGGCCGGAAATGAAATTTCCGGTGCCGTCTAGCGGATCGATCAACCAGACGGTGCCCCGATCGAGAGTGTCAGCCAATGCAGGCGTCATTGCGCAGGCTTCCTCGCCCACGACCCTGGCGGACGGATCCAGCAGCAGCAATTGCTCGCCGATCAACCGTTCGGCATGGTGATCGGCAACAGTGACGAGTTCTCCCGGGGACTTTTCCTCCACGTCACGCGCGGTCAGATTGCGAAAACGCGGCAAGATCGCCTCTGCAGCTGCCTCTCGCAGAACCGTCGATACTTTATCGATCAGACTCATCGTGATCTCGGCTCCCTTATGTCGGGCTTGCCTTCTGGATCTCGCCAATTTGACAAGGACCGCCTACCACCACCCAAACCGGCACCGCGTTTCAAAGGAAGCGCCTCCCGAATTCGCGCCCGAACCGCCCGCACCGACCACGAAACAAAAAGGCCCGCCAAACCGGCGGGCCTTGGATCAGGTCGGTGCAAAAACACCAATCAGATGAAACTGACGTTCGCAGCTTCCGGGCCCTTCTTGCCGGCCCGGATCGAGAAGCGCACGCGCTGCCCGTCCATCGGCGGTTGCAGGCCGCTGCGGCTCAGCGAGCTGACATGCAGGAACACATCCGGGCCGCCATTGTCAGGCGCGATGAAGCCGAATCCGCGGTCGGAGTTGAAGAACTTCACGGCACCGTCATAGGGCCCTTCCATCGGGGCGCTGTTGCGATCGCCGTAGCCGCCGCGATCGCCGCGGTCGTAACCGCCGCCACCGTAACCACCACCGCCGCCGCCATAGCCACCGCCGCCGAAATCGTCACGCGGCGGGCGCGGCGAGAACGGGCGCGGGGCACGCTCGCCGCGCGGGGCGGCGGGCGTCGCGGTCGAGGCGTCGATCTCGTGCACGGCCACGACCTGAAGACCACGGCGGCCTTCGCCGAGATCGGCAACGATCGTCGCACCCGGCTGCAGATCCTGCGGATCGAGCGGACCGATGGACGAGACATGCACGAAGACGTCGCCGGATCCGTCGGCAGGAGACGCGAATCCGAAGCCCTTCTCAGGGTCGAACCACTTGATCTTGGCTTCGATATTTTCGTGGGTGACGAAGGGAGCGGGAGCCGAAGGCTTACGACGATCGAACATGCGAGCTTCAAAAATCAGTGACCGGGAAGCGACAATCTAGCGCAAGCTGCGCCCGCCGTCATGGGGGGCGGAGCAGCTAAATTTTCGCCCTCATTCGGCTTCGCTGCAGCGGATAGTCTGCACCTTTTTCGGCATCTCGCCAATGGCCGGAACGAACTGTCCGGTCGCGGGGTCAAGCACCATCAGAACGCCCGTCGCGACGGCGAAATAGGCGCCATGCAACTTCAGCCGGCCCTTGCCCTCGAGGATGCTGATGCAGGGAAAGGTCCGCAGATTGGCGAGCGATTGCTGGATCGAGGCCAGCGCCAGGCGCTCGACATAGGTTTCCAGGTCCTCGTTGCGACCGCGACCGCCACTGCGCTGCGCCGCAGGATTGATCAGCGTGATCCATTTCCCGATGAAATCGCCGGGCGACAGCGGCCCCTGCGCATCATCGGCAAAGGCCCGGATGCCGCCACAGCGGCCATGGCCCATCACGACGATATGCTCGACCTTCAGAGCCTGAACGCCATATTCGAGTGCGGCCGAGGTGCCGTGCAGCTGGTCGTCGGGCGAAAATGGCGGAACCAGATTGGCGACGTTGCGCACCACGAACATCTCGCCGGGGCGCGCATCGAAGATGGTTTCGGGCGCGACACGCGAGTCGCAGCAACCGATCAGCATGATCTTGGGAGTCTGGCCGCTTTCGGCGAGCTCCTCATAGCGGCTCTTCTCGCGGGAGAAACGTTCGTCGAGGAAGGAGCGATAGCCTTCCGTGAGCCGCTCAGGAAAAGACTGGGGTGTGTCCATTGCCCTTGTTCGGACAGGAAGTGGCCGCTTTCGTCAAGAGATTTGTGCAGCGCGGGAGGCGCGAAGACGCCCTAGTCCGACGCGAGAAGCTGCTCCAGCCGCTCGGCGAGCCGGTCGGCTTCCCCCGCAATCAGCAGAGTCTTGAGCCGCGCCGTGCTTCCGGCGGCCAGTGTCACCGCAGAACGGGAGACCGACAGGCTGCGCGCCAGCAAGGCGACCAGTGCCGCGTTGGCCTCCCCCTCGCTGGCGCGGCCCGCACCCGTGCCTTGAGCACGGCGCGGCCGTCCGCGAGGACCTCGATGCCGTCGACCCCGTCGCGCCCGCCGCGCGGGGTGAGCCTGACGCTCAGCCGCAATCCCCCGGGCGTTGCCGTCCAGGGAACGGCCATCTCAGAATACTGCAGGGTACAGATAACGCTCGATCACGCGCTCGATGAAGAAGATGATCAGCAACAGGATGATCGGCGAAATGTCGATGCCGCCAAGATTGGGCAGCATGTTCCGGATCGGCCTGAGCGCCGGCTCGGTCACCCGGTAGAGGAAATCCCAGACCGAGGAGACGAACTGATTCCGGGTATTGACGACGTTGAAGGCGATCAGCCAACTCAAAACCGCTGATATGATGAGGAGCCAAGTGTAGATGTTCAGCGCGAGCATCACCACGTCGAGAACGGCACGCATCGACATTCCTCTTGTCGTCTTCAGGCTGGTGACGCGGAAAGATTTCGCCCTCGCCGAAAAACTCCCGGCGCAGGCGATTGACATTCACGCGACGCAAGGCCTAGAAGGCCAGCGCCTTGGGGCTGTAGCTCAGATGGGAGAGCGCTGCAATCGCACTGCAGAGGTCAGGGGTTCGAATCCCCTCAGCTCCACCAGGCTTTTCCTGGTGGAATTAAGCTAGAAGAAACAAGGACCTGACGCAGCCGCCGTCAGGGCGCGTGCACATGGGCGCTCCTGGTTCGCCAACCAGCTTTTTCGCTGCCCCCTTCCCGGCCAATGGGTGACTGCCCGATTGCTTCATCAATCTGCTCCGCAGTCCTGCCGACGCTGGCGGGATGACACTGGTGGGGTAGCTGACGTCGAACGCTCCGGCTGGTTCCGCCCCACCAAATCCCCGAACCAAATATCGAGCGTCATTGGGGAAGCCACCCGTCACGTGTCCAGATCGTCCGCCGCAGAGTTGCCGCAAGTCCGCGTACTTTGGAGCCTGGGGTAAGTTGAGCCTAGGATCATGAGTTGTTGGCGTCCCCGTAAGCAGGTTCATCAGCTGATGGAGGCCAGATTGTCGTGGCAAAGACGTCTTGTTGCAGCCGGGATCATCCTGCTGTCTGGGGGGCTTGGAGGATGCACTCTCACAGACGACGCCTCCTTGGAGGCTGCGAAACCGCTCGCTTACTCCGGCGAACAGCCCGGTGACCCGCAACCGGCCTCGGACCGCGCGGGAATTGACAGGCTCATTGAACAACATTCCGCGCATTACGAACTCCCAGCGGATTGGGTCCGTCGAATCGTCAAGCGCGAAAGCAACTATCGCCCGACCGCCCAGAAGAATGGCCATTTGGGCCTGATGCAGATCAAGCACGCGACAGCGCGGAGCATGGGTTATGCCGGCCCGGCAAATGGATTGCTCGATCCCGAAGTCAATCTCACCTACGGGCTCAAATATCTCCGGGGAGCTTGGCTCGTGGCCGATCGCGACCAGGTCCGTGCCGACCGCTACTATCGGAACGGATACTATTACGATGCAAAGCGGAAGGGGCTTCTCGAAGCAACCGGTCTCGGCAAGGACCGTACGCGGCTAGCCAACTCCCGCCGCGCGAAGGACGGAGTTCCCCAGGCTCGTTAACGTAGCGAAGCCTGGCTCGTTGGGAGACGGACCAGTCACCCGCCGTTCTCGCGCCCGGCCGGGCCTCGGCACGTTCGAGATCGGTCTCTGATACTGGGAGACAGGTAGACCGGCAGACCTATTGGAACATCAGGGTCGATCTCCCGTTCAGCCACCAATGACCAACAGCGCGCCCCTACTACCGCTGAGTGGGTGAATCGTGGCCGAGGAAAACCACTTCATGCGTCCGATCGCCACTCTCGCGCCCGCCCGGGCAGTGCCCGCTCGGGCGATCGATGGTGGCCTTGGCAATGTTGCCATTGGAGCCTTGATCGTGACCGCGCTCTATCTCGGTCGCGATGTCTTCGTACCGATTGCTCTCGCGATCCTGTTCAGTTTTGTTCTCGCGCCGCTCGTCAAAGGACTCCAGAAACTTCGGGTTCCCCGTTCGCTCGCCGTCATCACTGTCGTTCTCATCGCCTTCTCGGCGCTGGGCGCCTTGACGATGGCCATGGTCGGTCAGGCGACCCAGCTCGCCGGAGATCTCCCGGTTTATCAGAGCACGATGCGTGAGAAGATCGCGTCGCTCCGCGGAGCCGGCCCAGGCAGCGGTGTTCTCTCTCGCGCAGCCGACGTCCTGCAGGATCTCGGCAAGGAACTCGACAAGCCCCAGGCGAAGGATGCATCGCCCCTGGCGCCCTCGGTCCGCCCCCCCGACGCGCGGCCAATCCCTGTCGAGGTTCATCAACCGGAGCCGGGCGCGTTGGAGACATTGAGGGCCTTTCTCACGCCTCTGATCCATCCACTGACAACGACCGGAATCGTCGTGATCTTCGTCGTTTTCATCCTTCTGCAGCGTGAGGATCTGAGGAACAGGTTCATCCGGCTAACGGGAACCTATGATCTACAGAAGACCACGGCTGCATTTGACGACGCCGCTCGTCGCCTTAGCCGGCTGTTCCTGACCCAGCTGGTCCTCAATGCTGGCTTCGGTCTCGTGATCGGGACCGGACTCTGGCTGATCGGCGTTCCGAGCGCCCTGCTTTGGGGCATTCTCTCCGCCATCCTTCGATTCATTCCCTATCTCGGCGCTATTCTCGCCGCGATTTTCCCGATGGTGATCGCAGCATCCGTCGATCCCGGCTGGACCATGCTGGCCTGGACCGCCGCATTATTTCTGGTTGCAGAGCCGCTCGCCGGTCATGTGGTCGAACCGCTGGTCTATGGCCGCTCGACCGGCCTTTCGCCTGTCGCAATCGTCGTTGCGGCCACGTTCTGGACGTGGTTGTGGGGGCCCATCGGATTGGTCCTTGCAACCCCGCTGACCGTTTGCCTCGTGGTCCTGGGCCGTCATGTCGAGCGGCTCGAATTTCTCGATGTCCTCTTGGGGGATCGGCCGGCGCTGTCTGCTCCCGAGATCTTCTACCAGCGTGTGCTCGCCGGGGATCCCGCTGAGGCAGCTGACAAGGCCGAAGAGGTTCTCAAGGAGCGCTCCCTCTCCGTCTACTATGACGAAGTCGCCCTGGAAGGTCTGCGACTCGCAGCCAGCGACGCGGCACGCGGCGTCCTTGATGCAACACGGCAGACACGGATCCTCGAAACGGTGCGTGAAGTCGTCGATGACCTCGCCGACCATGATGACCGCAATCCTGCAGTCGGAGAAATGACCAACGACCCCGAGGCAGAAGCAGCGATCGCTGAAACCGACGAGGCCGAAGGTTCAGCCGACCTGCCGATTCTGGCACCGGAAAACCTGGGTGAGGCTTTCCGAGGTGAGGACCGGGTGGTTTGCGTCGCCGCGCAGTCGGAGCTCGATGAAGCTGCAGCCCTGATGCTGACGCAGATCCTCGGCAAGCATGGGCTCACTGCCCGCGTGCTGCCTGCAGACACGCTCTCGACGAATAACCTCGCCGCGCTGGCGGCGGATCAACCCGCCCTGATCTGTCTGTGCTATCTCGACGGCACGAGCTCCGCTCATATGAAATACGCCATCAAGCGCCTTCGCCGCAGACTGCCATCCACGGTCATCATCCTTGGCAGCTTGTCGCCGAACGCGGGTCTCGCAACAGAACTCCAGGCAACGGTCCTGGCTGATAAAGTCGAGACGAGCCTGCGCGGCATGAGCAACGCCTGTTTGACCTACGCGATGCGCAACGTATCTGCATCCCTAGAGACCTAGTCTCCAGCCTCGGAATTTGGGGGGAGACTCGCCACCCATGTCCACCGGGCAGTCAAGCCAAGCCCGCCCTGCGCTTTCGCACCGAGCGCTCTCCCCTATAGTCGTGGCATCGTCGATAGGTGAGCACAAACATGCGCGTTGCAATCGTTGGAGCTGGAGCGATCGGCGGGGTTGTTGCCTGGCATATGGCCCAGGCAGGTCTGCGGCCCGTTATCATCGCTCGCGCTCAGACCGCTGCTCTGCTCGCAGCCGAGGGCCTGACGCTCCAATCTCCCTCAGGCACCGAAACGGTAGACGTACAGGTTGCTGCCGATGCAGCCTCCGCAGGTGTCCAGGATCTCGTTCTGGTCGGCTTCAAGGCACATGACTGGGCGAGCGGTCTCGATGCCGTCAAACCGCTGATCGGGCCATCGACGATCGTGCTGCCGATGCTGAACGGCATTCCCTGGTGGTATCTGCAAGGCTTGGGCCCCGAGTTCGGCGACCGGAGACTCGCCGCGGTCGATGCGAGCGGTGCGATCGAGGCGTCGGTTCCTGCCGGGCAGGTTCTCGGCTGCGTCGTCTATATCGGTGCGAACCGCCCCGCGCCGAACGTCATCGCCTGGAACGGCAGAAAGCGCCTTGTTGTCGGCGAGCCATTGAAGCCGCATGGCGGCAGGCTGGCAGACGTCGTCGCCTTCTTGAGAGCGGGCGGGGTCGATGGCGAGCAGAGCGAGGATATCCGGACTGAAGTCTGGCAAAAGCTGCTCGGCAACGCGGCCTATAATCCGCTTTCGGCCGTGACGGGGGCGACGGTCGACAAGATCGTCGGAGATCCTGGGGTCAGGGCCATCGCAAAGTCGATCATGGCGGAATGCGTCGCGGTTGCCGCCGCGCTCGGAATCGCGAATCTGCCGGAGCTCGAAGCACGCCTCGAACTGCCTCCGACATTGATCGGTGTGAAAACCTCGATGCTGCAGGACATGGAGGCGGGGCGCCCGCTCGAGCTTGGCGCAATTGTGGGAGCTGTTGTGGAACTCGGTCGCAGGACGGGCGTGCCCACTCCGCTGATCGAATGCGTCGGCGCCCTGGCGGCCAATGCCTGGCAGCAGCGATGGGGGCGATGATCGAGGCGAGTTCAGGACATCATGCGCCCGTGATGATCTCGACCATGCGTGCTGCCAGGTGAGACAGCGGACGGCTGCGGGCGGTCATCATGCATATCGTGATCGGGATGCGCGGCGTGATCTGCAGTTGGATGAGACCCTCGAACCGCTGCGCTTCGAACAGCATGCTGTCGACGAGTGAGACATCGCCGTCGCGGGCCAGCAAATGTGCGACGGTGATGCTGTAGGGAGCCGTCATGAACGGGGCGTAGTCCAGCCCGGCCTCTTCATGCGCCTTGGCGATCAGCCAGCCGAGCGGCGACGACTCCCGATCGAAGCAGAGGAGCCGGCGCCCGGCGAGTTCGGCAAGATCGACGCTGCCCCGTGCCGCGAGAGGGTCATCCTTGCGGACCAGGGCAACGATCGCGCCCTCGGCCAGCGGTGTCAGGGCGATGTCGTCGCTCACGCGGGGCGAGAACATGAAGCCGATATCGGCTGTCCCGTTCGAAAGTTCGGCGACCGGATTGCCCATGATCAGTTCGGCCCGCGCATCAGGATGGGTCGCCAGAAGATTGCGCAGCGCACCTGCAACCAGTCCCTGTCCGATGCTGGGTGTCGCGGCGATGCGCAGTGGAAGAGCGTGCCCGGAACGCAGATCCGCGACGGTGTCTCGCAAGTTGCGCCACTCAGCCTCGACCGTGCTCAGGCTCGCCATCAGTTCCCTCGCTTCCGACCGGAGTATCAGCCTGCCATCGCGCCGCTCGAAGACCGGCACGCCGAGGCTTCGTTCGCTCCTCGCCACGATCTTGCTGATGGCTGATTGGGTCAGGTTGAACGCGCGCGCGGCCTCGATCGTGGTGCCGAAGCGATGCACCGCAAGCAGGATGCGGGCCTGGGTCGGAGTGAGTTCGCTCACGGCGCAGGCTCCATCAAACAGGTGATCAGGACCCGCCCGGAGTGCTGCAGGTGCGAGTCTTCCCGATGGTGCGCATAGGCGATGACGGCCGGACTGGCGCGCAGCGGGCGCACGGCCAACCCCTCGGTCAATCCGCTGCTGATCACGAAGCCATCGACGATCGCGACGCCGCAGCCCTCGCGCACGAGATGGCAAGCCGAATCGGTATGGCGGACGGTGATCGAGATACGCGAAGCAAGGCCCGTTTTGGTAAGAGCCTGCTGAAAGCTGTCGGCACTGCTGAAACCATCCGGCCCATAGCTGATCAGCCGACGCCCCGCGAGGTCCTCAAGGCCGATTTCGTCTCGCGCAGCCAATGGATCTGTCTGAAAGAACACGCAGACAAGCGGACTTTCCTGCAGCGTGATATTCCGCAGCCCTTCGTTCGGCAGGGGCCCGTAGGTGATCGCAAGATCGGCGTCTCCCGCCGCGAGATGGGCGGCGACATGATCGAACATGATCTCGACCGGGGCTGCGTCGCCGATGGCGCGGCGGACTGCCGTGATCGCCGGCGGCAAGATGCTGTGGGCCAGTCCCGGCACCGTCACGATCCGGAGGCGGTCGACCATGCCGACCCGCATCATGTCGGCCTCATGGCGAGCCCGCCTGAGCGCAGCGAAAGCCGGCTGAGCCCGCTGGGTCAGGGCCTGCGCCTCAGGCGTCGGCATCAAGCGGCCCTGCAAGGTCGTGACGAGGTTCAAGCCGAGTTCGAACTCGGCAAGCCTCAACGCCTTGATCACGGCCGACTGGCTCATCTCGAGCCCTTGCGCCGCCTCACCGGTCCCGCCGAGCCGGACGAAGGCGTCGAGGACCTGCAGTGAGGAGAGCTTCATGACGCACCCTATTCCATCTGGTTGAAGATCTTGCCAAATCTTTCATTAGCAAGACTAGGAGGCACATGAAAGGATGCCGGCCATCGTCGGCATAGAACCGGCGCCACAGGGGATCGCGATGACCAGATTTCGTTCGATGGCTTCGGCTGCCGCGCTTGCGCTCGCTGTAATGACGCCTGTGATGGGCGGCTTCGCTTCCCCCGCCCTTGCCAAGGGCGTGCTGAGGCTGGCGCAGACGCAGGATCTCGTCTCGCTCGACCCGATCGCGACCAGCGACAACGCTTCGATCTTCGCGCAACTCCTGATTTTCGACACCCTGCTCCGCCCAAGCAAGGATGCCACCAAGCTCGCGCCTGGGCTCGCCGAGAGCTGGCAGGTCAGTGCCGACGGCACGACCTACACATTCAAGCTGCGCGAAGCGAAGTTCTCCGACGGCGCACCGGTCACGTCCGCAGATGTGGCGTTCTCGCTGAAGCGGGCCGGCAGCGATGCGAGCAACTGGAAGCGCTTCTTCTCCGGCATCGAGACGATCGAGACACCGGACGAACGCACGGTGATCCTCACGCTCAAGAAGACCTTCACGCCGCTTCTGAACAACCTGGCCTTGTTCTCTTCCGCCATCCTGCCGCAGAAGGCTTTTGAGGCGGCGCCCGACCGCTTTTTCGAGAAGCCGATCGGCTCGGGCCCCTTCACGGTTGCCGCCTGGAACAAGGGCCAGGGGCTTTCGCTGAAGAAGAACGCGTCCTACTGGCAGGCCGGCAAGCCCGACCTCGACGGCGCCGAGCTCCTTGTCATTCCCGAAGGCAACAGCCGCGTCCTGAAACTGCAGGCCGGTGAGATCGATGTCGCACTGGAAATCCCGCTCAACCAGTTGCAGAGCCTCAGCCGTTCGGGGGCGATCAAGACTGCTGTTGCCGATGTCCTGCGCAGCGACTTCGTGATGATGAACACGAAGAAGAAGCCCTTCGACGATGTCCGTGTCCGTCAGGCGCTGAACTATGCCGTCGACAAGGAAGGCCTGGTCAAGGCGCTGCTCTATGGAACCGGCAAGGTCGCGAATTCGCCGATGCCGCCCATGGCCTATGCCGATGCGACGCTGAAGCCCTATTCCCACGATGTCGCCAAGGCGAAGGCCTTGCTGAAGGAAGCCGGCTACGCGGACGGCTTCAAGACCTCGCTGCTGATCCACTCGGGGCGTCCGCTGCACCGCCAGCTCGGGCAGGCGATGCAGAGCGCCCTGGCGCAGGTCGGCGTGACGGCCGAGATCAAGCTGGTCGAGGGCGGCACGCATTGGTCGACAACCAAGGCGGGCGATTATGAGATGGCGGTTTCCTATGCGTCGAGCGATACGATCGATCCCGATCAGCTCGCCGGCTTCCTGATCGTCAATCCCGAGCGCGCCAATGCCTACCACACGGAATGGAAGAGCGAGCGGGTCAACGAACTCTACGAAAAGGAGCGCGTTACGGCCGACGGCCCGGAGCGCGGTGCGATGTTCAAGGAGATGATCAAGCTCGCGCATGACGGCGCGCCGTCGGTCTTCCTGTTCTATCCCGGCACGTCCTACGCCTATCGCAGCAATGTCGAAGGCTTCGAAGTCCTCCCGACCTCCAATTTTCGCCTGGAGGACGTCAAGCTGAAGTGAGGTGCCGGCGGCCCTGCGGGGCCGCCTCGTCCTTCAGTCGCTCATCATGGTCGGTTACATCTTCAAACGGCTGTTCCAGCTGGTGCCGGTGCTGCTTGGCATCACGCTGGCCTGCTTCTTCCTGCTGCGCGCGCTGCCGGGGGATCCGGCAACGCTGTTGCTTGGCGCGCGCGGCGGCCCCGAGGAGGTTGCGCTGCTGAAGCAGCGCCTCGGACTCGACCTGCCCCTGTGGCGACAATATTGGCTGTTCCTCGGCGATATCGGTTCAGGGACCCTCGGCCGTTCGGTGGTGCATGGCCGTGCGGTCTCAGAACTCGTGCTCGAGCGCCTGCCGGCGACGCTGTGGCTCGTTGCCTATTCGACCATCATTGCCGTCATCCTCACCGTTCCTCTTGCCCTGCTCTCGGCGGTCGAGCGGGACAAGCCGGTGGATGTCCTGATCAAACTCGTCTTCACCATCCTTCTCGCCATCCCCTCATTCTGGCTGGGGCTGGTCCTTGTCGTAATGCTCGCGATCTGGCTGCCGCTGTTCCCGACCTCCGGATACGGAGAGGGCTTCCTTTCGCGGCTGCATCATCTGACGCTTCCCGCCCTGGTGATTGCGCTCGCGACGGCATCCCTGACGATCCGCAGCCTGCGCAGCGGCATTCTGAACGTGCTCGGCTCGGATTATGTCACCACGGCCCGGGCCAAGGGTAACGGCACCAACCGCACGATGCGCGTGCACGTCCTGCCGAATGCCCTGATCAGCTCGATCTCGGTGCTCGGCGCACATACGAGCTGGATCATCGGTGGCACGGTTGTGATCGAAACGGTCTTCGCCCTGCCCGGGCTCGGCTCGCTCTTCGTCGAGTCGATCTTCGCCCGCGACTACCCGATGATCCAGGGCCTGACCATCGTCTTTGCCGTGCTCGTGGTCCTGATCAACCTGGCGACGGATATCGCCTACGCGCTGGCCGACCCGCGCATCAGGCTGGATTGAACCATGACGCGATTGCGCCGCCTCAATCCGACGCTGCTGATCGGCCTTGCAATGCTCGCCCTGCTGAGCCTGTTCGTCGGGCTGGGGCAAGTCTGGACACCACATGATCCCTTCCGCATCGACTACGGCAACACGCTGCAGCCGCCTTCGCTGAGCCACTGGTTCGGCACGGACGATCTCGGGCGGGATGTCGCCTCGCGGGTGATGGCGGGCGGACTCGTCGATCTGAGGGTGGCACTGATCTGCGTCGCGGCGCCAGCCATCCTGGGCGCGACGATCGGCGCGCTCTCCGGCTATGTCGGCGGGCGCGTCGATACCGTGATCATGCGCATCACCGACATCTTCTGGGCCTTCCCCTTCCATGTCCTGGTGATCGCCATCGTCGGCGTGCTGGGTCCCGGGGAATTCAACCTCTATCTCGCCTTTCTGCTGGTGAACTGGATCTCGTTTGCCCGCATTGTCCGGGGCGAGGTGCTGGTGCTGCGCGAACTCGAATTCGTCCAGGCCGCGCGCAGTTTCGGCGGTACCGACCGGCACATCGTTGCCAGGCATGTCCTGCCCAACGCCGTGACCCCGGCAATCGTCTATGCGATGGCGGATGTCGTCCTGACGATCCTGGCCGTGACCTCGCTCAGCTTCCTCGGCCTCGGCATCCAGCCGCCAACGCCGGAATGGGGCCTGATGATCTCGGATGGCCGCGAGTTCCTGTTCGACGCCTGGTGGATCGCGACCTGCCCGGGTCTCGCCATCATCTATACCGGTGTGACCTTCGCCCTGATCGGCGAGGGGCTCGACACCGCCTTGCGCCCGAAGGGCTGACCTTTTCCTGCACGGCCGATGCCTGCGCCATGAGGACATCATGAGCTTTTTTCGCGACGATACAGACCTGCAGCGGATCGGCCGCGCCATCGAGGCGCATGCGTCGTCGATCTATTCCGGCCGGGGTGTCCCGCTGGACCAGTTCGCCTATGTTCTGCTGCGCCCGCAACCTGTTGGCGAGCGCCCGATTGGAACTGCCCGCCATGCCAACTGGCGGAGCTATCCATGTTCTCTGGTCAAGGTCTTTCACCTCGTCGCGGCACAGGCGGCCCTCGCCGAGGGACGGCTGACCGAACACGGGGAACTCGACCGCGCGATGCGCGACATGATCCTCTGGTCGTCCAATTCGGCAACGAACTACATCATCGACCTGCTCACCGGCACGACCGGCGACACATTACTGAAGGGGGAGGCCCTGGCCGATTGGTGCGAGCGCCGCCAGGAGATCAACCGCTTCTTCGCCGGTTTGGGTTGGCCCGAGCTGATCGACATCAATCTCGACCAGAAGCTGATGGATGATTTGCGCTACGGCCGCGAGAAGATCGGGCTCGATCTCTCTCCCATCGGCCACAACCGCCTGACCCCGATCGCAATGGCGCGTCTGATGTCAGAGATCTTCTATGGATCCTCGCTGTTGCCGGAAGCTCGCCTGAAGCGGGTGCGCGACCACCTCATTCGCGACCAGGCGAGTCCGGACCGAAGCCGCGGCGCCTATCAACTGCTCGGATATCTCGGCGGCGGCCTGCCGGACGGTTCGCGGATCTGGTCCAAGGCCGGACGGACCCGCTGGCTGGGCGATGCACGCGCCGAATTTCGCCGTCACGACACGATCCGGGCGATCCTGCCTGGCGGCGAGGACTTCATCCTGACCGTCTTCACCCAGGGCGAAGCCATCGCAGAGGATGACGGCTTCCTGCCGGGGATTGGTAAGTTGGTTGCAGCCGAGATAGCCAGAATTTGAGCGGAATTTTGTCGAGCACGGGGACGTCCGGCGGTCGTACGCACGGGAAAAACAGGACCAGCCGCCTCGACGAGGATCGATTTCTGTAGAAGGCGGGAAAGGACCGGGCTATATCAATCGTTCCTCTTTCGTTCGCGAGACTTCGCCATGACCCGGCGATCCGGCAGCGCCGACCTTCCGCTCCACCATGGCCGCGTGCCCGCCTGGCTCGGCCGGCGCATGACGCAGCTGGGCGCGGTCATCTGCGCGGCGATCATCCATCATTATGGCCGCGACGAGTTGCTCCGGCGGTTGGCGCATCCATTCTGGTTCCAGTCCTTCGGGGCGGTGATGGGAATGGACTGGCACTCGTCGGGCATCACCACGAGCGTGATCGGAGCGCTCAAGCGCGGGCTGACACCGCTATCGGGCGAGCTGGGCCTGCATGTCTGCGGCGGGCGGGGCAGCCATTCGCGCCAGACTCCAACCGAGCTCGAACAGATTGGCGCAAGGGTCGGGTTCGACGGCAAGGCGCTCGCTACTGCGAGCCGGCTGGTCGCCAAGGTCGACAGCGCGGCCGTGCAGGACGGCTTCGACCTCTATCTCCATGGCTTCTTCGTTGGGAATGACGGCCATTGGGTCGTGGTGCAGCAGGGCATGAATGGCGATGGCGGCCTTGCCCGGCGCTATCACTGGCAGTCTGAAGGGCTGGGCAGTTTCGTCGAGGCGCCCCATGCCGCCATCGATGGCAAGAACCAGGGCAGCATCATCAACCTGACCGACAGGCGCGCTGCCCTCTCCCGCAACGGCCAGATCGATCTGCTGCGCGACATCGGACCGTCGGGGATCGTGAGGGAATTTGCGGCGCTGGAGCGCGACCGGGCGCCGCCGGTCCTGTCGCCGGCGCAGCTTTCCCTGCCTCATCTCGTCATGCCGGCTCATCACGAGGTCCGACCCAAGGACGTTATCGCGCGACGGCTCCATGGCGCGCTCGCCGCAGCCGCTGACAGCGCTCCCGCCGATTTCTCGGAATTGCTGCTCGTGCCCGGCGTCGGCGCCCGCACGGTCCGTTCGCTCGCGATGGTGGCGGAAGTGATCCATGGCGCGCCGTGCCGGTTCGCCGATCCTGCGCGCTTCTCTCTCGCCCATGGCGGCAAGGACAGACAGCCCTTCGCCGTGCCCACCACGGTCTACGACCAGACGATCGCGGTGCTGAAATCCGCCATCGATCGGGCGAAGCTCGGTCAGGACGACAAGCTCGCTGCCATCGCGCGGCTGGACCGGGAAAGCCGGCGTCTGGAACGCGTCGTCAGCGGCCCGACGCTGGAAGAGTATGTCACGCAGGAGAAACTCCGCTCCGCTGAGTATGGCGGCCGAAGTGTCTTCGGCTGGGAGCAACCGGATGCTGACGCGGCACCGGCGCCGCCTGCAAAGGCAAGCTCGATCTGACCTGCAGCGGCGTCCGCGCTTCATGCTCAGCTATCCGCCGAAGGAGCCCGGTAAGCGCTGACAGGGAGTGAGAACGGGCAGCGCCTCATTCGACCACCCACTGACAAATCCGGAACCCGCGCGGGCGCTGGCGCATGTCGAGATGGAGATGGTCTTTGTGGGAACTGTCGGCTCCCGGCCCGAGCACGGTGGTGAACCGTTGACAGGCGCTCTTCTGCACGGCTTCGCGCGTTGAACGGGATAGAGGCTCCTTGCCAGCGAATGTCACGGCGCGACCATCCTGCATCAACAATCCGCCGACATCGAAGGCGTTGCCGCTCGCGTGCTCGCTGATCGGCGCTGTCGTATCGCCGTTTCGCGCCCGGCAGGCATAGCCTCCCACGCCGGACAGCTTCGCAATCCGGGCGTTCTCCCGGCTGGCCAGCGCAGCGAGATCGTCGCGGACCCAGGCGAGAAGCTCCAGCGCGAAGGGACACCGTACAGTGATCGCGCTGTCCAGTTCGACCCGGGAACCGTCCTGCATGACCAGTTGCTGGAATGTAACCGGGTCATCGATCGCGCATTCGCCGGCGCCTGCGCCGCCGGAGGGCAGCACGCCTCCTCCGCGCTCCTCGAACGTCCTGATGCAGCTCGACGGAGCCGCCGCCCCGCCCGGTTCGTTCACCCCCTTGCCGTCTGCCGGCTCAACCTGCTGTGTCAAACCGGACGGCCGCCGCGGAGGCAGCGGTGCGGCAACGCGTGCCGGATCGGGTTGAGAGACGCCTTGCTCCTCGGCTTGGCGATCACGGGCAAGCGCTGCGAAGCCGAGCATGAGGAGCGAAAGATCGAGGCACAGCGCTATTACCGCAAGGTCATGCCGGCCCTGGCGGGTTCTCACGATTTCAATCCAGGAACTGCACCGGCACACCGGGGCGCACGAGGTCGGCCAGTTCCTCCGCGTCCCAGTTGGTCAATCTCACGCAGCCATGTGACGTCGTCTTGCTGACCCGTGATGGTTCCGGCGTTCCGTGAATGCCGAATGTCGGCTCCGACAATGCGATCCAGATGGTTCCCACCGGACCATTGGGCCCGGGCGGCAGGACGAGGGTTTCTTCGTTCTTGCCCTGCTGGAAGTTCTTGTCGGGATCGTAAGTGTATCTCGGGTTCCGCGCGATGCGTTTAACCGTGTAATGGCCGGTCAAAGAAGGAGTGTCGCTGCTTCCGATCGTTGCCGGATAGCTGGCAAGGATCGTCTCGCCTTCGCCATAGACGACCACCATTCCCGTGCTCTTGACGACATCCACCCGTTTGGCGGCGCCCCTCTGGAGCGAACGTCCGGCGGAGGTGACGTAAATTCCGCTGCCGGCGTCGGTGAAACCCTGGCCTGGGTTAAGGGCGGTCAACAGCTTTTCACTCATGTGAAAGCGTTCGCCGAGCATCTCCTGCGGGCTGGTGTAGGAGAGCCGCTTCATTCTTGCCTGCTTGGCGTAATCGCGGGGGATGGCGTCCGCGAAATCGTATTCCGTATCTCTTTCGGACAGTTTGTATTCGACTATGACATCCTGAACGGTATCGCCCCTGAGGCTGAGCCAGACGCCCTCGTCCAGATCGTCGCCTTCCCCGAGTTTCTCCTGTCGCCGAAACTGCCCGACGGCCTTGCGGAAGTTCTCGCCATCGGCGCCGTCGATCTCACCCGGTGAGATGCTGCGCCGACTGAGCAGGGCCTGGGCCTTCACGATGAACGGATCGGGTCCGGTCGCTTTGGGGTGCGTCCACGCCGCAAATGTCGCAGCGTTGACCTGATCGGCTGTGAGAGCCAACGCCGGGGCTGCACCGAGTCCAAGAAGAACGACCAAGGTCGTCATGCGCAGATCAATGTGCTTCATCGATCATACCCCGAAGAGGTCACATCATATACGGCCGAAGAGGAATGATGTTCCCTGAGCCGCACTCCATGAGCGGCCGGTGACTCAGTCTGTCGACATGCCGGGTTAGTTGGGTGCCGGCATTGCCAGAGGCCGGCGCCGCCCCACCAGCATCCGACCGATGCGAATTGCACGACCGGCAGCATTCACACTGGAGTACGGTGCCAGCCCATCGCCGGGAGACATCGATTCAAAGAAAGACCGTCGGTGCAAAATGCTAACGGCTTCGTGATGCGACGTTTGACAAGTTGCGCGCCGGATCAGCTTAAGCTCGTGGCCCTGTCATTGGGGATCTTCATGAGATTTCGCGCATTAGCAGCATTCGCCCTTGCCGGGCTGTTCTCGCTTCCCCTGACTGTCATCGATCAAGCGTGGGCGCAGGAGAGTGCACCGGCGCGGCGAGATCAGGGCCCGGCAGAGGCTCAGGGCAAAGGGCAGGATTCCCGTCCAGCGACCGGCCAGGGCGTGCCCCTGCCGCAGCCTTCCGTCACGCGCCACGAATTGATCCTGCCCGGTCGTACGCTGCGCTATACGGCCACCGCCGGCTCCCTGCCGGTCAGTGATCAGTCCGGCCGCAAACTCGCCGAAATCGCCTATATCGCCTATGTGCTCGACCGGGGCCTGGGCGTCCCCGCCTCGTCGCGCCCGGTTACATTTGCCTTCAATGGTGGTCCTGGTGCCGCCTCGGCCTATCTCAATCTCGGCCTGATGGGACCTAAGCGGCTGCCTTTCGGCCGGCAGGGCGACGCGCCGTCCATGCCGCCCCTCATCGTCGACAATGCCGATACCTGGCTCGACTTCACCGATCTCGTCTTCATCGACCCGGTGGGCACGGGTTTCAGCCGCTTCGCCGCCGGCAATGACGACGCACGCGGACTGCTCTGGTCGGTCGAGGGAGACTACAAGTCGCTCTCACGCTTCGTCACCAACTGGCTGCGGTTGAACGACCGCCTCGCTTCACCGAAATTCCTCGTCGGCGAGAGCTATGGCGGGTTCCGCGCACCCAAAGTCGCCAGCGAGTTGCAGACCGGCGACGGTGTCGGCGTCTCCGGCATCGTGATGCTCTCCCCGGTGCTCGACTTCACCTACCAGCGCGACGCCGGCAGTTCGCCGCTTCGCTGGGTGGTATCGCTGCCGACGATGGCTGCAGTGAAGCTGGAGCGCGAAGGCAAACTCTCGCGCCAGGCCCTGGCAGAGGCCGAAAGCTACGCCGGCGGCGACTATCTCGCCGATCTCCTGAAGGGGCCACGCGACAGCGGCGCGACCAAACGACTGACCGACAGGGTCTCAGCGCTGACTGGGCTCGACCGGGCTCTCGTGGAGCGCATGGGTGGCAAGGTCGATGCCGGCACCTTTTTGCGTGAACTGGACCGCAGCAAGGGGCTGGTCGGTAGTCCTTATGACGGAAATGTCGCTACCCTCGATCCCGATCCCGAAGCCGCGCGCGGCAGGGTACCGGACGCCGTGCTGGGCGCGATCACCGCCCCCCTGACCAGTGCCATGCTCAGTCAATATGCGAGCGACCTGAATTGGCGGCCCGAAGGGCGCTATTTCCTGTTGAACGAAGAGGTCAACCGACGCTGGAGTTACGGCCAGGGTCGCGGCGACCGCGAATCCATGCGCGAGCTCCGCAACGTGCTCGCGCTCGACCCACGCCTCGAGGTCATCGTCGCACACGGGTTCACCGATCTCGTCACGCCGTATTTCGAGACCAGGCTTCTCCTCGATCAACTCCCCGCCTTGGGCGATCCTGGGCGGGTGAAGCTGCAGGTGTTCCCCGGCGGCCACATGTTCTATTCGCGCGACGCCTCGCGCGCCGATTTGCGCGAGGCTGTCCGCGCTATGATCGAAACCCGCCAGGGATTGTGAGGACGACCGGGCCTCGCGCGGAAGCGCGTGCTCTCCAGCTGAATCACAGGGAATGCACTTCCGCTATGTCCAATGACATTGCGGGTGGCCAAGCACGGCGACATATAGGATTCTGCGCCGATCGAGCCAGGACAAGATGTTGAACGACCCAGGTGAATCGGCAGAGAGCAAGCTTCGCGCTCGCGAAGCGGAGCTCGCGCGCATTCAACGCATCGGGCAGATCGGCGGCCTGGAAGTAGACCTGCGCCACGGTGAATTCAAGAATGTGCGCTCGCCGGAGTATCTGGCCGTCCACGGCTTGCCGCCGGACGCGATCCATGAAAGCCACGAGGCCTGGGTCGCCCGGATTCATCCCAGCGACCGCGAGCGTGTGGTCAGCCATTTCCTCGCTACCGTTAAGAGTCCTGCCACCGAGTATGAAGTCGAGTATCGCATCGTCAGGCCAAGCGACGGCCAGACGCGCTGGATCCTCGCAAAGGCCGAAATCACCAGGGACGAGCATGGCGGCGCGGTTCGCCTCGTCGGGGCCCATATCGACATCACCGCAAGGCGCCGCGCCGAAGAGCAGCGTGAGCTGATCGCCCGCGAGCTTTCGCATCGAATCGCGAATATCTTCACCGTTGTGAACAGTCTGGTGCGGATGGCTGCCCGCTTCGAGCCGGCGAGCAAGGGCTTCGCCGAGAAGCTGCAGAGCCGCTTCCAGGCCCTGCATCGCGCCCATGCCTTCGTCGTCAACAAGGAGATCGGCGACGGTGGATTGACGCTGCTACTGGCGCGCCTGCTCGACCCTTATCGGGAGGGGTACGCAGATCGCGTGACCATTCGAGGTGAGGACGCTGCGGTCGGCTCAAGCGCGGCAACTGCGCTGGCGCTGATTTTTCATGAGCTGGCGACCAATGCGGTCAAGTATGGTGCGCTTACCAGCGAAAGCGGGTCCGTTTCGGTTTCCACTGAGGTGCGGCAGGAGCAGCTTTTCATAACCTGGCACGAGATCGGCGGCCCCAGCGTGGCCAAGCCTTCCGGACAGCCGGGCTTCGGCAGCGTTCTCGTCGAACGGGCGGCGCACTCTCAGCTCGGCGCCAAGATGCAGTACCTTTGGCTGCCTACCGGTTTGGTCGCGGTGATCGAGGTGGGCCTCGCCGATCTGCGTCGCTGAAGCGCCGTCGACCTCTTATGGCATGACCGACCACGCCCGCAGAACTCGCGTCGGCGGGAACCGCGTCGCAGCGTTCAGGACACTGTTCCAGGCGCCTGAACGCTCATCGGCAGCGCAGGCGTAAAGCTCCCCGGCAGAATTCGGAAACGGCGTGAGGCACGGCTCACGCCGTTGGATCTGCATTTCGGTCCCGGAATGCGGCCTCCCCGGCATCGGACACCTCGACCCATTTTTTGTCGGGCGCCGCGTCGGCAACGTAGCTGTCGTGCCAGTTCCACCACTTATAGGTTGGCGTCTGCGGATAGCCTGCAGGAGAGTCCTCCCAGACCTCCTGCCGGCCCAGCGGCGTGATGTCGAGATAGTTCCAGGTGTTCCCCATCTGCTCGTCGCCGCGGTTGTTGATGAAATAGGTGCGAAACACTCGGTCGCCGTCACGATAGAACACGTTCGTGCCGTGCCACTCGTCCACGCCGAAATCGGCATCGAAACCGTCGGTGAGGGTGAACCAGGGCATCGTCCAACCCATGCGCTCCTTCAGCTGTGCGATATCCGCTTGCGGCGCACGCGAGACGAAGGCAAGCGTGGTGTCGCGGGCGTTCAGGTGGGCGAGATGCGCAACCTGGTCGGCCACCATGGAGCAGCCCCGGCAGGCATGGTCCGGCCAGCCAAATACGCCCGGTTCGAAGAAGGCACGGTAGACGATCAGCTGGCGCCGACCGTCGAACAGGTCGAGCAGGCTGGCTTTGCCTGCAGGCCCCTCGAACGCATACGCCCTCGTCACGGCCATCCACGGCATGCGCCGGCGCTCGGCGGCCAGGGCGTCACGGGCGCGGGTTAGGGCTTTTTCCTTCAGGAGCAGATGCTTGCGGGCCTCCTCCCATGCATGTGACGGCACGATCGGTGGTGTGTGGATGACGGGTTGTCCGGCTTTCCGCCCGCTCTCGGCTGATTGTGTCATGGCCTTTGAAACCTCCTGGTCAGGCGATCTCCCGCGCCTTCAGGACGCGGCAGGTTCCCATTTGACGCTCATCGCTCGTCCTTGATCGCCAGAGAGTTTGGCACCGCAAATCGAACAGTGGGAGTAACAAGCGTGGCGATATTCGGATGGGGTCGCTGATCGCAGGCGCGGGACCGTACTCGAAGCAGAGCGCCCTTACCGATCTGCCCTTGCCACTCGCGGGGCTCGCCGCGATCGGGCCGACCGCTCAAACTCGTTTGAGCGTCACTCCGTGTCTCTATGAATCCGAGTGTGGGTGGAGTGCTCCGATCCGGCCGGATACGGATCGAATTAACGGCGAACGGCCCCCACGGCGACGAAGCGGTCATGAATCGTCATGCCGGCCAGCATGGCCGCGACGAACAGTACGACCGGCAGAAACCCCATGGAGAGGGCGGCAATCGCCGGCCCCGGGCAGAAGCCGGCCATTCCCCAGCCGAGCCCGAACAGGGCAGAGCCGAGGATGAGCCGCCGGTCGATCTGTCCGGGCGGCGGGATATGGAAATGATCGTCAAGGACGGGACGCTTCATTCGCCGCACCAGCGCCATCGCGCCAAGCGCAACGGCAAGAGCGCCGCCGAGCACGAAGGCGAGGCTCGGGTCCCAATGACCGCTCCCGATATCCAGGAAGCCGATGACGCGGGCCGGGTCGAGCATGCCCGACAGCGCGAGGCCGAAGCCGAACAAGGCGCCGGCGACAAGCGCGACGAACAGGCGTGGCAAGGGCTGTGTCATCCGACGAGCCTCATGAGGGTGGCCGCAGCGATTCCGGCCACCAGGAAGATGGCGGTCGCGGCAATCGAACGCCGGGAGAATCGCGCAAGCCCGAGGATGCCGTGGCCCGATGTACAGCCCGAGCCCATCCGCGTGCCGAAACCGACCAGCAGCCCGGCGATCAGGATGGCGGGCAAGGAGGCGACGATCGTCACCTGCGGCCAGCGGCCAAAGGCGATGGCGAAGAGAACCGGACCAGCCAGGAGCCCGATCACGAAGGCCGCGTTGGCTGGTACCTGCGCGCCCTGCGCCAGCCGACCCACGATGCCGCTGATGCCGGCGATCCGTCCATTGAGAAGCAGCAGCAACGCCGCAGAGAGCCCGATCAGCAAGCCGCCGGAGAGCGAAGGCCAGTAATTCATGATTGCGGGCCCTCCGGCTGGCAGAAGATCTCATAGAGCGCACCGATCAATTGCGCCGCCTTGTCTGCGGTCAGGCGATAGAAGATCTGCTTCCCCTCCCGCCGGGTCTCGACGATCCCCGCCTCCCGCAGCACCGTGAGTTGTTGCGAAAGCGTCGGCTGGTGGATATCGAGCCGGCTTTCGAGCTCGCCGACCGCGTATTCTCCCTCGGCAAGCATGCATGCCAGCATCAGCCGCACCGGGTGGGCCATCGTCTTGAGCAGTCCCGCGACCTCGTCCGCGCGGGCCGCCATATCGACTGGCTTCGCAACCTCGCTCGACAGGCTCACCAGACCGCCCCTTCCAGCGCATCGAGCGGAATCCTGAGATAGCGCCGGCCATTGTCTTCCGGCTCCGGCAGGCGCCCGCCCCGAATGTTCACCTGCAGCGCATGCAGGATCAGCTTGGGCATCGGCAATGTCTTGTCGCGTGCCTCGCGCAGCGCGACGTAAGCCGCCTCGTCCATCCCCGCGACATGCGGGTTCGCCCGCCTCTGCTCTGCGACCGTACTCTCCCAGCGCGGCTCGCGTCCGCCCGGCCGATAGTCGTGACCGGTGAAGAGTCGCGTCTCGTCGGGCATCGCCAGAATTCCCTGGATCGAGGCCCAGAGCGCTTTGGCGCTGCCGCCGGGGAAATCGGCCCGGGCGCTGCCGGAATCCGGCATGAAGAGCGTGTCATGGATGAAGGCGGCATCGCCGATCACATAGGTGATCGAGGCCAGCGTATGGCCGGGCGAGAACAGGACATGGGCATCGATCGAGCCAAGCTTGAAGCGGTCGCCATGAGCGAACAGCCGGTCCCATTGCGAACCATCCGTCGGCAGCGCCGGCCAGTTGTAGAGCTTCTGCCAGAGCTTCTGCACCTCGACCACATGCGCACCGATGCCGGTCGGCGCCCCGGTCTTCTGCTTCAGATAATGCGCGGCCGAGAAATGGTCGGCATGGGGATGCGTGTCAAGAATCCACGCGATCGTCAGCCCCTGCTCCGCGACATGCGACAGGATCGCATCGGCGCTCGCCGTGCTGGTCGCACCGGATTTCTCGTCATAGTCGAGCACCGGGTCGATGATCGCACAGCTCTTCGTCGTAGGGTCCGAGACGACATACTGGATGCTGCCGCTACGCGGCTCGTAGAACCCCTTGACCTCGGGCCGGGCAGGTACCGCTCGTGCCGCAAGCCAGGCTTGCGCACCCTTGAGGTCGAAGCCGAGGCGCTCGCCGAATGCCCGGACATCCGCCGCCTCAAGACGCCCGTCGAGAACCTCGCCCAGTGCGTGCAGCGTCAACGCACGCGTTCCGGATTTGCAATGGGCGAAAACCGGTCCGTGCGCCGACGCGACGGCCGTCTGGAATGCCCGCACAGCGGCCTCGGTGATGGTCGCGCCGGTGACCGGAATATGCGCATAGGCAATTCCGGCTTCAGCCGCAGCGGATGCCTCAGCCTCGGTGCCGGGCTGGCCGGCCTCCTCGCCATCGGGCCGGTTGTTGACGACCGTCGCGAAGCCTTCGGCCGCGAGCTGCGCGAACTCGGCAAGCGAAGGCTGGCCACCAATGGTGAGCCTGTCGCTGATCCTGACGGTCGCCATGGGCGTCGCTCCTCTTGCGGGTTTTCAATATACAATATCATATAATGTATATTGAAAACCCGCAAGAGGCGTCACATGATCAGAGCACAACCACCCTGGAGCCGCCGGCGACGCGATTATACAGGTCGATCACATCCTGATTCATCATCCGAATGCACCCGGACGAGACGGCCTCGCCAATCGTCCAGGGCTCGTTGGTGCCGTGGATGCGATAGAGCGTGTCCTTGCCGTTCTTGAACAGATAGAGCGCCCGGGCGCCGAGCGGATTGCTCGCACCGCCTGCCATGCCGCCGGCCCATTTCGCATAGCGGCCAGGCTCGCGCCGGATCATGTCCGGCGTCGGCGTCCAGCGCGGCCATTGTGCCTTGCGCTCGACACGCGCCGTCCCGGTGAATTCAAGCCCCTCCTTGCCGACACCGACGCCGTAGCGCAGCGCCTTGCCACCCTCCTGCACGAGGAAGAGGAAGCGTGCCTCGGGATCGACGACGATCGTCCCAGGCTGTTCGCGGGTCGGGTAATCGACGAGCTGGCGCATATAGGCCGGCTTCAGGTCCTCGAGCGAAACGGCCGGAATGGAGAAGCGTTCATTGTCGAGCGCCGCATAGCGCTCGGCCGCCAACGGATCGACCGCCGGGGTCTTCACGATCTGCGGAGGCGGCAGTGAGGTCGTCGTGCAGGCGGCAGCCAGAAGCGGAAATCCGACGACGGAGAGGACCATCCTGACCGCCTTGCGGCGCGATGGCAGCACCGCCGAACAAGTCTGCAGCCTCATTGTGCCGCCTGCTTTCCGCGTGCATCGGCAACGACCTGCTTGAAGCCCTTGTAGTCGAGCGTCGAGGTCCGGAACGGTCCGACCAGGTAGGCCGGCGTGCCCTGCAAGCCCAGCGAATCCGCTTGCGCCAGATTGCGCCGCAGCTGTGCCGTGATCTTCTCTGCATTCGCATCGAGATCGGCCTGCAGGCGGTTCATGTCGACGCCTGCGCCCTTGACCGCAGCCAGGATCGTGTCCTTCGAGCTCAGCCGGCCGGGAAGCCCCATCAGAGCCTTGTGAACGGCCTCGTAGCGCCCCTGATAGCCGGCGCCGAGCGCGATCTGCGAAGCAAGGACGGAGGATTCGCCCAGGATCGGCCATTCCTTGTAGACAAGGCGGATCTTGCCATCCTCCCTGACGACGCGCGCGAGGTCGGGGGCGGATTTCTTGCAGTAGGGGCAATTGTAGTCGAGGAAGGCGACGATCGTGACATCGCCCTTCGGGTTCCCGCCAGCCGGTGCTTCGGGATCATTGAGGATGCCTTCGACATCGATGGTCTGGGCCATCGCCATGGGCGAGATGAAGGGCGCAGCGGCCAGTGCGGCCGCAATACGAATGAGGTTTCTGCGATTCATGCTGGGTTCCGCTCAGGCTTCCGGGTCCGGCTGGACGAATGAGGTCTGGCACCGCACGGCACGCCGGACGGCATGCCATGCGCTACGCAAAGGATGCCCCCGGGTCGGAAATCCACCTTAAGCCAGCCTTAAGCCGCGCCAGCGAGGGAGGCGTGGCCAATGGAGGGAACGAAATGCGTATCCTCGTCGTGGAGGATGATCCTGTTCTGTCGGACGGGCTGAAGGTCGGGCTCGGGCTTGCCGGCGCGACGGTGGACCGCGTCGAGACCTGCGCCGAGGCGCTGGCCGCGCTCGCGACCTCCTGTTTTGACGCCGTGGTGCTCGACCTGATGTTGCCGGATGGGTCCGGGCTCGACGTGCTGAAGGAGATGCGAGGCAGGTCCGACCGCACGCCCGTCCTCCTCCTGACGGCGCTGGACGAGGTCGCAGACCGGATCCGCGGCCTCGATGCCGGCGCTGACGACTATCTCGGCAAGCCCTTCGATCTCGACGAGCTGGCGGCCCGGGTGCGCTCCGTGGCGCGCCGAAATGCCGGCCGCGCCGCGCCGGTCATGGCTGCAGGCGCGATCATGCTCGACCCTGCAACGCTTGCTGCCAGCGTCGCCGGGACCCCCGTCACACTCTCTCGGCGCGAATTCGCGGTTCTGTCGGCACTCATGGAGCGTCCTGGCGCGGTCCGCTCGAAGGGTGAAATCGAAGACCGGCTCTACGGCTGGCAAGAGGATATCGAGAGCAACGCCGTCGAAGTCCATATCCACAACCTGCGTGCCAAGATCGGCCGCGACGCGATCGAGACCGTGCGCGGCCTCGGCTATCGGATGAGACAGGTGACGAAATGAGGCCTGGGCCATGAGCTCCCTGCGCAAGCGCCTCTTCGTCATCCTGATTGCCGCGACCGGGCTGATCTGGCTCAGCGCGGTCGCCTGGATCTATCTCGACAGCAGATCCAAGCTGGAGCATGTGCTCGACACCCGCCTGCAGGAGGCGGCGAAGATGGTGCATTCGCTGGTCGACGCCGGCCGGATGCCGGAGACCGCGATCGCCGGCCTGCCGGGCGCGACGGTTGAGCCCGCGTTCTATGAGCGCCAGCTATCCTGCCAGATCTGGTCGCTCGACGGCCGGCTGGTTGCCCGATCCAGCGGCGCGCCGGGCTCCCAGTTGACCGATCAGGCTGCCGGCTTCTCCGATCGAACGGTCGATGGCGAACGCTGGCGGGTTTACGCGGTCGAAGATGCCCAGAAGGGCATCCGCGTCATGGTCGGCGATCGCATCGGCTTGCGCCATGGCCTGGTCAACGACCTGATCGCCGGGCTTCTCGCTCCCGCGCTGCTGATCGCCCCGCTGCTCGGCCTGCTGATCTGGTTCAGCCTCGGCCGGGGCTTGCGCCCGCTCGCGACCATGGCTGCGGAACTCAAGTCCCGTGACGCCGAGGACATGCGCCCCCTGGCGGCAGCCGAAGCCCCCATCGAGGTCCGGCCGCTCGCACAGGCGCTGAACGGCCTGTTCGACAAGGTCGCCGCCGCCCGTCGCCACGAGCGCGAGATCACGGCCTTCGCCGCCCATGAATTGCGAACCCCGCTGGCTGGCTTGAAGACGCAGGCGCAGATCGCGCTGGCCACAACCGACGCCACGATCAGGGAAGGCGCGCTGCGCCAGATCCTGATCTCAGTGGACCGGACGGCCCGCCTCGTTCGGCAGCTGCTGACGCTCGCAAAGCTCGAGACGGAACAGCAGGGACCCGCCACGGGCCGCGTCCGGCTCAGCGGACTGCTCGCCGAGATCATCGACAATGCGACTCCGGCGGCCGGCATCGACGTCGAAATCGACCCTGGGCTCGCAGCCCTGGATGTGCCAGGCGACCGCGAGAGCCTCGCCCTGGCGCTGCGCAACCTGCACGAAAACGCGATCCAGCATATGCCGCGCGGAGGCGTCGTGTCCTGGCGTCCGACGGCCGATGGTCGCGGCATCGCGGTATTCGACCAAGGCCCCGGTATCCCCCAGGAGGAACTCGGCCTCGTCACGCAACGCTTCTACCGCGGTCGCCACAAGAGCGCGACAGGCACGGGGCTCGGCCTGACCATCGTCGAGATCGCCGCCAGGCGCGTCGGAGCGCTGCTCGTCCTGAGCAACCGAACCGACGGCCCGGGACTGCAGGCAGCGCTCCTCTGGAGCGACGGTTCGCTGCAGCGCTGAAGCATCGGCCCGAAAGGCGGCTTGCGCTATTCGGGCCGCTGCAAAGACAGGTGCTTAGGTCAGTGCTTCGCGAAGACCGTCGTCTCGCCATCTGCCCCGACCAGAAGCGTCTCATACCGGTCCGGCGTCACGCCCTCGACCTCCATGCCGGGAGACCCGACGGGCATGTCGGGCACCGCCAGGCCGATTGCAGCCGGCTTGTCCTGCAGCAGCTTGCGGATGTCCGGGGCCGGCACATGGCCTTCGATGAAATATCCCTCGATGATCGCGGTATGGCAGGACTGGACCTTGTCGGGCACGCCGACCATGCGCTTGCTCGCCGCCATGTCCTTGCTCTCGATGACCTTGGGCGAGAATCCCGCCTGTTCGAGATGCTTGACCCAGGACTTGCAGCAACCGCAGCTCGGGCTGAGATGGACCTGGATGGACTGGGCCGCCACCGGAGCGGCGAAGAGCGCGAGCGTCAGCGCGGTAGCAAGGGTTTTCATCGTTCTCTCCAGATAGAAAGTCATGAGCGGGCCGGATTCGCAGCCGGCAAGGGAAAGCGTCCCATCGTCAGCGCATCCGCGAATTGCTGTTCGCTGGCGGCGAGCGTCGGCAACGTCACAGCGACCCGCAGCCCTCCCTCGGCCCGGTTGGCGAGCAAGATCTCGCCGCCATGCGCATGAATAACGGCGCGCGCGATCGTCAGGCCGAGACCGGTGCCGCCGGTTTCCCGACTGCGCGATTCCTCGAGCCGAACGAATGGCAGGAAGGCACGCTCGACCTCGTGTTCGGGAATGCCCGGCCCGTCATCCTCGATGATGAAGCTCAGGCCGGTCGGTGTTTCCGAAATGACGATCGAGACCTGGTCGCCGTATTTCACTGCGTTACCGATCACGTTCCAGAAGGCCCGCTTCAAGGCGAGCAGCCGCCCGAGCACGCGGCCATGACCCAGTCCGCTGAGCGTGATCATTCGCCCCTGATCGATATGGTCGTCGACGATGGTTTCGATCACCGAGACGATGTCGAGTGGGCGGATCGCCTCGCTGGAGACGCCGCCGCGCAGGAACTCGAGTGTCGAATCGATCATCGACTCCATTTCGGAAAGATCGGCATCGACCAGATCGCGCGTCGGCTCGTCTTCCATCAGCTCCGAGCGCAGCCGCAGACGCGTGATCGGCGTGCGCAGGTCATGCGAGACCGCCGCGAGCGCCTGCATGCGCTCGCCGACGAGGCGCTGGATGCGCTCGCCCATGGTGTTGAAGGCGCGCGCCGCCCGGCGCACTTCGGCGGGGCCGGCCTCGCTGAGCGGTGTCGGGGCCTGGTCGAGGCTGAAGTGTTCGGCTGCCAGCGCAAGGTCGCGCAGCGGCCGCGTCGCCCAGCGCAGCAGCAGCACACCGATGACGATGATCGCAACGCCGAAACAGATCATGATCGCCAGCACGTTCCAGTCGGCGTGCTGCGCGGCCCCGAGCGTCGTCGAAGAGAAATTGACCCAGGAGCCATCGTCCAACCTGACCGAGACCAGCATCATATGGCGATCGGCATCTCCCTCTCCGGCCCCTCCCTCTCCGGCACTTGGCGCCCCGCCATCGGCATAGCCCAGACGAAAGGATTCCGATGCGAGCTCAGGCGCGAGTTCCTTCAGCCGCGCCGCCATCGCCTGCGTGCGTTCGGTTTTCGGCGCGGTGCCGAGGACGAGGCTGACATTGCTCCAGTGCACCTCCAGGCTCGCGCTCGACAGATCATGGGCGACGCGATCGCGCTCGGCATCGTGCACGTTGCCGGCAATCGCGCGCTTGATGGTGACGATACGCTCCGCCAGCGCCTTGTCGCGCTGCACATTGGCCATGCTGTCGACGCTGACGCGATAGGCCCAGTAGCCGGCGAAATGGAAAGCCAGCAGCGCCGCAACGAGGATCAGGATAGCGCGGCCCGCAACCGTGTCGGGCCAGCGCGGACGGAGGGATCTGCTCATGCCGGCTCACCCTCGCGCGCCTGCACGGTCGGCGTGAACATGTAGCCCGAGCCCCGGATGGTCTTGATCAGCTGGCTGCCATTCGTATCCGCCTCGAGCTTGCGGCGCAGGCGGCTGATCTGGACATCGATCGTCCTGTCGAAAGGGTCGTCACTGCTGCGCGTCTTGGCGAACTGCATCAGCGCCTCGCGCGAGAGCACCCTGTTGGCGTGCTCGGCAAAGGCAAGCAGCAGGTCGAACTCGCCAGTCGAAAGATCGACCAGCGTTCCAGACGGCGACAGCAATTCCCGCCGGCGCAGATCCATCGTCCAGCCATCGAAGCCGATCTGCTCGCTCGCGCGGTCGCTCGGCTCGCCGCGGCGGATGCGCGTGCGCCGCAGCACGGCCCGAACCCGCGCCAGCAGCTCGCGTGGACTGAACGGCTTGGTCACATAGTCATCGGCACCGACCTCGAGCCCCTGTATGCGGTCGCTCTCCTCGCTGCGGGCCGTCAGCATCACGATCGGCACCGACGAGATCCCGCGGATATCGCGGCAGAGTTCGATCCCTGAACGGCCCGGCAGCATCAGGTCGAGAATGACGAGGTCGATTTCGCTGCGCTTGAGGATGTCGAACATCGCATCGCCGTCGGCAGCTTCGCTGACCTGATAGCTGTGCCGCTGCAGGAAGCGCGCGACGAGCAGCCGGATCTGCGGATCGTCGTCGACCACCAGCACATGGCCGTGATCCTCGGCCTGAACGCTTGCAGGGATTGGGTTCAACTTCGGTCTTCCGACTGGACGGGCGAGGACTGATCGGTACGCGGCTTGAAGGGCAAGATAACGCCTGCTTGCGCCAAATGCGCGGATCGCTTCGCAACAATTTGTAACGGACGCGGCCGGAGCGCCGTTGCTAGTCAGACGTCACCACGCCGCTGGAGACGCCGAATCGCAATGATTGCAAGACCACTCCTCCTCGCAACCCTTGCGATCGTGCTCGGCGCCTGCGCCGGCAAACCCCTTCCTGACTATCTCGCGCGTCCGGCCGATCCGAGCATGAAGGTCCCCGCCCTCGCCTATCAGAGCGTCACCGCCGGCAACACCGTGCTGCGCCCGGCCGAGCCGAAGGACTGGCGTGAACTCAATCGGCGCGTTGGACCGCAGCCATGACCGAAGGACCGATCACTGTGGCCATGCCTGCGTCCATCTCCTTCCGGTCGATCACGCTCTTCCCGTCGGTTTCCCGCCTCGCCCTTGTCGCAGGCATGGCCGTGCTGCTTGGCGGTTGCGCGACCTTTTCCAGCGATGGTGGCGTCGGCCCGGCGCAGAATCTCGCCTTCAGCGAGCTGAAGAAGGACGTGGTCAAGATCAATGATGCCGCGGCGGCGATCAGCGCCAAAGCTCGGGTCGACCAGCTGCTGAGGAAGCCGCTGACGGCCGATTCCGCGGTGCAGATCGCGCTGCTCAGCAATCGCGGCCTGCAAGCGGCCTTCAATGATCTCGGCATTGCCGAGGCGCAGATGGTCGCGGCGAGCCTGCCGCCCAATCCCCGCTTTGGCATCTCCAAGCTTTCAGGACGATTTGAACTGGAGATCGAGCGCCAAGTCGCAGGCAGCCTCTTCGCGCTTGCGACATTGCCGGCGCGCGCCGCAATCGCCCGCGAGACATTCCAGACCGCACAGTTGCGCGCCGCCGAAACCGTGCTGAAGCTGGCAGCCGACACGCGCCGTCAGTATTACCGGGCCGTCGCCGCCAATGCGCAGGTCGGCTTCTTCGAGCAGGCCAAGAACTCCACCGACGCCGCCTCCGAACTGTTCAAGCGACTCGGCGAGTCCGGCGGCATCAACAAGCTCGATCAGGCCCGCGAATTCGCCTTCGATGCCGAGCTCGGCGCCCAGCTCTCCCAGGCACGCCTGCTGCAGCGCCAGGAACGCGAACGCCTCGTGCGGCTGCTTGGCCTGTGGGGCGATGAGCTGAAGTTCCAGATCCCCGGCAATCTTGCGCCCCTTCCGCAAATCCAGAGCGTCAAGGCCATCGAAGCCGAGGCCCTGCGCAAGCGCATCGATCTGCAGATCGCCCGCGGCGATCTCGACGCGCTGGCGAAATCGCTTGGCCTCACCAATGCGACCCGCTTCGTCAACGACGTCGATCTGCTCGGCCGGCGCACCTATGACCGCGGGCGCAGAGCTCTGGCCGACGGCGACGTCGAGCGGGAGGCGAAGCGCAGCACCACGCTCGAGCTCGAGATCGAGATCCCGATCTATGATTTCGGACAGTCGCGCGTCGTCCAGGCCGAGCAGAACTATATGCAGGCCGCCAACAAGCTGGCCGAGAGGGCCGTCAATATCCGCTCGGAAGCACGCGAGGCCTATACCAGCTATCGCGCCACCTATGACATCGCCCGGCAATACCAGAACAACGTCCTGCCGCTGCGCAAGATCATCCAGGACGAGTCGCTGCTGCACTATAACGGCATGCTCGTCGATGTGACGCAGCTCATCACCGACGCGCGCGGGCGCATCCTTTCGAATGTCGCCGCGATCAATGCGCGCCGGGATTTCTGGATCGCCCACACCGACCTCAAGCACGTCGTGATCGGCGGTGGCGGCACCGGTGGCGGTGGAGCCACGGCCGCCGCGAGCACCGGTGGCGACGGCGGCGGCGCAGGCCACTAGCGAGCAAGGAACGACACCATGACCATGTCACGCAGAGGCTTCATCGGCTCGTCCGGCCTCGTCCTTGCCGGTGCGACAGCCGTCTCCGGCCGCACCGCCTTCGCTTCCGTCCCCGAGGCGCCGACCATGACGGACGCCTCGACCCAGGCGCCATTGGTTCCAACCAGCGGGCCGGATTACCAGCCCGTCGCCACCTTGAACGGTTGGACCCTGCCCTGGCGGATGAACGGCGACTGGAAGGAGTTCCATCTCGTCGCCGAACCGGTCGAACGCGAGCTCGCGCCGGGCATGAAGGCCTATCTCTGGGGCTATAACGGCCAGTCGCCGGGCCCCACCATCGAGGCCGTGGAGGGCGACAAGGTCCGCATCTTCGTCACCAACAAACTGCCCGAGAACACGACGATCCATTGGCATGGCCAGCGTCTGCCCAACGGCATGGATGGCGTCGGCGGGCTGAACCAGCCGCATATCCCGCCCGGCAAGACCTATGTCTACGAGTTCCTGCTGCGGCGCTCCGGCACCTACATGTACCACCCCCATTCGGACGAGATGGTCCAGATGGCGATGGGCATGATGGGCTTCTTCGTCGTTCATCCCAAGGACCCGGCCTTCCGCCGAGTCGACCGCGATTTCGTCTTCCTGCTCAACGCCTTCGACATCGAGGCCGGCTCCTATGTGCCGAAGGTCAACACGATGCTCGACTTCAACCTGTGGTGCTGGAACAGCCGGGTCTTCCCGGGGATCGATCCTTTCGTTGTGGCGAAGAACGACAAGGTGCGCATCCGCTTCGGCAATCTGACGATGACGAACCACCCGATCCACATGCACGGCTACGAGTTCAAGGTCTCCTGCACGGATGGCGGCTGGGTCGACCCTGCAGCGGCCTGGGACGAGGTCTCGATCGATGTCGCCGTCGGCCAGATGCGCGCCTTCGACTTCGTCGCCGATGAGCTCGGCGACTGGGCGATCCATTGCCACAAGTCGCACCACACCATGAATGCCATGGGCCACTCGGTGAAAACCTATATCGGCGTCGGCAAGAAGGACATCGCCAAGCGGATCGCCAAGATCGCGCCAGGCTACATGCCGATGGGCTCCAACGGCATGGGCGAGATGGGCGCGATGGAGATGCCCCTGCCGAACAACACTCTGCCGATGATGACGGGCTTCGCGCAGTTCGGCCCGGTTGAAATGGGCGGCATGTTCTCGGTCGTGAAGGTCCGCGAGGGCCTCGCCAAGAACGACTACAAGGACCCCGGCTGGTTCAAGCACCCGGAAGGCACCGTCGCCTACGAATACAAGGGCGCCAAGCTGACCGAGGCCCCCCGTGCGACACCGCCCGACAGCGGCGTGCAATCAGCCGACTGGCGCGTGAAGGATCCACGCAAGCCTCGGCTTGGCCCGGATGGCAAGCCGCTACCCGCGGCCAGGGCCGGCGGCCATTCCAATCACTGAGCGTCGATCGACACCCCTTCGGGAGAGGAACCATGTCAAAGCAGTTCACGAAACTCGGGTTGGCGGCTGTGGCCGTCATGTTCACCGCCGCAGCAGCGCTGGCCGGTCCTGGCGGAGCCGGGCATGGCCATGGCGACGAGACCGCCTATGGCAAGCCGGGCGATCCCAAGAAGCCGGCCCGGCTGATCCAGATCGCCATGGCCGAGCGTGAAGGCAAGATGCAGTTCATCCCGGACAGGATCGAGGTCCGGCGCGGTGAGCAGATCCGCTTCCAGCTGCGCAACAATGGCGAGCTTGATCACGAGCTGGTCGTGGCGACGCTCGAGGAGAACCTCAAGCACGCCGTCGAGATGCAGAAGAACCCCGACATGGAGCATGACGACCCGAACGCCAAGCGCCTCGCCCCGAAGAAGACGGGAGAGATCGTCTGGCAGTTCACCAAGGCCGGGCAGTTCGATTTTTCCTGCCTGATCCCCGGCCACCGCGAAGCCGGAATGACCGGCACCATCACCGTCAAGTGACCACTGCAACCCTCACATCACGATGGAGACCATGATGCGCAGACTTCTCACGATCGCACTTGTCAGCGGCAGCCTTGCTGGCGCGGCCCTGGCGCAGGACGCAGCTCTGGTGAGCGCGACGGTCAAGAAGGTCGATATGGCCCAGGGCAAGATCACACTTGATCACGGCCCGATCAAGAACCTCGACATGGACGGCATGACGATGGTGTTCAAGGCCGCCGACCCGGCCATGCTCAAGGAGCTGAAAGCCGGCGAGAAGGTCAAGTTCACTGCTGATCGCGTCAACGGTCAAATCACCGTCACCTCGCTGCAAAAGGCGAAGTAAGGGCACCGGTGGCCCGGATCCCGGCAGCCAGCGGGCGCGATCGACTCTGCGTGGCACTCGCTGCCCTCGTCATATCCGCTCCATCCACGGGCGCCGCGAGCGATGGCGACCTGCAACGCGCCCTGCTCGCATCCGGCTGTGCCAACGCCAAGGTCACCAGGCTGCCCGATCAGGGCAAGATCGTCATCTACCGGGCGAACTGCCTCGGTACTGAGCACAAGGTGATCGAGCTGGTCTGCATCGCTGGTCGTTGCACAGCGAGCGGGCCCTCCCCCGAGGACGAGCGGGACGGGTAGCCGAGCAGCCCCTGCCGACAGTCCGCGCAGGGGAAAGCGCACAATAGAACGAAGGCCGGCAGCGGGATCGTCGCTGCCGGCCTTCTTTGCTGGCTTCAAGCGAGGTTCACAGGTCCTGTGGCATGGGCCTTGCCGGATCCTTCGGCGCCCGCAGCGAGGCGATGATCGTCCAGGCGATGATCCCGACCGTCACCGCCGCGAGCACGGCAGCGATCGGCCGATTGACCAGGCCGATCAGGCTGCCGTCGGACTTGATCATCGAGTTGATGAAATACTCCTCCAGCAGCGGCCCCAGCACCACGCCGAGGATGACCGGCGCAACCGGAAAGCCGTTCTCCTCCAGCACGAAGGCAAGCGCACCGAAGGCCAGCATCAGCCCGACATCGAAGAGCGAGTTGTTGATCGCGTAGGAGCCGACAATGGCGAAGAGCAGGATGATCGGCATCAGGATCCTGCGTGGCACCTGCAGCACCCGCGAGGCCACCTTGATGATCGCCCAGCCGAGCGGCAGCATCAGCAGGTTGGCGATGACGAAGACCAGGAACAGCGCGTAGACGTTCTCGGGATTGTTGACGAAGATCGTCGGCCCTGGCGCCATGTTCTTCATCATCAGGACACCGATGGCGATCGCGGTGATCGAGTCGCCGGGAATGCCGAAGACGAGAGCCGGAATCCAGGCGCCGGCAAGCGAGCTGTTATTGGAGGCGCCGGCCTCGATCAGCCCTTCGGGGTGTCCCGTGCCGAATTTCTCGGGCGTCTTCGAGAAGCGCTTGCTCATCGCATAGGACATCCACGCCGCCATGTCGGCACCGCTGCCGGGCTGGATGCCGACGACGGTCCCGAGCGCGCTGCCGCGGATGAGCTGCCACGGGTATTGCTTGGTCAGCCGCCACATATTGGCGAAGATCGGTCCCATCTTCTTGATGACGATCTGCGGCGCGCTGCCGTCCGAGATCATGTGGCGCATCACCTCCGAGCAGGCGAACATGCCGACCATCATCGGGATCAGTGAAACACCGCCGAGCATCTCGGTGGAGTCGAAGGTGAAGCGCGGCTGGCCGGCCGGATTGTTCATGCCGACAAGCGAGATCATCAGGCCGATCAGCAATGCGATACAGGCCTTGAGCGGCGTCGAAGAGCCAATGAAGACGGCCCCGCCGAGACCGAGCATCACGATCCAGAAGAACTCGACCGAGCCGAAGCCAAGCGCGAAATCGGCGATCGCCGGGGACGCCGCCATCATCACTGCGGTTCCGAACAGGCCACCGAGAACCGAGAACCAGAGCCCGATGCCGAGTGCGAGTTCGGGCTCGCCCCGCAGCGTCATCTGATAGGAATCGTCGACATAGGCCGCCGAGGCCGGCGTGCCGGGAATACGCAGCAGGCAGCCCGGAATATCGCCGGAAAAGATCGCCATCGTACTGGTCGTGACGATCGCGGCGATGGCCGGGACGGGCGGCATGAAGAACGTCAGCGGGACCAGAAGCGCCGTCGCCATCGTCGCGGACAGGCCGGGAATACAGCCGACGACGAGGCCGTAAATGGCCGAGGCGGTGATGACGGCGAGCACATAGGGATCGAGCACCATCCCCAGCGCGGTGACATAGGCATCGAGCATGGCAGCCTCACCAGCGGATCGGTTCGAGGGGCCCCCACGGCAGCTGCACGCCGAGACCGAGATAGAAGATCGAGTGCATCGCAATCGCGGCGAGCAGGGAGAGCGGGAGCGCCAGGCCCGGCCGGACCCCGCCCGCCATGAACAGCACGACAAGGATCAGCGGCGCCGTGATGAGGAAGCCCAGTGTCTCCGAGAACCAGAGGTAGAACAGCACTGCGGCCGGCACGAGCGTGAGCTTCAGCAGCGCCACAGGGCTGCGTGCCCAGTCGGCCAGGGCCAGCATCGGGCCGCGGTCGAACGCGCGGGCGCCATTCAGCCCAAGGATGGCGGCGCAAAGCGCCAGCAGTCCCGACAGGATCAGCGGGAAGGCAGAGGGGCCCAGCGGTTGCTGCGAAGGATTCGGCAGATGCCAGGACGCCGTCGCGACGAGCGCGGCCAGCCCGAGAAACACCAGCCCGGCGAAAAGATCGTTGAATTTCATGGAGACCTGCCCGGCGCGAAGGACACGATGGGTTGGACGCGGCGCGAAATCTGCGCCACGTCATGCTCCGGCTCGCGGCCGGGCTGGAAACGGCTGGAGCTACTGGCGCAGGCGCAGGCCGAGTGCGCCCATGATCTCGCCATTGCGCTTGTGCTGCTCGGCGAGGAAGCTGCCGAAGGCCGGCCCCTTGGCAAAGGCATAGCCAAAGCCGCGCTCGGCCAGGAAGCTCTTGTAGGGATCGGAATTCGCCACCTTGTCGGTCGCCTCGACAAGACGCGCCGTGACCTCCGCCGGCAGGTTGGCGGGAGCGGCAAGGCCGCGCCAGGTACCACCCTCATACTCCTTGCCGATCGCATCCTTGACCGTCGGTACCGATGGGAAGGCGGAGATCTTCTCCTTCGAAAGCACGGCAAGCGACTTGACGCGGCCGGCATCGATCATCGGCTTGCCCTCGGGCAGCGACGACGGGACGATCTGCACGCCGCCGGAGGCCAGCTCCTGGAAACCAGGCGCCGCCCCCTGGCTCGGCACGACGACGACGCTCTTCGGGTCGATGCCCTCGAGCTGCAGCAGCCCGGCAAAAGCGAGGTGATAGGCGGCGCCTGCCGCCATGCCCGACATCTTGAAATGGCCGACCGGCTGCTTGCGGATGTCGTCCAGTGCCACGCGCAGATTGGCCCAGGGGCTGTTGGACGCGACGTTGAACGCGGCGGAATCGAAATTCACCAGCGCCAGCGGCGTCAGCTTCTCATAGGTGAAGGGTGCGGTATTCGACCAGTAGAAGGTCGTCACCTCCGCCGTCGCCAGACCGATCGTGTAACCGTCCGGCTTGGCATTGACGATCTCGGTATGGCCCACGACGCCGCCACCACCGGTGCGGTTGACGACATTGACCGGCTTGCCGAGTTCCTTCTCCAGCCCCGCTGCAAGAACGCAACAGCGTCGGTGCCACCGCCGGCGGCCCAGGGCACGATCAGGGTGACGGGCCGCTCCGGCCAGGCGGCGGACGCGGCAAGGCTGGTCGCCGTCATCGCTGCGGCGAGCATCAGGGTCTTGAATGTCATGGCGTTTCTCCGAGGGTGGATTTCTTGAGATCCGGCGGCGTTATTGCGCCGTCCGAGAGCAGGTGCCCGTAGGTGTAGCCAAGCAGGACTTCCATGGCTTCGCGCGCCTGCTTTGCGTCGCGGGCCTCGATCGCGCGCGCAACGGCAGCATGGTTCGGCAGGTTGCCGGTGAAGACGCCGACGGTGATGTCGAAGATGGCGCTCAGGATCGCATCGATTGCGCCGCGAAAGCTGCGCAGCACCGGATTATGCGTCGCCTCGAGAATGGCGAGGTGAAAAGCCTTGTCCGCAGCAATCGCTGCCTGCGGGTCGAACTGACCATCGTCCATCGCGGCAAGCGCAGCATTGATGCGCCAGACATCCTCAGGCGTTGCGCGCTGCGCCGCGAGGGCCGCCGCCGCAGGCTCGATGATCGCGCGGGTTTCCTCCAATGCAAGCAGCAGGCCGCGGTCAAGGCCCCTGCCGGTCCGCACCCATCCCAGCACATCACTGTCGAGCAGCATCCAGTCCTGGGCGGGACGAACATGCGTGCCGTGGCGCGGACGGACGCTCACCAACCCCTTCGCCGTCAGCGTCTTCATCGCCTCGCGGACGACGCTGCGGCCAACCCGGTAATGCGCCTCGAGCTCGTGCTCGGGGGGCAGCACCGCTCCCGGCGCGATCTCGCCGCGCACGATCGCGGCCCCAAGCGTGGCGACCATCGCGCCGATCTTTCCGGGCTTCGCGCCTTTCCGCATGCCATGAGCCTGGGACATCTCGACCCCTCCATTTCCAGGAAAATGCCACGCTCGGGTTTCGCTTGCAACCATTCATCTGATGTTTAACATCTGATCTTCGAAACGACACGCTACCGTGAGGATATGAGATGGGCTTCGCGCCGCCTTTCGCCGGCATTCATGCCATGGTCTACGCCTTGTTCGACGAGCAGGAGCGGCTTGACCGGGCATCGATGCGCCGCCAGACGGAGCTCTGCCTTGCGCTGGGCGTGCACGGCATGGCCGCACTCGGCCTCGCCACCGAAGTCTCCAAGCTGACTCGCTCCGAGCGCCTCTCGGTGATGGAGTGGGTTTCCGAGGACACTGCCGGACGCGTGCCGCTCGCCTTCACGATCTACGGCTCGTCCGTCGCGGAACAGATCGAGCAGGTCAGGGCAGCCGAGGCTGCGAAGGCCGACTGGGTCATCCTGCAACCGCCAATGGTCGGCAGTTTTGGCGCAGCCGAGTATATCCGCTTCTTCGGCCGGGTTGCTGACGCAACCTCGCTGCCCGTCGCGATCCAGAATGCACCGGCCTATATGGGGCGCGGCCTCTCTGCCGACGACATCCGCGAACTGGTATCGCGCCATCCGAATATCAGCCTGATCAAGGGGGAAGGCCCAGCCGTGGACATTCGGCAGCTGATCGCGACCACAGAGGGGCGGCTTCCCGTCTTCAATGGTCGCGGCGGCCTCGAACTGGTCGACAATCTGCGCGCCGGGTGCGCGGGCATGATCCTGGCCCCCGACACGATCGATCACTCCCTACGCGCCTATGACCGCTTCATGGCTGGAAACGAGCCCGGCGCCGAGGCCGCCTATCGCGATGTCTCGCCTGCAATCGTCTTCATCATGCAGTCGATCGAGAGCCTGCTCTGCTACGGCAAGCGCCTCTTCGGCGAGCGCGCCGGCCTTGCCATCCACGACCGGTCCCCCGCTCTGCGCCCCACGGAATTCGGCTTGGAGCTCGTGCGACGGCACGCCGCGCAGCTCGGCCCCTACAAGGCTCCGGCCTGAAGCAACGGCTCGAAAGGCGGATTGCGACTTTCGGGGAAAGCCGATGCAAACACAGAAGGTTGGATCATGGCCCGGATACGATATCCGGCCCGATGATCAAGCGTGTCATGATCGGGCCCGGACGGAAGCCGGCTCGACTGTCCCTGGCCTGCGTTTCAGGGCAGCGTTGCCGCCCGCGACCGCGGCTTCTGGCAGCCTTGTGATTTGACAATTCGGGCAGCGAGCCTAAGTCATGAGACATGATGGCGCGCTTCTCCAATTTCCGTCGCGGCCTGCACCGGGCAGGTAACCTGATCGCGGGCAACTAGCCCCGGATTCGTCGCGCCGCGCGCCTCGGGTTCGGGGCGGTCGGCCTTCCGGCGCCGAATTGGCATCATTCCGGACTTAAGGTCGAAGCGGGCAACGCCCCGCACATCCACCATCAGCGCAAGCGACGAAAGCGTCTGCCGAAGGCAGACTGCCCCCGACGCCATTGTCCGGCATCGTGCAAGCTCGCCTGCGCGCAATCTTCCACTGCTACGCGCAGCCCGCGGGCGCGCATTCATTCAGGACGACGTTCACATGACCAACCGGACCTCCGGCGGGGCAAAGCCCCGTATCACCCTGACCGCAATCGATCACGAGAAGCTCACCCAGCTCGCGATTGCCGCGACCAACACCTTTCCCGATGTCGCGGCGGAACTCGCGGATGAAGTGGCCCGCGCTCGCATTCTCGCCAAGGGGCGGCAGCTTGCCGATGCCGTGCGCATGGGCAGCGAAGTGCTGTTCCAGGACGAGGTCACGGGCAAGACCACGACCGTTACACTCGTCTATCCCCCTGAGGCCGATATCGCCCAGGGCAAGATCTCGATCCTGACCCCGATCGGGACCGCCCTGATCGGCCTCTCGGTGGGACAGTCGATCAACTGGACGACCCGCAGCGGCGACGTGAAGCGGCTGACGGTTCAGGCTGTCCGTGACCCGGCCGACGGCTCGCCGCAATCGACCTGATTGCCGCGGGCGACTGCTGCGAACCCTCAGGATCGGGCGAGAACGTCGGCGAGCGAAGGCCTCGCATGACCGTCTCGCCCCGTCACTGCGGGCGCAGCCAGCATGGCGTTGAGGACGGCCTCCTGCGTTGCCTCCGCCGCCGCGCGGAAGGGCAGATCGATCCGATTCTCGTTGAGTACGACCATGGGTACGAGATCGGCGCGCTCATGATGGCTGATGCGGCCGGCCGTGCTGAAGGCCAGCGCGATATCGCCGCTGCCATTGCCCCAGAATGCGCCGAGCCGCGCCAGTCCCGCGCCGCACCGCCTTGCAACGCGCGTCAGCTGCCGCGACTCCATCGGGATATCGGTCGCCACAACGATGATGACCGACCCGCGTTCGGGCACCGCGGCATGCGGCATGGTGGGCGGAACGGGCCGACGGCCATCCGGCAGAACCAGGTCTCCTGCATTGCCAAAATTGGCCTGGACCAGCACGCCGAGCATATAATCCCTGCCACCCAGCCTGAGCAGGCGCGAGGCCGTGCCGATGCCGCCCTTGAAACCAAAGGCGCTCATGCCGGTCCCGCCGCCGACGGCGCCTTCTTCGACCGGGCCCGCCCTGGCAGCATCAAGTGCCGCGAAGGCGTCATTCTCGCTCAGGACGCGCGCCCGGATGTCTGAGAGAAAGCCGTCATTGCACTCGAGCACGACCGGATTGACCGTTCCGGTCGTCCGGCCGATGTCGGGATTGGCGGCGAGCGCACGCGTCACCAGGGCATTGAAGCCAGTCCCGACCGATAATGTGTTGCCCAGCAGAAGCGGCGTCTCGATCTGGCCGAGTTCGGAGACCTGCACCAGCCCGGCACTCTTGCCAAAGCCGTTGATGACGTCGACACCGGCGCGCAGTTTCTCGCGGAACAGATCGTCGCCATGGGGCAGGATGGCCGTGAACCCGGTCTGGATATCCCCGTCGCGAATCGTCCTGTGGCCGACACGGACGCCGGCAACGTCGGTAATCGCATTGAGTGGGCCGGGCGGCAGCGAGCCGCAGATCAAACCAAGGGAACGGGCGCGGGCAGGCATGGGCGGCAATCCGGCTGGCTGACGATGCTTCCGGCTATAGCGCAAACCCCGGCATCCGCCAGCACCGGAACGCAGCCCCGTTCCCGCGATCAGGGGGACCGGGCGAGAGCGATCGCATCGGCCACTTCCTCGTAGCGATCGGTCAGGGTCGCGGTCGCAACGCGGATATGGGCGCTGGGCAGGACCGAGAACTTGCTCCCGGGATTGACCGCGATGTTGCGCGCGGCGAGCGTCACCATCGCGAAGGGCTCCGAGACGATCGGCACCCACAGGCAAAGGCCGCTGCCAGGCGCGGTGCGGATGCCCCGCGCGGCCAGCGCTGCAGCCAGCCTGTCGCGCCGCTGCTTGTAGATGATGCGGGCCTTCGCCACGATCTCCCGGCTCGCCTCGTCGCGCAGCAACCAGGAGGCTGCGCCCTGGAGAAGGCGGCTCGTCCACCCCGCGCTGAAGGCCCGATAGGATTGGACCTGTTCGACGATTGCAGCCGAACTCGACAGAACGGCAAGCCGCAGATCGGGCCCAAGCGTTTTCGAATAGGAAACGATATGGATCGTGCGCTCGGGAAAGCGCCCGCCAAGTGAGGCGGGCGGTGCCTCCGAAATGTCGGCGACGCCGTCATCCTCGATGATCAGCGCATCGTTCTCGGCGAGAATGTCGCCGATCAGTGCAAGCCGCTCGGCGCTGACCGTCTGACCCGTAACCGAGTGCAGTCGCGGCTGGAACACGAATGCGGCGAGACGCTCCTGGGCCGCGGCCCGCAGTGCGGCCGGCAGGGGACCCTGCTCGTCGCATGCCACGGGCACGATCCTGACGCCGAGATCCTCGAGGATATCGAGCAGGCGCATGGCCGTCGGATGCTCGATCGCAACAGCCGAGCCCGGCGCCACAAGCGCGCGCAGCGTGTTGTAGACCGCATTGTAGCCGCCATTGGTGGCGAGGAATGCTTCTGGCCGATAGGGCCAGTGTGCCTCAGCTGCCTCGCGCAGTTCAGGTACGACCCGGCTCCGTTCATAGCTGTTGAGCTTGTCGACCGATGCGCCATGGGCCAACGCCTGTGCGAGCGGCGGCAGCAGCGCCGTGTCGGGAATGGCCAGCGACAGGTTCAACACGCCGGCACCATAGTCGCCGGAGCTCGCCAGCCGTTCCGGCTGGGCGATGAAGCGATCGCCGCTGACCCAGGTGCCGTTGCGCCCCCGCCCGCGAATGATCTTCTGGCGGCGCAGTTCGCTCCAGGCCTCGGAGATCGTCGCCGGGCTGACCTTCATTTCATAGGCGATGTCGCGGATTGGGGGCAGTCGCGCCCCGACCGGCAGCGCGCCCGCCCGGATCAGCGCGCTGGTCTCCAGGGCGATACCGCGGATGCTGCGATCGACGATCGTCCTTGCGAGCCAGCCGGCGCTGATCGAGCTGTTCATTGCCTGCCATTAAATGTTCAATAACATAATAACATTTGCGTAGCGATTTTTGAACATTTAGCAGTGGCCTTGTCGAGAGCTTTTTCAGAGTTGCCACCATGGCCGTAACGCTGCGCCTTGCCCTCCGCGACTGGGACTACATGACCCCCCTCGTTCTCGGCGACGTCTCCTCGCCCCGGCTGAGGGTCCAGGTCGATCGTGTCGGCACACTGGTCGGCGATCTGGCCACCGACGAAGCCTACGATGCCGCAGAGCTGTCATTCAGCCGCTATGCCCAGTTGCGCCATGACGGCGACGACAAGATCGTCGGCATGCCGAACTTCATCATGCGCGGCTTTCGCCATCGCTGCATCGTGACCACCAAGGACAGTGCGATCCGCTCGCTCGCCGACCTTGCCGGCAAGAAGATCGGCGTTACTGGCTGGCGCGATTCCGGCAACACCTGGACCCGCGCCGCCGTGCGCCGCGAGGGCGTCGGTGTCGAGGACGCGATGTGGTACGCCGGGCGCCTGACCGAGGCTCACCCGATCACCGACCGTCTCGACGGGTTCGGCCGTCCCGGTCGGATCGAGGCCGCCCCGGGCGAGCGCCCGATGGTCGATCTCCTGCGGGATGGCGGGCTCGACGCCGTCTTCACGCCCTTCATGCCCAAGGGCTTCTTCGATCCGTCCTCGCCGTTCCGTCAGGTGCTCGAGGATTTCCGGGCGGCGGAAACCGCCTATTTCCACGAGGTCGGCTACATCCCGGGAATGCACCTGATCGGCTTCAAGGCCGAACTCGTCCGCGACCACCCCTGGATCATGGACGAGCTCAGTGCGTTGATCGACGAGTCGCAGCGGCTCTGGCTCGAGAAGCGCGAGAAATACGCCGATACGACGCCCTGGATGTTCGACGAGCTGCGCCGTTGCGCCCGCGATCTCCCCTCTTCGTGGAGCGCGAGCGGTTTCGCCGAGAACGAAGTCATGATCGCCGATTTCGCGACCGAGCTCCATGAGCAGAAGATCCTGCCGCGCCTGCTGACACCGGCCGAGCTTTTCCCGCAGCAAGCGCAGACCCGCTGACGCGCCCGAGAAGCGTTGCGACAGGCCGGCGCCGTCGCCCGGCCTGCAAGTTCAGACAAGAATGGGGAGTAGCACCATGTATTTCAGATTGATTGCCTCGGTCGCCTTCGCCGGATTGACGCTGGCCGGATCCGCTCTGGCCCAGCAGGGCTCGATCGCGAAGCAGACGGTCAACGAGGAGCTGCGGGCGCGCCTGCCGGAGACCCTGCGCAGCAAAGGCAAGATGATTTCGGTCAATAACGGCTCCTTCCCGCCCTACGAGATCGTCACCGGCACCGAGATGAGCGGCGCAAGCTCCGACCTCACCGATGCCATCGGTCAGGTCCTGGGCGTCACGATCGAGCATGCGACGGTCGGAGGCTTGCCTGCCCTGCTCGCCGGCGTGAATGCCGGTCGCTACCAGTTCGCCTTCGGCCCGGTCGGTGATTTCAAGAGCCGGCAGGAAGCCAACGACTTCGTCGACTGGGTTCAGGAATTCGTCGTCTTCGCGGTGCAGAAGGGCAACCCCAAGGGCATCACCTCGCTCGACACCGCCTGCGGCAACCGCATTGCCGTCATGGCCGGCGGCTCAGCCGAGCGCGTCATCCAGGTCCAGGCGGAGAAGTGCAAGGCGGACGGCAAGAGCCCCATCGAGGTGCAGTCCTATTCCGATCAGCCGAGCTCTATCCTCTCTGTCCGCTCCAAGCGCGCCGATGCCTTCTTCTCGTCGCAGGCGCCCCTCACCTATTTCGTCGCGCAGGCGAACGGCCAGCTCGAACTCACCGGCGTCGGTGCGCGCAATGGGTTTGAGGATCTCTATCAGGGCGCGGTCGTTCCCAAGGGCTCGCCGCTGGGCCCGGTTCTGCGCGATGCCGTCAAGATTCTGATCGATAACGGCACCTATGCCGCGATCATGAAGAAATGGGGTCTCGAGAACAACATGCTCAAGGAGCCCGGCCTCAATCTCGGCGGGGCCCTGCCGAAATGAGCGGCAAGCCCGCAATCGCGCCGCCCGCGGGCGGCGCCGACCCGAGAGACGTGGTCAATGCTCACGCCCCGTTCCCGATCGGCCGCCTGATCCTCTGGGCGGTCACGGCCGTGATCGTCGTCGATTTCGGTCTGATCGTCGCGAGGAACGAGAATTTCGGCTGGCCGGTCGTCGCCGCCTATTTCTTCGATCGCACCGTGCTCAACGGCCTCTCCGTCAGCCTCGGACTGACGGTCGTCGCCATGGTGATCGGCACCGCGCTCGGGCTCGTGCTGGCGATCGCGCGGTTGTCGAAGGACACTCTCGCGAGCTCCTCCGCGTCGCTGTTCATCTGGTTCTTCCGTGGCACGCCGCTGCTCGTGCAGCTGATCTTCTGGTACAATCTCTCGACGCTGTTCCCCCAGATCTCGCTCGCGATCCCGTTCGGACCGACCCTGGCGAGCTGGGAGACAAACGCCGTCATCACGCCGGTCACCGCCGCCATCGTTGGCCTCGCGCTGAACGAAGCGGCCTATATGGCGGAGGTCATCCGTGGCGGCCTGCTTTCGGTCGATCGCGGCCAGGCCGAGACCGCCGAGGCCTTCGGCATGACCAAGGGCCGGGCGTTGCGGCGGATCATCATTCCCCAAGCCATGCGCTCGATCGTGCCGCCGACCGGAAATCAGCTCATCAGCATGATCAAGGCGACCTCGCTCGTCAGCGTCATCGCCATGGCCGATCTGCTCTACTCGGTCCAATCGATCTACAACCGCACCTTCGAGATCATCCCGATGCTGCTGGTCGCGGTCCTTTGGTACCTGCTGATCACCTCGATCCTCAATGTCGGCCAGAGCTATATCGAGGCCTATTACAGCCGCGGCGAACGCCGCGACGGCGCGGCCGCTCCGCTCCCCGCCGCGCAGGAGGCAAGCCATTGACCGCCGCTGCAGCGACCACGCCGCTCGTCAAGGCCCGCGACATCCACAAGTCCTTCGATCATCTCGAGGTGCTCAAAGGCATCGACCTCGACGTGATGCCGGGCGAGGTCGTCGTCATTCTCGGGCCTTCGGGTTCGGGCAAGTCAACCTTCCTGCGCTGCATCAACCATCTTGAAGCCATCAACAAGGGCTTCATCGAGGTGGATGGCGAGCAGATCGGCTATCGGATGCGCAACGGCCGGCTGCAGAAGCTCACGGGCAACGGCATCGCGCGCCAGCGCCGCAAGATCGGCATGGTCTTCCAGCAGTTCAATCTCTACCCGCATATGACGGCGCTGGAGAATGTCATCGAGGCGCCGATCGGCGTCCATGGCATGAACCGCAGGGACGCGACGACCGAAGCGCTCGAGCTGCTCGATCGGGTCGGCCTCTCCGACAAGGCGGCAAGCTATCCGCGCCAGCTCTCCGGCGGCCAGCAGCAGCGCGTCGCCATCGCCCGCGCCCTCGCGATCAAGCCAAAATTGATGCTGTTCGACGAGCCGACATCGGCGCTCGACCCCGAACTGGTGGGCGAAGTCCTGACGACGATGCGCGATCTTGCCCGGCAAGGGCTCACCATGATCGTGGTTACGCACGAAATCGGCTTCGCGCGCGAGGCCGCCGACCGGGTCGTGTTCATGGATGGCGGCAAGATCGTCGAAATGGGCCGGCCGGAGGAGGTGATGGACAATCCGCGCCATCCGCGCACCCAGGCTTTCCTGGCGCGCTTCCTCTGACCTTCTGTGTTTGCATCGGTTTTCCCGAAAGCCGTAATCCACGTTTCGGGCCGGTGCCTTAGCCGCAGTAGTCCGGCCAGTGCGGTCGGTCGCATCCCAAAAAGACCGAGACAGATCATGCCCGCGCTCGACAACAGCTTCGCCCGTGTCTCCGATTTCGAGGCCATGGATGCCGATCTCAGGGCGACGCGCCGATACCTGCATGCCAACCCCGAACTCTCCCACGAGGAGGCCGAGACCGCACGTTATGTCGCGGACAAGCTTGCGGCCTGGGGTTACGAGGTGACCCGCAATGTCGGCGGCCATGGCGTCGTGGCGCGCCTGAGCAGCGGCACCGGGGCGGGCAGCATCGCGATCCGCGCCGACATGGACGCGCTGCCGATCACCGAAGAGACCGGCCTTCCCTATGCCAGCCTCCAGCCCGGCAAGATGCATGCCTGCGGCCATGACGGGCACACCGCCGTCCTGCTCGGTACGGCCGAATACCTCGCCCGCACCCGCCGCTTCGACGGCACGGTGACGCTGATCTTCCAGCCGGCCGAGGAGGCGGGCAGGATCAGCGGCGCCCAGGCGATGATTGCCGACGGGCTGTTCGAGCGTTTCCCCATCGATGCGATCTTCGGGTTGCACAACCATCCCGGCGCGCCGGAGGGCACGATCCTGCTGCGGTCAGGACCGATGATGGCCGCCGCCGACACGGTCACGATGACGATCAGGGGCAAGGGCGGCCATGCCTCGCGCCCGCATCTGACCATCGACCCGGTCGTGGTCGCCTGCCATCTCGTCGTCGCGCTGCAGACTGTCGTCTCACGCAACATCGACCCGACACAGACGGCTGTCGTGACGGTCGGCACCATCCATGCGGGCCAGGCCGTCAACGTCATCCCTGAAGAGGCCAGGCTGGCGCTCAGCGTACGCTCCTTCGAGCCGAAGATCCGCGACCTGCTGGAGGAGCGCATCGTCAGGCTCGCCCGCTCGGTCGCGGAAGGCCACGGCGCGTCAATCGAGATCGACTACGAGCGCGGCTATCCCGTCGTGGTCAACGCCGAAGCCGAGACGGCCTTCGCGCGCATGGTTGCTGAAGAGCTGGTCGGCGCCGACAAGGTTGCGACCTGCCATCTCATCCCCGGCAGCGAGGACTTCGCCTATTTCCTCGAGCATAGGCCCGGCAGTTTCCTGCGCCTCGGCAACGGGCTGAACTCGCCGATCCTGCACAGTGCGCAGTATGACTTCGCCGATGACAGCCTGACCGTCGGTGCCGCGATGTGGGCCCGGCTCGTCGAGCGCTATCTCCAGGCCGCGACGCGCTGAGCCGCTTGCACGTGCCGCGCGAGGCACGGCCGCGGGTCGAATTTCGCGACGATCCTGTTTCGGTCGATTGTCTGGCCGCGATGCCGCGGCCAGCTGCGCCAACTCGGATCAAACCAACTCCTGGCGAGGGCTCGCCCGCGGTCACCACTCAATAGGCCGCGCCGGACTCCATGAGGCGGCTGATCCGGATCAGCTTGGCGTTCGTCACATGAGCGCGAGCAGCTGCCTCGGCGGCATCAAGATCACGCTCCTTGATGGCCTTGATGATTGCCAAATGCTCCTGCGTGACCTCCTCGAGCCTGCCTTCCTTCTCGAAAGTGGTGCCCGAGAGCAGCGCAATCGTGTCCTGAAGTTCGCCAAGCGCGGGTCCGAGATAGCGGTTGCGAGCGACCTCGTAGATCATCTGATGAAACTTGATATTGGCGATCGCCGCGAGTTGAGGCGTTTGTGCCTCGGCACAACGCTGGGCGAGCGCGTTGAGGATATCGATCTCCGTCGGAGACGCGTGTTCGGCGGCGAAGCGCGCTGCGGCACCTTCCAGGATGGCGCGCAGGCTATAAAGTTCAATGATCTTGGTTCCGGTGATTTCAGCAATGATCAGACCGCGACCAGGAACGGCCTCGACCAGGCCGCGCGACTGCATCCGCCCCAGCGCTTCGCGGATCGGCGTACGGCTGACCCCGAATTGCTCTGCCAGATCCTCTTCGCGCAGGCGGGTTCCTTGCTTGAGCTTGCCGCTCTGGATGGCGTCGCGGAGCGCCTGGAGGACATAGTCCACCCGGGAAAGGCCATGCGTGGCCTGCTGGGACGAGCCTGCCTCATCGTCAGCGGATTTCAGGCGCGTGTTCAAACGTCAAAACTCCAATTCGGTCTCTGTTGCGCGCCCGGCTATTGAAGCGGGCCGGATGCCAACATGGTCGTCACATCCCTTATGTTCTTGGTCTGCTCCATTCTCCAGATACTTTCGGCTAGGGACTCCGCCTTGTGCCGCTCAAGAGCGCGGCTGGAACAGTCCAGAAACTTCTCGGTCAACTCCTCCTGCGACATCGGATTGCCAGGCCCTCGGCCGAAAGGCGTCGAGGCCTGCGCCGTAAAGACCTGCCCATTGCGCAGCGTTACGATCACAGTTCCGAGATACTGGTCGCCGTTGCTGTGCGCCCGCGCCGTGCAGCGAGACATCAGATCGAGGATAGCAGCTTCGGCATAGGCGCCGTTCTCGAAATGGGCGAGGCGGATCTGTCCGTCAGCCAGGGCGCGACAGGTCAGATACTGAACGCTGAACTTGGCGTCGAGCCCATTCTTGAGCTCAGTGCGGTTGGTATGTGCCAACCGGCGCGCATGGGTTTCCGTTTCGATGGCGGCGATGTCGTCAAGCGCGAAAGGACCGTGCGCCTGACGCAGCTTGAGTGCAGCATCGATGGCCGAATGGGCACTTCCGCAGCACGGGTGCTGCTTGATGGCAATGCCCGGCTCCAGCGTTTCCAGGGTTCCGCCCCAATCGGCCAGGATCGCGTCAGCGTCGTAGAGGCCCTCGCCATTGAACAGATTGAAGAAGCCCTGAACCTGCTCAAAGGCATCAGCCGATGCCGAGAAGCCAGACTGTGCCAGCCGGGCGGCGTAGAGCCCGTTGCGCGCGGCGAGGCCGGCATGAAGCGGCTTGGCAGCGGTGCCGAAATTTGCCTTCACACCGCTCGACAGCGAGACGGCGATCGCCAGCGCCCGCGCCAACGCCTCGGCATCGAGCTTCAGCATGCGGCCGCAGGCGGCAGCGGCGCCGAAGACACCAAGCGTGGCGGTAGGGTGCCAGCCCTTCTCGTAATGGCAGGGCAACAGGCCCCGCGCCAAACGTGTCTCGGTCTCTATCCCGGCGATATAGGCCCGTAGCAGGCTTGCTCCATCGGCCTCGATCTCTTCGCCGAGAGCGATCAGGGCGGGCAGGACCGGCACCGAGGGATGCCCACCCATGGTGGTGCTACAATCGTCGAAATCGAGCGCATGAGCCGCTGCCCCGTTGACGAGGGCGGCGTCGAGCGCGCTGGCGCGCTCCTGGCTGCCATAGATCACGCAGGGCCCGCTCTGCGAGCCGATGTCGAGGACGCGGGCCGGGATGCGGGCGGCTGGCTCCTGGGCGCCCGCAAGTGCGACACCGAGCGTGTCCAGCAGCGAGCCCTTGGCGATCTGGAATGCCTCTTCCGGCAACGGCCCGTCGGCCAGTCGGTTGATGCGGGTGGCGAGTTCGAGTGCGAAGCTCATAGTGGTTCCTGTGATCAGGCGGCGGCGCTGAGGGCTGCCCGCGAACTCGTCATGCCGATGGCGAGGTCGCGGACGGAGGGCTGGGCCTCGAGGGCGACCAAACGGTCGAACAGCGGGCCGACCTGCGCCGCATCCAGGCTGCGGCGCGCGCAATCCTCAAACTTCGCGCGCAACATCGGAAGCGGCAGCGGGATTTCAGGACCACGCCCGAGCGGCGCAGGAACAGAGTGCTCCAGCACCGTACCGTCCCGCAGGCGCACTGAAACCGTCGCTCCATAGTCATTGGAGTCATCGTCATGAGCCTGCGTTTCGATGCGCTCCATGACGTCCCTCACATGCGGGTCGCGATAGGCCGTGCCTTCGAAATGCTCCAGGGAGACGCGCCCGTCGACGAGCGCACGCGCCACGGCATATTGCAGGCTGAACTTGGCATCGAGCGGGTTCTCGGCCTTGCGCATCACATGCGGCAGCAGGCGACGGCGATGCATCGTCACCGTCACCTTGCCGATCTGAGAGGCATCGATCCGATGCTCGCCGGCGATCGCCAGGGCGGCATCGACCGCACCATGAACGCTGTAGACGCAGGCGTATTTCTTGATCGAGATGCCCGGTCCGTCGAGGTCCAGCGGCGCGCCCCAGCCCTCCAGCATCCGCTGGGCATCGTAATTGCCAGTGCCGTTGAACACCTCGAGGAAGCCCTGGGGGTGCTCGAAGGCGACGGGGCTGGCATCAAAACCTTCCGAGGCAAGCAGCGCGGCGAACAGACCGTTGCGGGCGGCAAGGCCAGCATGGAGCGGCTTGGTCTGGCTGCCGAAATTGGATTTCACCCCCGAGGCGAAGGAGACGCAGAGCGAAAGCGCGGTCGCGAGCGCCTGGTCGTCGAGCTTGAGCAACCTGCCGCAAGCGGCGGCGGCGCCAAAGATGCCGAGCGTCGCCGTGGGATGCCAGCCCTTCTCATAGTGATGGAAATTGACACCACGCGCGATCCGCGTTGCGGTCTCGACGCCGACGATATAGGCGTCGAGCAGGTCCTTGCCCGTCAGGTCCTGTTGCTCGGCGAGCGCCAGGGCGGCCGGAACAATGATGACGGTCGGATGCCCAGCGAGGGATTTGCTGGTGTCGTCGAAATCGAGCGCATGGCCCGACGTGCCGTTGACAAGTGCTGCATCAAGCGGGCGCAGGCGCTCGCTCACCCCCAATACGGAACAACCGCCGGCCACGTTCCCCACCGCAAGACCGGCAAGCGCCAACGAGGTCGTGCTCTCCGGCGCACCGGCAAGCGCACAACCCAGCATGTCGGCAATGGCGACCTTGGCGGTCTCCCGTGCTGTCTGTGAAAAGCTTCCAGGATCGAGAGCGTTGGCTCTGCGGGCGATGTCGAGGGCAAGGCTCATTGTCGGATCCAATGTCGTGTCGGGAGTTCGCCTGATCGCGTCAGGCAGGAATACGAAGAGCCGGAGCCCGTTCCCTGGACGGCGCGGCCGCCTCGATCGTTGTCAGAAGAGAGCGCAGGCGGCTGCTTCCATCCAATGACAGCAAGGCATCGAGCAGGCGTTCCGTGGCGTCGGGCTCCAGGACCCGTCCGGCGCAATCGTGGAATTTGCCGGCGAACTCGGCTTCGCTCATCGGGTTGTGCGGACCGCGCCCCATCGCCACTGAGGCGCGTGCGCTGCGCTGGCCACCGTCTCGCAGCGTGATGGTCACCCGGCCGGCGGAGACATCGTCTTCGTCATGCGCAAGCAGTTCGGAACGGCCCATCACCGCGCGCAATCGGGCACGGTCATAAGCTCCCGGCTCGAAATCCTCGAAGCGGACGGAGCCCTGTTCCAAGGCGCAAGCGGTGACGTAATGAGTGCTGAACTTGGCATCCAGTTCAGATTTCGGATCCGGTCGGTCGATGTTCTTCAGGCGGCGCCGATGCAGATGGATGTCGATCCGGGCGATATCGTCCGTACCGCCAGCCAGATCGTCACGCAGCTCGGTGGCTGCGGCTATGGCCGAATGGACGAAGGCGCAGCAGGGGAACTGCTTGATCGCAACGCCGGGATCGAGCAGTTCCCAGCGCTCCCCCCAGCCTTCCAGCAATGGGCGCATATCCGATACGCCCGCGCCATTGAAGGCGTGGAAGAATCCCATGCCATGCTCCAGCGCGCGAACATTGGCAGTGAAGCCATTGCGGGCGAGCAAGGCCGCCAGCAGCCCGTTTCGATTGGCCTGACCGGCATGGAGCGGCTTCGTCATGGTGCCGGAATTGGCGCGCAGCCCGCTGGCCGACGAAGCGGCGATGGCTATGGCGACGGCCATCGCTTCGTCGTCAAGCTGCAGCAGGCGCCCGCAAGCGACCGCCGTTCCGAAGATGCCCAGCGTCGCGGTCGGGTGCCAGCCGCGCTCGACATGGGCCGGGTTCAGCACCAGCGCGAGGCGCGTCTCCGTCTCGAAGCCGGCTACATAAGCCGCGAGCAGCTGGTCGCCATGACAGTCCAGTCGTTCAGCCAGCGCCAGCAAGGCCGGGACCATCGGCACAGACGGGTGTCCGTCCAATGTCAGGCTGCAATCGTCGAAATCGAGCGCATGGGCGCTGACGCCGTTGATCAGCGCCGCATCGAGCACGCCGACACGCGTTGCACGGCCCAGCAGGAGACTCCCGGACGCAGCATGACTGGGCTCGATCGTCTCGCAAAGCAGATCGACGACGCCTTCATGCGATCCCGCCAGCATGACGCCGATCGTGTCGGCAATGGCGAGCCGCGCCCAGTGCCTCACGGCAGGGGGGGCATTCACCAGCGACAGGGTGTTTGCATGGCGCGCGAGCGCCAGGGTGATATCGGCCATGGGGTCCAGCTTTCGACGGAGGGCCGCAGCACCTCCAGACTTCGACTCAGGGGTTCAGTGTTTGAGGACCTGGCGGAAGAAGGTGCGAGCGCGCTCGGTTTGCGGATTGCCGAAGATCTTGTCCGGCCGCCCGGATTCGACGATGCGCCCATCCGCCATGAACACGACGCGATCTGCCACCGTCCGGGCGAATCCCATTTCGTGGGTGACCACCACCATCGTCATGCCGGTGCCTGCGAGTTCGAGCATTACGTCCAGCACCTCCTTGATCATCTCGGGATCGAGCGCCGAGGTCGGCTCGTCGAACAGCATGATCTTCGGCTGCGTGCACAAGGCGCGTGCAATGGCGACGCGCTGCTGCTGGCCACCGGAGAGCTGGAGCGGATATTTATGCGCCTGCTCGGGGATATGAACCCGGCGCAGATACTGCATCGCGATCTCTTCCGCGTCGCGCTTGGGCAGCTTGCGCACCAGCATCGGGGCAAGCGTCAGATTGTCGAGTACAGTCAGATGCGGAAACAGGTTGAAGCTCTGAAAGACCATGCCGACATCGCCCCGGATGGTTTCAAGAGCGCGACTGCTGCCGTCGAGCTCGGTATCATTGACCGCGATACGGCCTTCCTGGTGCTGCTCGAGGCCATTGATGCAGCGGATCAGGGTCGACTTGCCCGAGCCGGATGGGCCGCAGATCACCACGCGTTCGCCAGTGGCGATATCGAGGCTGACATCGTCCAGCACCTGGATGGTGCCGTACCATTTCGAGATAGAGCCGATCTCGATGGCGTTCTTCGCCCGAGAGCCCTCTGCGGTCGTGGAGACATTCTGCTGCAGCATCAGTGATGCCCCTTCTTCATCTGGGTTTCCATGGCGCGCGCATAGAGCGACAAGGCAAAGCCGAACACGAAATAGACCAGACCGACGAAGACATAGGCTTCGACATAGTATTTGCGCCAAACCGGATCCTGCATCACCGATGTCGTGGCGTTGAGGATGTCGAACAGGCCGATGATCATCACGAAGGACGTGTTCTTCAGCGCCGCAATGATGTGGTTGACGATCGCCGGGAAGGCGATCTTCAGCGCCTGGGGCAAGATGATGACCCGGGTCATTTGCCAATAGCCAAGACCAAGAGCCTGAGCCGCCTCGTACTGTCCACGCGGGACGGCCTGCAGACCACCGCGAATGGTCTCCGCCTGATAGCAGGCGAAAAAGATCGCGATGCCGATGGTGACGCGCAGCAGCTTGTCGACGCTGCTGCCGGCCGGCAAGAACAGCGGCAGCACGTTGACGGCGACGAAGAGGATGGTGATCAGCGGCACGCCACGCAGCGTCTCGATGATCGTGACGCAAACCGAACGCACCAGCGTCAGCGTCGAGCGCCGCCCGAGCGCCAGCAGAACGGCAACGGGGAAGCCCATCACGACCGTTCCGGTGAACATGATCATGGTGAGAGCCAGCCCGCCCCATTCGCTGGTCGCCACCTCCGGCAAGCCGAACAGGCCGCCATACATCAGCACGCCGATGGCGGAGACGGTGCAGGCCCAGAGCAACGCGAGACCGCGCAAATTCCAGAACCGCGGCATCAACGTGATCGTCAGGCTGACCAGGTAGAGGCAGACCGCCAGCGTAGGACGCCAATGTTCGCTATGGGGATAGAGACCGAACAGGATCGTGCGGTGCTTCTCATAGACGACCGCCCAGCAGGCTCCCTTGGCGGCCTGGCAGGCAGCCGGATCGGAAGCGACGAAGACCGCGTCGAGCAAACCCCAGCGCAGCAGGAACTGCCCGATAAAGGCTGCTCCCACGAGCACGACGATCGAGAGCGCGACATGGAAGGGACTGGAGAAGATCCGGTCCTTCAGCCACCAGGCGGCAGTGCGCGAAACACGGGGCTGGCGGCGCCCCGGCGCCGGCAAGATCTGAGCGTCAGCCATCTCAACGCTCCTTCAACGCGACGGCGTTGTTGTAGAGGTTCATCGAAATCGACGTGGTCAGGCTGAGGCCGAGATAGATGATCATCATGATCGTCACCATTTCGACCACCTGGCCGGTCTGGTTCATGATCGTGTTCCCGATATTGACCAGTTCGGGGTACCCGATGATCACGCCCAACGAGCTGTTCTTGGTCAGGCTGAGGAACTGGCTCGACATCGGCGGGATGATGACGCGCAGCGCCTGCGGCAACACGATCCGGCTCATGATCGAGGACGGTTTGAGACCGAGCGCACGCGCAGCCTCGCTCTGGCCTTTCGGCACGGACTCGATGCCGGCGCGAACGATCTCGGCGATGAAGGCACCCGTATAGACCGTGAGTCCGACGACCAGGGCGAAGAACTCGGGCGGAACGGTCATGCCGCCGCTGAACCCAAACCCACGCAGCTTCGGCATGTCGAATGCGACGGGGGCGCCGGACAGGAGCCAGGGCAGGAATGTCGCGGCCACGACCAGCGCCAGGGCCGGCGGCAGCGGCGCCACATAGCGCCCGGTGCGCTCGCCATGACGCTTGATCAGCTTGTAGAGAATGACGGCAGCAACGGCACCGACCAGGAAGCCAAGACCCATCGCACCATGCGCCGGATCCGGTACCAGGACAGGCAGGGTCAGGCCGCGATTGCTGATGAAGCCGATGCCGAGGACATCCAGGGCCTGGCGTGGTGCCGGCAGGTTGCGGATGATCGAAGACCACAGCACGACATGCAGGATCACCGGCACGTTCCGCGCGAACTCCACGTAGCAGCCGGCCAGCTTGGAGACGAGCAGGTTGCGGGACGCACGCGCAATGCCCATCACCACGCCGACCAGCGTGGCGCAGACGATGCCGACCAATGAGACGTGAATGGTGTTCAGCAGTCCGATCAGCAGCGCCCGGCCGTAGGAATCGGCAGCTGTGAAGGAAACCGGCGTCTCGCTGATGTTGAACTTCGCGGCTTCACCCAGGAAGCTGAACCCAGTGGCGATGTTCTGGCGGCGCAGATTGGTGGCGACATTGTCGTAGAGATACCAGCCGACGAAGGCCAGAACCGCGGCCAGGGCCAGTTGGTAGGTGAAGGTCCGGACACCGGGGTCGTTCCGGTTCCACGAGCGCCGCGGCGGTGGTCGCCGCCGCTGCGAAGCCGGCGCGCCAGGGGCGGTGGCCGTCGTGGCGTGAGCGCGCAAATCCGCTGTGCCTGCCCTGGCCTCACTCATCATGGTCATGTCGTTTCCGCAGGCTGGGAGAAATTGACGCCGAGGCATGTCGCTTGCCGTCGCGCGAGCGGGCGTTACTTGATCGGCAGGCCGTAGAGCAGGCCGCCATCCGTCCAGGGCTTGTTCACGCCGCGCGGCAGAGGCAGGGCCGTACCGGCGCCGAAATGGCGCTCGTAAATGTCCTTGTAGCTGCCGACGCTCTTCACCGCCGAGTAGAGCCACTTGTTGTCGAGGCCGAGCTTCGCGCCGAAATCGCCGGTGACGCCGAGCATGTCGCGTACATAGGGATCGCCGGATTTGAGCATCGCGTCGGCATTGGCCTGGCTGATGCCGTTCTCCTCCGCCTCCATGAGGCCGTACATCACCCACTTCACGATGTCGTACCATTGGTCGTCGCCGTGGCGGACGGCCAGCGCCAACGGTTCCTTGGAATAGGTACCGTCGAGAATGACATGGTCATCGGGGTTGGGAGCGTCATAGACCCGCACACCGGGCAGCGCATCGCGATCCTTCGCCAGCGCGTCACAGCGGCCCGCAACATAGGCGCTGGCGAGCTCCTTGTTGTTCTCGATGACGATCGGCGTGTACTTCAGATTGCGTTGGGCGAAGATACGCGCCACCGACTGCTCGGTTGTGCTGCCAGGCGCCATGCAGATGACCGCGCCGTTCAGCTCCTCGATCGATTTGACGCCGGCATCTTTGCGCACGAGGAAACCGAGGCCAGTGTAGAAAACCGGCGGGCTGAAGTTCAGGCCAAGCGCCGTGTCGCGGGTCAGGGTCGCAGTGGTGTTGCGCGGCAGAACATCGACTTCGCCCGACTGGATCGCCGGGAAACGCTGCTGGCTGGAAAGCGCGACGAACTTCACCTTCTCGCCATCACCGAAGATTGCGGCTGCGATGGCACGGCAGAGATCGACCTCGAATCCGACCCAGCGCCCCTTCGCGTCAGGAGCAGCAAAGCCGTAGCGGCCGGGATGGGCCCCGCACAGCAGCATGCCGCGCTCCTTGACCGTCTTCAGCGTCGCACCCTGCTCGGCCATGGCCGAACCGGCCGACAAAGCGATAGCCGCGGAGACCAGCAGCACCTTGCCATGCTTCAGCAAACCCATCCCGAACATGCTTCCATCCCCCGTACTGCGCCGCCGTTTGCACCATCGGCGAGCGCTTGTCATTTATTGAATGCGCCTGTATCCAAAGATATACAACTGAGCACGGAGCGCAAGCGGGCAGAAGCCCGGTGAGCGGAGAATGCATCCAACTCTTTGTATCAATTGAACAATAAGACCGGGATCGACCGGTTCCCAGGATCGAGATCGAAGGAAGACGCGTGATGAGCAGCACAGACCCGCAGGCTGAATCCGCCTTTGGCGAGCCCAAATCCTCCCAGGGGAATCAGACCGGTTCTGAACACGGCTTCCGGCAGGACACGGTCATCTGCCATAGCGGCCGCGACCCGGCCGCTCATTCCGGCGCCGTTAATCCGCCGGTCTTCCATGCTTCCACCATTCTGTTTCCCACACTTGCGGCGCTTGACGCGAAGGCGACGACGAAGATCCGCTATGGCCGCCGCGGTACGCCAACCAGCTTTGCCCTGGAGGACGCCGTCTCCGCCCTCGAGCAGGCAGCGGGCTCCGTACTGACACCTTCAGGCGCGTCGGCGATCTCGACGGTCCTGCTGGCCTACGCCAAGCCTGGCGCCCATATGCTCGTTCCCGACTCGGCCTATGGGCCATGTCGCCATTGCTGCAACGAGATCCTCAGCCATCTCGGCGTTGAGACGACATTCTATGATCCGGTGATCGGCGCCGGCATCGCGACGCTGGTCCGGCCCGAGACCTGCCTGATCTGGATGGAAACGCCAGGTTCCCTGACCTTCGAGATGCAGGACGTTGCGGCCATCGTCGCTGTTGCCAAGGCGAACCGCATCGTGACGGTGATCGACAATACCTGGGCGGGTGGCGTCTTCTTCAAGCCCCTGACGCTGGGCGTCGACATCTCGCTCCAGGCCGGGACGAAGTACATTTCCGGCCATTCCGACATCATGCTGGGCACCATTTCCTGTGCCGAGAGCGTCTATGACCGGATCAAGACCTTTGCCCTCCGGCTCGGCCTCTGCGTCGGGCCCGATGATGCCTATCTCGCGCTGCGCGGTCTGCGGACCATCGCGGTGCGCATGCGGCAGCACCATGAAAGCGGCCTGACGCTGGCCCGCTGGCTGGCCGCACGCCCGGAGGTCGAGCGCGTCATGCATCCAGCCTTGCCGCAGGACCCCGGCCACTCTCTATGGAAAGCCAATTTCACCGGCGCGTCCGGCCTGTTCGGCTTCGTCCTGAAGGAAAAGGACCGCACACGCCTCGCCGCCATGATGGATGGGCTGCGGCTCTATGGCATGGGCTCGAGTTGGGGCGGCTTCGAGAGCCTGATGGTCCCGACCAATCCGTCCCCCCTGCGGTCGGCGACCAACTGGGCTGTCGATGGCCAGTCGATGCGCGTCCATGTCGGGCTCGAGGATATTGCCGACCTGATCGACGATCTCGAGCGCGGATTGAAGCGGCTGACCGCCTGATCTCGATCCCGCACTTCTTCACGGCGCGACCGCCAGGAGGTCGTGCCGACACGCTGCTCCCGGAGAATGACGAGCGATGCTCACAGTTTATGGCCGCAATAATTCCTCGAATGTCGCCAAGGTGCTCTGGACGCTCGACGAGCTCGGATTGCCCTACCAGTTGAACAAGCGCGGCGGCAGCTTCGGAGGAACGGACGATCCGGTCTATCGTGCACTGAACCCCCATGGCCGCGTGCCCACTCTCGATGACGACGGGGTGATTGTCTGGGAGTCGAACGCAGTCATCCGCTATCTCGCAGCCAGGTACGGTGCTGGCCTGCTCTGGCCCGAAGCTCCCGGAGAGCGGGCCCAGTCGGATCGCTGGATGGATTGGGCATCGATGACGCTGGCCCCCGCATTGGCGCCCCTGCGAAAGCAAGGACTGACGGGAGACGATCTCAAGGCCAAGCGGGACGCTGCATTCGCACAGTTTGCCGTACTCGATCACGCCCTGGCGGATCGCCCGTTCATCGCCGGCGAGCATGTCAGCGTCGGCGACATCCCGCTCGGGCCGATCGTTCATCGCTACATGCTGCTGACGGGTGACAAGCCGGACTGTGCCAATCTCGAGCGCTACCATCGCCAGCTGATGCAGCGCCCCGCCTTCATACGGCATGTCGCGGACGCTCTCAGCTAGGCGATAAGCCCTCGCCGAATGGGTCGGACATGAGCAGGGTGGCATGCGGGCGCTTCGCCATTGCCCGCGTGCCAGGCACCGTTCCGAGCGTCATCGCTGACGAGGCCGCAAGCCCTTGCGTCTTGTCGAGATCGGCGTGTTTGGCGGTGGCCCCGCCCGGACGGCAAAGGAAGAGATATCGACTTACCCCCGCCAACATTCGCCCCAGGCATCATCGGGTCAGCTTGGGGCGCGACGCAACGCTACCGTGGCGCTCGCTGACTGATGCGGATTCCGATTGAAGCGGGCGGGGTATTCCGAAGCGAAGCCGGCAGGGCATTCCGATTTGAAGCCGGCATGTGATTCCGAGATGAAGCCGGCACCCTGAAGGGGGTGTTGGAGGCCTGGGTCAGCCACTCTGGCAGACGTTTTCACGAGCCCGGGAAGCCGGCCTGTCCTGGCCGCTGCCGGCGGAGCTGAGCGATGATGCGCTGGCAGGCCGGTTGTTCGCGCGATCCGGTGCTCTTTCGGGGGCGCGTCGCCGCCCCGAGCCGAACTGGGGCGACCTCGTCGTCGAGCTGAAGAAGCCCGGCGTGACGATGGCGATCCTGTGGGAGGAGTATCGCGGCGTCCATCCGCAGGGCTACGGCTATAGCCGTTTCTGTGACCTCCTGCGCGGCTTCCAGCGTCGGCTGTCGCCGACCATGCGTCAGGAGCACGTCGCCGGCGACAAGGTCTTCGTCGATTATTCCGGTAAGAAGCTCGGCATCGTCGATGCCCGGACCGGCGTCATCCGGGAGGCCGAGATTTTCGTCGGCGTGCTCGGCGCCTCGAACTTCACCTTCGCCGAGGCAAGTTGGACCCAGGCCCTGCCGGACTGGATCGGCTCGCATGTGCGGATGTTCCGGTTTTTCGGCGGCGTCCCCCGCCTGATCGTGCCGGACAACCTGAAGGCCGGCGTCAACAAGGCTTCGTTCTACGATCCGGATCTCAACCGCAGCTACGGCATGATGGCCTCGCATTACGGCGTCGGCGTACTGCCGGCCCGCGTCCGCAAACCGCGCGACAAGGCGAAGGTCGAGAACGGGGTCCGCTTCGCGCAAAGCGCCATCCTTGGACGCTTGCGCAACCAGACCTTCTTCTCGCTGGCCGAGGCCAATGCCGCGATCCGCGACGCCGTCGACCGGATCAACGACCATGTCATCCGGCGCCTTGGCGTCACCCGCCGCCATCTGTTCGAGACCGTCGAGCGGCCGGCCCTGGCGGTACTGCCCGAGGATTACGAGTTCGCCGAGTGGCGCCTGGCCCGCGCCGGCGTCGATTACCACGTCGAGTATGACGGCTATTTCTACTCCGTCCCCCACGGCCTGATCCGCGAACAGGTCGATCTGCGGGCCACCAGCCGGACGATCGAGGTCTTCCATCGCGGCCAGCGCGTCGCCGCTCACCAGCGCCGCTATGGCGGACGCCGGCACGGTACCAACCCCGATCACATGCCGAGCTCTCACCGGCGCTACGCCGACTGGAGCCCTGAACGGGTTCGGCGCTGGGCGGCGACGGTGGGCCCGAGCACGGAGGGCCTGGTCATTGCCATCCTGGCCAACCGCCCGCATCCCGAACACGGCTTCAGAACCTGCCTCGGCGTACTGCGCCTGTTCCGCGACCTCAAGCCGTCCCAGGCCGAAGCCGTCTCCGCGCGCGCCCTCGAGATCGGCGCTTTCGCCTACCGCGCGGTTGCCGCCATCGCCGCCAGACAAGCCGCGGCACCAGCCAGGACCTCCACCGAACCCGCCGCCATCATCGAGCACAGCAATCTGCGCGGCCCCGGCTACTTCCACTGACACCAGGAGACATCATCATGTTGATCCATCCCACCATGACCTTGCTCGCCGAGCTCGGACTGCACGGCATGGCCAAGAGCTTCCAGGAGCTCCAGGCCCAGCCCGAAAGCCGCGCCCTCGAACATGCCGACTGGCTCGCCCTCCTGCTCGAACGCGAGAGCACCGCGCGCAGCCAAAAACGCTTCGAGAACCGCGCACGCACCGCCAGGCTGCGCCACAACGCCAGCATCGAGGATGTTGACTTCAAGGCGTCGCGCGGCCTCGACCGCGGGCTCTTCCTCAGCCTCGCCGGCGGCGACTGGATCCGTCAGCATCGCAGCTTGCTGATCACCGGGCCGGCCGGCGTCGGCAAGAGCTGGCTCGCCTGCGCCCTCGGGCAAAAGGCCTGCCGCGACGATGTCTCGGTCGCCTACCATCGCGCCCCGAGGCTCTTCACCACCCTGGCCCAGGCCCGTGACGAGGGCCGCTACGCCCGCCTGCTCAAGGCGCTCGCCAGGGTCGAACTCCTGATCATCGACGACTGGGGGCCGGAAAAACTCGACGATACCCAGCGACGCGATCTCCTCGAACTCACCGAGGATCGTTACGAGCGCCGCGCCACCATCATCACCAGCCAGATCCCCGTGGACCGCTGGTACGAGATTATCGGGAATCCCACGATCGCCGACGCCGTCATGGATCGTATTGCCCACAATGCCTACCGCATCGAACTCGCCGGCGAGAGCATGCGAAAACGCCAGTCGCAGAGCCCTCCAGCCACGATCGCTTGACCGTCAAATCCATCCACGACAATCATCACGAACGACCCAGGCAAATCACCTCGCACCTGCCGGCTTCAAATCGGAATGGGGTGCCGGAATGAAATCGGAACAGGGTGCCGAATTCATATCGGAATTGCCCGCCGAATTCGTCGGAATCCGCAC